>CAZHOJ010000007.1:0-163710 GCA_964534125.1 uncultured Ignavibacteriaceae bacterium
TACACGATGTCTTGGCACAGAATGGTGTACACGATGTGTTGGCACTCGTCAAGTAAGCACTAGGCAGGAGATGGCAGGCGAAGAGCAGGGGAAAAGATTCGAGAGCATGTTCCGGGTCCTCCGCCTGCCTGCACCCTGCTTACTGCCTACTGCATACCCTCCAGGATTTCCCGGGACATCTATTCGTACCTCAAAGACTCCACCGGGTCAACGCTTGCCGCCTTGCGTGCAGGGAAGAATCCCGCCAGGAGCCCGATGGTCGCCAGGATGCCGACCGTGAAGATCATCGTTTCCGGCGAGAGGATGGGGCGTCCCAGGAACTGCATGGCACCCTCCTCCGCGGGCATCATTCGCACAAGACTGACGACCCCCCAGGAGAAGGTGAGGCCGATGGTCCCTCCGATGCCCGAGATGAAGAGGGCTTCGAAAATGAACTGCCAGAGGATGTACTTCCGCTTCGCGCCGATGGCCATCTTGATGCCGATCTCGCGGGTCCGTTCCTTCACGACCACGTACATGACGTTCGCAACGCCAACACCGGCGATCAGAAGCGTCAGAAATCCAACACCGAACAGGAAGATGCTGATCCCGAGTGTGATGCGGCGGTTCATCTTCTCGTTCTCGATGAAATCCCAGACCGGCACGGCCCGCTCGTCCGCAGGGTCGAACTGATATTTCCGGCCCAGCGCTGCGGCTATGTTCTGCATGACGACCTTCTGCGTCGAGGGATCCGACGGTCGGACGACGATAGAGTTGACATACCTGTAACCATAGGTCGTGCGGAATGTCGAATACGGGACGATTGCACGCCATGTATCAGGCCCGTTGTTCATCGACGTCTGGATCTTCTTCTGCATGACGCCGACCAGCGTGAACGGCACGTCGTCCACAAGCACCGTCTTGCCGATGGGGTCTTCGTCCCCGAAGAGGTCCTCTGCTATCTCCCATCCGAGAAAGAGCACCCTGCGCTGCTCGCCAACATCGAGGGCGTTCAGAAATCTTCCTCCGGCGGTCGGGTACATCCGGCGCATCTCCTCGAACGAAGCATCGACCCCCTCGCATTCGGTCCGGGTCTGCTTCGATCCGTAGGTGAGCTTCACATTCCGTCGGTACTGAGGGGAGATCATGTCGATGCCCTGGACCGTCGTTCTCAGGAACTGCACGTCCTCTTCCATGAGGCGGATCCTGCGGCCTTTCGGGAGCCCCTGGTAGGTCATCCGCGTCTCACCGCCGTAGATGATCATGATCCGGTTGCCGGCGTTCATCAACCCCTGGAGCATCTGATGGCCAAGCCCATCCCCGAAGGCGAGCAACAGGACGACCGCGACCGTGCCCCATGTGATGGCGATGAGCGTCAGCGCCGCCCGGAGGCGATGTGCCTTAAGGTCACCAAGGAAGTCTTTGAGAAGTTCAATGATCACGTCTTACCCAATCCACAATCGGCATTCGCACATCGTCATTAGCACCCATCTCAAAAATTTATAGCCGCAAAGAACACAAAGAACTCATAGGTGATTTTTCACTGTCTTTGTGATCTATGCGTTCTTTGTGGTCAATTTCCCGGCTCGAAGAGGGTTCTTTGAGAAGACTTCTAGTCATGCGCGTAAACAGTCCACCACTTCCAGATTTGCCGCCCTCCGGGCAGGGAAGAGGCCGGCGAACAGCCCGATGATCGTCAGCACGCCGACCGTCGCCATCACAACGGTCATCGACAGCTCCGGCGTTCCGACGAAATCCTTGATGGGAATGTATTGAAGCCCCTGGATGATGCCGATGGAGAACATGAAACCGATACCGGCCCCGAGCAGAAGGATGAAAACCGTTTCGGCGAAGAACTGGAACATGATGGTCCGCTTCTTCGCTCCCATCGCCCGCTTGATGCCGATCTCCCGAACCCGTTCCTGCACGACGATGAACATGATGTTCGCGACGCCGAGGCCCGCCACGCCGAGCGTGAAGCTGCCGATCAGTCCAAGGAATATGTTGAGCCCGAGGAAGAAGTAGAAGAAGAACCTGTCCATCTGCGTGGTGTCCCAGATCCAGATGGCGTTCCGGTCGGTCGGGTCGTACTTATATTTCCTTCCCAGCGCTGTGCGAACATCCTCAGCGACCTGTTCTCCCTGTGTCGGGTCCTCTACCTGGTAGATCATGTTGCTGATGCGGTACCTGCCGAACACAGACTGATAGGTGGTCGAGGGAACGTACAGGCGGTCCTTGTCGCGGGAATTGTAGGACGAGTTCTGCGTCTTCTTCTGCATGACCCCGATAACGACGAACGGAACATCGGCGACATGGATGATCCGTCCGATGGCGTCCGACTCGCCGAAGAGGAATGTCTTCACCTGGTCGCCGATGAATACCACCCGACGCCGATGCTCATTGTCCATCGTATTGATGAACCGTCCGCCCTGTTCCGGTATGATGTTGCGCATGTCCTCGTAACCGGGATAGACGCCTGCGATCAGAGGGTTCAGGATGTTCTCGCCGACACGGGCGTTCGTCCAGTGGTTGAACTCCGGACTGGCGTTCCTGATGCCCGGGACCTGCGCCATGACATAGTGAACGTCCTCTTCGATGAGGGAGATCGACCGCCCGGTGCCGTACCCTTCCCACGGCTTCGTCGTGCTGCCGGGCCACACGATCGCGATGCTCTCGCCGATGCCGTGCATGTTGATGGCCATCTGCCGCTGGAAACCGACCCCGAATGCAACCAGCACAGTGATCGCGACAGTTCCCCAGATGATGCCGAACATGGTCAACAGGGACCTAAGCTTCTGTGCCTTAAGGTCGATGAAGAATTCAGACAGGATGGTGCGGAAGTAGTCCATGAAGATTGCGAATATCGAATTGTCAATTGCGAATTAGTTTTCTCTCAGTGTTCTTCGGGCTGTCTTGCCTGATGCAGTGAGCATCGCCGTGATCTCCTTCGCCTCCTGAAGAGCTGGCTCAACCATGTCTGCCGGGAGAAGCCCCCCGTCTCTGATGAGTTCAAGCCAGTATTGAGACTCATCTGCCTCTTCTTCAGAGATCGTGATCTTCGAAATGAAGTCTCTCTTCGAACGGGCCTTGCATGCTGATCGATAGTTGGCGCCCACCGATGTGCCGCAACTGATGAGCTGCTTGCCTATGACCCATCCGGGATTGTTGTCGGGTAGCTTTGCCGCTATCGCAAGTATCATAAGAGCGAATCGTTTTGTCCGTTGCCTGAACTCTTCCGCATCCATATCTCCCCCTCTTCTTCAGTGACGTACACAATTCGCAATCGTCAATCCGCAATTCGAAATTGACCTACTCTATCACCTTCTGCGGCTTCTCGCACACTTTGTCGCCTTCCGCGAGGCCTTCGAGGACCTCGATGGAGATCGCGTCGCTCAGGCCGGTCTTGATGAGCTTCTCTTCGTTCCCGGTCGCGGTCGGGATGGTCACGAAGGAGCTGTCATTCCGGAAGGTCACAACGCGCTCAGGGATCGTGAGCACATCTTCCTTCTTACTGATGATGATGTTCGCGTTCGCAGAATATCCGGCGCGAAGCAGCGTCTCGCGCGAGCCGGGCAGCAGGATCTCGATCGGGAAGACCGTCGCGTTGTCCTTCTTCTCCGCCTTCAGCCAGATCTTTCGCAGCTGACCCTTCACCGTATCGTTCGGAAGCGCACCCACCTTGATCTCCGCCGGCATGCCTTCCGCCATCTTCCCTACATCGATCTCGTCCACCGTTCCCTTGAACAGGAGCCGCTGCATGTTCGCCATCTTCATTAGGACGGTCCCTTCCTGGAACGACGTCAGCGGCGTCACAGGATCGCCGACCTCGACCGAACGGCTCAGCACATACCCGTCGATGGGGGCCTTGATGATCGACTCGATCTGTGTATCGCCGATCATGACCCTGCCGCTCTCCAGGAGCGCAAGCTTCTCATTCGCGATGTTGAGCCGGAGCGCCGCTTCGTCGAAGCGCTTCGTCATATCCTCCCATTCCTGGTCGGAGATCAGCTTCGACTCGTGCAGCTGTTCCTGTCGGACCTTCTCTTTTTCGAGCTGTTCGAGGTCGACCTGGGCGAGCTGGACCTGCCGTTTTGCATCGGCCAGCTCGATCGGTGTCGGATCAGGCCGCACCTCGAGGAGCGGATGGCCCGCTTCGACATACTCGCCGACATCTGCCAGAATGTAGCTGACCACCCCGGAGATCTTTGATTTGACCGAGATCTCGATCTCGGGTTCGATGGTCCCGACCGCGAGTGCCTTGTCGATGACCGTGCCCCGCTTCACATCCACCGTCGGCAGCGCTTCATCTTCGTTGGATGAGGAATTGCCGAGGAAAAACCAGGCGGGGACCGCGAGGACGATCACTCCAGCGGCGTAGTAGATGATCTTGGTCTTCTTTTTCATGGGAGGGTCCGTTCGTGAGGGTTCACTGTCACTTACGTCGTCCACCGGGCTTTGTTGCGGGAGCTGGCGTATCAGAGCAGAACAGTCCGCTCGAACGGCAGACCGGGGTGAATAACTTTAGACCTTGTCGGAGCGGGAAAGGTTGCGGTGGGGGAGTGCCTGCTGCTACCGCGCGGCGGGAAGCGAGCGGAGAAATCCGCCAATACGGGTCAGATATTCGTCCGCGCCGACGAGATAGGTGTCATTGTGGCCGGCACCATCGATGAGGTAGAGCTCTTTCGGGCCTGGGGCTATCCTATAGAGCTCCTCACCGAGTGCCGGGGGAACAATGTCGTCGTTCGAACCGTGGATGTGGAGAGAAGGGATGTGCAGGCTGCCGATCTTGGACCGGGAATCGAGCCGGGTCGAGATCAGAGAGCCGACACCGGGAAGGAAAGGGTAGGCGCTGGACGCCATGTCCCTTGCTGAGGTGAATGTCGCTTCGAGGATGAGCGCATCTGTGCGCCGATGGGTCGCCAGGTCCACAACGACCGCGCCCCCCAGGCTCCGGCCCCAGAGAACAACGGGAGAACCGCTCGTATCGATGGTCATCAGGTGGTCATACGCCGCCCGGGCATCAGCGAAGATACCCTCTTCGTCCGGACTCCCTTCGCTCTTTCCGTATCCGCGGTAATCGAACATGAAGATGTTCGCCTTCAGGGGAGCCATGCGCTTCATCCAGTGGAAGCGGTGAGAGAGATTCCCGGCATTCCCGTGAGCAAAGAGGATGGTCGCAACGGCGGAGTCGGCCGGTGCAAAGACCCCGTGAAGCCGCACACCGTCCTCCGTCAGGAACGAGTGCTCGGAGGCGTTCGGGATCGCCCGGATGTCATCGTATGGTCCGGAAGGATACGCAGAAGGGAAGAAGATGAACGATTTCTCGAATAGCATGATCAGGATCGTCCAGAAGATGATGGCTGCAGTGACCGCAACCAGTATCCTTCGCGCCAAACGGAGCAAGGTCCAAAGCGAACCGTGTGGTGCAATGCCTGCGTAGTTTGACTGGCCCACGTCATTGCTCCTGAGCGCCGCCTACCTTGCAGCAGGGGCCGCAGTGAAGAAGCGGTCCCGCAGTTTCAATGAGACCGTCACGAGTGCCACGAGGACCGGGACCTCCACGAGGGGACCGATGACGGTCGCGAATGCGACCTCCGACCCGATGCCGAAGACCGCAATGGCAACAGCGATGGCCAGCTCGAAATCATTGCTGCCGGCGGTGAACGCCACGGTCGCCGCTTTCGGGTATGGCGTTCCCATCCGGTACGCAATGTAGAAGGTGACGAAGAACATGACCGCAAAATAGATAGAATATGGGATAGCCGCACGGACAACGTCCATCGGCAGCTCAAAGATCAGCTCTCCTTTGAGGGAGAACATAACGAAGATGGTGAACAGCAGGGCGGCCGGTGTGATCGGACCCAGCTTGGGGACGAACGTGCCATGGTACCATTCCTTGCCTTTCGTCCGTATGCCGACCGCCCGCGACACGAGGCCGGCCGCGAACGGGATGCCGAGGTAGATCAGGACAGTGACGGCGATCTCACCTATGGAGATGTCAACGATGGCGCCGTCGAGGCCGAAGAAGGGGGGCAGGACAGTGATGAAGATGTAGGCATAGGCCGAGTAGAACAGCACCTGAAAGACAGCATTGAACGCGACAAGGCCCGCCGCAAGCTCGGTATCGCCGCAGGCGAGGTCGTTCCACACCAGCACCATCGCGATGCATCGTGCCAGGCCGACCAGGATGACCCCCACCATCATCTCTGGCCTGTCAGGCAGCAGGACGATGGCCAGTACGAACATCACCAGCGGACCGAAGATCCAGTTCTGCACAAGGGACAGACCCAGCAGTCGCTTATGTCCCATGACGGTGGGGAGTTCTTCGTAGCGGACCTTCGCGAGGGGAGGATACATCATCAGGATGAGCCCGACGGCGATAGGGATATTCGTGGAGCCCACGGAGAACTGGTCCCAGAAAAAAGCCAGATCGGGGAACAGATGTCCGGCAACGACGCCCGTCGCCATCGTCAGGAAGATCCACAGGGTCAGGTAGCGGTCGAAGAATGATAGCTGCTTTGTCACGGAGCTCATCATGGTCCTTTCATAATGGGGCGGTCTGTCGGCCGGTTGGATCTAGTGCCGCACCGGATCTATGTGGTCCTGCACAAAAGCCCGGAATCGCGTCTCGATCTCATCCCGGATACGCCGGAACTCGGAGAGGACGAAGTCGTCTGTGCCGGTCACTTTTGCGGGGTCTTCGAACCCGATGTGCAGACGGTGCTTCACCGTTCCGATAAAAGCCGGACAGTTCTCCTCTGCATCGCCGCAGACGGTGATGACATAATCGAACGGCTGCGTCAGGAACGTATCCACCGACTGCGGGGTGTTGGCGGAGATGTCGACTCCCTTCTCCTGCATGACCTTCACGGCGAGGGGATGGACCTGCTCCGCGGGAGCGGTGCCGGCAGAATGGACCGTTGCCGACGGCGCGAACTGTCTCACAAATCCTTCTGCCATTTGACTTCGGCAGGAGTTCCCGGTGCAGAGGATGAGAATGTTCATGATGGTTGGCGGCTTCGTTTGTGTGTGCGGACGGTCCGATGGGGCGTGAGGCCGACGACGCATTTCCCTTGCTCGCGCATGCTCAATCGTGCCTTCAGATTCTCAGTGTCGGATACGAACGGCGACCGGGAGAGGGATGTCCGCAGGAATGCGAGCAGGGCCCTGTTCCACTCCTCTTCGTTCCGGAGACGATAATATCCCCATAATCCCTCCTTCTCGACGGTGACGAGGCCAGCGTGCCGAAGGGTGGTAAGATGTTTGGAGATGCTGTACTGTGGAATCCCAAGCGCATCGACGATCTCGCACACGCAGAGAGACACTCCCGACGAGAGGAACAGATTGAGTACCCGCAGGCGAGTCTCGTCTCCGAGTGATTTGAGGACGTCGCTCTCCTGGCTCATGTCAGGATTGGGTCTATATGCATATATGCACTCATTGGCATATAGTATACGAATGAAACGGAGAACATGCAAGCAGAGAGAGTTTTGCTGGGCGGCTGCATCGCCGCAGGTGAACAGCCACAGGCGCCCCCCAGATAAGCTTTGTCGTGATGGCCAACAGCAAGGAGCGAATAGATCCGCTTGACCGTCGTCGCCTGAGGCTGGAAGCGATGGAACACCCCCGGCAGGGAACCGGCCGCAACAATGGCTGTGGTTAAGGTCTTGCTCCCTCCTCATTCAGAATAGGGTCGTGAGATAGTATGCTCCGGCGCCAATGATGAGCATGCCAGCGATTCGTTTCGTCCGGATGAGGTTCTTCGACTCGTCGGTCCATCGGAGAAACCGCCGGAGCGTTCCCACAGTCCCGCCCGCGCCAGCAATGATCGCACAGTGTCCAAGACCGAACGATGCCACAAGCAGAGCGGCTTGTGCCGGATCTGTCGAGCCGACGGTGAAGACCACAGCCAGCACCGGAGCCATATAGGCGAACGTACACGGCCCCAGACCAATGCCAAAGATCAGTCCCAGCACCAACGCGCCCTTCCAACCGCGCCAACGTGTGGTCAGCGGGATCAGCTCACCCCAATTCAGCGGGATCACGTCCAGCAGATACAGACCGACGACAAAAAAGACGATCGATACCAGCAGATTTCCCCACACTCCCACATCTCCCATCATCCGGCCGAGCAGGGCGGTGGCAATGCCGATGAGCGCGATGGTGATAAGGATCCCCACGGCAAAAACGAAGGAGAGCGCGTAGGGGCGACGGTTACCTTCAGCACCCTGCGTCGTCAGGAATCCGATGACGAGCGGAATGCTCGCGAGATGACAGGGGCTGAGCAGGATACTCGCAACACCCCATCCGGCTGCAGCGATCAGGGCGATCCCAAAGCTGCCGCTCATGGCCGTCGTGAGCCAGGTAAACAACTCTTCGAGCATGCTATGATCCCTTCTTTGGCTTCAGGCCCTGCTTCTGCAGGAGCTGATCAACCGCCTCCACAGGAAAGAACCCCTCGTGTCGGAAGAACTCCTTGCCATCCTTGTCGAGAAAGACCTGAGTCGGGATCACCCGAATCTTGTACATGGCAGCATAATGGCGCTCCTGCGGTGTCCAGACGTCATAGAAGACCACCTTGACCTGCTCCCCGTATTTCTGCTCCGTCGCTTCCATGACCGGCTTCATCAGCTTGCAGGGGACGCAATTTACCGACCCGAGTTCGATGAATGTCACGAGCGGTTTCCCGAATGTCGGAACCGGGTCAGGGAGGCCGGACGATGCCGGCTGTCCTGCCGCGACTCCGGAGAACAGTAAGAGCAGGGCAGTGGTCAAACGGATCATGGGTGAATGTCGATTCGTCATGTCATGTTTCCTTTAGCCATTCGATGAGTTGTTGTTCCCGCGGTCATCATGATGCCGTACACGCCACGTTTCTTGAAATATTTCGACCGTTGCGGGTGTGTCTCCCCTGCCTGCGTCCCTCGACTCGCAAGCTCGCTTGGGACTTCGTCAGGCAGGCGCTGCGCGAAACCTTCTGAGGGACATGTTGCCGCACCATGCTAGGCCCATTCACCGAACAGCAAGCCGGCGGCGACGGAGAGAACAACAATGGTCATGATATATGCCGACGCCTGCTTCTTCCCCATCACGTTGAACAGCACGATCATGCTCGGCAGACTGAGGGCGTTGCCGGTCAGAAACAGGGTCATTGCAGGACCGCGCCCCATGCCAAGCCCCAACAGCTTCTGGATGATCGGCACTTCGGTCAGCGTTGCGAAGTACATGAACGCGCCGAAGGTGGAGGCGATGGCGTTCGACAGGATCGTGTTCTCGCCGACGAGAGACGTAACGACGGATTCCGGGACGAACACCTCAAGTATCCCGGCGATGAACACTCCGACGAACAGGTAGGGGAGGATCTTCTTCGTGAGGTCCCATGTCTCCCGCAGCCACTCAAGATTGTGCTCTTTTTCGAACTTCAGGAAGACGATACCCGCCACGCCCAGGAGCATGCTGATAACGAGAACGCCTTTGAGCATCGGGTCGATGGACAGCCCGAAGACGACGAGGATGCCGAGCTGGAGCGTAAAAAAGAAGAAGATAGTCCAGTTGGAGTAGGAGACATCTCCGCCGAGACCTGTCGCGAACGAGCCGTTCGTGTTGTTCCGGTCGTGGTCCCGGAAAATGATCGCCATCAGCAATCCTGCCACGATCGCAATGATAGCTGCGGCGAGCACACGGCCGATGGCAAATTCCCAGCCCAGAACACTGCTCGTCAGCAGGATCGCCGTGATGTTCACCGCCGGTCCGGTGAACAGGAACGCCACCGCCGGACCTATCCCGGCGCCTCGCTTATAGATGCCGGTGAAGAGGGGGAGGATCGTGCACGAGCAGACGGCCAGAATTCCTCCTGAAACGCTCGCGATGGGGTAGGCGATGTACTTCTTCGTCGTCGGTCCGAGAAGCTGAAGGACGGCGTCCTTTTTGACATAGACGGCGATCGTGCCTGCGATGAAGAATGCCGGGACGAGGCATGTCAGAACATGAAGGCGTGCATACTCCTGAAGGAGTGCCAATCCTGCACCCAGGCCTGTCAGTACCGCCGGGGAGTCGATCGGGGCGAAGTAGAAAACGGCAAACGCAGCTGCCAGAAGGGCGAACTTCATCCATTCCTTCATGTCAGTTCGCCTTGATCGCAGCGCCGATGAGCTCCTTGATCCTTTCGACAGTGGGCACTCCTCCGGCCCAGACGACCTTCTCGTCGATCACGAGCCCGGGGGTTCTCATGATGCCGTACGAGACGATACCGTCAAGGTCTTCCACCTTTTCGACGCTGGCCTCAACGTTGAG
The DNA here is from genome assembly GCA_964534125.1 of uncultured Ignavibacteriaceae bacterium. Taxonomy (GTDB): domain Bacteria; phylum Bacteroidota; class Ignavibacteria; order UBA10030; family UBA10030; genus 2-02-FULL-55-14. The sequence goes on from CAZHOJ010000007.1 coordinate 10,273, forward strand.
TTGTCCCAGTGCTTCGATCGTTCTTCGTTCGAGCGTTTTGCAGTTCATACAACCGGGTCCGAGTACTTTGATGGTCATACCTGTCTCCTTCATCATTCATTATTCAGTGTTCTACATTCGATATTACTTCTCGCCAGAATCCAAACGCAATGTCCAACGCCGAACGTCGAATGCGGAATGTCGAACGCTGGACACAGTCCATGCTCAATCCCCCACCGCCTCTGCCATTGACCTCGCCTCCCGGCGAGCGATCGAAGAGGCAAGCTCGAGGATCCTGAACACTTTCTCGTCCGGCACGCGGAAGTTTACCCGAAGTCCTTCCTTCCATGACTCGAGAACACCAGCCTGGACAAGGATCTTGAGGTGCCGGGAAAGGTTTGACTGTTCGAGACCGAGAGCTGGAGCGAGCTCGCAGTTGCACAGAGTATCTTTTCGCAAATACTCCAGGATGCGGATCCGGTTCGGGTGGGCAAGAGCCGCGAGGATTGCGGCTTGGTGATAGGAGAGCTTTTTCATCTGAAGAAACCTCACTTTGAACTATATGAGCATATACTCATGTAGTGTGCCACGGCACTATTGGCTCAGATGGATAGATTTCGAGGGTTTGACCGATGGAAGGAGCAGAAGTGGGAAGGCAGATCACGCAATAGAGCAAAAAAGGGAAAAGGCTGGACATCAAAAAAAAACCCCCGGTCTCCCGGGGGCCTTATGCTTCAGTCTGTCGACTGATTACTGGCGACTGACGACTCCCGAAGTTTTTCTTAGGTTCCCTCGGAATAGTCCGACTGGTACTTCACCTGCGCCGGCGTGAGCTTGTCGATTGTATAGCCCATCGTGGCCAGTTTGATCTTCGCGATGTCCTGGTCCTGCTGTTTGGGAATGTCGTGCACGGTGTTCTCGAGCCGCTTCCCCTTCTTGTCCAGCTCGGCGATCCGGAGCTGGGACAGGAACTGATTGGCGAACGACATGTCCATCACCTCAGAGGGGTGGCCTTCCGCCGCGGCGAGGTTGACAAGGCGTCCCTGTGCGAGAACGTAGATACGGTTCCCGTTCTTCAGCGTGTACTCTTCGTTATCCTTCCGCACCGTCCGCACGCCCTTTTTGATCTTCTTGAGGTCGTCGAGATTGATCTCGCAGTCGTAATGTCCCGTGTTGCAGACGATAGCGCCGTCCTTCATCTGTTTGAAATGGCGCCCGACGATGATGTCCTTCACGCCGGTGGCCGTGATGAATATGTCCCCCACCTTCGCCGCATCGTCCATCTTCATGACCCGGTATCCTTCCAGCGTCGCTTTCAGCGCAGCCGTCGCTTTCACTTCGGTCACGATCACGTTGGCCCCAAGTCCCTTCGCGCGGAGCGCAACGCCGCGGCCGCAGTGGCCGAATCCGGCGACGACGACGTTCTTCCCGGCGAACAAAACGCTTGTGGCCCTGAGGATGCCGTCGAGTGTCGACTGGCCCGTCCCATACACGTTGTCGAAATCCCACTTCGTCTCGGCATCGTTGACCGCAATGACGGGGTACTTCAGGGCTCCGTCCTTCGCCATCGCACGCAGGCGATGGACGCCCGTCGTCGTCTCCTCGGTGCCGCCGAGGATGCTTGGGATCATATGCTTGTGCTTGTTGTGCACCGTGAAGATCAGGTCCGCACCGTCGTCGAGCGTCAGGTTCGGCTTGTACTTCAGGGTCTCATCGATGCACCAGTAGAACTCCTTGACGTTCATGCCGTGCCATGCAAAGATAGAGACGCCGTCGTCGGCAAGCGCTGCAGCGATGTCGTCCTGTGTTGAGAGCGGGTTGCAGCCGCTCCAGGAGACCTTCGCTCCCGCAGCGACGAAGGTCTTGACCAACACTGCGGTCTCCTTCGTGACATGCAGGCATCCTGCGATCGTGTAGCCCTGCAGGGGCTTCGTCTTGCTGTATTTCTCGCGCAGGCTCATCATGACCGGCATGCGCGATTCCGCCCATTCGACCTTCAGCTTTCCCTGCTTTGCCAGTGAGAGGTCTTTTACTTTGTAAACGCCTTTCTTTTCATCCATGAGTCTGGGTGCGTCCTATATAGTGAACCGTGAACAGTGAACCGTGAACCGGATGTCCTGAATCCCTGGTTCTCGAGTCCTCTTTCTTCTTTCTACTTGCTACTTTCTATCTATCGAATGGCCTTCTTCAGCACCGCCACCAGGTCCTTCTTCTCCCACGTGAAGTCCTTCTCCTCCCGCCCGAAGTGGCCGTATGCCGCCGTCTTGCGGAAAATGGGCCGCTGCAGCTTCAGCCGCTTGATGATGCCCCGGGGTGTCATGTCGGCCGGTCCTCCCTCGCCCGTCAGCTCTGAGAGCAGCTCTTCGAGCATGAAATCGGGCATGATGCCCGTGCCGAAGGTCTGGGCGAGCACAGAGACGGGTTCTTTGACGCCGATCGCATACGACAGCTGGATCTGGCATTCAGAAGCGAGGTTCGCGGCGACGATGTTCTTCGCGAGGTGGCGCGCAGCGTAGGCAGCACTTCTGTCCACCTTCGTCGGGTCCTTCCCTGAGAAGGCTCCGCCGCCATGCGGCGCTTTGCCGCCGTACGTGTCGACGATGATCTTGCGGCCGGTGAGACCGCTGTCTCCGTGCGGCCCGCCGACCACGAAACGGCCGGTCGGATTGACGAAATAGCGGGTCTTCTTGTCGAGGAGGTGGGCCGGGACCACCTTCCGGATGACGAGGTTGATCACGTCCTCCCTGATCCGTTTCTGCGAGACGTCCGGCGCATGCTGCGTGGACACGACGACCGTATGGATGCGAACCGGTACCTTTCCGTCATACTCCACCGTGACCTGAGACTTGGCGTCGGGGCGGAGGTAGGGCATAAGCCTCGTGCGGGTCTTTCGTATCTCCGCAAGCTTCCGCACGATGCCGTGAGCGAGCATGATGGGGAGGGGCATGAGCTCCTTCGTTTCGGAGCAGGCGTACCCGAACATCATGCCCTGATCGCCGGCGCCGCCGGAGTCGACACCCATGGCGATGTCGCCCGATTGCTGATGGATCGCGGAGAGGACCGAGCATGAATCCGCATCGAATCCAATGCCGGCCTCGGTGTAGCCGATGTCTTTGATGACGTCGCGGGCGATCTTCTGCGTGTCAATGTAATGTTTGCGGGTCGTGACCTCGCCGCCGACGAGCACGAGCCCGGTGGTCACGAAGCTCTCGCATGCGACGCGCGCCTGAGGCTCCACGCGCAGGATGTCGTCGAGGACGGCGTCCGATATCTGGTCGCAGACCTTGTCCGGATGGCCTTCCGAGACCGATTCAGAGGTGAACAGGTGTTTCATAGAGCGTTGCTGGTCCTTGTGGAACGTGAGAAGAGGATCAATAGAATTGCAGTTCGGAGGAGTCCCCGATGTTGATGCGTTTGGAGTTGCCGCGGACGATAGCGTTGCTGCCGACGATAGAGTCCTTCAGCAGCGCGTCGCGAACCTCGGCTTCTTCCGAAATAATGCTGTTCTCAACGATCGAGTGCTCCACGCTGGCCCCTTCGGCGATGGTCGCGTATGGGCCGATGATGGAGTTTGTCACCGTTGCTTTGGGGGAGATGAACGTAGGAGGTCTGATAACGACACCCTCGAGTGGGGCGGGGGCAGGGAAAGTGTCCAGCAGATGGCGGTTGGTCGAGAGCAGGGTCTCCGGCTTTCCGCAGTCGTACCAGCCGTTGATCGAGTACGTCTTCATTTTCTCGCCGGCGTCCATCATCATCTGGAGCGCGTCCGTCAGCTGGAATTCCCCCTTCGTCCGCCTGTTCGCCTTGATCATTTCCTTCAGGCTGTCCATGAGGATTTGCGGACGGGCTATATAATAGAGGCCGACAATTGCCAGGTTGCTCTGCGGATTGTCGGGCTTTTCGACCAGTCTTGTGATGAATCCGTTCGAAGTCTCAGCCACGCCGAACCGGCGCGGGTCCTCGACCTCTTTGACACCCAGGACACTGTGCTCTCCATTCATCATCTTCTGGAGGTCGACGTCGAAGATGGTGTCCCCAAGGATGATCAGGATCGGGTCACGGGAAAAGGTGTGGCGCGAGAGGTAGATGGCATGCCCGAGTCCCAGGCGCTCTTCCTGCTCGACGAAGTCGACCTTGATGGGATAGTGTCCGAGGACATACTCCTTGATCTTCTCGCCCATGTAGCCGATGACGATCGTCGCCTCATTAAAACCATTCTCGATCACCTTATCGAGAATGTGCCCGATGATGGGCTTCCCCGCGACGTTCAGCAGGACCTTCGGGACCGTGTAGGTGTGAGGTCGCAGCCTGCTCCCGATACCTGCAACTGGAATGATCGCGCGCATAGAGTCTCGTCGAAATGGATACGCTGAAGAGGCTTCAAGATATGAAGAATTGAGGGTGAAACCAAAACGGGGAGTATGAGGACCTTCAGTGGTGCCTCGGGCAGGGCCTTTGTTGCAAATCGCTCGGTGGTTGTGTATTATGGTCATACATTGCTATGGCCTATGGGACGCACACGGACCCCCTCTCGGAAACAGCAACACGTGCAGCTCACCCTCTCGAAGGATGTCTCGTTCCGGACCACGTCGGCCGGTTTTGAGCGGTGGGAGTTCGTCCATAACGCCCTCCCTGAGATCTCCCTTACCGACGTCGACACTTCCACGAGTTTCCTCGGCAAATCCCTGACCTTTCCCCTGGTCATCTCCAGCATGACGGGCGGATACAGGGACGCCGTGCACATCAATCGTGCCCTCGGCGAGGTATGCCAGTCGTACGGACTGGCCATGGGGGTCGGCAGCCAGCGGCAGGCGATGGAGGACTCGCGGTTCCATACGTCGTATTCGGCCGCACGGAAGGCCGCCCCGTCCATCCCGCTCTTCGGCAACATAGGGGCAGCGGAGGTCGCTCTTCTCAGGGACGTGTCAGGGATCCGCCGCCTCGTCGACCTGATCCAGGCCGATGCGTTCGCTGTGCATCTCAATCCGCTGCAGGAGTTCCTCCAGCCGGAAGGGAATCCCGAGTTCACAGGAGTCCTGCGGGGGATCGAGCTTCTTGTCAGGGATCTTGGAGTCCCCATCATCGTGAAGGAGATCGGAGCCGGTATCTCGGCAGCAGTCGCCAGGCGATTACTGGATGCGGGTGTCGGGATCATTGATGTGGCTGGTGCGGGAGGGACGAGCTGGGCAGGCGTCGAGATCCTCCGCAGCAAAAGTTCAGCCCGGAGACCTGCTGATGTGTTCTGGGACTGGGGTATTCCCACCGTCGATGCAGTGCGACAAGTGGCCGCGCTCAGGCAGCGGACGCCGGGATTCACCCTGATCGCCTCCGGCGGTGTGACGAACGGCCTCGAGGTCGCCAAGTCCATCGCCCTCGGAGCGGACCTGGCGGGATCGGCCCGCCCCATCCTTCAGGCCCTGTCAGCACGGGGAAAAAGGGGGGTCGTCGGAATGCTCGACGAATGGAAGATGCAGTTGCGTGGCGCAATGTTCCTTACCGGATCACGCACGATCGCTGAATTGAGCTCTCAACAATTGGTGCTGAGGTAGGGCGTCCATGCCGGATTTTGAGGAACGGTACAAAGGGTACAGAACAGAGGTCGAGACATACCTGCGGGGTATGATTCGCAAACCGCTGCCAGCAACCGTGTACGATCCCATGCGGTATGTGCTCGATGGGGGAGGAAAGAGGGTACGGTCCGTGCTGGTACTGGTGGCATGCCGGGCGGTCGGCGGTTCGGCCCGCACCGCTCTCCCGGCCAGCGCTGCCATCGAGATCCTCCACAATTTTACGCTCGTTCACGATGACATCATGGACAACGCCTCGACGCGTCGCGGACGGCCGACGGTCCACACGATGTGGGACGAGAACACCGCTCTCCTGACGGGGGATGCAATGGTGGCGCTCGCCTATCAGGCCCTGCTGGCGTCTCCGCGGAAGCTGGCGCATGAGCTGAGCGAGCTCTTCACGGAAGGGCTCCTCGTCGTGTGTGAAGGGCAAGCGTACGACAAGGAATTCGAGACGAGCCGGACGGTCACGCTCTCACGCTATATATCGATGATCGAAAAGAAGACGGCCCGGATGCTCTCTGTCTCGGCGGAGCTTGGGGCGATTCTGGGGAGTGCAACACCAGCCCAGCGCCGGGCACTCCGGTCCTATGGGATGCTTCTCGGGAGGGCGTTCCAGGTGCAGGATGACCTGCTCGACATCGCGGGTGACGAGACATCCTTCGGAAAGCGGATCGGCGGTGACATCCGCGAAGGGAAGAAGACCTACGTCCTTCTCAGGGCGCTGGAACGGGCTACAGGGCCGGACAAGCGTGAGCTGATGCGTGTGTATCGGAAGGAGAGGATCGGCTGGCGTGAGATCCCCGCATTCCGGGACATCTTCGTAAGGACGGGAGCACTCGACGATGCCCGCAGGAAGATCTCCCGTGACATCCGGTCGGCGCAGGAACAACTGCGGCATCTTCCGAAGACCACAGACCGGGAGATGCTCCGCTGGTTCTCCGAGCTTCTCCGGGTACGGTCCAGCTGATGCATATGGTCGAGCGCCGGGTCATCATCAGGAACCGAGCGGGCCTTCATACCCGTCCAGCTGCAACGCTCGTCAAGCTCGCTGCGAAGTTCAAGGCAGAGTTCATGATCGAGAAGGACGGATTGGAGATCAATGGCAAGAGCATCATCGGCGTGATGACGCTCGCCGCAGAGCAGGGGTCCGAGCTCATCCTGCGGTTCGAGGGTGCGGACGAAGAGGCGATGGCGACGGCCATCTGCGAGATATTTGAACGGGGTTTCGACGAGTCGATGACATGACAAGCGAGAACGGAAGACCGGAACACGATAGACGGCTGAAAGGGATCGCTGCCTCCCCCGGTATCGCCATGGGGAAGGTGTTCGTTTACCGGAAGCAGCAGCTCGTCGTCGAGGAACGTCGGCTCGTGTCGGAGGGTGTCCCGGCGGAGATCGAACGTCTGGAGGGGGCGCTGGAGCGGTCGAGGAAGGAGCTGGCAAAGATCCTCGATTTCGCGGAGAACAGGCTCGGCCCGGAGCAGGCGAAGATCTTCGAAGCTCAGCTGCTCATCCTCGAGGACGCGGTCCTGTTCGATTCCATCTACAAGCGCATCCGGTTCGAACGGAAGAACGCTGAGTTCATCGTTACGGACGAGATCGACAAGTACCGCAGGCTGATGGCCAACGCGACGGACGAGTACACGCGGGAGCGGGCCTACGACCTCGAAGATGTCCGGCAGCGCATCCTGCGGAACATGCAGGAACAGCGGCTCAAGTCGCGGCTCGAGGGGACGTTCATCATCGCGTCCCACATGCTTGGCGCGGCCGATGCGATGATCCTCAGCCGGAATACGGTCCTTGCGTACGTCACCGAGGTCGGTGGCGCCACGTCACACATGGCGCTCCTGGCCCGTGCGCTCAAGATACCGACGGTCGTCGGTGTCCATCAGCTGCTGATGCATCTCACCGAGGATTGTGAGATCATCGTCGACGGCTATGAGGGCGTGGTGATTCTTCATCCGTCCGAGCGGACGAAGGCGCAGTGCCTGAAGCGGCAGGCGGACCAGGCCGAGTTCGAACAACAGCTTCAGAGCCTCCGGGAACTTCCCGCAGAGACCCGGGACGGACACCGGGTCACGCTCTCGTCCAACATCGAGCTGGTCACCGAGCTGGAGTACGCAAAACGGCAGGGGACAACGGGCGTTGGGCTGTATCGTTCGGAGACGCTCCTGATCGGCAGGCACGTTTTTCCGTCAGAGGACTATCAGTACAGGCATTACCATCAGGTGGCCGTGGCGATGGCGCCGAACCGTGTCGTCATCAGGACGTTCGATATCGGCGGGGACAAGTTCATGGCCCAGCACGAGAAGGAGCAGAATCCTTTTCTCGGCTGGCGCGGCATCCGGGTCATGCTCGACCAGCCCCAGGTGTTCCTCGACCAGCTCCGCGCCATCCTCCGGGCGAGCGCGGAAGGGAATATCGACGTGATGTTCCCGATGGTCTCGAACATCAAGGAGGTCCGGCTGGCGAAGCAGCTCCTCCGTCAGGCGCAGGATGATCTGAAGGCCGAGGGGATCCCGTTCGATGAGAAGATCCGCGTGGGCATCATGATCGAGGTGCCGGCTGCTGCTGTCCTTGCGGAGGACCTCGCCAGGGAGGTGGATTTCCTGAGCATCGGAACGAACGACCTCATCCAGTACCTGCTCGCTGTTGACCGCGGCAATGACATCGTTTCCGAGCTGTACCAGGAGTTCCATCCTGCGGTGGTCCGTTTCCTCCGGCGCATCATCCAGCGGGGTAAAGCGGCGGGGGCCGAAGTGAGCATGTGCGGCGAGATGGCAGGCGACCCGCTGGCGACCATCCTTCTGCTCGGCCTTGGACTCGACACGTTCAGCGTCGTGCCGGACATGCTGCCGGAGATCAAGAAGATCATTCGTTCCATTCACTACAGCGAAGCGGTCCATGTGGCGGAGCGTGTCCTTTTAATGGACACGGAGGACGATATCCGTTCGTTCCTCGAGACCATTATGAAGCAGAAGTTCCCGGAAATACCCGTCACATCGCTGCGCACATCCTGAAGAGCACATCATGACACTCAAAGACATCAAAGCGATCGACCCCAAGGGGATGTACACCTGGATCGAGGAATTTCCGGACCAGGTGGAAGAGGCCATTGCTATCGGGCGTGCATTCAAGCCGTCCTTCAAGGCCAAAGGGATCCGCACCATTGTGCTGAGCGGCCTGGGAGGATCTGCGATAGGCGGGGACCTGCTCCGCACGTACCTTGCAGACAGCATGGGCGTTCCGTTCCTTGTGAACCGTGGGTACACGCTCCCGGCATACGTCGGAAAGGACACGCTCGTCATCATTTCGAGCTACTCGGGCAATACCGAAGAGACCATTTCCGCGCATAAGGATGCGGCCAGGCGGAAGGCGAAGGTCCTGTGCATCTCGACGAACGGAATGACGGCAAAACTCGCCGCGTCATATGGCCATCCATGTATCACCATTCCGGGCGGACTCTCACCCCGCGCTGCCGTGGGGTATTCCTTCTTCCCGTTGTTGATGGCCCTGCGGTCGATGGGATTTGTGAAGGTCCCGGAGTCCGAGCTTCGCGAGACCGTATCGCTCATGCGGAAGCTCTCAGCTCAGTGGTCGGACCCGGCCGGGCCTGCGAACGAGCCGCTCGCACTGGCGAAGCAGCTGTACGGGAAATTGCCGGTCGTCTATTCCAGCACGGAGCATCTCGACGCCATCAATGTGCGCTGGAAGGGCCAGATCAACGAGAATGCGAAGCAACTTGCGGGGGGGCATGTCCTTCCGGAGATGAACCACAACGAACTGGTGGGGTGGAAGCATCTTCCCGACCTGCTGCGCTCCGTCCACGTGGTCTTCCTGAAAGACAGGGGGACGCACAAGCGGGTGGCACTGCGCGAGCAGCTGACCAGGGATTGGATCGCTCCGATGGCCGGCGGCGTGACAGAAGTGCAGAGCCGCGGGAAGGGGACCCTGGCGCGGATGTTCTCCCTTATCCATTTCGGCGACTGGGTCAGCCTGTACCTTGCTGTCCTGAACGGCGAGGATCCCGAACCGGTCGAGGCCATCAACGTCCTTAAGAACGCGCTGGCAAAGGTCCGATAGCCCGGGGTGTGCATGCGGCGGGGTCCATGTATCTTTCTGGCAGCGATCCTGTGTCTCTCCGTCACCGCTGAGGCGCAGTTCTACTACTTCGGCCGCAACAAGATCCAGTACACGGACTTTGAGTGGCAGGTCCTGCGGACCCCGCACTTCAACATCTACTATTATAAAGAGATGGAGGAGCTCGCCCACCGGGGGGCCGCCTATGCGGAAGAGGCGTATGCCGTCCTTCAGCAGAGGTTCAACCACAACGTCCAGCAGCGCATCCCGCTCGTCTTCTATTCCTCCCATCTTCATTTCCAGCAGACGAACACCATCCCGGGGTTCATTCCCGAAGGGGTCGGCGGGTTCTTCGAATTCCTGAAAGGCCGCGTCGTCATTCCCTGCGACGGGTCGCTCCCCCGGTTCGCCCATGTCATCCGGCATGAGCTTGTTCACGTGTTCATGCACAGCAAGGTGAACCGCATTCTGCTGGATTATCGCGTGCCCCCTGACCGGTTCCCGCCCCTCTGGTTCACGGAAGGCCTGGCCGAATACTGGTCGACGACGTGGGACACGCAGGCGGACATGATCGTTCGCGATGCGGTGCTGAACGGATATACCGTCGGGCTGAAGGACATGTACCGTATCAGCGGCACCTACCTGATGTATAAGATGGGGCAACGGGCCTGCCAGGACATCGCTGCACGATATGGTGAGGAGAAGTTGCTCCTGTTGCTCGAGAACATGTGGGTCTCCGACAGGTTCGAGGATGTCTTCGAACGAACGGTGGGAAAGACGTTCGAGGAGTTCGACAGGGAATGGTTGTACGCGCTTCAAAAGGAGTACTTCCCGAAACTTGCCAATGAGGACCTGCCGAGCGGTATCGCACGGGACATCGTGTCGGAAGGGTTCAATTCGAAACCGACCGTCACCGTCAGGAACGGGCGGCGGGAGATCTACTACATCGGGAACCTCATGGGCTACACGAGCATCTACCGCATCGATGCTGACGAAGAGGAGGCCGAGCCAGAGCTCGTCCTGGAAGGGGAGCGGACGCATGAGTTCGAGACCTTCCATCCGTTCCAGAGCAAGCTTACTATCTCGTCAGACCATCGCCTGGCGTTCGTCACGAAGGCAGGGGAGACCGATGTTATCCACCTGTACGACATCGATGCCGAAGGAATGATCGGGTCCGTCGCCTTCACGAGCCTTGTCGTCATCGGTTCGCCCGCCTGGTCGCCTGACGGGACGAGGCTCGCCTTTTCGTCGGTCGACAAGAGTGGCGACAATGATCTGTACATCTACGATCTCGGAACGAAGGAACTGACCCGACTCACCCATGACATGTACGATGACCGTGACCCCGTCTGGTCTCCCGACGGATCATCGATCGTCTTCAGCTCCGACCGCACCCTCTACGGCGAGGATGGCACGCATAACCTCTTCGAGATCGATCCCCGAACGGCGGCGGTCCGGTACGTGACCGCAGGATCGGCATCGGACATGAGCCCTGTCTGGTCGCCCGATGGCACGACCATCGCGTATACGTCCGATGCGGACGGTGTGCGGAACATCTGGGCCATCGATATGACCCGGCCTCCGGATGAGCGCGTGGCGAAGAAGGTGACGACGTTCGCAACGGGCGCATTCGACCCGGTGTGGGGTGGCCGCGACGACCTCTTCTGTACGGTGTTCGAGAGTTCCAGTTTTCAGATCCGGGCGGTCGAAGATGTCCGCACCATCCTCGAGGAGCCTGACCAGATCGTTCCCATCGTACCGCCCGAACACGGCGGCAGCTGGCAGGCCGCACTCCTTCCCGGGGAACTGGCGATGGAGAATGTTCGCTACGAGAAGGATTACTCGCTGGACATCGCGCAGAGTCAGATCTCGACCGACCCGGTGTTCGGCACGTACGGGGGAGCGGCGCTTGCCATGAGCGACATCCTCGGAAACGACCAGTATTACTTCTTCATCTATAATACTGCTCAGACACGAAGCGAGCTGCTGGACAATTTCAATATCGCTATCTCGCGGACATCCCTGGGTTCCCGAGTCAACCATGCCTACGGCATCTTCCGGCTTGCAGGGAACCGGTACGACCTTACGGACCCTGATCAATTCTATTATGAGCGGTCGTTCGGCGGCTATTACGTCCTCAGCCACCCGTTCTCCAGGTTCGAACGCGTCGAGGCGGGTGTCTCGCTGGCAAACTCCGACAAGGACATCTATATCGGGATCCCGAGGCGGGCACTTCTGCTGTCGAATTCCCTGACATATGTCTGGGACACCTCTCTTTGGGGCCCGAGCGGTCCGCTGGACGGCGACCGCCTCAGGGTGACGCTCGCATACACCAACGATATCCAGTTCTATAACGTCGGCTATTACACGCTCATCGCTGATTATCGCCACTACCAGAGGTTGACGCGGCGCTCGGCCTGGGCCACGAGGGCACATCTGTGGTACAACGAGGGGGTGGAGGCCCGCCGGTTCTTTATGGGCGGGAGCTGGGACCTCAGAGGGTGGCCACGGTGGTCCATCCGTGGACAGAAGATATGGCTGGCAAGCCAGGAGCTCAGGTTCCCGCTCGTTGACCGCCTGCTGCTGCAACTCCCCATCGGCACGCTCGGCCTCGGTTCCATCAGGGGGGCGATCTACACCGACGTCGGGTCGGCCTGGGATACGCGGTACAGGGACACGAAAGGAAGTGTCGGATTCGGGTTCCGATGGAACCTTGGAGGTGTCCTCGTCCTCCGCTACGACATCGGCAAGCGCATCGAAAAGAACCTCAGCAGGTTCCAGAAGGGGCTCTTCTACCAGTTCTTCTTCGGATGGGATTTCTGATGCAGGCACGAATGCTCATCCTGGGAGCTGCGCTCCTGTCCGCTGCGGGGTGTTCGGGACTTCGGATCGACGGAGCGATGAAGCCCGGAGATCGCGACTGGGCGATGTACGGAGGCTCGCCGGAGCGCGCCCATGTGACCCGCTCTGACCTCGTTCCTCCCTTCGAGGAGGTCTGGACGTACGATGCCCGCGGTGGCATCCTCGCGACGCCACTGGTGCGTGACAGTATGGTGATCATCGCCACGCTGCACGGAGAACTTCAGATAGTGTCCATTGCGGACGGCAAGAGGATCGGGTATGTCAAGCTCGGCGGTCCCATCCGCGGCACGCCCGTGATTTCCGGCCAGAACATCATCGTCCCCGTCCAGGCCGGCGATGCGACGCTCATCTCCTACGGACTGCGGCAGGGGAAACCCTCCTGGAAGGTCGATGCCGGTCCCGTCGATTCCTCGCCGCTTCTCTCAGGAGAGAGAGTCTTCGTATCCACGCTTGACGGCGAGCTCCTCTGTTTCGATGTTTCCAGCGGGGAGCAGCGATGGCGTTTCGCTCCGGGAAGTGCCAGGGGCCGCAAGCCGTTCCGGTCCTCTCCGGCGCTCGCTGCGGGCGGCATCATTGTCTGTGGCAACGACGACGGCATCGTGTACGCAGTCCGGGCGGAGGACGGTGTCCCCGTCTGGTCCGTTCGGACATCCGCTCCCGTATTTGCCACGCCGATCGTCGAGGGCGATGCTGTTATTGTCGCGGACATCGACGGACGCGTTGCATCGGTCGACGTTGCGACGGGAGAGCAGAGGTGGGAGCGCAGCCTCTCCGCTCCGGTGTACGCAACACCATCCTCTGACGGTGTCATGCTGTATGTTGCCGCTGCCTCCGGCGAGCTGGTCGCAATGGATGCTCTGTCGGGCGATGTGAGGTGGAGATGGCACGCGGGGAGTGTCATCAATGCGCCGGTCCTTGTTTCGGCGCGACATCTCTACGTGGGATCGCTCGACAAACGCTTCACGGTACTGGAGAAGGGATCAGGCCGGGTCATGGGGGGATGGGCGCTTGAGGGACGTATGAAGGTCCCTGCAGTGACGTGGAACGACCGTCTTATCATCGTGTATGAGGACAAGACAGTTGCAGCTTTCCGGGGGGTACAGGCATCATGAGAGCCGGAGCGTTCATCGGATGCATGCTCGCTCTGTGGGCAGGCTTGCTGCCGGCTCAGGACCTGCTGCCGTCAGGGATCATCTTCACAGAGCTCGAACCGGACCTCGTCATTCTTCTGGATGGAGAGGCCGTGCGCCCCGCGCAGGGAGATACGGTGTTTGTCCCGGTCGGCCGGCATGTGCTCGAGAGCATCGACGGCGACCGCTACACATGGTCCGAATGCCGCATCTCGGACACGCTGGAGGTCCTCCCCGGAGCATTCCTCCATGTTCGCATTCCGTGGGGACGGTCTCACGTCATCAGATCGCAGCCCGAGCGGGCGGAGGTCTATGATGGCGGACTGCGCCTCGGGGTCACGCCGTTCCTGTTCCGGCAGAGGGATGCACGGCCGACGACACTGACCGTACGATCGGAGGGATTCCTGCCGAGGGACATTCAGCCAATGCGGTCGGTCGAGTATGTGTTCCTCCTTCCGGAGACGGGCCACCGTCCTGAGGCGCCTCAGGTGCTCGAGGAGATCGAGCCGGTCATCAACAACCGCACCCTGACCTTTGTCAGCGCCGTGGTAATGGTGGGTTCAAGCGTCGCGGCCGCATATCTGAAGGAGAAGGCCAACAGGTCCCTGGACGAATACCAGCGCACGGGATCAGCGGCCGCCCTCCAGCGGGTCCGGCGATATGATAACTATTCTGCCGTTGCGGCAGCGACCATGGTGGTCAGCTTTACCGGCTTCGCGCTTTTCCTGACCGGCGACTGATTCCTTGATTTTCGGCTTCTCTCAGGATATATTGACGCACACTATGGACCTGCAGGCATAACATCATGCCCTCGGAAGACCTTTCTATTCTGCGCAATGTTCCCATCTTCGCGGACCTCGAAGACCGGGACCTCGAGAAAATAGCGCGGCTGGGTACCCACCAGCGCTATAAGAAGGGAAACATCGTTGTGCTCGAACAGGAGAGCGGCGCTGCGCTCTTCGTCATCATCACGGGCAAGGTCAAGGTCGTGCGGACCGACGAGGACGGCCGGGAGGTCATCCTGTCGATGTTCGGTCCCGGGGAGTTCTTCGGCGAGATGGCATTGCTCGACGGGCTGGCCCGTTCTGCCTCGGTTGTGGCAACGGTGAGGTCAGAACTGCTGATGATCCATCGCCGCGAATTTCTCGAGCTGCTGCACGAGTTCCCGTCCGTGGCCATCGCGCTCCTCGCCGAGCTGACGATGCGTCTCCGGAAGGCGGATATGCAGATCAAGAGCCTCTCTCTCAAGGATGCTGCGGGGAGGGTCGCCAATGTACTCCTCATGCTGGCCGATGACCTCGGGGTGTTCCGGAAGGGGAAAGTGGAGATCGAGGACCTGCCGCTCCAGCAGGATATCGCCAACATGGCGGGCACATCCCGCGAAACGGTCTCCCGCATGCTCCATCAGTTCATCCGCGATGGTCAGGTCCAGCTGAAAGGCAACACCCTCACGATCAACGACTTCGAGGCGTTCAGAAAAGAACATCTCTGAGATCCCCCGTTCATCGGGCGGAACGCAGGTACGAACAGGACGGAAGAAGAGTTATGGACGCGATGGAGGAGAAGGATGTGCGGGAGTCGGGCGTTTCGGCTGCTGATGCGCGGGCGGACCTCCACATGCACACCACGTACTCGGACGGTGCCCTCACCCCCGAGGAGATCGTCCTCAAGGCCCGCGATGCGGGCCTTGCCGCTATCGCCATCTCGGACCATGACAACGTCGCCGGCCTCGACGAGGCAACCGAGGTCGGACGTTCTGTCGGCGTCGAGGTCATCCCGGGTCTCGAACTGAGCGTTTCCCTCGGCGACAAGGATGTCCACCTTCTCGCATACTTCTTCGATCCCACGCATACACGCCTCCTCGAATACCTCGAGTTCTTCCGGCACGAACGACTGAAGCGGGCCGAGCGCATCGTTCGCAAGCTGAACGGCCTCGACATTCCCATCTCCATCGATGCCGTGCTCGATCAGGCGGGCATCGGATCTGTCGGACGGCCGCACATCGCCAGTGCCCTGGTCGAGGAGGGACACATCCGCACCTATCAGGAGGCGTTCGTCAAGTACATCGGGTCGAACGGACCGGCCTTCGAGAGGAAGTACCAGGTCGGACCCGAGGAGGCCGTGCGGCTCGTCGCCCAGGCCGGTGGCTTGTCGTTCTTTGCGCATCCCGGTAAGTACACGACTGAAACTGACCTGACAGCCATGATGGATGTCGGCATGGACGGGATCGAGGTCATTCATCCCTCCCATTCTCCCACGCTCCAGAATCATTACCGCAACCTTGCGAGCCAGTACTTCCTTCTTCAAAGCGGCGGGTCGGATTTTCATGGCGGGAAGAAGAACGATGAGTCGGTCTTCGGTGCATACACGGTGCCGATGACGATCGTCGAGGACATGCGCCGCCGTTGTTTCCGCTGAGACAGTGAACACACGAACAGGACAACAGAGCCGCCGGCTGTCCCTCTCGGCACGAGGGATGCGGATCGGCATTGCCGCGAGCCGCTTCAATGAGGACATCACGACCGCACTCGTCGCAGGTGCCGTCGAGGCGATCGTGCTCCATGGAGGCGCGGCACGTCCGGAAGAGGTCGTATGGGTCCCGGGTGCCTTTGAGCTTCCCCTCGCAGCTGATATCCTCGCGGCTACGCGCCGGTATGATGCCATCCTTTGCCTGGGAGCTGTCATCAGGGGCGAGACCCCCCATTTCGAGTATGTCTCTGCCGAATGTGCCCGGGGGATCCAGGATGTCATGCTCAGCCGGAAGATCCCTGTCGCGTTCGGCGTGCTCACGACGAATACCCGGCGGCAGGCGCTCGCACGGTCAGGCGGACGGGCCGGGAACAAAGGATGGGATGCCGCGCTTGCAGCGATGGAGATGATCATGGTCGTGCGGAAAGCCGGACGTCCCGGGAGGAAGACCCGGAGGTCATGAGACAGGTCGGCAGATGGTTGCTTCTCGCTCTCGGTGTCCTTCCCGCCTCCTCGCAGACCATTCCCATCGGGACATGGAAGAGCTCCACGAGCATGATGGATGTCCGTGACGGCGCCCGGCTCGGGTCGGTCGTGGTGGGAGCAACTTCGGGCGGATTGTTCCTGTTTGACCGGACGGATGGCGCCTTCAGGATCATCACCAACGCAGAGGGTCTGGCAACGAACGACCTGACCGCGGTCGGCACTGATCCCTCAGGCAGTGTGTGGATCGGCGGGGAAGGGGGCGAACTCCATGTTTTCGACCCACAGGACGACACCATGCAGGATATCATGGATATCGCCCAATCGCCGCGGCTGGAGAAGGCGATCAGAGCCTTTGTTCCGCATGGCGATACGGTGTTCATTGTGACATCTTTTGGGGTCTCTGTGTACCGGACAGACAAGTGGGAGTTCGGGGACACGTATGCGAACTTCCCCATCTCCGCCGCGCCGTTCATACGGGACGCGGCTGTCTATAATGACTCTCTCTGGATCGCTTCGCAGGCAGGTCTGCTGGTCGGCTGGCTGGGGAATCTGAACCTATCCGCGCCATCATCCTGGAGCCTTGTCCCTGCGGGAAACCTTCCGTCCGGCGCAGGTATCAATGCTCTTGTCGTGTACAGGGACACGCTCTATATCGGCACATCGAATGGTCTGGGTGTCAACGGCGGGACCGGTTGCACGCAGGTCCCGGCACTCGCAGGCCGCAGTTACGTCAGACTGATCCCCGACGGGGACCGATTGTTTTCGCTGAGCGGGGTCACATCGCTCTACCGGCACTCGTATGCATCCGATCCGGGAACGCTTGTCAACGTATCTTACCTCGGCGATGTGCTCGACGCTGTCGTCGATGCCGATGCCGGTCAGTATTGGCTGATGACGCCGTCGCGTGGAATGCTGACAAACGAGAACGGATCGTGGGTTGAGAAGAATCCCGATGTACCGAGGATCGGCGTCTTCTACGATGTAGCGATCGATGATGAGGGAAAACTCTGGGCGGGAACAGGCATCGACCTTGGGGGACAGGGTTTTGCCAGGTTCGACCCTGCTGCCGAGGTGGGGAAGCGATGGAAAACTTTCAACGTATCGACTGACCCCATTCTCGGATCGAACGACTACTACAAGGTGAATCCCGTTTCCGGTGCCGTCTGGATCAGCTCATGGGGGAATGGGACCGTGGAGGTCCGGGCAGACTCAATTGTGCGACGGCTCGATGCGCAGTCGACCCCGGCACTCGCCTCGTCGGACGCGAATTCGACATTTCCGGTCATCGGGGGGATCGCAGAGGATGCCTCGGGCGTCATTTGGATCGTCAACCGGACGGCGGTCAACGGCAATGTACTTGCGAAGCTCCTGCCCGACGGTTCGATGGAATATCAGAGGAATCTTCTCCCCGGTGGCGAAGGCCGCTTCACGTCGATGGTCATTGACCGACTGGGGACGAAATGGCTGGCGAACTCCGAGCCGACGAAGAAGGCGGCCACGGGGTTGTACTATTTCAACGAGGACCTGCTCGTCGATGGGACATCCGCGACGGGCGGATGGGGACTGATGACATTCAGCGATGGACTGGCCAACAATACGGTCATCAGTCTCACTGTCGATCTTGACGGTGACGTATGGATCGGTACAGACCTGGGTGTTACGATCATCACCAATCCGCGATCGCCGCGAAGCCGAAGAGTGTCATCGTTCCCCCTCAGGGAGCAGTCCATCCAATCGATCGGCGTCGACGCCGTGAACCGGAAGTGGGTCGGGACCAAGGAGGGTGTATTGGTGGTGAGCCCGGACGGTTCGAGGCTGCTGGAACAGTACACCGTGGCGAGCACGGTCGGAGCGCTGATCGACGATGATGTGCGGTCGATAGCGATAGACCAGGACCGGGGGATCGTCTACATGGGCACGGAGAAGGGCCTGTCGGCTCTCACCATCGCCGCGGTGAGGACGGAGCGGAACTACTCGACGCTGGAGATCGGTCCAAATCCGTTCCTTATCCCCGGATCGGGAGAGTTGACCGTCGGGAACCTCGTCGAGAACAGCACGATCAAGATCCTGACAATCGATGGGCGGAAGGTTACGGAGTTCGAGGCCCAGGGTGGCGGACGAGCGTTCTGGAACGGTCAGGACGACGCGGGGGCGATGGTGGCGAGCGGCGTCTATATCATCATCGCTTTCGCCGACAATGGAGAGCAGGTGACACAGGGAAAGGTCGTGGTCGTTCGTCGATAGGAGAGCGAGTATGTGGCATCGGCGTTTCCTGCTGCGCCGCCGAGGACAGTCCGAGCAGGGGAGGTTTCATATTCCATTCCATGGGAGGATACACTTTGGACAACGTCTACAAGGATGAGGTCTTCACGAAGAGGGTCCGGGCGGGGAAGAGGACCTACTTCTTCGATGTGAAGTCCACGAAATCGGAGAAGGATTTCTACATCACCATCACGGAGAGTAAGCGGGTGGGGGAGGAGGAGTACGAGAAGCACAAGATATTCCTGTATAAGGAGGATTTCGAGAAGTTCCACGACGCTCTCGAGGAGACGGTTGAATATGTGAGGGGACAGCTGGACAGACTCGAGGGGAACGGATCGGAAGAAAAAGCGCCATCGGGCGACCTGTAGGACGGCGCGAGGGGGAGGAGACAGGGTGATGCGGCTGCAGGCATCCAGTGCCGCTCTGTACCAGTTATCGCACACCCCACGGGGGGATATCCTTTCCATGCCGGGCCCGGCCCGCAGCATGAAGATCGCGGAGGGTTCGTCCTGATGAGGTGGATAACAGCTGGATTGACTCGAAAGAGTTAATTGGGTACATTTATAGATATGTGAAAAAATGCCTGTTGGCAGGGGGCTCACATGGGCAGGTTCGAGATACAGGTGAACAGGATTCCGGAAGGGATCAACCACTACTCGTTCGCTGCGGAAGCAGAGGATTTTGATCTTTTGTCCTCCTTCACCGGCCCCGTCCGGGTCGAAGCAGACCTGGAGCGGCGCGGCCGGCAGTTCCTCGTCGACGGGCATGTCCAGACCACAGGGCATTTCACATGCGACCGCTGTCTGGCGGAGTTCGAAAGTCCGGTAGAGGGCTTATTCCGGGTCCTGATCATGCCGGAGGGAACGGCGCCGGTGTCAGAGCAGCAGGACGATGAGGTCAGGCTGATCCCATCGGACTCTCAGGTGGTCGCTCTGGACGAGGACGTGCGTGAATGCATTGTATTGACCGTTCCGGTCAAGCTTCTGTGCAGTGACGAATGCCTCGGATTGTGCCCCCGATGCGGGAAGAACCTCAACGACGGGCCATGTACATGTGAACGTGACGACACGGACCCCCGGTGGGAGCCGCTGCGAAAACTGAGCCGATCATGAAGTCAGGAACGTAGGAAAGAACGATGCCAAATCCGAAGAAACGCCATTCGAAGACACGCGGCAGGAAGCGCCGGACGCATTACAAGGCCACTGCCCCCTCCACACAACGCTGTCCGAACTGCCACGAGCCGAAGCTCCAGCACCGCGCCTGTCCGAACTGCGGCTACTACAACGGCCGTGTCGTGACCTCACCCAAGGAAGGCTGATCAGCCCGTTTGGGCTGGTCCGGTGACCAACACATCTGCGCCCGTGAACGGGACCATCAAACCTGTACGAGTCGCGCTCGATGCGATGGGCGGAGACTTTGCCCCCGACCGCGAGGTCGAGGCGGCATTGCTCGCCATTCGCGAATTCGGGAGCGATCTTGACCTCTCTCTTGTCGGCGACGAGAACGTCCTTCACGGAAAGCTCGCGGCAGCCGGACCGGACGCTGCCCGCATACGGATCGTCCATGCGAGCCAGGTCATCACCATGGATGATTCCCCTACAGCCTCCGTGAGGCAGAAGCGGGATGCGTCCCTCTCCGTCGGGATGCGGATGCACGCGGAGGGGAATGCAGACGCATGCGTCAGTGCCGGGAACACAGGCGCCGTTCTTTCTGCGGCCACGCTCATCCTGGGCCGCATCAAAGGTGTGAGCAGGCCGACGATCGGTGCCTTCTTTCCTGCGGAAGAAGGAGTCTGTCTCCTCGTCGATGCGGGAACGAACGTGGACTGCAGGGCACAGCACCTCTTCGAGTTCGGCATCATGGGGAGCCTCTACAGTGCCATTGCCTTCGGGAAGGAGCGGCCCACCGTCGGATTGCTGAACGTCGGCCATGAGCCCTCGAAGGGGACCGAGACCGTCCTCCAGGCATATGAGCTCCTGAAGAACGGTCCCGTGAACTTCATCGGCAATGTCGAGGGCAGAGACATCCTGAAGGCGAAGGCGGACGTGGTGGTGTGCGACGGGTTCGTCGGCAACATCGTCCTGAAGTTTGGCGAGAGCGTCCCCTCGTTCCTTCGGTCCGTTCTCGGAAAGGCCGCCCGTGCATCACTGTCGAACGGGCTTCTCCTCGGTATCTCGCGCGGCACATTGCGAAAGGCACTGAAAGTCCTCGATCCGAACGAATACGGAGGCGTCCCGGTGCTCGGCGTCAATGGCGTGGCCATCATCGGCCATGGATCGTCGACGGCAATCGGCATCAAGAACATGATCAGAAAAGCGATAGAGACCTCCCGGAGCGGCCTGCATGCGAAGATCGAGCGAACGCTCGCCGCAGTCCGTTCCGATGCATCCAGCCATAAGACCACAGAGGGCCATGTCACAACGTAAGGCAGCCATCACGGCGGTCGGGCATTATGCGCCCGAGAAGATCCTCAGCAATGCCGACCTCGAAAAGCTCGTGGACACCAACGACGAGTGGATCCGGACCCGGACCGGTATCAAGGAGCGCCGGATCATGGAGAACGGTGCGAGCTCAGATATGGCCGTGAAGGCCATCCAGAACATGGTGGAGCGGTACAAGATCGATGTGAACACGATAGACCTGATGATCGTGGCGACCGTCACGCCGGACATGTTCTTCCCGGCCACGGCCTGCATCATCCAGGAGAAGATCGGCGCGAAGAAGGCCTGGGGATTCGATATCCTGGCGGCCTGCTCCGGGTTCCTGTATGCACTGACCACCGGTGCGAAGTTCATCGAAGCGGGCACGCACGAGAAGGTCCTCATCGTCGGCGTCGACAAGATGAGCAGCATCGTCGACTACACCGACCGCAACACCTGCATCCTCTTCGGGGATGCGGCCGGCGTCGTCCTCCTCGAACCGGCCAAGGAGGAAGGGTATGGGATCATCGACAACCGGCTCTACACTGATGGCTCGGGGGGAGAGTTCCTCTATATGAAGGCCGGAGGCTCCCTGAACCCGGCGTCACGCGAGACCGTCGAGAACAAGATGCACTACATCTATCAGGACGGGAAGAACGTGTTCAAGCTGGCCGTCAAAGGGATGGCGGATGTGGCGGTGGAGATCATGGAGCGGAACAACCTGACGGGCGACGACGTCGCATGGCTGGTCCCTCACCAGGCGAACCTTCGCATCATCGATGCGACCGCGAACCGTATGGGGATCGACAAGAACAAGGTGATGATCAACATAGAGAAGTATGGCAACACCACTGCCGCGACCATTCCGTTGTGTCTCTCCGAATGGACCGAGCGTGGTGAGCTCACGAAGGGGCAGAACATCGTCCTTGCAGCGTTCGGCGCTGGATACACCTGGGGCGCCTCGTATGTGAAGTGGTCGATCTGATGCCCGTTCGTGCATTCATATTCCCCGGGCAGGGGTCGCAGTACGTGGGGATGGCGAAGGACCTCATCGCCCATCCGGGGACCGCTGAGGTGTTCGGGACGGTGCGGGAGGTGCTGGGAGAGGACTTCCTCCGGATCATGACCGATGGTCCTGAGGATGAGCTCAAGCAGACGAAGAACACGCAACCGGCCATCTTTGTGCACAGTATCGCGCTGACCCGCATCGTGAACGGGGAGGGGATCGCAATGGCGGCCGGTCATTCACTGGGTGAGTACTCGGCCCTCGTTTTCGCCGGCGCCATGTCCTTCGAGGACGGTCTGCGCATCGTCCGGCTGCGGGGAGAGCTGATGCAGCGGGCAGGTGAGGAACAGCGCGGCACAATGGCTGCCGTCATCGGCCTCGCGCCTGAAAAGATCGATGCCGTGTGTGCGGAAGCATCCTCGGCTGGCGTCGTCCAGGCCGCGAACTTCAATTCGCCGGGACAGGTGGTCGTCTCCGGATCTGTTGCGGGCGTGCATCGCGCGATGGAACTTGCGAAGGCCGGCGGCGCGAAGCTCGTGAAAGAGCTTGTCGTCAGCGGCGCGTTCCACTCGCCCCTCATGGAGCCTGCGCGTGCGGGCCTGGCAGAGGCCCTTGCGAACATCAGCATCCGCGATGCTGCGATCCCGGTTTATGCCAATGTCACGGCGGGTCCCGCGACATCGGCAACAGAGATCCGCGATCTGCTCGTCCGGCAGGTGACACACCCTGTGCGGTGGGAGGAGACGATGCTGGCGATGCGGAAGGACGGCGCGGACACGTTCGTGGAGGTCGGACCGGGGAAGGTCCTGCAGGGTCTTGCGAAGAGGATCCTCACGGACGGCACGCTCAGCGGCATCGATACGCGGTTCGATGCGGAAGGAGGAACAACATGAAGGTGCTCGAGAAGAAGGTCGTTCTGGTCACAGGCGGGTCGCGCGGCATCGGCAGGGCGATCGTACTGGCTTGCGCCGATGCGGGAGCGTACGTCGCGTTCACGTATAAGAGCGCTTCCTCGGCGGCCGAGGAGGTCGTCGGTGAGGCGAAGGCCAGGGGGGTCAAGGCGCTTGCGGTGCAATCGGACGCGAAGGATTTCGCATCTGCCCAGCAGGTGGTCGATCAGGTCATTGCTGAGCTTGGCTCCGTCGATATCCTCGTGAACAACGCTGGCATCACCAAGGACGGTCTGTTCCTCCGTATGAGCGAGCAGGACTGGGACGAAGTGATCGATACCAATCTCAAGAGCGCGTTCAATTTCTCGAAGGCTGTCTGCAAACCGATGATGGGACAGCGGAAGGGGCGCATCATCAATATCTCTTCGATCACAGGAGTGATCGGGAATGCCGGTCAGGCGAATTACAGTGCCGCAAAGGCCGGGATGGTGGGTCTCACAAAAACCCTTGCAAAAGAGCTTGCCTCTCGCAATATTCTGGTCAATGTAGTGGCTCCCGGCTTCGTCGAGACCGACATGACGAAGAAGCTGAATGACCAGCAGCGGGAGACCCTCCTCGGCATCATTCCGCTCAAGCGGACCGCGGCGCCCGAGGAGATCGCTTCTGTGGTTGTCTTCCTCGCAGGGCCAGGGGCCAGCTACATCACCGGCCAGGTCCTCTGCGTTGACGGCGGCATCGTGATGTGAATGTGAAGACCGTTCTCTCAGTCGAGTCATCAAACAATAACCGAAAGGAACAGTACCATGTCTGACACCCTGTCAAAGGTGAAAGAGATCATCGTAGCCAAGCTCGGCGTCGATGCGAACCAGATCACACCGGAAGCTTCCTTCACGAACGATCTCGGAGCCGACTCGCTTGACACCGTCGAGCTCGTGATGGAGTTCGAGAAGGCCTTCAATATCCAGATCCCCGATGAGGATGCCGAGAAGATCGGGACCGTCGGCGACGTCATCAACTATCTGAAGGAGAAGGGCGTCCAGTAAGCGGACCCTTCGGTCATTCAGTACCAGGAAAGGCTGCACATGGGATTCGATGGAAAGAAACGGCGCGTCGTCATTACGGGCATGGGCGCCCTGACGCCGATCGGCAACACCGTGGAGGAATACTGGAAGAACCTCCTGGCGGGAAAGAGCGGCGCAGCTCCCATCACGCAGTTCGACGCATCGGAGTATGCCACGAAGTTCGCCTGCGAGCTGAAGGGATTCGATCCCTCCAGCTACATGGACCGGAAGCTGGTCCAGCGGACGGATCCCTTCACGCACTACGCCCTCGCAGCTGCCTCCATGGCCATCGCGGATTCCGGCATCGATTTCGGGAAGGAGGACAGGACCCGCATCGGTGTGGTGTTCGGGTCGGGCATTGGCGGCCTTCAGGTGTTCACAAAACAGGCGCGGGAGCTCATCGAGAACAACAACAACCCGCGCCGGATCAGCCCCTTCTTCATCCCCATGATGATCTCCGATATCGCAGCCGGCAGGATATCGATGCAGTATGGTCTCAAGGGTCCCAATTATGCTGTCACGTCGGCGTGTGCGACGTCGTCCCATGCTCTTGCCGATTCGTTCATCCTCATCCAGCGCGGCGACGCCGATGTGATGGTGACCGGCGGCTCTGAGGCAGCGATCTGCGAGATGGGTATCGGCGGCTTCAATTCGATGCGGGCCCTTTCGACCAGGAACGATGCTCCCGAGAAGGCGAGCCGGCCGTTCGACCTCAATCGCGACGGATTCGTGATGGGCGAAGGGGGCGGGGTCCTCATCCTTGAGGAACTGGGGCATGCCATCAAGCGCGGTGCCCGCATCTATGCTGAGGTCGGCGGCGTTGGCATGACGGCCGATGCGCATCATATCACCGAACCTGCCCCTGAAGGGGAAGGCGCCCAGCGCTCGATGATGGCTGCGATCCGCGATGCCGGCATGACCACGGATGAGGTGGACTTTATCAACACCCACGGTACAGCGACACCCGTGGGCGACAAGAACGAGACAGCAGCCATCAAGAAGATCTTCGGGGACCGGGCGAAGTCGCTCGCGGTCAATTCAACGAAGTCCATGATCGGTCACCTGCTTGGTGCCGCGGGCGCCGTTGAATCGATCGCAACGGTCCTGTCGATCGTGAACAACGTGGTGCATCCCACGATAAACCTGGAAACCCCTGATCCCGAGTGCGACCTGGACTATATTCCGCACACGGCGAAGGAACGGACGGTGGACGTGGCGATATGCAACACATTCGGTTTCGGCGGACACAACGCATCGGTCCTGTTCCGCCGCTACGACGCTTCCTGACGGGACGCCGTACGACGAACCACCAAGGCAGGACGTAGTGACGAGGACGTTCAGGTTCCTATCATCCTTTTTCCGCATCTTCTCTCCCTCCCGCAGCGAACGACTCCGTTCGATCGAAGAAGAGCTCCGGCAACGGTCGTACTCACGTTCCCGGCTCGAGGACCTCATCGGATACACCCCCCGCAACG
The DNA here is from genome assembly GCA_964534125.1 of uncultured Ignavibacteriaceae bacterium. GTDB lineage: Bacteria > Bacteroidota > Ignavibacteria > UBA10030 > UBA10030 > 2-02-FULL-55-14. The sequence continues at coordinate 35,963 of CAZHOJ010000007.1, forward strand.
AAGAGCTCTTTCTTGAGGCATTGCTCCATCGTTCCTTCCTCCCGATCGCAGGGGATGCATGGGAGTCGAACGAGCGGCTGGAATTTCTGGGGGACGCTGTGCTCAACATGGTCGTCGCGGACTACCTGTTCCAGGAGCTTCCGGACCAGGGGGAGGGCCCTCTCACCAAGGTGCGCGCCCGCCTCGTGAACCGTCACATCCTCGCTGAGACCGCGCGGTCCATGGACCTTCACCGGTTCCTTCTGATGAGCACAAGTGCATCCCAGTCGCTCGAACAGGGAGCGGAGAACATGATCGCAGACGGCTATGAGGCCATCGTCGGGGCCATCTTCATCGATGCCGGCCTCGAAGAGGCGCAGGAGTTCATACACCGGACCCTGCTGCGGAGGACCGACATCTCAGAGGTCGTTCGCACCGAGGACAATCATAAGAGTGCCCTGCTGGAATTCGCCCAGCGGCACGGCAAAGGGATGCCGCGCTACGAGGTCATCCGTGAGCAGGGGCCGGAGCACGACCGTGCATTCGTCGTCGAGGTCCGTGTGGATGGAGAACGGGCAGGCCTCGGCGAGGGCAGGAGCAAGAAGGCTGCCGAACAGGCAGCTGCCTTCAGGGCATTGAAACATCTTCATGCATCACGCTGAATCCACACCACGATCTGACATATCAACTGTATGAATGACCAGCAGACACAGGAACATACATTTCGGCGCAGGCATATCGGGCCGAGTGCTGAAGAGACCCGGGAAATGCTCCGGACCGTCGGCGTCTCGTCGCTCGATCAGCTGATCGAAGAGACCATCCCACCCACCATCCGGCGTGCTGCGCCGTTGTCCCTGGGAGAGCCTCTCTCAGAGCAGGGATTCCTCGGGCATCTGCAGGCCGTCGCTGCGGAGAATAGCGTTCTTCGGTCCTTCATAGGTGAGGGATTCTACGGCACCATTGTGCCTCCCGCCATCCGCCGCGGCATTCTGGAGAATCCCGGGTGGTACACACAGTACACCCCGTATCAGCCGGAGATCTCGCAAGGGAGGCTGGAGGCGCTTCTGAACTTCCAGACGATGGTCGCAGACCTGACAGGAATGGAGATCGCAAACGCCTCTCTCCTCGACGAGGGGACAGCTGTTGCTGAGGCGGCTGCTATGGCCCATGGGATCGTTGCGAAGGGGAAGGATGGTGATTCGAGAACGACCGTCAGAGCAAGCTCACGTCTTTTCGGGCATTCGCTCGATGTCCTCCGTACGCGCATGGAGCCACTCGGCCTTACGGTCTCCGTGGAAGAGACCGAGACCATACGGCCCGACGCATCGACCTTTGCCGTCATCCTGCAATATCCCGCAGAAGACGGACGCATCGAGGACATACGTGGGATGATCGATGCGGTCCATGCTGCCGGCGGACTTGCGATCGTCGCGACGGACCTGCTCGCCTGCACGCTCCTGACGCCACCAGGTGAGATGGGGGCGGATATCGTAGTGGGGAATGCCCAGCGGTTCGGCGTTCCGATGGGATTCGGCGGCCCTCATGCGGCATTCTTCGCCACGCGCTCCTCGTACATCAGGAACATGCCGGGCAGGATCATCGGCGTCTCCATCGACGGCCGGCAGGAGAAAGCCTACCGCATGACCCTTCAGACCCGGGAGCAGCACATCCGGCGGGAGAAGGCAACCTCCAACATCTGCACTGCCCAGGCACTGCTTGCCATCATGTCCGGAATGTACGGCGTCTATCACGGCCCCGAGGGATTGCAGGCCATCGCGCGCCGTGTGCATGACCAGACCCGCCGTCTGGCGGAAGCAGTGACCGGCCTCGGCCTTGTGCTCACGCATGACCGTTACTTCGATACGCTCACCATCGACTGCAACTCTGCAAAGACCGCATCGGATATCGTCGCGCGAGCATGTGCTGACGGCTACAATCTCCGGCATCGCACCGAGACCACCGTTTCGGTGGCTTTCGATGAGACGACGACAGAGGAGGATGTGGGCCGGGTTGTGGAAGCGATCGCAGCGGCTCTCGGCAAGACACGAGCGGCGGAGAAGAACGGAACAAAGAAGGACTCGGTGATCTCCGGTCCGTTCATCCGGTCGTCTGCCTTCATGCAGCATCCTGTCTTTCATCAATACAGGTCCGAGTCCGAGCTGATGCGCTATATGAAGCGGCTGGAGAACAAGGACCTCTCTCTGGCGCACTCGATGATCCCGCTCGGGTCCTGCACGATGAAGCTCAATGCCGCCGTGGAGCTGCTGCCGGTGACCTGGCCGGCCTTCTCGGAACTGCATCCCTTCGTGCCACAGGACCAGGCCCGCGGGTACCTCCGGATGTTCAGGGACCTTGAACGGTCCTTGTGCGAGATCACCGGATTCGCGGCCTGTTCGCTGCAGCCGAACTCTGGGGCCCAGGGGGAATATTCCGGGCTCCTGGTCATTCGAGCGTGCCATCTCGACCGGGGCGAAGCGAAGCGGAACGTCATGCTCATCCCGTCCTCGGCCCATGGGACCAATCCGGCCAGTGCCGTGATGGCCGGGATGAAAGTGGTCGTTGTGCGGTGCGACGACCGGGGAAATATCGACCTCGGGGACTTGCAGGCGAAGGCAGAGCAGTATGCCGGGACGCTCGCCGGACTGATGGTGACGTATCCGTCCACGCACGGTGTGTTCGAGGAGGAGATCAGGAAGATCTGCTCAACGGTCCACGCTCATGGCGGACTCGTCTATATGGACGGCGCCAACATGAACGCTCAGGTTGGTCTGACGAGCCCCGCCATCATCGGAGCGGACGTGTGCCATCTGAACCTGCACAAGACGTTCGCCATTCCGCATGGCGGGGGCGGACCGGGCATGGGGCCGATCTGTGTCACAGAGGCCCTTGCACCGTATCTGCCGGGCCATGGGAGGCTCCGGGTCGGCGATGAGAAAGCGGCGGGAGCCGTCGCATCTGCACCGTATGGAAGTGCGAGCATCCTGGTGATATCATATGCCTACATCCGAATGCTCGCCGGCGAAGGCCTCACGGACGCCACCCGGTGGGCGATCCTGAATGCCAACTATTTGAAAGCGCGATTGGGTGCAGCGTATCCGGTCCTGTACGAGGGGAAGAACGGCCGGGTCGGACACGAGTTCATCCTGTCGATGAGGTCCTTCAAGGATACGGCGGACATCGAGGTCGAGGATATCGCGAAGCGCCTGATGGACTACGGGTTCCATGCCCCTACTGTCTCGTTCCCTGTTGCGGGGACGCTGATGATCGAACCGACGGAAAGCGAATCGAAGGCAGAGCTGGACCGGTTCGCCGACGCTATGCTCTCGATCCGGCAGGAGATCCAGGAGATCGCCGACGGCACTGCCGACCGCACGGACAATGTGCTGAAACATGCGCCTCATCCGGCGCAGACCGTCACATCCGACGAATGGACGCATCCGTACACCCGCGCGAAAGCAGCATACCCGCTTCCGTTCGTACGGGAAAGGAAATTCTGGCCCTCGGTCGGCCGCATCAACAACACCTACGGCGATCGCAATATCATGTGTTCCTGTCCTCCGCTCGACGCATACGCAGAAGAGGTGGCCGCCAATGCCAATAGAGCAGAATGAGGTCATCCGCTCGATCCTGACGGACAGCCGTGTCGTGGCCGTCGTTGGCGCATCGCCGAAGCCGTACCGCGACAGCCACAGCATTGCGTTGTTCCTCGAGGGCCGCGGGTACACTGTCTACCGGGTGAACCCTGCGTACGACACCATCGACGGTAAGCCATGCTACAAAGACCTCTCCGCGGTCCCGGAACCGATAGACATTGTCGATGTCTTTCGCCGTCCTGAGGCAGTGCCGGCCATCGTTGACGAGGCGCTTGCGGTCGGTGCAAAGGTCCTGTGGCTTCAGTTCGGCGTCGTGCATGAGGACGCTGCCGCCGCCGCAGAGGCCGGAGGACTGAAGGTCGTCATGGATCATTGTATCGCCGTCGATCACCGTCGGCTGGTCGCGTGATTGGGTCCGCGACAGATTATTCCGCGTTTCTGAGTTCCCTCCTCCGCAGAAGCGGAGTGCCGGCCCTCCTGTTGCTTCTTCTCACGCCCTCTCTCCATGCCCAACCGGCCGATTCGGCATCTGTCTATGTCCGGGGGATCTTCTTTCGGGGAAATGAGACCACCAAGGATGAGGTCATCCTTCGTGAGATGATCCTGCAGGAGGGGGTACGGCTCACGAGCGAGGACCTCGAGCTCGACCGGGAGCGGATCTATAATCTGCAGATCTTCAATCGTGTGGATATTGATACGCATACCGTCGGCGACAGCGCGGACCTGTATGTGACGGTGGACGAGCGGTGGTACGTGTACCCGTACCCCGTCTTCAACATCAGGCATCGGGACTGGAACAAGATCGTGTACGGCCTGGGAGTGTCACACATGAACCTGGCCGGCCTGAACCAGAAGCTCTTTTCCGAGGTCGTATTCGGATACGACAGATGGTTCCTCCTGTCCTATTCGAATCCGCGTTTCCTCGGGACGTCCGATTACTACTTCGGATTGCAGCTCTCGTACTCGGACCTGCATCCGATCACTCTGGACGGCATGGAATACAGGCAGGTGGTCTGGGTAGGGAAGATGTCGCTCGGGCGCCGGTTCGGCCTCTACCAGCAAGTGGTCGGGACCATCGGCGTCGAGTCCTGGAAGGCGCCATCGAGCCCGCAGGTGCGCAGGACAGCTTCGATAGACGGGCGCGATGTGTTCAGCACCGTCTCGCTGCAGTTCACGGACGACCGACGCTATCTTCGCGAATATCCCATGAGCGGCTCGTTCCTTCTGCTTCAGGTGTCCAAGGATGGCCTCGGGGAATCTGCCATGGACATTCTTCGGGCGCGCGTGGACATGCGCCGCTACGTTCCTCTGTCGGAAGAAATGTCCCTGGCCCTCCGCACCCATGCGAACGTTACGACGGGCGGCCTGGTCCCGTCGTACCGGCATGTCTTCTTCGGCTACGACGAGCGGATACGGGGCGAGTTCACGACGAAGCGGGAAGGGGAGGCGCAGGTTGGGGCCAATCTTGAGCTCCGGTTCGTTATCCTGTCACCGCGCTACTACGAGGCGAAGCGCATGCCGGTTCCGCAGTTCCGGATGCTGCGATACGGGTTGTACGGCGCAGTCTTCGCGGACGCAGGAAAGCTGTGGTACCGGAACCAATCCCCCGTGGAAGTGCCGCTCCGTGCGGGATACGGCGCCGGTCTTCATGCGGTCCTTCCCTACGGGCTGATCGCCCGGCTGGAGGCTGGAGTCTCGCTCACCGGGAAAGCACAGATCATTCTTGATGCAGGAGCATCCTTCTGATGGACCTTTTCGTTGCCCTTCCTGAGGATATTCATGGTCCATCGCTGGACCTGCGGGGGGATGAAGCGAAGCATTTGGTGCGGGTCATGCGGAAACGTGTCGGCGACCACCTTTTCGTCACCGATGGAGAGGATACGACGTACGAAGTGACGATCTCAGCGATCGGGCGGGATGTCTGTCATTGCGAGATCGTCCGGATGATGCCCCGCAGGAACGAACCGTCCGTGGAGGTGACCCTTGCGTTGTCCCTGCTGAAGAACGCCTCACGATTCGAGTACGCCATCGAAAAAGCGACAGAGCATGGCGTTCGGTCTGTCATTCCCCTCGTGTGCGAACGAACGATCGTCCATCATCATCGTTCGGACCGGACGGAAAAGATCGCCCTTGCGGCGATGAAGCAGGCGCAGCGTTCGTACCGTCCAAGGATCTTTCCCGTGACGTCCTTCGAGACGCTGGTCGCGAATGCTGAACACTACGACCTTCGGATCATCCCCCATGAGAAGGTCGAGCAGTCACACTTTGTCGGCAGCGTCCTGCAGCATCATGAGGACAAGCGTTCGGTCCTCATCGTCATCGGCCCGGAAGGCGGCTTCAGTGATGCCGAGCTGGAGACGGCTTCCTTCCACGAGTTCATCCCCATCTCCCTCGGTCCCCGGCGACTGCGCACTGAGACAGCGGCTGTCTCGGCCGTCTCCTGGGCAGTCCGGGGGCGGTGATCACCCCATCAGTGCCGACCGGACCTCCCGGGCGATAGCTTCACACCGCTCCGTCACGGCTGTCTCCGTCCCTTCGCATTCCTTCCGTACGTCCTTTACGAATTCCTGGTCATCGATTCCGCCGAGGTTGATGTAGACGTTCATCGCTGCACCGCGCACCGCCGCGCTCAGCATCAGCGCTGCGACGCCGGCGTCGGAGCGTGAGTTCCGGTTCCCGCACCTCGCGACGGACTCCACAAGGCCCGCAAGCTCAGCGCACGCACGGACGAGCCCAAGAGGCACAAGGGTGGCCTTTTTCGTGGCCCTCTGGATGGCTTCGGCACGGCTTGCCTTGTCATCATCGCTCTCCTTCGGCAGCCCGAAGGCCTTCATCACCTCGTCAAAGGCGTTCGTGTCTTCGTCGATGATCTGCTGCATTCGCATCCGCATCGCTTCGCTCTTGCCGAGCACATCCTTCATGGCGTCCTCGACGTCAGCGTACTTCTTCTTGCCGATGGTCAGGTGACATACCATCGAGGTGAGGGCCGCCGCGAGAGATGCGGCGAGGGCAGAGACAGAACCGCCACCAGGAGCAGCGGAGGAGGAGGCAGTTTCGTTGAGAAAATCGTGAACAGTCTTTTCTATCAGCATCAGCATTCTCCTGTGAATGGGTCCATGGACCCTCGTGTCACAGCTCAGATCATGAACTCGATGATCTTCTTCTTCGGGTCGAACGCATCGAGCTGTTCGAGTCCCAGGGAGCCAACTGCCGAGGAAACGAGGGCAGCATCATCTGCCGTATCCCCGGCGGAGACCCGTCCCGCCCGACGGATGGCTTCCAGAGGGGCCAGGCCGACCAGCTCGCTGCCTGTGACCGTTACTCCGAGCTCCGTTGCCTGCCGTTTCACTTCCTCAAAAGCCGTGTGCATGCCCGTCACTTCGAAGTCGACGAGGTTCATGGAGACCTGTGCGATATTGTGCCGTTCCATGTAGACGCCCATGGCCTTGACCGCCTTGAGGGTGCCGGGTACTTTCACAGTCTTGCCCTTCTCGTCCTTCACCGGCTGTCCGGCATCGTCCTTCAGTACGCGGCCACTCTCCCTGACCCGGAGGGCGATCTCGTTGGCGATGGATGCATCCGGCGTGTCGAGGTTCACGTTGTATGCGATGAGGAACTTGCGTGCACCGGTCACCGTCGCGCCGGAGCGCGGATTGAACACCGGCTCACCGAAATCGGGCCGCCAGGCCGGGTCCTGCAGCTTCGCCGCGAGCCCCTCATATTCACCCTTCCGGATGTTCGCGAGGTTAGCCCGTGCAGGCGAGGAGGCAGCGTATTCGTACAGGAACGCCGGAATGCCAAGCTCCGCAGCCAGCCGTTCTCCGAACGTTTTCGCGACGGCAACACAGTCGACCATCGTCACACCGGAGACGGGCACGAACGGGACGACATCGATCGCTCCGAGGCGTGGATGCTCTCCTTTGTGCGTCGTCATGTCGATCAGCTCCGCAGCGACCCGGGCAGCGGCGAGTGCGGCATCCGCGATGTCCTCGGGGTTTCCGACGAAGGTCATGACCGACCTGTTATAATCAGCATCCGGTTCAAAGCTGAGGAGCGTGACGCTTTTCACGGACCGCACCGCATCGGCGATGGCGTCGAGGACCTTCTGGTTCCGCCCTTCGCTGAAGTTCGGAACGCACTCGATGATCTTTGGATTCATTGTTCTCCCATGCTCATGGTTCGTGGTTCTTTCACCTTCTTCGGTCTTTTCTGTGTGTCCGTCCGGGCGGATAGGGGAGAAGCATGCCGCCAGTTCTTTCATCCCCCAGCATCTCTGCGTCTCCCGAATCGTAAAGCACGCCGACATAGGCACCGGTGATGGCGTCGAGCTCATCCCCGTTGGCGTCTGTGTCGATGGTCCTGATGCCCAATGCTGTCAGTCCGGAACGGAGCCGGTCGAGCCCATGCTGCTTCCGGGGAATGCCCAGAATGTCCTGCGCACCTCCCGGATACATCTCGAGTGCAGGCACGCCAAGCCGTTCAAGCTTTCTCCGGAGAGCGATGCCCCTGTTCGTGAGCATGCGCATCGGGCCAAGGGTGATGGGAAAGAACCTGATGCCCCGCTGCAGGAGGAGCCGGTCGCAGGGCCTGAAATGCTCTCCGTTACGGTCGTCGAGGCTCCGCCGGCCCGGGGGGAGCCTCAGCGGAGCGTCGATCGTCACGAGGACCGGTTTTGCCGCCCGTATGAAGGCGTGGATCTCCTTCTCTTCATAAACAGTGCAGTACGCAAGGATGCGCTTTCCCTCCATTGCGCACATGCCTGTCATTCGTTTGGGGCTTCCGGCGAGATCTATCCCCACCACAACCTCCCTCTCCCTTATCGGCATTCGCTGCTGCTCATTTCTTCCTGACCTCTGCGTGCTGAGACCCGAGCACACTTCCTCACCATTCCATCACCACACCGTTCTTCACCACCGCCCGTACGTGATTCTCGCCGAAGTGATAGGGGATGTATGCGTACGATGGCGCGTCGTAAAGGACCAGGTCGGCCTTCTTGCCGGGTTGTATGCTGCCGATCTGGTCGGCCAGGCCCAGGACAACCGCCGCATTGATCGTGGCGGCGGTCAGGCATTCTTCGACCGAGAGATGCATCTGCGTGCATCCAATGGTCATCATCATCGGCATCGAAGAGGACATGCTCGACCCGGGATTGAAGTTCGTCGCAAGGATGACCGGCACGCCACCCTCGATGAGCGCGCGGGCCGGTGCGTACGGACCTCCCAGAGAGAACGTCGATCCGGGAAGGAGGACGGCCGCCGTCCCACTCTCCCGCAGCAGTGGGATGCTCTCCCGTGGCATGCATTCGAGGTGGTCGACCGAGACCGCGCCGAGCTCAGCTCCGAGTGCGGACGCACCGATGTCCGTGAGCTGGTCCGCATGCAGCCGGATATCCATGCCAAGCTCCTTCGCCCGCTGAAGATATGGCCGTGAGGTCTGGATATCGAAGTAGCCCGTTTCGCAGAAGATATCACACGCCCGGGCGAGCGACCGTTCTGCAATGTAGGGGAGCATCCTGTCGGTCAGAAAATCCAGATAGGCCTTTGCGTCCCCTTTGAACTCCGGCCCGATGGCGTGCGCGCCGAGGAACGTTGGGACGACCGTGACGATGTGCTCGTTCCGCAGTTCATTGATACCCTCGAGCATGAGCCGTTCGCTGTTCTGCTCGAGGCCGTATCCCGACTTGATCTCGACGGTGGTCGTTCCGTGCCGGAGCATATTGTCCAGGCGCCGGGATGTCAGCCGTTTCAGCTCGCGCTTGGTGGCTGACCGAACGTCGCGGACCGAGCTGAGAATACCGCCGCCACGTGCAGCGATGTCCTGATACGAAACGCCGGCTGAGCGCAGGGCGAACTCCTGTTCGCGCGTCCCCGCGAACATCGTATGCGTATGGCAATCGACAAAACCGGGCAGAACGACGCGGTCGGAGCAGTCCATCTCGAACGGATCGTTCAGGAGGGTCCTGTCCAGCATGTGGTCCGGCCCGACCCATCGGATGGTCTCGTCCTCGATGAGGACGGAGGCCTTCTCCTGCACGCCGATCGCGGACATCTCTGTGCCGCGCCTGTAGCCCGCTGGTCCCGCCATGGTGACCAGCTGGCGGATGGAGCGGAGGAGCACCTGTCGTTGTGCCCGTGTCGCAGGTGTCATGAGAGGTCCCTATCGTGGCTTCATAGGAAGGGGGATGTCGAACCGGCGGGCGTTCTTCAGGGCACGGTCGTACCCTGCATCCGCATGACGCAGGATGCCCATGCCGGGATCGTATGTCAGGACCCGTTCGATACGCTTCTCTGCTTCGGGTGTGCCGTCGCACACGACGACCATGCCTGCATGGATGGACTTGCCCATGCCGACCCCGCCGCCATGATGAACGCTGACCCAACTCGCTCCTCCGACAGCGTTCAGGAGAGCGTTCAGGATCGGCCAGTCCGCTATAGCATCGCTGCCATCTCTCATCCCTTCGGTCTCCCGGTTCGGCGAGGCCACGCTGCCGCAATCGAGATGATCACGCCCGATCACGATGGGGGCGGAGAGCTCTTTCCTGGCGACCATACGGTTGAAGATCCTTCCCATCTTCGCACGCTCGTTATAGCCAAGCCAGCAGATCCGTGCAGGGAGCCCCTGGAAGGCTACCTGGCTCTGTGCCTTTTCGATCCAGGTCCTGAGCTGCTTGTTCTTCGGAAAGGCCTTGAGGATTGCCCGGTCCGTGCGATAGATGTCCTCCGGGTCGCCCGAAAGCGCCACCCAGCGGAACGGCCCTTTCCCGTCGCAGAAGAGGGGACGGATATACTCCGGCACAAAGCCGGGGATCCGGAATGCATCCTTCACGCCGCCGTCTTTCGCCTCACCCCGGATGTTGTTCCCGTAGTCGAACACGACGGCCCCCTTGCGCTGCAGATCGAGCAATCCGCGTACATGTTTCGCGATGGAGCGCCGGGCCAGGAGGATGTACCGCTGAGGATCCTTCTTGCGGAGCCGGAGGGCTTCTTCATACATCATCCCTGCCGGCACATATCCGTTCAGCGTGTCATGCGCCGAGGTCTGGTCCGTCACGATGTCGGGGCGCAGGCCGCGTCGCGCGATCTCCGGAATGATGTCTGCGGCATTTCCGAGGAGTCCGACGGAAAGCGGTTTCTTTTCCTTCTTCGCCGTCATCACCAGACGGAGCGCATCGTCCAGCGATTCGACCATCGTGTCGAGATATTTTGTGTCGAGACGTCGCTGGATCCTATGTGCGTCCACCTCAACCACAAGACAAGCTGCTCCGAGCATCGTCGCGGCCAGGGGCTGTGCCCCTCCCATGCCCCCGAGTCCCGCGGTCAGCAGGAAACGGCCGCTCAGCGTCCCCTTGAAATCTCTCTGCGCCGCTGCTGCAAACGTCTCATACGTACCCTGAAGGATCCCCTGCGTGCCGATGTAGATCCAGCTGCCTGCGGTCATTTGTCCGTACATCGTCAGGCCGAGGCCTTCGAGCCGCCGGAACTCATCCCACGTCGCCCAGTCAGGGACCAGCATGGCGTTGCTGATGAGGACGCGTGGGGCGTCGGCATGGGTACGGAAGATCCCCACAGGTTTGCCCGATTGCACAAGCAGTGTTTCGTCGTTGCGGAGCGAACGGAGCGATGCCACGATGGCGTGGAAGGATTCCCAGTTGCGTGCAGCCTTGCCGGTCCCGCCGTAGACGATGAGCTCCTTCGGGTCCTCAGCAACGTCCGGATCGAGGTTGTTGTGGAGCATCCGGAGCGCAGCTTCCTGGACCCACCCTTTGCAGGTCCGTCTGCGCCCCCGTGGTGCGTGGATGGGATAGACTCCGCCTTTTTTCATGGTGTTGCCTCTAGTCTTTGTATGCTATCGCTGCGATCTCGATCAGCGCTCCGGCGGGCAGATCTGACACCTCGACCGTTGTGCGGGCGGGGTACCGGCCTTCCGCGAAGTATCCCCCGTAGAGCAGGTTCATCTGCTGAAAATCGCCGATATCCCTGAGATACACAGTGCACTGGATGACGTTGGATGAATCGAGTCCCTCCTGCGCCAGGAGGGAAGAGATGTTCTCGAGCGCTTGCCGTGTCTGGGAGTCGATGTCGTCTCCCGCGAATCTGCGCGTACCCGGGATCAGGCCAATTTGGCCCGAAAGGAAGACAAGGCGACCTGCCACGACGGCGGGGGAATAGGGACCGATGGTCTCGCCATATGTCACATACCGAACGCTTGCCCGGTCCTTCAGCACTTCTTCCACCATCGATCGCATGTCCGCTTCGGAGGGTCCGCAGGCAAGGAGAAATCCCGTCAGCGATGCGAGGAGGAGGCGGATGTGTGTGATGTTCATGGACGTTCCTCCGATGATGGTGATCGGCTTCGTCCCAGTGGCGCGGGAGGGACGAGAAGCTCGAGTGTTGCCCCATCAGGCCGTGCGCGGCCGCTGAACGTGATCAGCGCGAGCGTGCAGGGAGAAAAATGAACGACGGACGATGCATGTCCGGCGATCAGCATAGATGTGAAACTGCTCATAAGCGGCTCGTGGCCGACGAGCAGAAGACTTTGTTCCTTCCTCGAGTGGAGCAGGTGGAGAAGGTCATACTGCGCCGCACCCGAGAGAAGAGCCTCCGTCGGTTCGGGTCTTGAGCCTCCGCAAGATGCGCTGACGATCGTGGCGGTCTGTACAGCTCGCTTGAACGGGCTTGTGAGGATGACGGCTGGATGATGCTGTGCCCGGGAAAGGAACGAACCGATGCGACGGGCCTGTGTGCGGCCCAGCGGGCTCAGCGGACGGTCGGCGTCAGTGCTGCCGGGAGGGCGAAGCGCATCTCCGTGACGAAGGAGCCAAAGGTGCATGGTGTTCTGCAACTAGGATACCAACAGGAGGGAAAGGCAGTGATGCGGGCGCCGGAACAGGCCGAGACGTCGTCCTGATCGCCAGCCCGGTCTCCTCACTTGATCGGAAGGGCAAAATAGAAAGTGGATCCCTTTCCGACCTCTGACTCGACCCAGATCTTGCCGTTGTGAGCCTCGACGATACGCTGGCAGATGACCAGTCCGAGCCCTGTCGAGCTGTCCTTCCCTTTTTCACCGGAGACAAGGTCACGGTACCGGTCGAAGATCAGCGGGAGCTGTTCTTTCGGGATGCCCGGTCCGCTGTTGAACACGGATATCATGACGTGCTCGGTCGGCTGCTGTCCCTCTTCCAGGACGAGCGCGACCTTCCTGCACTGGACGACGATGGCTCCCTGCTCCGGCGTATGGGCGAGCGCATTGCTCAGGAAGTTCTTCAGGACCTGCTCGATCTTCTCGGAGTCGTACTCCAGCGGCGGAAGTCCGGCCTCGGCATGGACATCCAGCGTGATCTTTGCCGCCTGGATGGGGACCCGGAGCTCATTGGCCACATTCTGAATGGAGTTGCCCACAGTGCCGATGCCCTTGTTCAGGCGGACCCTTCCACCCTCGAGCTTGGTGAGGTCCATCATGTCGTTGAGCAGTGCGATCACTTTATCGATCGAGGTCTCCATGTACCCCAGCAGTTCCTTCTGATGGTCGCCGATGGAGCCGGCCATACCTTTCATGAGGTAGCCGATGCTCTGTTTGAGCCCGGCGATGGGATTGTGGAGGTCGTACAGGAGGCGGGCGGTGTGTTCTGCCTGAAGGCGGCGGATGCGGTCTTCAGCATCCCGTTTCTGGATGAGCTTCTTCAGCTGGGGGACCAGCTGGTCCATGTCGATGGGCTTGGTCAGATACTCCCGGGCGCCGAGCTTCATCGCTTCGACAGCCATCCCGACGTCGCTCATGCCGGTGGCCATCACGACCTCGGTGGAGCTGGAGTTCTTCTTGATGTAGCGAAGGACCTCGAGGCCGTTCGCTCCGGGCATCTTGATGTCCAGGATCGCGATATCGTAATCCTGACCCTGGACCTTCTTGATCGCGTCGGTGCCATCGACGGCCTGCTCCACCTCGAACCCCTCGTCGCCCAGCCAGGCGGCAATGGTCATGCGGAGCGGGTCCTCGTCGTCTGCGATCAGAACCCGTATCTTTTCGTTGTCTTCCATCGGAATGTCTTCATGCAGGTCAGGCGACCGAAGTGCCCGCCTGCGAGTTCGGTTGAGATAATAACCAGTTTCGCCTCCAAAGTCAACGAAATCGCTTGAAATCGCCTTGTATGTCTGGCCTCTTCGGCCTACATTGCCCTCCCACAAACCCACGTTTTCCTATGGCCACCATTCGCCTCGACGGAGAGTCCCTCTCTCTCGACCTCCTCCGGGACATAGCTGTAACTGCGCGTCCCGTTGCCCTCTCACCACAAGCCATCCGGCGTATGCGTGCCTCCCGGTCCCTGGTAGATTCATGGGTGAGCCGGGGGGAGACCATCTACGGGGTCACCACCGGATTCGGCGAGTTTGCCAGTACGCGGATCGAAACGAAGGACATCGAACGGCTACAGGAGAATCTCATCCGCAGCCATGCTGTCGGGTATGGGCCTCCGATACCCCCGGAGGTTGTGCGAGCCATGATGGCACTGCGCATCAACGCCCTTGCGCGGGGGCATTCGGGCATCCGTGTCGAGACGGTCCAAACGCTCGTTTCGATGCTCAACGCGAATGTCGTTCCTGTCATCCCGTCACAGGGATCGGTCGGCGCCAGCGGAGATCTTGTGCAGCTTTCTCATCTTGTCCTTGCGATGACGGGGACGGGGTCGGTGTGGGCGAATGGGAGTGGCAGGCAGGTGGAGGCTCGCTCCGCGTTGCGGAAGGCCGGGATCAGGCCGGTGAAACTGACGGCGAAGGAAGGGCTGGCCCTCATCAACGGGACGCAGATGATGACGGCCTACACGGCGCTCGCTGCGGAACGCGCTCTGCGGCTTGCACAGCATGCGGACATCATTGCTTCGGTCAGCGTCGAGGCTCTGCGCGGCAGCGATACCGCTTTCGACGCCCGCATCCACGCGCTCCGACCGTACCGCGGACAGCAGACGGTCGCGCGGAACCTTCGGAAGATGATGAGGAAAAGCAGACTGAGGGAATCCCACCGGTACGGCGACACGCGGGTCCAGGACGCCTACTCGCTCCGATGCATCCCGCAGGTCCACGGGGCCTCACGCGATGCGCTGACCTATGTGCTCGGCGTGCTCGACATCGAAATGAACTCGGTGAACGACAATCCTCTGCTCTTTCCGGAAGATGGGGTGCACCTGGAGGGAGGGAACTTCCACGGACAGCCCATCGCGCTCGCTGCCGACTTTCTTGCCATAGCCGTCTCGGAACTTGCGAACATCTCCGAGCGGAGGACAGAGCGGCTCGTGAATGGATCTCTCAGCGGGCTTCCGAAATTCCTGACCCGGAAGGGGGGACTCCACTCGGGCATGATGATCGCACAGTACACCGCCGCGTCGCTTGTGTCCGAGAACAAGGTCCTTGCCCATCCGGCAAGCGTTGATTCGATCCCGACCTCTGCGAACCAGGAAGACCATAACAGTATGGGGTCCATCGCGGCGCAGAAGGTCTGGCGCGTCGTTGAGAATGCCGAAGCTGTGCTGGCAATAGAATATATGTGCGCCTGTCAGGCGCTGGATTTCGCCCGTGTCACGGGCACGAAGAGACGACTCGCCGCCGGTGCTGGCACCGAGGCGGCCTACCGGGTGCTCCGGTCGGCGGTCCGGGGGCTCGGGGACGACCGCGTGCTTCATGCCGACGTTCAGAAGGCTGTCACCGTGATCCGCTCAGGCAAGGTTCAGCGTGCGGTCGAAAAGGTCGTTGGAAAGGTCCAATAAGGGGAGACACGAACGCACCACGATCACACATCGAAGGATGGAGACATGGATATCAGCAATATCACCTGGATAGGTCATGCCTCGTTCAGGATCGATGATGCCGCTGGCCGTATCTACATCGATCCCTGGAAGCTGCCCGATGGCCTTCCCCCCGCCGACCTCATTCTCATCACCCATTCCCATTTCGATCACCTCTCCGAACTCGATGTACGGGAGGTCGCAGGCTCTTCCACGGTGATCGTGGGTCCGCAAAGTGTGGCGGACGGGCTCATGCTCCCTGTGACCGTGGTGGCGCCCGGACAGAAAACGACGGTCCTGAAGTGGGATATCGAGGCAGTGCCCGCCTACAACATCGGGAAAGAATTTCACAAGCAGTCGGAAGGGTGGGTCGGGTATGTTGTCACGCTCTCCGACGGCACACGCCTGTATCATGCGGGAGACACGGATGATACCGACGAGCTGCGCTCCGTCCGGGCCGACATCGCCCTCCTGCCGTGTGGCGGCACCTACACGATGAGCGCTGATGAGGTCGTCACAGTGGCGAACGATTTCAAACCGGGACTGCTCATCCCGATGCACTGGGGAGATATCGTGGGAACGAAGAAGGATGCCGAACGGGTGCGTGCCGGCTATGCCTCGACCGTCATCCTTGAGCCGTTGCGGCCTCCAGGGACCCCTTAGCCTGTTCGACGAGCTGCTGCAGACGGTACTCGTTCGAGACGGGAATACGCAGCGTCAGGACTACCGAGGTATCGTCGTACCGCTGATCGAGCACCTCGCCGAGGTCGAAGCATCGTGAGATCACGCTCTGCTCCACGTGCGGGATCCGGATGCGCACATCCTTGAACCCCTTCCGCACCATCATCAGCAATGCTTCCTTGAGGCCGAGGATGTTGATCCCTCGCATTGCGGAGAGGAACACGCTTCCCGGGTACTCGATCGTAAGGGATGGGAGGATGGAACGGTCTCCCAGCGCGTCGATCTTATTGAATGCCATGAGCGTCAGCGTGGACGATGCTCCGAGCTCCTCGAGCGTCTCGTTGACCACGCGGATATGGTCACGGAATTCGGGATGGGAAACGTCGCACATGTGGACGAGGATGTCCGCTTCTGTTACCTCTTCCAGCGTGCTCTTGAAGGACGCGACGAGATGGTGAGGGAGTTTGCGGATGAAGCCGACCGTGTCCGTGATGAGGAGTGACCGTCCGCTACCGAGGTCGACATACCGCGTCGTCGGATCGAGTGTGGCGAACAGTCTGTTCTCGATGAATACCTCGGAACCCGAGAGGACATTGAGGAGTGTCGACTTGCCCACATTTGTGTAGCCTACCAGCGCTGCCCGGATGTACTTCCGCCGCCCCTTGCGTTGCGTATCGCGCTGACGTTCGATCCTGTCGAGCTTCTCCTTCAGATGTGTGATGCGTGCCTTGATCATGCGCCGGTCCGTCTCGATCTGCGTCTCGCCGGGTCCTTTCGTGCCAATCCCGCCGAACTGCTTCGACAGGTGTGTCCACGCCCGCGTGAGGCGGGACATCACGTACTGCAGCTGCGCCAGCTCGACCTGCGTCTTTGCCTCGCTCGAGCGCGCCCGGGATGCGAAGATGTCGAGAATAAGCCCGCTGCGGTCGAGCACTTTGCATTCCCAGGCCCGTTCAAGGTTCCGTGCCTGGACGGGACTCAGGTCGTCATCGAACAGCACGAGCGGTATCTTGTCGCGCTTGAGCACGACGCCGATCTCTTCCACCTTTCCCTTCCCGATGAACGTCGCGGGGTCCGGCCTGTCCCGGTCCTGCCGGTAGCGGGCTATGACATCTGCTCCGGCCGTATCGGCCAGGAGCGCCAGCTCATCCAGGCTGTCGTCGGGTCCTGAGCGTGTCCCGGACTTGATCGAGACGCCGACCAGGATGCATCGCTCGCGGTCAGAATCAACGAGCTCGATCATACGTTCACTCCTTCCTGAGGGGTGGGGCGGAGGGTCGCAGCGACGATGCTCTCAGCGATTGCAGTCAACAGTGCCAGGACCAGGAGCATCGGCCAGAGTTCCGTTCCGATGCGCGACGCAACCACGGTGGCCCCCAGTTCATCCGTCAGGGAGATGATCCGGGTGTGTTCATCTGCGATTCCCAGACCATCGGCAAATTGGAGAAGGCCGTCCGCATCGATTTCCTTTGGATCGGACTCTTCCGGGGGGATGTTGACGGCGAATCGATCGATCTCCTGTCCTGATGCAAAAAGCCCATAGATACCGGGCATGATCGCGTCACGCGTACGGAAAACGGGACCAGTGGGAAGGAGAACAGGTTGCACGGGGATCTCTGAACCATCTGGCGGTCGCAGCCGGAGGTCTGGTCCGATGCTTGCCGGGAGCGCAAGTGTGATGTCATCGCCCGGCTGGAATGACGGTCTGAACGCGCGGGTGCCCGATACATATGCCACGGACCGATGAAGGAGCGGCACGAACAATCCCGACACGGGAAACGTTGACCACTCAGTCGTGAATGAAACGCTGAACATCAGGATGTGACCCGCCCCTGACTGTTGTTCGGTCAGGAATGCGGCCCCGTTGCTGAGGGAGAGGATATTCGTCGCGCCGGACCTTCTCTGCCATGGAGCGATGGAGAATACCTGGGGTGATTCAAGCGAGGTCGCGGGCTGCTGAAGGTCTGTCGAACGCTCACCGAACATTCCTTCGAACAACGGATGGTCGAGGTCGACCCTGCCGAAGGTCAGGAAGCTCTTCGCCGCGACAGTTGTCCTCACGGCGGGACGGCCAATGCCGATCTCCCCCGAAACAGTCCTGCCAGCCTGGGGGACGGATCCTGTGCCTGGAGGCAGAAGAATGACGCCCGTGCCCTGCTCTACCTGCTCCCTGATGGTCCGGAGCAGATCCTCGCGATAGCTGATATCCGGAAGGATGTAGACATCGTGATCCTTGAGCTGAGCTGCCGTGAGCCGGTCGGGGGACACTTGCGTCACACGAAGGCCGGTGCTCCCGGATGAGCGGGAGGCTGACAGGGCGAGGGCAGTATAGAATGTCTCCTGCTCGCTACCGATGACCAGGACGCGGCGTTCTTTGGGGATATGGAGGGCGAACCACCATGTGTTGTCAAAATCCAGATTGTCCCCGTCGAGCATGATCGAACCGGTCTGGAATCCGGCGCGTTCCGGTGCTCCCTGCAGCCGGACATCTGCGACCTGGCCGCCCTCGATGGACTGCACACGCTGGTCGAGGCGCCGTGTCCCGAGGAAGAGGCTGATGTTCGAAGATCGCGCGGCATCGGCACTGTGGTTCCCAACCCGGATATCGAAGGCAGCTGGCACTCCGACTTCCACGATGCTCGAGACCAGGTCTGCCGACCTGAGCGACACATTCTCGTCCCTCGGTTCGCCGGTCCGGATGAAGGTCACTGTACTGTTCTCCGCGAACGCTGCTGCCTGTGCCGGGGGCGATGATACAAGCCCGCGCTGGAAGTCGGAGATCACGAATATCTCGCGATGAGGGGAAGCGCGGTCCTCCATCAGTTCTGCGGCACCCCGAAGGGCATCTTCGAGGGACACGTGGACAGGGGAGAGCTGAACTGACGAGATCCTGTCGCTGGCCTGGTCGGGAGTTGTCCAGAGAGCGTTGCCGGCCCCCGGCCTGAAGCGCATCGACGAGAACGTCGCGACATTCACGTTGTCAGCGTCCGTCAGGCCATCGAGGATGATCCGTGCTGCCTCCTGGGCCTGGCGGAGGAGGGTCCCATTCTCGTTCCGGGCCGACATGCTGAATGAATCGTCGATGAGCAGGCAGACGTCAGACGCAGGCAGGCCGCCGAGAAGGGGAGCGACCATGCCTGTCAGGGCAGGTCGGGCAAACGCCAGCACGATGAGCAGGACAAGAAGCGTTCTGAGGAGAAGGAGTATCAGCTGCCTGATGCGTACTGCCCGGATCCGCGACCGCTGCAGTTCTTTCAGGAAGGAGAGCGTGCTGAATGGCACCACTTTCAGCTTCCGGAGGGAGAGCAGATGCAGAAGCACCGGGATGGCTGCTGCTGCAAGAGCGACTAGAAAGATGGGCTGCAGGAACGACATGCTGATCAGGGAATTCTCAGGATATGAAGGCCGCCGCGACTCGTGCAAATGTAAGAAACGATTGGCAGAACTTCGCATCGGCGATCATCCGTTGAAACTGCTTGCACAATTAAATACTTTACTATGATGAACCGATTTCTCCCCGGCCTGGTCATTCTTTTCCTCCTTACTGTGCATTGCTCTTCGACGGCTCAGGACGGACATCCGTCCGGTGCAGTGACGGTCCTTCGCCCTCAGGCAGGGAAGCCTCTGCCCGGCGGTCCGGGATTCGTTCCGTTCAATGATGTGAAGCGGCCGGGAGTCGGGCTTGTCCTGAGTGGCGGCGGAGCGCGGGGACTCGCGTCCATCGGAGTGCTGAAGGCCTTCGAAGAACATGACATTCCCATCGACCTCATCGTCGGCACATCGATCGGCAGCATCGTCGGCGGCCTCTATGCCTCGGGGTATACGCCGGCTGAGCTCGAGAGGATCGCGACGTCGGCCGATTGGGATGAGGTCCTGAGCTACGATGACGACGCACGGCGCACGGATATGTTCCTCGACCAGAAGCTGGCCACGGACAAGAGCATCCTTGTGCTCCGGTTCGACGGATTCGAGCCGGTCATCCCCGCCTCGTATTCCACAGGGCAGCGGCTCATGAACTTCCTGAACCTGCTCGTCCTTCAGGCCATCTATCGTCCGGACCCGAGCTTCGATGCGCTGCGCGTGCCGTTCCGGGCAGTGACGACCGATCTCATTTCAGGCAATCAGTATGTATTCCGTCGGGGCGACCTCTCCGAGGCGTTGCGTGCGGCGGTGGCGGTGCCGTTGCTCTTCAGTACAGTCCAGAAGGATTCCATGCAGCTACTGGATGGCGGCCTGATCTCCAACATGCCGGTTGAAGTTGCAGAGCGGGAAGGGATGGAGTACATCATCGTGGTCGACGTGACCAGTCCCCTCCGTCCGGCGTCGCAGGTGGTCGCACCGTGGGAGATCGGCGAGCAGATCATGGGGATCATGATGCAGGGGCCGAACAGGGAAGCACGAGAGAAGGCTGATGTGCTCATCACGCCTTCCCTCGGGGACCACCTGTCGTCCGACTTCACCGACATCGAGGGGCTCATCGCCAGCGGATACGAAGCGGCTTCTTCGGTCATCGATGAGATAAGACACCAGCTCCGACGGTCGGTGAACGAAACGAACGGACGGGCGATCGGGCCCATTCACATCGACAGGGCCACGGCCGATGTCGATCCGGAGGATGAACCGTTGCTCGAACCGCTCCGGAACGGGAGCATCGTGCAGCTGGACGCGCTTCAGCGTTTGGTGAACGCTCTCCATCAGACCGGCCGGTACCGCGATCTTGGTGTGGAGATCCACGATACGGACTCCACGGTCACGCTCACCCTCGTCGCCTCCCGATATCCCGTTCTTCGGTCCGTCAGCTTCAGCGGAGTGGAAAGCCTTCCGCCGGATTCTTTGACATCCTTCTTCGCGGGGCAGGTTGGCGCACCGCTGAATGCCCGGGCGTCCCATGCGGCGATCGAACGCATCCTGGGGCTGTATCGCTCGGACGGCTTTTCCCTGGCGCACATAGAGCGTGCGGAGTTCACTGAAGGTACGGGCGAGGCGCACCTCCGGATCGATGAAGGGCGGATCGCCCGCATGACCATCAGAGGCACTGAGAAGACACGAGACTATGTCGTGTGGCGGGAACTGCCATTCCGGGCGGGTGATGTCTTCCGGGTGTCGAAGATCGCACAGGGGCTCTCGAATCTCTACAGCACCAGCCTGTTCGAGCAGGCATCCGTGACCGTGGAGCACGAAGGTCCGGGTGACGAGCAACATATCGTCGTGTTCAATCTCAAGGAGCGGGCGACCGGCCTGATCCGCCTTGGGCTCCAGGTGGACAACGAACGGACATTCCAGCCGTGGCTCAATATGCGGGATGAGAACTTCATGGGGGCGGGAGCGGAGGTCGGCGCCAGTTTTGCCGGCGGGACGCGGAATCAGTCTGTGATCGGTGAGCTGAAGGCCCCCCGCATCTTCGATTCCTATCTCACCTCCCGGCTGAGGGTGTACTACGATTCCCGCGACGTCAATATGTTTGCGAGCGTACCCGGACTTCCCAAGGACCGTTTCGAGCGCATCCGTGTGGGAGAGATCCGGGAGATCAGGCGCGGAGGCTCCCTCAGTTTCGGGACACAGCTGGAGCGGCTCGGCGACGTGACGGTCGAAGGCAGGCTCGAGGCGGTCAAGGTCTACAATATTGTCAACCAGCCCATCACCAACGAGGATTACAACATTTCGTCCATTCGTTTCGGGACTCGCGTTGACACGCAGGACAAGGTGCCGTTCCCTTCACGGGGTGTGAACCTGAATTTCTCGTACGAGACGGCGCTGGTCAGAACGGCGACCTCTATCGGCTTCACCAAGTTCCTGTTCTCGTACGAATCGTTCCGGTCGTACGGCGGTGCGCACACGCTCAGTCCCCGCATCATGCTTGGCCTTGGCGACGACGCTGTTCCCACGAGCGAGCAGTTCTCGCTCGGGGGTCAGCACAGCTTCTTTGGCTTCCGGGAGGATAATGCGCGCGGCAGGCAGATCATCGTGGGCGGGCTCGAATATCGCTACCGACTTCCCATCCGCGTCGCATTCGATGCATATGTCTCGCTCCGCTATGATATCGGGGCGGTCTGGCTGCGTCCGGACGAGATCCGGCTTGTGGACATGCAGCACGGTATCGGCATCGGGCTCGGTTTTGACACGCCGATCGGCCCGGCGCAATTCAGCATCGGACGGAGCTTCATCACTCGCGGGGACCTGCTCGACCAGCCGCTCGCGCTCGGGCCCGTTCTCGGATACTTCAGCATCGGCTATGCACTGCACTGAAACGAATACAATCCCGCAGCGTAACAGGAGAAGATGAAGAATCCCATTGAGACACTCCGCCCCGGGACCATCCGCGCCATGTATGGAGCAGCGGCTGTCGTCGTCCTTTTCGCGTCCCTCGTTTCCTTCTATCAGGTCATGTTCGTCCGGCCGACAGGGAACGATCAATGCCGGTGGACGGACGTTCAGGGCGATCCACCGAAGCTCCTCATTACGGAGATCGTAGGTGGTGGCGTAGCGAACAAGGCAGGATTGCAGAACGGAGACCTCCTGCTGCAGATAGACGGCCAGGCGTTCACATCGGCCCTGCACGCCCAGACGTTCATCAATGCAGCTGCAGGAGATTCTGTCACGTACCTGATCGAGCGTCGGGGTGAGACGTACGAGGTGCGGATACAGGTCCTCCGGGCGATCAACATGACGTATCTGGCCCTCGGCCTGTACGGGTTCGGCTTCTTCGTCATCGGCCTTATCGTCGTTCTCGCCCGTCCCGACGGGAAGGTTCAGCGGTTGTTCGCCCGCTATGGTATGCTCTCGCTGCTGCTCGCAACGCATGTCGCCGCGAACCTGAACCCTGCGCTGGATCCGATGTGGATACTATGGTTGTGGCTCGGAAGCTTCGCCGTCGCTGGTATCTTCGGCCCGCCGATCTTCGTCCGGTTCTTCCTGCACTTCCCGATCCGCCTGAAGCTCGCCGACAGTAAGCTCTTCGGCGCGTTGCTGTACCTCGTTTCGCTCCTCATGACGGCTCCCCTCGTCTATGAGTTCACCACGGTCGCGCAGGTGATGCCGCCGTACCTCGTGAACATGATGGTGTTCGGCCGGTTCGCCTTCGTGTTCATCGGACTTTCATTCTTCCTCTACAGCTACATACGGTATGTCCGGTCTGACCGACGGCACGCTCTCAGGCCGCTTCTGTGGGGGACGGCTTCTATCGTTGTGGCATTCGCCTATATGGTGTACATCGCCGCCACCGATCCGTTCGCGGCCTTCATCAATCCCATTATCCTCCTGCCGGCGCTCATCATGCCGCTGGGGACCTTCTTCTTCGGCTTCGCCATCATCCGCTACCGGCTGATGGACATGAACTTCATCATCAAGCGAAGCCTCATCTATGGGCTGGTGACAGCGACGATCGCTGTCATCTACATTCTTACCGTCTACATGGCGGGGAACCTTCTGTCGAGCATGGTCGGGCAACAGGAGAACGAGGTCGTGGTCATTGTCGCCCTGATCGTGATCGCTTTCGTATTCGACCCGGTTAAGCGGTCGATGCAGGAATGGGTTGACAGGGTTTTCTACCGGGAGCGCTATCACTATCAGAAGACGCTCCTCGGATTCGCACAGGAACTTCCTCGGCAGCTGAAGCTGGAACAGATCCTCGGATCGATGGTCCAGCGCATCTCCGTGACGATGCATGTCGAAGGTGTGGCGGTCATTCTCTGTGACCCGAAGCAGGGATGCGTCTCCGTCGAGCAGAACATCCCGAAAGCGTGCTGCGCCTTCAATGAGGACGAAGGAGGCCTGTTCCATCGGCTGCAGCTCACGCATCAGCCGCAATCCTTTCACATGCTGTCCGAGGACCCGAACTCTGTGCAGCTGAACGAATATGACAAGCGGCTCCTGCATGACGGAGGGATCGTGCTGTCCGTGCCGATGTTCCTCCAGGACCGGTTCATCGGGGCCATCAACGTCGGGAAGAAACGTTCCGGCAGCATCTACACGGAAGAGGACGTCAGCCTCCTGCAGACCGTCGCGGCGCAGGCGGCCGTGGCCATCGAGAACGCGCGTCTCCACGAGTCGGAGCTCGAGAAGGAGAAGTACAAGGAAGAGCTTTCCCTGGCGCGCAACATTCAGGAAGGCCTGCTTCCCAAGGAGATGCCCTCGCTGCCCGGGGTAGACTTTTCTGCCGTATCTCTGCCGGCAATGACCGTCGGGGGCGACTACTTCGATTTCATCAGGGTCACAAAAGACCGTTTGCTGGTCGTCGTGGCAGATGTGTCGGGGAAGGGGATGTCGGCCGCCCTCTATATGTCGAAGGTGCAGGGGATGATCCAGCTCGCGGCACACATGTACAGCTCGCCCCGGCAGATGCTGATCCATGTGAACAAGCGCATTTTCGAGGCGATCGAACGCCGGTCGTTCATCACGATGGCAGTGGCACTCATCGACGTGAAGGCGAAGAAGGTGCGCATCTGCCGCGCGGGACACAATCCTGTCCTCATAGGTCGGGGAAAGAAGCTCGAGTACATCAAGACGCCCGGTATCGGCCTCGGCCTCGAGGAAGGACACCTTTTTGACAGAGAGCTCCGCGAGGTGGTCCTCCCCCTGAATAAAGACTCGCTCTTTCTGCTCTACACTGATGGGCTGACGGAGGCAATGAACGAGGGGAAGGAGGAGTTCGGCGAGGAGAGGGTGAAGAAGCTGGTCGAGAAGAACCGCGGCGTGTCAGCGAGAGGGCTGCAGGAGAAGATCCTGCAGGCCGTCGATGCGTACCAGGGCCCTGCAGAACGGCATGATGACCTCACGTTCGTCGTCGTGAAGCCTACGGACGAAAAGGTACCCAAGAAGCGCCCGCGCTCCCGGAAGCGTTGAGGAATAGCGGAGGAAACCGCTCGCAAAGAGCGCGAAGATCGCGAAGGTACAATAGAAAATTGCGTGTGATCACATTTCACGTCTTGGCGGGCCTCGCGAGCGTAGCGAGAGGATCTTTTCCTTATCATCACATCAACGGACATCCATCATGAGCACAAAACCACCCGTATCGACGTCACAGTTCCCTGCTGACTCGCTCGAATCTATCGCATACGCAGCTGCGCACACGGTCCCGGGACGCGAACCGAACGACATGAACCGCCTCGGCTACAGCGTCTGGGCCTGGCTGAAGGAGAAGAAAGGAACGCTGGAGGAGGCGGTGATCACCTCCGGTGTACGGACGGATATGCCCGTGAAAGAGGCGGCGGCAAGGATAAGCGAAGAGCTGAAGAAGAGGGGAGTGGCGGTGTAGGAGAGAGAGGATGGAAGATGCAAGACTGTAAGATGTGAGAAAGAAGACTGAAAACGCGAAGGCCGGGGCATGGTTCCCGGCCTTGGTCTTTCCAACCTCCTGGCCATTCGACATTCAGCGTTGGCCATTGCCACTGGCATCACACCAGCAACTCCCGATGACCAACGCTGAACTCCGAACGATGAAGTGTCTGCTGTATCTACTTCGTACTCACCCTTCTGTATTCCACAAGGTCGAATCCAGTGTGCTTCTGGAGGGATAGTTGTTCGAAGAGCGAGCCAAGGAGGTTCTCGTACTCTGGAAAGAACGCATCTCCTTCTGGTTCCTGATGGACATGACTCAGCACCATTCCGTCCGCGCGTTCGATCGTTTGTGCGTACACGCTCCCTCCGCCGATCACGTAGACCTCACCATCTGCTGCGACCGCTGATAGGGCTTCGTCGAGAGAAGGGAAGGACTCGATAGAAGGGATCGGCCTGTGGGTAAGGACGACGTTTCGTCGGTTGGGGAGAGGCTCAGGGAGAAGGTCGAACGTCCGCCGGCCCATCAGAACGGTGTGTCCTGTCGTGCGGCGCTGGAAGAGGCGCAGGTCTTCCGGGAGGTCCCAGGGGATGCGGCCGTTGTTGCCGATCACCCGGTTCTGTGCCAGGGCTGCAATAAGGTAGAGGGTCAATGGGGGTGGGTTCTCGCAACGACGCTACGTCCGCAATGGTGCGAGCGTCGCGGCGTGGCGAGAACATCGTTTATGATTCTTACGTGAGCGCGGAGAGGACCTGCTGCAGCCTCTCAGTGAGCCCGAACCGGTCGAACTTAACGACGCATTCCTTCAGTTCCCCGCTCAGGACCGCCTTCCCGTCCTTCGTCCGGTACAATCCCTCGTCTGACAGGAACTTCGTCAGTCCGGCATCATCGCCGGCGATGAGCAGCTTCAGCATCTGGGCTTCGATGCGCGAGAGACTCAGCGACTCAAGCCGGTAGTCGCGGAAGGCTTCCCATGTCGCCGGAACCCATCTCGAAACGATCTCTTCTCCAATGGTGTTCGCGTACTGCCGGATCTCCCATTGGGCGTGCGGGTCCATACGCAGCCACAGAAAGTGGAGCAGGTTGTGCAGGTCCACCTTCCAGTAGGCTTCCGTATAGGTCGAGAGGGGGAGGTCCTTGCGGGCCTGTTCTCTCGCCACACCTTTGTCCAGCCGTTCCTGGTAGATGCGGCGCATCTCTTCCTGGAGTCTTCGCTCAGACTCGGTGAGTTCTTTCCCGGTCGCCGGGTCGATCCATCCCTCGCTCCCCTGTTTATTGTCCGTCGACTGCATACGCCACTGGTCTTCAGGGGTCCTCTGGGCCGCGTCGATGGCGATGGAGTAGCGCGTCGAATACTCATTGACGTTGGCTGTGCGGTGGCGGATCCACTGCCGCCATGCGTCCATCGGCACGCGCACGTGCAGCTTGATCTCGCACATCTCGAGCGGCGTCGTGTGGAAGTGCCGCAGCAGGTATCGGATCAGCCCGCGGTCTTCACGGCTCTTCTTCGTGCCGGACCCATAGGAGACCCGCGCCGCCTGCACAATGGAATCGTCGGTCCCCATGTAATCCACAACGCGCACGAATCCGTCGTCGAGGACCTTGAGGGTCTTCCCGAGAATTGCGTCCAGCGCATCGCTCCGCTTGCGGGTCACTTCCTCTTGTTCATCAGCCATGTCATTGATCCCCGTGTATGTCTCGAAATGCTCATGTCTTGACTCTCGCAAAGGTCGCGACGCACGCTAAGGGAAGAAGGATACTTCTCCCATGCAGGCATTCTGGCGCGCTTTGCGAGAGATTTAGTTGATCTTCGCGTATTCAGGCGCGATGTCCACCGGGACCGACTCCAGCTTCTTCAGGACCATCAGTGCGTTCTCGGGGAGGACGCCGTAGGTGTCGAGAAGCTTCTTTGCTCCCTCGTAGTCCCCGGTCGCCTGCAGTGTCATGATCTCTCCCGTCAGCTTCGACACGGCGGGCTGCATGGTCTCCATGACGACAGCGAACGTCTGCGACGCGCTGTCGTAGGTGATGGCTCCCTGCTCGATGAGGTAGTTGAACTGCACCGCCATGCCCCGGCCGTGTGCCTCGTTAATGCCGAATCGCACAGAACGGAATGTGCTCGCAAGGTACGTCACGTACAGTGACCTTTCCGCATCCTTCGACAGGATGCCCGTGTCCATCAGGTGCTGGAGCGCGAACAAGCCGGCGATATCGGCCTTCGCCTCCTCGAGGGCAGAGTAGAGCTCTTTCATCTCTTTGCGGACGGTCGACTTCCTGCCCTTTCCGATGATGTCATGCGGCCCAAGTCCGTGCATCAGCTCATGGGCAAGGATGTGCGTGAAGAACTGGTCGAAGGAGACTTCCTTCACATCTGCAGGGGAGAGGACGATCTGCGCGATGGGGACGAGCACATTCTTGAACTTTGCCTCCTGCACGTTCTTGAGCATCACCCGCTTGCTGCCCTTTTCCCGTATCACGCGCTCGTCGTTGGGCAGATTGAATGCTGCCGTTTGCACCCCGGAACGCGCCTCGCCTCCGGTGGCGACGAGGTCGACCACACGGATAGGCGCAGAACTGCCGAGCCTGGGATTTCTGTACTTCTTTTCGATGGGGAGGTTGTCCTCGATCGACTGCAGGTGCGTGCCGAACATCGTCAGCTTGTTCGTTTCCGCTTCGTTCCGGACGGCAATGTATGACTCGAACGAGGCCTTATAATTGAACAACTCGTCCATATACACTTCGTACGGTCCGATGGTCGGCTCGATGCGGCTATCGAGTTCCATCCAGGCCACGTCGCTCTCGTAGTAGTCGTTCGAGAGGAATGCCTCCGACCTCGTGGTCAGGTACCGTCGAAGTGTCGGGTCCTCTGCAAGATCCGCGGCCTCCTTCAGGAGGGCAGCCGCCGGTTCCAGCCACATGCGATATTCTTCAGAGAACGGCACGACCTTCAGGCCTTCTTCCCCCCGCCTGATCACGGAGAAGTAGCCGGTGGCCGCGTCAGCCTGATCCTTCGGGAGTCCTTTCAGCCAGGTCTCGAACTCTTCCTTCGTCATGTCGTCCGGATAGTGATGCGCACCGGCCGGGCGTGAGGGAACGCCCTCGATGAAGGGCTCCTGGTCGTCGAGGCTGGACCACGGACTGCGCTCGATCTCGAAAAGGAGCAGTTCCTTTTTCCCCGGTTGTGATGTGTTCTGCTGGAGTTTCTGAAGGAGGGCCAGATTTCCGCTCCAGGTCTGATCAAGATAGATGGAGTCCATATACGCAGACGCCTGCGAGAGTATTTCCAGGATCTGTTTCTGTGCCGGCGTCAGGGCTGTAAGGTCCGCGGAGAGAGAGACCGGAGCGAACCGGGCGATCTTCTGGTCAAGAGGGCTCACATCACCTCCGGAGCAGGCGGCAAGCAGCATCACGGCAACTGAGCTCACCGTCGAAAGAAATGCGTGTCGTATGGTCATGGCTAATGCTCTTCACGTTATGATGATTGTATCGAACTCCAGTCGTCCGCTATCCCCTCGGCGAGCTTCTCGACGACGGCAAGGATCGTGACCTGAGGATTGACGCTCAGCGAGGAGGGAAGGATGCTTCCGTCGAGCACATAGACGCCCGGTGTATCGTGGACCTTTCCCGTCGGGTCGACGACGGATGTGCGGGGATCGGTCCCCATCCTGCACGTTCCGAGCGGATGTGCGCTGAACATGGTGATGTCGTTCGGTCCCCATGGTGCCCGGCGGAGCTTCGCCTGGATCTCACCGGGTGACGAAAATGACAGCGGCGTCGTATGAAGCGTGAACACGGAACGTGCCCCCGCTGCAAAATGGATGCGGGTGCCTGCCTCGATTGCCTGCCGCATATGATGCGAGTCTCTCGGGCCGGTCCGATACGAGATCAGCGGCCGCCCGCCGTCGCTCGAGGTGACCGTGCCCGAAGAATCGGTGTCGTTCACAAGGACGATGAAGACGCATATGTAGGGGAGGAGCTCCATCAGGGCGGCGTGCTGCTTACCGAAAGAAGGCACACTCATTGCAGCGAGGGCGGGCCCATAGGGCGCCGACTCCACCCAGAATCCCCCGCGCTTGCCGTCGATGTTCATGAACTGATCGCACATGGCCGACTGGGGTATTCCCTTCCAGCTCTGCTGGGGCGAGTCATACACACCCAGCACCGCGGAGGTCCTGTGGAATGTCAGGTTGTTGCCCAATGCATTCGATGACAGGCCCAACCCCGAGGATGCCAGGAGCCGGGGGGATGTGATGGCGCTCGCCGAGACGATGACAGCCGTCGCCTCGATGCTGAAGCCGTGCTTCCGTTCCCGGGTCTCCCGTTGGAGAATATCTCCTGATACGATTCTCCGCCCGCCCGACATCTCGATGCGGAGCGCATGTGCATCGGATATGACCGTGGCGCCGGCGCGTATCGCATCCTTGACATATGTCACGTCTGCCGAGGTCTTCCCGCCGATCGGGCATCCCATTCCGCACACACCGAGCTCAGCACAATCCCGCACATTCCTTCCGTTCGCCTGGGCCGAGTAGCCGAGGGCGCGAGCACCGTCGAGGATCTTCCTGTTCTGGGCGTTGTGTCGTTCGTACGGTTCGGCGTGAATATTCAGGTACGATTCGATCCGGTCGAAGTACGGACCGAGGCGTTCGCTGGAGAGCGATGTGAGGCCGTGGTCGTTCACCCAGTGGTCGAGTGTGAACCGGGATGTCCGGAGCGATGTGGTCCAGTTGATGGTCGAGCTTCCGCCGACGCATCGGCCCTGCAGAACAGTGGTTGAGAGGTCGGTGGTCGCAAGCCCGGCCCGCTGAACGTACAGGTTACTGAATCCCCATTCCTCCGTCTGCTGAAAATCCCCGGGGGCGTAATAGCCGCCTTCCTCAAGTACGACGACCTTTTTTCCGCTCTCCGCAAGGATCTTCGCTGCCGCAGCACCGCCGCATCCCGACCCGATGATGCAGACGTCCGCCGACTCCCTGAGGTCCGAGGAGATATCTTTTCCCTGGATGATCATTGCAGTGCCGGTCTCATCGCACGTACGATCCGTCGAATCCCACGCCGTCCCAGGAACCGGGATGTGTATAATAGACGCTCAACGAGAGCCGCTTGAGGCCTTGGAATGCGGTCCGGCGAAATGCCAGCGGGCTCTCCATCCAGTCACGCAGATATGCATCCTTGTCGTCGTCCGACATGGCGAGGAATGACGAAAAACGAAGATCGAAAAGGAATGCCACCCACGCACTATTAAAGAGCATGAGCAGAAGGTGGAATTGCTCCTGGATCTCGGGATGGTCGCCGGCAAGGAATGCATCTGCCCGTGATGCGATCTCGTCCGCCGACGGCGCTGTGTCCGGGCGCGGGCCAGCGATGCGGTCCGCGACGGCCCGGAAGAGCTCGAACTCCTTCGCGTCGAAGAAATTGCCGGGCTTTGGGGGTGCGTCCGCCTGCTGTGATGCCCTGAGCGGGGGCCTGCCGAGGGAGAGGAAGAGCGATCCTGCGAGCGTCTGTCGCAGGAAGAGGCGTCGGCCATGTCCGGAGGGTGCGTCCACCTGATGGAGGGGAGAGGTCATCGCACGGCGTAGTTCAGGATCTTGGAGACAAGTTTGGCGGCCAGGAGATCGGGATGGTGTACCCCTTTCATCGGGGCAAGCTCGACCACGTCGAACCCGACGATGCGGCGCCTGCGCGCGACCTTACGGATGCAGCGCATTGCTTCCTCCCAGAGGAGCCCGTTCGGCTCCGGCGTTCCGGTCGATGGCATGATCGACGGGTCCAGCCCGTCCACGTCGAACGTGATGTAGACATTCTCCGTCAGGTCTTCAATGACGAAATCCTCCCAGTCCTTCAGCATCCGGGAGTAGGCTCCCTGCCTGATCCCGTGTGCGTAGTAGGTGTGCACCCCCTTTGCGCGGATGAACTGTGCTTCCTCGATCGCTTGTGCGCGGATGCCCACCTGCACGATCCTCTGCGGTTCGAGAAATTCCGCCACCCGGGCCATGACGCTGGCGTGCGAGTACGTGTTCCCCTGATACTCCTCACGAAGGTCGGAGTGCGCATCGAATTGCAGCACGGAGAGGTTCTCGTACCGTTTCGCGTATGCGCGCACGAGCGCTGAGGTGATGGTGTGTTCTCCCCCGAGCGTGACGATGAACTTGCCGGTCTGAAGGAGTTCGGTGGTCCGGTCGTAGAGCTTTGTCAGGAATGCCTCGTCCTTCAGATTCCCGACCGGGAACGGGGGGAGACTGGCAATGCCCTTCTCGCGATGCAGCTCCCTGCCGGTCTCTTCGTCGTAGAACTCCACGTACTGTGATGCCTTCAGGATGGCCGCCGGTCCGTTCTTCGTCCCGTGCCCGTAGCTGACGGTGCGTTCGAAGGGAACCGGATGGATGACGATGGACGATCTGTCGAACGAAGAGAATTCAGATTCGAGTGCGAGGAAATTCTTATCGATACCGAGGGTCTTCATGGGCCTGGGATCCCGGAGCAGATGAGGAAAATCGAAGAAGAATATACACGATAATCCCGGAGCACGAAACCCGGTCCGGTTGCATCATCATGATTTTCTGTCGATACTCCGGCATGCGGTTGTACGAACGAACTTTCTCCCGCCTGCTGATCGTGCTCCTGGGGCTTTGGTGCCTCGGCTTCTCCGCCGGGCCGGTGCTCGAGGCTGCTTTGTCGGGACCCGGTGTAACCGGAGCTTTCTATCAGGGCGTCTGTCACCAGGACGCTGAACGGTCGTTCGTGTGGTTTGGTGTTCCCTGGGCAGTATGCCACAGGTGTTCTGCCATCTACCTGTCCTTCACACTTACTGCTCTTATCGTTCTTCTCAGTGGCCGCCTGTCGCTGGTCCATATCCCGCGCCCGGCCGTTCTTGCTGCTTTTTTGATGCCTGTGGCCGTCGATGGATTGGCGGACCTTGTCGGGTTGCGGGCAGCAGACATGCCTTCCCGTCTCGTTACGGGCGTTCTTACAGGCTCTGTGCTTGCCGTGGTCGTTCTGCCCGTTCTTTTCGATGCCCTTCGAAAGCTGAATGTCCTGCATCTCTCACCCCCTCCCGGAGGTTATGATGGTTGAGAAACCACAGAAACAGAACGCGATCCTCATCGGTGCGGCGGTCATCGCCGGCATATCGGCCCTCCCCGGCATAAGCATCATCAATTGCTTCTGTTGTGCGGGGATCCTTTTCGGGGGAGCTCTGGCCGTGTTCTTCTATCAGAAGGACTTCAGACCGGAGATGCCGCTGATGGAGACATCCGATGCGCTCGTCGTCGGATTGCTGTCGGGGATCTTCGGCGCCATCGGCGCCACCATCCTGTCCGGTTTGTTCCTGCTCGTCCTTGGCCCCTTCGAGACAGAATTCATCCGGGACCTCATCGAGAAGTTTGCAGAGAACGGCACTATCCCATACGACATCGCTGACCAGATCCTCGAAGCGATGGATGAGTCCATGGCCGAAGCAGCGAGCCTCGCCGGACTTCTCACAGGGTTCTTCTTCAACATCATCATCTTCCCGATCTTCGGGATGCTCGGTGGATTGATCGGCTATGGCCTCTTCCGGAAGAAAGACGTTCCGCAGGTCCGCGCGTAGCCTCGTCGCCGTCCTGCTTCTGGCAGGATGTGCCGTCCATGATCCTTCGGCGGACGATGCGTCGGTACGGGCCGTCCTCGGCCAGCAGGTGGATGCCTGGAACAATGGGGACATCCCCGGCTACATGCAGGGGTACTGGCGGAGCGACAGCACGATCTTCATCTCTGGCGGGACTCGTGTGACCGGCTATGACACTGTCCTTGCCCGATTTCAGCGGTCGTATCCTACCCGGGATGCGATGGGGCATCTGACATTCGAGGAGCTCGAGATTCTCATGACCTCTTCCGATGCTGCGCTCGCCCGCGGGATATGGCGGCTCAGGCGGTCGGAGGATGAGCCGTGGGGTCGATTCACGCTCCTCCTCGGGAAGAAGGCCGATGGCTGGCGGATCGTGTATGACCACACATCGTCGGGTTCATAGATAGTTCATCAGTGGACATCGAGCATTGGTCATTCGGAGTTGCTGTTGGATCGCCCGAAAGGCAACGCCCGACGCCCGATGGTGAATGCTGAATGTCCAGGTTGTCGGAGCACGACACTTCATCATTGGTCATTCAGCGTCGGATATTGGCCATTGCTTTTGGATCAGCCGAAAATCAATGTCCGACGCCCGATGATGAATGACGAATGACCAACGCCTGATGATGAACGTCGAACACCAAAGGTATTGAGATGCACGCCTCCGGCCCTTCCATCCATGACGAGATCTGCCCATGACAGCTTCTGATGCCAGCATCCATCAGCGGTTCTCCTCCCGGCTCGGTTTCCTCCTGAGCGCGATCGGGGTCGCGGTCGGCACCGGTAATATCTGGCGCTTCCCGCGGATCGTTGCGCAGAACGGCTCGGACGACGGTGCGGGTGCGTTCATCGTCTCATGGGTGATCTTCCTGTTCCTTTGGAGCGTACCGCTCATCATCGCAGAGTATCTGATGGGGAGAAAGACGCGCAAAGGGACGGCGGGATCGTTCGCCCTCCTCTCCGACGGCAAGCTCACCTGGATGGGATCGTTCGTCGGATTCGTCACGATCGCCATCATGTTCTACTATGCGGTCGTGGTCGGGTGGGTCCTTTTTTATCTCATCGCGACGGCGACAGCGCCACTTCCGGCGACCACAGAAGAAGCGTTCGGCGTCTGGAACGGATTTCAGGACAGCCTCCTCCCGTATCTTTTTCATGCCGTCGTGCTCGTCCTCGGCGCACTGATCGCATGGAAGGGCATCACCTCGATCGAAAAAGTGAACAAGATCCTGATGCCGACGCTTCTCGTCATCGTCGTCGGGTCGGCCATCCGGGCCATCTCGCTGCCGGGTTCGGGACAGGGTCTGGCCTTCATCTTTACGCCGGACTGGGGGCAGCTCGCGGACCCGCGGATCTGGCTCGAAGCGCTGACGCAGAATGCGTGGGACACAGGGGCGGGATGGGGACTGTTCCTTACCTACGCGGCGTACATCAGGCGCGAGCATGGCCTCGTCAAGAACGCCTTCGTCACCGGTATCGGCAATAACCTCGTCTCGCTCATCTCCGCTATCATGATCTTTGGCACGGTCTTCTCTGTGCTGCACTACGAGATGGGGATGTCGGATCCCGAGATCCTCTCGGTCATGAAGACGAGCGGTCCCGCTTCGACCGGACTGACGTTCATTTGGATGCCCCAGCTGTTCGCCCGCATGACGCTCGGCCAGCCGCTCGCCGTCCTCTTCTTCCTCGGCCTCTGTTTCGCCGGTTTCACGTCGTTCCTTGCGATGCTTGAGCTCGGCACCCGGTTCCTCGTCGACCTCGGCATCACCCGGTCCCGCGCGATCCTTGGTCTCACCGTTGTCGGGTTCGTGCTCGGCATTCCCTCTGCGTCGAACCTCAACATTCTTGGCAATCAGGATTTCGTCTGGGGCGTGGCCCTGATGATCTCCGGCGCCTTCGTGGCTGTCGCGATCATCAGGTATGGGCTCGAGAACCTCAAACGGGAGGAGCTGATGACGGACGGATCGGACTGGCAGCTGGGCCAATGGTGGAACTACGTCGTGCTCTACTTCGTCCCTCTCGCAGCAGTCCTTCTGCTGGGGTGGTGGCTGTATCTGTCTGCGTCCGAGTACGCCCCGGACACCTGGTACGATCCCTTCGACTACTACAGCGTGATGACCTGCCTGGTGCAGTGGGGGATCGCCCTGGTGATCATGATCGGCCTTCAGGCCCGGTTCAACGTGTTCCTCCTGCCGCGCAGAGAGGATTGAGGCACAACCCAGCGCGCTATCCATGCGTATCCTCGGCCGCACAGACGTCACTTCCCGCATCGGGCATGCCGACGTGATCGGACTGATGCGCAGGGTCTTTGAGGAGTTCGCGGCGGACCGGGTGCAGCTTCCGGACAGGACCGCTCTCGACGGAGCCGGCGAGAATGATACGGTGCTCGTCATGCCTGCTGCAGTCGCGTCCGCTGGCGGATTGGGCGCGAAGATCATCAGCATCTTTCCCTCCAACGTGTCCCGTCACCTCCCTACCATCGCTTCACAGATCCTCCTTCTTGATGCGGAGACCGGGGCCGTCCGTGCGCTCGTCGATGGAGCGTCCGTCACAGAGCTCCGGACGTCCGCCGTTTCCGCACTGGCGACCGATATCCTGGCGCGGCCCGATGCTGCAACGCTCGGTGTGTTCGGTGCGGGCGTCCAGGCCCGGAACCATGTCCTTGCAGTGGCCGAGGTCAGGGACCTTCGTGAGGTCCTCGTCTTCTCGAGGACGCCCGCGCACGCAGCACAGATGTGCGACGATCTTCGACAGAACTTTCAGGGACGGGTCATATTCAGCGTCACCGACGATGCTGCTTCGCTCGTCCGGTCCTCAGATATCATCGTGACGGCGACGACGTCCAGGCACCCTGTCTTCAACGGAGCGGACCTCGTACCGGGCACCCACGTCAACGCGATCGGGTCCTTCAAGCCGTTCGTACGGGAGCTTGACGATATCACTGTCACAAAGGGAACACTCTTTGCCGACATCCTGGACCACGCCCTGAGGGAAGCCGGGGACCTTATGGACCCTATCGCCCGGGGGGTGATCTCATCAGCAGATGTCGTGGCAGATCTGCCGAAACTTGTCACGGGCGTCCATCCCGGACGAAAGGACAGGGAAGAGATCACCGTCTTCAAGTCCGTAGGGGCAGCGATGGAGGACATCATCGTCGCGGCGACACTCTGCGACATGGTCGAAAAGGAAGGAACGCCATGATGCGGATCGACCGGTTGTTCGGGTGGGTATCGCCGCCGGAGTGGGGGAGGATCGACTCGATTGATGCACATACCGCTGGTGAGCCGCTTCGTATCTTCTCGCTCCCGATCCCGGAACTGATGTCGGGTCCGATCCCGGCAAGGCGGACATGGATGATGGAGCATGGCGACAGTATCCGTCGTTCGCTCATGTGGGAACCGAGAGGCCATCGGGAGATGTACGGGGCGCTTGTCATGCCACCTGAGCGGAAGGATTCGGATGTCGGCGTGCTGTTCCTCCATAATGAAGGATTCAGTACGATGTGCGGGCATGGCATCATCGCCCTGGCAACGGTACTGGTGGAGACCGGAGCGATCCCTGCGTCCGGCGACACAACGACGATCCGCATCGATACGCCGGCGGGACGTGTGGTCGCAGAGGTCCAGACGAGGAATGGCCGGGCCGTTTCTGTCTCGTTCGACAACGTTCCTTCCTTTCTATCGCATGACGGTCTGGAGCTCGACGTGCCGGGATGTGGACGGATCGTCATGGATATCGCATTTGGCGGTGCGTTCTATGCGTATGTTCAGGCGGACCAGGTGGGTTCATCGTGCGCTCCGAACGACGTGGCGACACTTATAGCAGCGGGAAGAGCTATCAAGAAGATGGTTGCTGCACAGGTTGCGCTTGACCATCCGGATGATGAGCGGCTGAATTTCGTGTACGGGACCATCTTCATTGCTCCCTCCGGAAAGGAGGGCGTTCACAGCCGAAACGTTTGCATCTTCGCCGATGGTCAGGTGGACAGGTCGCCGACCGGGACCGGCGTAAGCGGCCGCTTGGCGATCCATCATGCCCGCGGGGAGGTGGCGACGGGGCAGAGGATCACCATCGAGAGCATCGTTGGGACCCGCTTCGTCGGAGAGGTCGTCCGCACGACGGTCGTCGGAAAGCGTGCGGCTATCATCCCGCGGGTGACCGGATCTGCATTCATCACGGGACAGCATTCCTTCATGCTCTCACCGGACGATCCGCTGAAGGAAGGTTTCATCCTCACCTAACGGCAGAAAGGGCTTCGTCATGAAGATCGAACGCATCCGGGCCTATCGGCTCTTCTATCGCCTCAAGGATACGTCCTATGCCTGGTCGGGCGGCCATGCTGAGTCGGCGTTCGCGAGTATTGTCGTCGAGGTCTCCACAGATGAGGGGATCACAGGATTCGGGGAGGTCTGTCCCCTCGGGTCCGGCTACATGGAGGCGTTCGCGGCCGGTGTGATCCCGGGTATCAAAGAGCTTTCCTCCGTGCTTCTCGGTGAGGATCCGACCCGCATCCGGCACCTGAATGGCCGTATGGACAATGCGCTCGGCGGGCATCACTACGTAAAATCGCCCATCGACATCGCTCTCTGGGACATTCTTGGAAAGGTCGCGGGTCAGCCTGTCGCCACGCTGCTCGGCGGACAGACGGTCAAGGACTATCCTCTGTACAGGGCGATCTCGCAACGCAGTCCCGACGAGATGGCCGCGGATGTTCAGAAATATCAATCAGAGGGATATGCACGCTTCCAGCTCAAGGTGGGGGGTGATCCGCAGGTTGATATCGGGCGAGTCCGGACCGTTCTGAAGGTCCTCCGTCCGGATGACGTGCTCGTAGCCGATGCGAACACTGGCTGGCTTCAGCACGATGCTATGAAGGTCGTCCAGGCGCTTGATGGAGAGAAGGTCTACATCGAGGCCCCGTGCAAGACGTACGAGGAATGTCTTGCCGTACGACGCAACACGCGGAATCCGTTCGTCCTCGATGAACTGATCACAGGCGTCGGACCCTTCCTGAGGGCGTGGGGAGATGGAGCGATGGACGTGGTCAATATCAAGATCTCAAGGGTCGGGGGACTGACAAAAGCCAGGCAGTTGAGAGATCTGTGCGAGAGTCTCGGCATCGCCATGACGCTCGAGGACAGTTGGGGAGGAGATGTCACAACGGCGGCGATCGCCCATCTCGTTGGAAGCACGCAACCCATACACCTCTTCACGTCGACCGATTTCAACAGCTACATAGACATTTCGATTTCACCGGACGCTCCGCGCCGTCACGACGGGCGATTGACCGTCCCCACCGGTGCCGGACTTGGCATATCGGTCGACATGAGTGCTTTGGGGAAACCTATTGAGGACCTGAGGGCGTAGCGCAGATGCCCGGCACGAACATCTTCGAACTGCGCGGCGAGCGCGTGGTGCTTCGTCCGCTCGCTCTCACCGACGTCGCTGCATTGTCCTCCATCGCTTTTGAACCCGACCTCTGGATACACACACTGGTGGTCATCCGGAATGAGACCGACCTGCATGCCTATGTCACGGCGGCCCTTGCGGCTCGGGATGCGGGTGTCGCGGT
The DNA here is from genome assembly GCA_964534125.1 of uncultured Ignavibacteriaceae bacterium. Taxonomy (GTDB): domain Bacteria; phylum Bacteroidota; class Ignavibacteria; order UBA10030; family UBA10030; genus 2-02-FULL-55-14. Next base: position 74,438 of record CAZHOJ010000007.1, read on the forward strand.
GCCGTTCCTGACCACCCTCGCAGACGGGACCGTGGTGGGAAGCACGCGGTTCGGGAACATCGACAGAGAGAACAGGCGCGTGGAGATCGGCTGGACCTGGGTTGGCCGGCCGTGGCAGCGGACGGTTGTGAACACAGAGGCCAAGTACCTCATGCTCCGTCACGCGTTCGAAGAGTGGAAATGCGTCCGGGTGGAGTTCAAGACCGGGACGACGAACACACGATCGCGTCAGGCGATCCTCCGCCTTGGTGCGCGGGAAGAGGGAATCCTGCGCCGGCACATGCTGCGGGCAGACGGATCATGGAGAGACACGGTGTACTACAGCATCCTTGACTCGGAATGGCCGGATGTCAGGAGCAGACTGCAGGACATGTTGAGGAGAGGAGCGGACGCCACGCCCAGCGGTCCATGAGGAACGATGGGCGGCAGTGCGGAGGAAAGGATTACTTCATCCTCGGATTTTCAGCATTGGGTGATCTTTTCGGGAATCATCGCTAAGCAATGTCCAACGCCGAATGATGAATGATGAACGGCCGGGGGACGGAAGCAGTTCACCTGATAATTGGAAATTCGTCTGGGGATATTGGCAGTTGCTTTTCTCGTGTTCGAACAGCAATCTCCGCTATACATCCTCAGTGCTGATAAAGGACATGGGGATGCTGGTAGCATAGCCGCAACACATCTGATCCTATCTTAGAGGGGGGAACCATGAGATACGATCTTGAGGAACGCCTGATCACATTTTCCGTCTTAATCATAGACGTTGTCGAATCACTGCCGAAATCGAGGGTGGGCAACCATATGGCAGGACAACTGATCCGTAGCGGGACATCTCCAGCCTTCAATTACGGAGAAGCACAGAGCGCAGAATCACGCAAAGACTTTGTGCATAAGATGAAGATCGTCCTGAAGGAACTTCGAGAAACGTCGATCTGCCTCGAAATAATTCAAAGGAAGGGACTTTGTCCCAGACGTCAACTGTCCAACTCAGCCCTCGAAGAATGCCGGCAGCTGATCGCAATTTTTGCCAAAAGTGTATCGACCGCAGAGTCACGCGGATAGATGGGACTCCAGCTTTTTCGTTGGTCGTCAGCGTTGGACATCGGGAGTTGCTGTTGCCTCGGCTGAAAAGCAATTTCCCACGCCCGATGATGAATGATGAGTGTCGGGGTTGTCGGCGCACTTCATTTCATCAATGGCCATTCAGCGTTGGACATTGGGAGTTGCAGTTGCCTCGGCTGAAAAGCAATTTCCCACGCCCAATGATGAATGTCGGGATTGTCGGCGCACTTCATTTCATCAATGGCCATTCAGCGTTGGGCATCGGGAGTTGCTGTTGCCTCGGCTGAAAAGCAATTTCCCACGCCCGATGATGAATGATGAGTGTCGGGGTTGTCGGCGCACTTCATTTCATCAATGGCCATTCAGCGTTGGACATTGGGAGTTGCAGTTGCCCCGGCCGTAAAGTAATTTCCAACGCTCAACGCTCAACGCTCAACGCTCAACGCTCAATGATGAATAATGAGCGGTTCCCCTACTCGTCCACCTGCACCTCGTACTTCACCACCTCGTACGCCTTGAATGTGTCCAGCCAGGAATAGACCACGCCGGCAAGGTCGAGGCTCATCCCGATCAGGAAGATCACGAGCAAGAACGGCTGGAGATTGACGAGAGGGAAGGTGAGGTCGAGACCGAGGAAGAGGGAGACGGCGACGAAGATGCCGATCGCTGAAAAGTAGCAGGCATTCGCATTGCGTACAAAGCGGGCGCGCTGTGTGAGGCGGGCAAGTTGTCGTGCAATGCTCTCCATGCGCTGGTTCTCCCGCGTTGAAAAATCCGGCTCGCCGGCACGGCCCAGCAGCCGCCGGCGTTCCTCATTCAGGTTGCGGATCCGGTTCAGGATCAGGGAGTACTTGTTGCTGACGGTCAGGAGCAGCAAGCCGGTGGCGTTGATCATGACCGCAGGGGCAAGAATGAGCTGGATAACTTCGGTGACGGACTGGGTCTCGGTGGGCATGTGACTCGATGTTGATGTGGTTCCATGAAGATACCGAACTCTTGGATGTGGTTCCATGCGCAGGAGGCTGGTCGCCAGACACGATGTCGTTCTCATCCCTGGGATGATGCTGCCACCTGACCCATCTTGCATGCCCGACCGTTTTTCCGGACATTGGACGGTACCATGAAAAAACTCATTGCTCTCTCGACCGCCCTGCTCGCATTTGCGGCAGGCTGCACAACGTTCCGACCGGCGCGTATGGATGCCCCGCCGGCACAACCGTACGCCGAGCGGGAATTCCGCGCTGCCTGGGTGGCTACCGTAGCGAATATCGACTGGCCCTCACAGCCAGGCCTGACGACTGAAGAGCAGAAGCGCGAGGTCCGGGCGATCCTCGATACGGCGGTCTCGATCGGACTGAACGCCATCGTGCTACAGGTGCGTCCGCAGGCTGACGCACTGTATGAAAGCTCCCTCGAGCCGTGGTCGTATTTCCTCACCGGTGAGCAGGGAAAAGCCCCCGAACCGTTCTACGACCCTCTCACCTTCTGGGTGGATGAGGCTCACGACCGGGGCATAGAACTCCATGCGTGGTTCAACCCGTACAGAGTGCATGTGCGGCAGGGGGGACCGGTCTCGGAGGCGTCGATCGCGAACAGGAAGCCGCATCTGGTCCGTGTGCTCCCCAACGGCATGTACTGGATGGATCCTGCTCACCCGGAGACAAAGGACCACTCCCTGGCAGTGGTCATGGATGTCGTGAAGCGGTACGATATCGATGGCGTGCACTTCGACGACTATTTCTATCCCTACGGCGGAGAGAACTTTCCGGACGATAGTGTGTGGAAGGCATACGTGGCCGACGGAGGGTCGATGTCCCGGTCCGACTGGCGCCGTTCCCAGGTGAACACCTTCATCGAGCGGCTGTATGCCTCGATCAAGGCGGAGAAACCTCATGTGAAGTTCGGCATCAGTCCGTTCGGCATCTGGCGGCCGTCGTATCCTCCTTCCATCGCGGGCTTCGACCAGTACGAAGGCCTGTTCGCCGATGCCCGGCTGTGGCTGAACGAAGGATGGGTCGACTACTTTTCCCCGCAGCTCTACTGGTCCATCAACCAGGTCCCGCAGAGCTTCCCCGTTCTGCTCGGCTGGTGGACGCGGGAGAACATCATGGACCGCAATCTCTGGCCCGGAGTGGCGACCTACAGGATGGTCAGGGAAGGGGGACTGGATGAGCTGGTGAATCAGATCATGGTAGCGCGTGGATTCCTGCCCGAGTCGCCCGGCCATATCCACTTCAGCTTCAAATACTTCATGCAGGACAGCACGGAGTTCAACGATGGACTGCGTACGACCCCGTATCGCCGGGGAGCACTGGTGCCGCCGTCCCCGTGGCTCGATGCGGTGCCTCCGGCTCAGCCATTCGTAAATGCCCGGACAGATTCGACCACGATGTACCTTGTCCTCTCACATCCGGACAAGGACGATGTCTTTCGATGGGTCGTCTACGAAGAGATGGGGGGACGATGGGGCTACACGATCCACAACCGGTACACCCTCGACCTCGAACTGCCGCTCTACCGTTACGTGGATGTGCCGGTGCGCGATGATCCTGACAGTGTCGAAACGAGGACGGATGTCCTGACTCAGGTCGCGGTCTCCGCCGTGGACAGGATGGGGAATGAGAGCGAGAAGATTTTCGTGCAGGCCCCGGCCATCGTCCCGCCTCCTCCGCCGGCAGCAAGACCGAAATAAGCCCACCCAAGAAAAAGCGTCTGTCCCTGCACCTGACATCATCAGGTAAGGGGACAGACGCTCTGACACATCTTCCCTTCGCGACGTTACTTCATCCTCCGGGCCTGGCTGGCCTGGCGGGATTCCTTTCTGCAGCCTGCTACGAGCGCTTGAGCCGTATCCGGAAGGTCGTTCCCGCCCCTGGCCGGGTCTCCCGGACATAAAGCCTGCCGCTGTGGTACGACTCGACAATGCGCTTCGCAAGGCTCAGGCCGAGACCCCAGCCGCGTTTCTTCGTCGAGAAACCGGGACGGAACACATCGGTCTTATGCTTCGGGTCGATCCCTTTGCCGGTGTCGCTTACATCGAGGTTCACGTACCGCTCCGAGCTCGACAGCGTGTAGGTGATAGTGCCAAAGCCTGATTCGATGGCGTCGAGGGCATTCTTCGTGAGGTTCTCGATCACCCACTCGAAGAGCTCCCGGTTGACCCGGACCAGCGTGTCCCCCTCGGACCGAAGCGACAGGGAGACAGATTTCCCTGTGTGTGGGATGCGGCGCTCGAAGTAGACCATCACCTTGCTGACGATGTCCGCGAGGTCCTCCTCATGGAGGTCGGGCTTCGACCCGATCTTCGAGAAGCGGTCTGCGATCTTCCGGAGGCGGAAAAGGTCGTTCTCGAACTCCGCCAGGGTCTCCTGGGCCTTCGAGTCCCTGTTCGCCTGTTCGCGCAGGAGCTCCGTCCATCCCATAAGGCTGGAGATCGGCGTTCCCAGCTGATGGGCGGTCTCACGAGCCATACCGACCCAGATGTTGCTCTGCTCGCTCCGCTTGATGTAGCTGAAACTGATATAGCCGATGAGGATGAACACCGCGACGACGGTGAGTCCGACCCAGGGGAACAAGCGCAGCTGCGTGATGAGCGGCGATTCGCCATAGTGGACCAGACTGAGGATGATGCTGTCCTGGTAGGTGACGACGATCGGCCGATGGACCGCATCCATCGCCCGGGTCATCGCCAGGAGGATCTCCTGCTGTTCGTCGGCTGAGAGCGTGCTGTCGACCTCGACATTCCGCGTGTTCTTTATAACGGTGTTCTCAGGGTCCGTCTCGATCATCGGAAAATCGATGGCGTTGACCACTTCGTTGAACACGAAGCTGTAGTCTCCTTCCCCGACTTTCGCGTTTGCGATGTATTCGAGCGACCGAGCATACATCCCGGCCACTTTCTGCTCACGGGCATGGAGACGGCCAACGATGTCGTACGTGTAGTAGACAATGCCGGCGACTATCAGGAAGGCAAAGGCAAGCAGGAATATCTTGATCCTGCCGGACCGGGAGATGCTTCCGCCGATCGGTGAGGTCGCCATGGAAGATCAGCCTCTGGGGACTGTCAGCGTCTGGTCTCTCCGTGCTCCGACGGAGACCATCGAAATGCGGGTCTTCAGGAGGCGCTCAACTGCCCGGATGTACGTGCGCGCTTCGGGAGGGAGCTGACGGAATGTGCGCGCGTCTGATGTTCTCGAGCGCCAGCCCTTGAAGGTCTTATAAACAGGTTTGCTTGCCTCGAGCGTCTGGGCGTCGGTCGGGAAGCGGGTGACGCGTTTTCCCCCGATCTCGTATGCGACGCACACGTTGATCTCGTCGAACTCGTCCAGCACGTCGAGTTTGGTCATGGCGACGGCGTCGATGCCATTGATACTGACCGAGTAGGAGAGGCTGACGAGGTCGAGCCAACCGCACCGCCGCGGGCGTCCGGTCGTCGCGCCGAACTCGCCGCCGATCGAGCGGATACGCTCGCCAGTCGCATCGTTCAGCTCTGTCGGGAACGCGCCATTCCCGACGCGCGTGCAGTACGCCTTTGCGACTCCCATGATCTTTTTCACTGCGGTGGGGGGGATCCCAAGCCCGGTACAGGCGCCGCCGCTCGTGGGATTCGACGAGGTGACAAAGGGATATGTGCCGTGATCGACATCCAGGAGGGCGCCCTGCGCTCCTTCTGCGAGGACGTGCTTGCCTCGGGCAAGGGCAGTGTTCAGGTAATCTGCCGTGTCAGTAATGTACGGGTCGATGTGCCGGTCGAATTCCTGGTACTCATTGATGATCGCATCGACATCGAGAGCCGTCTCGCCGTAGACCTTCTTCAGGATCTCGTTCGTCTGCTCGACGTTCCGCTTCAGCTTCTCGCACAGTACGTCGCGGTTCAGCAGGTCGACCACGCGAATGCCTGTCCGCATGTACTTGTCGATGTACGCCGGTCCGATCCCCCGTCCCGTCGTTCCGATCTTCTGCGACCCTTTCTCCCGCAGGGAATCGAGCATTTTGTGGTACGGCATGATGAGGTGGGCATTATGGCTGATGAGCAGGCGTCCGTCGATGCGAATGCCGGCGCTCTTCAGCTGGTCGATCTCCTCCATCAGCGCCACGGGATCGATGACGACGCCATTGCCGATGACGCAGGTGACATGGCGATGGAAGATGCCCGAGGGGATGAGATGCAGGACGAACTGGCGGGCGGGTTTGGAGCGCGTGGGGGGAAGGATGACCGTATGTCCGGCGTTCGCACCACCCTGGTAGCGGGCGACGATGTCGACATCCTCGCTCAGGTTGTCGACGAGCTTTCCCTTCCCTTCATCTCCCCATTGTGCACCGACGATGATCGAGACTGGCATGATTCACTGGTGAGTGAGTACGAAAAAAATGACGGCTGAACTGCACCGTCGTTCGATGAACGATAGGTGAAAAATGGTGGAAAGACAAGGAACCGGCAGGCGCCTCCTTTGCTTCTTCCTCCACTTCCGGGTACATTACATGACTCATCCGACAGGAATTACGTGGACAAATTCGTCATTCGCGGTGGCCGTCCCCTCGCCGGGACTATTCAGATCAGCGGCGCCAAGAACGCCACACTGGCCCTGATGCCCGCTGCGTTGCTGGCACCCGGGAGCCACACTTTTCATAACACTCCCCGGCTTCGGGACGTGAACACGATGTCCCGGCTCCTCGAATCCCTCGGTGCATCCGTCACGCGCACGAACGGCGACCTCACGATCTCCTGGTCGTCGCTCTCCTCCCATGAGGCGCCCTACGAACACGTCAAGAAGATGCGCGCCTCGGTCTATGTGCTCGGGCCTCTCGTGGCACGGCACGGACATGCAAGGGTTTCCCTCCCAGGCGGGTGTGCCTGGGGTCCGCGGCCCATCAATCTGCACCTCGATGGACTTCGTCGGCTGGGTGCTGAGATCTCCCTCGAGGAAGGTTACGTCATCGCACGGGCACAGCGGCTGCGCGGCGCCCGGATCCTGTTCGACATGTCGAGCGTGGGCGCCACTGGGAATGTCCTGATGGCTGCCGTGCTGGCAAAAGGCACAACGCTCATCGAGAACGCAGCCATGGAGCCCGAGATCACGAACCTCGCCCGCTACCTGGCATCGATGGGTGCACGCATCGAAGGGATCGGCACAGGACGGCTCGAAGTGGAGGGGGTCGACGAACTGTCGGCCGCGGCCATCGATACCATTCCCGACCGGATCGAGGCGGGCACATTCATGACCGCCGCGATGCTGGCCGGCGATCCGGATAAAGGCGTCCGGCTGACGGGTGTTGACCCGGTCCACCTGGGGTCCATCATCGTCAAGCTCGAAGATGCCGGTGCGACGATCTCCTCCGGAAGGGACTGGATCGAGGTGCGCCGTTCCGGCAGCATCAGACCGGTCAGCGTGATGACGGCCGTCTATCCCGGATTTCCGACAGACATGCAGGCGCAATGGATGGCCCTTATGAGCCTCGCAGGCGGGGTCTCGATGGTGACAGACACGATCTATACCGACAGGTTCATGCATGTGCCCGAACTGAACAGGCTCGGCGCGAACATCACGGTGAACGAGAACATCGGCACTATCGTCGGGACCTCACGCCTTACCGGAGCAAAAGTCATGTCGACGGACCTCCGCGCAAGCGCCTCGCTCATTCTCGCCGGACTCGCGGCCGAAGGGACGACCGAGGTCCTCCGCGTCTATCACCTGGACCGCGGCTATGAATCCATCGAACGGAAGCTGCAATCGCTGGGAGCTGATATCGCCCGGGTCTCGGGCGAGGAATTCTAGCGCCCGGGTGCCAGGCTCGTGATGACGTCCGGTCGTCGCATTGTCACTTTCGAGCGTCTCAGCATCGTCCTCCTCGTTCTCCAGTCCGTCGTACTTCTCCAGTTCCCGCTCCTCAATGTCCTCGGACTCGAATTCTCGGTCGCCTCTGCACCTCTCGTAGCGCTGCTCGCCGGACTGGCGATGCTCCGGAGTTCTTCTCCGGATGACGGGAGCGTATCGCCGTACCGGCAGGTGCTCCTGGGGCTCCGCAGCACCTGGACGTGGATCCTCCTCCCGGCAGGACTGGCGCTGCTCAATGCGGCGTTTGTCCGCAATTGCGATCCCTTCGGAGGAGCCGCGTACTACTTGCTCATCGTTCCGTTCGCAGCGCTCTTTGCGATGTCACTCGCGCTCCTCGCCCGCGTGATCGCACCGCGCGCCCCGCGAAGCATGATGGTCCTTCTCTGGTTCCTGACGCTCCTGCATGTCCCGGCGGTCACCTTCCTCGGTCCGCAGATCTTCGCGTACAATCCGATCGTCGGGTTCTTCCCCGGATTCTCGTACGACACCACACAGACAGTCTTCCCGACCCTCGCACTCTTCAGGGGCGTCACGCTCGTCCTCGTTCTGGCGCTTCTCGGGACGGTGCGTTCTCTGCAGGCATCCGGCCCGATGACCGTCCGCACCGCCTGGCGCTCGTGGCGCACGGCCGCTGCTGCGTGGGCGCTCGTCATTGGCGTCTGGTTCGCCAGCGACGCTCTCGGGTTTTCTTCTTCGCTCTCAAGGATCAGAAAGGAGCTCGGCGGCCTGGTCGAGACCGAGCATTTCATCATTCTGTATCCGGAGCAACGGCTTGAGAGGGATGCCGCTGTGAGGCTTGGTGAGTATCATGAGTTCCTGTATCATGCGCTCTCGTCGACGCTCCGTGTCAGGACATCCCGCCGGATCATCGTGTCGTACTATGGGACGGTCGCGCAGAAATCGGCATTAGCAGGGGGCGGAGGAACGAATTTCACCAAGCCATGGCTCTGGCAGATGCACCTCGTCTTCGACGACCGGGAACGTGTGCTCAAGCATGAGCTGGTGCACGTGCTGGCTGCAGAGTTTGGCTTCCCTGTTGTGCGCGTGGGACTGAACGCGGGCTTCATCGAGGGAACGGCGGTCGCCCTCGAGCGCGAAGCATATGGCATGCCCCTTGACAGGGCTGCGGCGGCCATTTTGCATGCACGGGGATCAGTCGATCTGTCGTCGGTCTTCTCGCTGACCGGCTTCTTCCGTTCCCACACGTCCGTCTCGTATACGCTGGCCGGATCGTTCTGCAGGTATCTCATCGAACGGTATGGCGTCCGGCGGTTCAAGCGGGCGTACCGGTCGGGATCTTTCACCGTGTACGGCCGGACGTTTGACGAACTGTCTGACGAATGGAGGGCTACCATCGAACGAGTCACGCTGACGGAAGGGGAGATGCTCAAGGGACAGTTCCTGTTCGACCGCCCTCCGGGATTCACAGAGGAATGCTTCCAGTACAAGGGGAACACGCTGCGGGAAGCACAGAGTGCGCTGCGTGTCGGGAACGACTCGCTTGCGGTGGACCTTGCCCGTGAGGCATACTCGCGGACTCCGTCGTTCGATGTCGCATATGTGCTGACGCAGGGACTGGTGCGGCGCGGAAGGATGCAGGAAGCGCTGCAGGCCATCGCGGCACAGCGTCTGCGTGATTCGGCGACAGTCTACCTTCCGCTGGCCCTGACCGAAGGAGATGCTCTGTGGGGGATCGGTGAAGTCATCGGGGCCCGCGACCGGTATGAGAAGCTCGCACGGGCAGACCTGTCGGATGGATGGAGGGAGATCGCACTATTCAGGATCGCGCTGCTGAGATCGAGTGCTGCCGATGATGACCTCAGGGAGATGGTGCTCCGCTCGGTTCCTGATTCCGTCCGCCGCTCGTTCTTCCGTGCAAAGGCCGCAGCGACGAACGATCCTCTCATGTGGTACGCGTTGTCCCGCTGGCTCTCTTCCGCAGAACAGGAGGACGAGCTCATCGATGTATCGGCCCGTGCGGTCGATGTCGGAGAACCGTTCCTGCGCTTCATGGCCCGGCGGCGGCTTGCGGGGTTGCTTCGATCCGGCAGGGACTACGAGAAGGCAAAAGGCATACTGTGGGAAGCTCAGAACGACGTTCAGGACGAGGTACGTCTTCGGGAGATCACGGAAACCCTGGATTGGACGACCTGGTTGGAACACAGGCTGCCGTAAGCCCCGCCTTCCCGCCTGTGCGGGAAAGCCTGCATCCTCCTCTCACTGCTTCTCTATAGAAACGCTGATCCCAGCCTCACCCAGCACTCGAATGTCATCATCGACGATTTCGGTACGGCCGAGCTGGTAGGCACACCGGATCCTCAGCAGCCGGACCCGGTGAAGGGATGGGTAGGCGTCCAGGAGAGCAGAACAGACGTCGAATGCCCGCTGGACCTGTCCGAAGTGCTCGTACATCTCCGCAAGCAGAACCTGCTGTTCGATGTCGCCCGGCGCCAGCGCGATGGCTGTTGTGAGGTCGGATATGATCTGCTCTGCATCGTCAGACTCGTTCTGATACATTGCGATCGCACGGTTGCTGAACGCGGCCGGATTGCGGTCGTCGAGCCTGATCGATTCTGAAAAGGCGCTGATGGCCAACGGCATGTCTCCCTCCTCTGTCGCCAGTGCGGATCCGAGATAGACGTACCCCTCCGCATATTCCGGATACGCTTCCAGTACGTTCGTCCAGAGCGTGACGCTCCGTTCCCAGACCTCCGTTCGCACATAGCTCAGCGTGCCGAGCACGGCAAGAACAATAATCCCAGCACGTCGAACAAGAGGCCTGTACGCTCCTTTCCTCGCTGTGACTGCCTTCGCCAGCAATGCCCCGATGATGACGGCGAGGCCCACGGCAGGCAGGTACGTGAACCGGTCGGCAGCGAATGCCCGTCCGGCAGGAAGGATCTGCAGGACTGGCGCGAGCGAGATGAGGGTCCATGCTGTGCCGAAGAGCACAACGCGGGAAGGACGTACGATGATCAGGGTGATCGCAACGATGCTGATGACCACCAGAGAGATGACCGATGGGAGCAGGAGGTCCGGTCCGCCGTTCTCGGGGAACGGATAGACGGCCGAGAGCTGGGCGGGGATGATGGTCTTCCATGCGTAGAAGACGACGTTCCAGAAGGGAAGCGTGATGGCCCTGAGAAAGGAATGTGACGGATCATACGCAGTTGTCCCCGTGGAATACTGCGCGACGATCGCCACAATACCTGTGACGAGGGCAATGAAGAAGAACGGAACCAGCGATCGCGGCCCCCCTTTTCGGGATCGTTCTGCTCCCATGACCAGTGGGAGCGCCAGAAGAAGGAACGGGAGCACCACGGCCAATGCCTTCGAAAGCGATGCCAGAATGGCGCCTCCCAGGGACGCAGCATAGGAGAGCGCTGAATCCGTTCGCCGATAGTGCATGAAGAACAGGACGCTCGCGAGGATGAAGCCCGTGCTGAGGAGGTCCTTTCGCGCCGAGATCCAGACCACCGCCTCGGTGCGGAGCGGGTGCAAGGCAAAGAAGAGGACCGCCAGGATGATGACGAGCCGGTCCTGCAGGATCGATCGGAGCAGGACGAACACCAGCACGGTGTTGACGCCATGAAGCAGAAGGTTCGTCAGATGGAAGGCCATCGGATCGAACCCTGCCGCGGCATGCTCGACCGCAAATGTGAACAGCAGGAACGGATGATAATGATTCACGGGAAATGTGGTGAACCATGAAACGATCGAGGACCATCCGAGCGTCCGGACCGCGGGATTGTCGAGGATGAGGAACGGGTCGTCCCAGTTCAGGAATCCTGCGTTGAGGGCCCTTCCGAATGGGATCACAGCACACATGGCGAGGAACGCTGCAGTGAGGATTGGGCTGTCCCGGATCGTGCGAGATGTCATGGAGGAATGGCGATACGGTGAATCCGAAAACGGAGAATCCCTGACAGGACATGCCTCGATCGGAGAGCTGCGAAGTGTACCTGCGGGCTGTTCCCGGCAATATACCCAAACGGTTCCAATTCCGTCAGCGCTGATTGATTCTCCGTCCACTTTTGGCCACATTTGTATTCCATTTCGGGAGAGAAAGGCCATGTCTGATAGAATTATTCGGGATGTCTGGGCCCGTGAGATCCTTGACTCGCGGGGTAATCCGACCATAGAGGTTGATGTTGAGCTTGAGGATGGCTCTTTCGGCCGTGCAGCTGTGCCCAGCGGAGCGTCGACAGGTGAGCATGAGGCTGTCGAGCTGCGTGATGGCGACGCTGCTCGCTATGGCGGGAAAGGGGTCCAGAAAGCGGTCGAGAATGTGAATGCGGTCATCTCCGAGGAGGTGGTCGGCTTCGATGCAACGGACCAGGTCGGTATCGATCGCATGATGATCCAGCTCGATGGAACGCCCACCAAGTCGAAGCTCGGCGCGAACGCCATCCTCGGCGTCTCCCTCGCGGTCGCCAAAGCGGCTGCGGCATCGCTTGGACTCCCCCTGTACCGGTATATCGGCGGGACGAACGCCCGCATCCTCCCGGCCCCGATGATGAACATCATCAACGGCGGTAAGCATGCTGACAATAATGTCGACGTCCAGGAGTTCATGATCATGCCCCTCGATGCCCCCTCGTTCGCCGAGGCGCTTCGCATGGGAGCGGAGACCTTCCATTCGCTCAAGAAGGTCCTTACAAAGAAGGGATACAACACGTCCGTGGGGGATGAAGGCGGCTTTGCGCCGAACCTCAAGTCGAACGACGAGGCCATCGAGGTCATCCTCGAGGCCATCCAGAAGGCCGGGTACAAGGCCGGCGAGCAGATCTACCTCTGCCTCGACCCCGCCTCGAGCGAGTTCTATGATGCCGGGAAGAAGCGCTACGTCTTCTCCAAATCGGACAAGTCGGAAAAGACGCCCGAGCAGATGACGGCGTACTGGGAGAATTGGGTGAAGCAGTATCCCATCGTCTCCATCGAAGATGGTATGGCGGAGAACGATTGGGAAGGATGGAAGATGCTCACCGACGCGATCGGGAAAAAGGTGCAGCTGGTCGGCGACGACCTGTTCGTAACGAACGTCGAGTTCCTCTCGAAGGGCATCGACATGGGCGTCGCGAACTCGATCCTTCTGAAGGTGAACCAGATCGGTACGCTCACGGAGACGCTCGATGCCATCGAGATGGCCCGCCGTGCGAAGTACACAACGGTCCTGAGCCATCGCTCCGGCGAGACCGAGGATGCGACCATCGCCGATATCGCAGTGGCCACGAATGCAGCTCAGATAAAGACCGGATCGACCAGTCGCACGGACCGGATCGCGAAGTACAACCAGCTGCTTCGCATCGAGGAAGAGCTCGATTCGAACGGCTACTACGCAGGTCTGGGCGCTCTGACGGTCCAGCACTGATCACTGCCGGAGGTCTGGATGAAGTACACGTTCGTCGTTCTCCTCCTGCTGGCTCTCCTGCCGGCGTGCGATGAGAACCCGGTCGATCCTGAGGACATCCGTCCTGCATTCAGCGCCGGCATGTGGTGGATCTACAATTGGGAAGTCCACCAGACGGACTCCGCAGGGACCGAGTTCTATCAGGACCAGGACTCGATCTTCATGCGCGTGGTGGGGATCGACGAACGGCTCGGGGACCTGTCAGGTCTGGTGTGTGTCGAGGCCTTGTCGCTTCGTCACCCTGAGGTCACGCCCGGCCGTGTCTGGTATTCCCAGAGCGGTGATGGGCTCCGGGAAGTAGCGTATCAGGGGGCGGGCCAATTGCCGGTCGTCCATATGCGGGTGACCGGCCCCACAAGGCCCCATCGGTTCCCGTCGCTCTCGCAACCGGCACTCTTCGAGCCAGGAGAGGCGGCCGAGGACACGGTCCAGTGGCGGGAGGAGCCTCGCATGGTCCTGCGATACCCCCTGGAACGCGGGTCCCAATGGACAGCGTTCACCGTTCCCTTTCTCCAGACGCGTTCCGTGATCGCTATCGGGGATCGGGAGCTTCTGAACGGGAACACGGTCCGTGTGGTATCCATCGCGACATTCAATGCGTATTTCGGTGCTGACGATCACTGGATCGATGAGGTGTGCACGGAAGGTCTGGTGTCGCGGAATATCAGGCTGAACGTGACTATGATGACTCAGGATCTGACCGGCGTCGGTTCGATGACACATGCCGAAACGATGTCGCTTGTTTCATACTCAGGACAACCATACAACGTGCACGAATAGGAGTGATGAGCAGATGAGTATCACGTTCGGAACCGACGGATGGCGCGGCATCATCGCCGATGACTTCACCTTCGAGAACATTTCGCGCGTCTCTCTCGCGACGGCCCGCTATTTCAGGAAGCACAAGAACATCAGGAATGGCATCGTTGTCGGCTACGATTCACGCTTCATGTCCCGGGAATTTGCCGAACAGGTCGCTGTTGTCCTGGGGAACCAGAACATCCGCGTCATCCTCTCGGACGCCATCTCGACGACACCGATGGTGTCGCTCCTCTCGAAGAAGCTGAACGCAGCCGGCGGCGTCGTGATCACGGCCAGTCATAATCCCGCAAAGTACAATGGCTTCAAGGTCAAAGGCGATTTTGGCGGTCCGGCCCATCCCGAGATGATCAAGAAGGTCGAGGCTGAGCTCAGGAAGGTCCCGAAGAAGCTGCCTCCGATGCGGAAGAGCTACTCGGACCTCCTCAGCAAGGGCACGATCCGCACCATGGACTTCACGCAGGCGTACATCGAGGACCTTCGGACCAAGATCAATACTGACTGGATCAAGGCGCGCAACGTGCGCATCGGGTTCGACGCGATGCACGGTGCAGGGCAGGGCATCATGGACCAGATCGTCCCGCTGACGGTCTCCCTCCGCAACACGTTCAATCCGTCATTCGGCGGGTCTCACCCTGAGCCCCTCCCGCAGCACCTCAAAGAGCTCGGAGAAAAGGTGAGGGAGTTCGCATGCGATATCGGCATCGCGACAGACGGCGACGCCGATCGGGTCGGCGCATTCGATGAGAACGGGGACTTCGTCGACTCCCACCGCATCTTTGCCATCCTGCTCAAGTACCTCGTCGAGGAAAAGCGCACGACGGGGGAGGTCGCAAAGTCGTTCTCCGTCAGTCAGCTCATCGACAAGATGTGCGACCACTACGGTCTCAAGCTTCACACCACCCCCATCGGCTTCAAGCATCTCTGCCGGCTCATGACCACGCGGGACATCATCGTCGCGGCGGAGGAGAGCGGCGGGCTTGGCGTGAAAGGGCATCTGCCGGAACGCGACGGGATCTTTATCGGTCTCCTCCTCGCAGAGGTCATGACGATGCGGCGGCGTACGCTGAGCGAGCTCGTCGCGGAGATCATGGGGCAATTCGGATGGCATCACTTCAACCGGTACGATGCTCATCTGACGGAGAAGGAGAAGCGGCGGATCCTCGCGTACTACAAGAAGACCCCGAAGAAGATCGGCGGGTTCAAGGTCACCGGTGTCGACAAGCTCGACGGAGTCAAGTTCTTTATCGATAAGGGCTGGGTCCTCGTGCGCGCGTCCGGGACGGAGCCCCTCATCAGGTTCTATGCCGAAGCGGACAGCAAGGAAAAGGTGGAAAAGCTCCTCACCGCAGCCCGAAGCGTATGACGACGACGGACCCGGGGCGTCCGGTGCACGGATTCCGCTGCAGACGTCCCTCTTTCGACCGCCGGACCGTCTTTCTCTGCGGCGTTATCCTGCTGTCACTGCTGCCGTTCCCGGCGAAAGCCCAGGATGACGTCCGGCGGGCAGTCGCCACCCGGACCGCCGATGCCATCCGGATCGATGCCGCTCTCGACGAATCCGCCTGGGAGGCAGCGGCCCCGGTCACAGAGTTCACGCAGTTCTCTCCCCTCGAAGGCACCCAACCGACGCAGCGGACAGAGGTCCGTATCCTCTATGACGACGACGCTCTCTACGTCGGCGCCACGATGTACGACACCGACGCTGAGCACATCGTCGCGCGTCTGGCCCGGCGTGACGAGGAGATCGACTGCGACCGCTTCTCCATCAGGCTCGACAGCTACTACGACCGGCGAACGGCGTACGAGTTCACCATTACGGCTGCCGGGACCATCATCGACATCCTGCAGTACGACGACGGCGAGGCCGAGGATGCCTCGTGGGATGCGGTGTGGGAGGTCCAGACCTCCATCCTGCCCGACCGATGGGTCGCTGAGATGCGCATACCGTTCTCGATGCTCCGGTTCCAGGACATTCCCGAGCAGCGATGGGGGATGCAGATGATACGGAACATCTCCCGCAACCAGGAGGTGATCCACTGGCAGCTGATACCTCGTGCTGTGAGTGGATATGTGTCGCGCTTCGGTACCCTCGACGGCATCCGGAACGTCGTCCCCCGGCAGACAGTCGAGGTGCTTCCGTATGGTGTCGTCGAACACGCACGAAAGGCGCCGTTCGATTCCAGACCGCGCTCCATCGTGACCACCGCGGGCGCCGGCGTCGACATCAAGTATCGTCCTTCTGCCAATTTCACCATCGACGCGACGTTCAATCCCGATTTCGGACAGGTCGAGGCGGACCCTGCGGTCCTCAACCTCTCCACGTTCGAGACCTACTATCCTGAGAGGCGGCCGTTCTTCGTTGAGGGCATCCAGATCTTCCGCTTCACGTCATTCGGAGAACCGGGCCTCTTCTATTCGCGGCGGATAGGGCGCTCCATCTCCGCGCGTCCTCCCGCCGGCGGCTACATCGAAGAAGAGCCGGGCTTCGCTTCCATCATCGGTGCGGCCAAGATCTCCGGGAAAACGCAGTCGGGGTTCTCCTACGGTGTCCTCGAAGCGGTCACTGCAGAAGAGAATGCTGCGGTCGTCGACTCCAACGGCGTCCGCTCCGAGCAGACGGTGGAGCCGTTGAACAACTACACGGTCCTCCGTCTGAAACAGGACATCGGCGACAACTCCACGGCGGGCATGATCCTCACCAGCCTGACGAGGGAGGACAGACGCCCGGCGCTGGTCGGAGCCGTGGACTGGAACCTGCGTTTCCTCGACAACATGTATAAGGTCGATGGCTTCCTGGCCAAGTCGCGAACAGAGGCCCGGGGATTTCTGGAGGAAGGAGCCGCCGGCAGGGCGGGGTTCTCGAAGGAAGGCGGGGAGCACTGGCGCGGATCGGTCGGGGCCGATTTCACGTCGCGCCGCTTCAACGTCAACGATGTCGGTTTCTTCCGGCGTCCGAACGACTATGGGTTCATGGGGAACATCCTCTACCGTGACGACACGGTCGATGAGTGGAAACGCATCTACAATGTGTCGCTCAACTACCACCGAAGGAACAACTTCGACGGAGCGAACATCAACCACTCCTGGAGGCTGTCAGGATACCTGATGCTCGCCAATTACTGGGAGCTGGACGTTGATGTGGAGCGGAGCACCGGGCTCCACGACGACAGGGAGACACGCGGGCTTGGATGGTACCGAAAGCCCGCTGCGACGGAGATCGGTCTCTCCATCGAAACGGACCCCCGTGCAAGCGTTGTGTTTGATATCGGGTACGCCTACGAGTGGGATGCGCGGGGGGGTATCGGAAGGGGATTCGGCGTCGAGGCCGAGATCAAGCCCTCTCCCGCCGCGACCATCGAGCTGTCGGTCGAACATGAGCAGGTCGACCGGGTGTTCGCCTGGGTGGACAATGTGGACGATCCGTCCACGTCGCCGTCGTTGTTCTCGGTGTTCGCAGACCGGACCACACGGGAATGGGACCTGACATCGAGAAGCTCGTACGTCATCACGCGCGACCTCACTGTTCAATGGTATCTGCAGCTCTTCATCGCAAAGGGATACTATGAGAACGAAATGCGTCGGCTCGGGGAAGACGACTACCTGCCGTACGTGTATGACAGCGAGGATTTTACCGAGTCGTCCGTCAGGTCCACACTTGTGCTGCGCTGGGAGTATCTGCCCGGAAGTACGCTGTACGCGGTCTGGTCCCACTCCAGAGGAGGTGAGATGGCCCGGTACATCAGCTCGCTGCGTGCGAATCTGGAGGACACCTTCTCGCTGTATCCCGACAATATCTTTCTCCTGAAGATAAGCTATTGGCTCAGTTCCTGACCTGCTGCTCGGCCCTGCCGCTATGCACTCACTCCTGTCCGACCTCATAAGACCATGCCCCTGAAGCCCGGAAGCACACATGTCTGCATCATCGATTCGGCGGCGTTCGAAGGGAAGAGCGTTGCCCGCATCGGGGGATTCGTCGTGTTCGTCGAGGGGGCGGTTCCTGGAGACGAAGTGCGGATACGTATCGTGCGCAAAAAGAAGAACCATGGTGAAGCGGTGGTGGAGGAAGTGCTCTCGCCTTCGCCCCTGCGTACCGATCCCCGATGCGAGCATTTCGGAACCTGCGGCGGCTGCAAGTGGCAGCATGTGGCGTACGAAGAACAGCTGCGCTTCAAGGCCCGGCATGTGCAGGACAGTTTCGAGCGCATCGGCGGATTGACCGGGTTCGAGATGCGCCCGATCCAGGGCTGTGCATCCCCCTTCTTCTACCGGAACAAGATGGAGTACTCCTTCTCGACGAGAGAGTGGCTCGACCATCGTCCGCGCGACGGTGAAACAGACGAAGGGATCTTCCTCGGGCTCCATGTCCCGCGGAGGTACGACAAGGTGCTGGACATCAATGCCTGTCACCTCCAGTCAGATCTCTCCAACAGCATCCTTCTGTTCACGCGCGTGTTCGCCCGGACGTCAGGATTGCCGGTCTACAGTTCCGAACGGCATGCGGGTTACTGGCGGTTCCTCGTCATCAGGCAGTCGAAACGCACGAACGAGTGTATGGCGAATGTGGTGACGTTCGAGGACCGGCCGGACGTGATGAAGCGGTATGCCGAAGAGCTTGCTGCAGCGGTCCCCGGAGTGACGACGGTCGTGAACACGATCAATGAGGAACGGGCACAGATCGCATTCGGAAAGACGAGGAAGGTCTACGCAGGAAGCGGGACGATATCCGAAAGACTTGGCGACCTCCGTTTCACCATCTCACCCGAATCCTTCTTCCAAACGAACACGGAACAGGCGGAACGGCTGTATCAGGTCGCTCTTGAATACGCGGGGCTGACAGGGAAGGAGACCGTCTACGACCTCTACTGCGGGACGGGGACGATCGCGCTCTTCATGGCGGGGAAGGCAAGATCCGTGCTGGGCATCGAGGCTGTCGGTCAGTCGGTGCAGGATGCGGAACAGAACGCGAAGGGGAACGGCATCACCAACTGCGATTTTATGGTGGGAGACCTCAGGGATGCTCTCTCAGCCCACCTGCATGAGAGCAGGCATCCCGAGGTCGTCATCGTAGATCCGCCGCGCAGCGGCATGCACGACAATGCCATCAAGGACCTGGCTGCTGTCGGACCTGAGCGTATCGTCTATATCAGCTGCAATCCTGCCACGCAGGCCCGGGACTGCAAGATGTTTGCGTCACTCGGCTATATCACGCGCAGTATGCGCCCGGTCGATATGTTCCCGCATACCTACCACATCGAGAACGTGGCGTTGCTGGAAAAGAACAGCTAAGGGCTAAGCGCAGGGCGCAGGGCGTGGGGGCGACGGGAAGCTCTGCAACTTCTACGCTGCATACGCTTCGCCCTTTGCTACCCCGGATGTGGTTCCCTCTCCGCACTCCGCACTCCCTCCTCCTCAGTCGCTGACCTGCGTCCTCCTCCGCACTCTGCTGTACCCTAATCTTCCTCGATCCTGCCAACGTAGAACTCCCTCGTCTCCTGCACGATGGTCCGGTAGATGACCGAGCTGTGCTCCTTCGTCACCGTCACCGGGATGGCCGGTTCGGCGAACGTCGCGACGACCACCTGTTCGACAGTGTCAGGCCGGTTCAGCGCGAGCGTTATCGGAAGCACGATGCTCGTGTCCGGGAAGGAGTAGAATCTCACGCTCGCGATCCCATCCTGCAATGCAACGGACGACAGGCCTGCAGAGGCTTTGATGATCCTGCTTCCGTCGGCATGATGCTTCGGTGTGAATCTCACCTCCAGTGTGTAGGGGCGTGTCCGCGATCTGACCGTCAGCAGTGAGCTCCTGCCCCCGGGCTCGGGTTGCGAAAGGCCTGTATGCATCCATGCCTCCTGAGAGGCGGGAAGGTCGGGGAGTCTGACGGTCGTCTCACGGGAAGCGATGGTCGTGTCGAATTCCGCCATCGAGATGGTGGTCCCGTCCAGATGATCGGTGCTCTTCACGGTCGCATGGAGGAGCGAATCGCCCGAGCTGAGCTCCTGCGTGACCTCGATCTTCTGGGTCCAGCGGTCAGAATAGGGTGGCTCGCTCAGGACGATCGCTGAGAATATGATGGTCCCGGCTGCAAGAATGCCCAGCCATGCCGGTTGCCGGAGGGGGATTGCCACAGACGGCCACTTCCGGCTTGAGGACTTCAGAATGCCGGTCAGAGCAAGCGCAAAGGGGACAAGAATGACCGTAGCCAGCAGGACCAGGAAGATGCCGGCAATGATCGAGGAGGCCCCCGGTGGGATCTGCGCGAACATCCGGGCGACAAAATGATAGGGTTCCGACAATACGAGCCGCACCATCGGGTATGCGCCGAGCACTATGAGCGCGACAGAGAGGATGCCCCTGCTCGACATGAACGCGAGGGAGACGAAGAACATCCCGATGGCTGGATACAGAGCAAGGCGTGGGCTGACCAGGGCCAGAAGAATGGTGTAAACGACGAGAGTGACCACCGACCGCAACCCATACCGATACGCGTCGGTGCTGAGGTTCAGTCGTCCGGCGAGCCGGGCAGCGACGGCCGACATGAACATCGCGGTCATGACAGCGACCGGGATCATCGCTGACGGGTCGCCGTACCATGGGGTCCGCCAACCGCTCAGAAGGCTCAGGACATCTTCGAAAAATACCGTGACCACTGCTACCAGTGCGGTGAGCATCAGGACCTTCAGACCCGGCACGCGGGTCCAGTTCTCACCACGCTTCTCGGTTCGCGCGGTTCGGAGCTCTCTGAGCGTCCAGATGGTAAGTGCGAAGGAGAGAAGAATGAATGCCCACACAAGCCACATCGGGATGAGGTAGATGCTTCGGCCGATCTGGACCGTGACGTACCTTCCCGCTGGTTCCTGTGGCACCCCGGCGTCGAATCGTTCCGTGAGCCGATAGACAAGGTCACCGCTCCGCTCCAGGCCGCCGGGTGTGAACTGCCCGAACGAGTCCTGCTGCGTGTGTATCGGGTCTGAAACATCCGTCGTGAAATCAATCGCAGGGATGCCCGCACGAAGGAACGGTTCGTGGTCTGACGATGCGCCGCCGACGCTATTGTTCAGCGAATAGAAATGGAACGGGTACCGGAGTCCATCATAACCGAGCTTGTCGAATTCTTCATACGAGGCTCCTACGAGCCACTCGGGTGCTGAGACCGTATCAGCCTCGAAGAGCGGAAGGAGCCAGTCGGTGCCGTTGGCCATGTCCACCTGCAGCATGAGCGCGACATTGCCGAGATCCGAGTAGGCGGAAACAAAATGGTACGACCCTTTCAGGCCCGACTCCTCTCCACCGAAGAGGCAAAAGACGAGCGTCGATTCCCATTCCTTCTGCGACATTGACCGGGCCAGCTCCAGGACGACCGCAGAACCGGACCCATCATCGTTGGCGCCGGGGCCTTCAGGGCTGTAGGAATCGATGTGGGCCCCGATGACGATCGTTCGCTCGGTCCGTCCGCGGAGAACACCGACGGCAGTCCCGCTTGTTGTGTTCGTTCCCGAGAGCCGTCCTGCTGGTGCGATCCGGAAGGGGAGGACATATGCCTCGTCGAGTCCGAACTCCTGGAACTTGCTGACGGCGTACTGCATGGCGGCCTGCTCAGCGGGCGAACCCATCGGGCGGGGACCGATATCGGTGCTCAGGACCTTCAGGTACGCGAGCGCACTGTCAGGCTGGAACGGTGTGTGTCTCTCCTGTGAAATGGCCGGACCGACTGCGAGCAGTCCAAGACAAAGGAGAAGTGTGGTGATCCTCATGATGTTGTCTCTTTCTCTTTCCGTTCCATATGATCGTGAAGGAAGGAGGCCATCGCATCCAGGTATTTCTTTCCTCCGGTGCTCCATACATCGTTGTGGTCTGCACCGTCGATGAGGACGAGACGCTTGGGCTCGTTCGCGGCCTCGAAGAGCTGTTTTGAATACTCGACATTGACCAGACTGTCGTCGGTCCCGTGGAGGAACAGTACCGGGATGCTGAGGCGACGGATGTCCTCCAGGGGTGATACATGCCGTCCGCGGAAATTGGCGATCGCCTGCGTCCGGGAGAGGGCTGCATTCCGCAGAAAATGCCAGGGCATCTTGATGATGCGCCGCTGATAGTCCGTGATGATGTCCTTCAGGTTCGTGAAGCTCGCTTCCGCAATGACAGCCCTTACACGCGGTTCGATGGCAGCCGCCTGGATCGCAATAGCGGCACCCATCGAGGTCCCGAAGACGGCGATCCTGTCATGCCCCGGCCCTCTCCGCTCTTTTTGAAGCCAGTCGATAGCAGTCTGGACGTCATACTTCTCATAATATCCATATGTGCAGAATACACCGCCACTCTGGCCGTGCTGTCGCTGGTCGTAGAGCAGCACGCTGTATCCGTTGTCGAAGAAGAACCGTGCGAGAGGGATTCCCCCGATCATGCAGTCTCCCACTCCATGGAGGTAGATGATGGTCCCTTTTGGGTCCTGTTTCTGGGGCACATACCAGGCCTCAAGGTCGGTCCCGTCCGGAGTCCGAAGGACGAACGATTCCTGGGGCAGACCTGCATCTTTTGGCTCTAGAAGACTCGTAAAAGCAGCGTACCAGGCGGGCTGCTTCCGGGTTGGTTGCAGAATGAGGAGAGGTCCAATGAGCAGGACGATCACGCCCGCATGCAGCAGGAACAGGACAGCGATAAGGAGGAAGAGTGAGAGAAATGGCATGGAATGGGCATATTCGGGCAAAAATCGCCTTGCACCTTCAAAATCAATATATTAACGCGTCCTCCTCAAAGCAAGGAAGAGGACTTCCCGCCCCCAACTCTATCACCATCCGCCGGGTCTAAATCCATGGTGCGCAACAGTATGCAAGCGGCGACGGATATTGACCTCATCCAGTTGGCCCAAAAGGGCAACATCGATGCCTTTGAACATCTCATGCAGCGATACGACCGGAAGGTCTTCAGCCTGGCAGCATCGTATGTCCATACAGCCGATGATGCAAAGGACATCTTCCAGGAGGTCTTTCTCCGTGTCTACAAGTCGCTCCCCAAGTTCGAACTCAGGAGCGAGTTCTCGACCTGGTTGTTCCGGATCGCCACGAATGTCTGCCTTTCGCACAGGTCGCGTTCAAAGCGCCATCATCATCAGTCGCTCACAGGCGAGACGGAGGATGACGACGGCGCCTCACATGGGGTCACGCCGGTGTCCGGAGACGATGTCCATGCGGCAACCGAAGAGAACGACCTGCATGGCCACATACGGACGGCGTTGCAGCAGCTCTCTCCCCGTCAGCGGCTCGTGTTCCTGTTGAAGCACTATGAGGACTTCAAACTCGCGGAGATCGCAGAGATGACAGGACTCTCAGTAGGAGCGGTGAAGAAATATCTCTTTGAAGCGACAACAAAATTGCGTTCTGCTCTTTCCTCACACTATAGCTGATCACATACCATGAAACATGCAGTGTCAAAGCAACAGGTCCTTTTGTTCGTGTCCGGAGAATTGTCCGAAGCGGACCGAAGGAAGATCGAGACACATCTGAAGAAGTGTGCCGTATGCCGGAAGGAGGCTGACGACGTTCGGGCGGTACACTCGTTCCTTCGAACGCATGAGCCGTCCCCGTCGGAGCGAACGCTGACCGCATGGCGTCGTGATGTGGTCCGTGCGATCAGGAACGAAAAGCCTGCGCCTTCGGTGGTCGCGGTGGTGCGGGAGTTCTTTGGATTTGCGGATGGACAGCTCGCCCGTCCGGCGTTGAGCCTCGTGGCCATCGCGTGCCTGGCCTTTGTGCTTGGCTACTCGACGGCAGGGAATGACATGGCCGGGCCTGAGCGCTTTGCGCCGGCTGCCTTCGATCCGTTCGGATCCCCGACAGAGTTCAACGGCCAGGGCGATGCTCAGGTCATGAAGGTCGATATCCTGTCGAAAGATGATGCGACCGGAGAGATCGAATTCGAGTTCGAGGCATTGTTCCGCTCCCGTGTCAACGGGAACATGGCCGACCCGTCCATTCAGGCCATCCTTGCGCGGGCGCTGGTCTCCTCTCAGAATCCGGGTGTACGGCTCAGGGCAGTCAACGCCTTCTCCGGGTCGGCCCCGGAGCATCAGGTGTCCCGGCAGACCCAGGAGGTCATCAAGCAATCGCTCGTGTCGGCTGTGAAGTATGATGAGAACCAGGGCGTTCGTCAGGAGGCCCTCCGGGCGCTGCGGAGCTTCATGCCCGACACGGCCGCGACCTCGGCGATCGTACATGTGCTCCTTAATGATAAGAGCGCAGCCATGAAGATCGCCGCGATCAATTCGCTCGACCTGACGAAGTACCATGACCCGAACGAGCTGGCACAGCTCTCGGAGGTCCTGAGGGACCGGTCACTGAATGACGAGAATAACTACATACGCATCAAAGCAAAAGCTGCATTGCAGGAGGTACTCCAATGAAACGCACGACATGCACACTGGCGCTCTTGTTCATCGGCCTCTTTACGTCCATCACGGTGGCTCTGGCGGACAACTATCCGGACGACAGGCAGAAGACGTTCCAGGTCCAGAAGGGGGGGCTGCTCGACCTCAATACGAGCGTCGGCGATATCCGCATCTCCCCATGGGATAAGAACGAGGTATACGTGAAGGTCGAAGGGATCGATGAGGACGACCTCGACCGGCTGAAGATGGAAAGCTCGGGCAACACCGTCCGCGTCTCGTTCCGCCCGCGCTGGGGCGGCTGGGAAGGCAATGTCCGGTTCTTCGTGAACGTCCCGTCCGAGTTCAACCTGAACATTGAGACCTCCGGGGGCGACATCGTGATCGACCGGGCGATCAAGGGGAAGATCGATGGGTCGACCGCAGGAGGCGACATTAAGCTCGCGAACGTCACCGGTGATGTCGATATGTCGACGTCCGGCGGCGATGTCGAGGTCGGGGATGTGACGGGGAGCGGCTATCTCAAGACGGCCGGCGGTGACATCATGGTCGGGAAGGTCGGCGGCACGCTCGAAGTGCGCACCGCTGGCGGCGACATCAAGGTCGACTATGTCTCCAAGTCCCTCGAGGCGAAGACCGCAGGTGGCGACATCCGCGTCGGCGATGTGGGTGGTGAGGCCTCGGTGACAACCTCCGGCGGCGATATCCTTGTCGGCAAGGTCTCCGGGAAGGCGAAAATGTCCACCGCAGGCGGTGACATCACGCTCGATGGCGCGAGCGGGACCGTCTCCGCTCGGACGGCTGGCGGCGATATTAAGCTGCATGGAGTGACCGGCACAGCTGATGCAAAGACAGCAGGCGGGGAGGTGGAGGCAGAGCTGAATCCTTCGGGGAAGGGGTCGAGCAGGCTGGTCTCCTCCGGAGGCGAGGTCAGACTGATCATCCCTCAGTCCGCAAAAGCGACCGTCGAAGCCACGATCCGCATTCACGGATCGTGGGGGAGGAAGAGCGACAGGTATGACATCCGATCGGATTTCAAGGCCGACACGTATGTGAAGGACGATGACGATGAGGAGATTCGCGGCGTCTACAAGCTGAACGGCGGGGGCGAGCGCATCGAACTCGAGACGGTGAATGCCAAC
The DNA here is from genome assembly GCA_964534125.1 of uncultured Ignavibacteriaceae bacterium. Classification (GTDB taxonomy): domain Bacteria; phylum Bacteroidota; class Ignavibacteria; order UBA10030; family UBA10030; genus 2-02-FULL-55-14. Next base: position 100,091 of record CAZHOJ010000007.1, read on the forward strand.
ATCGTCATACGCAAGAAATGACCACTGCAATGAAAGGCGCAACCATGAAACGATCAACAGCCATACGCTTCCTTCCGATCATCGCCCTGATCCTTGCGGGTCTCTCGGTCGAAGCTCTTGCCGACACCGTCAAGAAGGAGTTCACGGTCGGTAAAGGAGGGACCCTCCGGCTCGAACTGGAGGCGGAGGTTGTGCAGATCATCACGAAGGAGGGAACCTCGGTCGTGATCTCTGTTGAGGACATCGATGAGAGGTTCGTGAAGGACCTCGAGATCACCCAACAGGGTGACAACGTGTCGGTCGAGTTCAAACCTCGCCGTCGGAAGAACGAGGCCCGCTTCTTCATCACGATCCCTGTCGAATATAACGTATCAGCCGAATATGCCGGCGGGCGGTTCGAGATCGGTGATCTGCTGAAAGGCACGCTCGACCTCGAGACGGGCGGGGGGAACGTGGACATCGGGACCATCACGGGGAAGACCTCGATTAAGACCGGCGGAGGGAACCTGGAGGCGAGGGAGCTCGGCAGCGACGCAGCCATCACGACGGGTGGCGGCAATGTCGAGATAGACAAGGTGGGGATGAGCGCAAAGGTCACCTCGGGCGGCGGAAACCTCCGACTGAAAGAGATCGGCAAGGACCTTGACCTCACCACCGGCGGTGGGAACGTCAGGATCGGCGATGTGAAGGGACTGGCTGAGATCTCGACAGGCGGCGGCAACGTGGACCTTGGCCCCGTCAGCGGCGTCGTGTCCGTGAAGACCGGCGGCGGGAATCTCGACGTCAGCGGGGGCAATGGATCGAACAAGGTCAAGACGGGCGGCGGCAATGTCGAGCTCAAGCAGATGACGGGCTCCGTCGATGTCACTTCCGGCGGCGGCAATGTCGAGGTCGGCTTGACGCCGAAAGGCAACGATGACAGCAGGGTACACTCGGGCGGCGGCGACATCACGCTCAGCCTGCCGGCTGATGCAAAGGCAACGGTCGAAGCGACCCTGAACATGCGCCGAGGGGAGCCGGGAGAGTACAAGATCATCACCGAATTCAAGGCCGAGAAGCACGATGTCGACGAGGATGGGAACGCAGAGGCGCTCGTCAAGGTGAACGGCGGCGGGCAGCGGATCATGCTCGAGACGACGGACGGGGATATCCGGATCCGGAAACAGTAGCTCCATCACATTCGGTTCGATGGAATGACCCTACGAGGGCGGGTGATGAACCCGCCCTTTTTATTTTGACTACTTTCTGAGTATCCTACCTGTCGCATGGGCAGCAAACAGCATATTCCCACCGATCCCGGACCGTTGAGCGACGCCGAACCTTTTCGGGGAGCACGTATCGCCCTGGTTCACGACTGGCTCACGGGCATGCGGGGCGGCGAGAAGGTCCTCGAAGTCCTATGCGAGTTGTTTCCGCATGCACCGCTCTACACGCTCGTGCACAATCCCGGATCTGTGTCTCCGACCATCTCGGCAATGGACATCCGGACGTCCTTTCTCGACCGACTGCCGCTGAAGGCCGGGCGGTACAGGAACTATCTTCCGCTGATGCCAAGAGCGATCGAGTCTCTCGACCTGAGTGGTTTCGACCTGATCATCTCGACAAGCCACGCCGTCGCCAAGGGAGCGATACCCAAACAAGGGGCGGTGCATATCTGCTACTGTTTCACGCCGATGCGGTATGTGTGGGATCAGTATGACGAGTATTTCGGCCCGGGCAGGGCAGGGCTCATGACACGCCTGGCGATGAAGGGGGTTGCCCCGGCGCTGCGATCGTGGGACCGGAGGACGTCGAATCGTGTCCATCATTTCATTGCTGACTCAGCCAATGTAGCCCGCAAGATCGCCCGGTTCTACGGGAGGGATGCCGAGGTTCTGCATGCACCCGTCAATACTGACCTGTTCACTGTATCGCCGAACGACGAGGGATATTACCTGGTTGTCAGCGCCCTGGTCCCGTACAAACGTGTGGATCTGGCGATCGAAGCATTCAACGTCCTTGGCAAAGAACTGCGTATCGTCGGCAAAGGACCGGAGCTGACCAGACTGCGGTCACTGGCCGGCAGCAGCGTTTCGTTTCTCGGCTGGCAACCCGATGCCGAACTGGCGCGTATCTATGCCGGGAGTAAGGCGCTCATTTTTCCGGGCGAAGAGGATTTCGGGATCGTTCCGCTCGAGGCCATGGCAAGCGGTAAACCGGTCATCGCGTATGCGAAGGGGGGAGCTCTCGAAACGGTCGTAGGAAGCGGAGCAGGGAGGACCGGCGTGCTCTTTGGCGAGCAGTCTGTGCCGGCGCTGATAGAGGCCGTCAGAGAATTCGAAAGGGTATCATTCGACCCGGCACGGATACGCAGTCATGCCGAAAAGTTCGGACGTTCTGTCTTCAAGCGGCAGCTGGCGGAGAGGATCACACGCCTTTTCGGTGATCAGCGGCCACGCTGATCCTGTCTGGAGCGCTGCGCCGGCAACCGCCGATCAGGAATTCCTTCATTTCTTTCCCCTCGCGGTCGCGGCGAGTTCGACGCGAACCCCGAAGACCTCTTCAAAAAGGTCCTTCTTTAGATTCGCCCCCCACAGTTCGATCTCGAGGTTCGACGTACGTCCGGCGTGAATGTCGAGGGACACCGCCTCTCCCTGGTGTGCCACACGGACCTTTCGCACGGACGACGTGTGCCGCCTGTCCAGTCCGTCGGCGATCCGCAGGATCGAGGCGAGCTTTCTCACCGTCTCTCTGTCGGGGGCCGTCAGCTTCCGGTACTCGGCGTGTTTTTCCTTTGGATGGCTCTTCCGGTGGTACCGCGCCACATTCGCGATGATCTCTTTCTCGCGTTCGGTGTATCCCACGATGTCCGAATACCGGATGAGGTAATACGAATGCCGATGATGCTGTGAGTGGGAGATGTGGAGTCCCACCTCATGCAGGAGCGATGCCACCTCGAGGTAGTTCCGTTCCGTCGGGCCGAGCTTGTGAAGCTCCGTCGTTTGGTCGAAGATGCCGAGGGCCAGTGAGGCCACGTGCTCCGAGTGTTTCTTCTCTGTCTGGAACTGCTCGAGGGTATGCTCGACGGAAGCACGCTGGATGTCTGTCAGGACGGGGACGCGGTTCCGGGCACGTGATTTTTCGATCGTGTCCCTCACGATCCCCTCTCGCAGTGCGAACTCGCTCACCACGATGCTCGCAAGGTCGAACTCGGAAAAGGCGCGTTCGAGGATCAGGAGACCGGCGGGAAAGATCTCTGCCCGCTGCCGCTCGATCCCCGGCAGCGTAGCGCGGTCTGCCGCGGTCCTGAGGGACAGGGCAAGGTCGACCACCCGCTCGAACTCCCTTCGCGTGATCCTGAATCCGTTCATCATGCGGCCTTCCTTGCTCGGTGCCGTCTGCTGGATCACACGGGCAAGCGCGATGACCGTTCCGGACGTCCCAACCGCTTCGTCGATCCTCATCTTTCGTGTCTCACGGGCAACGGGCTCGATGGACCCTCGGATGAAGGACCTGCAGAGGTCCACCGACCGGGGAGTGACCGTTCCATCGGGAAAGAACCTTCGCGTCAGGCGCACAGAACCTATCTTGAGGCTGTTGACGTAGTGGATCTTCCGGCGCCGGCCGATCAGGAACTCCGTGCTCCCGCCTCCGATGTCCACAAGGAGGATCTTCTTATGATAGAGGGGGAGGACCTGCAGGACGCCCAGATGAATGAGGCGTCCCTCCTCCGGGCCGGATGCGACCTCCAGTCTGATCCCCGTCTTCTTCTCGACCTTCCGGATGAATTCTTCGCTGTTGAGGGCTTCCCGGACCGCTGAGGTTGCAATGGCGCGTATCGAGGCGGAAAACGAGGAGGCAATGTCGGAGAATCGAGTCAAGGTGCTGATGGCGCGGTCCATTGCCGCATCGCTGAGCACTTTCATGTCGGACGAGCCGGAGCCCAGCCGGACGTGTTCCTTTTCCCGGTCGAGGATGCGGAACCTGCCGGTCGTGGGGCTCGCCTCTGCCACGATCAGATGGAACGAGTTCGTTCCAACGTCAATGGCGGCGATTCTTCTGTTTTTTGGCTTTTTCACTGAGGAAGCGTGTGATACGCTGTTTCAGGAGCTTGTTGGTGAGCTCGAAGCCTTTGGATGCATCCACGACGTCGAATCCGAACTCCTTCGTCATGGCATCGAACTCGACGAGGACCGCCTTCTGGTACTCGACGAAGCTGTCGTAGAAATCCTCTCCGAGCCGCAGGTCCATCCCTGATTCCCAGTAATCGATCCCTTCGCCCTGCTCTTCCTCCCAATAGCGCTTCTCGAGCATCTCACTGTTGATCACGCGCGGGATCAGATCCCCGATGCCGATCCGCATGTACAGGACCATGTCCGGCTTGAGGGCAAATCCGTACACCTTGCGTATCCAATCGCGGCCTGCGCCGCGGACGACCGCACGCGCGAAGGCCGTGTACACATACCGGTCGGCGAGGACGATGAATCCTGCTTTCAGAGCAGGAATGACGTCATGCTCGAGGCGGTCGGAGAAATCCGCGGCATAGAGCAGGCTGAAGGTGTCGACGTTCAGCGTATGGCCCGACTTCGCCCGGTCGATGGTCTTCTTCATCAGCGCCGATTGCGTCCACCCCGTGGTCACCACAGCGTGACCTTTGACCTCAAGCCATCGTTTCACGTCCTCGATCTGCGTTGTACGCCCGACGCCATCCGTCCCCTCCAGCACGATGAGCGATCCGCTCAGGTCGTCCGTATCGACATAAGGGAGACCCTCTCCGAAGAACTTCTCTCGCTCACGCGACATAGACGTTCTCCTTCTTCCTGAGGAAGGGGGCCGGGTCGTACGAACCGAGGATCTTCTTCACGTGGTCCCGGAAGAGCGACTGTTGCCTGCGGATGGGGAGGGTCGCATCGATGACCGACATGTTGAACTCTGTCGTCATGCGGTCGTACTCCTCGAGGATACGGGACTGGAAGATCGTGTAGGATTCCTCGGGGTCCTCGCTCAGGCCCAGGTCCATACCCGCTTCGTGGAATTTCAGCGCGACCCGTCCGTTGAGGATCCTCTTGAGCGAGACCTCGATGGGTACCTTGAAGTACATCACGAGGTCGGGCCGTACGGCGAACCCGTACATCTCCCGCACCCAGTCAGGATGGACGCCGCGCACGACATCCCGGGCGAATGCGGTGTACACGAATCTGTCCGCGCACACGATCATACCAGCCTTCAACGGCGGGATGATGAGATGCGTCAGACGGTCGGCAAAATCGGTCGCGTGCAGGATGCTGAACGTGGTCGGCGTGAGCAGGTTGTTCTTCTTGCCGCGCTTGATGGTCTCCCGAACGAGTGCTGAGGAGTTCCACTCCGTGAAGAGCACCCGATGGTTGAGCGACAACAGCCATTTGTGCAGCAGCTGAAGTTGTGTCGTTTTCCCCGATCCGTCTATTCCTTCGACGACAATGAGCCGTCCGGGATAGGGGTGGGGCTGTTCAAAAAGCCGTGTCATTCGTTACGTCTCCTTGGCGAGCATGCGGAGTTGTTTCGGTCTCATCAGCCAGAGCAGCTTTCCGCCTGGCCGGGAATGTGTGAGGTCAAGCTCGAGATGGGCGAGCCCCCCTTTTTTGAGTGCGAAGGCGCTCCCCGGAGCCTGCAGCAGGAGTCCGATCAGGGAAGAGAGGTCAGGCTCATGCCCCACGAGCATGATGTGGGCGTCCTGATCTTCTGCTCGCAGGAGGTCGATGACCCCGTTCGGGGATGAACCCGGGAGCAGGTGCGGAGTTTCCTGAACGATCTTCGGACTGTCGAAGGCATCGGCGACGATGTCCGCGGTCTTCCGCGCCCGGACGAGCGGGCTGGTCAGGATACGGTCCGGAACGTCGACCAGCCGGACGATCCCGCGTGTCGCGGCCCGCATACGGGCCTTCCCTTTGGACGTCAGCGGTCTATCGTCGTTGGGATAGGCGTCCGATCCTCTGGCAACCGCAATCGCATGTCTCAGAATTGACAGGATCATACTGCCCGAAGCCTGGATGTTTCAACGGGTTTTTGGGATTACGTGGATGAAGTATAGCACAAACTCGCAGAAAATGCCCCGTGAGGTGGCCGCTTCCTGAGCACGTAACAGTTTCGTAACAGGCGAATAACATGCTCCTAACGCCAGAATTCTACCTTTGTGCCGGGAATTGGGATCATTCCCGACTGCGATCACCTGAATCTACAACAGCGGAGGTTTTCCATGCGTCTTGCACGCACGCTCGTCCTCACTATTCTTCTCTTCTCACATCTGTCCGCGCAGGACAACGCCGTCGGCACGATCGTCGGGTCCGTGTTCGATGAAGCGACGGGCGATCCGCTGATCGGAGCAACGGTCCGGATCGATGGCGGGGTACTCGGAGCCCCGACCGACCTTGACGGTCATTTCACGATCCTCAACGTGCCGCCAGGGACCTACGGGCTTCGCGTGTCGTATGTAGGATACTCCTCGAAGCTCATTACAGACGTCGAAGTTGCATCTGGCGGGAGCGCAAGGATCGATGTCACGCTGAGCGAAGAGACGGTCGAGGTGCAAGAGGTCGTCGTTACCGCGCGGGCCATTCGGTCATCTGAAGCGTCCATTCTGTCCATGCGGAAACAATCGACGAGCATCGGCGACGGCATAAGCGCTGAAATGATCAAGCGGGCTCCCGATGCGACCTCGGCTGATGCCCTCAAACGCGTCGTCGGCGTTTCCATCATGGACAACAAGTATGTCCTCGTGCGGGGCGTGTCCGATCGGTACAACCTCACGACGCTCAATGGTGCGACGATGAACAGCACCGATACAGAGTCGGACAAGCGCAGCTTCTCGTTCGACATGATCCCCTCCAACCTGCTCGACAACACGATCGTCGTCAAGACCGCGACGCCCGACAAGCCGGGCGATTTCACGGGCGGCCTCGTCGAGCTGAGGACGATGGATTTTCCGGACGACCCGGTCGTGAAGCTGAGTCTCGGGTCCTCCTTTAATACGATCACCACCGGACGGGTGATCGCTGCGTCGCGCGGCGGCTCCACCGACTGGCTTGGCATGGACGACGGGACCCGCTCTGCCCCGCAGGAAGGGCTTGACGGCTTCAATGCCTGGAAGGACATTCCCGGCGATTGGTCGACAAAGTCGGTTCGAGCGCCCGTCAATCAGAGCCTCTCTCTGGCATATGGCGACCGGCACGTCGCACGCGACTGGGAGATCGGATATGTCGCAGCCTTGTCCTACAAGGGCGGCTATACGAGGACCGAGTCATACCAGGACTTCACCATCGGAGCAGGCTCTTTCAAACTTGACGGAACGAACGATGAATATTCAGTGCTCTGGGGCGGCATCGGCGACCTCCACCTGAAGTTCGGCAACGGCAATCATAAGCTGAGCCTCCGCAACGCCTATAACCGGTCCGCTGACGACAAGGTTCAGTTCCGCCGCGGCGTCGACTTCCAGGATCGGGAGATCATCAGCACAGTCTCGCAGTGGTCCGAGCGGTCCATCTACAGCGGCCAGCTCTCGGGCGACCACCACCTCAATTTTCTGAACGACGCTGATCTGACGTGGAGGTTCTCGTATTCGACCTCGACCGCCGAGGAACCCGACCGCAAGCGCCTCAAATATCAGCGCGCGAACGGCGAGGATACACCGTACTCGATCGCCGGCACAGAGAACAACGAGCGGGCATGGACAGCACTCGAGGAGTTCTCGAGGGGGAGTGGGGTCGATCTGACCGTCCCTGTGATGGACCTCAAGGTGAAGGTCGGTGGTGCCTTCGAGTCGAGCAACCGCACCTACGATGTGAGGTTCCAGTCCGCAGAGTTCATCGGGAACAATTACACAGCGACATTCCTTCCTGCCGACAGTATCTTCCTGTCGCAGAATTTCGGTCCCGGCGGCTGGATCGTTCGAAACCTTTCGGATAAGAAGGACACCTATACGGCTGACCGGCGCATCCTGGCAGGGTATGCCATGGCGGACGTTCCGTTCACAGTCCTTGGCCAGAAGTTCCGCGCGGTCGGCGGCATCAGGGTCGAGGATGCGCGTCTTCGGGCGTTCACCAATATTCCCGCCTTCATCGACGGCAAGAGCACGTTCCTGCCTGATACAGCGCTGCTTGAGAACACCGACCTGCTTCCGTCCATCAACCTGACCTATGCGATGAATGAGATCATGAACCTTCGTCTCGCCTTCAGCAATGCCGTCAACAGGCCTGAGCTGCGGGAGATCGCCAACGTCAGCTACTACGACTTCGTCAATTACGAGGAACTGCGCGGCAATCCCAACCTGAAGCGCGCATGGGTCGAGAACTACGATATCAGATACGAATTCTATCCCAATATCGGCGAGATCCTTGCTGTCAGCGGTTTCTACAAGAAGATCTACGATGCCATCGAACAGCGCGTTGTCTGGTCGTCAAATCCGGGAAAAGAGTACATCAATACGCCGCTGGCGGAGAACTACGGATGGGAGCTCGAATTCCGGAAGAGCTTTGCGTTCGTCCACGACTGGCTGCAGCGGCTCGTGCTGACCGGGAACTACTCCCGGATCTTTTCGAAGGTCCAGTTTTCTGAGGTACGTATCATCGGCCTGACGCCGGACTATGTGCCGATCAAGGAGACTTTCACCGACATCCGTTCGATGCAGGGACAGGCCACATACACTCTCAACGGCGGGCTGCATTTCACAGATCCCGATATGGGAACGTCCGTGAGCCTGATGTACAATAGGTTCGGGAAAAGGGTGGAAGCGGTGGCCGACATCCGGGAAGAGGATATCTTCGAGGAGCCGCGCGGCACCCTTGATATCTCTCTGACGCAGAAGCTGACGAGCAATCTCGAGATGAAGTTCACGGGACGTGATGTCACCGCATCGACGAGGCGGTTCGTACTCAGGTCCGGACAGGTCTATCGCGACCTCATTGTCGGAGCGACGTACGGCCTTCAGTTCTCGTATGCGCTCTGATGCATCGAAGACTGTCGTACGGTAACACCACGGTAATGTGCAGGTAACACAGCATTCTAAATTAGCGGACGGGTACTCGACCATGTATCCGTCCGCTTTGGTTATTGACAGTCCATCTTTTTGATCTCTCATTATCGAAGGGTTGCCACATGCGCAAGCTGTTACTTCTCGCTGTTTCGCTGTTTCTTCTGCCCGGTGCTGACGCTCTCGCCCAGAGACCCGAGGTCGTACTTGGTCCTGGTCTTGGAGCCGGTCGGACGGCCTACACGCAGGACTTTAACCGGACGCTGTATAAGGACACGGTGTACATTCTGACTGGTATCTACATCGTTGATTCGACCTATACGCTGACGATCCAGCCCGGGACGCTCATCAAGGGCGATACCGTAGCGACGTTCCTGATCTCCCGTGGCGGGAAGATCATGGCCGACGGGACGAAGGACGAGCCGATCGTGATGACCTCGATGAAGCCGGCCGGGCAGCGCGCCCCTGGCGACTGGGGAGGTGTGATCATCCTGGGTTCGGCCCCGACCAACCGTACGACCGAGCCGGTGGTGGAGGGTGGAGCCGGAGCGCTTGGTGGTGTTGTGGGAGCGCAGGCGGCCTACGGCGGAACGAACCCGGACGACAACAGCGGTGTGTTCCGGTATGTGCGTATCGAGTATCCTGGGTACCGGTTCCAGCCGAACAACGAGATCAACGGTCTGACGATGGGTGGAGTCGGCCGTGGGACGACGCTGGAGTATGTGCAGGTGAGCTACTCGCTGGACGACGGGTTCGAGTGGTTCGGCGGGACGGTCAACGGCAGGTACCTGATCGCGTATGCTTCGCAGGACGATGATTTTGACACGGACTTCGGGTTCCGCGGGAACCTGCAGTTCCTGCTGTCGGTGAAGGACCCGAACGTGTGGGACTCCGATGCCTCCAACGGGTTCGAGTCGGACAACGATGGTTCGGGCACGACAGCCGTTCCGTTCACCTCGGCAACGTGGTCGAACGTGACGCTGATCGGACCGCTCCGGTATGACGGCGCGACGCTTCCTGCGGGGAACAACCATCAGGACGGGATGAAGCTTCGCCGGAACACGCAGCTGAAGATCTACAACTCGGTCGTGATGGGCTTCCCGTACGGCATCAACGTGCCGGATGCGGCCACGGTGACCAATGCCACCAACGGTGATCTGGTGGTCAAGAGCACGAGCATCCAGTCGGCCACCACGCCGTTGCGGGGCAGCGATGCCACGGCAGTGACGACCTGGTTCACGGCCGCGGGCTCGAACAACAACGGGTCGGCGACCCGCAGTCCGAGCGCGATCGGTTTTGTGGATGTGGGCGACCTGCACAACCCGGATGCGCGTCCGACGGCTTCCTCTGAGCTGGCAACGGCAGGAACCGACTTCACGGCCCTGACCGACGGCTTCTGGACCTCCGTCTCCTACCGCGGTGCCTTCGACCCCTCGAAGAGCCGCTCCGAACAGTGGGACTTCGCGTGGACAAATTATAACCCCCTCTATTCGAAGTATAATGTCGCCGAGGTCGTACTTGGTCCTGGTCTTGGAGCCGGTCGGACGGCCTACACGCAGGACTTTAACCGGACGCTGTATAAGGACACGGTGTACATTCTGACTGGTATCTACATCGTTGATTCGACCTATACGCTGACGATCCAGCCCGGGACGCTCATCAAGGGCGATACCGTAGCGACGTTCCTGATCTCCCGTGGCGGGAAGATCATGGCCGACGGGACGAAGGACGAGCCGATCGTGATGACCTCGATGAAGCCGGCCGGGCAGCGCGCCCCTGGCGACTGGGGAGGTGTGATCATCCTGGGTTCGGCCCCGACCAACCGTACGACCGAGCCGGTGGTGGAGGGTGGAGCCGGAGCGCTTGGTGGTGTTGTGGGAGCGCAGGCGGCCTACGGCGGAACGAACCCGGACGACAACAGCGGTGTGTTCCGGTATGTGCGTATCGAGTATCCTGGGTACCGGTTCCAGCCGAACAACGAGATCAACGGTCTGACGATGGGTGGAGTCGGCCGTGGGACGACGCTGGAGTATGTGCAGGTGAGCTACTCGCTGGACGACGGGTTCGAGTGGTTCGGCGGGACGGTCAACGGCAGGTACCTGATCGCGTATGCTTCGCAGGACGATGATTTTGACACGGACTTCGGGTTCCGCGGGAACCTGCAGTTCCTGCTGTCGGTGAAGGACCCGAACGTGTGGGACTCCGATGCCTCCAACGGGTTCGAGTCGGACAACGATGGTTCGGGCACGACAGCCGTTCCGTTCACCTCGGCAACGTGGTCGAACGTGACGCTGATCGGACCGCTCCGGTATGACGGCGCGACGCTTCCTGCGGGGAACAACCATCAGGACGGGATGAAGCTTCGCCGGAACACGCAGCTGAAGATCTACAACTCGGTCGTGATGGGCTTCCCGTACGGCATCAACGTGCCGGATGCGGCCACGGTGACCAATGCCACCAACGGTGATCTGGTGGTCAAGAGCACGAGCATCCAGTCGGCCACCACGCCGTTGCGGGGCAGCGATGCCACGGCAGTGACGACCTGGTTCACGGCCGCGGGCTCGAACAACAACGGGTCGGCGACCCGCAGTCCGAGCGCGATCGGTTTTGTGGATGTGGGCGACCTGCACAACCCGGATGCGCGTCCGACGGCTTCCTCTGAGCTGGCAACGGCAGGAACCGACTTCACGGCCCTGACCGACGGCTTCTGGACCTCCGTCTCCTACCGCGGTGCCTTCGACCCCTCGAAGAGCCGCTCCGAACAGTGGGACTTCGCGTGGACAAATTATAACCCCAATAACCTTGTGAGCAGCGGAATTCCGACATCCGTCGAGGAGATCGCGGGAGAGGTTGTCCCGCAGGAGTACTCGCTGGACCAGAACTTCCCGAATCCGTTCAACCCCAGCACTGTCATCCGGTTCTCTGTGCCGAATGACGAGTTCGTCACGCTGAAGGTGTATGACATGCTCGGCCGCGAAGTGAGCACGTTGACGAACGGATTCCTGTCCGCTGGCAAGTACACTGCCACGTTCAATGCCAGCAGCCTAGCTTCCGGAGCCTACTTCTACATCCTCCAGGCAGGCCAGGTGCGGGAAGTGAAGAGGATGATGCTCTTGAAGTAGATGTGGGATTTGGAGATTGCCGAACGACAACTGTCGTTTGGACAATGGTCCGATCACACATCGACAATCTTCAATCGTCAATCCCAAAAGTTTCCCCTCCGCTTCATCGGGGATCGCAGGGGCGCAAGTTGCTTCCATAGGACTTGCGCCTTTTTGTTTTTCTGCTGGTTTCGGTGATTCCTGGGGATTTGGTTAATGGAAGTTAACCCGAGGGTAACATGAAGGTAACCCCCTCTACTATATTGCATTACGATAATCTCATGAGGTGATGTATGAGGATAGCCTACTTTAACGCTAATCTTCGCGTAGGGCAGGATGGTGTCACGCGCTGCATTTACAACATGATTGATGGGGCACTTGCGCGAGGCCATCAGGCTATCGCTATCACCTCGACGTTGCCCGATGACATCCCTCCGATTCCGATGTATCGGGTTCCTTCGGTTGTACTCCCGATTCAGAAGAACTATCGCATCGCCTATCCGGGATATTCCGGCTTCGCCCCGATCCTGGAGCAATTCCGGCCGGATGTTCTTCATATAAACAGTCCATGCACACTCGGCTTCGGTGCGGCAAAGTACGCCCGGCATTTCGGCGTTCCCATCGTTGCAACATACCACACGCACTTTCCGACATACCCGCGCTATTACAATCTGAGCCGGTTTGAGGAGCTGACCTGGAAGATCACACGCTATCTCTACAATAGTGTGGACCGAACGCTCGTTCCCACACGCCCTATCCTCGACGAGCTGGTCGCACAGGGAGTCCAGCGTCTGCAGTACCTCCCAAACGGTGTTGATACGTCACTGTTCCATGTGTCAAAGCGGTCGCAGGAGTGGCGCACGAGGTTCGGAGGAGGAGGGAAGCCGATCGTTCTCTTCGTGAGCCGGCTCGTGTGGGAGAAGGACCTGCGGGTACTGGCAGAGGCCTACAACTCGCTGCGTTCCCGCCGCACAGACTTCGAGATGGTCGTCGTCGGCGACGGCCATGCCCGCGCTGAACTCGAAACGATGATGCCCGGCGCCCGCTTCCTCGGTTTCCAGGCTGGCGAGGAGCTTGCACGGAGCTTCGCCTCATCGGATATCTTTGTGTTCCCCTCAACGACAGAGACCTTCGGTCTGGTGACCATCGAGGCGATGGCCTCCGGGTTGGTGCCGGTCGCCGCCAAGGTCGGCGGTGCGGCAGGTCTCATCGAAGAAGGAAAGAATGGTCTCTTTACGAAGCCGTTCAGCGGCGAGCACATGGCACGCCAGGTCTCGACGCTGCTGGACAATCCTGAACTCATGCGCACACTCGGTCGGAATGCCCATGTCCATGCCCAAACCTTTTCCTGGGATGCTATCCTTGATCAGCTCTTCGCTGCCTATGCCGATGTTGTTTCAACGGTCAGGGATGGCAAGCATCGCTCCCGCGCAGCCTGAACTCGTGCCGGCCTCCGCTCCTCCGACATCACCCGACCGGACCGCGCTTCCCGCTCGGCGGCCATATCGCATCGCCCATGTCTCCGATCCGCATCTCAGCCGGCAGTACTACCGTGAACATCTCAAATCTTTCAAGATTCTTCTCCGAACGATCATAGATAATGGCTTCGATCATATCGTCGTGAGCGGCGATATCGTGTCCACTGCCGATCCTGATGACTATTATATGGCGCGCGAGCTCTTTTCGACGCTCGGGATCCTCGATCCGGCGAAGCTCACTGTGGTCCCGGGAAATCATGATATCTTCGGGGGACCTCATCGGGCCGTCGATGTGCTCAGCTTTCCGTCGCACATTCGCTCGGTCGACTACATGTATCGGCATAAGCTTTTCCTGACGGCATTCGGCGAACTCTTCGAAGGTGCCACGCGACTTGCGGATCCGCAACCCTATCCCTTTCTCAAAAGGACCGGGCCGTTCATGCTCATCGGACTGAATTCGATTCCGCGTTGGTCCATGCGGAGGAATATCCTCGGGACAAACGGTGCGCTCTCACCCGAACAGTTCGACGCTCTTCAGTCTCTAGCGCGCTCTGCCTGGTCCCCGGACTCGGTGCCAATCGTGGTAATGCATCATCATATGCATGACCTCAGCGATGATGCGGTGCCAAGCGGGCTCTGGCAGACGGTAGAGGCGCGTACGATGCGGCTCCGGAAACGGAGAAAGACGATCCGGATGTTCAAGGAAATTGGCGTGTCATACGTGCTCCATGGGCACATTCACCGGAATGAGGTCTACGATCGTCAGGGAGTCACATTCCTTAATGGAGCAGGGTCTGTATGCGATGATCCCGTCAGATTTCTGAAATTCAACATTCTTGAGTGGGATGGCAGGCGGGTTGCCACGCATGTCCGGACGCTCGGGATTCCCTATCAGACCTCGACGGTTTCGATGGCCCTCCATAGGTTCGGGCGAAAATTGACCTTTCCGGCATTCGCAGCTGGATCATGATAAGGGCGCACTCCTGATGCCGAGATCGCATACCGAAGATGATGCAATCAGGCTGCTCTCGCCTGAGTTCAAGGCCCGTCTTGACCGGGTTGAACGTCGGAGACAGTCTCTCGTTCCTGATGGGGATGTTCGCAGAGCTGTCCTCGACCTGGATGGTACGCTTATCGCCGGCGATATCGGTGAAGCGGTCTTCGGGATGTTGCTCAACCAGGGGGAAATCGACCGACTGAACTGGTCGCGATACCAGGAACTTCTCGATGAGGACAGGGAGCGCGCTTACAGATCGGTGGTCGAAACGATGGGGGGTCTTTCATATGAAACGGTCGCGAAAGCCACGCTGAATGTCATGGCCTCCCGTACGCCTATCAGGGTCGCGGACGATGCACTCATCAATCCTCCGTCTCCCCATCCTGGGATGCGCGCTCTTGTCGCGTATCTCCATTCACTGGGGTATGCAGTGCATGTCTTGACCGCCAGCAACCACATCTCCGCGTCGATCGTGTGCGGCGAGTGGTTCGGCATACCGTCAGCGAGGGTCTTCGGGATCCGCCAGGTGCTCGATGGCAGGATACTGACGCCATCCCTCATAAGCCCGGTGCCAGTCGGCAGCGGTAAGGCCGAAACATACCACCAGTTCATTAGCGAGGAAGCTCCAGTGATGACGGCGAGCGATTCGTTCATGGACCTCCCGCTCTTCTCGCTCACGGGTGCCGGAGGTATTGCAGTGTGGGCGGGTGCGGACCGCGAGTCAGAACGACGCCTTCGCAGGCTGCTTCCTTCCACGCTCGATGTGTGCAGTTCATCCATCCTCACGCCCGCCGGCGCGGATGATCCGTATGGCCAGGCGGTCGCCTGACGTCTTACTCGCACTCAAGGACGATCGAACGCACCTGCGGTCGGCATCGCAGGACAACTGATGTTCCCTCACGCCGCTGGTTTATCAGATGCTGCGGATTCGAGGGTAACACCCTCCGTACTTCCAGCGGGAGCCAGAATTCTATTGTCGGAGCGGTGACATCCGAATGAAACCGAGGGGAGAACTGGAGGTGATACCGTGAAGGCCCGTCAGGCTTCAGCACGAGATCAATAGGGCCGTAGTGGGTAGGCATTGATGTGAGGGAGCATGTTGGCGGTACGCCGAGCATGCCGTTCGCAAGGCGGAAGAAGGAGAGCAGATTGTCCGACTCTTCGATCAGCATCGAGCGCAGCCACAGGACTACCTCAGCGGCAGCCCATCCATGATGTCCGTCGCCCATTGCTCCTCCTCCGGTGCGGGGATGGATCGCTTCGGGGAACGTATACGGATCCCGGCATTGATCAATCACGCTCGCACCGACTGGTCCCGAGAGATCTGTCAATCCCAGAAGCCGCAGCGCCTGTGCAATGTGCAGAGTGAGATACATGTTGTAGCCGGAATGGATGAATGGGTGGAGGAATCCGCGCGGATCGACATATCGTTCAAGGATCTCGATCGTTGTCTCTTTGAAGGCCTCTGGCAACACATCGTGGATGCCCAGCGGATAGATTCCCGAGAGAGATCCAATCGCACTCTCGTCGAACGTCCGCGTGGGGGTGGCGGGAATGAGTGGTCTGCCGAGGCGTGTGGCAACGTGCTGGAGCGAGGTTCGGACATCTTCTTCGAACAACTGCAGTTCCTCCCTGACCTTCTCCTCTTTATCGAGATGTCCCAGTGCACTGCTCATGACGACCAGCGACCGCATACCAGCGAGACCATGGAAAGTATCCCAGTAGTACTGGTCCACCGTCCCAAGGTGTTCTGCGCTGAGACTACGCGGGAGAAGTCCTCGGGCGGGCACCGGTAGGTCGGAGGTCTTCTTCCGTTGCCGGATGACCCAGTTTCCGCCACGAAGCAGATCCGAGAAATGACCGCGCAGCCACATCGATGAGCGTGTAAACCGATAGTGATCGAGAAAACCGAACAGGACCGCCCCATTGGAGTCCCACTCGCCATCCGGGCCGCGGAAGAATCCATCTCTCGTCTGGCCCTTCGGAAAGCCGTTATAGACCATGCGGCTCCGTTCATGGAATCCGAGCGCATCGAGCGCCCGGCACATCGGGACGGCATCTCGGTACCAGAAATGGTGGTAGAGGTACGGGCCTGGCGAAATGAAATCCTTGTCGTTGAGTTGCAGAAGCGCAAGCGTATTGGCATCCAGGATACTCTGTAAACGTGCATTGCCTATAGCGATCCGCGCACCTTCAGCACGCTGAGCGTTCCACACCTGCTCCTGACTCATCCGACGTGTTTCGTAAGAGACCTGCCATGTCTGCTTAAGGTGACGCTTCCTGAGCAGCGCGTCGTTCGCAAGCGCCACGCTGCAATGGATGCGTGTCTGCTCACCCGCGGCAAGGGAGAAGGGAAAGATGGCCGCCGCATGACCGAGGCCTTCGGGACATCGGATCGACCTGCCACCGAAGCGGGAAAGCACCTCTGCGTCAGGATCGGAGACAAGGGTGTTCATGACCCCGGCAAGGTCACCCTGCGCGCCGGACGACAGCAGATATCTGTCTGGTTCACGGGAGAACACGATTCCCAGAAGATGGTCGACGTACAGGAATCGCTTCCCGTCCGTCGATAGATGGCTGATCGGTGCGATTCCCTCCGAATTATAGGGGCGTACAACGATGGCAAGCGTTCCTGCCCTTGTTCTCTCCGAGATGTTCTGCAGTGATACCTCCTGAAAGAGGACATCGAGGCCGTCTCGCGTACTGCTCACAAAATGCTCCTGCTGCATGTCAAAGCCTGGAACAGCGTGACGCGTACGCAGAATGGGGGATGTTGTGGAGAAGGTCTGTTCGACGGTATCTGCTGTCGAAGGGAAGTAGGGACCGCTCTCTGATGTCAGCCACACCTCAAGTGACCATTCACGCGGGAGGGGCGTGGCCATCCCCCTCGGGTCGACAATCGCTTCATGAAGACCGTGCGGGCTGCCGAGTGTCGTCCAGTTTCGGTGAGTGGTGTTGACGAAGATCGGATTTTGTGAGCGCGCAATGTATGCCGGATCGTCCGGGTCGAGCTGTTTGCGTACCCAATACGGAAAGATCCAATCCCGGCGCATCTGGAAGACCGCAAAATTCAGGAGCCCTCTGACAACGACCGGTGCACTCAGAGCAAAGAGCTCCCGGGGGAAGCCCCGTCCCCCGACATCGCTCAGGGCGCTGGCAAGAGCGAACTGGCGGATGGAGCTCTCGGGGACCTGCAGTCTCCGTAGCGCTTGTTCGAGTATATACGAACTGATGTTCATCGGGTCATCGGGTGGACAAATATAGTATGAATTGTGCGGCACGCATAGCAGCGAATGAGTCCCGTTCACTTCTTAATGGGAACGTAACGTACCGATAACATCATATGCACACAAAGACTGTACATTGGCGCCTGCAGTTCGTCGATCACCGATTAGAGGACACGATGGAACATCTGTCACACCCAGAAGAATTGATCTCAGAGCGCAGATTGCTGGCGATCTGGACCGCCATGGCAATCGCGGCCCATGTGATCTTCGCGGGATCGATGCTGCTCCTGAGCTCCCTCCGCTGACCGACGGGAAAGCGGCTGACCTGCCCGCGAATCGGGTCCACATACATTTCAGGTCCCACGGCGCGCGCGGTCCGTCATCTGCATCCACGACTTAACACATCCATAACACTCATCTTACATTGAGGAAACGGAGCTACCGTATTCTTGATGTATGATATTCCCCCAGCAGCATCGGGGATCGCAGGCGTGGGCCGCATGTACTGGGCCCGCGCTCTTTTTTGTACATCGCTGCACTCCCATTCCTCACAAACGATAAGTATGTTCCTGAGATGAGCCGGTCACAAGCACTTGGTATGCGGTTGGCGCCGGGGCAGGGATGGAGGAGGCTCCGCGTAATCCTCCGGATGCTCGTCCTCGGAGGAGTGACAAGCATGCATGTATGGGCACAGATTCCTGATGCCACGCGCATTCTCAGGACCGCTCGCATCCTCGCCGCCGATTCGCTCGAGGGGCGGGGAACGGGCATGCCGGGCGGGGACAAAGCGGCCCGCCTCCTCGTCGATATGGCGCATCAGGCAGGGCTTCTTCCCGCCGGAACGGGAGGGTCCTGGGTCCAGCAGATCCCGATCCACATCTCCAGGCCGCTGAAAGGATCCGCCCTTTCTTTCAGATCCGGGACCGGGACGATGGATCCGCAGCTTTGGGATGATTTTCTCGTCCTTTCGCAGGGACATGAGAATTTCACCGTCCACGACAATCGACTCGTCTTCGTCGGATACGGCATTGTCGCTCCCGAATACGACTATTCGGACTATGGGTCAGCCGATGTCCGAGGCGCCATCCTCGTGATGCTTGCCGGCGAGCCTCCCTCCGATGATCCTGCCTATTTTTTGGGTGCCCGACAGACGATCCATTCTTCTCTCCTCACAAAACAACAGACAGCTCTCGCCAGGGGTGCCAGGGGAACGATCATCATTCCAACCCCGCGACAACCGGTGTTCGGCGACTGGGAGAAGTGGGTGCAGGAATTCTCCTTCGAGGATGTCCGTTTCCCCTTCGGGACACCCGAGCAGCTGAATCTCGTCGTGCGGCAGGAGAGAGGGAAGGACCTCCTGGAACTGGGCGGGGTGTCGTGGGATGCGGTCCTTCGGGATGATGCTGCGGGTTCGTTCTCGCCGCAGGGGCTGGCCGCGACGATGAGCTACAACGGGAAGTGGTTCGAGCGGGATGACCGTACGTTCAACGTGGCTGCCTTTCTGGAGGGATCTGATCCACTCTTGAAGGATACGTATGTCCTGGTCGGTGCACACTATGATCACCTTGGCATCGGAGGGCCCGTTCGGGGTGATTCGATCTACAATGGGATGCTCGATAATGCGATAGGAACAGCGACCGCTCTCGAGTGTGCACGGGTCCTGGCCCGCGAGACGCCGCGACTGTCCCGATCGGTCATCTTTGTGTTCTTCACCGGTGAAGAGAAGGGGCTGCTCGGTTCCCGGTACTACGTCGATCGTCCATTGGTGCCGTTGTCGAAGACGATTGCCATGCTCAATGTCGACGGCATCTCTTTCGTCGATGAGCTGCGCTCATTCATCCCCATCGGGAGCGACTACTCCACGATCGATGAGCACGTACGCCGGGCTGCTGATCGTGCAGGCGTCGGACTTGATCCCGTGCCGACGGCCTTTCTTGAACGCGATCCGTTGTTCACCTCGGACCATTGGTCTTTCATGAATGCCGGAGTCCCTTCTGTCCTCTTGAGTGAAGGGCTGACCTACGTGGCCGCAGGCGACAGCGGGGTGAACCGGTTCCTCGACTATGGCAGGACGCGATACCACATGCCGGGCGATGATGCCGGGCAAACCATCGATCAGCCGGCCGTCTCGCAGCACGCATCACTGCTGTGCTCGCTCATCATTGAGATTGCCAATACGTATACGCCGCCTCAGTGGAAGCCGGACTCGCCATTCATTCGTGCCAGGCTCAGATCCATCGCGGAGGGGAAATGAGATCTCCCGATGCCGTCGCCCTGATCGCCCTCGTGTTGTTCGTCGGCTGCGGAAGCGGGCTTCCCGAACGGCAGACGGACAGCACCGTGCTCCGCCTGCGAGGGTCGGACACGATGCTGATGCTCGGGACTCGTTGGGCTGAGGAATTCATGCTGGAGCATCCCGGTGTGTCGGTCTATGTCGATGGCGGAGGTACATCTGTCGGAGTTGCAGCCCTCCTCAGGGGGGAGACCGACCTGTGCATGGCGTCACGGCCCCTGACGGCGGCAGAGCTCAACGTCATGGCAGAGAAGCATCATTCGCTTGGATACTCGGTCCTGGTCGCCAGGGACGCGCTCAGTTTCTATGTGAATGCCCAGAACCCTGTCTTCAACCTGTCGATGCAGCAACTGCGGGGCATCTTCACCGGCCAGATCACGAGGTGGAGCGAGGTCGGTGGTGCGGATGCGCCGATCGTCATCATCAGGCGGAACGCCAGTTCCGGGACCCACTTCTTCCTCGAGGAACACGTGTTGCAGGGGCTCCCTTTTATCGGGACCGCATCCGTCTCTGCGACAACGGCATCCATCGTCGAGAGGGTTGAGGGCGATATCAATGCCATCGGCTACGGTGGGCTGGCCTACACAGAAGGGGTGCGGGGCGTATCTGTGGACTGGGTGTCGCCATTGCCGGAATATGTCCGTGGAGGCACCTATCCGGTGGCTCGGTACCTGTATCTATACGCCCTCCAGGCACCCACCGGCATCACCCGCACCTTCGTCGATTGGGTCCTTTCGGAGCGGGGGCAGGCCGTTGTACAAGAGGTTGGCTATGTCCCTCTCTATGACCTTTCTTCCCCCCTGGTGGAGCCCCTTCCGCGTTAGGTCCCATTCCTGTCTTCCTTTTGCAGCAGGCATTCCTCTTAACAATTCCTTAATACGGCGGTAACGCTCCGTTCATGACCCGTGGGTACATTGGGCCTGCGATCACCGATGTACCACATGAACATCCGTCTCGACTGCTGCGTGCAGACCTCAGGATCGTTCAGGAGCTGTTGGGGAATAAGGAGTGCCCCGGCTGGAATGGGCGATATGCCCGCACCAGTCCGACCGAGCAACCAGCTGTCAGACGTTATACGCCCGCTCTCAGCACCCGTTCTTCCTCTCCGCGTCAGGGAATTCCTTCCCGGCGAACAGCATGGATCGCCTTCAGATCATCCACCTACATAAAGGGTGTCTCCATGCGCACCACCTCTGCGGTCCTTCTGATGCTTGGCATCGTCACGATGCTCGGGAGAGCTCAGTCCCCCGGCGATGGGAAGATCAGCGGCGTCGTGTATGCCGACTACTTCTACAACGTTGCACGCGACTCCGGATTCAACGCGCTCTCCAACACCGCTCTCAGCGGCAACAAGGACCTGAACGGATTCAAGCTCCGTCGCCTGTATTTCACGTACGACAAGCCGCTGACCGAGTCCTTCTCGATGAGGTTCAGGCTCGAGGTCGACGAATCTGCCAATGCGAGCAACGGGAAGATCGGTACGTTCGTGAAGGACGCATACCTGAAGTGGAAAGGGATTTTCTCCGGGAGCGACATGATCTTCGGGATACAACCGAGCCCTGCCTATGAGGTCTCGGAGGACATCTGGGGGTATCGCTCGATCGAGAAGACGATCATGGATCTCCGCGGCGTCGTCGGCTCGCGCGACCAGGGGATCGCTCTGCAGGGGAACGTGCTACAGGACGGCATGGTGAGGTACAAGGCCATGTATGCGAACGGCTCGGGCAATAATCCCGAGACGAACAAGTACAAGAGGTACTATGGCCGTGTCGAGGTCGTTCCGATGAAAGATCTCGTCGTGACGGTGTATGCGGACCTGAATGCCAAGAATCCCATCTCCACACCGGCAGGCTCGCTCGGGAACAACACGATGACCTATGCCGGATTCGTGGGTTATAAACAGAAGGACAAATTTACAGTAGGGCTTGAAGGATACATGCAGTCGACGGACAATGGATACGTCCAGGCCGGATCGTACTCTAGCCGGTCGGGACTTGGCATCTCTGCGTTCGGAACACTGACGCTGGATCCGACGATGACGCTCCTTGGCAGAGTCGATTCATACGATCCGAACACGGACGGCAACGCGAAGGGAGACTCCCGTCTCTTTGGGATCGCCGGTCTGGACTGGCACCCGGAGGGCAGCGTCTCGATCATCCCGAATATCCTCGTCGAGACCTACGACAGCGTGGCAGGAGTGGCCGTCGATCCGTCCATAACAGCCCGGGTGACCGTCACATACAAATTCTAGACATCCGATCACAATCATCACTCACATGTTTCACATAAGAAGGAACATCGCATGAAACTCAGAATGATCAGCCTTATCCTGGCCGTTCTGCTGGCAGCCCCGGAACTGAGGGCTCAGCTGCAACTGAACGGTGCGGGTGCGACCTTCCCGTACGTCCTCTACTCGAAGTGGTTCGACGTGTACAACAAGAAGACGGGGATCCAGTTCAACTATCAGTCGATAGGCAGCGGCGGCGGTATCAAGCAGGTCATCGAAGGGACCGTTGATTTCGGCGCCACGGACGGCCCGATGAACGAGAAACAGCTTGCAGAAGCGAAGGAGAAGCAGGGGACCGACGTGCTGCACATTCCCACCGTCATGGGCGCGGTCGTTGCGACATACAACGTGGAGATCGCAACCGATCACCTGAAGCTGCCGGCCGACGTGCTGGCGGATATCTTCCTCGGCAAGGTCAAGAAATGGAACGACCCCCGGATCGCCGATGCCAACCCGGGTGTGGACCTTCCTGCAAAGGCCATCATTGTCGTCCACCGTTCAGATGGCAGCGGAACCTCGTACATCTTCACCGACTACCTGTCGAAGGTGAGCCCGGAGTGGGAACAGAAGGTCGGTAAGGGAACCTCAGTCCGCTGGGTCCTGGGCCTCGGCGGCAAGGGCAACGAAGGTGTGGCCGGCATGGTGAAGCAGACCGGAGGGTCGATCGGCTACGTCGAGCTGGCATATGCGGTCCAGAACAAGCTCCCGTATGCTGCAGTGCAGAACAAGTCGGGCAATTATGTCGTCCCGTCCATCGAGTCGGTCACGGCGGCAGCCAAGAACGAAGCCTCCCACATGCCTGCCGATTTCCGTGTATCGATCACGGATCCCGATGGGAAGGATTCCTATCCGATAGGCGGGTTCACGTGGCTCCTCATCTATAAAGACCAGAAGGATGCGGCGAAAGCAAAGGCGCTCGTCGACTTCCTGCAGTGGGCCGTGACGGATGGCGAAAAGTACGCCCCCGAACTTCTCTATGCGCCGCTCCCTGACAACGTCGTGGCGATGGTGCAAAAGGCCATAAAAACAATTACGTTGAACGGCCAGCCGATCAAGTAAAGGGTCTTCGTGGCTTCATCAGCAAAATCTGTCGCATCTCCGACAGCAAGGACGTTCCGAAGCATGGGTGACGCGGTGTTCCATCGCGTCACCCAGTTTTTTGCGTTCCTCATTCTCGCGCTCGTCCTCCTGACGGCGTACGAGATGTATGCGGCATCGAAGCTCTCCCTCGAAGAGTTCGGTTTCGGGTTCGTGACATCGACCATCTGGGACCCAGTGCTGGAAGAGTATGGGGCCCTTCCGTTCATCTATGGCACGCTCGTCACATCTTTCCTGGCATTGCTTATTGCACTTCCTTTGAGCATCGGCATCGCGGTCTTCCTCTCGGAACTTGCTCCGCCATGGCTGGAGAGGCCTGTGTCGTTCTTCGTCGAACTGCTCGCTGCCATTCCAAGTATCGTCTACGGCCTCTGGGGATTCTTCGTGATGGTCCCCTGGCTTCGGGAGCATATCCAGCCGTTCCTCATCGAGGAGCTGGGATTCATTCCGCTGTTCGATGGTGCGCCGTATGGTGTCGGCATGCTTGCAGCGTCGGTGATCCTGGGTATCATGATCCTCCCGATCATCGCTTCCATCTCTCGTGACATCCTGAAGGCGGTCCCGATGACCCAGCGCGAGGCCGCTCTCGGCCTCGGTTCGACACGGTGGGAGGCCACTCGTATCGCGATCAGCTATTCCCGGTCGGGTATCCTCGGTGCGACGATCCTGGCGCTTGGCCGAGCCCTCGGTGAGACGATGGCCGTGACGATGGTCATCGGGAACCGCCCGGAGATCTCGTGGTCGCTGATGGACCCCGGGCACACGATGGCAAGCGTCCTGGCGAACGAGTTCACGGAGGCGACGTCGGAGATGTACCTGAGCGCGCTCATCGAGATAGCCCTCATCCTTTTCATTATCACGCTCATCGTGAACGCCTTCGCACGGCTTCTCGTATGGAGCGTCACAAAGGGTGAGGTGCAGAGATGAGCATGTACCTGGCCTACAGGCGCTCGAAGAACTGGGTGATGTACGCGCTCTGTATTCTCAGCACGCTTGTAGCTGTCGTTCCTCTGTTCCTCATCTTCTATCACACCATCTCCCTTGGAGCGAGCGCCATCAACTGGGAGTTCTTCACGGAGCTGCCCAAACCGGTGGGTGAAGAGGGGGGAGGACTGGCGAACGCGATCGTGGGAACGCTCATCCTCGTGGGGCTGGGAAGCGTCCTCGGCCTTCCGATCGGCATCCTCGGTGGGATCTATCTGTCGGAGTATGAGAACAACAAGTTCTCGACGACGGTCCGGTTCATGACCGATGTACTCAACGGGGTACCGTCCATCGTCATGGGAGTCGTCGCGTATACGCTCGTTGTCATCCCGATGAAGCACTTCTCAGCGTATGCCGGAGGTGTCGCTCTCGGCATACTGATGATCCCGACGATCACACGGACCACCGAGGAGATGCTCAAGACCGTTCCGCGGTCATACAGGGAGGCGGCTCTCGCGCTCGGCATTCCGCAGTGGAAGACGACCCTCCTGATCGTTCTGCGTACGGCGATGGGCGGTGTTGTCACCGGCATCATGCTCTCGATCGCACGGGCTGCCGGTGAGACCGCACCGCTGCTGTTCACGGCCCTCAACAACAGGTTCTGGCACACCTCGCTGGACCAGCCTATCGCCTCACTGACAGTTTTCATCTACAATTATGGTGTCTCGCCGTTCGATGACTGGATCTCTCAGGCATGGGGCGGGGCGCTCGTTCTGATCACCCTGATCCTGGTGCTGAGCGTTGCTGTGCGGTTCGCGACACGGAGCCCGGGAGGAAGACGCTGAGCCATGAACGATGTTCTCCAGCGACAGTCCGACCACGTGACGATGAACCGGACGCAGTCACACCACGCTCCTCCGGACCAGACCACGCTTCCGAAGATCCGTGCGCACGAGGTGCGGGCCTTCTTCGGAGAGCTTGAGGCCATCAAGGGCATCTCGCTCGATGTACCGGCGAACAGTGTCGTCGCCATCATCGGGCCATCAGGGTGCGGCAAGTCGACGTTCCTCCGGGCCATCAACAGGATGCACGAGACCGTCCCGGGCGGGCGGGTCATGGGCAAGATCCTGCTCGACGGGAACGACATCTATGCTGGTGACCCCGTCGCTATCCGCCGACGGATCGGCATGGTGTTCCAGAAGCCGAATCCCTTCCCGACAATGAGCATCTTCGACAATGTCGCCGCCGGTCTGCGGTTCAACGGTATCCGGGACAAGAAGGTGCTTGCAGAGACAGTGGAACGGAGTCTGCATCAGGCGGCATTGTGGGACGAAGTGAAGGACTCTCTGAACAAGAATGGCATGAGCCTGTCGGGTGGGCAGCAGCAGCGCCTCTGCATCGCGCGGACGCTGGCCATCAGCCCGGAGGTCATCCTGATGGACGAGCCGGCGAGCGCCCTCGACCCGATCTCGACGGCAAAGATCGAAGAGCTCATCTATGACATGAAGCGGGAGTACACGATAGTCATCGTCACGCACAACATGCAGCAGGCGGCGCGGGTGAGCGACCGGACGGCGTTCTTCTACATGGGCGAGCTCGTCGAGTACGACAACACGAAGCAGATGTTCACCGCTCCGGGAAAGAAGCAGACGGAGGATTACATCACCGGCCGGTTCGGCTAGTCACAGGACCTTTCTGACAGGACAAGTATATGGAACGTCATTTTGATCGGGAGCTCGAGAGCCTCAAGACGATGATCATCAAGATGGGAAGCCTCGTCGAGACGAGCCTTTCAGAATCTCTGACGGCCGTCTTCGAGAAGGATGAGGCCCTCGCGAAGAAGGTCATCGATGCGGACCAGCGCATAAACACGCTCGAGGTCGAGATCGATAATGCCGTTGTTGATATCCTCGCGCTGAAGCAGCCGGTCGCCACCGATCTGCGCCTTATTCTTGCGGTGCAGAAGCTGAACAACGACCTCGAACGGATCGGGGACCATGCGGTCAATATCGCGGAATCCGCTCTCGGCCTCGAAGGCGCGCTCGACGCGGATGAGATGCTCGATATCCCGAAGATGGCTGAGGTCACGCGAACGATCCTCCGTGAGGCGATCGACAGCTTCATTCACCTCGATACGGGTCTTGCGCAGACGGTCCTCGAGAAGGACGATACGGTGGATAACCTCAACAGAGAGATCTACCGCGAAACGATCGAAACGCTCAAGACCGACAAGGGATCGGTCAAAGTCTGCATGCATCTCATCCGCATCAGTAAGAACCTCGAACGGATCGCAGACCTGGCCACGAACATCGCCGAAGAGGTCATCTTCCTCAAGAAGGCACGCATCGTCAAGCACAGCCATTGACCCTCATCCGCGGTTGGGTCGTAGCGCCCGGGGTCTCCGTCAACGGCTCCGGGCGTATTGTTTTCCGCGACATTCTTCAGTAGTCTGACCGGGTTCCGTCACCAGACACAGGCAGATCCCGTGACCAGGCCAACCTCCTTCATCCTCATCGTGCTCGCCGTCGTGCTCCTTCTGGGGACCGTCTCTCTGAATGACGCTCTCCTGTACACGCCGGACTCCGCCAGGTACCTCATCTGGGCAGATGCCCTTGCAGGCGGCGACGGCTTTGCGGACAACACATCCCCGGAGCCTGCACGCTATGTTGTCCATGCGCCCCTGTACCCTATCCTGATCGCGCCTGCGGCGTTCGTTGCCCCCCTGAGCGTGCCGGCTGCGAAATTTCTGACGCTCCTCTCAGGCCTGCTCCTGTTGTGGCTGGTGTATCGATGGCTGAGCCGCCTCACGAACGAATGGATGGCATTCGCAGCGACCTCCTTTCTGGCCATCCATTCGCTCTTTCTCGTCTATGCGAATCAGGTGCTCTCTGAGATCCCGTTCGCTATCGCCATTATTCTCATCCTCCAGCAATTCCTGGCGATCGGGTCGAAGAAGGACGGACTCGCGGTGTACGCGCCTCTTGTGCTCGCACTCGGTGCCGGGCTCTTCCTTCGGGAGGTTGGACTCGCTCTGGTCGGGGCAGTCCTCGTGCTCTTTGCCCTCAGGAAGGATTGGAGAAGCCTGCTCATTGTCGGGGCGTTCTGTGCAGTTCTGTACGGGCTGTGGTTTGTGCGGAACGAGCTCATCGTGGCCCCGATTGAACAGCCGCCCCTGCGGAATTCGAAGCTCTTCTTCACGCACCTTTTCACGCCGGAAGCGTCCTCGCTCGCCGAGGAGTTCATCGCAAGGTTGTCGAACAACATCGTTATCTACGCAGGACATCTGACGACGTTCATCTTCGCTCCCGACTTCGTGCGCAATACGCATGGACTGGTCGACATCAACAATCCCCTCGTGTCCTTCTCGATGGCGGTCGTGCCGTACCTGAAACCGTTGTTCGTGGTCATCCCGCTCGCGCTGCTTGGAAGTGCGCTCTACTTCCGCTGGAGACAGGACGAGCTGGTCCGTACGGCGACGCTGATGGCCCTGCTCTACATCGGCCCGATCCTCTTCTATCCTATCAACGACATCCGGTTCCTGTTTCCCGTATTCCTTCTTTCGCTGATCGTGATGACCCTCGGTGCGCATGAGCTGTGGGTCCGGTTCGGCGGACGGATCCCGCGACATGCTGCGACAGGAACGGCGTTCGTTCTGGGCGTGCTGCTGCTGTTCCCGAACGTCTCCTGGGCAACGTCCTTCTTCTGGAACAATGTCCGGTTCGCTCATGATCGTCAGGACTTCACGCGGGAGATCGATGAGGATCCGCAAATGCCTGAGTACTACCTGAAGGATCTCCCGGGAGCGGGGGCCTGGATCGTCGGCCACTCCCGTCCGGAAGATGCGGTCCTGTGCAGGTGGAAAGAGCTCGGCTTGTGGCTCGAAGGCCGGCCGGTGCTCGATGTCGACCCGCAGATGACGCCCGATAGCTTCGACAGGATGTTGAGGGACTATGCTGTGAAATACGTCGCGACGATCAGGTGGCGGAACGGCATCCGGGAGAACGAGACGCAGCTTGAGTACTCCTCGTTCTACGATTTTGCGTCTGTCGCGGCCTTCGGGAGCATCGAGATCCTGGAGGTTCGCCCGAAGCGGAGAGGGCCATCGGAGTTCAGGGCTATCTCATCAGATGCTGACAGTCTGGTCCTGTTCCGCACGGCGCTCCGCATTCTCCGCCGCGGTGATCCGGCGGTCGCGGAATCGTTGCTGGTCAGGGTCGAACAGCGGATGGGGCGGTGGGGTGTGGTCGTGTTCCATCAGGCGGTCGCAAAAGCGCTGGCCGGTCATGATTCGGCTGCGCTCGGATTGCTGCAGCGATTTCGTACCATGCCACAGGCGGGCTCGTTCGTCCAGCAGGCGTGGTATCATCAGGAGATCCTCGACCGGTACCGACGTGCCGAGGCTGCGGTCTATCCCGATGAGCGGGCACAGCAGTTCCATGTTGTCGGCGTGAACTACTGGGAGCTCGGATATCGGGCGCAGGCATTCAGGATGATCGACAGTGCTCTCGCCGGTCAGCCTGCGTTCTTCCCGGCGCTCATTTTCGGCGCCATCTTCTCATATCAGGACGGGGACCACGACAAGGCTGAGGACTATTTTGCGCGCGCTGAGGCTGCGAACTCATCGAATCTGCTTGTCGTTCAGCTGGCGAGGGTCTTCGAAGCGGACAGGCGACTTGGCAAGGCGCGGACCGCCGCTGACAGCATTGCTGCTCTCATGGAGAAGGCGAGTGGGTTCCTGACGATGGACATGAGGGATGATGCCCTTGCGACATGGATAGCGATAACCACTATCGATTCAACGCACCGGGAAACTCTCCGTGCCCTCGCGCGTACGTATGCGGAGAAGCGGAAGTTCGGGCCTTCCCGGCAGTGGGCGCGTTCCTTTGTGCGGCTCTACCCGCAGGACAAGGAGATGGAAGAGTTTCTGGTGGACATCGAGCGACGTTGGGATGTTCCGTGAACACTGCAGTCATCGGTTAAGGATATATTCCTGTTTCTGAGAGACGCGTTGAACCTCCGGACATGTGACATCACGCACACAACAATATGGACAATGATGCGTATGTTTCAAATGCGTCTGGGAGTGTTACACTCTTCTCAAAGGAGCAGCCATGAGGCGGTTCATTTTGTTTGCACCGATCATCCTCGTCATTGCGTGGTTCGGCTGTGAATCGTCGTCCGAACCTGACACGGGAACCGGTGAGCTGAAAGTACTGCTCGTCGACTCCCCGGCCGCATATGATGAGGTCAACATTGTCGTGTCCAGTGTCGCTGTCCACACATCCGCAAGCGCCCCGGACAACGATGCCGGATGGGCGACCATCAATGACGTACCGGCGACGTACGACCTTCTGGAGTTGCGGAACGGTACATCTGCGGTCCTCGGCACCAATCGACTCGCGCCCGCTCACTACACGCAAATGCGCCTCCTGATAGGTTCGGGGAGCAATGTTGTGGTGGACGGGACCAGCTATCCGCTGGAGATACCAAGCGGCATTCAGTCCGGCGTGAAGCTGACGCATGCCTTCACGATCGAGGAGAACACGCTGTATGAGCTGACCCTCGATTTCGACGCCGACAAGTCGATCTTTCGCTTGGGAACCGGCACGTATCGGTTGCAGCCGACGATCCGTGTCGTTGCGACGATCACGTCGGGAACGATCTCCGGCGTCGTGCAGCCTGATACGGCGCGCGCGGTCATTTATGCACTGAGCGGCACCGATACGGTGGCGACTGCATATGCAGACACCGTTTCCGGAGCGTTCAAGCTGATGGCCCTGCCGGAGGGGACGTACAGCGTCTCCGTTTCGGCGACGGAGGGTTCATTTCAGGATGCTCTCCGGACGGGCGTGGCGGTCGTTCGTCAGCAGGACACGAACCTGGGCACGATCACGCTCACACCATAGAAACACAACAATGCTAAGAACTGCGCCCGCTCCGGCATCCGGGGCGGGCGTTTCATTTTGCTGCAGAAGCTGAGTTCCCCGTTTGCACTCTCCGTATGGGAAATGCGCGCCGGAATGGGGGATGTGGCCGAAAAAGGGGCTCCAGGACTCGACTTCCGGAGAAGGAAAGCGTACCATGAATAGTCCCATGCATTTACAGAAAAGGAAATGACGTATGGCTGGAAACCAGGGTTTTGACTTCGGGCAGATGCGCCCCCCAAATATCTCGCCGAAGGTCATCCGAACGGTGGTGCTGGGAGTGGTGGTGGCATTCATTGCCCTCTCATCGTTCTTCACGATCGAACCGGAAGAGGTCGGCGTGATCCTGCGGTTCGGGGCGTATGACCGGACCGTGGATCCGGGACTGAACTTCAAGTTCCCGCTCATCGAGGACCTCTATAAAGTGCCGGTCCAGCGGCAGCTCAAGGAAGAGTTCGGTTTCCGGACGGCGGAAGCGGCTGTCCGGTCCCGGTATACCCGTGAAGACCTGTTCTCTGAGTCGCTCATGCTCACCGGGGACCTGAACGCAGCGGTCGTGGAATGGATCGTGCAGTACAGGATCGATGACCCATACAGGTTCCTGTTCAAGGTCCGGAGCACGCGCGACACATTCCGGGCAATGACAGAGGCCGTCATGCGGGAGGTCATCGGTGACCGCACCGTCAACGAGGTCCTCACCGTCGGGCGACAGGAGATCAGCGTCACTGTCGGGATGAAGCTCCAGGAGCTCTGTGACCAGTACGAGACGGGTATCAGGGTCGACCAGGTGGTCCTGCAGGACGTGAACCCGCCGGACCCGGTGAAGCCGTCGTTCAATGCGGTCAACGAGGCCCAGCAGGAACGGGAAAAGCTGATCAACGAGGCACGCTCGGAATACAACAAGGTCATCCCTCGCGCGACTGGTGAGGCTGAACAGATGATCCAGCAGGCGGAGGGGTACGGATTGGAGCGTGTGAACAACTCGCGCGGAGAGACGGCAAGGTTCAATGCCTTGTTCGCGGAATATGCGCGTGCGAAGGAGGTCACCCGCCAGCGCATCTATCTTGAGACGTTGGAGAAGGTCCTCTCGCGGAGCGGATCGAAGATCATCATGGATGAGAACTTCAAAGGCATGATACCACTCCTCGACCTCAAGAAGGGGGGTGTCCAATGACGAAGCCAAAGGTTCTGCTCTATCTCGCACTCATCCTGTTCGTGATAATCCTTCTGAATTCGGCGACATTCATCATACAGGAGACCGAACAGGTCATCATCACGCAGTTCGGCAAGCCGGTCGGGGATCCGATGAGCGAACCGGGATTCCACTTCAAAGTACCGTTCATACAGCAGGTCCACTTCTTTGAAAAGAGGTTCCTCGAGTGGGACGGGGACCCCAATCAGGTACCGACGAAAGACAAACGTTTCATCTGGGTGGATTCGTACGCCCGGTGGAGGATATCGGACCCGCTGTTGTTCTTCCAGCGTCTCCGCGACGAATTAGGGGCGCAGTCCCGTCTGGACGACATTCTCGATGGGGAAGTGCGCACGGCGATCGCAAATCATGACCTCGTGGAGGTCGTTCGCTCGACCAACCGCGAAGCGGCGCTCGATGTGGAGGCTGCACTCGAGGAGGACACCTTCCAGACGATCAGAGTCGGCCGCGCGAAGATCACGGCAGAGATCCTGACAGCCGCAAAGGGACGCACATCAGACCTCGGGATCGAGCTTCTGGACCTTCGACTGAAGCGCATTGACTATGTCGAAGAAGTGCGGCGGAAGGTGTACGACAGGATGATCACCGAACGGAAGCGCATCGCGGACAAGTTCCGCTCAGAGGGACAGGGCGAAGCGTCGCGGATTCTCGGTGAGAAAGAACGTGAGCTGAAGCGTATCATCTCGAACGCGTTCAGAAAATCGGAGGAGATCCGCGGGAAGGCAGATGCCGAGGCGACGAACATCTATGCCCGCGCTTACAACCGCAGCGGCGAGACGCGCGAATTCTACGGGTTCCTGAAGACGATGGAAGCGTACGAAGCAACGTTCGACACGACCGATATGCTTATCCTCTCAAGCGATAGCGAGTTCTATAAGTACCTGAAGAATCAGAGAGGACGGTAGGCCGGACACAGCCGAGGTCCGAGAACAGAGGACAGTGGGAGAGGAATCAACGAAGAGGAGGAACTGTGATGAGGATAGATTCCGCGAAGGATCTGGATGTGTACAAGCTGGCATATTCGCTCGCGATGAAGTTGTTCGAAGTCAGCAAGACCTTTCCCACCGAGGAAAGGTTTGCGCTGACGAGTCAGATCCGGAGATCCTCGAGGTCAGTATGTCTGAATCTGCGAGAAGCTTGGGCGAAGCGAAGGTACAGGGCTCATTTCTTGAGCAAGCTGACCGATTGTGATGGTGAGAACAGTGAGACAGATAGCTCGCTCGACTTCGCCAGGGATTTCGGTTACATCTCGCTTAAAACACATGCCCGCCTTGGAGAAATGAATCGGAGAGTAGGCCGGATGCTCGGGGGCATGTTGCGCAGTCCGAATGGGTTTCTCCTCTGACCTCGGACTTCCGTCCTCGGACCTCCGACCTCGGACCTCCGATCTCCGACCTCGGACTTCCGACCTCTGGCACCCTTGACCATGGCCACATCCCCGATCCCCTTTCCTGAAGTCCCTGCCTCCGGCGTCACCGAACAGCACGTTCATCTCGGCGGGTCCGTGGGCATTTACCGTCTGTGGGAGATGGGACAGATGCGCGGTATCCGGGGTCTGGGCACGTACGAGGATTTCATCAGCCGTGCTCACCTCCGAAAGGAGAATATCGGTTCGCTCGATGATTACCTCCGCATATTCGATCTGATCGAATCGATCCAGAGCGGACCCGAGAGCCTGCGGGAAAGCATCCATGTTGCGGTGAACGGCGCCTTCCGCACAGGCGGCATGCGGCGGCTCGGGCCGGGCGGGGAAGGGGCGGACCTCGACCAGGCCCTTGCGATCCGGCGGCTGGAACTGCGGCTCTCGCCCATCAAACGGACCGGTGCCCCGATGCTCCGCGGCGAGCATGCCGGGCTGTACGATCTGGACCGCGTCATCATGGCGGCGTGTGAGGCCGCGGCCGAGACGGAGCTTGTCCACAGGGGACAGATGCAGGTGGGCCTCATCTTCTGCTTTGGACGCGATCTCACGTGGGAAGCGAACAGGATCCTCGCGGAAAAGGTCCGCCGGTGGCGCGACACCTATCCGAATCTCATCGGCGTCGACCTCGCGGGCTCCGAGCGTGTGCTTCCCCTGGTGACACCGGAAGACCGGTCACGCATGGGGGAGTTGTTCGAGGAAGCGGCGGGGACCGGTGCTGATTCCCTGGGCCGGACCATCCATTGCGGCGAGACCCAGTACGTGACTCCCGACATATTTCTCGAGACGCTCCGCGCAGTGAAGCCTCATCGGGTCAGTCAGCCGCTCGTCGTTGCTCACTCGTACTGGAAGAACGGCGACGACAGGGCATTGCGGTATCTTGCCGAGGAGGGGATCGTCTGCGAGCTGTGTCCCTGGTCCAACCATCTTACCGGCGCAATGCCCCTCGCGCGCGCCGGCGCCTTCCTTTCACTGCTTGACGAGTACGGCATCGGATACACTCTGAACACGGATTCTCCTGCCCTGCAAAAGACCTCCCTTGCTCTTGAGATCGATTTCCTGCTTCGGGAGGGGGGAGCGACACCCGAACAGATCACCCGGGCACTGCACGTTGCAGATAAAAGCAGTTTTCTCCCGCCTCGCGATCACGCACAGCATCGAGATATCCCGCTGATGGACCGGCCGCGCTGAGCTCGATGAGGAGTTTCAGTTGGGCGGCACTTCTGACGGGTGCGTGATGTTGTATGCCGTAGCATGTCCCATATGGAGATGAATGTATGATGCGCCTGACCGACACGTATGACACGATCGACAGACACATTGCCGGCTTCATGAACCGGTACGGCCTCTTGTTCCTCCGATATTCGCTTGCCGCCATCTTCATCTGGTTTGGAGCGCTCAAGCCGTTCGGTCTGAGTCCGGCACAGGAGCTGGTCGAGCGGACCGTATATTGGTTTCCCGCCCCCCAATTCGTGGCCATACTGGGGATCTGGGAGGTGGCGATAGGTGTGGGGCTGCTGTTCCGCCCGCTGATCCGCGCTGCGATCTTCCTCCTGTTCCTGCAAATGCCGGGCACGATGCTGCCGCTCTTTCTTCTTCCCGATGTCTGCTTCGTGGAATTCCCGTATGCGCTGACGCTCGAGGGCCAATACATCATCAAGAACCTCGTCCTCATCAGTGCGGCCATCGTCGTGGGGGGCACGGTACGGCCCGCGGACACCAGCAGACGGTTTGTATAGCCGTCCCGGAGCCGCGGCCCTCAGGACGGCCACCGGGAAGGGCTTCATCCACGGCTGACGGAACTGTATATTCACCGGACAATGTCTCCTCGGCTTCTTCTTTCTCTCCTCATCGTCGTATCCCTCAGTTCGTATCTGTCCGCCCAGCCCGACCGGTTCGTGGTCCTTGTCATCATCGACGGTGCCCGCTACTCGGAGACCCTCGGTGACGATTCGTACCGGTATGTGCCCGAGATGGGCCGGCTGAACGCAGCAGGAGTGATCGTCGAACCGATGCTCAACGACGGTGCCACGGTCACCCGTCGCGGCATCCCTGCGATCTGGTCCGGGTCCTGGGCCGTCCCGAATGATACGACGCTCCCCTCCGGCTACTCCAGCCAGTACGCGACAGCCCCGACGATGTGGGAGTACCTCCGGAAACAGAAGGGTGTGGACTCGACGCAGGCGCTGTATGTCATCAAAGACCTCAGCACACCCTGGCTGCAAAGCTATCATCCGGATTATGGTCCTGACTTCTGGCCATGGTATGTGCTGCATGGGAACACAGACCGTGACGTCTGGGCCCACGCGCGCTCCCTGCTCATCGAGCACCATCCCATGCTCTCCGTCATCTATCTCGCTGATGTCGACGGCGCAGGCCATTCGGGCAACTGGACGACCTACACGTCGGCGATCCTGACCGCTGATTCTATCGTAGGCGAGGTATGGGACCTGCTGGAAACCGACACTGTCTTCGCGGGCCGCTCGACGCTCAAGGTGACGAATGATCATGGAAGGCATCTCGATGGCGTGAGCAACGGATTTGCCGGACATGGGGACGCATGCATGGGATGCAGGCAGGTGATGATGCTTGCCATCGGCGAGGCGGTCAAGCAAGGGGTCCGGTCGAGCATCCAGCGCTCGCTGACGGATATTGCTCCGACAATCGGGAGCATTTTGGGATTCTCCACACCGCTGGCGACGGGTACAAGCATGGAGGAACTGCTGGCATCGGTCACCCGAGTGGATCGGGTGGCAGATGTCCCGGATGGCTACGTGCTGCGCCCGGGTTATCCGAATCCCTTCAATCCTACGACCACGGTCTCGTTCTCGGTTCCCGCACGAAGCCGCGTGCGCATAGATATTGTGAACCTTTTGGGCCAGTCTGTTGCAGTATTGCTGGACGATATCCTGGAAACAGGTTCCCACGCTCGCATATTCGACGCCCGGGATCTGCCTTCGGGAATATATGTTGCACGCATGTTTGCGCTTGCTGAAGAGAGTGGGGGAGGTACATTCAGGGCAGCATCGGCCATGATCCTGATACGATGAGCACTTATTTCAAGGCCATCTTGAAAGTTGAAGCCCTCCTCATACTTGTCTATATTTAAGTTCTGCACAGTGCCCGGTCTGTACGCAATCGACAATCGGCAATTGATCTTCTCGTCAGGGCCCTTCGACTCGCTCGCCGTTGGAGGGCGCGCCGACCTCGCTCAGCGCTGTCATTGGGGCAGAGAACCTGGTCTGTACGCATTCGACAATTGAAAATTGACAATCGGCAATTGATCTACACACAGGGGCCCTTAGTTCAGCCCGTCTCGTCGCGCGAAGCGCGACGGACGAGGTCTCATCCCGCGGTTCGCGGGACGGATTGGTGAGAGCAGCGGACTCATAATCCGTCGGTCACTACCCGTAACGACTGGTTTGCCATGATCGTCTAGGCCAATACTTATCATGATGAGGATCATGAGGCGGGTACTGAGGACCACCATATTGACTCTCGTCCCGCCGCAGTTTCGCATGTCGCTTTGGTACCGCTACTACGGCTTGCGTGGCTGGCTCGAGCCCGAGATGTACTATGTGGAGCGATTACTGCGTCGCCGCAGGAGGTTCCTTGACATCGGCGCAGGATTGGGCACATACTCGTACTACCTCTCGCCAAAATTCGTAGCCACGGATGCGTTCGAACCGGTTCCTGGGAGAACGACCCATTTGCGTCAGTGGGATCACGCAGATGTCACCATTCACAACATTGCTCTCTCCAATGCGGTGGGAAGGTTGGAACTGCACATTCCGATCCGATTCGGAGGTCTCACTCCGGATCTGTCCTCGCTAGAGAGTCCATCTCCCCCTACGAGACGCGTGTCGTCGATGTGCGGAGACTTGACGATTTCGATTTTGATGACGTGGATCTGATCAAGATCGATGTCGAAGGACACGAGGCCAAAGTGATCGAGGGGGCAGAGAAGACGATTCGCAGGACGACCCCAGTCCTGATCGTCGAGATCGAGCAAAGGCACTTGAATCGTCCCATGGAGGAGGTTCTTGATCAGATAGTGGAACTGGGGTATGCAGGCTTTTTTATGAAGAACGGTCAGCTTGTCAGCACGAACGATTTCTCGTTTGGCGTACATCAAGAACCCTATCTCCACCAACTTGATGATCCCAACTATGTCAACAACTTCTTCTTTGTCCCGCTGAAGAAGGAGTAGCTTTTTTCAATCCCGTGATCTCTGGCTCGGTAGAATGTCGGGAAGGTCAGTGGAATGACTTGTGGGTCCTCGTTTGAAGCCCTCCAAATTCCTGTCCATATTAAAGCTTCGGACGTTCTTGGATCTGGTCGGTACCTGTCAATCGGCAATTGATCCCCTTCGAATCGCTTGCCGCTGGAGGGCGCGCCGAGTTCGCTCGGGGCTGCCATTGGAGCAGAGAACCTGGTCTGTACGCAATCGACAATTGAAAATTGGCAATCGGCAATTGATCTACACAAAGGGGCCCTTAGCTCAGTTGGTTAGAGCAGCGGACTCATAATCCGTCGGTCGCAGGTTCAAGTCCTGCAGGGCCCACAGCCTCACCTTTCGCTGCAGGGCAGCGAAAGGTGGGGAAAAGCGAAATCCGAAATCTCAAATGCTAAACAATGGAGAAATCGGAAATCTGAATCCTCCAAGCTGATCTCCCGCCTGCATCGGACTCATGATCCGTCGGTCGCACGGTTCCCTGCCCCCGCCCGTCGCGACCGCGCCGGTCGGGCGGGCGCCTTCTCTGTGGCGGGCCTGCCCGTCTTATTCTGTGGCGGGCCTGCCCGCCGAAGCCTAGGCGCAGGCGGAAAGTCCTGCAGGGCCCACAGCCTCACCTTTCGCTGCATGGCAGCGAAAGGTGAGGAAATGCGAGATCCGAAATCTCAAATGCTAAACAAAGGAGAGATCGGAAATCTCAATTGCGGAATTCGAGATTCGCAATTCGGGACTCACTCCTCTCTACTCCACATCCACTCTCACCGACGGCGGCTCGGTGTTCGCCACGGCCACAGTGAACAGGCGATTCTTCTGGGCCTCGAAGGTCCCTTCAAAGTCCGTCTGCAGGCCCTGGACCGTCACGGTGACCTGGACAGTCCCTTCTGCGACCTCCTGGTATTCGGTCGTTACCCCCGGCGCCACATTGTTAATGTTTATCGTGTTTCCGCCTGAGGTTTTCACCTGAAGGCTTGCACTTGTGGCGCGTTCATTTCTGACCCGAAATTTCGGTGGAGTGTCTTCGGGATCGGTGGAGCATCCACTGGTACCGAGAAGGATGGCGATACTAAGCACTGTGAAGATGCGTGTGATCATGGCAGACTCCATTCTTTAAGTTCCTGAAATAAGGTACTCATCATTCGCAGTCGGGGAATGTGTGTCCGCTCACATGTGAGCCGTGTTCTGGCGAGTGACACCGCGTCGGGCGGCGGCCGGATTGCAGCTGCTCCCTGGTGGGATGCAGCGTGCCATAGGCCGGCACTGCCGTTATTGGCCGCTACCGCCGCCTTGACACACCTCTTCAAAACCCTTATTATCTAATACGTCTGGTAGTCCTCTTCAATTAGGCCTTTAACGGCGGGGAACAAATGCATGGCTGAGTTCAAAGTGGAGGGCCTGACACCTGCGGGACGGGTCGTCTCTGGGGTGATCAACGCCGAAGATAAGAAGACGGCCAAGGCCAAGGCTGAGACCATGGCCCGTGAGAAGAAGTTCAAGCTCACAGGGGTCCATGAGCGCGTGGCGTTCCTGTACCGCGTGCAGAAGGGGAAAGACAAGCCGATCGACGGCGAACAAAAGGCCTTCACACAGGCGGAAGTCCGCACAGCGCTCGAGCGGATGGGGTACAAGGTCGTCTATGTCCGCAAGAAACTCTTCGGCGGCAAACCGAAACAGGCGCCGGACACGGAGATCATCTCGTTCGTACGCGTGAGCACTGACCTGATGCGTCAGAAGCTCCCCTTCAACGAGGTGATGACGCTCCTTATCAACGACATCCCGCATCCGGGACTCCGCGAGTGCATCAAGGAGATCAACCTCGAGCTGAAGCAGGGGAAGGACAGCGAGAAGGTCTTCATGAAGCAGTCAGCGGTCCTTGGCAAGTTCACAGCGAACATGCTTGGGCTTGCGTCGAAGAGCGGTAACATGGTCGAGATCTATGAGAGCACGGCCAAGTTCCTCGAGCGGAACGCCGAGTTCAAACGGGCGCTGAAACAGGCGCTCATCATGCCCCTCGTCACGATGTTCGTGCTGGCGCTCGCGGTCCTGTTCTACGTCGCCTACATCTTTCCCGAGACGGCGGAGATGTTCCAGAAATCGGGGATGGACCTGCCCCCCATGACGGCAGCGACGCTGAAGTTCTCATACTGGCTGTCAGACTACTGGCTCATCCTCACGATCCTGTTCGCCATCCCCGCAGGCCTCCTGGCCAGATTCTTCAAGACGCCGAGGGGTCAGTTCCTTGCGGACCAGTATCTCATCAGGATCCCCGTCATCGGCCAGCTGCTCCACAAGACCTCCATCGAGATCTTCTGCCGGGTCTTCTACGCGCTCTACAGCGGCTCGGGCGAGAACATCGAGGTGATCAAGATGGCCGCTGAGGCGTGCGGTAACAGGTTCATGGAGCACCAGATCAAGACCATCGCGATCCCGATGATGCTCGACAAAGGGAAGGGCCTCACAGAGTCCTTCGAGGCAACTGGCGTG
This sequence comes from uncultured Ignavibacteriaceae bacterium, assembly GCA_964534125.1. GTDB lineage: Bacteria > Bacteroidota > Ignavibacteria > UBA10030 > UBA10030 > 2-02-FULL-55-14. Next base: position 139,751 of record CAZHOJ010000007.1, read on the forward strand.
TTCACCGAAACGGCCATCTCGAGGCTCAATGCGGGAGCCGAGACCGGCACGGTCAGGAATGTCGCCATCCAGCTTGCGGAGTATTACGAGAAGGAGACCGGATACCGGCTGAAGAACGTGGTCCAGACCATCGAGCTGTCCGTGCAGATGGTGATCATGCTCGTGCTGACAGGCCTCACGCTTGTTTCGTCCGAGACGGCCATGGTCAAGCCAAAGAGTCCCGGGGAGAAGTTCATCCTGCCATACCTGATGGACCTGCTCGGATTCTGAAGACTCAGATGTTACGATCGACGCACCGACGATGGAGCACACCAACTCGGAAGGTGTCCCTCGTGATCATTTCAACCCGGAGGCTGCACGTGTGCAGCAGTGCAGATTCCTGAGGAGCATGACCCATGCCAGAAATTGACATTACCGATAAGATCGGGTATACGCTTCTGAAGAAGGGGATCATCGACTTCGAGACGCTCGAGAAGTCGCTGAAGATGAAGGACTCTGACGAGAACAAGAAGAACCGGAAGAATCTCGGCCAGATCCTCGTAACGGAGTTCGGGGCGGACCACGATGCCGTGTTCCGTGAAGTGGCGAACCTCTACGCCTTCCGGGAGGTCTTCCTGAACGACGAGAAGATCGACGAGGCCCGTATCGCCTTCATCAAGAAGCTCATCGACGGCCTGACGGACCAGCAGAAAGAGATGATGATGCAGGCCAAGATGATGCCGCTGAAGTATGACGACCGTCAGCGGGACAAGCTCATCATCGTGGCCGCCGATCCGACCGACAGGAACCTCCCCGTCGTTGCGCGCTCCTTCAACGTCAAGAAATACGAGATCTGCTACGCCCGCCTGAAGGACCTGCAGGGGGTCATGGAAAAGGTCGCCCCCAAGCAAAACGAGTTCCTCAAGATGCTCGAGGAAAGCGATGTGTCCATCGACGAAGGCGGAGCCTCGTCAGAGGATGCCGAGGTCGATGAAGAGGCGCTCGAAGCCGAGATCAACAAATCGGCCCTTGCCAACCTCTTCGAAGGATGCCTGGTCGAAGCGGTGCGTCGGGGTGTGTCAGACGTTCATATCGTGGCGGCCGAGGGCAACAGGACGAATTTCATGTTCCGTGTCGACGGTAACCTGCAGGTGTGGTACTGCCAGGAGAACACGATCCCCGAGGCGGTCATGGCCGTCATCAAGGACCGCACCAAGAACGTCGACCGGTTCGAGCGGGAGATGTCGCAGGACGGATTCATCCAGCGCGTCGTCGACGGGCACCAGCTCCGGTTCCGTGTATCCATCATGCCGATCGTGACGACCGAGTACAAGCACAAGTTCGAGAGCGTGGTCATCCGCGTGCTCGACGACCGGAAGGTCATCACCGACCTGGAGAAGCTCGGCCTGCAGGGCCCCGCGCGTAACTTCTTCTATAAGGCCATCGCCAAGCCCCAGGGTATCGTCATCCTCACGGGTCCCACGGGTTCCGGAAAATCCACAACACTGATCGCAGCGCTGTATCAGGTGATCGACCCGACGGTCAACGTGCTCACGATCGAGGAACCGGTCGAGTACATCATCAAGGGAGCACGCCAGCTGAAGATCAGCGCGAAGATGGGATTCGAGCAGGCGATCCGCGGTATCCTGCGTCACGATCCCGACATCGTGCTCGTCGGTGAGATGCGCGATAAGATCACAGCTGAGACAGCCATCAAGCTCGCGAACACGGGTCACCTTGTGTTCTCGACGCTGCACACGAACGACGCGCCCAGCGCCGTTGCACGTCTCTACAAGATGGGTATCGAGCCCTTCCTGATCGCGTACGCCATCAACATCATTGTCGCGCAGCGTCTGATCCGGACTCTCTGCAAGATCTGCAAGCAACCCATCGACGATGAGGAGAAGCAGGACCTGATAAAGTTCGGGTTCTCCGAGGAGGACCTTCAGCAGCACACCTTCTACAAACCCGTCGGATGCGACAAGTGCAACGGCGGATGGAAGGGTCGTGCAGCCATCCATGAGGCCCTGTTCTTCTCGAAGGCCATCAAGGACATCGTGCTGAATGCTGGCGAGAAAGTGGATGAGAACGCCATCCGTGACCAGGCCTCGAAGGACGGCATGTGGACCCTGCGCCGATCGGGTATGGAGCGCATGAAGGAAGGCTCGACGGCACTTGAAGAGGTCATTGCCTCGACAGTGGAGGATGAGTGACGAACAACTGGTGAACCGTGAACGGTGAGCCGAAAGGACAGAAACACAAAGGGCGCCCATCGGGCGCCCTTTTCATGTACTACACATACCGTATCTACGCTATTCACGGTTTACTAAAAACCATCTCAAAAGCATTTCTCGCCTGCCTGACGAACACCTGCCCGCCGAATATCTGCAGGCGGGCCTGCAGGCAGGCAACGATCGCAACGGGAGAATGAGAGCTCGCGACGAAGGAACCTTACATAATGTTACGTATTCCGTTGCGGGCGCTGCTTTCTTTGCGGGCTTTGCGAGAAACCATCCAGTGCAAGGCATTTTTGAGATAGCTTCTATTCACTCCTCCCATTCTCCCCAGTACATCATTCCCACCAATCGACAATGCTGTAGTAGAGCAGTTTTCCGATACGTCTGGCCTTGTCGAGCGCAGCTTCGCTGTAGAGGACCTTCCCGCCGGTCCCGGTGCCTTTGAGTGTCAGGTTCACCTCGTCTCCGACCACCATCACACCGCCGACGATCTGGGGATTTCCGATCGCTTCGAATGAGATCACGTTGTTCTCGCCATACGCCATGACGAGGCCATACCACTCGAACGTGCCTCCGAATTTGACGTTCCCATTGATAGCGAGGATGCCATATCCTACGACAGTTCCTGTGAATTTGATCGAAAAATTCGTGTCGGGGGTCCCGACGTTGCAGACCACGATCACCGGATTTGCAGAGCTCCCGAATGTCCAGTTGCCTGCCACCGTGCCCGGGGTATTGAACATGTAGTCGACGCTGGATTCATACTCCGAAATGAACACGGCCGGGTCCAGCTTTTCAGATTCGACGTCAACCTTGATGGATCCGCTGATATACGGTGCGACCGTGGCATCGTTCACTATCTCTGCAGAATCTGTCGAGTTCGAGACAGTGACCCCAGGTAGGTCGCCGGAGCCGACAAGTGCAGTCCCGTCGGCATTGTAGTTCCGTCCATCGACGGAGGCCTTGCCGCTGATACTGAGTTCCGCATCATTGGCGCTCATGCCGATGGCCGATTTGGCCGTGGGAAAGGGCTTCGGCGTGAAAAGCAGTTTTGCGGCCATTGTGTATGTCGATTCGGCATAGACGCCTTGCGTTCGGATCCAAAGCGTGTCGCCGCTCGAAGCGGTTTGCACGGTATAAGAACCGTCCTCGAATGTAACAGAAGAGGGGGGTGTGAGTCCTCTGTCGATGTATCGCAGATGCCTGTTCAGTGCAAGCCGGGCATAATTGCGGGCGTAGGAGTACTTGTAATATCCGATCTGCGATTCTGTGAGCAGCCCGACCGAATCGCGGATGTTCCCGCTGATCCAACCGAACGCCACTCCGAGTCCCATGACCAACAGCAATCCTGCCCGTCCCATCGTTTTCTCCTATTTCACAAGATTGACCTGCCCGAGATTTCTCGGATACAGGCGTTTCTGCCACGTGACAGAGTTCCATGTGGTATCGCCATAGGGTCCGATCACAGGCTCCGAGCTCTCGATGGTAAATCGCACATCGACCACTTTGATCCTGTCCGTCGAATCCTGGCTGAACCTCGGCGTGGAGAGCAGCACGTCCACGCTGTCAAAATACGTTATGGCGAAGTCTGTAAGCCCCCAATCCTGACGGACCGTCTGTCCATCCTCATTTCTGTAGAGCGGAAAGTCCCGTGGATTGAATGTCTGTGCGGCCTGGCTGGTCGGTCCGGTCCAGTATCCGAACCGGACAGTGTCCCATGCGCCCGCTGAGCGTGCGGCACGCCAGACGATCCAGCGTGACGATGCCGCGTGGATCCGCTGCCCTTGCACATGATAGCCCATCTTCAGCATGTCATACTCGATCTGCCGTGCCAGCTGGACAGCATTCCCCTGCACTGTGACGGTGAAGGTGTTCTGATACATCGTCGTGTTGATGTTCGTCTGGATCCTGCCGACCGTGAGAACGAGAACGCCGAAGATCATCACGGATGCTATATAGTCGAGCATTGCTCCCATGGCTAGTGCCGCCTCTCAGAAATACTTTTGCACTTGTCGAAGCCGGCCCCGCAGAAGACGGGCACAAGTGCTCGTTCTCCAGGAGTCGAACACAGAGACCATACGAGATATCGTGTGAGAAACGGCACTAGTAGTACTTCCTGTAGACGGAAATGTCGATGAGCCTGTACGGCAGAATGATGCCGTTCACATCTTTCGACATCGAGTAGTTCTGAACGTTCACGATGATCTTCTTATGCCAGCTCTGAGAGCTCTGAACTGTGAGGTTGTCCTCGTCGATATACCGGACCGTATCCCGGATGATGAACCATCCCAGCCGGGTGTTCCATACCCACCGCGTGTACAGGTGATAGTCGTCCACATCATCGAACCGTGTTTGCGACAGGAAGGTGCCGGTGCGGGATGAATCGACCCCCGTGATGCTCTCGCCCGCATCCGGACCGAACATGCCGACCGTCGTCATCGCGCCGTACGTGAAGACGCGTTTACCGGCGGTGACGCTCTCATCGAACGCCCGCGTGTGGATCTCGTCCAGCATCGATTGAGCATAGGAAAGAGCGTTCAGGTTGGCCTCCATCTCGAACCCGAGCGTAGTCGTGTTGATGATGGTGGTGTTCACTCCGAGCGTGAGGGTTGAAAGGAGGACGAACGCGCCTATCAGCAGCATGGACTGACCGGTACTCACGGAATGACCTTCAGGGATTTGCTCATCGGGTAAATACTACACAATCCGTTCGCTGAAAATGGTGCCAAGTGTCACAAGCGGCCAGGATCGGCCCCTTATGCTGAATGCACTACTACAATAATGCATAATCGGTGCCACACGCAAGGTGAGAGCACCCCGGAGGAAACCCTCACACTTATCCACATCCTGAAAATGGCCTAAAAACGGGGACTGACGGTCCGGCACAATGTACAATACCGTACTCTACATATCAATGAGATGCGGGCTCCATTGCAACGAACGCTTTAAGCAAGTTGCTTTTTGATGGCCACTTCCTTATGTTCTACCGAATTGGTGCGAAATGCGCAGACTCTTCGCCTGAACGAACCAGGAGAGAAACAGGTCCAGAAAATGGCAATCACCCCTGCTTCCACCCAAAAAGGAACGACTGCGGCCAAGTCCTCAGAGCAATCTGCAGTCGTAACAGAAGGCCACAAGGTCCTGAAAGAGCTCGCTGCAACCCTCCCGGGCTCTGTCACCGGCCTCGAACGCCAGATGATGATCGGTGATTCCCTCTCCCGTATCGACGAGAACACCAAGTCGAAGCTTCTCGGCCTGATGAACTATTTTCTCGCCAAGATGTTCGTCATCTCGGCATCGGACATCGATATGGGGGGGTATGGATCGCAGGGATTTGTCTGGTATCGCGTTTTCGGCTCGAAGAAGCCGGATCCTGCGCACGGCAAGTACACGCCCGACGAGATGAATATCCTCATCCAGAGTGTCATCGGCGAGCGTCAGCGGTCATTCCTGTACGAGAACAGGAATCTCGATTTTTCTCACATGATGTCGATCGAAGGAGGGGATTTCCGCAGGTTCCGTGCCGATGCGTATTTTGACCTGGACCAGATGGCGCTCAATATGAGGGCCATCAACAACACGGTCAGGCCTTACAAGACGCTCGATATGCACCCCGGCGTCACCAAGATGCTCAGCCTTGCCTCGACCAAGGAGGGGCTGTGTCTTATCACCGGCATCACCGGGTCAGGGAAAAGCTCCACGCTCGACGCTATTATCGATGCGAACAACCACACGGTCGAAGGGCACATCGTCATCGTTTCATCCCCCATCGAATATGTCCATAAGTCGGACAAGTGTATCGTGCGTCACCGCGAGGTTGGCAGGGATGTTCTATCCTTCAAAGAGGGTGCCATTCAGGCCCTCCGCCAGGACCCAGACATCATCATGATCGGTGAGCTGCGCGATCCGGAGACGATCATCACTGCCCTCGAGATCACGGATTCAGGGCACAAGGTGTTCTCGACGCTGCACACGGCCTCTGCGGTGGAATCCATCGACCGTATCATCGGTGAGATCCCGCCCGTGGAGCAGGAGCGTGTACGGAACAGGCTCGGCGAGGTCGTCCGTGCGGTCCTTTCCCAGAAGCTCGTTCCCAGCCTCGATGGAAAGCGGGTACTTGCCAAGGAGATCATGCTCGGCGTACCGTCCGTCAAGGCTGCGATCAAGAACAACAACACTGCAGAGATCTACCAGATGATCTCCGAAGGGGCCGAGCAGGGGATGCAGACGATGGAGCAGGACCTCAAGCGTCTCTATCTCCAGAAGAAGATCTCTTTGGAGAACGCCATCTCATATGCCAACAACAAGCGGCGGCTGCAACAGCTTTTGCAGATGTCGCCCACGGAATAGCATGCCCGGACGCACACGTCACGGGCTTGCTGCCCCTTCACCTGTTTCCCCAACCGAGGATGTCCACTAGACCATGCCTATTCAGAAAAGTCACGGAAAGACGGCAGTAGGGGTCTTCGTCGATGGGCTCTCGATCAAGTACGTCCAGCTCTCGATGAAGGGAGACGAGATATCGCTGCGGGACTTCAAGACCGTGGCCCTGGTCGAGAGATTTGAGGAGAAGGAGATGGAGGCCGAGGCGGAGCCGGATGAGGCTGGATTCGGCGATCTGAACGCCGAAGAGGCTTTCGGAGGGGGCGAGGGGGTCACTCCGGAAGGTGAGGAAGAGGCGGGTTCCAACTCGACAGTCCTGCTGGGCTTGTTGAACGATCTTCGCGGCGGGAAATTCACGCTCAACTACGCGCTTTCCGAGCCGGCCGTCACGTATCAGGAATTCGACACAGATTTCGGGCTGAAGGGCGTCAAGCTGAAGAAGCGCCTGATAGAAGAGCTTGCCGCGACCCGATCGACGCCGCCCATGCTGGACGCCTTCGACATCGTCGAGGGGAGGCAGGGGGGTATCCTGACGGTCATTCGTGAGGATGGCCTCCAGTTGTACGACCTTCTCAACGAGGTCAGGCCGTTCCTCGGCGCCGATACGCCCAACCTCCAGGTCATCGACAGCTCCGATATCGCGCTGATGAATGCCGTGCGGAGTTCCTACCCCCTCGAGGAGGAGGAGATCACGGTCATCGTCTATGTGGGCCATGACTTCAGCCGCATCATCTTTATGCAGGGAACGGAGTACATGCACTTCGCGCCGATCATCAGCGAAGGGCAGGAATCTCCGAATATTGAGAACACCCTGTACAGTCGTATTCTCCTGGAGCAGGACAATATCGCCCTGACCAGGATGGATCGGATCGTTCTTGCGGGCGAGGCCCATAAGATCTCACTCCTGGAGTCGCTCGAGCCGCAGTTTGCCGGCTCGCAGATCGAATATCTGAAGCTCGATGGGCTGAACACATCGGACTTTGAGGCTGAGTCCCTTGGCGATGCGCTCTCCGAATACGCTGTCCCGCTGATGACCGCATGGAAGGCGCTTCAGACCAAGAAGGAGTCCTTCTATCTCACCAATCTGATACCGAACGCGATCCTCGAGGGCCAGAAGGTCTTCAAACTCGCATGGCATGGGTATGCGGTGGCGGCGGCCATCATCGTATCGATCGTGTTCTTCTATACGGGCATCATCGAACAGCGCGCCGAGATACGACGATCGCAGGAGACGCTCAGCCAGAAACAATTGCGTCTCGCAGACCTGGAGATGTTCCAGGCCCGCAAGGAAATGCTGCAGGGGGACATCAACCGCTATGCGCTGGCGACCTCGACATACGATTCACTTGCGCCGGGAGGGGACCGCTGGAGCCGGATCCTCCACTACCTGGCGACGAGCGTTGAGGACCTGAACTCGATGTGGCTCTATAAGGTCGCACCGGATCCGCAGGACCGGGTCAAGATCATCGTGTCCGGGCGGTCCATCTACCGGACCCGGATCCCGCGCATTGCGAGCATCTTCGAGCGGGCCACGCTCAAAGAGGTCCGGACGCGGGAGGTCCGTGACAAGGTCGTGTACGAGTTCGACATTGTCGTCGAGAAGGTCGACAAGAACGATATCCCTGAACCGCCGTATCAGCCGACCCAATAACGTCTACAGGCGGAGGAACCGTGTCATTCAAAGTTCGCAATACTATCGCGCTCGGTGTCGTCCTGCTGCTCTTCACGGTCGCAGGAGGATTCTGGTATTGGTACTGGCAGCCGAGCGATCTGGAAGACCTGCAGACGCAGATCGCTGCGATCGACCGGGAACTTGACAACCTGCCTATTCTCACGGAGGAGGTCGAGCGCCTCACCATGACCTTCCAGGAGGTCAAGCGTCGGTACGATTCGCGCAGCAAGGAGATCCCCCAGTTCGACATCTCGTCGCAGACCTACGGGTACATGAGCCGCGGGATCGATGTCGCCGGATTCCTGAAGTTCAACATGAAGTTCCTCGGTACCCATAACGGCACGGACTACGGGTACAATGCGTACCAGCTGGAGGAAGGGGAGGCGCAGTTCGGGAACCTCTACAAGTTCATCTACTTCCTCGAGAACGGGAAACGGCTCTATAAGATCTCCTCGGTCGATCTGACGCTTTCCGAGAAGGTCGACAATGAGACCAAGCTGACCAACAAGTGGATCGATTTCCGCATGGAGATCCATGCGTACTTCGTGAAGAACATTCCCGAACTGTCGACGTCGCTTGCGGCCAAGAGCCTTGCGGTCGTTCCCGCGCCGTTCGACCCGTTCTCACCGCTGATCTTCGAGAGCATCTCCGCCTCCGCCCCTGACGATGAGCTGAACGTTGAGAACATGGAGGTCAAGGCCGTCCTGCCCGGCAAGGTGTTCGTGCTGTATGAGGGCGAGCTTCTGGTGCTGCAGCTTGGCGACAAGGTGTGGCGTGGCTTCGTCAGCGCCATCAGCCCGATGGAAGGATCGGTACAGTTCACAGTCAATGAAGGCGGCGTGATCCGCAAAGTGACCAAATTGATCGAATTCGAACGTCGAAGGAGGCGATCGTGAAACGCTCTCATATTATCGTAGCCCTGCTCCTTGCGGGTCTGGTGGCTGAACTGGCCGTCGCGCAGACGGAATCCCAGTTGCGCCGGGCCGCGGCCGGCAAACCGGCAGCCTCGCAGGAAGAAGTGGTCAACTACAAGTCCGACGTTCAGCTGAACGAGGTCTTTCCGTCGCTCTTCGAGCTCTGGAAGAAGTTCGGAGGCAAGATCGTCATCGACCGGGTCGGTGCGTCGAACCTCACGACGACGATCGGGATGGACATCATACGGATGTACTGGAAGGACGCGTTCGAGATGCTCCTTCGCCAGAACAACCTCTGGTACCGCGAGTTTCCGGATTATGTCGAGGTGGTCACGCCGGACATGCTGAACCAGCCCCCGTCACAGACGGAGCAGCCTGTGACGACGCCCACACTTCAGCAGCAGCAAATAGCCGATACTCCGGCACAGCAGCCGTCGATGACGCAGCCGGCATTCCAGCAGCCTGCACAGCAGCAACAGCCGTTGGTGGAAAAGGTCGATTCGGCGAAGATCTACTCCGAGATGCGCGAGATCACGATCTCGAGCATTTTCTTCCAGGTGGACAGGACAGCGCTCGCACAAAGCGGCGTCAGTTTTTCCATCTTCCGGGGACGCGGTCTCAATCTTGGGATCGAATTCACAGGGTCTGAGAAGATCTCGACGCCGATACTGGGTGCCCAGCTCACGCCTTCAGATCCGCGGTTGTCGGTCGACGTGAACGCGGCGATCAAGATGTTCGAGAGCGACCAGCTCGGCGAGGTGCTGGCGAGGCCTCAGGTGACGGTGCGGTCAGGCTCCGCTGCACGGTTCCAGAGCGGTCAGGATTTTTCGATCAAGCAGCGCGATTTCTCCGGGAACATCATCGACCAGTTCTATCAGACGGGTACCATACTGACGGTGATCCCAAAGTACTATGAATACGAAGGGACGGAGTTCATCACGCTCACATACAAGATCGAGCGGAGCAGTGCCACTCCCGGTGAGGTCACGACGCTTGTCGACAAGGTCGATGCCTCCGGGGTCATCACACTGCTCGATGGTGAGGAGACCTATGTAGGCGGACTGTACTCGACGAGTGAGACAACGGTTCGAGAGGGTATCCCGCTCCTCAAGGATCTTCCCTGGTGGTTCTTCGGTCTGCGGTATCTCTTTGGGTTCGATTCGAAGAATGTGCAGAAGAAGGAGCTCATCGTGCTGATGAGGGCCGAGCTTGTGCCGTTGCTGAAAGATCGGCAGGAGCAGGCGAAATCGGTGGATGCTCTCCAAAAGGCGCGGAAGGACATGCAGCAGGACCAGCAGCGGCGAACGAAGAAAAAATAGCGGGACCACCACCGGGTATCCGACACCATGCCCGAGGGCAGGGTGCCCGCACAACGCACAGAGAGTCAGTGGAGGCTTCGATGAGGTATTCAAGGTTCACCATCGCCATCCTTGCAGGAGTACTTCTCCTGGTGGGTTCCTGTCAGCAGTTGGAAGAGGAGGGTCCGACAGGAAGCGACAAGATCGCCACAAGGGTCACCGGAACGGTCGTCCGGAGCGACGATGGTACGCCCGTGCCGCTCGCGGTCGTGCAGGATGTGAGCCTTTCCACACGGCGAGACACGACGGATGAGAACGGGGATTACGAGCTGGTCTTCCAGATGGATCCTGGCCAGACACTCGTGACCTCCATCTTTGCCCGCCGCGATCTTTTCGGGAACGATACGGCCGCGGTCTCTCTGCGAGCCGGGGCCGATACGAGCATCACGCTCACGCTGGTTGCAGACAGCACGAGCCCGGTGACGAACGTCCGTTCCGGCCGGCCGGCGAGCATCGTGCTCATCGGCGTTGATGTGAGCTCCATTTCCATCCGCGGGTCCGGCGTCAACGAGTCGGCGCTCCTGACCTACGAGGTCCGGGACTCGCTCGGGAATCCCATCACAGGCGAAGCCACCCCCGATACGGTCCGTTTCAACATCATCGGTGGTCCTGCCGGAGGGGAGTATGTCTTCCCGAAGGAATCAAGGATCAACGCGACCACCGGCCGTGTCACGACCCGCCTCAACAGCGGCACGAAGCCCGGCGTCATTCAGGTCCAGGCTTCCGCACGGAATGATTCTGTCATTTCTTCCCCTGCACGCATCACCATAGCGAGCGGCCCTCCGGACAGCACGAACGTTTCTATCAGCCGGGACAAGGCAAATATTCCGGGCCTCATATTCGACAATGAACGCGCGATTATCACGGTCATCATGGGCGACCGGTACCAGAATCCTGTGCCTGAAGGAACCGCCGTCTACTTCACCACGAACATGGGGCTTGTTCAGGCGACGGGAAAAGCGGACGCCGACGGCATCGCTTCAGTGGCCTTGATCTCCGCGAATCCACGTCCGCCGGGACTGAATGGTGTTGCCACGATCACTGCGAGGACCATCGGAGATACTGCGGTCCGGAGAGCGGACAGTCTTATTCAGAGGCAGATCACGGTCGTCTTCTCAGGCGCCACCAGGATCCTTGCGCAGACGACGCCAATAATCCTTCAGGATTCGACAAGCTATCTCCTTCGATACGAGGTCCAGGACCAGAATGGAAATCCGCTTGCAGAGGGAACGTCGATAAGCGTCACTTCTGACGGCGCTGCGGGGGGCGAATTGACATTGACCGGCGATACTCAGGTAACGCTCGAGAGCACTGATGACACATCAGACACGAACTTCGAGGTCCTTGTCTCTGACAACAGCAGGGGCGGCCAGTCCGGTCTTTTCACAATCAACATCGAGGTCACGAGTCCGAACGGCGACGCCGAGCATGTGGTACCGGGATACCTCCAATCGATTGGAGGAGGTGGTGGTATTTCTTCGGGCCAGACACTTCCAAAGAGCATCACGCTAAGCTCGATCACCAACAGGATACTTTCTGTGAAGGGGACGGGCGCGAATGAAACTTCACGTCTGACTTTCCTTGTCCGCGACTCGCTCGGGAATCCGATTGGTAATCCGCTCGATCCTTCGATCAATGCCAAGGTCTCATTTTCGATAAAGCCAAATGGCGGACTGGGCGGTGGCGAGGGTTTGTCGACGTTCCAGGATTCTACGGACGTCAACGGTGCAGTCTCGGTGACCTTCAACGCGGGCAACAAGGCTGGGGTCCTACAGGTCGTAGCGTCGACTTTCGGTAACAACAACGAGGTCATACAGGCGACGCCCGTCCAGCTCACGATCCAAGGAGGGCTTCCAGATTCCACGAAGTTCATCGCGGAACTCTCGAGGGTCAATATGCCCGGCCTCGTTCGAACAGGACCACTGGGCACGGTCAGTATCCAGGCTGGAGATGAGTTCGGGAACCCTGTGCAGACGGGAACAGCGATGTATTTCAGCACCTCGCTTGGCCTCATCAAGGCGTCCGCAACCACGGGTGATGATGGTACTGCCACTGCTTCGCTGAGTGGAGGCGTGAGTCAACCGACGAACGGACAGGGCTTCGTGAGAGTCCAGACGATCGACAAGATCGGATTGGATGTCCAGCGGCTGTTGCCATTCCTGTTCACGGGGTCTCCTGTGATCAGCGGTGTGCCGGCGGATGGTTTTGCCATTGTTGACAGCGCCTCATATTCATTCAATTTCAAGGTCGCAGACGCGAATAACAATCCTTTGGTCGGGGGAACGGCGATCACGGTAACAGTTGATGGTCCGGGGGCGCAGGACCTGAAGCTGTCGGGAGACGTCTCTGTGACGTTGCCGGACACGAGGGACACTTCTTTCACAAACTTCTCTGTGACGGCCGTCGATCCGGTTGCGGGTGGCGCTGCTGGTGAAGTGATTTTCAGGATAAGTGTCTCGGGCGAGAATGGCGATGCTTCGAGGAATCATAGAGGGTTGCTGCTGACATCCGGCCAATCCGGTGGAGCAGGAGGGGTCCGGAGGATCGCTACGCTGGAACTGCAGTCTTCGCCGCCGGCGAGCATTTCAGTCAAAGGAACCGGCAGTACTTCAAGTGCCAAGTATACTTTTGTTGCAAAGGACTCGACAGGTCGAACGCTGGATGCTTCGAATCGGGCATATGTACGATTCCGCCTAGCGCCTTCGGGAGGACTGGGAGGTGGTGAAACCCTGAATATTCTGGGAGATTCCACGAATCAGTATGGCCAGGTAAGTGTCACCTTCCAAGCTGGGACGAAGGCCGGAATTCTGGAACTCGGCGCTACTGGTTTTTCACCGGGAAGCGCGGACTCTGTTGTCGCTAACCGGGTGCGCATTAGCGTACACGGCGGGCTACCCGATTCCAACCTGACAATTGCCACGATCAGTCGTGTCAATCTCCCCGGACTTGCCGTCAGTGGTCCGATCGGTACAATAAATATTCAATCCGGAGACAAGGACAACAATCCAGTCCAACCTGGAACGGCATTCTATTTCACCACATCGCTGGGGATCATGCAGGCCTCTGCCACGACTGATGAAAGTGGTCGAGCGAGTGCTCAACTGAGTGGTGGAGAGTTTGGGCCTTCGAGCGGCATTGGAATGATCACCGCATCCACCATAGGGGTAGATGGAGTCTCGATCAAGAAGTATGTTGATTTCCTCTTTACAGGTCCCACAAAGGTCAGCCAAGCTCCATCGAGCGGTTTTGTCATAGCTGATAGTGGATCGTACACATTCTCTTTCAAAGTGGCAGACCAAAACCTCAATCCGATAGCTGGAGGGTCTGAGATTCGCGTCTCTGTTGAGGGGGCAGGTTCAGGGGACCTGGAGCTGACCGGCGACGTAGAACGAATCATGCCCGATACGTGGGACACGACATACAGCAACTTTACAGTTCGGGCACAGGATAAGACTGCTGGTGGAGTCTTCGGGCCGGTTCGCTTTGTGATCAAAGTGACAAGCCAGAACGGTAATGCTGAATATTCATTCGCCGGGACTCAATATGCAGAGGGGCAGCTAGTCGGTCCTGGGGTCATACGGCGAGTTGCATCACTCGAGCTTGAATCAGCATCTGCCACGTCTATCTCGATCCGCGGCACGGGCTCCAGAGAAACTTCAACTCTGATATTTCTGGCGAAGGATTCCTTGGGGAATCCAATTGATGAAACTGCGAGGGCGTATGTGCGATTCAGCCTCGCGCCTGCCGGAGGGCTGGGTGGCGGAGAGTTTCTTTCGATCACGGCAGATTCGACCGATGACAATGGCAGGGCTCGTGTAACCTTCAGTTCCGGCACCAAGGCCGGTGTGCTCCAGGTGATGGCAAAGACGACCGCACCTGGGCGTACCGACACGATCTATTCATCGCCGGTACGGTTGACGGTTGTAGGCGGCTTGCCGGATTCGAACGAGGTGTTCGCGACGGTGTCGCCGCAGAACATCCCGGGTTTTGTAAAGCCGGGTCCTGTTGGCACGATCACCGTTCAGGCGGGGGACAAGTATCGGAACCCAGTGCAGCCCGGGACGGCGTTCTACTTCACGACATCGCATGGTCTGATCCAGGGCTCAGCCGTGACGAACGAAAGCGGTATCGCGACCTCAGCGCTGAGCGGTGGACCGACAGGACCTGCCAATGGAAGTGGAACGATCACGCTATCGACGGTGGGTGATGGTGGTCTATCGATCACGAAGACATTGACCTTCCTGTATACGGGAGCGCCCCTGATCACGGGTGCACCTGCCAGCGGGTTCACGATCGCAGACAGCGGGACGTATAGCTTCACGTTCAAGGTTGCTGATGCCAATGGTCATCCGCTTGCCTCCGGCTCATCGGTCCAGGTGACGACAGAGGGTACCGGTGCGACGGACCTTGTGCTCACCGGGAATGTCTCACGCACGATGCCGGATACGAGGGATACCAACTACACCAACTTCAGTGTCACGGCCACGGACAAGTCGCTGGGTGGTGCTTCGGGTCCTGTGACGTTCCGCGTAACGGTGACCGGACCTAACGGTGAGGTGGCGTATGCATTCAGTGGCACGCAGCTGGCGACCGGCCAGACTGGAAGTCCAACAACAGTTCGGAGAGTGGCGTCACTAGAGTTGGAGTCGAGCTCAGCGACCTCAGTCTCGATCCGTGGGACAGGAGCGACAGAGACTTCGACGCTTGTATTCGTGGCGAAGGATTCGTTGGGTAAGGCGATCAGTTCGACGGGCAGGGCATACGTTGTCTTCTCGTTGTCGCCTGCAGGCGGGCTTGGTGGAGGAGAGTTCCTCTCGACCACCGGTGATTCGACAGATGATAATGGTAAGATAGCTGTCACGTTCAGTGCAGGCACAAAGGCTGGCGTGCTCCAGGTGATGGCGAAGACTGCCCGGTTGGGATCGCCGACCGACACGATCTATTCATCGCCGGTACGGTTGACGGTTGTAGGCGGCTTGCCGGATTCGAACGAGGTGTTCGCGACGGTGTCGCCGCAGAACATCCCGGGTTTTGTAAAGCCGGGTCCTGTTGGCACGATCACCGTTCAGGCGGGGGACAAGTATCGGAACCCAGTGCAGCCCGGGACGGCGTTCTACTTCACGACATCGCATGGTCTGATCCAGGGCTCAGCCGTGACGAACGAAAGCGGTATCGCGACCTCAGCGCTGAGCGGTGGACCGACAGGACCTGCCAATGGAAGTGGAACGATCACGCTATCGACGGTGGGTGATGGTGGTCTATCGATCACGAAGACATTGACCTTCCTGTATACGGGAGCGCCCCTGATCACGGGTGCACCTGCCAGCGGGTTCACGATCGCAGACAGCGGGACGTATAGCTTCACGTTCAAGGTTGCTGATGCCAATGGTCATCCGCTTGCCTCCGGCTCATCGGTCCAGGTGACGACAGAGGGTACCGGTGCGACGGACCTTGTGCTCACCGGGAATGTCTCACGCACGATGCCGGATACGAGGGATACCAACTACACCAACTTCAGTGTCACGGCCACGGACAAGTCGCTGGGTGGTGCTTCGGGTCCTGTGACGTTCCGCGTAACGGTGACCGGACCTAACGGTGAGGTGGCGTATGCATTCAGTGGCACGCAGCTGGCGACCGGCCAGACTGGAAGTCCAACAACAGTTCGGAGAGTGGCGTCACTAGAGTTGGAGTCGAGCTCAGCGACCTCAGTCTCGATCCGTGGGACAGGAGCGACAGAGACTTCGACGCTTGTATTCGTGGCGAAGGATTCGTTGGGTAAGGCGATCAGTTCGACGGGCAGGGCATACGTTGTCTTCTCGTTGTCGCCTGCAGGCGGGCTTGGTGGAGGAGAGTTCCTCTCGACCACCGGTGATTCGACAGATGATAATGGTAAGATAGCTGTCACGTTCAGTGCAGGCACAAAGGCTGGCGTGCTCCAGGTGATGGCGAAGACTACTGCGCCGGGCAGAGTGGATACAATATATTCCTCCCCTGTGAAGTTGACAGTCTCAGGAGGACTGCCCGATTCGGCCAATATAGTGGCGTCGATTTCGCAGTTCAATATGGCAGGCCTTCTCAAATCAGGCCCAGTGGCCACGGTGACGGTGCAGGTGGGGGATAAGTACAAGAATCCCGTCCAGCCCGGCACAGCGCTGTACTTCACAACGTCGCTTGGATTGATCCAGGCTACCGCAACGACCGACGCGAGTGGGCAGGCATCGGTGACGTTGAGCGGAGCAGGTGCAAATTCGCCGAGCGGTAGTGGAATCGTGACGATCCAAACAGTAGGAGAAGGAGGAGCTCAGATAACAAAAACAGTCTCCTTCTTGTTCACCGGAGCATCGAGTATCGTCGAGGCACCGACAGATGGCTTCACGATCCCTGATAGTGGAACGTACAGTTTCTCCGTGAAGGTCGGTGACGCGAACGGAAATCCGCTCGTCCAAGGCTCAAGTGTCATTGTTTCGGTGGATGGCCCTGGGTCTGGCGGCCTTGTCCTCTCCGGCCGTGCGAGCAACACTCTTGGTGACACGGGTGACACGACAAAAACCCGATTCAATGTCACTGCAACAGACATCACAGGAGATGGCCCGTCGGGGGCAGTGGTCTTTACAGTTACGGTGACATCCGAGAACGGGAACATCTCCTACTCGTGGTCCGGGACGCAGCTTGCAGCCGGACAATCGACGGCGAGTGGAGGTGGATCAGGATATCCCAATTCGATCTCACTTCTTGAGACGAGCATTGATCCCACCCGCGTCCTCTCGGTCAAAGGAACGGGGTCAAATGAATCGGCTGTTCTCAGCTTCATTGTGAAGGATTCGTTAGGAAATCCGATCACTCTTGACAAATCTGCCACCGTCAATTTCACTGTCCAGGGTGGCCCCGGCGGTGGTGAATTCGTCTTCCCTGCATCGGCTGCGACTGATGCATCCGGGGAAGTCTTCACCACTTTGAATGCAGGGACAATCGCTGGGGTAGTGCAGGTGCGTGCGACCACCACGGTGGGTGCAGCGACGATCGCCTCGAATCCAGTTGTGTTCACGATAGCCGGTGGTCTTCCAGACTCGAACAGAATCACCATCTGGACTGACAGACAGAACTACCCTGGGCTTGTTCAGGCGGGCAACTTATTGGGCACAGTGTCTGTGCAAATGGGTGATAAGTATGGCAATCCCGTCCAGCCCAACACAGCCATTTACTTCAGCTCAACAGGAGGATTGATCACCGCATCGTCCTTCACCGATGCTGAGGGGCGGGCTGGTGCAAGCCTGTTCGGAGGCGGTGCCGCACCGGTACTTGGCCAGGATACAATCACGATGAGAACCGTAGGTGAGGATAACACTACCATCACGAAACGGATCGCAGTGACCTTCTCTGGGTCGCCCATCGTGACGCCGACAAGTGTGTCGAATGACTCGGTGACGATTTTTGATGGAGGCTATTTTGACCTCGACTATACGGTCGCGGACATTAATGGAAATCCGCTTTCATCCGGGAATAACATTTCCGTTACTGTATCCGGAACAGCCGCCTCAGGAATATTGCTGGCTGGAGATGCGAGCATTGTGACGATCGATACGCGCTCGACTTCATTTACCAACTTCCGGGTTCGAATTCTGGATAGTACACCGGATGGCGGTGTGAGCGGCGCGTTTACCCTGAAGATCAGCGTGAGCGGTCCCAACGGATCTACCACCAAAAACATCTATGGAACTCTTGGGGCTCCGCAAGCGATCACGCCTCCTTCGCCCGATGTCAAGCAGCCGGCACAGATCGCTTTCATCGGCATCTCGGCCGCTGACATCTTCGTGTCAGGGGTAGGGGCGCTCGAGAATTCTGTCATCACCTATGAAGTGAGGGATTCGCTGGGCTTCGCGATCGAAGCGACCACGCGGGCGTATGCAACATTCAGCCTGTCGTTCTATCCGAATTCATACGTCCCTGCTGGTACTGCACCAAGAGTTCTTCCGAGCGGAGACAGCACAGATAATTCCGGAAGACTGCGGGTATCGGTCAATTCTGGCAATACTGCGGGAGTCATACAGGTCACAGCCACAATAATCCTTGGGGGCAAGACGATCAACTCAAGCCCGGTCAGGATCACTGTGCATGCAGGATTCCCAGATCAAAGGCACTTCACGATGGCAGCCCCTAATTACAATTTCCCCGGGCTCGACCGCAATTTCGTTGACCTGCCGATAACGGTCCAGGTTGCCGATAAATACAGCAATCCGGTACAAGCGGGGACTGCCGTCTACTTCCATACAGCCCACGGGACGATGGAGACTGGTGGCGGGGGGACTGACACACGTGGATTCCTGACACGTAATCTGAACTCTGCGAATCCATATCCTCTCGGAGCAGACACCCTTCAGACGGGAGAAGGAGAAGGGTACTCGTATGTCTACTCGCAGACTCTTGGGGACTCTGCTGTGACCATTCAGGATTCCCTGCTCCTGCTTTGGACCGGCCGTCCGTATATTGTGAAGACACTTGGTCCGGCAGACACGACCATCGCAAACGGAGGAACAGCCGGGCCATATACATTCACAGTCCTGGACCGGCTGGGACATCCCATGTCCTCGGGGACTGCAGTTTCGGTGACTGCAGGTGGCTTCAGCGTATCCGGACATTCTAATGTGACAATTCCGGACACGTTTACTGGTGGCGCGGGTATCACAACGTTCACTGTTCTCGTCAGTGATGGTGATCCAGCCGCCGCCGTTTCACCCCCAGTCAGGGCATTCGTCACCGTAAACGTGAATCATCCAGTGTATGGTAGCTTCCCGCTTGTTCTGGGAAGTCTGACTGGTCCTTGATTTTCCTCTCTTCAAATGTCATCATGACCCCGGCCGGTTCCTGCTGGCCGGGGTCATTGTTTTCTGTCCGGCGACGAGCATCCCTGCCGCCTTCTCTCTGATATGCTGATCCATACACTCATCTACGGTGCAGGAATGTCCCTCTCATTCTGGGGGGCCTACCTGCTAGCAGTCCGACTGCTGCACGGTCTGCCGGCATATGTCCGGATAGCAGGCGCATTCGCGCTCTATGCATGGCTCCTGCTCGCTTTCTTTCATGTCCTCGCGGTCGCATCGCTCTTTGTCCGGCCGGTCGCGTACGGAGTGCTCGTCCTTTTCGGTGTGGCAATGTATCTCTGGGCGGGACGGGGGAGTGAGGTCGAAGCGACCGTGCAGGGCGACCTGAACGCTGCTCGCCACGTGTTCCGCCGGGTGCTCGGATCACGATGGGCCTGGCTGGCGCTTCCGGCCATCTTCATGATCGTCCTGGTCCTCCTTCGCGGCCTTGTGGCACCTCCGCTGGAGTGGGACGCCCTTACGTACCATCTTCCGAAACCGGCGCGCTGGGTTCAGGCCGGCGGCAACGCATCCTGGGCCGCTCCCGGAGCGACATCGTACTATCAGTATTTTGCATCGGGGGGTGATGTCTTCTGGGCATGGGCCATGCTGGCATCGCATGGCGATTCTCTCCTTGCATTCGCCTCGGCCTGGTCGGTCATTGCCTCTTCGGCCCTGCTCTATGCATCGGCGCGGATCGTCGGCGCCTCACGGTCAGCCGCATGGCTCTTCGTGCTTTGTCTGATGACCATGCCTGCGGTGTTCCACTATGCTGCGAGCTTGTACGTCGATACGCTCCACATTTCGGTCCTGATCTTTGCCATTCTCGCGATGGCTACAGCGCTGCGACAAGCAGAGATCCGCCTTGCCGCCGTCGCCGGCGTGGCGCTTGGCGTGGCGGCTGCGATCAAGATCACCACGCTGCCGTACATGGCGATCCTCGGCATGGCATTCATGTGGTACGTCTTTGCCCGCCTCGGTTCGTGGAACGAACGCCGGATGTGGATAGGGGCGCTGCTGGCTGGCCTGCTCGTGTGCATTCCGGACTATCTGCACGCCTTGGTCGATACCGGCTCGCCTTTCTATCCTCTCGAGATCGACCTTGGACCATTGGGCGTCCTTCGCGGGAATGAGGAATTCACTCTGCTGCACACCGGCTCGTTCTGGCCGGATGCGCCCCCGATGTCTGCTGGCATGCTGCTGAGCTATCTTTTTGTCTTCACGCGAGAGAGCTGGAATCACCTCAACTTCGGGTTCGCCGGTGCGGCGCTCGTCCTGGCCGGGGCGATCGCACTCGGCATCCGCGGCTGGCAAAGGCAGCATCGGTTGGTGTCTGCGACGCTCCTCCTCATCGTCGCTGTCGGTGCGCTGATGTTCGCCAGCCCCTCCTCGGGCGTCTACCGTCTTGAACTCTGGGGGCCGATCGTCGGAAGACTGCTCTTGCTGCAGGCCGCTGCCATCATTCTCGCCGGCATTGCCCTCCTGGGCGACCGCTTACGCTGGGTCTTCGGGGCCGCGATCCTGGTGAACATTTTTCAGGCGATCCCCGCAGGACTGGGAGATGCAGATCTCGCCGCGTTGTCCCTTGGTTGGCCGTATGTCCTCGGTGCTATGGTCCTTCTCTCCGGAGCTGTGTTCGTCTTCGTACGAAAGGAGTGGGTCCGGCAAAGCGCGGTGCTGGTATTCTCTGCGATGATGGTGCTGGCCATACCTGTCGATTCCGTGCGCACTGACCTGCGATATGCATACTACAAAGAGGCGGAGAAGGGGATAGATGGCGCGTTCCTTGCGCATCCACTGGAACCTCATTTTGTGTCCGCTTGGCCGATCTGGAAGTACCTCGACCAGGACCGTCCTGTTCGTGTGGCGATGACGGCGGGATGGGACGGGTACGGACAGAACTGGTATTGGTATCCGCTGTTCGGGAGCCGGCTGCAGAACGACGTCCGGTATGTTCCCGTCACCGAGGAGGGAGATCTCATCGACTATCGCAGACAGGACCTGTACGACTTTCGCGCTTCGCCGGAAGCCTGGCTGAGCCGGCTTCGCGATGAGCGGATCGGATATCTGGCGGGCATCCTGCTCGCGCCTGAGGGAGCATGGGCCAGGGAACGGCCGGACGTATTCGAACGCGTCGTCGTTTCGGACGACAGCCTGCATGCTCTGTTCAGGATCAACGAAACAGAACTCGAACGACTGATAGCGGAGAAGGAAACACGATGAAACCCAGGCAGACTGCGCGATCGAAGAAGACCCGGACGAAGCTCTCCATTATTGTCCCTGTCTATAACGAACAAAAGTTCATCGCTGAGGTCATCGAACGGGTGCAGAAGGCCTCGGTGGCTGGGACTGAAAAGAAGAAGCAGATCATCGTCGTCGATGACGGATCCACGGACGGTACGGTCGATGTCCTCCGGGTCTATGTACGGCGGAAGATGATCGACCTGCTTGTCCATGACCGGAACCGGGGAAAGGGGGCGGCGATCCGGAGCGGCCTTTCCCGTGTGACCGGCGACATCGTCCTTATTCAGGACGCGGACCTGGAATATGACCCCGCGGAGTACGGCAAGCTCGTCTCACCGATGCTGCAGGGGCACGCGGATGTGGTCTATGGTTCCCGGTTCGTTCAGAGCGAGCCGCACCGGGTCCTGTACTTCTGGCATTCTCAGGGGAACCAGTTCCTCACCTTCCTCTCGAACATGTTCACGGACCTCAACCTCACGGACATGGAGACTGGATTCAAGGCGTTCCGGTCGGAGGTGCTCGAACATATCCGAATCGAAGAGGACAGGTTCGGGTTCGAGCCCGAGATCACGGCCAAGGTTGCGCGTCGTGCGCGGCGCGAGGGGATACGCATATACGAGGTGGGGATCTCCTACCACGGGCGCACTTATGCTGAAGGGAAGAAGATCGGGTGGAAGGACGGTGTCAAGGCGTTGTACTGTATCCTGAAGTACAACCTTTTCCGCAGGTGACAGCCGGGCTGAGATGAAATGAGATGACATACAAACACAGCCCGAAGTCTGCCTTCTATCTTACAACAGAAGGCAGACTTCTGGTGTAGCCAAATGCTCAGATCGATGCGAGGAATGTCCGCAAGGCCCCGAGGTAACGGTCGATATCCTTGTTCGTATGCGTAGCAGACAGGAATGCCGCCTCGAACTGCGACGGGGGAAGCAGGAAGCCGCGGTCGAGCATATGGCGGAAGTAGTCGCTGAAGAGCCCTCTGTCGGATGAATTTGCTGACGGGAAATCGAGCACCGGCATGCCGGTGAAGAAGAGTGTGAACATCGAGCCGACACGGTTGAACGTGAACGCGTGGCCCGTTTCCTGCTGAACTCTCGCAACTCCCTCCTCAAGCCTCTTTCCCATCTTTTCGAGCCGGGCATAGATCGACCGTCGCCTCCGAAGCTCCTTCAGGAGCGTCAGCCCGGCCGCCATGGCAAGCGGATTCCCCGATAGCGTTCCCGCCTGATACACGGGCCCTGCCGGAGCGACGCATCGCATGATCTGCTCTCTCCCGCCGTATGCGCCAACCGGCAGTCCGCCCCCGATGATCTTGCCCATCGTCGTCAGGTCGGGCATCACGCCGTACATCTGCTGCGCTCCTCCCGCCGACAGCCGGAATCCCGTCATCACTTCGTCAAATATCAGCAGGGAACCGTGCTCGTCGCATAGCTCCCGGAGCTCCTTCAGAAAACCGGGCTGTGGCGGGACGCATCCCATGTTTCCCACGACAGGCTCGACGATGATCGCGGCGACGGTCCCTGCATGATGTTCGAGAGTGGTCCGTACGGACTGGAAATCGTTGTAGCGGGCGTTGAGAGTTCCGGCCGAAATGGAGGCGGGAACGCCGGGGCTGTCGGGGACGCCGAGCGTCATTGCTCCCGATCCTGCCTTGATGAGGAAGGGATCGGCGTGTCCATGGTAGCATCCCTCGAACTTGATGATCTTCTCCCGATTGGTGAATGCGCGCGCAAGGCGTATCGCACTCATCGTCGCTTCTGTGCCCGAATTGACCATCCGGACCATCTCGACCGACGGCACCATGTCCACAATGACGTCCGCCATCTGAAGTTCCAGCTTTGACGATGCCCCGAAGCTGGTTCCCCTGCCGGCAGCGGACCGTATGGCCTTGATAACAGGCGCGTAGGCGTGTCCGAGGATCATTGGTCCCCATGACCCGATGAAATCGGTGTAGCGGTTCCCGTCCACATCCCAGATGTACCGGCCCTTGGCGCGATGGATGAAGAGGGGGTCCCGGCCGACAGAGCCAAACGCGCGAACGGGAGAATTGACACCGCCGGGTATGAGATCCTTGGCGAGTTTGTAGTAGCGAGATGATTTTGATGTTTTCATGGTCTGAATGTAGGGGACTTTTCCCACGGAAGAAATGTCAGGGGGCGCGGACCACACCGTCGCTGCGCGACGGTTTTTCTATTGGAAATCCTCAGCCGGACCGTGAACGGTCCGGCTGAACTCACATCGTCCCATCGGGACGAACAGCGTCTCCCGGAAGAACTGCCCGTGGACGGGATCACACCGTCGCTGCGCGACGG
>CAZHOJ010000007.1:163810-218497 GCA_964534125.1 uncultured Ignavibacteriaceae bacterium
TTACGGCTGGCATTCCCCAGCCGGACCGTGAACGGTCCGGCTGAACTCACATCGTTCCTTCGGGACGAAAAACGTCTTCGAAAGTTCCATCAGAGCCACCCTCCGCAGGTCGCGTCAGCGACCGTATGAACACAGGGCCGACCATTCATGGTCGGCCCGGGGGGAATAACTGTGCGCGAACGCGTCGCGTAGCGACGCGGTGACCATCACAGCAATCCCGTCTCCCGGTACCAGTCGAACGTTTCCTGCATGGTCTCCCGCAGACCCTTTGGAGAGAATCCGAGCTCACGCCGGGCCTTCTCTGAAGAGTACTGCTTCCGGATCTCAACGCCGGCAACGAGCTCGCGGTTGATCCACGGTCTCATACCGAACAAGGGGGCGATCATCTCGCTGAAGGCGGCGATCCCCTTGACGACTGGTGCGGGGACCGTGAAAAGGGGAGGGATGCCACCGACGACCTCTGCAGAGGTCCTGAAGATCTCCCTGTACGTCAGATTCTCTCCGGCAAGGATATACCGCTCACCTGTTCTGCCGGTCCGGAGCGCCGCGACGTGCGCCTTCGTCACGTCCTCCACGGAGACCACACTGGAGCCTCCCGGAGGGGCGTAGAAAATGCGCCCGGCATAGACGTCCTTGATCATTCGTCCGCCATGAAAACGGTAGTCCCCCGGTCCCATGATGATGGAGGGATTGAGGATGACGGCATCGAGCCCTCGTGTCACCGCATCGAGAACGATCTGTTCCGACCGGTATTTCGCGATGCGGTATCCGACGTCGAGGAACTCCCCGTCGTGCTGCGATTCCTCTGTGACCACCGATGTCGGCGTTCGAAGCGGGAGGGCTGCGATGGAGCTTGTATGAATGAACCGTCTGACCCGCGCTGCAAGGGAGGCATCGACGACATGGCGGGTCCCCTCGATGTTCACCGCGAACATCAGGTCCCGTTCCTTCCGCCAGTAGGAGATGATGGCGGCGGTGTGGAAGACGACATCGGCACCTTCGACGGCACGCTCGACGGATGCCTGATCGCGAACATCCCCATGGAGGAGCTCAATGTCACAATCCCGGATGCTCCGCAGGTCGGACGTCGGCCGTACCAATCCCCGCACCCTGTATCCTTCCCGCAGCAAAGCCCGGGCAAGATTGGACCCGAGCAGGCCGTTGATGCCTGTGATCAGAGCGAGCTTCATAGCACGGGGAATGCGAGCCCTGCATGGATCGTGAGATTGCGTTTCAATCCATCGAGGTTGACCGGGCGAGCGAGCAGGGCCATTGCTCCACGAAGACTGAGCGTGATCCCGCTTTCAAGAGGGTACGAGGCATCGGCGCCTATGTTTACCTGGCTCCGATCCGTATCGGGGATGGGTCCTGGAGGGAGATAGAGCGACGACTGGGGTGGTTGGGGACGAAAGCCATCGGACCGTTCAAGCTTATGGATCAGGATGACCTCCGCCCGAAGGACAAGCTCTTCCTGCAGCAAGGTGTATGCTGCCCGGACCGAGACGTCGTTACCACGCCGGAGCTGGTTCACGGTGTTCGCGCTGCGGCCCGGTGCATGCTGATACCCAGCGGAAGTGGTCCAGCGGTCGCCCGACACCGAGACGCCGAAGAGCACATCGGTGGTGCCAAGGCCTGGTTGATATGCCTGGGGAAGGCCTCCTTCGTTCACCGCTCCGGTCGCGAGTCTCACACCGCCTTCCAGGGAGACCGAAAGCTCATGAGAGCTCCACACTGTATAGCGTCCTGCGAGCAGAAGGTCCCCGATGCCCGATGTCGAGCCGAGAGGCCCGGACATCATGCGGTAGGGGGCCGACAGGCTGAGGAAGAGGTCTTCGAATGGCAGGGCCTGAAGCCCGATTTGAATGTCCGTGAAAGTGTACTCGTCGTCGGAACTGACACCGTAAGAGATGCCGCTGGTGAAGGTAAGGAGGTGGGCAGTCTCCTCCATGCCCCCGATGGAGCATACCCCGGCATCGGAGCATTGCCCGGTCCCCCGGGATGGAAAGGTAAGTGATAGGGCCAGGAGCGCGAGGCTTGTGCGGATTTTCATGGTTTCCATGCGAGGGTTGTGCAAAAAAGGGTTCGGTACGACCAGACCGCGCCGCGAAGCTGTTGGCAGGTGTTATGACCGCAGAAGTCGTGCGGCGTCCTTGGCAAAATAGGTCAGGATGAGGTCTGCGCCGGCCCGACGGATGCTGGTGAGCACCTCCAGCATCACACGGTCTCCGTCTATCATGTCCGCACGCGCTGCTGCCTTGATCATGGAATACTCCCCGCTCACGTTGTATGCTGCTGTGGGGACGCCGAAGGTCTCTTTCACGCGATGGATGATGTCGAGGTAGGGGAGTGCCGGCTTCACCATCACGATGTCCGCGCCCTCCCGAAGGTCGAGAGCAACTTCCCTCAGCGCCTCATCGGCATTTGCCGGATCCATCTGGTGAGAGCGGCGGTCGCCGAACTTCGGCGTGCTCTCCGCCGCCTCGCGGAACGGCCCATAGAGGCCCGAAGCATATTTTGCAGCGTATGACATGATGGGGATATCGCTGAAGCCGTTCCCGTCCAATCGTGCCCTGATGGCCCTCACGCGTCCGTCGAACATATCCGACGGGGCGACCATATCAGCGCCTGCCTGCGCGTGCGTGAGCGCTTCGCGTGCGAGCAGTTCTATCGATTCGTCGTTCACGATCTTGCCGTCCCGGACGATGCCGCAATGTCCATGCGAGGTATATTCGCACAGGCAGACATCCGTGATGACGGCGATGTCGGGGACGTTCTTCTTGATCGCCCGGACCGCCTCCTGCACGATGCCATGCTCGTCATAGGCGCCCGAACCCACCTCGTCCTTTTCCGGTGGGATGCCGAAAAGGATCACTGCGGGAATGCCGAGGGGGACGAGCCGTTCGCACTCCCGGACGATGTTGTCGATCGATTGCTGGAACACGCCAGGCATCGATCCGATCTCCCGTTTGATCCCTTCACCGGGGACCACGAACAGCGGATAGATGAAGTTCCTCGGGGAGAGCGTGGTCTCACGCACCATGTCGCGGAACGTGGCCGTCATCCGCAGCCGGCGCTGCCTGTTGATGGGAAAGGATGCAAGGGAATCGAAAGATCGGCTCATGGTCGTCGGAAGTCCTGATGAATGTGTATGAAGAATATAGAGGAGCGGGTCCGGAAGTGCAATTGAAGGGCGGTCAGTACGAACGGAGCCGTTCGAGAGCGAAGTTCTTTCCCGTGCGTGTCAGCAGGGAGCGGACCTGCTCCCGAGCCTGCATGTTCGAGGTGTCCAGCCGGGCAGCGGTGATGGCAGCATCGAGTGCGGGAGAGAACAGTTCGAGCCGCTCGAGTGCACCTGCGATCCCGAGCCAATGCTGAGATGAAAGGGACGTATCCTGTTCATGTTCCACACGCCTCCGCAACGTCGCCACGACGCTGAGATCACTGACGATGGGATCCGCTCCGTACGTCGTTCGCAGACCTGACAGGATGTGCTCGGCGATGCGGAGGTCGCCCTCGGTCAGAGCATAGAACGCTGCCCAGATGGAGGGCTCGAATGCATTCGGTTGTGCTCTCAGGCTCATTGCGAGGAACTGACGCGCGGCGCCGGTGTAGCCGAGGTCCCAACCGATCCTCGCGGCCTGGTACCATGCGCCCGCGGACAAAGAAGGATCCTCCAGGAGCCGGGCCTGCTCAAGATGGCCTGCCAGCTCGAGCAGCCGCCGCGAGATGGGGATATAGGATGTCGAACGGGGAGAACCGAAGAGAGCCTCCTGGGCAAGAATGGCGGCATCACGCTCCCCCGACAACGAGAAGGCGACAACGCGCTGGAAAGCAGCCTCTGCATTTCCGGGATCCGTCGCCAGCACATGGCGAAGAACGGAATCAGCTGCCGCATACTGACCATCCAGTATGAGGGTCCTGGCATTTCTCAGGTCGGGTTGAGCCACAAGCACGGAATCGAACGGCCTTTGTACATCCGCACTCTGAGGGTCCCGCATCAGCGATGGGATGCTGAGGATGACGACAGAACCGACAGATATCCCTTCGCGGACGGCCACTTTCTGCGATTCACGCAGGGGAAATCCGTACGCGTACAGCCCGTTCTGGATCACCGGACAGACGAGGGCGGTGACGTCGAAATCGCGCAGCATCTCTTCGAACTGCGGGCGGGGGACCGCTTTGTTGATCTCGAGGACCTTTCGCATACCGACGAACGGAGCCAGCTCCTTGGCAGACGAAGCAATGACGGCGTCATCTGCAGTGTGCTGCTGGATCCACGAGCCGATCCTTTCCCAGGGTGTCGAGAAGTAAGGCCCGGGCGGGGGCTCTGACATCGGGGCCTCTTCCGACGACCACGCGCGGTAGCGCTGATTCGTCGAAACCACTTCGGAGGTCGTCATAAGATTCGGGACGGCCAGCGCTGCTGCAATAACGACCGCGGTCCGGAAGTGCCATGCGTGCGACACGTCGCGCAATCTCTGCAGGGCCTTCATGCCAAAGAACAGAAAGAACGGCAGAAGAGGATACAGGAACCGGACGTCCTGGACGGGATACAGGAGAATGATGGACAGCGACAAGAGGACGAACAGGACACGGATGCGTCCGGCCGCGTCCGAGGACCAGTCCCTCCACATCCCGAAAAGCAGCATCGGGACGAACAGCAGGAATATGAACGGCTTGACCGCCTGCAGCACATGGAACACGCCAAGGAATGAGGAAGAGGGGGCGGCGATCAACGGGAACGGGATGGGGAAGAGGATCATGCCGCCGAGCTCGTATCTGTACGACCGGGCGTTCGCAGCCACGCGCCGTGCGAATTCAGTGAAGATCGATTCATCCTGTGTGGTGAGCGCCCGCTGCAGCATGAACTGCACGTTCGCTGCCTGGGACGTTTCGGGCGTGCCGACAAGGAAGAGGTTCCGAAGCGACCAGAGAACGAAGACACCAATGGTCAGGCCAGCCAGCGTGACTGCGAACCGGCGGTCTCCGTTGATGAACGTGATAATGACAACAGCCGCCACGAGCGCCAGGCCGATCTCCCGAACGAGCGGAAGAATGGCCAGCAGGCAAAGCAGCGTTGTCCTTGCAGGTCCTTCGGGCCTGGTTCGGCCCTGGAGCAGGAAGAGCACCCAGAAGACAAGCAGCAGATAGACGCCCTCGGACAGGACCTCCGTGAACAGGACGACCGTCATCGGCATGAGGCCGAAGAGCGCCATCAGGACGATGGCTGTGCGTTCGTCGGCTGCGCGGCGCACCCACAGCAGAAAGAGAACGAGTGCCAGCACGCCATAGATGAGTGTCAGAATCTTTACGCCGGCCATCGGGGAGGATGTGAACCACGATCCCGGAGCGACCAGGAGGGGGTAAAGAGGAGCGTTGACGACATACGCTTCCGGAACGGGCTGGGTGTTGTCCACCCATCCGCTGAATTCGCCGAGACTCTGGGCCCACAGGAGGTACCGGGTGCTGTCAGTGTACAGGGAGAGGTCGTTGAGGCGGAGCAGCCCGCACACGGCAACGAGAAGGACGATGCCAGCAGGGATGAAGGTCTCTTTCTTCATTGTCCGTCCAGGATCTTCCGTGCTTTCCGGAAGACATTGTGGAACATGGCACGGGTCAGCCGGCCGGTGAAGGTGTTCTGCTGGCTCGGATGGTAGGAGCCAAGGAGCCAGATCCCCCGATCCGTCTGCGAGGCCTGCCCATGCGCGAACGACGTGCCTCTCGAAAGGGCGTCGCCGCGCAGTGTGAGGACCGCCCGGGTCGCATCGAACCCGTGCTCGCCAAGGCCGATGATCACACGCACGTTTTTCAGAAGGTCGAATTCCTGCTCGAGGTAGGGGCGGCAGGTGTTGAACTCCTCGCGGGTCGGCTTATTACCCGGCGGGGCACACCGGCATGCCGCAGTGATGTAGCAATCCCGGAGCGTGAGCCCGTCATCAGAGGATACAGAGGCGGACTGCGAAGCGAAACCGAAGACGTGCAGAGCGCGGTAGAGCCAGTCGCCGCTCCGGTCACCGGTGAACATGCGGCCGGTCCTGTTGGCTCCGTGGGCTGCGGGAGCGAGCCCGACGAGCAGCAGGCGCGCTGCGTGGTCCCCGAACCCGGGGACAGGCCTCCCCCAATAGGGTTGATCCGCGAACCTGCGTGTCCTGACGCGGGCCACTTCTTCGCGCCACCCGACAAGCCGCGGGCAGGCCCTGCATGTGATGATACGGGAGGAGAGGTTGTCCCAGGATGAGGGAGATGTCACAGCTTCTTCAGGAAGGCGAGGAGTGCCTCATTGAAGGCCGGTTCGTTCTCGAGGTTCGCCATGTGCGCTGCGCCGGGGATACGGACCAGGGTCGAGCCCTTTATCTGAGCGTGCATCGCCTCTGCGTCCGCCGGCGGGGTGAGCGCATCATGTTCCCCCACCATGATGAGCGTGGGCACATTGACGGAGGCGAGCATCCCTGTCGTATCGGTGCGGGCAGCCAGGGCGAGGAGTGTGCCGCACATGCCGAGGATGGTATTCCCCCGGATGATATCCTTGATGAGCGTGACAGCCTGGGGATTCTTCGAGAAGGTCTCGGAGGCGAAGATCTTCTTGGCGAATGCTTCGGCGAATGCCGGGACTCCCTCGCTTTTGACGGTCGTCATCGCGGTCGATCGGCCTACCTTCGCTTCGTTCCCGTCCGCGCCGCTCTTGGTGTCGGCGAGCACAAGCGCCGTGACGCGGTCGGGGTGGCGCTCATATGCGCGGAGTGTGATGTACCCGCCCATGGACAGGCCCACGAGAACGGCCTTCTCGATGACGAGATAATCCATCAGGCCGATCAGGTCATCGACGAAGAACTCGATCGAGTACTGACCATCCGCGACCTGGCTTTCCCCGTGCCCGCGGATGTCGTAGCTGATCGCGCGGTACGTGTTCGGCAGCGCCCGCATTTGCGGTTCCCACATCTTATGACTGAACGGAAATCCGTGCAGGAAGATGACGGGAAGGCCGGCAGGATTCCCACGCTCGACGTAGTTCAGCGTGATGGAACTGGCAATTTGGATCTTCATGTCGACTCGATGCGGATGATCATGTGATCGAATGAGCCGGCTGTGGCCGGCATGTATTCCCTGCAGGCCCGTCGATCATTGGTCCGAGCCGGGAGTATGGGGACGCGTGTGCACTCCCTGAGGGTAATACTCCTGGACCTCTTTTTCAAGCTGTGCCAGGCGTTCGGGGCCAATGGAGGCCTCCAGAAGTGGAAAAAGCTCCCTGTCTTCCATGCGGATGTGCGCTTCGAGCTTTTTTCCGAAGGTGGCCAGTTCGTCCCTCGTCACGGAGACTTCACGCCCCTTGAAGTCCGTCACCGTTGTCCGGAACCACGCATGGTGACGCTTGAGCTCCTCTACGATGGGGCGGGCCGCCGGGACCTTGTCCGCAGCCAATGGAAAGACCTTCTCTTCCTCAACAGCGAAGTGACGGATGAGGTGGTCCCTGAAGAAGTCCACAATGGTACGCACCTGCCACGCGGTCTCATGGGACCAGAGCCTCTCCAGTGCCTGCTCCCCCTGTTGAAGCCGGACTGCCAGCAACAGGCCTTCATGATGGTCCCGGGCTACCGGGATCAGAGAAGGATGGCGCTTTGCCATGTCGATGAGCCCTCAGGCCTTTCGCTTCTCGAGCGCGATCCAGTCACGCTTGTCCGGGCCGAGGAAGATCTGCCGTGGCCGGGCGATCTTCTGTTCCTTGTCCTCAAGGAGCTCATTCCACTGAGCGAGCCAGCCGACAGTCCGCGGAATGGCGAACAGCACCGGGAAGAAATCGGTCGCGAAGCCCATCGCCTGATAGATGAGGCCGGAATAGAAGTCGACGTTCGGATACAGCTTCCGCGACACGAAATACTCGTCCTCAAGCGCGATCCGCTCGAGCTCGAGCGCGATGTCCAGTTTCGGGTTCGTTCCGGTCACCTTGAACACTTCGTGCGCCAGTTCCTTGATGACCTTCGCCCGCGGGTCGTAGTTCTTGTACACCCTGTGGCCAAAGCCCATCAGGCGTCCTTTGCCCTGCTTGCAGCTGTCGACGAACGCCGGCACTTTTGCGAGCGAACCGATCTCGTCGAGCATGCGAAGGACAGCCTCGTTCGCTCCTCCATGGAGCGGGCCCCAGAGGGCTGCGGCGGCTCCCGCCGTGGCGGAGTACGGGTCGACGTGCGAGCTTCCAATGCTGCGCATCGAGTTCGCGCTGCAGTTCTGCTCATGGTCTGCATGCAGGATGAACAGGATGGTCAGCGCGCGCTCAAGCGTCGGATGGACATCATATGTCTCCTCGCCGAGCTTGAACATCATGTTGAGGAAATTGCCGGCGTACGTGAGGTGGTTCGACGGGAAGACGTAGGGGAGTCCCTTCGAATGGCGGTACGCATATGCCGCGATGGTGGGAACCTTTGCGATGAGGCGGTGGATCTGCTGCCACCGGGTGGCCGGGTCGGTCACGTTCTTCGCCTCGGGGTAGAAGGTCGACAGCGCCGCGATGGTACTGATGAACATTCCCATCGGGTGGGCGTCGTACCGGAAGCCTTCCATCAGCTTCTTGATGTTCTCGTGGACCATCGTGTGGTGCCTGATCTTCTTTCTCCAATCGGCGCGCTGCTGTTCCGTGGGAAGTTCGCCGTGGAGAATGAGGTACGCGACCTCCATGAACGAGGTCGAGTTCTCGGCAAGCTGCTCGATGGGGTAACCGCGGTACCGCAGGATGCCCTTCTCGCCGTCGATGAATGTCACAAAGCTCTTGCAGGAGGCCGTGTTCATGAAAGCGGGATCGTAGGACATCAGACCGAAGTCGTCGGACGAGGTCTTGATCTGGCGAAGGTCGATGGCCTTGATCGTGCCGTGCTCCACGGGGATATCGTATGTCTTGCCTGTTCTGTTGTCAGTGATGGTGAGTGTCTCTGCCATGGAAATGCTCCTGATTATTCGGTTCTGAGCAGAAATAATGCTGTATGAAAAGTAATAAAAATTGAGCCAGTATCATGAAAAATCGGGAGAAGGGTGGCCGTCCGCCGCCTCCGGGCACCTGCGATACTCCCTCTTACCGTTCTATACGATGAGGCCTCGCAGAAACGCAGCGAAGGTCTCACATCAGCCTCCCTGACCCCGGCGCCTGGTAGGTGCGTCGGGGTTCTTTCTTCCCGGCACTGACCGTTCCGTTCCGCGAACCAGAACGTGACCTGGTTCCGTTCCTCGTCAGCATGCAAAAAAAAGGCCCTGCGATATTGCAGGGCCTGTATCTTCCGGGTATGCCGTAAGGATGGTCACGCTTCATTCGTGTCCATCACCTCTTTGTCCGCTTCGTGCGGCTGGTCCTTCCCCGCGCGCTTCCTGGCTCCGGAGAAGACCAGGGCTTCCTTCTTCTTGTTCAGCCGCACCTTCACCGTGGAGCCCGCCTGGAATGTCCCCTTCAGGATCTCTTCGGCGAGAGGGTCCTCCACGTACTTCTGAACGGCCCGGCGGAGCGGCCTGGCTCCGAATGCAGGATCGAACCCTTTCTCTGCAAGGAATTCCTTCGCTCCCTTCGCGATCTCGATGGTGATGCCCATCGCATGCATCCGGGAGAAGAGGTCGCGGGCGGCGATGTCGATGATCTTGTGCAGGTGTTCGCGCTCCAGCGAGTGGAAAATGATCGCATCGTCGACGCGGTTGAGGAACTCGGGATTGAAGACGCGCTTCAGCGCATCCTCGATGTTCCCCTTCATCGCCTGGTAGCGGTCCTTCTCCGTCCCCGGCGAGAAACCGATGGCGCCGGTCGCCTTGATGTCACGCGACCCGATGTTCGAGGTCATGATGAGCACGGTATTCTTGAAGTCGACCCTCCGTCCCAGACTGTCCGTCAGCACCCCGTCGTCGAGCACCTGAAGGAGGATGTTGAACACGTCCGGATGTGCTTTTTCGATCTCGTCGAGCAGCACGACAGAATAGGGCTTCCGCCGCACCTTCTCCGTCAGCTGGCCTCCCTCTTCGTACCCCACGTATCCCGGAGGAGCGCCGACAAGACGTGAGACGGAGAATTTCTCCATGTATTCGCTCATGTCGATACGGATGAGCGATTCCTCGGAATCGAAAAGGTAGCGTGCGAGGGCCTTCGCCATCTCGGTCTTTCCGACGCCGGTCGGACCGAGGAAGATGAACGACCCGATAGGCCGTCGGGGATCCTTGAGCCCTGCCCGCGCCCGCCGGATGGCCTTCGTCAGTTTCTCGATGGGCTCGTCCTGTCCCACGATCTGCTGCCTGAGAGCGTCCTGCATCCTCAGCAGCTTGTCGGATTCGCTCTGGGCGACCTTCTGAACCGGGATGCCGGTCATCATCGCAACGACAGCAGCACAATCCTCGTCGTCGACCTGATACATGATCTCCTGGGCCTTCAGTTCCCATTCCCGCTTGGCTATCTCGAGATCGCTGAGGAGCTTCTTCTCCAGGTCGCGGAGCCGCGCAGCCTCTTCGAAATTCTGGTTCTTGACGACCTGGTTCTTGGATTGCCGTATCTTCTCAACTTCCTCTTCGAGCGACAGGATCTCCTTGGGCACCTTGATGTTCGCCAGGTGGACCCGCGATCCTGCTTCATCGAGCACGTCGATCGCTTTGTCGGGCAGGTACCGGTCGGTGATGTACCGGTCGCTCAGACGGACCGCCGCGTCTATCGCCGCATCCGAGTAGCGGACGCCATGGTGCTCCTCGTATTTCGACTTGATGTTCTCGAGGATCTGAATGGTCTCGTCGACAGTCGTCGGATCGACCATGATCTTCTGGAAACGCCTGTCAAGCGCACCGTCCTTCTCGATGAACTGCCTGTACTCGTCGAGCGTCGTCGCGCCGATGCATTGCAGGTCGCCCCGCGCGAGGGCCGGCTTGAACATGTTCGACGCGTCAAGCGAGCCGCTGGCCCCTCCGGCTCCGACGATCGTGTGCAGCTCGTCTATGAACAGGATGACATCCTTCGCCTTCTCGAGCTCGTTCATCACCGCCTTCATCCGTTCCTCGAACTGCCCCCGGTATTTGGTGCCGGCGACGAGGGCCGCGAGATCGAGGGTCACCACACGTTTGTCGTGGAGGACGCGCGAGACCTTCTTGTGAATGATGCGGAGTGCGAGCCCTTCTGCGATAGCGGATTTTCCGACGCCTGGCTCGCCGATGAGGACCGGATTGTTCTTCTTCCGGCGGGCAAGGACCTGGGCAACGCGTTCGATCTCTTTTTCCCGGCCGACGATCGGGTCGAGCTTGTCTTCCGTCGCCAGTTTTGTCAGGTCCCGTCCGAAATTGTCGAGGACAGGGGTCTTGGAGCGCTCCTGTTTCTTTTCGGCGCCTGCCTGGGGGGCCTGGCTGGGGGGTGTCGAGGGTTTCCCGGATATGATATTGTCGAGTTCGTTGCGAACCACATCGTAGTGGACGCTGAACTGGTGCAGGATCTGGGCGGCGATATTGTCATCATCCCGCAGGAGGGAGAGCAACAGATGCTCCGTCCCGATAACGTCAGATTTGTAGAGTTTTGCCTCGAGATACGTGATCTTGAGGACCTTTTCGGCCTGTTTCGTGAGCGGGATGTTGCCAATGGTCAGGGTTCCGCCGGATGTCCGGACAGTGTCCTCTATCGATTTCTTCAGCTTGTACAGGTCGGCCCCAAGGTTCCGGAGGATCTTGACAGCGATCCCCTCACCCTCCCGAATGATGCCGAGAAGAAGGTGTTCTGTCCCGATGTAGTCATGACCGAGCCGAAGTGCCTCTTCGCGGCTGAGCCTGATGACATCCTGCACTCTGTTCGAAAAATTGCCTTCCATAGAGCCTGATGCTTCCTGTTGGTGTGAGAAGTGGAACCCGGGGGGTCAGCGGGCCGTCTTCATATCCATAAACGCGCAGAATATTGATAGGTTCCAACGGCAATATACGACGAAACGCGAGGTCAATCAACTGAAGGGATTTCTCAGGTATTATGTTGTGGAATCGCCATAACACATTGTCTTTCTTTGACTTTCGCGCCTCAATGGCGTACATTAAAAATTGCGCTATATCAATCGATTCTAAAGAAAAAGACCGACTGTGCCACTCGTACAAGCGACAGGGACCGACAAGAAGCATCAGGACAAGCTGAAAGGGGCAGGAGCGATACCCCGGCATATAGCCGTGATCATGGACGGGAACGGCCGCTGGGCCAAGCGCCGGAGTCTCCCCAGAATAGCGGGGCACAATGAAGGTGTCAACTCCGTCCGGGACATCGTTGAGGCCTGCGGGCAGCTTGGTGTCGAGTATCTCACGCTGTATGCTTTCTCGACGGAGAACTGGAAGCGTCCGAAGGACGAGGTCTCTCTTCTGATGCGACTCCTTCTGAAGGCGCTTCGGGATGAGAGGGACCGCCTTCATCAGAATGAGGTGCGGCTGCGAGCCATCGGGGACATTGCTGCACTGCCGAAGGACATCCAGGATGAATTGTGCGACGCCTCGGAGATGATGAAGAACAACACGGGGCTGACGCTCATCCTTGCGCTCTCCTACAGTGGCCGCTGGGACCTTGTGCGGGCCCAAAAGCGCATGGCGGAGGATGTCGCTGCCGGCGTCCTGCGTCCTGAGTCCATCACTGAGGATACAATACGGGACTACCTTTCGACGAACGAATTTCCGTATCCGGACCTTCTCGTCCGGACGAGCGGGGAACACCGCATCAGCAACTTTCTGCTGTGGGAGCTTGCCTACAGCGAGATGGTGTTCGCCGATGAGCACTGGCCCGAGTTCCGTCGGAAGCAGCTGTATGCTGCGATAACAGACTTCCAGAAGCGCGAGCGACGGTTCGGCATGGTCAGCGAACAGGTCCGGAAGCCCGTCCGAACGGGTGTGCGTTATGTCGAAAGGGTCCTGAAGAGTGTTGCGAAGCTGTAATCATCTCCTTCTTCTCCTGCTTTTTTTCACCGCGCTGGCAGGCGCTCAGACACGTCCGGAGGTCTACCGCATCCTCGGTATCACCGTGGAGGGACAGGTGACCGCCGATGCTGCCGCGATCATCGCCAACACAGGCCTTCGTGCGGGCGACGAGATCACGGTCCCTGGCGACCAGACCCGCGCGGCCATCGAACGTCTCCATCGTCTGCGCCTCTTCGAAGACATCCAGATCCTGATCGAGAACCGCGTACAGAACGGCGTCTACCTCCTGATCCGTGTGCGGGAGAATCCCCGCCTGGAGAACATCGTCATCACGGGCAACGACGAGCTGAGCGAGGACGAGATCCTCAAGAAGATCAACCTCATCAAGGGGCAGCTCATCACGCCGCATGACCTCTCCGTCGTGGTCCGCACGCTGGAATATGCGTACAACGAGGAGGGGTACATGAATGCTGCCATCACGCCGAGCCTCGCGCAGAGGCCCGATACGGGGCGCAACAGGGTCGACCTGACCATCACGATCGACGAGGGGGAAGAGGTCGTTGTCGACCAGATCCGCTTCTGGGGGAACAAGGCGTTCGACGACGGGGACATTCGGAGCGAGATGGAGGAGACGACGGAGCGGCGCTGGTGGAAGTTCTGGGCCTCGAACAATTTCGACAGGAAGAAGTACGATGAGGATAAGCAGCTCATTCTCACGTTCTACCGGAAGAACGGGTACCGTGACGCAGAGATCATGAAGGACTCGATCTCGTTCGATGACGAGAGGCGATACATGGCCATCGACATCTATCTGTTCGAGGGGCCGCAGTACTATGTCCGGAACATCACCTGGCAGGGGAACACGGTCTACCCCTCCGAGGTGCTGTCCGCGCGGCTCGGGTTCGAACAGGGAGATGTCTACGATCAGGAGCGGTTCCGGCAGAATCTCTTCCGGAGCGAGGAGGAGACGGATGTGACGTCCCTCTACTCTGACAACGGATATCTGTGGTTCCAGGTGGTCCCGCAGGAGACCGTGGTCGGGGGTGACAGCGTCGATATCGAGCTCATCGTCCGGGAGGGGAACCAGTTCCGCCTCGGGCAGGTGATCATTTCCGGCAACACGAAGACCTACGAGAAGGTGATCCGGCGGGAGCTCCTCACGAAGCCGGGCGATTACTTCAGCCGGCAGCTCATCATCAGCAGCGTCCGGCAGCTGGCACAGCTCAACTACTTCAACCCGGAGAAGATCACGCCCGATGTGCGGCCCGTGGACGATGAGACCGTGGACCTCGAGTACGCCGTCGAGGAACGCTCGAGCGATACGTTCAACATGTCCGTGGGGTACAGCGGGGCCTTCGGGTTCAACGGAGGGCTCGGCCTTTCCTTCAACAATTTCTCGCTCAGCGAGCCCCTCAAAGGGGGCGGCGGTCAGACACTGACCTTCGACTGGCAGTTCGGTGTCAGCACCATTTACCGGACCTTCTCCATCGGCTTCCAGGAACCCTGGATGTTCGATTCGCCGACCCTGTTCGGCTTCAGCATCTTTGACACGGAGCAGAAATACTTCGCCGACATCCGCTACACCGGTGTCTCGGTGCGTATTGGCCGCCGGTTCCGCTGGCCAGACTATCTCTTCCGTGGTGACTGGACGGTCCGCTGGCAACGGAACAAGTACATCCCGTTCGAAGGCGAAGTGGACGAACTCTTCCTCCAGGGGATCTCGACGCAGTTCGGCATCGCGCAGGTCCTCTCGCGCAACAGCACGAACAGTCCCATCTTCCCGTCGGAAGGTTCGAGTATCTCACTGCTGACCGAGGTGAACGGCGGACCGCTGCTGCCCGGCACGGCGCGTTTCCACAAGCACGTGTTCAGCGCTGATTGGTACATCCCTCTCATCCCGTCACAGCGCATTGCGCTGATGAGCACGAACCAGATCGGGATGATATACGGGTTCGAATCTGATTCGTATATTCCATTCCAAGACCGGTTCTTCATGGGAGGCACGGGCCTCGGCCAGTTCGCGGTCACTCCGCTCCGCGGGTATGATGAACGGTCGGTCGGTCCCCGCAACGGCGGCACGGCGATGATGAAGCACACGGTCGAGCTCCGGTTCGCGCTCGCGCTCAATCCCATTCCCATCTACACGCTGCTGTTCGCGGAGGCGGGGAACGTTTGGATCGAGCCGCGATACATGAGCCCCATCGACCTGCGGAAATCGGCCGGCCTTGGCGTGCGGCTGCTCATCAATCCGCTCGGCCTTATCGGGTTCGACTATGGTTTCGGGTTCGACGGCGCGACACCGGCCTCAGGCACCCCGGGCTGGCAGTTCCACTTCCAGTTCGGACGGCAATTCTAAACACGGTCTTTCACACACAGAACGAAGGGCGTATCTTCATGAAAAACATTCTCATCTCTCTTGCGCTTGCATTGCTCGTTGTCATGCTTCCAGCGTCCGCGCAGAAGGTTGCATTCGTCAACTCAGCGACCATTCTCCGGGAATTGCCCGAGGCTCAGAAGGCGCAGAAGGACCTCGAGACGCAGATCGGAGCCTGGCAGAAGGAGCTGGAGAGCATGGGTCAGCAGCTGCAGGCCGAGCTCGAGGATTATCAGAAGAAGCAGGCACTGATGGACCCGGCAGCAAAGACCGCGAAAGAGCGTCAGCTGACGGACATGCAGCAGCGCGCACGCGATTACCAGCTGAGAAAGTTCGACACGCAGGAGGGCGAAGCTGTCCGGCTCCGTGAGGAGAAGCTCCAGCCCATCCAGCAGAAGGTCCTTGCAGCCATCGAGACTGTCGCGAAGGAAGAAGGATTCGAGTTCGTCCTTGATAAGGTCAGTGAAGCGACGATCGTGCTCTACGCCGACCCGGCATTTGACCTGACCTACAAGGTGCTCGACAGGCTCAAGAGAGGCAGCACGGTACCCGGAAAGAAATGACGATGAGACGGCTCACGTCGTTCCCCGTCCTCCTTCTCCTGCTTCTGGCGGCCGGTACAGCCTCCGCGCAGGTCAAGATCGGCCATTTCAATTCTGCGATGGTCATCAAGCAGATGCCGGAGGCCGTTGATGCCCAGAGACAGCTCGATCAGCTGGTGGATGGGTGGGAGAAGGAGCTGTCCCAGATGCAGCGGGAATGGAAGGAGATGTTCGAGGAGTTCGATAATCGGAAGCTCATCATGACCGAGATCCGCCGTGCAGAGGTCGAGAAGGAGCTGCGCGACCTCGACCAGCGGATCATGGCCTTCCGAAACGACAAGTTCGGGCAGAATGGTGAGCTGTTCCGGAAACAATCCGAGCTTATGCGGCCCGTACAGGACATCATCTTCACCGTCGTCAAGCAGATCGCCGAGGAAGAGGAGTACGACTACATCTTCGACAAGAGCGGCGATATCCTTCTGATGTATACCAACGATGAGTATGACGTCACGGGCCTCATCTTCGAAAAACTGAACCTGACACCCCCGGCCCAGCAGCCGGGCCCAGGGGTACGGTAGGCCTCCATGACCGTCCGCGATATCGCCGGCTGGCTGAAGGCCGAGGTGGTCGGACCGCAGGACACGCCGATCACGACGGTCTCGAAGATCGAGGAGGCCGAACCCGGCAGCCTCACCTTTCTCGCGAACCCGAAGTACGAGCGCTTCCTGAGCACGACCCGGGCCTCCGCGATCCTCGTCTCGCGCGCAGTGGACATCGCGAAGCACGAGCAGGAGTTCAGGTCGTTCATCATCACGGACGACCCATATGCAGCGTTCCTCCTTTGCGTCAAGAACATCCTTCCTCAGGTCGATCCTTTCACGAAGGGCATCCATCCGACCGCTGTGGTCGCCGAATCGGCCGTGCTCCGCGAAGGAGTGACGGTCGGCCCCTACAGCGTCATCCGCGATGATGTGATCGTCGGCAAGAACACACGCATCGGCGCCGGTGTCTCGGTGGGGAAGAATGTCACCCTCGGAACCGATTGCCTCATCTATCCCGGGACCGTCATCTATCACGGGTCCGTCATCGGCGACCGCGTCATCCTGCATGCCGGGTGTGTGATCGGGAGCGACGGGTTCGGCAATGCCCAGCGCCCGGACGGCTCGTATGAGAAGATCCCGCAGATGGGCATCGTCCGTATCGGCAACGATTGCGAGATCGGCGCGAACACGACCATCGACAGGGCGACACTGGGAGAGACGCGGCTTGATGAGGGGGTCAAGCTCGACAACCTCGTCCACATCGGACACAACGTGGTCATCGGAGCCCACACTGCTATCGCGGCGCAGACCGGCATCAGCGGCAGCTGCAAGATCGGGAAATACTGCAAGCTTGCGGGCCAGGTGGGATTGAGCGGCCACATCGAGATCGCAGACAGGACGACCCTCCTGGGTCAGACGGGCGTCCCCAAGTCCATCACCGAGCCGGGGAAGACCTGGTTCGGATATCCGGCAAAAGAGCATGTCCGCGCAGGGCGCATCGAGGCTGTGCTGCGCTCGCTGCCGGAGCTGAAGGCCGAAGTGGACAGGCTCAGGGACCTCATCGAGCACCTCCAGAAGAAGAGCTAACACAGGAAGATCGCTATGTTCGTTCAGCAGATGACGATCGCCAAAGCCGTAAAGATGTCGGGCTCAGGCCTGCACACCGGCGTTCAGACCACGATGACACTGCGGCCGGCCCCCGAGAACTATGGTATCCGCTTCCGGCGCGTCGACCTCGCCGGCAATCCCGAGGTTCCGGCAGACGTCGATCATGTGGTGGAGGTCGAGCGGGGCACGACGCTCGCTGTGGGCGAGGCACGCGTCCATACCGTGGAACATGTGCTCGCTGCCGTCACCGGCCTGCAGATCGACAACCTCATCATCGAACTGGACAACATCGAACCGCCGATCGCCGACGGGAGCGCAAAGCCCTTCGTCGACCTGATCCAGGAAGCCGGCATTGTGCAGCAGGAGTCCCCGAAGGACTATCTCATCATCGATCAGGTCATCCATTACCAGAACGAGGAGAAGGGGGTCGACATTGTCGCACTGCCGACGGACGATTTCCGCATCTCCGTCGTGATCGACTATAACAATCCGGCCCTCGGGAGCCAGCATACGGGGCTGTTCAATCTCGAGAAGGAGTTCGTGGAGGAGTTCTCGTCCGCGCGCACCTTCTGTTTCCTGCACGAGGTCGAGGTCCTGCGCGACAAAGGACTGATCCGGGGAGGGAATCTGGACAACGCCATCGTCATCGTTGACCGGGACCTCAACGACGGTGAGCTTGGAAAGCTGGCGAAAAAACTGGGGATCGACCACTCCCTCATTCTTGGAACGTCAGGAGTCCTGAACGACAAACGGCTGCATTACAGGAACGAGCCGGCGCGCCATAAGCTCGTCGACCTTGTCGGGGACCTCGCCCTCATCGGGGCGCCGCTGAAGGCCCAGATCCTCGCCGCACGCCCGGGTCACGCGAGCAACGTCGAGTTCGCCCGGAAGGTCCGGAGGCTCTACCAGCAGAAGAAGCTGGTCCGGAAGTATCAGCACGAGAAGAAGGAAGGGATCGTGTTCGACTCCGACGCGATCCAGCGCATCCTCCCGCACCGGTACCCCTTCCTGCTCGTCGACAAGATCGTTGAGTTCGAGCTCGACAAGCGGGTGGTCGGCGTCAAGAGCGTGACCGTGAACGAACCATTCTTCCTGGGGCACTTCCCCGGCCAGGCCGTCATGCCCGGCGTCCTCATCGTCGAGGCGCTGGCACAGACAGGCGGAATTCTCCTGCTGAACGGCGTCGAGAATCCGGGCGACAAGCTCGTCTTCTTCATGGCGATGAACAACGTCAAATTCCGGAAGCCGGTGGTCCCCGGTGACCAGCTGATGCTCGACATCGAGATGATGAGCCGCCGCTCGAAGGTCATACAGATCAAGGGGCGTGCGTACGTCAACGGCAGCGTCGTTGCCGAAGGGGAATTCACCGCGGCCGTCATCGACCGCAATCCGGCTAGCAGGGCCATCCAGTCATCCTGAGCCTCTCATGTCCGCTGCGATCCATCCCACCGCGATCATATCTCCGACCGCACACCTCGGGTCCGATGTCACTGTGGGACCCTATACCGTCATCGAGGACAATGTTGCCATCGGCGACGGCACATGGATAGCATCTCATGCACGCATCTCGCGGTTCACCACGCTCGGCGCACAATGCCGCGTTTTCTCCTTCGCCTCCGTCGGCGGTGATCCTCAGGACCTGAAGTTCAAAGGGGAGGAGACCACACTCGAGGTGGGGGACCGTTGCACTATCCGGGAATACGTGACGCTGAATCGTGGCACCATGGACAGCGGGAAGACCATCATCGGGAGCGATTGCCTGTTCATGGCAAACGCGCATGTGGGACATGATTGCCGCATCGGGAATCGTGCCATCCTCGCGAACAGCGTCGCCCTTGGCGGGCATGTGCACCTGGGAGACTGGGTCATCATCGGCGGGCTCACGCCCGTGCATCAGTTCTGCAAGATCGGCGACCACGCGATGATCGGAGGCGGCTTTCGCGTCGTCAAGGATGTTCCCCCGTACGTCCTGGCCGGCCAGGACCCGCTCGTGTTCGAGGGGCTCAACTCGGTCGGACTTCGCCGCCGCGGGATGACGAGGGAGGCGATGGACACGCTCGACAGGGCATTCGAGCTCCTGTACCGGTCGAACCTGAACGTGTCTCAGGCCGTGGCCCGCATCAAGGAAGACCTTCCTCTTACCGCGGAGGTCCAGAACCTCCTGGGTTTCATCGCTTCGAGCAAGCGGGGCATCATCCCGGGCCGGGCGCGGCACCGATCATGATGACTGTTGATGTAAGCGGTCCGCGGCCCGGTCCTGAGAACATGGACGCAGATGTCCGGAGCGCTCAGGATTGCCTTCGGGGTCGCGTCCATCCTCATCTGCGGCTGTACGGCTGGCAGCCGGCAGCCATCTCTCTCGGCGCTCATCAGTCCGTCGATATGCTCCGGAGCGGCTATGCCGCCATGCACGGAGTGGACGTCGTCACCCGTCCGACCGGTGGCGGGGCCATCCTGCATACAGATGAACTGACCTATTGCGTCACCCTTCCGCTGCTCGGACGGACGCCTTCAGCGGTGTACGCCATCATCGTGTCTGCCATCCTGCGCGGCCTCCGGTCGCTGGGAGTCGGGGCGGACGCCGAACGGTGGCCCACGCCTTCCTCGCCGAACGGCGCATATGCCGCTCAGCCGGTCTGCTTCTCGGGTATCGCGCGGGATGAGGTGCGTGTGAACGGGCGGAAGCTTGTGGGAAGTGCACAGCGCATCTATGGCGGGGGCAACGGCGATCGCGTCATCCTGCAGCACGGTTCCATCCTGCTCAGCGATGCCCATGCACTGCTGCCGGTCTATCTGAAAGGCAACATGCAGGGAAGCGCGGCACAACAGGTCCGTGACCTGCGGGCAAGGTCCACATCTCTCGAAGCGGAGCGTGGGCGGCGGGTCCCGTGGAACGAGGCAGCTGAGGCCATGCACAGTGCATTCCGGTCCACGCCGGCGTTGTGGGAGATAGAGGCCGGGCACCATCAGGAACAGGAGGTGAGGGCGTGAACATCAATACAAAAACGAGCGGCCCCAAGCG
This sequence comes from uncultured Ignavibacteriaceae bacterium, assembly GCA_964534125.1. Taxonomy (GTDB): domain Bacteria; phylum Bacteroidota; class Ignavibacteria; order UBA10030; family UBA10030; genus 2-02-FULL-55-14. The sequence goes on from CAZHOJ010000007.1 coordinate 184,274, forward strand.
CGTCACGACGCGGACGATCGCCGATATGAAGAAGAAGAAAGACGCCATCGCATGCCTGACGGCGTACGACTTCCTGACAGCACGGCTGCTCGATCAGGCAGGCGCGGACATCCTCCTCGTCGGCGATTCGCTCGGCATGGTCTTCCAGGGACATGAGACGACGATCCCTGTGACGATGGACCAGATGATCTACCATGCGCAGGCAGTTGTACGCGGCGTTGATCGGGCGATGGTGATCGTGGACATGCCGTTCATGTCCTATCAGTCGAAGACGGAGGAAGGTTTCCGGAACGCAGGGCGTGTGATGAAGGAGACCGGTGCGGGTGGGGTCAAGTTCGAAGGGGGTGAACGCATCGCTGATCTGGTCCGCAAGACGAGCGATGCTGGCATTCCCGTGATGGGACACCTGGGCCTGACGCCCCAATCGATCCATCAGTTCGGCGGATACCAGCCGCGCGGGGCAACGCCGGAAGAGGCGAAGACGCTGCTCCGGGATGCGAAGCTTCTCGAAGAAGCGGGCGCGTTCGCTATCGTGCTGGAGAAGATCCCGGCTGCGCTGGCAAAGCGTGTCACGCGCTCGGTCTCCATTCCCACCATCGGTATCGGCGCAGGCGTCCATTGTGACGGGCAGATCCTCGTGACCCCCGACATGCTCGGGCTGTACGAGGATTTCCAGCCGCGCTTCGTCCGGGAGTATGCGACGATGGCGGAGGACACGCGAACAGCGGTCAGGAAGTATGTCGCCGATGTCAAGAAGAAGGAATTCCCCGGAACGAAGGAGAGCTACTAGTCCCGGTGCCCCTCACAGCCATGCCGCAGAAAAAGCGCCTCTCCATCCTGATCTCCAATGACGACGGCATCGATGCTCCGGGTATCGAACGCCTCGTTGCGGAGATGCGCCGGGTGGGGGACGTGACCGTGGTCGCGCCTCACCAGCAGCAGAGCGCCGTTGGCCATGCGATCACGATGAACCGGCCACTTCGGGTGAGGGAGTACTTCAAGAACGGCAAGTTCTTCGGATATGCCGTCGAAGGCACGCCTGCCGATTGCGTCAAGCTTGCGGTCCGCGCACTGCTCAAACGGAGGCCGGATATCCTGCTTTCCGGCGTCAACCACGGTTCGAACACCGCTATCAGCGTCATCTATTCAGGCACTGTCTCCGCCGCGACCGAAGGGACCATCCTCGGCATTCCTTCCATCGCCGTCTCTCTGACCACGTACCGACCCGCAGATTTTGCGCCGGCCGCTCGGTTCGCCCGCCGCCTGGCGCGGAAGGTCATCCGGCACGGACTTCCCACAGGGACATTACTGAACGTCAACGTGCCGCCGCTTCCGGAGGACCGCCTCAAGGGCGTCCGCATCACGAGGCAGGGGAAAGCGGTCTGGAACGACACGTTCGACGTCAGGAGGGACCCGGCGAACAAGGAATACTTCTGGTTGACAGGAGGGTTGGAGAACGTCGATGAGGACCTGGCGTTCGACGAGGCCGCAGTCCGTGCAGGGTACATCTCCGTTACGCCCATCCAGTACGACCTCACCAACACGGAGATGATCGCGCACGTGCGGTCATGGAAGATCTCCCCGACGGGTCGGTGACCGACCTCTCTTCTCACCCCGCTGTGTTCCTGCTTCAGGACCTGTCCGACCGACATCGCGAACTGTTCAATGAAGGGCGACGGTTGTTCAACGACCGGGCGTTCTGGGAGGCCCATGAGGCATGGGAAGAGGTATGGAGAGAGGTCCCGTCCCCGCAGAAGCAGCTCCTCCAGGGGCTTATCCAGGCAGCAGCGGCCTATCATCTCATAGTGACCTCACCACGCATCAACGGAGCGCTCGGGAACATCGAGAAGTCGCTGACGAAGCTCGACGGCATGCCGGAGGTATGTTTCGGCGTCAGGATCGCAGAGGTACGGGACGTGTTGCGAAGAGCACATGAAGAAGCGAAGAGGGTTGGGCAGGAAGGTCTGTCCGGCATCGGCGATGCGTTCGTGCCGGTCATCTAGATCGTTCACACCGGCGCCTGTGGCGCTACCGGACCGCCGAACAGATATCAGGAGAGGAAGATCAGCGTTTCGAATTGGAGCTGTAGATAGGTCCCACCCCGAACTCACCCGCCGCCCATAACGTCAGGATCGCCGTGATACCGGCGATCGCGCGTTTCTCATCCTCGAGGTGGATCACAAGGCCGTAGGTATCCGCCACGAAGTGCAGGTTGCGGACCATGCGGCGCGCCCGCGTCTCATCGATCGATCCGTGCCAGAGGTCTATCTGGTCGATGATCATGTCCTCATGCCGCCGGAAGAACTCGCCGAGCGAGATCACTTTGCTGCTGAGCGCCGTCCGGGGCTTGCAGAGGTAGAGCAGGTCGCTGACGTACTGGTCCCAGTGCCGGGCAAGGTCCCTGTTCGTGGGGCGCCGGAGGTAGTTGGCGCGTGCGACGGAGAACTTCGCCTTTGTCTGAACGCGGAACTGCGGTTCAACGGGGTGAAAATCGAAGATGGTCTGCACCGCTTTCTGGTCCATATCATCCTGCTGGTAGTACACCCATTCGTTCTTCAGCTTGCGCCACGTCAGAATGGTGAGGACTGCTTTGTCCTTGCTGTCCATCAGGATGAACTTGCCGTTCTGCTCTTTGACCACCGTTACCCAGTGGTGCCACTGTTCGATGCAGAGGAGGCAGGGGATGCCGCGCCGGAGGAACTTTCGAAGCTCCTTCAGGGCCTCATCTGCATGGAAGCGGCGTACGATCTGCAGTGTGCAGTTGAACTTCTTTGCCGCGCGGGCAAGCTGGATCTCGTCCGTTCCGCTCCACCATCGTGTACCGGATAGTTTGGAGATCTGATGCTCGTCAGCGAAGATGCCGAGAGTGGCGAACGCGTTCTTCAGTGCGAACGGTCCGCAGACGTAGTCATTCGGTTGGGGATAGAAGCTCATGGTCGGATGTCGAAAGCGCCTCAACCTACCCAAAGTTTGAGGGAATAGCAACGCGTCCCTTGCCAATGACGGTTTTCCTTTCAATCTTTGAGGTATGGAGACGCGCAGGAAGAAAGTCGGGATCGTCTACAATCATGTCGGCGAGGATATCTACGAGAAGATCCGGCATGTGGACCCGTCCTCCTTGCCGTTCACACCGGAGTACAAGATCGACGTTGCCACCGTGCAGGAGGAGTACCAGGCGCTGGCCACGGCGCTCGGTTCGGAAGGGTTCGAGGCCCGGCTCATCAACCTCGGGGACAGCCTGGAGGTGTTGTTCGACAAGCTCCGGAAGGATCCCCCGGATGTGGTGTTCAATCTTGTCGAGCACCTGCGCGAGAACTCGCATCTGGAGTCGGCCGTTGCAGGTGTGTTCGAGATCCTGAGCATTCCATATACCGGCGCACCGCCGTTCGCTCTCCAGTTGTGCCAGCGCAAGGGGATGACGAAACAGCTCCTGCGGGAACATGGCATCAGGACCCCCCGGTTCCGGCTGCTCCACGAAGAAAAGGCACTTCGCCGGCATGGACTGCGGTATCCCCTCATCGTGAAGCCGGCGCGCGAGGATGCCAGTTCGGGTGTGGACGCACGGTCGGTCGTGGGAGACCTGGACAGCCTGCTCGCGCAGCTGCACCGGGTCTTCGAGGAGTTTGCACCGCCGATCCTGATAGAGGAATTCATCGACGGACGGGAACTGCATGTCGGAGTGCTCGGCAATTCGCCTGCGGAGGTCCTCCCGATCCTCGAGTATGATTTTGGCGAACTCCCCCCGGACCACCCGCGGTTGCTGAGCTATGATGTGAAGTGGGACCCGTTGAAGGAGGCGTATCACCGGGTCCATACAGTCTGTCCCGCGGACCTGCCCAAGACCGTGGAGCGCCGCGTCAAGCAGGCCGCTCTGCACGCCTACGAGCTCACGAACTGCCGTGACTATGCCCGCGTTGACATCCGTCTCTCGACCGACAACAAGCCGTATGTCCTCGAGGTGAACCCGAACCCGGACCTGACGGAGGGTGTCTCCTTCATGGAGAGCGCTGAGAACAGGGGGCTCACCTTCTCGCAGACCCTTCGGATGATCGTCGAGTTCGCGCTTCGAAGGGGTGCCGTGAGGGAGAAGCCGGTGTCCTATTTCTGAGGTCAGTATGATATCCCTGACATCCGTCGAATACCGATGCGTACACTGTGGCGAGTGGAATGAGGCCGATTTCGACCCGAGCGGCGGCCTCGACCAGGTGCTGGTCGAGGATTGCTCTGTGTGCTGCTATCCGCTCGTGCTGCATGTGCGGTGCGATCCCGCTGATGGCACCGTACGCATCGATGTTCAGGAGGAAGCGTAGAGGATCGTGCCCGTCCGGAAAGTGCTGAAGGGTGGGAAAGTGCCGGTGAAGGTCTGGACCGACGACATCGAATCCGAGGCCGAGAAACAGATCGTCCAGCTCTCCACGCTCCCATTCTTCTTCCACCATATCGCTGTCATGCCCGATGTCCATGCCGGGCGGGGTTCCGCCATCGGGACCGTGACCGCTTCCGTGCGGTCCGTCATACCCGCTGCGGTCGGTGTCGATATCGGATGCGGGATGGCTGCTGTCCTCACCCCCTTCATGGAAGGGGACCTCGACGGGAAGCTCTCACTCCTTCGCGCTGCGGTCGAACAGGTCATTCCCGTCGGATTCAAGCAGCACCGCACGCCGCAGGAACGTTCGCTTGCATGGGATGGATGGTCCCGGTTCGATGATCTGGTGCCGGATGTCCATCACCTTCGGAACAAGGCGCAGTGCCAGCTCGGGACGCTGGGGGGCGGGAACCACTTCATCGAGGTCTGCCTGGACGAGATGCAGCGCGTGTGGGTCATGCTGCACAGTGGAAGCAGGAACATAGGCAAGACGCTGGCCGACATACACATCGGTATCGCCCATCAGCGGATGAAGGACAAGCGTATCGACATTCCGCACAGGGACCTTTCATACCTCGATATTGGCACGTCCGACTGCGATCACTATCTTCACGATGTGCAGTGGGCTCAGGCATATGCCCGCGAGAACCGGGAGATCATGCTTGCTCTCATCCTGCGTCAGGTACGTGACGTCGTCCATGGCGGAGAGCCGTTCGACGTTCTTGATCGGGTGAACTGTCACCACAACTATGTCGCACAGGAGAGACATTTCGGCCGCGAGGTGTGGGTGACCCGGAAGGGAGCCATCCGCGCGAACGAAGGGGACAGGGGGATCATTCCGGGATCGATGGGAGCGCGCTCGTACATCGTCCGCGGCCTGGGAAATCCCGAATCGTTCTGCTCCGCCAGCCACGGTGCCGGAAGGAGGATGTCTCGGACCCAGGCGAAGTCGGTGTTCTCCGTGACGGACCTGGCGCGGCAGACGCACGGCGTCGAATGCCGGAAGGACAAAGGGGTCATCGACGAGATCCCGGATGCATACAAGAACATCGACGAGGTCCTCGGGAACGAGCGTGACCTCGTCGAGCCCGAACGTGCCCTCAAACAAGTGATCTGTGTGAAGGGATAACAGGCTGCCGTGTCAACGCCCCTCATGAAGCAGTATCAGAGCGTGAAGTCCCGGCATCCGGAGTCGGTGCTCCTGTTCCGTATGGGGGATTTCTACGAGACGTTCGAGGAGGATGCGCGCATCACGGCAAGGGTGCTGGGGATCACGCTGACCAAACGGGGCAATGGTGCAGCAGGGGAGGTCCCGCTGGCAGGATTCCCCCATCATGCGCTCGAGACCTATCTCCCCAAACTGGTCCGTGCGGGCTACAGAGTTGCCATTTGTGAGCAGCTGGAGGACCCGAAGAAGGCGAAGGGGATCGTCAAGCGCGATGTCATCGAAGTGGTCTCGCCGGGGGTCGCGTTCTCGGAGACCGTGCTGGACAAGAAGGACAACAACTTCATCTGCGGCCTCGCGTTCCCGCAGACGGAGGATGGGGCGATGGGCTGCGCATGGATCGACGTGTCCACGGGCGAGTTCTACGTGACGGAGGCCGATCAGGGGACCATTCGGAACCATCTTCTCGGGCTCCGGCCGTCGGAGCTGGTCGTGCGAAAGGCCGACAATGATGCGGCGACGAGGTTGCTGGGGACGGGCTTCAGCGGATTCCGGACACGCCTGGACGACTGGATCTTCCATCGCGACTACGGCTACGAGCTTTTCCTCAATCACTTCAGGACAAAATCCCTTAAGGGCTTCGGCGTGGAATCGTTCGGTCCGGGCATCATCGCGGCCGGCGGTGTCTTCCACTACATCAATGAGTCCCAGCGGTCGAACGTCCCCCACATCCGCGCCCTCGTGCCGGTCGATCTCTCCCGGACGATGGCGCTCGATGCCTCCACGAAACGGAACCTCGAGATCCTCTCCACTCTCGCCGGCGATGTGACGGGCTCGCTGTTCTCGGTTATCGACGACACGCGGACGCCGATGGGAGGGAGGATGCTCCGGTCCTGGGTGCATCAGCCGCTGAAGGATATCGAGGCCATCGTAGAGAGGCAGGAGCAGGTGGCGGCGATGCTCGCAGACGGGCGTCAGCGGACAGAGATGCAGGAGACGTTCGGGAGGATCGGCGACCTCGAACGCATGCTTGCCCGGTCCTCGACGGGACGGTCGGGGCCGAGAGAGCTTGTCGCGTTGCGTGATGCTCTCGACATCATCGCGGACGTGCGCGGCCTTGCGGGGACAGTGCAGGGTGCTGCCGGTGAAATGCTCGGACGGCTGCACACCCTTGATGATGTGCGGGACCAGATCCGGCGGGCCATCGTTGATGATCCGCCTGCCACCGTCGCAGCCGGCGGTGCGGTCCGCGACGGCTATCGTCCGGAGCTCGATGAGGTCCGGGGACTCTCACGCGGGGCGAAGGAGTGGATCGCAAAATTGCAGGTGTCCGAACGGTCACGGACGGGCATCACCTCGCTCAAGATCGGGTACAACTCGGTCTTCGGCTATTATATAGAGGTGACGAACGCGCACAAGGCGAAGGTGCCCGGGGACTATATCAGGAAACAGACGCTGACGACCGCCGAGCGGTACATCACTCCTGCCCTGAAGGAATATGAGGAGAAGGTGGCGCACGCCGAGGAGAAGATCCAGGCGCTCGAGACGGCGATCATCGCGGAGGTGCAGGCCATGATCGTGGTGCACGCCGCGCAGGTCCAGGAGAACGCCCGCATCATCGCGTTGCTCGATTGTGTCGCAGGGCTCGCCGCCGTGGCGGAAAAGAACCACTATGTCCGTCCGACGGTCGATGACGGGACCCTGATCGACATCAGGCAGGGGCGGCATCCGGTCATCGAGCGGTTGCTTCCTCCCGGGGAGGCATATCAGCCGAACGACTGCATCCTGAACACGGACGGGCCGAGCATGCTCATCATCACCGGTCCGAACATGAGCGGCAAGTCGAGCTACCTCCGGCAGGTCGGGCTCATCGTCCTGCTGGCGCAGATCGGCAGTTCTGTGCCGGCAGCGTCGGCGCACATCGGCCTCGTCGACCGCATTTTCACGCGTGTTGGTGCGTCGGACAACATTGCGGAGGGGGAGAGCACATTCCTGGTGGAGATGCAGGAGGCCGCGAACATCGTGCATGCGGCCACGCGCCGGAGCCTCATCCTCCTTGACGAAGTGGGGCGGGGGACGAGCACGTTCGACGGCATCAGCATCGCATGGGCATTGTCGGAGTACATCCATACCAGAGTGGGGGCCCGGACATTGTTCGCGACGCACTACCATGAGCTGAACCGGCTGGAACAGCTCCTGCCGGGGGCGAAGAACGTGAAGGTCGACGTGCGGGAGTATGGCGACAAGGTCGTCTTCCTGCACACTGTCGTCGACGGCTATGCGGACCATTCGTACGGTATCCATGTCGCCCAGATGGCCGGCCTCCCCCGCGAGGTGACCGACCGGGCGAACGAGATCCTCCGCAACCTGGAATCGAGTGACCTGGTTGTCCACCGCGCATCTGCCGATAGGGTCCCTGCCGACACGTCGCAGCTTGGATTGTTCGAGGTGAAGGACGACCGGCTCCGGGATGAGATCCGCATGCTCGACATCCAGTCGATGACTCCCGTCCAGGCGCTGCAGGTCCTGGATGAGCTGAAGCGAAGGATCGAAAAGGAGGAGAAACGGCCTCCGGAGGCATGACCGTTCATGCTCAGGCATTGCCGGCGGGATCCCACTGGGCTCCTGAGCACAGATCACACATGAGAGAAGGGCACGAATGCGCACCATCACACTGACCAGACACAAACTTTCGCACATTCCTGAACTGACGCTCGATTCATCGATCTTCGAGCCGACCTATGACGGTGCGTGTTCCATGGGGCACTGCAATGCACATTGCTGCAGGGACGGCGTACTGCTGGACCCTGCGGACAAGCAGAAGATCCTCGACCACGCGGACCTGGTGATCCGGCACATGGACCCGCACCAGATCGCGGACCCGGAGGAATGGTTCGATGACGATGAGATCGAGGATCCGGACTTTCCGTCGGGGGTGTGTACCGGCACCTCGGCGCCGGAATACGGCTGTGTTTTCCTCAACAGCCGTGGGCACTGTGTGCTGCAGGTCGCGGCGATGGCCTCGGGAATGGAGAAGTTCACCCTGAAGCCGTATTATTGCGTCGCCTATCCGCTCACTATCTCAGATGGCGTGCTCACGGTGGAGGACGGCTCATTCACGAACAGGTCGCAATGCTGCGCGCCGGGCGGCAGTCCACAGCTGGCACCCGTTGATGTCTGCAGGGAGGAGCTGGAGTTCATGCTCGGTCCCGATGGACTGAGCGAATGCGACGAGATCCGGCAGTCGTATGCGAAATGAACGTGACCCACGGACCACGATGCAACGGACAGATCGGAGGATACCATGATGCCCGCGTCATATGCCGGTTTCTGGAAACGTTTTGCTGCGTACCTCATCGACAAGCTTCTCCTGTCGGTGGTGAGCCTCATGATCCTGCTGCCCATGATGGCAGTCTTCGGTGTAGGACTTGGAATGTCCATTGCTGAAGGGGATGAGGAGTCCACGATCGCTGTCGTTCTGGCCGCCATCGTGGCGTGGACCATCATCGGCATCATCATCCTGCTCGCCAACTGGCTGTACTTCGCCCTGATGGAATCGTCCGCGAAGCAGGCCACGCTGGGGAAGATGGCTCTGGGGATCATCGTCACAGACCTCGAGGGCCGGCGCATCTCCTTCGGCCGTGCGACGGGCAGGTACTTCGGGAAGATCATTTCCGACCTCACCTTCTCCATCGGGTACATCATCGCCGGCTTCACGGAGAAGAAGCAGGCGCTGCATGACATGATGGCTTCCTGTCTCGTGGTGAACTCGTGACGGGGACCGCATCGGGCCGCACATTGCTTGTCCTCACACTTCGGATGAACGGATCTCTATGAATCAACGACGCCTCTTCCGCACCATCGAATCGTTCGCTTCGGACCTGTTCCGCACCGACAAGGACCTCCTGAAGCATGTCGTGAACGAGATCGTGAAAAGTCCCGACATCCAGATCAAAGGGGGCCGGATCTGGCAGCTCCAGCCGAAACAGCACTCATACCTTCTCATCCACCAGATCGGACAGATCGAACGCCTCGAGCGGGGATACACCATCCCGATCATGAAGTACCCGGTCTTTCAGAACCTGATGGAGCAGCGTTCGATCCTTGCGAACGAGACCGACTCCTACCTGCGCGGGAAGGGGATCATCAAATACTCCGCGACCGGTGTCGGGGAGAAGGTCTCGCTCCCCGAGGGTGACGTCTACCAGTACGTGCTCGCATTCAACTATGACGAGCTTGACCAGTCGATCCTCGGAGACCTCAACATCATATCGCTCGCCGTCACGTCGGCGATGAAGAACCGGTCCATCGCGAGGCGGGCACAGGACCTGGCCAAGGACATCGACAAGGCCAGGGACATCCAGAAGTGCGTCCTTCCGACGCCGTTCCTGAAATTCTCCCACTTCGAGATCTATGGCATCTCGGAACCTGCGCGCATCGTGGGGGGCGATTTCTTCGATTACATCGTTCCGGTCGAGGATCCCGACCGGGTGTGCGTCGTCATCGGCGACGCTGCGAGCAAGGGATTTTCCGCTGCGGCGCAGGCGCTCTATGTCGTGGGGGCGATGCGCATGGGAGTGGAGCATCAGACGAAGATATCGTCGCTGATGGAGCGGGTCAACAAGTTGATCAACATGTCCTTCGACGACGAGCAGTTCGTGACGATGACCTACCTCGAACTGACAGATAACAAACGCGGCGTGCTGCTCTATTCCAATGCAGGTCACCACCGGTCGTGCCTCTGGCATGCGGAGACGCAGACCATGGAGTACCTGGACTCGACCGGGCACATTCTTGGACCCTTCCCGGAGCAAAGCTATCGCGTCGATAACGTGATCATGTCACCCGGCGATGTGCTGCTGATGTACACCGACGGCATCACCGAGGCGCGGGAGGCGGGAGAGGGAGAGATGTTCGGCGAGGACCGCGTTGAAGCGCTCCTGCGGGAGGCCAGCGGCCGTCCCGCGCAGGAGATCGCACAATCGATCATTGCCGCCGCCCGGGCGTACGAGTCGCCCGGCGAGCCGGCGGACGACAAGACTGTTGTGGTGATACAGCGGCTTCCGTACCTTTAAGCATCATCCTCTTCATGCGCAGCGGCGGTCGCCCTATGATGACCGTCGAAGAAAGGGCAGACCATGCTTGAGAAGAAATTCATCGGTGTTGTGCAGCACGTGTCGACCGGGTGCGTGGACATCCTGATCGATGCCGGCATCAAGTCGCTCAAGCGCGACCTGAACGGTAAGACCTACTACATCGGCCAGATCGGCATGTATGTGCTCATTCCAATGGGAAGCCTGGTCCTCATCGGTATGGTGACCGATTTCAAGAAAGAGGATGTCGTCATCAACGGACAGCCAGCCCAGCGCTACCGTATGGCCTCGTCGTTGGTCGGGACCGTCAAAGGCGGCAAGTACGAGCGCGGTGTGTCCGTATTCCCCGTCGTGGATGCGCCGGTATACATGGCAGAGGACGCCGACCTCTCTGTCGCGTTCTCGACCTACCAGCGGTACGGTTTCTCCATCGGCCAGATCTCGCTCTTCGAGAACCAGCGGGCCTTCCTCGACGCGAACAAGTTCTTCGGAAAACACATCGCCGTCCTCGGTTCGAGCGGCGCGGGCAAGTCGTGTACCGTCTCGTCCATTTTGCAGAAGGTGTCGACGTATCCTGACACCAACATCATCATTCTCGACATCCACAACGAGTACAAGGACGCCTTCCCGGGCGTCTGCAACCACCTCGACATCGCGGAGTTCGAGCTCCCGTTCTGGCTGATGAACTTCGACGAGCTCCGGGAGATGTTCGTGGACGAGAAGGACGAGCACGCCTCGTCGCAGATCACCGTGCTGAAGGACCTCGTCCTCGCCTCCAAGAAGGGCAAGAATCCGGAGATGTCGTCGCTCATCACCATCGACACGCCGGTCTATTTTGACCTCGCCGAGATCAGGGCGAAGATGCAGTACATGGACACGGAAAAGATCACGATGGGGGCGCATGTGAAGGAGGGCCCCTTCTACGGGAAGTTCACGCGATTCCTCGTGCGCCTGGACGGCAAGCTGAACGATCCCCGGTACGAGTTCATGTTCCGGCCGAAGAAGTATACCACGTCGTCGTCCCTGAACGAGCTCCTCACCCACATCCTGGGGGCCGACGGCTCCGCGCAGGTGACCATCCTCGACCTCTCCGGCGTTCCGTTCGACATCGTGAATACGATCGTTTCGCTCCTCGCGAGGATGACGTTCGACTTCAACTTCTGGAACCCGAACCGCCGTGAGTTCCCCATCCTCCTCGTATTCGAAGAGGCACATAACTACCTCCCGCAGACGAGCACCACGACGACGGCAGCACGACGAACGGTCGAACGGATTGCCAAGGAGGGCCGAAAGTACGGCGTCAGCATCATGGTCGTGAGCCAACGGCCCGTCGAAGTGTCCGAAACGATCCTCTCGCAGTGCAACAACTATGTGGTGCTCCGCCTCACCAACCCTCTGGACCAGAACTACGTCCGGAAGCTCGTCCCCGACACGTTCGCGAGCCTCACCGATGTCCTCCCGTCGCTGCGCCAGGGAGAGGCGCTCGTCGTCGGAGAGGCGATCTCGATGCCGCTGAGGGTCCAGATCGACTTCCCCAAGCCCGAGCCGAACAGCTCCGACATCAAGTTCTACGAGAAGTGGAAGAAGAGCGAGGCGAGGACCAAGATCGAGGAGGTCGTGACCCGCTGGTGGAAGCAGGAAAAGGTCTGACGCGGCCGGAACCCACTGCCCGCTGCGCTCGTTCTGTAACAATACCGCCTGATCACACCACGGAAGAGAAGGACCGATGCTTCTTCGCCGAAAACCGGACATCCCGTCATCCGAGATCACGCCCGAGGGCCTCTACTATGACCGGCGGGAGTGGCTCAGAGCTGCGGGGCTGCTCTCGTTGAGCACCTTCGTCCCCCCGGCGCCTGCGCAGGACCAGGGCCGCTGGCCGCAGGGCAAGAAGGGACCATTCGACACGGACGAGAAGGCCAGCACGTTCCGTGAGATCACCACCTACAACAACTTCTACGAGTTCGGTACAGACAAGAGCGACCCGGCTGAAAACTCCGCCGGTTTCCGCCCGGTTCCCTGGTCGGTGCGGGTCGAGGGGCATGTCAGGAAGCCTGCGACCTATACGCTCGAGGACCTGTTGAAAGGGGCGACGCTTGAGGACAGGATCTACAGGATGCGGTGTGTCGAAGGCTGGTCGATGGTCATCCCGTGGCAGGGATTCCAGCTCTCGGCATTGATCGAGCGGGTCCAGCCGACCTCACGGTCGAAGTATCTCGCCTTCGAGACCGTGTTCCGTCCGGACGAGATGCCCGGACAGCGACGTGCCGTCCTGGAGTGGCCGTATGTCGAGGGATTGAGGATGGATGAGGCGATGCACCCGCTCGTGCTTCTGTCGACGGGATTGTACGGGAAGTCCCTGCTGAATCAGAACGGCGCACCCCTCAGACTTGTGGTACCGTGGAAATACGGTTTCAAGAGCATCAAGTCGATCGTCAGGATCACATTCACCGAGACAGAGCCACCAACGTCGTGGAACCGTGCCACGCCGCGTGAGTACGGGTTCTACTCCAACGTCAATCCCGATGTGGACCATCCCCGCTGGAGCCAGCGCACCGAGCGTCGTATCGGCGAGTTCGGCAAGCGCCGCACGCTCATGTTCAACGGATATGCGGACCAGGTCTCGGCGTTGTATGCCGGGATGGACCTGAAGACACACTACTGATGTCCTGGCCAGCGACGCTGTCGCCCCGTGTGTTCGCGGTCGTCCGGGCCGTCCTGTTCCTGGCCGCTCTCCTTCCGCTGACACTGCTCGTAGAGGGCTACCTCACCGACACGCTGAGCGTCAATCCGCTCGACGATATCACTGACGAGACGGGGACATGGACTCTTCGTTTCCTCGTCATCACGCTTGCCATCACTCCGCTCCGCACGCTCACCGGCTGGAGCTGGCTTGCGCGGTTGCGGAAAATGGCGGGCTTGTTCGCGTTCTTCTACGGCACCCTTCACCTCTTCACCTACCTGTATTTCGACAAGTTCTTCTTCTGGGAGGACATCCTTGCTGATATCCCGCAGCGACGGTTCATCCTCGTCGGTCTCTCGGCGTGGCTTCTTATGCTTCCGCTTGCCATCTCTTCGTACAGCAGGATCACCGCGTGGATAGGAGGTCGACGCTGGAAGATGCTGCACCGGGCGGTCTACGCCATCGCGCTCCTTGGCGTGGTCCATTACTACTGGCTGGTGAAGTTCGATACGTTCCGTCCGCTCATCTATGGGGGGATCGTCGGCGTGCTGTTGCTGTTCCGTCTATGGAAACCGCTCATGCGGTGGCGGGGATCGATGCAGGCGAACCGGCCGTGACGGGGCCGGTGTCGGGGTGATGCTGCGGAGAGCTTACTTCTGGACGCGTATGATGTTGACGATGGCGGCGGCCAGGAAAATGATATTGGCCAGCCATGCGGTGAGGAGCGGATCGAGGTCCCCGTTGTAGCCGAACACCTGGCTTATCTTGGTGAAGGCCAGGTAGATGAACGTCACAGCCACGGCGATCCCGAAGCCCAGAGCGGCCCCGGTCCGTTGACGTGCCGACGCGAACGGGACGCCGAACAGGATCATGATGATGCTCGCGAAGGGGAATGCGAGCTTCGCGTGATAGTCGACCAGCCACCGTGAGACATCCTGCCCTGCCTGCCGCTGGCTCTGAATGAAGGCCGCCAGGTCCTCGTACACCATCTCATCCGGTTTCCGCTGTTTCTTCTCGATATCATCAGGAAGCAATCCCAGCGTTCCCACGAACAGGCTGTCATAGGCGACGATGGGGCTGTTCAGGTCCAGCGTGTTCTGGTGGGTCCCGCGTTGCAGCGTCCATCCCTCTTTCTGTCCTTCCGTCCGGTCGCTCCATCTCATGTGCGGGGCGTCATAACGGTGGATGACCACCGTCCGGTTCGAATCGGCGAACTCGAGGATGGAGAGCTTGCTGGCTGTCCGCGACTGGATGTCGAAGTAGTTGACGGACACGATCTGCGACGGGCCCACCTGGAAGAACAGGTTGAACCGCTGCGACGGGCTCCCGCCGCGATGCAGATAGGTGCGCTCGATGTAGTATTTCGTCTGGTTCGAGTACGGGACGATCCATCCGTTCAGGTACACCGAGAGCGCAGAGACGACGATGCCGACGACGAGGAACGGCGCGAGGAAACGGTACAGGCTTACGCCCCCTGATTTCATTGCCGCCAGCTCCTGATTGCCCGACATCCGGCCGACAACGAACAGGGCCGCGAGGAGCATTGCCACTGGCGTCATCAGCTTCATGATGTCCGGCGTGAAGGAGATGTAATACTTGATGATGATGCTGGCGGGCACCTGGGCATCCAGGAAGTCGTCGACCTTCTCCGTGAGGTCGATGATGAGAAAGATGCAGATGAAGCTCAGAAGCCCGAACGACGATGCAACGACGTACTGCCAGACGATGTACCGGTCGATGAGCTTCATGGCGTGTCGGCTTTCTCATGCTGCGGCCGGAGGAAGGCCGGAGTGAGACGTTTGATCCAGGAAAAGTCGAGCGTGGGATTCTCCCGTGCTGTCCTGACGGTGAGGTAGATGCCGAAGACCCCCAGGATGATGTTGGCCATCCACATGGCGATCCATGGCTCAAGGAATCCGCGGTCCGCGAGGCGCTCCCCCTGGATGAGGCTCGACCAATAGAGGAGGGCAAAACCGAGGCTCAGGCTGGCCCCCGCTCCGAACGTTCCCCGGCGCGCCATGATGCCCAGCGGTGCGCCGATGAGCACGAAGACGACGCAGGCGAACGGGATAGCGTACTTCTTCTGCACCTCCACCTCGAACTTGCGTCGCTCGAGGTCGATGTAATGGGCGTAGTTGACCTCGTTGAGGACGGATGTACGAAGCACGCTCGCGACGGTCTGCGGCTCGGTGGTTTGAAGGGTGGTGCCGGATGCCCGCACCGATGCCGGAGGCGTGAGGAGTGCCTGCCGTGCTTCCCGCAGGTGAAATCGGATGCGCTCCTGCGATTGTCCATACACCCGGTCAAGGCTGTCGACGATCTGCCTCATCGCTCCGGCGCTCAGTTCCCTATCCCCGCGCGAGAAAGTTCCCTCCGCTGACCGCTGAAAATCGAATCCCTCCGCGTCCATCGCTATCCTGTGCTTCGCAAAACGGATCCGCCGGTATTCGTGCGCCTCGTCGGCCCCTCTCCGGTGTATCTCTCCGTCGAAGAGGTCGACGATGAGCTTCTTGTAATCGGGAGAGAAAGAAAGCGTACCTCGCACGCCGGTGATGACCGATTGGCTTGCGGGGGTGGAGTAGTCGAAGATGGTCACCCCCTCGAGGTCGTTCGTGCTCTCGAAGGTTCGCTCGACGATCATGGTGTAGCCGGGCATGAGCTGGGTGAAGAATCCGGGCGTGATGCTCATGCTCGGCTTCTTCCGGGAGATATCGTTCAGCAGGATCTTCACACGATGGTTCGTATCGGGCAGTACGTCATTGTTGAAGAGTACCAGACCGTAACACACGACGAAGGAAGCGAGGACGACGGGGGTCATCATGCGGTAGAGGCTCACACCACTGGCGCGGAAGATGGTGATCTGATGTGTCGATGAGAGCTGTCCGAAGGCCATGAGCGTGGCGACGAGCACCGCCCACGGGATCGCAAGCACGACCATCCAGGCGAGACTGAGGACGATCAGCTCGGCGATGACGATCGGTGAGAGCCCTTTGCCGGCGAGCTGGTCGAGGGATTTGACGAGGAACTGAAGGAGGAAGATGAACATCAGCACGAACGACGCGAACAGGAATGGCGCCGTATGACGTGCGAGAATGTAGCGGTCGATCAGCATGGACAAAATATAGCGAGATTTAGGGGACCCCTCAACGCGCCGTGAACAAACGATTGCATTCTGTGCGCGTTGAGCATATATTTTCGCATGTCATTGCACATCGTCCATAGTATCCCTGAAAAAGAGCTTCACCGGCTCCGCCAGCAGTTGCTGGACGGGGCGAAGGACCCGATGGTCGTTGTTCGGGGGGAGGGTGTCCTCCTGTGTAACGAGCCCGCCCGGGCGTTGTTGCGCTGGCCGTCGGTCGAGATGGTCGGGGTCCAGGTGCGCGCGCTCTTTTCGTCGTCAAGCCTGACCAAGCTTCGGAAAGGATGGGACGAAGCACAGAAAGCGTCCGCTCCCGTGCAGGTACGTGATGTCTCGGTCATGCGCAATGACGGTGAGGAGCAACCTGCCGATGTGCTCCTCGTACCCCTCTCCTGGTACGATGATCCGACAACGCTCCTCCATTTCCGCGCTGTCCTCGAGCCCGACAGCACCATCAAGGCTCTCAAGGCGTCCGAGAATCGTTTCCGCTCGTTCATCGAGAACGTCTCCGACGGCATCTTCCAGAGCACGCGCGAGGGTAAACTGCTTCTCGTCAATCCCGCCTTCGCGCGGATGTTCGGCTATGAGAGCATCGAAGAAGCGCTCGAACTGAACGTCGGCAGGGATATCTACGCCGATCCTGCGGAGCGCGAGGCACTTCTGAAAGATGTCGAAGCCGCCGATGTGAAAGAGAATGTCGAGCTGCGGCTGCGCAGGAAGGACGGCTCGGAGATCGTCTGTCTGACGAATACGCGCGCCGTTCGCCGTTCATCCGGCGAGGTATGGTTCTACGAGGGCACCCTCAAGGATGTGACGCCATGGAAGCGTATGCAGGAACAGCTGCGCGAGAGCCAGGAGCGTTACCGGGCGTTCATTACGCAGAGCACAGAGGGGATCTGGTGCTTCGAGCTTGAAGAGCCGATGCCGGTATCCCTTCCCCCGGAGGAGCAGGTCGAGCGCCTCATCAATCGCTCGTACCTGAAGGAGTGCAACGGCAGAATGGCGCAGATGCTGGGGCACAACCGCCCGGAGGAGATCCTCGGGGCCCGGATGGGCGATCTGTTCGACATGGGAGAGACGACCGGCAAGGCGATACTGCGGGAGTATGTCCGGAATGGATATCGCCTCGAGAACAGGGAGACGTACTTCCCCGGACCAGCGGGGGCACCGGGGGTCCACGTGTCGAGCAATGTGGTCGGCATCGTCGAACGGGACCATCTCCTTCGGGCATGGGGCACGCAGCAGGACATCACAGCACGTAAACGGGCCGAGAATGAACTGCGCGATGCCCAGAAGATGGAGACCCTCGGTACGCTCGCGGGCGGGG
Source organism: uncultured Ignavibacteriaceae bacterium (assembly GCA_964534125.1). Lineage (GTDB taxonomy): Bacteria > Bacteroidota > Ignavibacteria > UBA10030 > UBA10030 > 2-02-FULL-55-14. The sequence goes on from CAZHOJ010000007.1 coordinate 202,044, forward strand.
TCGCGCACGACTTCAACAACATCCTGACCGTCATCAGGGGATATGTGGACAGGCTCGAGCGGGAGTCCCTGGTTCTTCCCGAGGGGAAACAGTCGGTACATGCCATCGATACGGCGATCAGGCGGGGCGCGGGCATCGTTCGCCAGCTCATGACCTTTGCACGGGAAGAGCAGGGGACCATGAGCCGGGTACAGGTGAGCACCCTCTTGGCGGAGGTGGCCGATCTCCTCCGTGTGACCCTCATGGAGAAGACAGAGCTCGTGACCTCCGTCGAGGACAGCATCCCCGACCTGTACGGGGATGAGGCTCAGTTGCATCAGGCCCTCCTCAACCTCGCCATGAACGCGCGCGATGCTATGCCCGACGGCGGGTCCATCATCATGACGGCGAAGGCCGTGGATGGTGAGGCCCTGCGCGAGACGTATCCGGATGCAGACCGGGACCTGTACGTGTGCCTGAGTGTCGCCGACGAAGGGGCCGGGATACCAGGCAAGGTCCGTGAGCGTCTGTTCGAGCCGTTCTATACGACGAAGGACATCGGCAAAGGGACCGGACTCGGCCTTGCGGTCGTGTATGGGGTCGTGCGGGGGCATGGCGGATATGTCGAGGTTAAGCCGAACGACGCCCGTGGTTCGGTCTTTCATCTGTATCTCCCCGGACAGGAGGCGGTGGATGAGTCCCCGCCGGCAGCACAACCAGCCCCTGCGCTTCCGACCGGGGATGAGACCGTTCTCATCGTCGAAGATGAGGAGATGCTGCTCGACCTTCTGAAATATCTGCTTCAGGCGAACGGCTATACTGTCCTGACCGCCACGGACGGGGTGGAGGCGGTCGAGGTCTACGAGCGGCACAAGGATTCGATCGCGATCGTCCTCAGCGATATGGGGCTTCCCCGGCAGGGCGGCTATGAGGCATTCATGAAGATGAAGGAGATCAATCCCGGTGTCAGATCGATACTGGCGAGCGGCTACATGGACCCCACCATGCGGGAGAAGCTGCTGCAGGCCGGAGCGATGGAATTCCTGCAGAAGCCGTACGTTCCCGAGATCATCCTCAGAAGCATCCGCGAATTCATCGACAAGACATGATCGGCTGATATGACCAAAGACCTCCAGCACATGCGGCGCGAATTTGCCGGCCGGCCCCTTATGCCGGAAGGATTGTCGAAGGACCCGTTCGAACAGTTCACGGTATGGTTCAACGAGGCCATTTCTGCCGAGGTCGAGGACCCCAATGCGATGGCGCTGGCCACTGCCGGCGCCAATAAGAGACCAATGGCCCGTGTGGTGCTCCTCAAGGGGATCGAGACCGGCGGGTTCGTCTTCTATACCAATTACAGCAGCCGGAAGGCCCGGGAGCTCGAGGAGAACGACCAGGCATCGCTCCTCTTCTTCTGGTCGGTTCTCGCCCGCCAGGTGAGGATCTCCGGAACGGTCCGGCGGGTCCCGCGTTCGGCCAGCGAGGCATATTTCGCGACGCGTCCCCGGGAGAGTCAGATCGCGGCATGGGTCTCTCACCAGAGCGCGGAACTGAAGGGCCGGGAAGACCTGGAAGAGGCGTTCGCAGCCGCGAAGGAGAGGTTTGGCGACGGACCCATTCCTTTGCCCGGGCACTGGGGCGGTTTTTCCCTTGTCCCCGATATCGTGGAATTCTGGCAGGGGAGGCCGAACCGGCTCCATGACCGCATAGAATATCGCCGGCAGGACAGCGGGTGGCGAATGGCGCGGCTGTATCCCTGATTCTTGAACAAACACCGAATATTCCCTACACTTACGATGATGATACCATCCCGCATGCATCAACGTTCCACTACCCTCACCGGCTGCGCTCTGGGATCCTTCGCGGCCCTCATCACATCTCTTGTGTCGGTTTCGGAGTAACGTACCGCCCGTTGATACCGACGCATTCTTGATCGATCAACATTCTCCAGTTCTGTTCCCGGATGCACGAACATCCGGATGATGCCATAATGCACGAATGGTGACTCGCCGACACGCACATATGGTCCTGCTGCTTGCTGCATCGGTGTCCCTTCCCGGGACCATCGCGGCTCAGGCGAATCCTCCGGCAGGGGCACAGCAGCTCGCTCCTCCGCCGGCGACGGACACGACCATCTCCAGGCCTGCAAGACAGGGGGAATTCAACCGGCGGAAGCGAGCCCTGCAGCTGCGGGGAAATCTCTTTGGCACGGCAGGATCTGGTGCGGAAGGGGAAGGCGCCGCCGATACCACAAGGTTCGTAGCCGATTCCACCGCCCGGATCCAGCAGTTCGTCCACGTCCCCGTCGATGCGCAGAATGCGGCGGCCACAATGCAGCGCACGCACCCGTTGTACGTCGCGGGTCCGACGAAGGCAAAGACGACCGTCGAGCTGGACACGACGACGTGGATGTACACCGTGCGGTATCTCCTCGGTGCGGACGATATCCGCTCACCTGTCATCCTGCCGTTCGATGACTATGTCTCGCTGAAGCTGGACTATGCCATCCGCCGGAACTGGGAGCAGATCCTGCAGACCACGGCCGTCCAGGTCCAGCGGAAACAGGGGCTTGGTGAGCTCTTCGGGAAGGTCACCAACATCGAGATCCCTGTCCCGAAGAATCCCATCTTCAGCATCTTCGGGCCGAACATCATCCGGTTGCAGATAAACGGGCGCGTCGACATCCACGCGGCGTTCCGGAACACGCAGAACGACCAGTTCGTCAACAGCCCCCTGGGGCAGACACGGAACGAACCCGACTTCAATCAGGAGGTGCAGATCACACTGCGGGGGGATATCGGGGACAAGCTCAACATCTCCGCCGACTGGAACACCCAGCGTACGTTCGAGTACGAGAACCAGCTCAAGGTCCAGTACAAAGGGTACGAGGATGAGATCGTCCAGAGCGTGCAGGCGGGCAACGTGTCGCTCCCGACCTCGTCGTCCTTCATTCCTCCCAGCCAGGCGCTGTTCGGCATCCTTGCGAAGTTCCAGTTCGGGCCGCTGAACCTGACGACCGTCGCGTCGCAGAAGAAGGGACAGATCAAGGAACTCAGCGTTTCCGGCGGTGCCCGGCCGACCCCCTTCGATCGACGGCCGACCGACTACTCGAAGGACCACTTCTTCATCGACACCGCGTACATCTCGCTGTACGAGAACATCTACTTCAGCATCCCCGCGCAACCCGACCCGAACCTGCAGATCCAGGAGATAGAGGTGTGGATCTCCAGCCAGACCTCCTTCGACGCAAAGGACCGGGACGTCGCTGCGTTCATGAGCCTTGACAGCGTGTTCCTGAAGATGAATGACGACAACGAGCGGACGAAAGAATACGAGACCGCACAGGGACTTGTCGAGGTGGGGAAGTTCACCCAGTTGCAGGAGAATATCGACTTCACCTACAACGCCAGCGCGGGCATCATCTCCATCGACAGATCGTTGCAGAACGACCAGGCCGTTGCGGTGGCTTTTACGGTCCAGGGACAGACCGCCCCCGTCCAGATCGGTAACTTCGGGTCGCGGGACACAGCGACCTCGCGGAAGCTTATCATGAAACTCGTGCGTCCGCGGAACCTGCAGCCGCAGTTCACCACTGCCTGGCGGCTTCAGCTGAAGAACCGGTATTCCCTGGGGGGCCGGGGCATCAAGAAGGATGGATTCGAGTTCAAGGTGGAATATGCGCCGCCCGGGGAGAGTCCGCTGCAGAACGTGCTTCCGCAGAACGTGAACCTCCTGGAGATGTTCGGCCTCGACCGTTTTAAAGAGGACGGCGTGCCGGGCCGGGACGAATCGTTCGACTACCTGCCTGGGATCACGATCGACGAGTCCCGCGGCGAGATCATCTTCCCGACGGTGGAGCCGTTCAGGGCGAGCTCCATCGAAAAGCTGCTCATTGCACGCGGCTTCACGCCCTCGGAAGCGTCTGCTGCTGCCGATTCCTTCGCATTCCACGCTATCTATGACACCACCTACAACGGTGCGGTCAACGACCGTCGCAACCTCTTCCGGTTCGTGGGGAACATTACGCCCTCCACGGCATCGACGTACAACCTCGGATTCAATATCGTCGAGGGGAGCGTGGAGGTCCTGGTCGATGGCGTGCCTGCAACGCCCACTGTGGACTATACGGTGGATTACATCACCGGCATCGTCAATATCCGCAACCAGTCGTTGCTCGTGCCCGGCAGGAACCTGCAGATACGCTACGAAGCGAACGACCTGTTCCAGCTCGCGTCGAAGTCCCTGCTCGGGGCCCGCGGTGAACTGAAGCTCAGCAAGGAAGCGAACGTCGGATTTACCATCCTCAACCTTAACCAGCAGTCGTTGAGCGACAAGGTGCGTCTGGGCGAGGAGCCGATCAGTAATACGATCATGGGATTCGACGGCGGCGTGACGCTGGAGTCGCCCGGTCTGACGAAGGTGCTGAACTGGCTGCCGGGCATCCAGACGCTCGCGACCTCGACCATCGTGTTCAAGGGAGAAGCGGCATACATGTCTCCTGACCCGAACACGCGGAAGAGCCCCATTCCGCAGGACGGCGGCCAGGGTATTGCCTACATCGATGATTTTGAGGGAGCCCGCCGGATCATTCCCCTCGGTGTTGCATCGACCGCATGGAGGGACATGGGACTTCCGTTCCTCGTGCTTGGCCTCGATCCGTTCACGCCGCTTCCCGGCGCCGATTCGACCTTTGGGACGAACGATCCGCTGATCACGAGCCAGTTGCTGCCCGACAGCACGAAGATGGCGTTCAAGGCGAAGGCCTCGTGGTTCAACATCGCGAACAGTGATGTGTTCGTTCAGGACATCTGGGGGGACAGGCGCAGCGTTTCCCGCCGCGAAGAACAGGTCCAGGTGCTGAACATCTTCTTCCGCCCGGCCGAGCGCGGCATGTATAACACCTCGCTCGCCATCGACAGCACTGTCCGGTCCCAGCCGGCGAAGAGCTGGGGAGGCCTCCAGCGACTTCTCAGCACCACGGCGACGAACCTCCTCGACGAGAACATCAGTTTTGTGGAGATGTGGCTCAGGGTCGTGGAGGCGGATCCCGGCACGCGCATGCACATCGACCTTGGATACATCACCGAGGATGTCATCCCGAACCGTCAGCTGGACACGGAGGACGGGCTCGATGGCGGTATCAGGAACGGCATCCTGAATCCTTCGGTCGAGGACGTCGGCCTTGATGCTGCCGCCGATGGCGATGAGCAGGTGAGGTATGCGAACTTCGTCGCCAAGTATCCTGAATATGCGGGCGATCCCTCCGGCGACAACTGGCGCCGCATCGACACCTACCTCGAGAGGGTGCTCGATGTCACCTCGGCCCTCGGATTCGAAGGCTACACTGGCGTCGAGAATAACAAGGAATCTGAGCTCGGCGCCCGGTTCCCTGACACGGAGGACCTGAACGGGAACAACATCCTCGACCGCGTCAACTCCTACTACGAGTATGATATCCCCCTCGATACGCTCGACCCGGGCTTCCGGAGGTTCGTCGTCGGAGGCGGCGAGAACGGCTGGTACCAGGTCCGCATCCCGCTGAACAAGTATTCCCGGCAGATCGGCTCACCGTCGTTCACCAACATCGAAGGTGTCCGCGTATGGATGACGGGAGCATCGACGGACGCCCTCATCCGCATCACCGAGTTCAACCTCATCGGGAACCAGTGGGAAGAACTGGTGAAGAACGACCCATCGTTCAAGGTCTCGACCGTCAACTTCGAGGACAATCCGTCGTACGAGATCCCGCCGGGCGTTCGGCGCGAACGCGACCGGACACGGCCGGACGAGGAGATCTACGGGAATGAACAATCCCTGAACCTCGTGCTTACCGACGTTCCGGACGGAGAATCCCGCCAGGCCATCAAGCGGTTCCCGATTCGCCCGCTCGACCTGTTCAATTATAAAGTGATGAAGATGTTCGTCCATGGTGAATCCCGCCCCGGGCTCGGGTTCATGTACGCGGACACGTCCTCATACGATGCAGAGGTCTTCATCCGGTTCGGAGCGGATTCGCTCAACTACTACGAATACCGGTCGCCGATCCGGCCGGGTTGGGACCCGCTGAACGACGTTACCATACGGTTCAGCGACCTCTCGGCTATCAAGCTGCTGCGCGATTCGGCCCGCGGCCTCACCAGCAGGTTCCCCGTCGAGGGAGGGCCCATCGGCGCGACCTATCAGATCCGGGGTGAACCCACCCTCAATCGCATCACGTACATCTCCATCGGCGTGGAGAATCCCGAGAGCAAAGGCCGGGTGTTCCTCACCGGAGAGGTGTGGATCAACGAGCTCCGGCTCACCGATGTGGACGACACCCCGGGCTGGGCATACCGGTTCGACACGCAGGTCCGTCTGGCAGACGTTGCCTCGATCCAGTTCTCCCTCCAGAATCGGGACCCGTTCTTCCACGGCCTCGAGGAACGTTTCGGGTCGCGTCAGGACCGGACGGACTGGACGCTCTCAGCATCCATCGGCTTCGAGAAGTTCCTGCCGGAGAGCTGGAAGGGAACCGCGCTCGGGTTCTCGTACTCACACGTCGAGAATATGCAGCGGCCGCGGTACATGCCCGGTACCGATATCCTCGTCGAAGAGGCTGCGGCGCAGATCGACAGCGACACGTCGACAACGAGGACGCGCATCGCTGAGACGGGCGAGGACCTTCGCATCCGTACGCAAGAGCTGTCCGTCACGGAGACCTACTCGGTGCCGTCCATCCGGCTGAGCATTCCGGTCGATGCGTGGTACATCTCAGAGACGATCAACCGGATGACGTTCGGATTCTCGTACACAGAGAATACGCGCAGGAGCCCTACCATCGAATTTTCAAAGACGTGGAGCTGGAATGCGCGTTTCGCGTATGCGCTTCCACTGGGCCAGGAGAACTACATGCGCCCGCTCTTCCTGTTCGAGTCGCTCAAGGACTGGAGGGTCCATTACCTGCCAAAACAGATATCCCTGGGTACGACCTTCACCCGCAACCAGGCCCGGAGCCAGGCACGAAACCAGGTGCAGCAGAATCCCATCAACCGGAACTTCGGGGCGAACCGCGACTTCTCGTTCAACTGGCAGCTGACGGAGAACGGCCTCCTCAGTCCGGCACTCGACTATCAGGTCAACATCGGGAGCAATCTCACGCACCTCGAGATCGACGAGCTCGGGAACCAGCGCCCCTTCTCGGACATCGTCAACTCCCTGTTCCTCGGGGACCGGCTCATCAGTTTCGGCAACGACATCCAGTACGCACAGACCATCAACGTCATGACCCGCCCGAAGGTCCCGACGTTTCTGGACCTGGACAAGATCCTGACGCCGAGCTTCCGGTACAACGTTCGGTACAACTGGACACGGAACATCCAGGCAGGCGACCTCGGGCGGTCCGCTTCCTGGAACGGGAGCATCACGATGGGCCTCGACGTGAACGTGAAGACGATCGGGGACCAGATCTGGCCCGCGGTCCCCGCGGCTCCGGCTGTTCCGATCGCTGAGGAAGACTCCGTCCCTGTGAAGAAGAGTCCCCTTGACGGCCTGTTGAACCTCACACGAGTGCTCATCAAAGAGCCGCTCTTCGGGTTCGATCGGTTCAACATCTCGTTCACGCAGACGAACCGCTCCCAGAACGGCGGCGTCCTGGGCCGGCCCGGATTCGGGAATCTGTTCGCCCGCGTCCCGTTCTTCCAGAGTTCGTTGGAAGAGAACGGGCCGTCTCTGCTCTACCAGCTCGGGCTCGCGTCAGATCCGCATGGGGACGTGGTGGTGGGGACGAGCGGGAGCTTCCCGTTCATTCGGGGTGGTTCCGTACGGGGTCGGCGGGCTCCGAACGGGAACCTGACAGACGTCTACAATCAATCCAATAAGGTGTCCATGAGGACCAGCAGGCAGCTTTGGCAGGGAGCCCAGCTCGACCTGACCTGGAACCTTGGGTGGTCCTACAATTCCTCGAGCACGGTGATCACAGACAGCCTTGGCATTCCGACCGTGCGGAGCAGGACCATCAGCGGCGATGTCGACCGGTCATTCATCTCCCTGCCACCAGTCCTGGTCTTCAAGTTCTTCAAGACCAGCGTTGAAGAGGTCTATAAACGGTTCGATGAGCTGCGCACGAACGGAGGGGATGTGCGCCCCGACGAAGAGAAGATCGCACAGGCATTCGAGGAAGGATTTGAGGCGTTCCCGTTCCTCACGAAGCTGTTCGGCGGACTGCTCCCGCGGGCGAACTGGTCGTTCCGCATGGACGGCCTCGAGAACCTGCCATTGTTCAATGCGATCGCAAGCCGTGTGTCCCTCGACCATGCCTATACATCGAACTTCCGCAGGCGATGGCGCATCTCGCCGCAAGGGCAGGACGTGACGGAAGGCGAGACCGTCTCGTACGGGTTTGCGCCCCTCGCCGGCCTCAATTTCACGTTCAAGGGGATCGAGAAGGGGAATCTTGGTGCGCAGGTCCGGTACTCGACGACCACCTCGTTCGACCTCTCACCGTCGATCCAGAATATCGTTGAGGCGACAACGGAAGAGGTATCGGTCACTGCGAACTTCTCGCGGCAGGGATTCGAATTCCCGCTCTTCGGATTGTCGCTGTCGAACGACCTGCAGGCATCGCTCTCGTACGCGTACTCACGGAACAAACGGCGTCTGTTCGACCTGAAGCAGGATTTCAAAGAGGAGGGGCAGCCGCTCGAGGGCTCGAGCAGGACGACGATCGAGCCGCGCATCCGATACATCCTCTCCTCGCGGGTGACAGCCTCCCTCTACTACCGGTACGTCAAGACGGCTCCCGACGAGGGAGGATCGAAGATCACCGGTACGACAGTGAACGAAGGAGGGCTCGACATCAATGTCGCCATCCAGTAGCCATAGCATGCCGCGAACCCTCGTTGATTCGGCTGTCGCGAATGCGTACGTTGAAAAGATATGTCCATGGCAACACAATCACCAGGCCTGAGGGAACATGCAGCGCTCGATCCTATGGGTTGACGACGAGATCGACATGCTCACGGCGCATGTCCGCCTCCTGGAGCAGAAGGGCTACAACGTCGAGACCGCCACGAACGGGGACGACGCCCTCGCCCTCGTGCGGTCCCGGTCGTTCGACCTCGTCTTTCTGGACGAGATGATGCCCGGGAAGGGAGGGTTGGAGACCCTGGCCGAGATGAAGGAAACCGCCCCGAACCTTCCGGTGGTGATGGTGACGAAGAACGAGGCGGAAAGCCTGATGGAGGAGGCGATAGGCGGGAAGATCACGGACTACCTGACGAAACCCGTGAATCCGAGCCAGATCCTGATGGCCGTGAAGAAGATCCTGGACTCCCGGAAGATCACGGGAGCCGTGATGTCCAGGGACTACGCGAAGGAATTGCAGGGGATATCGCTGGCACTGATGAATCCGATGCTCGAGGAGGAATGGATCGAGCTCTATGCCCGGCTGACGAACTGGGAGATCGAGATAGATGACCATCCCGAGCTCGGGCTCCGTCAGACGGTCCTGGACCAGAAGCGGGAATGCAACGTCGAGTTCGCGAAGTTCGTCGAGCGGAAGTACCCTGACTGGATCAGCATGGAAGAGCGCCCCGTGCCGCTCTCGCCGGACGTCCTTGGCAGGTTCGTCGTGCCGGAACTTGATGATGCCCGCTCCGTCTTCCTGTTCGTCATCGATTGTATGCGCCTCGACCAGTGGATCATCATGGAGGAGATCCTCTCGGAGTTCTTTTCGATCGAGCGTTCGTATCATTTCGGGATCCTGCCGACCGCCACTCCGTATGCGCGGAATGCCATCTTCAGCGGGCTGTTCCCGCTGGACCTGCAGGGCCGCTTTCCGGAGGTGTGGCAGTCAGGCGAGGACGACGAGAACAGCAGGAACAGGTTCGAGGCGATGCTCCTGGAGAAGTACCTGGAGCGGAACCGGATCGCGCTCAAGCCGGAGCCGAAGTACGTCAAGATCCTCGAGGCAGAGTTCGGGCGGCAGTTCGAGAGCAACATCCAGTCGTACGCCAGGAACAAGCTTACGTCAGTGGTGGTGAACTTCGTCGATATGCTCGCGCACGGCCGGTCGGATTCTCCGCTGCTCAAGGAGATCGCGCCCGACGAGGCGGCCTACCGGTCCCTCACACGCTCTTGGTTCCAGCACTCATCGCTCCTGGGGATGCTGAAGACGCTGTCGCGCCAGAAGCATGTCTCCATCATCATCACGACGGACCACGGGAGCGTCCGGTGCATGCGCGGCTCGCGCGTCATCGGCGACCGGGAAGCGTCGACCAGCCTCCGGTACAAGTACGGCCGCAACCTGAAGGTCGACGATAAGAATGCCGTGTTCATCAAGAATCCCGCGGATTACCGGCTGCCGAAGCACAGCGTGACGACGAACTTCATCCTCGCGAAGGAGGACTATTTCTTCGTCTATCCGACCGACTACCACCGGTATCTGCAGCAGTACCGCGACAGCTTTCAGCATGGCGGGATCTCCATGGAAGAAATGATCCTTCCCGTCATCAAGATGCGGCCGAAATGACCCCGAAGAAGGTCACGCACTCGGCATCCGAGACCGTCCGGCTTGGAAAGGAGTTCGGTTCGACCCTACGGCGAGGAGCGGTCGTCGGGCTCGTCGGGACGCTCGGGGCAGGAAAGACGCAGTTCGTCAAGGGAGTCTGCCAGGCATTTGGGGTCATGAACGACGTCCTCAGTCCGACATTCGTGCTCATGCATCGGTACGAAGGAACGGATGCCGGGGGGGAAGCGGTCGTCATCCAGCATTTCGATTTCTACAGGATCCGCCGGGCGGAGGAGCTCGACGAGATCGGCTTTCGTGACCTCGTTGGTAGCGACGCCATCAGCCTTATCGAATGGGCCGATGCATTCCCCGGGGTTCTTCCGGCGGAGTGCCGTATCGTTTCGTTCGACCATCATGGTGAAGGGGACGAGCGGATGGTTGTGGTACAGAGGACGGAGGAAAGGACGGGATGACGGTCATCGGCATTGAGACAGCAACGGATGTCTGTTCGGTCGGGATCGTTGCAGAGGGGAGAACGATGAGCCGTTCCGTGCGGGACAGCAGGATACATTCGGAGCAGCTGCTCGTGCTGCTTGACGGGGCCATGAAGGAGGCATCGGTCGGCTGGAAGGACATCGGCGGAGTCGCGCTGTCCGCAGGGCCCGGTTCCTTCACCGGCCTGCGGATCGGCGCAAGCGCTGTGAAAGGCCTTCTGAGCGCGCATGCAGCGCCCTTTGCGCTCGTCCCCACGTTCCATGGCATCCATGCGGCCTACAGGGAAGAGGCGAAAAGCGAGGGTTCCTGCATCATCTGTCTGGATGCTAAGCAGGATGAATGGTATGTTCAGGAGGCTGGCCCTGACGGGCTCGTGGAACCGCCACGCATCGTGACGACCGCCGTCCTCAGGGATATGGTGAAGGGAAGGACTGTCCTGACCGATGTGCCGGACCGGTTCCGCGAGGATGCCGAGGCGCTCGACCTTCGCCGCTGGTGCAGCGGTGCCATGATCGCCCGGCTCGGAAAGGAAATGATCGAGCAGGGGAAGACACATGATGTCCGGACCTTCGAGCCGTCATATTGGAAGGAATTCGTCGTCCGGAGCACCCCGAAAGCTGTGACGCCTCGGAGCGAGGCGAAGGAGACATAATGGCCTGGTTCAAACGATCGCGACAGAACATCTCTACGGACGCCCAGAAGAGGGACATGCCCGACGGCATGTGGGTGAAGTGCAACGGATGCGGGGAGATCATCCATAAGAAGCAGCTGGAGCAGAACCTGTGGACCTGCTCGAAATGCGAATATCATTTCCGCATCGGAAGCAAGGAGTACTTCAGTTTCCTCCTGGACAAGGGCTCGTTCAAGGAGATGAACAAGAAGATGAGGTCCGTCGATCCCCTGTCGTTCGTCGATTCGAAGCCGTACGACAAGCGGATTGCCGAAACGATCAAGAAGACCGGCCTGACCGATGCGGTCAGGACCGGGAAAGCGACGCTCGACGGCCAGCCCGTCGTGATCGCGTGCATGGACTTCGCCTTCATCGGCGGGAGCATGGGAGCGGTCGTCGGTGAGAAGGTGGCGCGTGCCATCGATGCCGCCCGCAAGGACAGGGTCCCGCTCATCATCATCTCCTCGTCGGGAGGGGCCCGGATGATGGAAGGGGCGATCTCGCTGATGCAGCTGGCAAAGGCGAGCGCAAAGCTGGCCGAGCTCTCCGACGCGAAGGTTCCGTACATTTCTGTCCTCACCGATCCGACCACGGGGGGAGTGACAGCAAGCTTCGCCATGCTCGGAGATATCCACGTCGCAGAGCCCAATGCGCTCATCGGCTTCGCCGGGCCCCGCGTCATCAAACAGACCATCGGCAAGGACCTGCCGCCGGGATTCCAGCGGTCCGAATTCCTGCAGGAGAAGGGATTCGTCGATACGGTCGTACACCGCAAGGAGCTGCGCGACACTCTCGCCAGGTTCCTCAGACTGCTTGCGAACTGACGCACGATGACCATCCATCTTCTCGGCGTACCCATGGACCTGGGGGCGGGCAGGCGTGGGGTCGACATGGGACCATCCGCCATCCGCATCGCGGGAGTCACGGACCGTCTGCGTGCCCTCGGGCATGACGTCACGGACGTCGGCGATATCCTCATCAAGAATCCCGAACAGCAGCGCATCAGGAACGAAAAGCTCCGCTACGTATCGGAGATCACCCGGGCGTGTACAGTGGCGGCTCACCGGGTGGAGAAGACACTCTCGGCCGGCGCCTTCCCACTCGTCATTGGGGGTGATCATGCCATCGCTCTCGGGACGATCGCGGGGGTCGCTGCGCATGCTGCCCGTCAGAAGAAGACCCTCGGCGTTCTCTGGGTGGACGCGCACGGCGACATGAACACGGATGAGACCACTCCATCGGGGAACATCCATGGCATGCCGCTCGCCGCGTCAATGGGTTTTGGCGCCGATATCCTCACCCGCATCGGTGGTGTCGCGCCGAAGGTCGAGCCGAAGAACGTCGTGATGATCGGCACCCGGGACCTTGACGAGGGGGAACGGAAACTGATACGGCACTCCGGCGTCCATGCATATACGATGGAAGCGATCGACAAGCATGGCATGTCGTGGGCGATGTCGAGAGCGCTCCGGCATCTTCGGGGTGTCGACATGCTGCATGTGTCCTTCGACCTCGACGCGGTCGATCCGTCCGTCGCTCCGGGTGTCGGAACGCCTGTCAAGGGAGGCCTCGGCTATCGGGAGGCGCATCTTATCATGGAGACCATCAGCGAGTCGGGCAAGATGTCGTCGCTCGAGGTGGTGGAGGTGAATCCGATCCTCGACGACCGGAATGCCTCTGCGGAGTTCGCCGTCGAGATGCTCGAATCGGCGCTCGGGAAGAAGATCCTCTGATGGCTCCGAGTATCATATCCAGTGTCTCTGAAATGCAGCGGTTCTCGGACGAAGCCCGTCGACAGGGGAAGCGCATTGGCGTGGTGCCGACGATGGGGGCCCTGCATGAGGGTCACCTGAGCCTCATTCGGATAGCAGCGGAGATGTCGAATGTCGTCATCTGTACGCTCTTCGTGAATCCCACGCAGTTCGGGCCGAACGAGGATTTTGAGCGATATCCGCGTTCTCCGGAAGAGGACATGCGGAAAGCCGGGGGGGCGGGTGCAACAGTCTTTTTTGCGCCGTCCGTGAAGGAGATGTACGCCGAGGGACATCAGACATATGTCGTGAACACATCGATCGCCGAGATGCTTGAGGGGAAGGAACGTCCCGGTCATTTCCGAGGGGTCGTGACGGTCGTCCTTAAGCTCCTGACGGCCACGAAGCCGCACGTCGCGGTCTTCGGGCAGAAAGATGCACAACAGCTCGCAGTCGTGCGTGCGATGGTCCGGGATCTGGGACTCGATGTCCGGATCGTCGCTGGTCCTATCGTCCGGGAGCCGGACGGACTGGCTATGAGCTCCCGCAACGTGTACCTTGATGCCGGCCAGCGAAAGCAGGCCGCATCGCTCAACCGCGCCCTCACGAAGGCCAGGGACCTCGTGTACGGTGGAACCCGAAATGTTGGATCTGTCCTGAGCGAGGTGCGCAAAGAGATCCAGGCGGCAGGCCCTGATGCCATCGACTACCTTGAGGCGGTGGATCCGGACACATTCGAGCAGGTCACAGAGGTGAGGGAGGCAGGGACGCTTATCGTCCTCGCTGTGCGTTTCGGGAAGACCCGGCTGCTCGACAATATTATTCTCCAGTAGAACAGGGAACAGCAATGGCTCGTCAACGTGCAGCGGTCATCATGGCCGCAGGAAAAGGGACCCGCATGAAGGACCCTTCCAGGGCGAAGGTCATGTACGAGATCCTCGGGCATCCGATGGTTCATTACGTGGTCGACCTTGCATATGAGATGAAGATGGACCGTATCATCGCCATCGTCGGCTGGCAGAAGCAGTTGGTGTCTGATTTTCTCCGGAGCGAGCATCCCGACGTCGAAATCGCAGAACAGAATGAGCAGCTGGGGACCGGTCATGCAGTGATGCAGACGGAAGCGCTGCTCAGGGATTTCGACGGCGACGTGGTCGTCCTGTCGGGGGATGTTCCCCTCCTGCTGCCGCACAGCATGAACGAGCTCATCGGTCATCATCACAAGGCGGGTGCTGTGGGGACGATCCTGACGGCGAATGTCGATGACCCGACAGGATACGGGCGCATCGTGCGGAACAGCGAAGGATACGTGGAGCGGATCGTGGAGCACAAGGACGCAACGGACGAGGAGAGGAAGATACGGGAGATCAATTCGGGCATCTACTGTTTCCAGCGGAAAGCCCTGTTCGATTCGCTGCATCACATTACGACCCACAATGTCGCGGGCGAATACTACCTCACCGACGTCTTCGGATACATGCGCTCGCATGACCTGCCGATCGCCGGCCTGCCGGCCTCCCACCCTGACGAGATCCAGGGGGTGAACACGCTCGAACAGCTCGAGCAGGCCACAGCCATTCTGAAGGCGCGGGCATAGGGCGGCCGCGTGGAACTCCTCCTCCTTGCTGTTGGCATTGTCTATCTCACTATCGTCATAGCGCTCCTGTTCGGCGTTCGCCAGTCCCGGAGAACGGACACGCCCGACCGCACGGACCAGCCGTTCGTATCGGTCCTGGTTCCCGCACGCAATGAGGAGGTAACACTCCCGGCATGCCTTGCATCTCTCCGCGATCAGACGTACCCCTCCGACCGGTACGAGGTCATCCTGGTCAACGACCACTCCACGGACCGGACGGGAGAGATCGCAGCAGATTTCGCCCGGCGTGGATCGAACTTCCGGGTGATCGTTCCGGAAGAGTCATCGCACCTGACGGGACGGTCGAACGCTCTCGCATACGGCATCGATAATGCGAAGGGAGAGGTCTTCCTGATGACCGATGCCGACTGCGTGATCCCGCCAACCTGGGTGGAGGAGACGACGAAGCGGTTCACGAAGGATGTCGGCGTGGTCGGGGGGCTGACTACGCAGCGCTCGACACGGCCGCTCGAGGGGATGCAGTCGCTGGACTGGATGTTCCTGCTCGGCATCGCGGCATCGACGGTCGGACTGCGGTTGCCGCTGAGCATCATCGGCAACAATTTCTCGATTAGCCGTGCCGCATATGACGACGTCGGCGGATTCAGGTCCATCAAGAACAGCATCACAGAAGATTTTCAGCTCTTCAAGGCGGTGGTGAACACGGGGAGATGGGGATACAAGTTCATGCTGGACCCGAAGACGACGAACCTGACCCGGGCATGCCAGACGTTATCGGAGATCATCGAACAGAAACACAGGTGGGGAAGAGGAGGATTGGACCTGAACTGGCTCGGCTACACGCTGGTGGTCACAGGATTCCTCATGCATGTCCTGCTGATGGCCGGGCTGGTCATCGGTGTTCCGTCGGCGCTTCCCTGGCTGGGGGCGAAGCTCATCGTTGACGCCTTGTTCCTCGCTGTCATCGGCAAGGCTGTCGGACGGCTGAGAGATCTGCTCTTTTTCCCCTGGTTCGAGGTCTATTTTTCCCTCTATGTACTCCTGATGCCGTTGCGCGTATTTTTCTCGAAGAATGTGGATTGGAAGGGAAGGACATACGGCGCGGACCATCAGCCGATCTCCTGATGCGAAGGGAGATTGAGGGCTCCGGAATTTTGCCGTACCTTATGTGTGTTCTTTGGAGAGCTGGCCCGTCACGCTGTGCGTGACGAGGCCTCGTCCCGACGAAGTCGGGACGGACTATTGCACGGTCTTGTTTTTTGCATTTGCAGGTGATGGAGAGCTGGCAGAACGGTCCGTCACGCCCAATGCGTGACGAGATCTCGTCGCGTGCTGCGCACGCGACGGACTATTGCACCGGTTCACGAGGGTTCGTTTATCACTACTGTTTGGAGAGCTGGCAGAACGGCTATTGCACCGGTCTTGAAAACCGGCGTCCGCAAGGACTTGGGGGTTCGAATCCCTCGCTCTCCGCTC
>CAZHOJ010000008.1:0-125578 GCA_964534125.1 uncultured Ignavibacteriaceae bacterium
GCTGGTTGATCCAGTCGCGACAGTAGCCGTCCGGGACGTCGTTCTCCGTCTTGCAGGCGACGACGCAGTCCATGCAGCCGACGCACTTCACCGTATCGATCACCATCACGAGCCTAGCCATGGGTCACCTCCGCCGTTTCGATCGTGACGAAGTTGACGTTCATGGCCGTCCCTCCCATCAACGGATCCGTCTCATAGTGCGTAATGAGCTGTGCGTCGCTCGCGCCCTTCCCGAAGGCCCGTCGGAGCATCTTCGATGTGTGGCCGAAACCGTGGACCATATAGACGCAATCGGGACGAATGCGCTCCGTGGCGAGCACCTTCACTTCGTTGCTGAGCCGATCGTCCTGGTTCCGGAGCCGGACCCGGTCGCCGGTCTTCAGACCGTAGCGAGCCGCGACATCGGCGTTCAGCCATACCATGTTCTCGTCCATCATGTCGTGCAGGATGGGATTGGTCTGCGTGCGGCTGAATGAATGGACCGGCGCCCGCCCATAGAGGAGCCTGAAGCTCCCCGGAGGCCCGGCCTTCGGTCTTGTGTAGCGCGGCACGGGATCGAAACCCGCCTGTTGGAGCTGGACCGAGTAGAACTCGATCTTGCCCGTGGGCGTGGGGAACTCTGCCGGAACGCCCTCGCTGAAATAGACCGGCTGGTGTGCGCCGCGGATGATGCCGTCCTTCTTCAGTCTTTCCCACGACAGCCCCGCCCCCTCGACCCGGTAGCGCAGGTATTCCTCGATGTCCTGCCACGGATAGTACTTCTCAAGCCCCAGTTTGACGGCAAGCTCTCTGGCGATCCACCAGTTGGGCTTCTGGTCGTCGGGGGATTCCACGACGGGCTGGCGGATGGCGACGAATGGATCGCGGAACCATTCCACGTTCAGGTCATCGTGCCGCTCGAGGTACACCGACTCCGGCAGAACGACGTCGGCCCAACCGGCGATCTCGCTTCCGATGACATCGACCACGACCAGCAGGTCGAGGTTCTGCATCGCTTTGATCGTCTCGTCCTCGTTGGGAAGCGCGTGCAGGAGGTTGGTCGCATACACGAGCCAGCCCTTGATGGGATACGGTTCTCCGGTGATGGTCGCTTCGCGAATGCCGGTGGTGATGGTCTCATGCGCGAACGGGTACTTGCTGTTCGGATTGTCGACCTTTCCCTTTGCAGACTTCGGATAGGCCGGATAGGGATAGGAAGGAACGTCCATCGAGACGGGCGTATAGAAACCGCCCTTGCGTCCCCATGAGCCCATCAGTGCGTTCAGCAATGCGATGGCCCTGCTCCGCTGTGCGTCGTCGCCATACCATGTCGCATGCCGGCCCGGATGGACGAGTGTGGCAGGTCGGTAGCGCGCCATTTCTCTCGCAGTGGCACGGATGAGCGACGGTTCGATGCCGGTCTCGGGATATGCCCACTCGGGCGTGAACTGACGGAGACTGGCGGCGAACTGCTCGAACCCGAAACCGTAGGCCTTGACATAGTCCGCATCGTAGAGCTTCTCTTCGACGATGACGTTCATCCATGCGAGCAGGAGAGCCAGGTCCGTTCCCGGTTTGATCGGGAGGTAGTATTTCGCCTTACTGGCGGCAATGGAGTAACGCGGGTCGACGACGATGACACTCGCCCCCTTCTCGACAGCTTCGGCGAACTCCTGCACCTGTGTATTGTGCATGTTCTCGCCAAGGTGCGAGCCGATGAGAACGAGACACTCCGCATTGCGGATATCGGTCCGTTCCGGCGAGGAAACGTCCTCGCCGAACGTAAGCCGGAAGCCGACATCGCGCGGTCCGCGGCACTGGGCGAAAGAAGGAGCGGAGATATTGGGAGAGCCGTATGCCTTGATGGTATGCTTCAGGAAGTTTCCGCCGATGCCGTGACTGAACAGCGCCATCGACTCCGGTCCATAGGTCTCCTTGATAGCTTGCATCTTCTCGGCGATGTAGGTGAACGCCTCGTCCCATGTCACCTCCACCCACTCCTCATCTCCCCGGTTCTTCCGGCGGATGAGCGGACGGCGCAGCCTGTCGCTGTCGAAGTGGGCGCCGACGCCTCCTGTGCCGCGCGGGCACAGGCGTCCGCTGCTCAGCGGGTCGAGCGGATTCCCCTCCACTTTCCAGAGCTTACCGTCACGAACGTGAGCAACGGCGCCGCATTTCCAGAAACAGATGTCGCAGTACGTTGCGACGGTCGTATCGCCCGACGTCGCAGGTGTGCGGGCGACCGAGCGCGCGAGTGTCGCTGCCGCCGAGGCGGTTGCGATGGTCGCGCCGGATATCTTCAGAAACCTACGTCTTGAGAGTGTGGTCATGTTCCAATGATGCCTTGATGATTGACTCTTTGATGTTGCCGCAATCGACCGCCAGTTCATACACAGGGCACGTGCGGCAGTCCTTCGAACCGCAGATGTCGTTGTCGTGCGGATATGTCCAGCATCCCCCGTCATGTGCCTTGAACGCCGGGCAAGCAGCGCGGTCGGACTCTGAACAGCCGATGATATCCCAGCACGGGATGAGAGCGTGCAGCCGACGCATCCCCTGAATACCGATCTTCTGCTCAGAGATTGCTCCCCGGATGCACCGGAGGCGGTGCAGGTCTGTCTCAGAGTAAAGCCTTTGATTCCCGGGAGATTTCGCAGGCAGGATCAGCCCCAACCGCTCATACATGCGGAGAGTCTGGACAGCCACGTCCAGCATCCGTGCAGCGGTTCCGATCGAATAAAGGGGGGTCTTTGAGTTCACTGAAACTTGTCAGCAGAAAGTGGTGCAATACTTACCATTTTTGGATGGCAACTTATATGCCAGAGATGAATGTTGTTTTTGGGCCATTTTTGGCCATTTCGCAATATGTGGTAGTCACTTTCTCCAAATTCCAGGATTCCGTTGAAAACGTTGAGAATCCAATAGGGTCAAAAAAGACAGAACCCCGGCATAATTCCGGGGTTCTGGGGGGGAAAATCGGCTCGTTTCGGGAATCAGCGCTTCTTCTTCTCCTTGCCGAACTTCTCGTTCAGCAATGCCTCTAGCTTCGGCTCGCCTATCTCCTCCAGGTTGTACATCACTCTGTAGGCAGGCTTTTTGATCTTCACGATGCGCGCGAGGTCGATGGGCGTACCAATGATGACCGCATCTGCCGGCACGCGGTTGATCGTCGCCTCGAGGTCCTTGATCTGTTTCGGCGAATATCCCATCGCCGGCAGCAGGATGCCGATCTTCGGATAGGTCTCGAACGTCCGCTTGATCTCTCCGCTGACATATGGACGCGGGTCGATGAGCTTCGCAGCTCCGTACTTCCGCGCCGCAACTGTCCCTGCCCCGATGGCCATCTCCCCGTGCGTCAGCGTCGGTCCGTCCTCGATGACGAGCACCGACTTGCCGGTGAAGTCCGCTCCGTTCTCGAGCGTGATAGGCGATGCCGCCTCGATGACCCGTGCCTTCGGATTGACCGAATGGATGTTCGCACGAAGGAGGTCGACCTTCTCCGGCTCCGCCGAACCGATCTTGTTGATGATGACGATATCCGCCAGCCGCAGGTTCGCTTCGCTCGGATAGTATGTCAGCTCGTTCCCCGCGCGGAGCGGGTCGGCGACGACGATATGAAGGTCGGGGACATAGAACGGAAGGTCATTGTTCCCTCCGTCCCACACGATGATGTCTGCATCCTTCTCTGCCTGTTCCAGGATCGCCCCGTAATCGACGCCGGCATAGATGATGATGCCGTTGACGATGTGCGGCTCGTACTCCTCCATCTCCTCGATGGTGCAGTTGTGCTTCTTCAGGTCGGCAATGGATGCGAACCGCTGCACTTTCTGCTTTTCGAGGTCGCCATACGGCATCGGATGCCTGATGGCCGCCACCTTGAATCCCATCTGCTGCAGGAGCTTCGCCACCTTCCGGGAAGTCTGGCTCTTCCCGCTCCCCGTCCGCACGGCGCATATCGATACGACAGGTTTGCGCCCCTTGATCATCGTTTCCGTTGCACTCAGGATCTTGAAGTGTGCACCCGCCGCTGTCACCCGTGAACCGAGGCTCATCACGTAGTTGTATGACACATCACTGTACGAGAAGACCACCTCCTCGACCGTATGCTTCCTGATCAGCTCCTCGAGGTTTCGCTCTTCGTGGATAGGAATTCCCTTTGGATACAACGGGCCGGCCAACGATGCAGGATATTTGCGCCCGGCAATGTCGGGGATCTGAGCGGCAGTGAAAGCGACGACCTCGTAGCGCGGATCATCTCTGTACATGACGTTGAAATTGTGGAAATCCCGGCCAGCGGCACCGACGATGATGGTCCGGATCGGCTTGCTGTTCATGCTGCGACTCCTTTCTTCTGCAGTTTTTCGACAGGCATCGTGAGCACTTTTTCGAAGCGTTCGAGTGCCCAATCGATCTCTTCTTTTGTAATGACGAGCGGCGGTGCGATGCGGATGACGTCCTCATGTGTCTCTTTGCACAGGATCCCCTCCTCCATCAGCGCTTCGCAGAACGGCCGTGCCGGACGGTCGAGCACCATTCCGATCCAGAGCCCTTTGCCGCGGATGAGCTTGATGTAGGGAGAATCGATCGCCCGGAGCTTCTTCATAAAGTACTCACCCAGCTCCGCTGAACGCTCGACGAGCTTCTCCTCTACCAGCACGTTCAGGGCAGCAAGTGCCGTTGCTGCAGCAAGGGGATTCCCGCCGAAGGTGGAGCCGTGGTCGCCCGGCTTGAACACGCCAAGCACCTCACGGCGCGACAGCACCGCCGACACAGGATAGAAACCGCCAGCAAGCGCCTTTCCGATGATGACCGCATCGGGCGTGATCCCTTCATGCTCATAGGCGAACAGCTTTCCTGCACGCCCGAGGCCCGATTGGATCTCATCGCAGATCAGGAGAACGTTCTCCTTCCTGCAGATCTCCGCCGCTTTCTTCAGGTATCCATCCGGCGGCACGACGATGCCCGATTCGCCCTGGATCGGTTCGACCAGGAAGGCAACGGTTCTGGGTGTGATGGCCTTCTGCATCGCGTCGATATCACCATAGGGAACGACGATAAATCCGGGAGTCAGCGGACCGAATCCGCTCTTGTACTGGTCATCCGTGGAAAAGCTCACGATGGTTGTGGTCCGCCCGTGGAAATTTCCGGATGCAACAATGATCTCCTGCGTGCCGTCCTTCAGCCCCTTCACCTCGACGCCCCATTTGCGGGAAGCCTTGATGGCGGTCTCGACGGCCTCAGCGCCGGCATTCATCGGCAGGCTCATGTCGAATCCAGTCAGCTCATGAAGTTTCTTCTCCAGAAGCGGAAGCTGGTCGTTCCGGAAGGCCCGGCTGGTCAGCGTGAGCCGCTTGGCCTGCTGCGTGAACGCCGCCAGGATCTTCGGATGGCAATGTCCCTGGTTGAGAGCCGAGTACGCTGCCAGACAGTCCATATAGCGTCTGCCTTCGACATCCACGACCCAGACGCCCTCTCCTTTCGTGAGGACGATATCGAGCGGATGGTAGTTGTGCGCGCCGTAGGTGTCCTCAAGCGCGATGTAGTCTTTTGTCTGCATAGATCACCGGTTAGTGGTTGATGCGTTTGGTCATGTGAAATTTCTCGCAACGCTCGCAACGGGAGCAATGAACGCAACGTTCTTGGACATATTTCTTATCACGTAGCGGGCGTTGCCTTCGTCGCGCTCGTTGCCTGCCCGCCAACACGAGGCACATGCGACAGCAGGCGGGCGCGAAACGTCCTGTGCGGGATGCCGGACAGCAATCAGGGTTCCAGCAGCATCGTCAGCAGCGCCATCCTGACATACAGCCCGTTCTGCGCCTGGCGGAAGTATGCAGCGCGGGGGTCGCTGTCCACGGCCGGGTCGATCTCGACAGAACGCGGCAATGGGTGCAGCAGCACAGCGTCCGTCTTCAGCTTCGACAGCGTCGACACGTTCAGGTTATAGATCGCCGGGTCCAGGTCCCGCGACCGGAGCCGCTCCGGATCGATGCGCGTCTGATACACGACATCCACTCCGCCGAGGATGCTCCCGGGGTCGGATGCCAGCTCGTAATGCACACCGTGTTCGTCAAGATGCGCAAGAATGTCCTTCCCGATCTGCATCTCCGGGGGCGCGATGAACCAGAGCTTCGTCCGCTCGAACTTTCCGAGGAGATAGGCGAGCGAACGGACGGTCCGTCCCGCATCGAGCGCTCCCATGAACGCAACGGAGAGGCCGTCGAGCGTGCGGCATTCACGCTGAATAGTATAGAGGTCGAGCAACGCCTGCGTCGGATGCTGTCCGCCGGAGCCGTCCCCGGCGTTGATGATAGGCACTGGCGATACCGAGGCTGCACGCTTCGCTCCGTCCTGTTCATTGGACCGCACGACGATAAGGTCGCACATCCCTCCGATGATCCGGATGGTATCCTCGAGGTGCTCGCCTTTGACCTCTGAGGAGAAGGCACCGGCCGATTCCGTGCTCAGAATGCGCCCGCCCAGCCGCTGCATTGCGGCCTCGAACGAGAGGCGCGTCCGCGTCGACGACCCGTAGAACAGCAGCGCCATGATGCGCCGTTCGTAGTCCCGCGTCCCGCCCCGCCTCACAATGATCTCCATCTGACGGGATCGCTCGAACAGTTCGAGCAGGCCTGGCACGGTGAACTGCTGCGACTCGATGACATGGTTC
The DNA here is from genome assembly GCA_964534125.1 of uncultured Ignavibacteriaceae bacterium. Taxonomy (GTDB): domain Bacteria; phylum Bacteroidota; class Ignavibacteria; order UBA10030; family UBA10030; genus 2-02-FULL-55-14. Next base: position 6,650 of record CAZHOJ010000008.1, read on the forward strand.
AGGTTCATAGCATGCTCCGCTCAGCAGATGCAGAAAAAGCGTTGCTCGCAACGTTCGCAACGATCAAGGCAGGTCGTCGAAGAAACGCTCGCAACGTCCTTTCAGATAGTTTTGACCTTAGCGAACGTTGCTCCCGTTGCGCGCGTTGCGTGAAACATTCCGAGCCGGGTCTATCGGCGGCCTGCTACGGCACCACATGCGTACCTGCCTTTCCATCGAGGGCCTCCATCAGGCGCTCGTACGATGTGATGATCACTTCTTTCCCCCCGCCCCGCAGATAGTGAATGGCCGCCTCGATCTTGGGCCCCATGCTTCCGGGCGGGAACTGCCCTTCCTGCAGCCAGTGCTCCATATCCGCCGCTGATGCGCGACCGACCATTCGTTGCGCCGGTCTTCGGTAATCGAGATACACCGCGTCCGCATCTGTGCTGATGACGAACAGGTCGGCTGCGATATCGTTGGCGAGCAATGCAGAGGCCCGGTCCTTATCGATGACCGCCTCCGCTCCTGTCACCCGATAGCCATCGGTCTCGATGACAGGTATCCCTCCCCCGCCGACCGCAATGACGATCATGTTCAGGTCGAGGATCTTCCGGATGATGTCCCGCTCGAACACCTCGACGGGTTCGGGCGATGGGACCACACGCCGGAAGCCTCGTGCAGGATCCTCGACCATGTTCCACCCCAGGCGCTCTGCCTTCTCGGCTGCCTCTGCCCTGGAATAGAACGGACCTATCGGTTTGGTGGGTTTGCTGAATGCGGGATCGGACGGGTCGATCCGGACCTGCGTGAGGACCGTCATGACCGGCGTGAGGAGGCCGATCTCGCGGAGCTCGAACTCCATCGCGCGCTGGATGAGATAGCCGATCTCGCTCTGGGTGGCGGCGACACAGACGTCAAGGGGAAGGGAATAGACTTCCGACGCGGCGCGTTCGGAACGGAGAAGAGTGGCACCGACCTGAGGGCCGTTGCCATGGGTGATGACGATGCGCCACCCGCGCTTGACCATCTGGACGATGCAGCGGGCGGTCGCGTGAGCGTTGGCGAGCTGTTCGTCGATGGTGCCACGCTGGCCGGCACGTATCAACGAGTTGCCGCCGACAGCTATCAAAGCCGTCTGTGGCACACCTCCTCCTTTCCCACGCGGGGCGCTGTACGATGCCACGCCCTTCGTGTCGCCGTGATGCGTCGCATATGGTTCATTGCAGTTCCCATCTTCCCCGGAACGTCATTTCATGAGCTGGACCATGACGGCCTTCTGGGCATGAAGACGGTTCTCCGCCTGCTGAAAGACGTATGACGCCTTGCTGTCGATGACCTCGTCCGTCACCTCATCGCCCCGATGCGCCGGCAGACAGTGCAGGAAAATGGCATTCTTCTTCGCCTTTGCCATGAGCGCACTGTTCACCTGGTAGGGTACGAAGACCTCCTTCCGGGTATCTGCTTCTGATTCCTGACCCATCGACGCCCATACATCGGTGTAGACCGCGTCGGCCCTTTTCACGCCCTCTGCCGCATCATGCACAACCTCGATACGGGCACTGGTGGCTTTCGCGTCGGCCTGGGCGTTCTTCAATGCCTCGGGCTTCGGCTCGTAGCCAGGAGGACAGGCGATGGTCACATGCACCCCGAGTCGCGCTCCGGCGAACATCAGCGAGTGGGCGACGTTGTTCCCATCCCCCACATAACAGAGCTTCAGTCCTTTGAGTTTCCCTTTCGCTTCCTGCAGTGTGAGGAAGTCGGCCAGCGCCTGGCACGGATGCGAGTAGTCCGTCAGCGCATTGATGATCGGGATCTTTGCGAAGCGCGCCATATCCTCGACGATCGAATGGGCGAATGTGCGGATCATGATGCCGTCGACCATGCGCTCCAGGTTCTTCGTCACATCGTAGACAGATTCACGTTTCCCGAGATTGATCTCGCTCGGGAGCAGCACGACCGAAAATCCGCCGAGCTGATGGATGCCGACGTCGAACGTGACGCGTGTGCGCAGGGACGGCTTCTCGAAGATCATTGCGAGGCCTTTTCCTTTGAGCGCTGCGGCGTACTTCTTCGGAGCCTTCTTGATCGCCGCCGCGAGCTTGAGCGTCTTCGTAAGCTCTTTGGACGACATGTCGCGGATGGTGAGGAAGTCTTTTTTCATTGTGAGACCGGAGAGATTGGCGATTTTCGATTGTTGAATGACGATAGGAAGGCTCCGACGCCATGTTGCTTCCAGGGGACGATTCGAAGTCACCCAAAGTGCTCAATCTATGTGCCACGATTTTATTTGCAGGAACAAGGGTTTTTGTGATATTGCACGAAGATCACAGCGTTTCTGCACAGATTTTGAGATACCTGTAACGGCAAATGTATGTTCCTCCCGGTAGGATATTCGTGCAGACGAGTTCCAAACTATGAGAATTTCTGCTTGCCCCGCGCAAGTATTCCCGCGTCCGCATGCATAAGAGGAAAAGCCCGACTCATTGCTGACCCGGGCTTTCCTGATCTCAGACCTTCAGTCTGACTACTGACTTCTGACTTCTGACCTCTGATTTCTGACTTCTGCCGACTGCCTACTGTCCTCTCACATCCTCCATCTCAATCCTCCATACACCATCCTTCCCGTCAGCGGCCCCCAGATAAGAGAGCTGTCGAAGTACTGCGACGAAGGATCGGAAGCGGAGACGATGGGATCTTCCTGGCGGAAGCCAAGCAGGTTCTCCACACCGACATAGAGATCGAGACCCGCCATCAGGCCCCGCGTCACTTGTCCGTTGACGAGGAAGAATGACGGAGATGAGGAAGACCGCTGATACGGTCCGGGATTCGCCGCTGTCGCCGGCAGCCGCTTGCTCCCGAACCAGGAGACCGTGAGGTCGAGCGACATCCTCCCCTCCTGCACCGCAGGATTCCCGAGCGTATATGCCAGGTTCACGAAGGCCCTGTGCCGCGCGACGAACGGACGCGTACGGAGCGAACCATCGATGCTCTGCTGCACATCCAGGAACCGGTACGCGGTACGCAGTTCCAGGTCTTCGAGCGGACTCATGTTCAGCTCGGCCTGCAGGCTGTTGGAGTGGGACGATCCGTTCAAAGGCTGGAACACGACAAGCCCCGGATCACGGTCGAGGTTGACGACCAGCTGGTCATCGAACCAGGTCCTGTGCACATCCACCGTAAAGGTGCCTTCCCGCCCGTCCCAGCTGATGTACCGTGTTGCGCTGAAGCCGACGTTCCATGACCGCTCAGCATGGTAGGGCGACGAGACAGGCATGCCTTCGACCACGGGTGACCGTGAGCTCGCGAAGTACGCGATGTTCTCTGCGAACACGTTGGCCGTACGCTGGCCCCTTCCTGCCGATAAACGCAGGACCCAGTCGGGCTCGGGCGTGTAACGAATATGCAGACGGGGCGTAACGAACGTGCCGAAGATGTTATGCCGGTCGGCCCGCAGTCCCGCAACGAAGGAGAGTGTCTCGTCGGGTGACCATGTGTATTCCATGAACACCCCCGGGACCTGTTCGGTCCGTCCGAAACGCTGTGCCATGAAGGTCTCGTCGAAATGGTCGTACAGGAAGCTCACGCCTCCCCGCACCCGATGATGGAGCGGCTCGAGCTCGACGTCATAGAGAAGATTAAGGTATCCGCTCTGCTCATGGCCCGAGTAGTCGCGAAGGGAAAGCCGCGATGTCTGGCGGTAGTCTGCGTATGCCCACTGGAGGCCGATGCTTCTGTTCGAGCCGGGGACAAGATAGCCGACCTTCCCCGAGATCCGCAGCTGGTCACCCTCCATCCGGTACGCATATTCCTGCGGAGATGCGGCGAGTGCCCCCGCGTCCATCGAATAGCCCTGTTTGGTCCCGCCCCGCTTTTCGTCCGATGTGTACTGGACGAGGACCTGCCCTTCGACCCCCTCATAGTCATGGAGGGAAAATCGCTGGAGGACGTGTGCCGCCCGTCCCACCGGGGCGTCGAGGAACCGGTCGCCGTTGGCGTCCATCGCAAGCAGTCGCGTATCCATATTGAGCAGCGTGAAGGAGGACAGATGCTCGCCGAACTCCTGACGATAGTTCAGGCTTCCCTCGAACCGCTGCTCGTCCGTACCGAACATCGTCATGTAGAGACGCTGCTCGGACGGCTTCCACGGTTTCCGGTATTCGACGTTGATCTGGCCGGTCATGGATTCGTAACCGTTCGCTACCGAGCCCACGCCTTTGGAGACCTGGATGGTCTCGATCCACGCCCCCGGGATGTATGTGAGCCCGATGTTGGACGTCAGGCCACGAACCGCGGGCATATTCTCCACCGTGATCTGGGAGTATGTCCCCGCAAGGCCGAGCATCTCGATCTGCCGTGTACCGGTGACCGCATCGGTGAACGAGACATCGACCGACGGATTCGTCTCGAAGCTCTCCGAAAGGTTGCAGCACGCAGCTTTGAAGAGCTCCTTTTCGGTCATCACGATGGTCTTTGTGGTGGCCCGATAGTCCAGGAAGCTCGGCGCCCGCTGGCCGACGACATCGACGGTCGCAACCTCCGACGCCTCTTCTGTGAGGAACGCACGCAGCACGCGCGGTTCCTTCACGTCGAGCGTATCGGCCCGATAGCCGACACTGCTGATCACCAGGCGACCTCCGCCGGGCACGAACGCGAGGCGGAACCGTCCGCTGGTGTCTGCCATCGTCCCGACACCTTCGCCGAGCCAGTAGACAGCGGCTCCGATGACGGGGCGGGTCTCACCGTTCTCCAACCGCTCGACCACCTTTCCCTGCACAAAGCCGGAGTTCTGTGCGAGGAACGTCGTCGGAAGAAGAAGGGCGGCAAGTAAGAAAAGAGTACGCATGATGCAGCGCCTCAGTGGACGTTATCGGCATCCCTGTAGAGGCAGCAATCCGGCATTGCTTCATACACCTCGTCAGGGGCGATCTCTTTGTCGGTATCATGGCCGACGGAAGCGATGCGCTTGTGGAGAGAATCGACGGAGATCTCAGCCGGCCGATACGAAACGGTCAGCATCCGGGTATTCTTATCCCAGGAGGCCTTCTCGACCTCGTCGATCTTCATCGCTTTCTCGATACGGTTCTTACACATATTGCAGTTGCCGAAGACCTTGAACGAGGTCTCGACGACCTTCTTCTCCTGTGCGATGGCGACGGAGCTCAGGAGAAGGAGCGGAATGACGAACGAAAGAAGTGTGCGCATGATGGTCCTCATTATCATAGATGGATATCAGACAGTACGTAACAGCGCTCCGGCACAGACCGATGCTGCGCCGGGATCAGGTACTCTGATACCGACCTAGATGAGGAACGTGCAGTTGAGGATGGTTGCCGGTACGGGACCCGGCGGAGAAGGATCGCTGATCGAACGAAACGCAAGAGGACCGTCGATGACCCGGAACGGGACGGTCACATAATTGAGTGTTGCGGAAAGGTCCTGCTGCGGAACGATCGTGAGCGAGGGAACCTTCTGCTCATCATCGAGCTGGAACGAATGCGCCTCTATCGTGCAGCACCTGTCCGCACCAGCCATCAGCTCATTGCAGCCGCATGGGTCTTCCTGCGACCCGGGTGCGAAGCTTGTGTCGGTCACGCCGCCGCAGGTGTGCTCCATGACGGTCACGCCCGCCGTGAGGGTGACGTAGATGAGAAGGAGAAGTATGGGGAGGAGACGTTTCACGAGCTTATTTTACCGATAAATGTTGGCATCCTCAATCTGTAGAACAACGCTGCACGGTGCCACTCGGTTCCAACGATCATCATGCCGGACGCCTCGGTCATCCCCCAGGATCGCTCAATCACCCTGTAAACAGGGGCAAATCGCAATACGGCGGGAAGGAAAAATTGTTGGAAATATGCTGATTCGATATTATGTTACCGGCGACAAATCACAGTACACCGTGGTTGCCAGGTGCTTCGGTTCTGGCACGTTGGTCTCTGCAAAACCCGCTGATTTGGTCCGCAGCGAATCCTCCCCTCCAAGGAGGTGTTACGCCGGCAGTCAGTAAACGTCTCCAGCTCCAGCGGGGGCGCGTTCGGTTGCAAGTTCCACGTTCGGCGTACACCTACCCCGACAGGTTAGTCGGCACCACCTATACACGAAAGGACAGGTCCCATGGAAAAAGGAACTGTCAAGTGGTTCAATGCGGCCAAGGGTTTTGGCTTCATCTCCCGCGAAGGCGGCGACGATGTGTTCGTCCATTTCAAGTCGATCCAGGCTGACGGATACAAGACGCTGAACGAGGGCGATAAGGTCGAGTTCGAGATCGAAGAGACTCCGAAAGGCCTTTCAGCGGCGAAAGTCCGCGTGCTCTGAGCATCATCCCTGATGCAAAGACGAAACCCCGTCTGGATTCCAGGCGGGGTTTCTGTTTTCAAGCAATTGCTGTGATCTGTGCGGATCACCCCTCCTTGTCGTCATCCTCCGGAATGTCCATCTCCATGACGTAGTTGCTGAACGTGACATCTTTGTGAGTTTTGACGAGATTCCGCCGGACAGCAAAGCCCTGCTTCTCGAAGAATGGCAGCGCGGTTGCATTCACATCCGCCTGCACTGTCTTGAGCCCTCTGCTCTTCGCTTCAGCAATGAGGCGCATCAGCAACGCTCCACCGACCCCGCTCTTCTGCATGTCCTTGTGCACATAGAGCGTGTCGATCAGACCGAGCAAGGTCACATTTCCAAATCCCACGATGCGGTCCTTATGCTCTGCGACGAAGGTCGATGAGTTCGACAGTCTGTCCTGCCACAGGACTCTGTCGGGTTCACGCGGCGCCCACGCATCCAGCTGCGCGGAAGTGAAATCCTTCGAGTCTATCGCATGTACCGCTTCGTAGAACAATGCCAGGACGTCCTCAAGGTCATCACGCCTGTAGTCGCGCAGTTTCATTGCCCGGCCTTTCGTGCATTCCATACATCCAGAGAGATCGGTTCGCCGTACGGCACCTGCTCCAGGCTGTCCGTGTAGGCAAGGTCGTGGTAGCTGAGCGTGACCCGGCCGGGGATGCGTCCCCACGTGAGCAATGCTCCGGTCTCCGGGTCTTCACCGGCAACATGCCGCTGCGACCAGTCCCGCGAACGGTATTTCTTCCAGACGACCCCTCCCCGTTCGGGCACCCCGTAGACCACGAGCAGCTTGTTCCCGAGGTCCTCATACAGCTCATCCGTCGGCAGCGAGGGCGCGAACAGAATGTCGACGTTCCGGAGATGAGTCTCATCCGCGAACCAGAGCTGCCATTCGTCGACAGCATTTCCGAGGAAGGTACCTCCCGAGAACCGCACGATCCTGTAGGAGAGGTCCCCCAGCCGGGGCGGCAGCACGGAATCGGGGGAGATGAAGAGCGGCTCATCCGTCAGCACGATCGCCGTGTCCGGCATCTCAGCGAGATCCGGCAGACGCAGCATCTTTTCCAGGGACGGGGCCGGGCTTTCCCCCCAGGCAATTTCGACGAGGCCCTGGTCTGCTCCTATGAGCGGCGTCAGATCGGGCGGTTCGGACGTACAGGAAGGAAGAAGAAACACGGCAAGAACAGTGATGCACGCCGTGAGTGGTTGATCATTGTGTCTGTGCGGGCAGGCAGATCGATGTGTCGGCATCAGGGTCTCCGGGTATGGACCCGGCGCGAAGAATGTACCACAAGTTTTGGGGAGAATCAGAATATCTCGTTCCCGGATATGGTAAGGATATGATCCGATCCGGGGAAAAGACCCTCAAGGGCGCACTACCGAATGGCTGTGACCTCAGCCGGATGCGCGTGGGGCATCAGGCTTCCCAGTCCATACTCCTTGATCAGAGACGTGAGGAAGGAGTTCTTCATGATAAGCTGGAGCGAACGCTTCAGGTATTCTCTCTTGAACGTATCCTGCTGCGTGTAGTATGATGGTGCCTTTTTCATGTAGTACTTATGGTAGCAGGAGAAGATCGCCCGCCGCACTTCCTCAAGGCTCATCGTATCCGGCCTCAGGATCGGTTCAACGAGATTGTACTTCGAGTAGTCGGTCACTGCAATGTTCTGCTTGACCTCCTCGTACATCGGGGCATAGGGCCAGGGTGTGATCGCAAGGAAATGGGCGAAATCCGGATCGTATTCCTGAGCGAGCTTCAGCGTCGCCTCGATCGATTCCTGCGTCTCCCATGGGAATCCCAGAACGAAGGATGTTTCTGAGACCATACCGACTGAGTGGATCAATTCCAGCGCCTGACGCGACTGGTCGACGCTGATCTCCTTCTTCACGATATCCAGCGTTTCCTGGTTGGTGGCCTCCACGCCGACATAGACATGCACGATGCCCGCCTTGCGGTACTTCCGCATAATGTCTGCATCGCGAACAATGTCCTCGACGCGGGTCTCCATCAGCAGATAGACACCCAGGTCTGCAGCGATCAGCCGGTCCAGTATCTCCTCCCATCGGTCCCGCTCGAGCGTCGGGTATTCATCGGAGAGAAGGAACACATTGGCGCCGTATGTGTCCTTGAGCAGCCGGAGCTCTTCGACGATGCATTCGGGCCACCTGCTGCGCCATGTCCGCTGCCAGAACTCCTGCTGCGAACAGAACGTGCAGCCGTGCGTGCATCCCCTGGAAGTATTGATCGCCGCGAGCCGTGAATCAGGGATGACGAAGTAGCGATAGTCCTCCCAGGTGAACAGGTCCCAGGCCGGTTTGACGGCATCCAGGTCTGTAACGAACGGCTGGTGCGGGGTGACGATCACGTTTGCGCCGTCCTGATAGGCCAAGCCGCGGACGTCCGAGATCGATCGTCCGTCCTTCCATCGCCGGAGGATGTTCCTCAGGGTCACCTCCCCTTCGCCGCGCACGATGACATCGATGAGCTCGCCGTGGTCCCGGAACAGGTCGTCATAGCAGAATGTCGGGTGCACACCGCCAAGAATGGTCTTCACGGCAGGGTTGGCCCGCTTTGCTGAGCGGAGAACCTCCAGTGCCGCCGGCATCGTCGCGGTGATCGACGTGACGCCGACGATATCCGGCCGCGTGCGTTCAAGCGTCGCTGCCACATCCTGAGGGGTGTGCTGCTTCGTCATAGCATCATAGATGCGCGCGTCATAGCCTTCCTCGCGGGCCACGGCGGCCAGATACCCGAAGGAAAGCGGCATCCATCGGCCTGCGGATTCGACCACTCCGGCATGATAGGGAGCCGTGATGAACATGATCGATGTCGGTCGGTTGACGGTCACCATGCGCTGTTCCCTTTGGTCTCCCCGTTCCCTAAAGGTCTCATCGTCCATCGGACAATGTTCGCGGCAAAGATCCCGTTGTCCCCTTTGCCGATGAAAGCATTGCTCATCATCGCGTCGTCCCCAAGGACGAGGACGCCCCCTTTTTCCCATTGTGCGGCGGCGACCACGCAGAAGGGCTGTACGACATCGCCCTCATCGTATTGGTTGTTGTCGTTGATGTCCGCGAAAGACTCCTCTGATGTCATGGCCACCTGCGTCACATTTCCGCCTTCAGCGAGCAGAGCGAAGCTCCCATACAGATCGATGCCTCCCACTCCTTTGAAGAGATCATGATCCCCCTTCGCCGGGACCGTAAAGTCTGTCGACGCCCGGTCGATCAGCCTGTTCTGCGAGCGCTCATGGACCGGAACGTTCGACACCACGATACCGAAAGTCTGCGTCAGCCGTGCGACGGGCTGTGAAATATGCAGCAGGACGATGAGCTTTCCGCCTTCCGCGACCGACGCAAGGTACGCGAAGGACAGGGGCATCCATCTGCCTGCCGATTCCACCACACCGGCGTGGTACGGAGGGGTGACGAGCATCATGCTCTGAGGTCTTGGCGTTCTCATGGAACGAAGATCCGTTCAGGACATTCCGCTGCGTTCGCTGCTGTCATGATGTACGCCGTGTTCACGTTATGGTATCTCGTCATGCCTCTTCAATGATCTCTTGAGCCGCAGCTGAAGCCATGTCCCGCCGATGACGAAGCTGACAAGCAGGACATGTTTGACCGCAAGTGCGATGATCTGTCCCTTTCCGGCCGCTTCCATCCATTCATATTCCTCATAGGCAAGCGTCCGGACGATACCGCCGACGATGATCCATACCCACGCGATCACGATGAGGCGGCTCATCCAGCGATAGAGGTCCCGGAAGAACGCGATCAACTCCGGACCTGCGCCTGCTGCCATCTTCCTGTACACAAACGCCAGGACCATGAGGCAGGCGAACAGGACCGCCACAGCGAAATCGTGGAAGAAATTATTGAGCATCACAAAAATGGCCATAGAATTCCTTCAATATCAAAAGAACCTCTCGCTAAGCGCGCAAAGTTCGCCAAGGCGTAGGTCAGGCGAAAATATCGTATGTGTGAGTGTTTCTTTGCGGGCTTCGCGCACTTTGCGAGAGGTGCTGTTTCAATACTTGTAGATCATCACTGCCCGCTTCCCCGCATCGGCGATGAAGATCAGCCGTCTGTTCTGGTCAATCGCGATGCCGTTCGGGTGTTCCAGTTCTTCACCGTATGCAAGCACGAACTGCCCCGCCGCATCATACACATAGACACAGCCGGCAACAGCATCTGCAATATGCACTCTTCCCTGAGAGAGGAGGCCGGACGGGTCAAAAAGAGTGTCGGAGACCGCACGCAGCGACGGAGATACGAGATCATCCATCGCAATGCCCATGGGTGCTTGAAGCACGCCTGTCTCAGGATGCCGGAAGCTTTGCATGGGCCTGCCGTTGCAGCTGAAGACCCTGACCTCCCTGTCTCCTCTATCCGACACAAGGAGCCGGCCATCCGGCGTGACCATTGTGAACGTCGGCGCTCCAAGAGACTGCCCTCCGGGTCTCTCTCCCGGGAAGGCCAGGATCAGCTCTCCGGCTTCCCGGATCCCTGGAATGTCCGCCGTGCTGATGGCAAGCACCTGCCGCAGTCCTGCATCTGATACGTAGGCAATCCCGCCGACAACAGCAAGCCCATAGAGGGATAGCCGGGTCATGCCGTCCGGAAGCGTGCCGTACGCCTGCAGCAAGCCGCCCGTGTCGTACGCGAGGAGGATGAGCTCTCCTGTCCGGTGATCGATGACAAGCAGCCTCTCCGCGTCGATCGCGAGGCCCGTGATGTCCGCCTCAGTGTCACCGGGCACGTCCATCGAACGCACGCGGACCAGATCCTCAGAGAACTCATCGATCCTGTTGCTCCCCGAGTATGAGACAAGAAGCCGGCCGTCATGAACTGCGAGCGCGTACGGCGGCTCATCCGACGGGGACTCGAGAGACCCGACGAACACCGGCGGATCGAAGAATGTGGTCGGAGGCACCGCACCCGCCCGCCCTGCAAGAGCGACGGCACCGGATCCCTCGAAGAGCCAGAAGCCCGTACCCAGAAGGATGCCCAACACTGGGAGCAAGAGGGTCTTCGCTATGTCCGCCGGCGCTTTCATCCGCTATAGGTATGGAGCGTGGAATAGACGAATGATACACCCCAGAGAGAAAAGCCTGCGACGAACACCGCAGTGAACGCAAACCAGAGAAGGAACTTTCCCCGAAGCCGGCGAACCATGAAGTACAGGTGCAGATATACGGCATAGAGAAGCCACGTGATGAGGCTCCACAGTTCGATCGGGTCCCACCCCCAGTATCTCCCCCATGCGGCATCGGCCCAGATCGACCCTGAGACGATCATCAGCCCGTAGAGAATGAACCCGAACAGGATCAGTCGGGCGATGAACTCCTCCTGCCTCGCAGACATTGTTCCGGGCTCGTCCTCCTGATGGGGCGATGGACCGTCACGGAACAGCTGGTGTGCCGCCACTCCGGCTGCTACGAGGAAGCAACCGACGGCAGCAGTAGCGAACGATGCGTGTATAAAGAGCCAGAAGCTCTGCAAGCTCACCGGCAGGACGTCATCCCCGAACGGGTGTGTCCCGCTCCAACCCATCAGAAAAGTAGCGAGCACCATCACTCCGGCGCCTGAGTTGCGGACAAACGCTCTCCGCTGCTGGAACAGCAGGAACCCGCCGATGGCGAACCAGGCGCTGGCTGACATGGCCTCGAAGTACGACACGAACGGCGGATGTCCCGTCTCCAACCATCTGAACGTTGCCACTGCAGTGTGCGCAACGAAGCCCGCTGCAACTGCCCGGAGCGCAAGCATCGTCATATGCCGCTTTGAAAAGATCGGACCGGCGATGAACAGCACCGATGAGAAGGCATAAAGAACGACGGCTAACCAGTATACGATCGATATCAGCATACGTCATTCATTCCTTCCTCATGCATCTTCGCCCCGGAACGGACCGCCCGCCCCTGCCACAGCACGACATCAATGTGAGGCCCCACGGCCACCTGGATCTCATCGATGACACCGACAAGCTCTTCCCTGAATGACGCCGGGTACTTTTCTGCCCCACCGCTAACACAAAGGGAGGTCCGGCCACTCCGCGTACAGCGCCTGACCACGATCTCCTTTCGGATACAGAGGAACCGTACGAGGAGGCCTGCCGTTCCAAGGATGCACGCGACAAGCAGGAACGGGAGCGAGGGATCATCCGACACATCAACGTGGGCCCATCTCCGGACGGCCCCGAACATTACCGTATGCCCCATGAGGTCACCCGTCTGGCCTGGAAGCAGATACACGGGTTCGGATGTCTCCCCGTTCTGATGCAACAATAGCTTCAGGATGGGCGTGTCCATTCCGGACCGCGTATTCCCCGCTGCATCGCCCGGAAGAAGTTCAGCTTCCAGGGATGATACTCCCTTCTCCAACCGGATCAGGTCACGATGACGGGTCGAGGAACCGCCTCCGAGCGCTGCCAGCCTCGTGAACCCATCATGGAGCACTCCACCCGCATCATTCTCAACCCTGATATATGGTGCGTACCCCGTCTTTGTCCCGAGGTGAACGGTGAACCCTGCTACGGATGATGATCTGTTAACATGGACAACCTGAAACCCGCCGGGCTCCGCACCGGTCAGATCCCTGATGCGCACTGCCGGAGTGGTTGCTCCCCGGCTCACGTATGCCGGTTCGACGGAAGCCAGTATGAACCGCAGGTCCGACATGTCTCCCGCATAGAACGCCCCTGTTGTGACGACTCCGAAGCGGTCGGTCGACGCATCAAATACCTGTCCCTCTGTCAATGCGATGGTCCCCTCCATCGATGCTTGCCGGCCGAGGAAGATGCCCGTTCCAAGCATCAACAGACCTCCGTGGAAGAGGATGGACCCAAGAATTCCGCCTCCCCCTCTCGATGCCCGCAGAGTAGCGGCTTCTCCGCGATGTTCTTCATGCACGCTGAAGCGCCGGGATATGAGAACGCTGACGAACCCCGCGGGCCAGCGGGCCGGATCCACTACGCCACGTGGTGTGCTCCGCGCTATGACAGCCCGGGTGTATTCCGCCCTGAGGCGGGCCGCAAGCGAGGTCATCAATGCGACGCAGAGGAATGCCAGGAGGGTCGTGAAACCCCATGTCTCGAACCATGGACCGAACGAGACCCCCGTCGTCGGCATATCCCCGCCGATGAACCATCGGATGTCGCTCGGCACAGAGACGCTCTGTCCAAGAGGGAACAGACTGAAGGCCACGACAGTGAAGAGGAGCGACACAACCACCATGACTGCCGTGATCGGAGAACGAAAGTGCTTCTTCAGGAGAAGAAGGTACATGCTTCTCTCGCCTGCCCGACGCCAGCGGCGCTCGTTCCGCCCAACGATCACGATGTCGTTTCGCCTGTGGTCCATGTCAGTACGTTTTCCCCCCCGTATGGGTGCTGCATCCTCCCAGGTCGTCCGTCCAGCACCTCTTTGCCGCATAGTCCATATCAGAAATGTACCCGCCGTTGAACCGGTCAGCCATCACCCTCGTTGCCGCCGTCAACGTGGAGCCGTTCTCCCGCCAGTAGTACAGCTTGTTCCAGCCGTGAGCGTTGATCTTTCCGCTGTTGCCCCCGGTAGCGAGACTTGTGCCCGCATAGTCCCACATGTGGCATGCGAAACAACCGGCAGTCACCTTATGGTTGCCCCGGCCGTGCTGCCCGAATGCACTCCCGGTGGAGCCGGAGCTGTACGACGCCTCTTTGTGACACACCAGGCAGAGCGGCGTGCCGGTCGAGCTGCTCGTAATGGTCGCAACGAGCATCTTATCAGAATTGGAGGTGCCGGGTCCGACGCCGACGTTCGCGGAGCCATGGGAGCCGGCGGGCGCAGCAGCATCCTCGCTTCCATGACAATCGCTGCACCACACGCGTTTGCCACTCGCCCAGGGCTCATTGGTGGTGGTTGTGGTTACGTTCGGATTGGATGCCCCCCCGGGCACGATGCCATGGTAGGAAACATAGTTGGGATTGATCTCCTCTGCAATGTCACGCTTCCCCACCGGCAGCGAGACGTACCCTGAATGGCACTTCAGGCATACCTGGTACTCGTCTGTCGGGGTCGGCACGACAGTGTAGGAGGCGGGTGTCGCAAAGGTTACATCATTGTTCGTCATTCCGCTCGGCGCAGAAGGCCAAGACGTTGGCTCCACACCCCAGGTGCCTTTCAGTGCCGCGGAGATACGGAGGGTACCCCGCGTGGACTGCGCCACCGCCTGCTGAGCCTGATGGGGATTGTGACAATCCTGACATTCTGCATGCCTGTTCGCTGAACCGAGCTCCGCCGGTGTCTCGTTCGTGATGCGCCTGATGTGCCTTCCGTCATACAGATCCGTCGGATGCGCATAGACCTTCGCCATATCGGTCTGTACGTCATTGGATGCAGCGGCGCTGCTCCCGTGGCATCCTGTATTCGTACCGTCGTAGCAGGACTGCTGTTCCACAGCCCTGAGCAGATACGGTACACCGCCCCCCGCGTGCGCGGTATGACAGCTCCTGCATGACCATTCGCTCACGGTCGTCGCGGAACCTCCCTCCGGTGTGTACGAAGCTGTCGACTGTCTATGGATAGAAATCGCATACTCCGATTTGTTATGACAATGGGTGCACAGCGCCGCATTTGCATTGGACATCCGCAGAAAAGAGCCGTACTGATCGCTGTGCGGGTCGTGACAGGAATGGCATTCCACCTTCCCGTTCGAAGCATCAGGGTCGAGCGCAACATCCGTATTCCACGGCCAGGCGCGGACAACAAGCTCGGGGTCCTTCGCCGTATTGTACCCAAAACCAACCGGATGGTCGTTGCTGAGGTCCGTGCCGAGGTACCCTCCGGCACCTGTTGGCATGGTCGATATCCCACCGCTCATCGTGATGGTTCCGGCCCCGCCTCCTCCGGGCAAATTATAGACTGATCCGAGGGCGATCGTACCATCATGACAACTCATGCACAATTTCGACCGCTGGTTCAGTTGCGTCGGTGCATCGTACGAGAGCGAGGTCAGGTAGTCGCTGTCGTAGAGCGTGTATGCTGATACGGATGTCTCTTCCTTGTTCCACAACTGCGCGGCCGACCCCGTGCTATGCGGCGTATGGCAGAAGACACACACCTGTCCTTCGGTATCCGCACGGATGTCATTGCCGCTCTGAGCGGAAAGATTGTGTTTCGAATTCAGAACTGATTGTCCAGCGGACCGCACGGGGAGACATACAACTGAAGCTGCTGCCAGAACCAGCGTTGCCGCGGACATTGTGCTGCCCGACGTCATCCGATCCCTGGTCTTACAGAAACGATTCATGGACACTCTCTACCGGGCCGTCATGTGCCGGAATACCTGCACCCGGCGGTTCAGTGCATCAACGACATAGATGCCTCCGGTGGCATCGACGGCCATCCCTGCAGGCCCCGAGAACTCTCCCGGACCAGAGCCTGAACGTCCGATAACGATGAGAAGCCGGCCTTCGGTATCGAACACCTGGAAAGCGTCGAAGAGCGCGTCCGAGACATAGACGTTCCCCTGTGCATCGGTCGCTATTCCCTTCGGATTCGCGAACCTCCCCGGCCCGGTTCCGATCTGCCCGATCTGCCGTACGAATGCGCCGCTGTCCGTCAGCACCTGCACGCGATGGTTCATCGCGTCGACGACATACACGGCATCTCCTCCGGAAAGAAAGACGGGGTAGTTGAATGTTCCCGGCTCAGAACCGCGCGTTCCGAAGCGGAACAGGAGATCCCCTTCGAGTGAGTAGACAAAGATCTCATTCCCACCTGTGTCGGCCACATAGAGCCGGTCCCGGTGTACCAGGACGCCCGTTGGCCGCCGGAACGGTCCTTTGACTGACCACATGTACGTTCCCTCTTCATCGAAGACGAAGACCTCACGCCGGACTGCATCGGCCACATACAGTGCCCCGTGACGGTCACACGCGATCCCAACCGGCCAGACGATCTCCTTGTCGTCCGCTTCCAGCAGCGAGAGATAGCTCCCTCTGGTACGATCGAAGACATGCACACAATGTCCACCGGGATCGCTCACGAGGAGCCTCCCTTTCCCATCGACGCAGATCCCGAGAGGCTGGACAAGGGATGTGTTCTCCTCTTCCGACCCGGCGATGACACGCCATACCTTGGCCCAGAACGACGGCTCTATCCCCAGGTCCCGCGCTCCGGAGATCGATCCCTCATAGCGAATATGCTCGCCGGATGGGTCTGCAGGCCACGTCAGTTCCTGTGCATGTGCCGGCCCTGTCAATGCCATCAGGCACGACCAGCAGGCCGCAGTCACCGTGAAAGAAAGAAGCCTTTGCATCAGAAATCGAAGGTGAAGTTCCTCTGGACCTCGAAGCGAAAACCGCTGCGGTTGAACCGAACGATCCTCTCAAACTCATAGGCTCCGCGGAGCAGGAAGGCCCTGAGAACGTATTCGGCCGCGACCGAGGCATGCATCCTGTTCGCAACACCAAGCCGTGAAATATACCGACGCAGAGAGACCTCCAGCGTGAGGTCCCTGATGACCCTCCGCTGAATGAGCTTCATGGACGAGATGTCGGACACATCGTACAGGACGTACGACGTAAACCGACGCTCATGAGAGATGTCTGCGGCAAGCCCGCCGGCTATCAGCCCCGCGAACCGAAGGCGTACTCCTGCCTCGGAGAGCGCGGGGAGAATGGATATGTAGGACCGCTGGTACCGATGAGAGACGGACATCTCGATCGTGCTCTGACGAATGGCATCACTGCCCACCGAGGACCGGAAGGTGTTGGATAGCAGTCTGCCGTAGAGCCCCCGATCCGCATAATTCACGTCATTGGAAACACCGAAAATGAATGGACCGGTCCGAATCGACTGAAAATCCGTGTTCACCCCGGCTACGAAGGTCTGTACCCGGCCCAGTGTCGAGTATCCCTCCACGCCATATCTGACCGAGGTTCGCGTGTCGAGCCTGCCAATATCTATCCCCGAAGGGAGGAAGCGAACCTCAACCTCTGACCCCGCCCTCACATAGGTCTGGCTGACGGCAGGCGAACGCGACCGGTCCCCATAGTAGTCATTGTTCATACTGACCTGTACCGCCGGCGTTGTGAGCAGTGAGGCGTGATGCGCCACCGAATAGAACCGGGAATCGAAATTCCTCGACCTGTTGTTCCCCACCCGCATCCGCGTCCGATGCTGCGTCCCAACGATCTCGGGCATCTCCGCCTGAGCCCCCGCATCGGCCTGGATCCACGAATCCAGCTGAGCATATCGCATATCCACACCGAGCGGCTTTCCGTGGGGGAGGAGAAGGCTCCCTCCGAAGTTCACATGCGTTTTCTGCCGCTGGAGATAGCTCAGATCCATAGTGCGCCCCGCCTCACTCACTGCCGACGAGAGTTCATACGCGTTGCTCTCTCTCGACACTCGAAGCGAGTAGGAAGCGGAATTGTCCCTGACCGTATTGCTCATATTCATCAGAAAACGTTCTGACGACTGGTCGTAGGGCAGAGAGACGCCGTCCCCGACGCGCGTGTCGCGCGAGATCGATACCGACGTCCGCGGCCAGTAGCCATTCTTCGGAAGAGACACGGTCGCGCCGACCGATGTGAGGAGGTCCCCGTTCTCCCGGAACACCGGTTCGCCGCCTTCCGAAGACGACTCCTGGGAGTTCGCACGCCGTCCGCTCTTGGCGAAGAAGGTCATGGGATAGGAATTGCTCGGAAAGAGGGAGAGCGTGACAGCGTAGTGGTCGAGGGTCCTGCTGTGCGAGGACGTCGACGCACGGTCCGAGGCCGATCTCAGCGACTGGTCCTGCAAGCCAGACCGGACATCGAACATCAGCAGACGCGGATCATACACGTAGCCCTGCAGGCCAATCCCATACATTTGATGATAGAGGGACTGACGCTGGGATCCCTGGCCCGATCCCATCCGGAGGTCCGAATAGCCGTTGTAGAGGTCCACGCGGAGCCGCGTTACCTGTGCGGCGGCGGGGAGGGTCAGAGACATCAGAAGGCCCAGCAATGCGGCAGCCCCGAAAGCCGGGGCAAATACCGATCGCGCAGCCGGGAATGGAACGATCTTCTTCACAGGCATGCTTGCGGGAACAATAAAGCCGGAGGCCAATCCGGCAACCTCCGGCTCGATGATGTTCCGCTACAGTACTGCTGCTGACCTGTCGCCAGGATCACGTGCTACTTCGTGTGGCACGAAGTGCACAGGTCGCTGTCGGTATTGGCCACACGGAGCATATGTGTGACGGACGTTGCAGCATGCGGGTCGTGGCATGAGGCGCATTCGACGTTGCCGCCAACAAGCTTCACGCCTGTCAGTGACCCTGTCGCAACATATCCCCCGGCAGCTTCAGCGGTCGCGTACGTGACGCCAACGGGATGATCGTCCGTGAAATTGCTCGACAGGACCGCAGAACCCGACAGCACGGTTCCCCCCGTCACTGATTGGGCATTCAGGTCGCTCGGTGCAGCCGTTGTGCCATCATGACAGCTCAGGCACAGCAGGGAGTTACCCGTAAGACTTGATGTCTGCGAATTCTGGGTCTCGTAGTACGTGTACCCTGTTGTCGAAGCGGCGTCCTTGTTCCACAGGAGAGTTGTCGAAGCCGAATTATGGGGTGTATGACAGTACACACATACCTCCTGCTTGCTGCCTTTATATGTGCTCAAGCCGGTGGATGTGAGGTCATGAGGAGATCCTGCCATCGCAGCTTGTGCGAGCGCGGACTGGCTGAATACAATCATCACAACGAGTACCAGAGCGAGCGTGAGGATACGTTTCATAGATTTATCCTTGCTTGTGTTGTTGAGAAGAGAGTCCGAAAGAAAGCATGATTGACGTTGCCATACATGCAACAAACGGACCATCAGATCCGACCCGAATGGTGGGCCTCCGCGAGGCGTCGCGAATTACATCTCATAGGGTTGTGGGTGAAATGCCCCACCCTTTGTCAACTCTCGGAACAGCCGGCTCCTGCCTCAAGGGTCCTATTCATGAGGTACATCCTCCCCGAGGAACTCAAACACCTGGATACGTGCATTCAATTGATCGGCCACATAGATGCGGTCGTGGCCGTCGATGAAGACTCCGGCTGGTAACAGGAACTGTCCCGGCCCGCTGCCCCCGACTCCCACGAACATATAGGCGGCTCCCTCTTCGTCCATCACCTGAAAATTGTTAAAAGCCGCATCCGCCACGATGACAAATCCCTCCCTCGTGACGGCGACGCCTTTTGGCCGGCCGAACTGTCCGAATCCCGACCCGATGCTGCCGAAGCCGCCGAGGTGGTTCCCCTCCACGTCAAAGATCTGGACCCTGAAGTTCAGCGCGTCATTCACATAGACCTTGTCCTTTTGGACCCAGACATGCGATGGATTGTACAGGTACCCGGGATCTGAGCCGAGATCACCGAATGAGGCGACGAAAGACCCATCAATTCCGTACACGAACACTTTGTGCTGCTTCGAATCCGTAATGAACAACCGTCCCGATGTCTTATGATACCCGACGTCGGTCGGATTGACGAATGCATCCTTCCCACCGATCACACGGACGAACTGACCGTTCGTCCCGAAGACGACGACCTGCCGTAGCGCAACATCCGCCACAACGATGAGGCTTTCCGCGATGGTGATCCCGGTTGGCTTCTGGAGTCCGAACGATCCTGACTGTCCCACCGTCCGCATGCGCTGTTGCACGTTGTCGAAAACGACGATCGTTCCCAGTGCAAGGTCCGCTGCATACACGTTGCCTGAGTCATCGACAGCAACATCGAGAGGCCGTTTCAGCGCAAGCGTCACATCCGTCTCTCCTATGAGGGACTTGATGAAGCGGTCGAAGGTAGATCCCGCATATCTCCGGCCGTCCCGCAGCTCATCAACGAGCCGGATACGCGGTTGTTCCGGTGGCGCCGGCCATACGAGCTCCGGCCGCCTTGCTTCGTCCGACGAGGAACAACCGGTCAGCACAAGGAGCGGACAGGCCAGAGATGTCGCCATCAGCAACAGCAATCCCCTGTTCTTTCGCATACTACTTTCTTTCATGGTAAGATATTCATTCCCGCTCACGCCGAAGTTCCTCAAGAGAAGGCAGAGGCGGGATACGTCGTTCTCGGAATCCGGGAGAAACGTAGAACGGCGCGGAGAGCAGTGAGAGACTCAGGGTCACCCCATGGGCGGACGTTCCGGAAGTTGTCACCACTCCATATCCCGCCGAGAGCTGAACATGCCGGAACAGCGCCGTCTTGAATCCCGCGTTCAGGGTCCAGGCTCCCGACGGCATGGCTTCCGGGATCGTCCCCATTTCTCCGATCAGGACAATGTTCTCCATGATCGGTGCGGATACGATGCACGCGGCAGATACTCCTCCGGAATATCGTGATGAGGACAGGGAGGAGATGATCCCCGCAGTGACGCTCACATCGACATCGTCAATGTACATTCGGGCGAGAAGATGGACATCGAGGGCTTTCGCGACCGTACCACCCGACTCTGCGTGAAGGTAGTCAGCCCCCAGGGACATGAGGAGGTCCTCATAGAAGAGTCCGTCGAAGAGGCGAAGCTTGACCCCGTAAGATTGCCACACCTCCTCACCCCACCGATCGTCGTCCGAGAGCGTAAAATGTCCCTCCATGTTCCGAGCCAGACCGACTCCGAGGGCATACCATTGAGCGAGCTGACCAGTCCCGATCGCCGGGGAACGGACACTGGCCGTGATGGCGAACGATCCCTCCGGCAGGAGATCTGCTGAGGATATGCTCAGCCCGCCCGCACTTCCCGACCTTGATGTCCCGCTGAAAGGAGTGGAAGACATTTGTTTCTGGCCGTGCAGCTGCATGGTGAGCAGGAAGATCAGTGCAGGAACTGCGAATTGTCGCAAAAGTGTGCCGGGATTCATGTGTGGCAATTGATACAGATGGGTCGGTTCCCGAATCGTATGAGCTTTGGCTGCGCGCTGCTGTGGGGATCATGGCAGCTGGAACAGCTGAGAGCTTTCCCTGGCCTGTTCTTCTCGTTCTTCGCTTCATAGGGATGGTTCGATGACGGGTGCCGCCGCTGCTCCTGGTCCGGGTGACAGCCCAGACAGAGCGTCTTCGTCCGGTCCCGAAGGAGCGCCGGGTATGTCGTTCCATGAAGATCATGACACGTCACACACTCGAAGACTGCTGCATGCTGCACATCCGAAGATTCGATCGACTCCTGTTTGTCCGCGTGACACATATAGCAGAACTCCGTGTCGAGCGACAATCCATCGAGAAGCCGATGCTCCTCCTCCGACGACAGGTCATGACAGAGGGCACAATCCTCCGCAGCAGCGTGATACGATGGGAGATCCGCGAACGCTTGATGACAGGATGCACAGTCGAGCTCAGGTTCCTCAGCGTCAGGATCAGCACTATGACATGCGGCGCACATGTCCGACCCTTCCTGGCCGTGGAAAGCAGTTTCTTCATACCCGTCAGGCGGAGCATCAGACATCATGGGAATTGCGCAGAAGACGCCGAGACTGTCCTCAACCACGGTCGTCCCTGCCCTGTCAAGGAAGAGTATCCTGAATTCGTTCAGCCCTGGCCAAAGAGGGACCGAAACTGAGAACATGTGCGCCATCGATTCCCGCACGTCCTCCGTACTAACAAAATCAGTCCTCGTCCAGCCGGTGAGTGCCACCCGCGAAGTGCTCGTTTTCTTGTCATGAACCATCCTCCAGATGAGCTTGAGATCAGCCGATTCCCAGAATCGGTCGAGGTCAATGAGGTCAACAGGCGGGTATCGGTACGCGACCGCATCACGATCTGTCCGGAACTGGATGCCGCCGAAGACAAACCGCTCCGGGACGAGGTCGAAGAGCGCTTTCGCGAATCCCAGCTTCTGATCTTCCCGTGTGATGGGAATGTCCTTCTCAATCCGAAAGGGACGCAGAAAGATGATCGAGGAGATATTGGTCGTGTCATATTCGCCGATGATGGGAAGAAGCGCTGCGTGGACGATGACAGTCCGGGACTGCGGATACAGTATGTGTCCGCGGGAGGCGAATACCTGTCCAGAATGTGCCATGCCACCCAACAGGACCGCCAGGTACGGGATCAATGGGGCGAAAAGGCCCATCTACCGCCTCTCCATCCCGAACTTCTTCATCCTGTATCTCAGCGTGTCCCTGGAGATCCCGAGCGCCCGTGCCGCCCGTGTCTGATTCCCGTCATGCGTATCGAGCGCATCCCGGATGGCCCTCCGCTCCATCTCAGCCAGGGAGGCTGCCGTCCCCGAAGCGTCCGGACCACACGGCCTGGCTGGTGTAGCACGCTCCTGACAGAGGATCCCCAGTGACACATCTCCCAGCACAATGGCACGCTCGAGACAGTTCTTCAGCTGACGGACATTCCCGGGCCAGTCGTAGGCGAGGAGGCGCTGCCATCCTTCCTCCGAGGGCTCGAATGTCCTGTTCCCATATCGTTCGCGCAGCTGCATCAGAAAATGCCTGGCCAGGAGATCGATGTCCGATTCACGCTCGGACAGTGGCGGCAGGATGATGCGCGCAACGCATAGCCGGTAGTATAGATCCTCCCGGAACTGGTTTCGTTCGATGCGGTCCTCCAGAGATCCTTTCGTGGCGCTCAGCACCCGCACATCTGTTCGTAGTTCTTCTGTTCCGCCGACACGGCGGAACGTACCGTCTTCGAGGACCCGCAACAGTTTGGGCTGAAGATGCGGCGGAAGCTCCCCCACTTCGTCCAGGAACAGCGTTCCCCCATCGGCCATTTCGAACATCCCTTTTCGCTGACGATGGGCATTCGTGAACGACCCCCGCTCATGGCCGAACAGCTCCGATTCAGCCAGCTCGGATGGAATAGCAGAGCAGTTCACAGCGAGGAACGGAGCCTCGCGCCGTGGCGAGAGGTCGTGCAAAACCCGGGCCGTCACCTCCTTGCCCGTACCCGACTCTCCCTGAATGAGCACGGAGGTCCTCTCCGCGACGGCGAACTTTTCCACCTGCGTAAAGACCGTCTTCATGACATTCGACACACCGAGCAGACCCCCAAGGCCCACATTCGACCGTGCCTTCCTGCTTGCGTCCCTGAGGGCACGCTCGCGGACCGTCCCCTGCAGAACCTTGTCCACGATCGCCAGGACATATCCTATCTCATACGGCTTTGTGATGTACTCGGCCACGCCCGTTTTCATTGCCTTCACGACCGTCCCTACATCATCCTCTGCCGTCAGCATGATGATCACCGGAGGATTCGGGAGTTCCGCGACGACCGGGATCCAATCGGTCCCATCGCCATCGGGGAGGTGCTCATCCAGGAGAATTATGTCCGGAGAGCAGCGATCGATACACGCCCGGGCGTTCCCGAGAGATTCCGCCTCGCACACCGCGTACCCATGGGCCCTGAACTCCTCGCGGAGGGACCACCGGATAAGGTAGTCGTCCTCGACGATGAGCAGCGTTTCCCTTTGCCGGATCATTGTCTGCCTCCATCGGCATGCGCTCTCATCGGCACGACCGGTATCGTGACCGTAAAGACCGATCCTTTTCCCGGGGTGCTCTGCAGATCAACACGCCCTCCATGCGCCTCGACACCTCGTTTCACCACTGGAAGTCCCAGGCCGGCACCCTGCTCCTTCCCCGACACGAACGGTTTGAAGACCTCTTTCTGAAGACTCTCATCGATACCCGGACCGTCATCCTGCACCACAAGGGCAACAGCATTCCCGTTATCTTTCGCTCGTCCTGTTGTCACAGTCACAAAACCACCCGCCTGTGCCGCGTGTATCGCATTTGCGATAAGGTTCCATACGATCTGCTTGAGGATCTCGCGGTCGGCTTCAATGGGCGGAAGAGATGGATCGAGGTGCGACGAGAGGGCGACTTGTTGCTGGGCCGCCTCGCGTCCGGCGATCTCGACGATATCTGTGACAAGCTCATTCACGTTCAGCACCTCAAAGGAGGGGCCCCGGCCTTGTGTCCGCGTGAGGAGGTCAAGAATGGAGGAGTATATCCTTTCGAGCTCGGATATCACGCGAGACAATATCTCCTTGTGACCGCTGCCTTCCTGCAGACGCGAGCTGATCGTTTGAAGCGACCCTCGGATACCGGCGAGGGGGTTCTTGATCTCATGGGCCGTGTAGGCAGCCATCTCACCGATACGGCTCAGTTGCCACGCCGTCTCAAGCTCCTTGCGATGACTCTCCTGCACCTCTCGCCGGGCATTGTTAAGATGCCCGCTCAGGTCATTGAAGCGGTCTACCATCCGGACGATCTCCTCCGAATCCCCTGATCCCGGCTCGATCAGTGCGAGGCCGTCCTGCGCAGCGCCGAGTTTGACCATGGCAGATCGTTCGTCAAGGTCCCGTGTGAATCGCCGGAGGGGTCGGACGACGATGAGGAGCACCGACACGCTCACGACGAGCCCAATGACCACGAACACCAGTACTGCGGTGATGATGTTCGAGTCCCGGTGGTTCCTGGTAATGTCGGCAAATGAGCTGGTCACGGATTTGACTGCCAGATATCCGATGGGGCCGGCATCTGCGTCGTGACATCCCCCGCATTCACCGGTCTGCTCGAGGGGGATCAGAACACTCAGGAACCGCGCATCGTGCTCTTCCAGAGACCTGGAGCGCGTCGTGCTCTCCCCCTGCATGGCCTGGAGCAGGTCGTACGGAATGTCTGAATGTCTCGACCCCTCTGACATCCGGATGATGGAACTATCCGGTCGTATCAGGGCTACCGAAGTGACGGATGGGGTCCGCTCGGCACTGTTGAGGATACTCTCAATATGTGCCGGATCCCCTTCTCTCATCGTCGTCGCGATCTCATTTTGGATGATGCTGGCGATCTCCAGCGTCCGATACCTGTCGAAGTCATTCAGGATCTCAATGCCGGTGTAGTATGCAGCGAGAACGAAGAGGCCGAACGTCAGGATCAGCGACACTGAAATGACAAGCACAAATCTGAACACGATTCCTGCTCGGTGGGGGGTGCCGTTGGGGCCGCTCATGCGAATTGAGAACAAGGGTGGGTAATTGCCGGATCTGACATGAGCCTGAACAGACAAGGTGTGTGCCATTTGACCCATGCAGCCGGGAGGCCAGAATGGGGGAAGTGCGTGATGTGGCGCACATCGAATTCCCAATTCGGCGAGATGTGGGTGATTTCACCCACTTAAAAATCCCAGAAAATGACAAAAAAAGCCCTGAATTTCAGGGCTCTGGGGAAATGACAGATAGCAAGGCTTGATCGGGTCGGTCAGCGGCTTCGCCTGGATTCCTTTGCATGGTGAGTACCGAGGAACCGCAGAAGGTCGCGGACATCCTGTGTCGCAGAAAGATTGAAGTTCGCCTTGGAGGTCCGCATCCCTACCTTGAATGAAAAGGCCGATGCTGGCAGCACTCCGAACATGTCCTCATCGGTCCAGTCATCGCCCGCTGCAAAGACGAAGTCCGGAGAATGCATGCTCAGGTAGTTCGTGCAGTACACTCCTTTGCTGATGCCGGCGTTCCGGACCTCGACCGTGCGGTTTCCAGGCAGCACCTGAACGCCCAAATTGATCGTGTATGCCGAGATCGTGTTGAGCAACTCCCGCGCTGCGGCAGAGGCCGACTGCCTGTTGGCCTGGCGGTAATGCCACACGAGAGAGAACTCTTTCTCCTCTATAAAGGATGCCGGGATCCGGTCCACTGTCAACTCCAGCAACGGCCGGATGTGCTTCTTCCATTGCTCCGTCGATGAACCTATCGACCGGCTCCACTCGCTGGCTCCCTGCTCACGTACCCAGCCGCCATGCTCGGAGACGAGCGTCAGCGGAAGATCGCCCAGCCACGACTCGAGCGAATGCCGGTCTCGCCCGCTCAGGATCACCACTCGATTGGCTTGGTCCTCGGCGAGAGATCTGAGGATGCCCCGGAGCTCTTCGTCCGGATTGGCCTTCTCCGGCGTGGGGGCGAACGGCACGAGCGTCCCGTCATAATCCAGAATGAACAGCCGTGAGGACGAGCTGGCATATTCGTCAAGCAGCATCTTCCGGGTCTTGTCGGTCATCGGACGTACCGCCCGCTGAACAGAGGCCTGGCGTACATCCTCCAGCCGTTCCAGGAAGCTCCGCGTCCACGCGTGGATGTCGTACCTGCGGAGCCGCTGCCGCATCGACTGGTTCCTGCGACGCCGTTCTGCTTCCGGCATCAGCAGCGCTTCGTGCAGTGCGTCGGCCACCTCTTCCGGGCTGTTCGGATTGACGATGAGCGCTTCGACGAGCTCCTTCGATGCGCCGGCCATTTCACTCAGGACCAGCACGCCAAGGTCGTCCGTTTTCGTGGCCAGATATTCCTTCGCGACCAGGTTCATGCCGTCACGGAGCGGAATGACGAGTGCGATGTCCGCGTTCGCGTAGAGGCCGGTGAGGTTCTCGAACGACAGGGACCGATAGATGTACCGGACCGGCGTCCAGTCCAGCGACCCGTACCTGCTGTTGATGCGCCCGACGGTCTCGTCGATCCCTTTCTTCAGCGTCGCATACTCGATCACCTTCTCCCGCGACGGGACCACCACGAGGAAGTATTCGATCTTCTCATGCCACTCCGGACGTCGTTCGAGGAACAGCTCGAACGCACGGAGGCTTTCGGGGATGCCCTTCGTATAGTCGAGGCGAGAGACCGAGAAGACGATCTTCCGTCCTGTCCGTTGCTTGCTCCGCATGCCGAGTGGCGCGGTGCGTGTCCCCGCCGCCTCGAACTTCTCCATGTCGATACCCATCGGAAAGACATCTGCCTGCATGATGCGGCTGCCGAAGGATACTTCTCCAAGCGTGTTGGTGTGCCCCATCATGGCGCGGATGCATCCGAGGAAGGACTGGAGATAATCGTGGGTGTGAAACCCAACAAGGTCCAGCGCGGAGAGACCTTCGATGATCTGACGGTGCTGCGGCAGCGTCCGGAAGATGTCGTACGGCGGGAACGGGATGTGCAGAAAGAAAGCGAGTGACGCGTCCGGGAGGCGCTCGCGAAGCATCCGCGGGAGCATCATCAGGTGATAATCGTGGATCCAGATGGTGTCGCCCGGCCGGTAGACATCGACGACCGTCTGGCAGAAGAGCTCGTTGGCCGTGACGTACGCTTCCCACTCGCTCGCATCGAACCGCGCGGAGGACGGGAACAGGTGGAACACCGGCCACACCGTACCGTTCGAGTATCCCTCATAGTACTTCTGCACGAGCCGCTCCGTCATGAATACGGGCGTGCAATTGTGCTCGTGACGCAGACGTTTCGCGATCTCCTTCTCCTCCGCTTTGGGCACGCTCCCCGGCCACCCGATCCACTGCATCTCCACCTTCCCCTGCAACGAACGAAGGCCCGTGGCCAGGCCTCCTGCCGACGGAACGAGGTCCAGTTTTTTTCCCGACCGCCGGATGCTGACAGGCAGCCTGTTCGCAACGATAAGGAGGCGCTGGTTGTCCCGTGCAGCCGATGCCGTCATGCCTGTCTCTGCTGTTCGTGGGTGATGAACAACGTCCTCGTGGGATATGCGAACCCGATCCCCTCAGATTCGAACCTGCTGTAGACCTGAAGGTTGATGTCCTGCTGGATGTCCATGTACTCGATGTAGTCGCTGCTCAGGACATAGTACACGACCTCGAAGATGAGCGCTGAATCGCCGTAGGACTTGAAGTGCGCCCGGTCGAACCGTGCCTTCGCATGCTTCGTGATGATCTCCCGGAACATGCCGGGGATCGTTTCGAGCTTTTGCCGCGGGGTCTGGTATGTCACACCGATGGTGAAGAGTACCCGCCGTTCCGCCATGCGTTTGTAGTTCCTGATGCGACTCCCCAGCAGATCACCGTTCGAAAAGATGATCTGTTCGCCCGAGAGGCTCCGGATGCGGGTGGTCTTGAGCCCGATGTGCTCCACCGTTCCCATGAACTCGCCGATGATGATAAAATCCCCGATCTGGAACGGCTTGTCGAGTACGATGGAGAGCGACGCGAACAGATCGCCGAGGATGTTCTGCAGCGCGAGGGCAACGGCAATGCCGCCGATTCCGAGGCCGGTGATGGCCGCTGTGATGTCGACGCCGAGGTTGTCCAGACCGAGCAGCAACAGGACCGCGAACAGGAGCAGCCGGGCGACGAACCGGACCCCCGCCATCGTGGTTGCACTCGCCGCATCCTCCGCCAGGCGTTCTTCCATGACCCTGCCGATCCAGTAGCCGATGATGCGGTTCCCCCAGATGCCCGCCTGCAGCAGGGAGAAGAGAGCGACGACGGTAGGCACGAAAGAAATGATCGTCTGGTCCGACCCGAGCCACTGGGCGCCGACAGCTGCAGACCAAACGAGCATGACATACCACCGGGTCGACCGCAGGAGGTCAACGAGGAGGTCGTCGAGCTTCGTCGTCGTTCGCGCAGCGATCTTGGCTATCCGGCTCGCAACGAACCGAAGGACGATGGTCAGAACGATGAAGACACCGAGCGAAATGCCGGTCGCGATGAGCCACTGCTCGACCGAACTACCGAGATAGATGTATTCCAGGAATTCCATAGTATAATGTTGTTCGTATGATCATGAGGGTGGGATCATCGGTCGCACAGCCCCGAGGTGCGGTATTGCTGATGCATCCACCGCACGCCCTGAATATACGCAGATTTTCGGACCCGCCCCGGCGGACGCTCGTTTTCGGCCAGAATTGCCTCAATCGGAACGAAATACTACTTTGAGGATGTTGAATGAGGTTACAGAGCTGACCGCTCCCCGCATGACCCACGAACGGACATGGAACTGAAGACACGACGAAAGCTCATCCTGGTCGGCGATAAGGTCCTTATCGCTCCCGACCACGATTCTGAGAAGAGCTCGCATGGTCTCTACCTTCCTCCCGGTGTCAAGGAGAAAGAGAAGATCCAGAGCGGCATGGTCGTGCATATCGGTCCGGGGTATGCCGTTCCGAATCCGCACTTTATCGACCAGGAATCCTGGTCCACGACCCCGAAAGACCCGATAAAGTATCTGCCGCTGCAGGCAGAAGAGGGTGACTACGCCCTCTTTCTGAGAGATTCGGCCATCGAAGTGGACTACGAGGGAGAGAAGTTCCTCATCGTCTCCCACAGTAACATCCTGATGCTCATCCGGCCGAACCCACTCGACGAGCTCACATCCTGATGCAGACAGCACCCGACCACCTGCTATACAGCGAGGAGAACCTCCTCGCACAGCTGGAGACCGCCCCGTTCACGAAGGGGTACTTCACACTCCGGTTCTATGCGGATGCTCGCCACAAGCCGAGCAGGGAACGAACTGACCTGGTCGAGGAGTTCTATCTCTATCCATCCGGCGGGACAATGCGTGACAAGGACTTCAACCTCATCTGGTACGCAGCACGGTTCGATACGTCACACGGATGGGTCCCGCCGGGAGAACACTGGAGGGGACAGCAAGAGGCGAAAAACAAGACATGAGAAGCCATCTCAAAAACCCTTTTCAATCTGGACAAATAACCACAAAGAACCTGCCTGACGAATACCTGCAGGCAGGCACATAGAACACAAAATCGGAGAAAAAACACCTATGAGTTCTTTGTGTTCTTTGCGGCTAAATATTTTTGAGATGGGTTCGAGAGAATGGGGGAAGGATCGAGGTTCATTCCCCTGGAATCCGGCTCACAGTTCACGGCTTACGGTTCACGATTCACCATTCACCATTCACCAATCACAGACCTACTGAGCCCCATGTACGACATCCTGATCAAACAAATGCGCGATGAAGTCACACGACTCGGCATCCGCGAGCTGCGCACACCCGAGGAGGTGGACGAGGTTCTTCCGAATCAGACAGGCACAATGCTCGTCGTCGTCAACAGCACATGCGGATGCGCTGGCGGGATTGCACGCCCGGCCCTGGCGAAGTCTCTTGATCATCCGATTAGGCCTGATGCTATGGTAACGATCTTTGCCAGCACGGACCGGCCTGCAACAGCCCGCGCCCGTGAGATCTTCGGACCGCAGGTCCCTCCTTCCTCACCATCCTTCGCGATCATGAAGGACGGTAAGCTTGTTGAGATGATCCACCGCAGCCAGATCGAGGGACATACCGTCGAGGCGGTGACCAAGACCCTGACGGACGCCTACAAGAGGCATTGCTCGTAGGATATCGCTTTCGGCCGCTGAGTTGTACATGGCAAACCCCGCTGCCGGCTTCTGCAGCGGGGTTTTTCAATTCACGACTTCCTTCGTTGTTCGTTGTTCCTTCTTAGTTGTTCAGAGCCCCTTCTTGTATCCACCTCGCCAGCGTCATGACCAGTGAATCGGGCACTCCTATGCTGACCCACGGCCCGCCGTAGGGCATCCGGCCCAGACCCGGCGCTGTCCCCCGCAGAGTCTGGATGATCCTGCTGGACGAGGAATCACCTGCCACGATGACGGCCGTTCCGAACTTCTGACCGCCGGCCCGAAGTCCTGCGTACGTCGATTGGTCGAAGCCGCTCGACGGTGACGGAGGCCGATGACATCCGCTGAGCGCACAACCCATGTTCAGGATCGGCTGCACGTCGTTCGTGAACGACAGGCCCGATCCGGAACCCGACGAAGACACGTTGAACGCCATCGGATTGCTCGCTCTGCCATCGACCGTGACCACGATCGGTCCTGAGAGAGCGGCAGCAGGAACACCCGCACGGATCTCCGCATCGGTCCATATCGCCACCGCAGACGCCAGAGTCCCCCCGAAGGTCACTGTGCTGCCCCCCTGCGATGTTCCGAATCCCGAGCCGAGGATGCGGACCGTGTCACCGACAGCCGCCGAATCGGGCTGGACATCCGAGATCTCAGGGGATGGGAGCGGATCATTGCCGGAGTCCGTACATGATCCGGCGATCAGGCACACTCCGAGGAGCACAGGAAGGCCGGCACCCAGAAGCAATATGCTCTTTGTGGCTCGCATGAACGGAATGTATAAGAGGAAGGAAGAGGAATCAAACGCCCGAAAGAATCATATGCCGAGTTTTGCCTAAAATTTCCTACCTTTTTGTTTGTCCATCACCTGACAGAGACAAGAAGCACCCGATGCGCATCGAATCTCAGCCGCTCCGATCGACCCTCACGCACGTTGCGCTCCCTCCCCGTTCTGCGGGACGTATCAAGCCCCCGTTGCTGGTCCTTCTCCACGGCCGGGGAGCTGACGAGCACGACCTGATCCCGGTGACGCACTACCTGGATGGCAGATTCTATATTATCAGTGTGCGGGCCCCTTTCCGGTTCTCGTACGGGGGATATGCCTGGTTCGATATCGGCGAGGGGGACAGGCTGGGAGACGCCCATTTCACAGAGAGCTTCGAGAAACTGGAGACGTTCATCGAGGACGCCATTGCCCACTACGATATCGCGCGCGGGCCGATCTACCTGTTCGGATTCAGCATGGGGGCGATGATGGCCCTCGCGTACACAATGATGCACCCGGAAATGGTCCGGGGAGTCGTCGCCCACAGCGGTTACCTGCCGCCGGAGGGAACTCTCACGTATCGCTGGGGACACCTGTCGTCCGTGTCGATGTATATCGCTCATGGTACACAGGACCCTATCGTACCGGTGGACCGTGCCCGCGCGACCCAGAACCTCCTTGCCCCAACGAGCGCGGACCTGACGTACAAGGAATATCCTATCCAGCACACGATCAGCGAGGACAGCATCGCCGACATTGACACCTGGCTGAAGACCCTGCTCGGCCCCGCCCCTCGCCCGACGACCTGACACCAGATGCACGTGATGCCAGAGGAAAGACCATGAAGACCTTCATCCGCTCCTGCGCCACCCTTTGCGTCATCCCGCTGCTCCTCACGGCACAGCCGGTGCCGGATACAAGCGGCACCGTTTTCGACGGTACGCTCGACGGCATCCGCCAGTACTTCCGGCCCGACAAACGGACCGCCCTCTTTGATATCTCCGCGCAGATGGCCGATGGAAGCCTCCTCCTTACCGGAGAAACAGATAGCAAAGCCGCTCATGACTCGGTGCTGGCGGCGGCAACGGGACTGGACATCCCCGTCCTGGACAGCATCATCGTCCTTCCTCATCCCGCCCTCGGCGACAGCACGTATGGGATCATCGTGGTCAGCGTCGGGAATGTCCGCGCTATCCCGGACCATGCAGCCGAGCTCACAACGCAGGTGACGATGGGGACGGTCGTCAGGATCCTCAAGCGCCGGCGCGGGCATCTCCTTGTGCAGTCGCACGATGGATATCTCGGCTGGCTCGACTCTGACCATCTCCAGCGCACATCCGCCGATGGTATCGACGCCTGGGCTGCTGCACCAAAGGTCATTGTGACCGAATACTTCGACGTCGTCCGGTCAGCGCCAGACCGTGCGTCCGTGCCAGTCAGCGATGTGGTCGTCGGCAACATCCTCCGTACCACCGAGAGAGCCGGCGAGTGGCAGGGAGTCACGTTCGCTGACGGGCGGATAGGATACCTCCCGGTCTCCTCGGTGATGGACTACGAAACGTGGAGGCGGACGCGTACCCTGACAGGGGAGAACATAACGGCAACCGCGACGATGTTCCTCGGTGTACCGTACCTGTGGGGAGGAACATCGCCGAAGGGAATGGACTGCTCCGGATACACCAAGACCGTCTTCCGCCTGAACGGGCTCGAGCTCAACCGCGATGCGAGCCAGCAGGTGCTGATGGGTCGCGATGTCGACCCGGGCGAGGACTTCGGGACCCTCCTGAAGGGAGACCTGCTCTTCTTCGGCCGACCGGCGAGGGAAGGGCACCCTGAGCGCATCGTCCACGTGGCCATCTATCTCGGCGACCGCATGTTCATTCACAGTTCCGGGCGGGTACGATATGCGAGCCTGGACCCGTCCTCGCCGCTGTTCGACGCATACAATCTCGAGAGGTTCGTCCGTGCACGACGCGTCATCCCCGAGCCAACCGTTCCCGAAAAATAGCGACGAGACGACACCGGGTCGCCGGACAGCCTCGCTCGCCCTCGGCGCTGTCATCGTCCATTCGCTCCTGCTCATTGCCGCACCGTTCGTGCAGACCATGACGACCGTCAGCGGCGGATGGATCGATGCATCCCTTCTGCTTGTCCTGTTCACACTCGGACCATGCATCGGCATCGGGTTGTACGTGTACGGTCAGGAGCGTCCCGGAAGCATCGTCCTCCTGGCATTCATGCCGGCGGCCGCGTACTCCCACATCTCCATCATCATGGCCCTTGTCCCGGATGCTGCCGCATCGTCCGACGTATCCTTCGGCATCATCCTGTTCGGGCTGGTCCTTGTATTGCTTGCGCTGTGCAGCCTGCTCGGGTCATTGTTGTCCCTGGCCCTTCTCCGCGACGTCCATGCCGCCATGACAGCTCCAGAGAGGAACGATCAACCATGAGACGTATTGGCCTATTGCTGCTGGTCCTTACTCCGCTCGCCATCTTTGCGGCCTGGCTCGCGTGGTACCTCACACCCGCTCGACCGCTGAACCTTCTCATCCTGGACAAGACCGTTGTCAATGAGCAGGCGAACGAGGAACGCGGACTGTCGTGGCTCCTTCAGCATGAACGGTATGTTCCCCCCGTCGGCACGTATAAACCGGGAGAGATGTCGGTCGGGTTCAGGCCGATGGGAGACGGACGGTACCAGATCACGGGATTCGAACTGCGCGATAGCAGCGAGCTTGTCCGGCTTGCGTCCACCTATGATGCGGCATACGTCGCAGATACATACGGCATCTTCGAGATCACCTGGTACGCGGAATACCCCTCCCTCGGGCCGGTCACGCAACCGGGCAGGAAGATCTACGGCGGCATGCACAGGAACGACCTCTCCGTCCTGCGAGCGATGGAATCGGACGGCAAGCTCATCATCGCAGAGTTCAGCTGCTTCGGTCCACCCACTCCTCCGGACATCCGGAAGGAGATGGAGGAACTGTTCGGTGTGCGATGGAGCGGCTGGACAGGCCGGTCCTATCAGACCCTCGACAGCACAGGGACGGACCTTCCCGATTGGGTGGTGAGGAATTTCATGCGGCAATCGGGAGGATCGTGGCCGTTCGGGGATGCACCCGGGCTCGTGCTCAGTCATGTGGATGAACGCATCGTGGTCCTGCGATACCCCGAGGACCTGGAGAAACTGACTCCCGAAATCGCCGCGACGTTCGACGCCCGCGACCGGCTGGGAGCCCCTCCCTATCCGCTCCCGTACTCGTTCTGGTTCGACATCGTGCAGCCTGACACCATGATGGAGACGGTGGCGTATATGACCCTCCATACGACGCAGCTCGCCGACACGCTGCTCCGCGCATTCGGCATCCCGCGCATCTTTCCGGCAGTTCTCGAGCGGCAAAGCGATCGGCGTATGTACTACTTCGCGGGCGATTTCGCGGACAATCCTGATGCGAACGAACTGCTTGCACACTTCAAGGGTTCGAGGACCCTCCGCACAGCGCTGTACTCGATCGACGATCCATTCTCGCGTTCCGAGTTCTACTGGAACTTCTACTATCCGATGGTCCGGTCCATTCTGCGGACTGCCCGGTGACGCGCCGGACCGCCCCGTCGGGTGATGCGCTCGGCGGTCCCAGGACGCGTGCATGGCTGGCCACGATCGGCGTCACGACCATCGAGGACATCCGCCGCCTGGGCCCCGTCGCCATCTATCACGTGCTCAAAGAGCAGGGATATCCTGTGAGCCTCAATCTCGTATACGCTCTCGAGGGCGCTCTCCTGGGTGTCCCGTGGAACAGACTACCTCCCGATGTGAAGGCGGAGCTTCGGTCTGCGGTGAAGGGGTTGCGCCAGCCGTGAGACCCGCATCGCGCATACGGTGCCCCTGGTGCGGAACGGACCCGCTCTACGTTGCCTACCACGACGACGAATGGGGTGTCCCTGTTCACGACGACCGCAGGCACTTCGAGATGCTCCTGCTGGAAGGCGCGCAGGCAGGATTGAGCTGGCTGACGATCCTGCGCAAACGCAAAGGGTACAGGAGAGCATTCGCACGCTTCGACCCGCGGAAGGTTGCGCGGTTCACGAAGAGAGATGTCTCGGGACTGATGAAGGACGAGGGCATCGTCAGGAACAGGCTGAAGATCGAAAGTGCCATCACGAATGCGCAGGCCTTCCTCGATATCCAAAAGGAGTTCGGCTCGTTCGATTCGTACGTGTGGTCCTTCGTCGGCGGACGTCCCATCATCCGACGCCCCCGTTCATTGCGCTCCATTCCGGCCACAACGCCGGAATCCGATGCGCTCAGCAAGAACCTGAAACGCCGGGGTTTCCGGTTCGTCGGGTCAACCATCATCTATGCATACATGCAGGCCGTCGGACTCGTCGACGATCACATCACCTCATGCTTCAGGAAAAGCCGATGACACGCCACGCCACAAAGCCTGCACGAGCTGCCGCCGTCCTGAAGGAACTGCAGGTGCTCCCCGCAGTTGGTCCCAGCATTGCCGACGACCTCTACCGGCTGGGCATCCGCTCCATCCAGGACCTCTCCTCCCGCGATCCGGAAGTCCTGTACCGACGGCACTGCCGACAGAAGGGTACCCTCGTCGACCGGTGCGTCTTGTATACCTTCCGATGTGCCATTTATGCCGCCCGAACCCCGCGTCCAAAACCGGAACTGCTCCTATGGTGGAACTGGAAGGACCGGAAGCTCCCCATGCGGCGGGTTGGATGAGGGATTTTTCCTCCCTATACTCAAAGGCACCATCGATCACCGGATGACCACCCCTCAGAACACCGAACGATGATCCTCGCTCTCCTCAAAGGCATGGCGATCGGTTTCCTTCTCGCAGTTCCGGTGGGCCCCATCGGCATCCTCTGCATACGGCACACGCTCGCAGAAGGCCGGCGGAGCGCCATTTCCACCATGCTCGGGGCGGCCTCTGCGGACATGACGTACGGGGCCATCGCAGTGTTCGGCGTGAGCCTCGTTTCAACGTTCATTTCCGAGCATTTTCAGGAGATACGACTCATCGGCGGCATCATCCTCATCATCCTCGGCATTCGCACCTTCCGCTCTCACTTCATAAACGGCAAGCGCACTATCACGCTCAACATGCACGCCGGCAATTTCGTGTCGACATTCATTCTCACTCTTACAAATCCTCTGTCCCTTTTCGCCTTCGCTGCAGTATTTGCCGGAGTCGGAACGGTCGATGAGACATCCTCGACAATAACAGCCTTCTCTCTTGTTGCCGGCGTCTTCCTTGGATCCCTCCTCTGGTTCACATCTCTCGTGACCGCCACGTATACGTTCAGGGATTTTCTGACACGCAAGGGGCTCGATGTCATTAACAAGGTCGCCGGCATTCTCATCATGGCCGCCGGATCCTATGCGCTGATCAGTAGCTTCCTGTAGTCCGTTCCCGTTCCTATTCCCGCAACTCCCCCGTTCGCCCGCCTCTTATTTGTGGTGAATGCTCTTGCCTGTTCTTCTCAGGAACAGGTCCGCTCCCTCTGATTTTTCCTTCAAAGTGCCATCCGCTCCGGTACAGAAGTTGCCCATATCGGGGTGGTCACGGCTTTTTCACTCTTGAGAGATGTCCATCCTGCCATGAACTTCCTCACAACTGAGAATCTCAACGCGCTCATCCATTCGCTTCATGCCAAGGGATATCGCGTCATCGGTCCGCGCAAGGAGGGAACCGCGATCGTGCCCGGCGACGTGAAGGACATCGCAGACCTTCCCGCAGGATGGAACGATGTGCAGTCACCCGGCCAGTACAGGGTCCGGCAGAATGAGAAGGCGGGGCCGTTCAGCCACACGGTCGGGCCGTTGAACTGGAAACGTTTCCTGTTCCGTCCCCAACGGACACTCATCCGGTCCAAACGCTCCGGGAAGGACCTTGCTTTCGAAATTGGCGATGATGTCCCCCAGCCACCGCTCGCATTCCTGGGTATCCGGCCCTGCGACCTTTCCGCGCTGGCGATCCTGGACAAGGTCTTCCTCGGTCCGGAGTATCAGGACCCGCAGTATGCCGAGGCCCGGAAGCGACTGTTCATCGTAGCGGCCAATTGCACGGAGCCGGGCGGAACGTGCTTCTGCGCATCGATGGGGACCGGACCACGGGCGACTGCCGGCTACGACCTGTGCCTCACCGAGATCAGCAGCGGTTCAGGCATCGGATTTCTCTGCGACGCCGGTTCCGACCGCGGCAGGGGGGTCCTCCAAACGATCGGGAGTTCACCGGCAGAAGCATCGATGGAGCAGGAAGCAGACCGCTCGCTCGAGGCTGCGGCCGGCAGGATGGGCCGCTCGCTCGACACCGACGGGCTGAGCGAGTTCCTGATGAAGAGCTATGATGATCCGCGGTGGGAACAGACAGGCGACCGGTGCCTGACATGCGCAAACTGCACCATGGTATGCCCGACCTGTTTCTGTTCCACCATGGACGACCTTACGGACCTGTCCGGAGACGACGCCACCAGGCAGCGTCGATGGGATTCCTGTTTCACGCTCGAGTTCTCCTACATCCATGGCGGGAGTGTCCGGCGGTCCGCATCCTCACGGTACCGGCAATGGCTCATGCACAAGCTCGGCACCTGGAAGGCGCAATTCGGGACGTTCGGGTGCGTCGGATGCGGCAGGTGCATCACGTGGTGCCCTGTCGGCATCGACATCACACACGAGATCGAAGCATTGCGGAAGCATTCACACGTATCTCCACACGAGCACAACGGAGAATGATATGGAGACCCTGAAACCAATCCTGAAGGGGCTGCCCGTGTTCGCGGGGCTGCCGGAAGAGTATTACGACCTTCTCGTGGGGTGTGCGAAGAATGAGCGGGCGAAGGCGGGGACGTTCCTGTTCCGCGAGGACGAGGAAGCGACCAAGTTCTTCATCGTCCGTGAGGGGAGAGTGTCCATCGAGCTCCACATGCCCGGCCGGGGTCCGATGACGATCCAGACCATCTCCGAGGAGGAGGTCTTCGGCTGGTCGTGGGTCCTGCCGCCGTACACCTGGCACTTCGACGCCCGTGTGGTCGAGGACCTTCGGTTCGTCTCCTTCGACGCCGAGTGCCTGCGCAAGAAGTTCAGCGGAGATCCGGCCCTTGGGTTCGAGCTGCTGAAGCGATTCTCCAATATCATGTCGAAACGCATCGAGGCCCTAAGCCTCCAACTGATGGACGTCTATGGAGACCCTGCAAGCAAGTGAGCGTCTGCGGACGGAGCCGATGGCTCCCCGGCCGTTCGCGATCCGTCGGGCATTCGACGAGACGCACGACACATTCACGATGGACCT
This sequence comes from uncultured Ignavibacteriaceae bacterium, assembly GCA_964534125.1. Taxonomy (GTDB): domain Bacteria; phylum Bacteroidota; class Ignavibacteria; order UBA10030; family UBA10030; genus 2-02-FULL-55-14. The sequence continues at coordinate 45,191 of CAZHOJ010000008.1, forward strand.
CACCGCGGCTGATGGCGACGGTGACCTGACCTTCGCGCCCGGACAGTTCAACATGCTCTACGTCCACGGCGTGGGAGAGGTGCCGATCTCCATCAGCGGAGACCCCGACAGGCCCGAGATCATCACGCACACCACGCGTGCCGTCGGGACCGTGACCAGGGCGATGCGGAAACTCCGCCGGGGAGATGTTATCGGTGTGCGTGGGCCGTACGGTGAGGGCTGGCCCGTGCGGCAGCAGGAGGGCCGGGATGTCGTTATCGTGGCGGGCGGCATCGGCCTGGCGCCGCTCCGACCGGCCGTCTATTCCATCCTTCGCCTCCGGAACGCCTACAAAAGGGTCGTCCTGCTGTACGGCACGCGGAGCCCCATCGACATCCTGTATCAGGACGAACTGGAGCAATGGCGCGGACGGTTCGACATGGATGTCTATGTAACAGTCGATCGCGGCATGGACAAATGGCGCGGGAACGTCGGGTTCGTGTCGAACCTCATCGGCAAGGCCCCGTTCGACCCGACGAACGCTGCTGCGCTGCTGTGCGGTCCCGAAGTGATGATGCGCGTGTGCGCAACGGAGCTCCTCAAGCGCGGCATCGCCGTCAACGACATCCACGTCTCGCTGGAACGGAACATGAAGTGCGCGGTGGGATTCTGCGGACATTGCCAGCTCGGCCCATACTTTGTCTGCAAGGACGGACCCGTCTTCCCGTACCCCGCCGTCCGCGAGATCCTTTCACGCTGGGAGCTGTGACATGGCCCGAAAGAAACCGAAGATCGCTGTCTGGAAGTTCGCGTCCTGCGACGGATGCCAGCTGAGCCTGCTCGACTGCGAGGACGAGCTGCTGGCTGTGGTCGGCGAAGTGGAGATCGCCTATTTCCTCGAAGCCACGAGGGCGGTGAGCAAGGGACCGTATGATATCTCGCTCGTCGAAGGTTCCATCACCACCCCGCACGACGCGGAACGTATCCACAAGGTGCGAAAGCTCTCGAAGAAGGTGGTCACCATCGGCGCCTGTGCCACTGCGGGCGGCATCCAGGCCCTGCGCAACTTCACCGACGTCCGCCAGTATATCCCGATGGTCTACGCCAATCCGGCGTACATCTCGACCCTCGCCAAGTCAACACCGATCGCAGACCACATCTTTGTGGACTTCGAGCTCCGCGGGTGCCCTATCAACAAGTACCAGCTGCTCGAGGTCCTGAACGCATACCTGAATGGCCGCGCGCCGGTCATTCCGTCGTACTCCGTGTGCATCGAATGCAAGCGAAACGGGATCACCTGCGTGGCCGTATCAGCAGGCGAACCATGCCTCGGTCCCGTCACACAGGCCGGATGCGGCGCACTCTGTCCGAGCTACACACGCGGATGTTTCGGATGCTACGGGCCGAAGGAGACCCCCAACACGAGCGCCCTCTCCGAGGCGTGGGGCAAAGGGGGCATGAAGAACGAAGAGATCATCAGACGGTTCCGCGGCTTCAACGCATACGCGGAATCGTTCCGGAAGGAAAGCGAAGCGCATGAGCGATAAGAAGAAACAACGGTCGGTCCCGAAGCCGAAGGCGGCCGCACCACGAACGACGAAGCGGGCGCAAAAGACTCGCCGTCCAGCACCGCCGAAGACCGCACCCGCACGCACGGCCGCCGGGGCAACGAAGACCCTGAAGACCATCTCTGTCGGGGCCCTGGCCCGGGTGGAAGGCGAGGGGGGCATCCTCATCAAGATGAAGAACGGCAAGGTCCGCGATGTGAAGGTGGATATTTTCGAGCCGCCGCGGTTCTTCGAGGCCTTCCTGCGGGGACGGTCTCATGCAGAAGCGCCCGATATCACGGCTCGCATATGCGGCATCTGTCCTGTGGCCTATCAGATGAGCTCCACGCAGGCGATGGAGCAGGCCCTTGGTATCATCGTGCCCGGGCCGATCCGCGACCTCCGGCGCCTCCTCTATTGCGGCGAGTGGATCGAGAGTCACGTGCTCCATGCAGCGATGCTTCACTTGCCCGATTTCGTCGGGATGCAGGACGCCATCCAGCTTGCCGGAGAAAAGCCGGAGCTCGTCCGGACAGCGCTTCGTATCAAGAAGATCGGCAACGACATCGTGAACGTCCTGGGCGGACGCGAGATCCATCCGATCAACGTGCGTGTCGGCGGATTCTATGCGATCCCTCCCAGGCACCGGTTCGAAGAACTGCTGGAGCCGCTCCAGTGGGCAAAGGAGGCGACCAAGGGCCTCATTCGCGCCACGGCCGCGCTCCCCTTCCGGCCGTTCGAACAGCCGTATGTGTTCGTATCCCTCCGTCATCCGACCGATTACCCGATGGGCGAAGGGAACATCGTCTCCAGCACAGGACTGAACATCACCTCCCGTGTTTTTGAGGAGCACTTTCCGGAAGAGCATGTCCGACACTCGAACGCTCTCCACTCCGTCATGCAGGGCGTCGGCGCATACCATGTCGGCCCGCTCGCCCGCTTCAATCTGAACGCGGACCGGCTGACGCCGGCAGCGCGGGCGATGGCAAAAGAGGTGAAGTGCATGCCGCCGGTGCGCAATCCTTTCAAGAGCATCATCGTACGCTCTCTCGAATCGCTCGTCGCCATCGAGGAAGCCATCCGCATCATCACGAACCTGACGATGCCCGATGAACCGTTCGTGCCCTATAGCGTGCGCGAAGGCATCGGCACCGGGTGCACAGAAGCGCCCCGGGGCATCCTCTACCACCGGTATACGCTCGACGAGCGGGGCCTCATCCGTACGGCGAAGATCATGCCCCCCACTGCGCAGAACCTCCGTACGATGGAGGACGATCTCCGGGCGTATGTGGAACAGTTCTCCGCACGGCAGAAGCTCGAAGATCTCACGTGGCAATGTGAGCACGTCGTACGGAACTACGACCCGTGCATCTCGTGTGCAACGCACTTCGTCCGCATGGAAGAGGTCCCATGACACATGTCGTCGTCATCGGCGTCGGGACTGAGGACAGGGAGGATGATGCGATAGGATTATTCGCTGTGAGAGACCTGCAGGCGTTCAGGTGCCCCTGGGCTGATATCCGCGAATCACGAGGAGATGGTGCACGCATGCTGAGCCTGTGGGAAGGCTACGACGCCGCCATCATCGTCGATGCCCTGCGTTCCTCCACACCGCCCGGAACGGTCCACCGCCTCGACCTTGCACACCATCCCCTTCCGTCTGGCTACCTCTGTGTCTCTTCCCACCAATTCGGCGTGAACGAAGCGGTCGAAACAGCCCGTCAGTTGCAGATGCTGCCTGCGGATTGTGTTCTGTTCGGCGTGGAGATCGGGGATGTTCGGGTGGGGGCCCAATCCGTCCTGTATGATAACGTTCGGGTCCGGCTACAGATGTCACTCAAAGCCGAGCTGCAGCGCTGGGCTCCCGAACTGCATCCGTCGGGCTCGCTGCACTGATCTTCTCCCTCTTTCCTGGTATGCTTGTCCGCCGCCAGGACCTTAGACCGCCTGCAGTTCCTGCCGTACCTCCCGCCCTCGAACCGCTGCAGCGATGAACTCTGCATCGACCGGACGCTGAAGGACATGGTCGATCCCAAGCCGGATGGCCGTATGGATGATGTCCTTGTCGTTGGTGTGAAGGGTCAGGAACACGGGCACATGACGAAGCGCAGGCAACAAACGTATCAGGCGGTACACCTCGAACCCATCCATCTCTTTGTCCTCGTACGTCATCGCGATGACGATGGCCTTCGGGACCACATGGGCAAGAAGCTTGACCGCTCCCGGCCCGCTCGACGTGAGCATCGTGTTGTAGCCGTATTTCTTCAGCAGCCTCGTCATCGCCAGGGCGTGCTCCCTGTCGCTGTCAGCGATGACGATGCGGGCCCGTTCGGGCTTGTCCTTCCTGAGGGCCTGGACCTTCTTCTCGACAGCGACGCTCTCCTGCGGAGAGATGCCATACTTGTTCCGCATGAAGTCCAGGGTCTTCCGTTCATGCTCGGAGATGACGCCGTCGATCCAGGCGATCCGGAGCGCCTCCATATAGGCTTCGAGCTTCACGTCCTTCGAAAGGCGGTCATGGTCCTTGTCTGTGATGCCAAAGGACGACCGGACAGATACAAGGTGCTCCTCTTCCTCGGCTGTCAGCTTGCCGTCGAACCAGTACTCTCTGAGCAGCTCTTTATAGAAGATCACATCTCCCGTTTCATCCGTCCGTGCCGGTCCCTGCCGCACCTCGCCGGCTTGCCCTCCCTGCTGGTCCTGCCGTTCCCGCATCAGCTCCTCGATACGGTCTGAGTGAGCCCGTGCGTAGTAGTTGTTCGGGTCGATCTTATAGACCTTTGCTATCTCCTTGAGAGCAGCCTGGTAGTCTCCCTGCTCGATGAACTGTTCCGACGCCGACAAGAGCTTCGGAATGAGTTCCATCCGCTGGTCGAGCGACGACTGTATCTCTTCCTCTGCGGACTTCCGAACCTCCTGCTGGCGGGTCCACTGTGCACGGACACGTTCGAGGTACGAACGGGCATACATATCCTTCGGGTCGATCGCCAACGCCTGCTCCAGCTCGCGTATCGCGCGCTCCCAGAGCTTCTGCTTCGCCAGCCGGTCCGCCTCACGCAGGTGACGGGCCCAGGCTTCTTTCTTCGGACCAGTAAGTTGTGTCATGCATTCCTCCGCTGTGCAACGCAGGTACTGATCACGCTCAGAATGTGAGCGTGGGATGCTTCAGGTGATGGCCTGAGGCATCCTGGTATCGCTTCGCCACTGCAAGAAGTGTGCCTTCTTCGAAAAGCCCCCCGATGAACGATATGCTCACGGGCGTCCCATTCTCGGTAAATCCCATCGGAAGAACGATGCACGGATTGCCTGTGAGGTTCGTCATCAGCAACTGATCGCCGCCGAACGAGGGGGTCACAACGACATCGACCCTCTCGAACAGGTCCTGCGTCTTCTGCTGAAGCAGCGTTCGTGCCCTGTTCGCCTGCAGGTATTCGACGGCGGGAATGAACCGTGCCGCCCGGAACACGTTCGGCCACGCGTTCCGTATCTGACGCACAAGCAGGTCGTCCCGGTTCGAGCGTGTCAGATCATCGAAGGCAGCGGCAGCCTCAGCGGACAGGACAAAGGACAGGTCATTGACAGGGATATCCGTCGGGAATTCCACGGGCACAAGGTCGTACCCGAGCGATGCCATCTCCGTCAGGACGGCATCGGCAAGGTTCTTGTTTGACTGCACGCTGTCGAATGCGCTTTTGTAGTAGCCAACCCTGATCCGTTTGGGGGAGACCGAGGGATCGTATGCAAAGGGAACGCCTTTCACGGTCGACGGATCTGCAGCATCTGCCCCATGGATCGCCGCGAACACAAGCGCACAATCCTCAACAGTCCGACAGATCGGTCCAAGCTTGTCCATCGACCACGAAAGCGCCATCGCCCCGGCCCTGCTGACCCGGCCGAAGGTGGGACGCAGACCCGTGGTGCCGCAGCGGGTCGATGGGGATACGATAGATCCCCACGTTTCGGACCCGATGGAGAACGCGACAAGGCCAGCCGCCGTTGCCGACGCCGATCCGGCCGATGAGCCGCTCGATCCCTGCTCGAGGTTCCATGGATTCCGGGTCATGCCGCCGAACCAGACATCTCCCCACGCCAGCGCCCCTAATGTCAGCTTGGCGACGAGCACCGCACCGGCATTTTCGAGCTTCCGGATGACGGTCGCATCGTACGGAAGCACCTGGTCCTTGTACGGCGTCGCCCCCCACGTGGTCGGATAGTCTTTCTGTGCGAGAAGGTCCTTCGCCCCGTATGGGATGCCGTGCAGCGGACCGCGGTACCCGCCGCGCGAGATCTCCGCATCGGCACGCTTCGCCTGCGCAACGGCAAGCGACTCTGTGAGGGTGACGACGCACTCGAGCTTCGGGCCGTACGTCCTCAACCGTTCAAGATACATCGTCGTCAGTTCGAGCGAGGTCACCTTCCGGGTCCGGATGAGCTCTGCAAGCTCGCCGACGGATGCGAATGCAAGGTCTTCAAGGTCTGCCGGACGCCGGACCTTCCCGACACCGCTCGTGCGGACGTCGTCCTTCCCCTGCGGGAGCCGGAACCCCTCGGGCAGGGGATTGAACAGCACGGCGGGCACGACGTCGTTCCCGATCTGCATCGTCCGAAGGCTCTGGTAGCTGCTCAGGAATTCCTGGAGGTCGGGCTTGAGCGAATCGCGTTCTGTTTCCGTGAACTCGAGTCCTGCGATGCGCTCAGCGCTCGACACCTCCACGCCCCCTGGCTGACCGCCCACATACAGGCCGATGAAGAACGCGAGAAGACACAGAAGCTGGATGAACAGTACGCGAGCGAGATTGATCTTCATGATGATGGTCCGGCCTATTGTGTGCGATAGAGTCCGAATGTTGCCAACGATATCGCGCCGAGCTTGGCCGTCGTGGTCCCTGAGTCCAGAAGCCGCATGGCGCCAACGCCGTCATACTGGAGCCCGACCGGCTTGGCTGCAGGGAACGCCTCTTCCCACCCGTCCCGCGGAGCAGGATTGCCGCCGGCGAGGATCATCGGTGCATTTGGCTTTCCCCTCTCTTTCGCGATGATCGTCCGGCAATCATTCTTCACCTTCTCTCCCCCCTTCTCCGGGTAGGTCGCACTCACGACGATGATCTCCCTGACACCTCCGTCGATGACCGTATGGAGAGCACCTTCGAACACGGCTCCTTTCACTGTATGGAAGGAGACCGTCGAATGAGAACGGATGGGATAGGAAGCGAACACTGCGTTGCCGGTCAGACGGCCCGAGTTATCGACGAGCTCGCCGAAGACGGACCTCCAGCCTGATGCGGATATGAACTCATCGACGAGGTCGGTGCGAGTCGTGAGGCCGGGATATCGCGTCAGTCCCTGGACTGTCAGGACCTCCACCTTCTCCCTTTTCATCACGGCCCACAGGTCACTGACATCGGCCTTCGTCAGCCGTCTGTTGAGACCGGAGACATCGAGCGAGGCCACACGTACGGTCAGTTCGAGGACCGGTTTGGTCTTTTCCTCTTTTGTCGTACCCGATGGTGTGCAACCTGCCGCGAGCAGTATGCCCGCACATATCATGGCCGAGAGGCCGTGTCGGATCGCTCCCTGCACGCTCACGCTCCTTTCCTGATGAGATAAGATTTCAGGGGGTCCACAACATGGTCGTGCCAGCCTGTCTTGTGGGACCGCAGGGCCGCCTTCGTCGGAAGATATGCATGCCGGATGGAGATGCGTGACCCTTTCCCCTTTGCCTCGAACCGATAGACAACGATCGAGGGTGCCGTCCCCTTCTTCCAGTCAGCCGGGAGCCATGTATAGGCAAGATGCTTCCCCGGCTGGTACGCCAGGACGAACCCTGTCACCCAGCCGTCGAACATCCGGAAGGTCCCGCCGATCTCCGGACGGACCCTGCCGGCCTGCCCGGACCAGGCCCGGATCTTTCTCGCATCCGTGAGGAGTGCGAATGCCTCCCGTTTCGGGACCGGGAGCGTGAAGCTCAAGCGAAGGCTGTATGTCATGACCCTCCCCGTGTACTGCGGCTCGTCAGCCAGTTGATACCGTATCCTACCGCGAGCCCGACGAACAGATAGCCGAGCGTTTCCAGCGTGGTCGCCTGCTGTCCGCGGGCGATGAGGATGCCCAGGATCGCCCCGGCGGTCGGCAGAAGGAATCGCATGCTCATGTCCTGACCCTTTCGTCGTTCAGGATGATGCTGTGTACCAGCGCCCTGCGATGGCAGTGCTGCACGAAGGACACTTCCCGTCGACCAGAGAGTTCGACAGGACATGGAATCCCCGCCTCTCGATGAGCGTCTTCCCGCATCCTGGACAACGTGTGTCCTCAAGCCCATCGACCCGACCGGGGACATTCCCCGCATAGACGTAGCGAAGTCCCGCCTCCCGCCCGATCTCCGCCGCGCGGATGAGCGTGCTGACGGGTGTGGCCGATGTGTCCGTCATCTTATAGTCCTCATGGAAGGCGGTCACGTGCCAGGGAATGTCTCTCGAGACGGATGCAATGAACCCGGCGATGAAGGTCAGCTCGGCGTCGGAATCGTTGAACCCCGGGACGACGAGCGTGACGATCTCTGTCCACATCCCCTTTGCATGGACGGTGCGGATGGTGTCGAGGACGTTCTCCAGTTTTCCGCCGAGCCGTGAGTATTCCTTCTGCGTGAACGCTTTCAGGTCGATCTTGAACAGGTCGACCCAGGGGGCCAGGTACTCCAGCACTTCGGGAGTGCCGTTCCCGTTCGACACATATGACGTCACCATTCCCTTCTCTCGTGCAAGACGGAAGATGGCCACGGCCCATTCGCTCGTGATGAGCGGCTCATTGTAGGTGCTCGTCACAACCTGCGCCCCGTACTTCTGCGCAAGGCGGATGATGTCGTCCGGCTCGATGGGATCGACTCCCGAAACCGCATCGGGATCGCGGAGCGCCTGTGAGGTGATCCAGTTCTGGCAGTACGGACAGTGATAGTCGCAGCCGAGCATGCCGAACGAGAGAGCCTTCGCTCCCGGGTAGGCATGGAAGAAGGGCTTCTTTTCGATGGGATCCACCTGGAGACCGGCAACATATCCCCAGGGTACGCGCAGCGTTCCGCTGTCGTTGAACCTGACCTTGCAGATGCCGTCCTTGCCCGGACCGATCTTGCATCGGTGTCCGCATGCAAAGCAGCGCACCCACGCGTCGCTCATCGCCTCGGTCAGTTCACCCTGAGCGGTATATCGGGCGAGCACATCCTTCAGCGTCGGTGAGTCTTTCATCATCTCTTTCCCTTTCTGCGCTCCGATGATGGGCGTTTGCGGGATGAGGCGGGTGTCCGCGATGTCCGGAGAAGGCCTTTCAGGACGCGGATGTTCTCCACATCTTCGTGCAGGTCCTCGCTCTTGGGCGTTTCGAGGATCTTCGGAATGTCCCTGAACCTCCTGTCATTCATCAGGAAGCTGAACCCGTCAAGTCCGATGAGTCCCTCGCCGATGTGGTCGTGCCGGTCAACGCGCGATCCCAGCGGCTTCTTCGAATCGTTCACATGGAACGCCACAAGCTGGTCCAGTCCGATAATATCGTCAAAATCCCGGAATGTCTGCTCGTAGCCCTCTTCCGTGGAAATATCATACCCCGCGGCGAAGATATGGCAGGTATCGACGCATACCGCCATCCTGGCCTTCTCCTCGACGCGGTCGATGATCTCCCGTATCTGCTCAAAACGGTGCCCGATCGCCGTTCCTTGTCCGGCTGTCGTCTCGATGACGCTCCTGACGGAGAAACCCTTCGTTCTCTCATGGACAATGTTGATGGACTCAGCGATACGCTTGATGCCCTCTTCGTCGCCCGCCCCCATGTGCGAGCCGGGATGGAAGTTGAGATACTCAACGCCCAGACGTTCACAGCGCACGAGCTCATCTTGCAACGCGTCGCGGGATCTCACGAGGATGGAGGGATCGACAGCACAGAGATTGATCAGGTAGGTGTCGTGGACGACGACGGGGCCGATCCTTGCTTTCGAACGGGCCTCTTTGTAGGTTGCCACGTCCTCATCCGTGAGCTCCTTCCCCTTCCACTGGTTGTTGTTCTTGACGAACATCTGCAGGGTCGGGCAGCCGATCCGCACCGCACGTTCTATCGCCGTGTGGACCCCACCAGCGATGGACATGTGAGACCCCAGCAGGGGCTGCCGTGAGGGGCTTGGGCTCATCGAAGGACGGTCTTTCCTGGTTCTGTCTGTAGAACCCATCTTAAAGACATTTCTCGCAGTGATCGCAACGGTAGAAAGAGAGACCGCAGCGGAGAAACCTTACATTATATTTCGTATTCCATCGCGCCCGTTGCTTTCTTTGCGCACGTTGCGAGAACCCAACCCACACCAGAAATTCTTGAGATAACACAGAGGACAATGTACTGAATCATGCCATCCCGCACACCGAAACCGCGGATCACCTGGGCCGGAAGGCCTCCACGGGTCGTCGCCGGACAGATCTCCGGCACCTCCGCTGACGGGATAGCCACGGTCATTGCACGGATCTCAGAGACCCGGAAGGGCCTCTCTGTACGTCAGCTGGCGTTCACGAACATACCCTACCCGCGCGGCATGAAGCGGACGATCCTTGAGAATTCGCTGCCCGGTACCGGGTCCGTTGACACCGTAACACGGCTGCACGCAGCCATCGGCCGGGCGTTCGCCCGCGCGCTCCGAAGGACGGCACGCAAGGCACATCTGCCGCTCGGGTCCATCGACCTCGTCGGATCCCACGGCCAGACGGTCCATCATCTGCCTGATCCCCGCAGCGTCCATGGCCTCCGCGTCCGGTCAACGCTCCAGCTCGGCGATCCGTCCGTCATTGCCCAGGAGACCGGCATCCCTGTCGTCGGCGATTTCCGGACGGCGGACATGGCCGTCGGTGGACAAGGCGCACCGCTCGTACCGTTCCTCGACTATCTGCTGTTCCGATCGAAGACACGAAGCAGACTCCTGCTCAATCTTGGCGGGATCGCGAACTTCACCGCCCTGCCCCGCAGATGCAGCGTGGATGACGTTATCGCGTTCGACACGGGTCCCGCAAACATGGTGATCGATGCTCTTGCGGCTGAGCTCTTCCGCCGACCGTTCGACAGGGGAGGGTCGCTCGCACGCCGCGGTACGATCGACGCACGACTCCTTGCGTGGATGATGTCCCACCCGTATCTGAGCATGCGGCCGCCCAAGTCCACCGGACGCGAAGTGTTCGGTGCCTCGTTCGTGAAAGAAGTCCGCCGGAGAGGACGAAGGCTCGAGGGTGTGGATGTACTCGCCACCGCAACGGAGTTCACGGCCGCGTCCGTTCACGACCAGTACCGGCGCTTCGTGCAGCGCCATGCACCTGCCGATGAAGTACTTGTCAGCGGAGGCGGCGCACACAACCGGTTCCTTATGGAACGCCTCCAGCACCACTTCGGACACACTCCTGTCCGGCCAGCAACCGCTCCCGGATTCTGCGCCGACGCCAAGGAGGCGCTCCTCTTTGCGGTCATGGCATACTGGACCGTGATGGGACGTCCCTCGAACCTGCCGAGGGTCACGGGAGCGAAGCGGGGGGTTATCCTGGGGAAGATCTGTCTGCCGTGAGATACATCACGCAGAGGCGCAAAGACGCAGAGGGGAGATCAGGCGTACATGAGATATTGTGGATGTTCTCAGCGTCTCTGCAGTGAAGGATCCCTGGGGGGAGATTACCGCGGAGGCGCGAAGACGCAGAGGGGAGATCAGGCGTACATGAGATATTGTGGATGTTCTCAGCGTCTCTGCGGTGAAGGATCCCTGGGGAGAGATTACCGCGGAGGCGCAGGGCATCAATATGAAGACCATTGGGAGCACGCAGAGAACGGATCAGGGAATTAAAACTTCCCTCTCTATCTCTGCGTTCCCCGGGCAGAGGTAACGATGACGCTCTGCGCCACTGCGTGAAACAACCCGGACACGCGTAAAGATATGTCTAAAGCAGATATTTCTCGCAGAGACGCTGTGCAACTGTGTGAGACCCGTGAAGAGCGCAGAGGAGAGATGAGAGGCGATCCTCTATCCCTTTCCATAAAACCTCTGCGTTCTCTTTGGAGATGCTCCCATGAGGCTCTGCGTCACTGCGTGAAACCACCCGGAGATGCGTAAAGAAAAGCTCATCATCCTCTTCACCGTGTTCGTCGACGTTCTTGGTATCGGGATCGTCATCCCGGTCCTTCCTTTCTATGTACAGGAATTCGGCGCCGGGCCGACGACCGTTACGGTGCTGTTCTCGGTCTTCTCGCTGTTCGCCTTTCTGAGCTCCCCCTGGCTTGGCGCATTGTCGGACCGCGTGGGGAGGCGTCCTGTTCTCATCTGGAGCATCATCAGCACGGCCATCGGCTGGTTCGTTTTTGCGGGCGCGACGACCATCCCCTTCCTCTTTGTCGGGAGGATCATCGATGGCATTGCTGCGGGGAATATATCCATCGCGCAAAGCACGCTCGTCGACATCGCGAAGAATGACAAGGAACGCACGGAAAATCTCGGCATTCTCGGAGCAGCATTCGGGATAGGATTCATGGTGGGTCCGCTGATCGGCGGCCTGCTCAGTCCTCTCTCCCACGCTGCACCGTTCTGGTTCGCAGGAGGCCTGGCAGCCATCAATGCGGTGGTGGCGTTCTTCCTGCTCCCCGAAACGCATCATGATCTGAACACCGATGGCAGGATCTCCATCAACCCCATCCGCCCGTTGCTGAGGGCCGTGAAGGACACGGGGCTCAGGCCTCTCTATATCTCATGGATCATGTTCACGCTCGCCTTTGTCACGTCACAGTCGGTGTACGGGCTGTTCGTCGAACAGGTCTTCGGATTCGATGCTTTCATCACGGGATTGACCTTCACGGCAATGGGCCTCATCGTCGCCGTGAACCAGACAGTGGGACTGAAGTACTTCTGGCTTCGACGATTTACGGAGACGAACCTCGAGACGATGATGTTCACCGTGATGCTGGCGGCGCTTGTCCTGTTCGCAACGCAGTCGTTCACGGCGTTCATCCTCTCCTCTTTGCTGATGCCGACCGGCCACTCCGTGCTGCGCGTCGTCATCACCAGCCAGGTCGCCGGCCAGGCGGACGCCCGCACGAAGGGCGAGAAACTCGGCACCATGTCTTCGCTGATGTCGGCATGCATGGTCATCGCACCGTTGCTCGCCGGGCCTTTGTTTGACATGCACCCGTCGGCGCCGTACGTGCTCGCATCTGTGTACGTCATCGTCGGACTCGTCACTGCCGTTTGGTACCAGCGCCGGCAACGACGCCGGGACCAGACACCGGAGGGCGAGCCCCCTCCCACGGTCCCTGCTGACGCTCCGTAACAACGATTGACCGCCCGAGGCGGCAGAAACATCCTGCCCTCCAGGCCGCCTTCGCCTCGTACCGAAAAAGAAAAACCCCCGTTCCATCCCGCATTGTGCGGAGGTGGAACGGGGGTTCCAAACGTACGATCGCTGCGGATCACTCGTCCGCTATCTGCTTCTCCAGCTCCTTCGCTTCCTGCCTGAACCTGGGATCATCCTCGTCCTTGTCCGGTATCTGTGGGATCGCGCTCAGATGTTTTCGCGCGGTGTCATAGTCCTCAAGCTCAACATATGAGCGCGCCGCATCGAGACGGTACATCACAAACTCCGGCCGGAGGGATATCGCCCGCTCGTAATGGGTCACCGCTACCTCGTAGCTCGCCCAGCTGAGGCCGAGCGGCCAGCGCACGATTCCGGGTTTTTCGCTCACTTTGGCGTGTGTTCGTGCGAGGATGTACTCTGCAGTCGCATCGGTCGGGTCTAGCGCAATGGCCTTCTCTGCGTCCGCCTTGACGGACTTGACCAGGTCGAGCGATTCCCAGACCCCCTTGAACAGCGCAACACGGCCGTTCGCGATGGCCCGGCGGAGATATCCCTGCGCCTTCGTCGGGTGCGCGCTCACGGTCTTGTTCGCGTAGTCGAGCGCCTTCTGGTAGTGGTCCAGCTGCGCCTGCCGCTCCTGGTCGGTCTTGCCCGGCAGATGCTCTCCGATGTCGATGTAGCATCGGCTGATGCCCCACAGGGCCTGGTAATTGTCGGGCGCGATCTTCTCCGCTTCCTGATACTTTTTGAGCGCCCCCTGGTTATCGAAGGTGACCGTTGCGAACTGGTCAGCCTCGGCCAGCAGGGACTGCAGTTGGTCCTGACCGCCCGTCTGTGCCACAGCGGCTGGGATCATCAGGCATGATACAAGAATGACAGTACACAATTTCTGGACGGTGGTCATAGCGATGTGCTCCGGTGCTGAGTGGAACAACGGGGACGGTGAGAGGGTATTAGGAATTTCGGGCCTTCAAGGCATTGATCTCGTCCCGCAATTTGGCGGCCTTTTCGTATTCCTCTTTCCTGATCGCCTCCTCGAGACGTTTCTCCAGCTTCTCCAGGTGTGTCGCAGGCTCAGGGGCATCCTCCTCTGGCTCTTCGGCCGCTTCCTCGCCGGACGGCTGTGCGACCTCCCCTTCATCTCCTTCGGGAACGAATGAGGCTTCGTTCATGACAGAATCGGAGACGAAGATCGGGACTCCGAATCGGACGGCCAATGCGACCGCGTCGCTCGGGCGGGAATCGATCTCCCGGGTATCGACGCGCAACCTCGCAAAGAACGTACCGTCCCTGAGGTCATTGATGGTCACGTCGTTCAGGGCACCGCCAAGCGTATCGATGATCGACTTCATGAGGTCGTGTGTCAGCGGCCGCGGAGGCTTGATGCCCTCCATCTCCAGGGCTATTGATTGTGCCTCGAACGCGCCGATGATGATGGGCAGCCGCCGCTGACCGTGCGTCTCCTTGAGGATCAGGGCATACGCTCCGCCGCTCGATGGGCTCGTCGAGAGCCCCAGAATATCGACCTGAATACGCTCCATGTGCGCGCTGTCTATCCCTTCCCGAGTACCTTCTTCAGTTCCTGCGTGAGTGCAGGAACGACCTCGAACGCATCTCCGACGATACCATAGTCGGCGACCTGAAAGATCGGTGCGTCCTTGTCCTTATTGATCGCAACAATATACTTTGACGACGACATTCCCGCAAGGTGCTGTATCGCTCCTGAAATTGCGACAGCAACGTACAACGTTGGCGATACGGTCTTTCCTGTCTGACCGACCTGTTCGTCATGCGGACGCCATCCGGCATCGACCACTGCCCGCGATGCGCCCACAGCCGCACCGAGCGTACCCGCCAGATCTTCGATCATCGCGAAATGCTCCGGTCCCTTGAGCCCGCGTCCTCCCGATACGACGATATCGGCCTCCGCAACATCGAGCTTGTCGGATGCAGCTTTCACATCCTTGACAACACAAGCGAAGTCCTTGTCGCCAAACGCAACACTGAGGTTCTCAACAGGCGCCTCACCGGACGGTTCACCCGCATTGAACACGTTCGGGCGGAGCGTGATCACCTGCACATCGGATGTCGCTCGTATGTCTGCGAGCGCCTTCCCTGCATAGACAGGGCGAGTGGCTGTCAGGGTCCCGCCGTCCGCACTCAGCTCTATACAGTCGGCGATGAATCCTGCCTGCAGCCGGACAGCCACGCGGGGCGCATAGTCCTTTCCCTGAGCCGTCGCGGAGATCATTACGACCGTTGCACCGGTCTTCTTCACCGCCTCGACAACGGCAGCCGTGAAGGCGCCGGGCGCATAGGCTGCGAGCTTCCCGTCATCCGCCGCAAGGACGGCATGCGCACCGTATCCGCCGGCCTGCCTGGCGGCTTCCCCAACCTCTTTACCGATGACGAGTGCAGTGACATGTCCGTTCGTCGCGTCGGCGATGGTCCGTGCTGCCCGTATGGCCTCTGCACCCTGTTTCTTCAGCTGTCCGTCACGCTGTTCTGCTACTGCAAGTATCTTCATGATGTCAATGATCCCCGGATATGCTCAATTCGAAATCGACAATTCTCAATTCACAATCGTTATACAACTTTCGCCTCTTCCCTCAGGAGCCGCACCAGCTCCGGCACGGCTGTCGCATCTGTGCCGACGATCTTTCCCGCAGCTTTCGCTGCCGGCCGCTTCATCGCGACGAGCGAGGTCTTCGATGCGGATGCTGCCGCAGGCAGTTCCTCGATGGGCTTCTTCTTCGCTGCCATGATCCCCTTCAGCGAGGGATACCGCGGCTCGTTGAGCCCCTTCTGTGCCGTGATGACGCATGGGAGAGTGGTCTCGACCGTTTCATGACCTCCCTCGATCTCGCGTTCGGCCTTGACGGTGTTTCCCTCCACCTCCAGTTTCACCGCCACGCTGATGCACGGAAGGCCGAGCATCTCCGCCACCATCTGCCCGATCGCGGCGTCGTCGCTGTCGATCGACTGCCGTCCGAAGAAGACCATGTCGGGCGAATGCTCTTTGATATAGGCGGCGAGCCCCTCGGCGACGGCATAGCTGTCCCGGACCCCGTCATCCTTCAGGAGCACTCCCTTGTCGGCCCCCATGGCGAGCGCCTTGCGGAGCGTCTCCTTGTTCGCCTCTCCTCCGAGGGAGACGGCGATCACTTCACCGCCGTTCTTTTCTCTGAGCTTCAGGCATTCCTCGACGGCGAACTCGTCATACGGATTGATGATGTACGTGACACCGGCAGGATCGATCGATGTCTTGTCGGACCCGATGACGATCTTCGTCGTCGTGTCCGGAACGTGGTTGATGCATGCGATGAGTTTCATAGGCAACTGTGGGTCAGTGTGAGAACGAATAAGAATATATGCTCGTGAGAAGGAAACGTACGAAACGATTGCCGACGCATCAACGCTTCTGGCCGAAATAGAGCTCTTTCGACCCCACCGCGACCCCCAGCAGGCGGAGATACATGAACAATTCTGCCTTGTGCGTCAGGTGATGCTCGATACAGAAGAGGACAAGCGTCCGCCTGGGTACGTCGTGTCCGAACGCGGGTGCATAGACCCCGACCTCCAGATCGGCGGCCGTCATCCCTCCGACGACTTTCCGGAACTCCGCGGCCGAGCGCCGAAGGATCC
This sequence comes from uncultured Ignavibacteriaceae bacterium, assembly GCA_964534125.1. Lineage (GTDB taxonomy): Bacteria > Bacteroidota > Ignavibacteria > UBA10030 > UBA10030 > 2-02-FULL-55-14. Next base: position 61,710 of record CAZHOJ010000008.1, read on the forward strand.
GCAACGCCAGAGCTGCCGTTCCTGACGGGGTCTCATGGTTCCGCCGCAGGATCTCATCGATCGAGCTGACGGGCCATGCGCCGCCGCTGAGCACGTCGCTGTACACCTTCAGCGTCCCTGCCATGTGCAGCATCTGCTGGCCGCAAGTGAGCATTCCGTCCTGCGGCGCCCACCCGGCCTTGTCCTCCGGCACACGGGTGAACAGTTCTTCCGTCGCATCCATGACGCGGTCGAACTCTGCGAGCAGATGTGCCGGTGTTATCATGACGCCAGGAGTGATGAGAGGAATGACGGCTCGACATTGCCGCCGCTGATGACCGCACAGACGCGGGACGGGGAAAATCCGAGCTTGCGGAACATCACCGCAGCCGGCGCAACGGCGCCGGTCGGTTCGGCGAGGGTCTTCATCCGCAGCAGGAGGAAGCGCATCGTTCCACGGACCTCATCGTCGGTCACCGTGACGATATCGTCGACGTACTTCTGCATGATCTCAAAATTCTTCGGGCCGACCGCCTGGGTTCGCATCCCGTCTGCGATCGTATCGGGCGGTGAAATGCGAACGATATGTCCGGAGCGGAGCGAGCGCTGCGCATCGTTGGCCGGTTCGGTCTCCACGCCGATGACCCTGACCTTCGGGAGAAGCGACTTCACGGCGACCGCGCACCCGCTGATGAGCCCGCCGCCTCCGATGGGAACAACAAGGCAGTCGATGTCGGGCGCATCCTCGGCGATCTCGAGCCCGACGGTTCCCTGACCGGCGATGATATGATCATTGTTGAACGGCGGCACGAGTGTCGCACCCGTCCGTTCGACGATATCATGCGCCACACGCTCCCGGTCGTCCGACGAGTCCTCGCAGAACACGACCGTCGCTCCATATCCCTGCGTGGCTGCGACCTTCACCCGCGATGAATTTCCCGGCATGACGATAGTGGCCGACGCTCCCAGCAATCTGGACGCAAGAGCCGTCCCCTGCGCATGATTCCCGCTGGAATGTGCGACGATGCCCTTTGCCCGCACATTGTCCGGCAGCATTGCAATAGCGTTGTATGCCCCCCGGATCTTGAACGCCCCGATCCGCTGGAGATTTTCCGCTTTCAGCAGGACAGCGGCCCCTGCCTTCTCGTCGAGTGAGGCCGACCGGAGGAGCGGCGTCCGGTGCACAATGCCCCGCAGCCGTTCTGCTGCTGATCGTATGTCCCCGATGGCCGTCATAACAGCCAACATAGCGAAAAGGCCTTCGTTTCTCAACATCTGACCTGTGGACGGTTCTGCCCCCTGCCCCCCTTGACTTTCCGGGAACAAAGCGAGATACTTTACTTGAGTAAAGTATGAAACGATCACAGCTGCGCGACCGTGACAACCTGTACGCTGCCATCCTGGGGCTCTCCAGCCTCCAGGATGCCCGCCGGTTCTTCCGCGATCTGCTGACCGAATACGAGATCTCTGAGTTCGCCGAGCGGTGGAAGGCTGCCCGGATGCTCGCGGAGGGGCGCCCGTACACGGAGATCGCCAGCGAGACCGGGCTCTCGTCACGTACGATCGCCCGCGTCGCCCGATGGCTGAAACGCGGCAAAGGCGGCTACGCTATTGCCATCCGGCGCTCGCGACGGTAATTTTTTTCTTCCACCACTTTAACAAAGTAAAGTATGCTCTCCCGGAACGGCAGACTCAAGATCGCCATCCAGAAGGACGGACGGCTCACCGAGGAATCGATCCACCTGCTCCGCTCCTGCGGGCTCGAGTTCGAGTTCTCCGGACGGGTCCTCTCCTCCTCGTGCACCAACTTCGCCCTCGATATCCTTGCGCTCCGCGACGATGACATCCCTCAGTACGTCCGGGAAGAGGTCGCCGACCTCGGCATCGTCGGGGAGAACATCCTGACAGAGAAGGGCTCCAACACCGAACGGCTGCTCAGCCTCGGTTTCGGCGCCTGCACACTGGCACTGAGCGTGCCGGAGCGGTCGGACATCCGGACGGTCGCAGACCTCGCCGGCAAGCGAATCGCCACGACCTATCCATCCACCCTCCAGTCGTATCTCACCGCACACGGCATCAATGCGGCCGTTGTCCGGCTCAGCGGATCGGTCGAGCTGGCGCCGTCGCTCGACGTCGCCGATGCGATCTGCGATATCGTCTCCACCGGGGCGACGCTTCGCATGAATGGCCTGCGCCGGCTCGAGACCGTTCTGTCATCCGAGGCTGTGCTGACGGCGAATCCGGTCAGCCTCCGCGACCCCGCAAAATCACCAGACATCGAACGCCTGCTCATCCGTCTACGTGCTTCGCTCGAAGCCCGCGGCAAACGGTACCTGATGATGAACGCACCGGTGGACGCCGTCGATCGTATCCGGGAGATCATCCCGAGTCTGAAGAGCCCAACGATCGTCCCTCTTGCCGACACCGGGATGGTCGCCGTCCACTCCGTCGTTCCCGAGGACGTTTTCTGGGACGTGATGGAGAACCTGACGCAGGCGGGCGCATCTGACATCGTCGTCGTACCCATCGAGGCGATCATCCGATGAAGATCATCGACCTGACCACCCTCTCCCCCGATGTGTACGCCCGGCTGCTGCAACGCCCTGCGGCCGGCTCCCCTGCTTTCAGAACGGCGGCCGCGTCGGTCTGCCGCATGGTACAATCGGAAGGGGACGATGCAGTGCGCCGGCTGACGCTTGAATATGACAGCGTGTCCGTCACCGAGCTCCGCGTTCCCTCGGACGAGATCACATCCGCCCGCGCACAGATTTCTCCGGAATTCGTCGATGCGGTCCGGACATCGATACACAATGTCACGGCCTTCCACAAAGCACAGCGTCAGACGGAGGTCTCCGTCGAGACGATGTCCGGCGTCCGCTGCTGGAGAGAGAGACGACCCATCCGCAGGGTCGGCCTGTACGTCCCGGCCGGTTCCGCTCCCCTTCCCTCCACGCTCATCATGCTCGGAGTCCCTGCGTTGCTTGCAGGTTGCCGGGAGATCGCCGTCTGTTCGCCGCCGGGTAAGGACGGAAGCATCCATCCGGCGATCCTCGCTACCGCAGCAGAACTGGGGATCACCGAGATCTACCGCATCGGTGGAGCCCAGGCGGTCGCAGCACTCGCGTTCGGCACAGCATCGGTCCCGAAAACGGACAAGATCTTCGGCCCAGGCAACGCGTACGTCACCGCTGCGAAGGACTATGTGTCCATTGATCCTGAGGGAGTTCCTATCGACCTGACAGCAGGACCGTCCGAGATCCTTATCATTGCAGATGAAACGGCCGATCCTCTTCTGATCGCAGCGGACCTTCTGTCCCAGGCCGAACATGATCCATCGTCGCAGGTCGTGCTCGTCTCCACCGACCGGTCCGTCGCTGAAAAGACCCTGGCCTGCATCGAGGAGCGCCTGCCGTCCGCCCCGCGCAGCGACATCATCCGCGAGTCTCTCTCGAAGAGCTACGCCGTCATCGCCCCGTCAGCGGACAGAGCCATCGCCTTTTCGAACGACTACGCACCCGAACATCTGTCGATCCAGACAAAGGACCCCCTGACAGTCGCCCCGTTGATCCTGAACGCTGGCTCGGTCTTCCTCGGCCGATGGGCGCCTGTCACTGCCGGAGACTATGCATCCGGCACCAACCACACACTTCCTACCTCCGGACGGGCCGTGTCTGCAAGCGGACTGTCGGTCGAGTCGTTCTGCAAGACCATCTCATTCCAATCCATCACGGAAGAGGGGCTCAGAAATCTCGCCCCTACCCTGAAGGTCCTCAGCACCACCGAAGCGCTCTTCGAACACGACCGGGCAGTCGACGTGAGGTTCCGATGACCATCGAACAACTCGTCCGGCCCAACATCCGGGACCTCGTCCCGTACAGCTCTGCACGAAGCCAGTACCAGACAGGACTTCTCCTCGATGCGAACGAGAACGCCTTTGGAAGTGTCCTGGACTCTGAACAGGGGGGCCTGAACAGGTATCCGGACCCCTTCCAACGGGAACTCAGGGCTCAGCTCGCTGCCTATGAGGGAGTCTCGCCTTCCTCCATCTTCGCAGGAGTCGGGTCCGACGAGATCATCGACCTTCTTGTCCGTGTCCTTTGCGAACCCCGGAAGGACAGCATCCATGTTCTCGAACCGACATACGGCATGTATCGCGTCGCCGCCATGATCCAGGAGATTCGCACGGATACCGTGCGCCTGTCCGACGACTTTCAGATCGATCTGCACGCCGTTCTGCAGGCGATCCGTCCGGAGACAAAGATCATCTTCTGCTGTTCGCCCAATAATCCCACCGGCAATCTCCTTCGTCGGGACGATGTCCTCGGCCTTTGCCGGGCAGTCAATGCCGTGGTCGTGGTGGACGAAGCCTACGTGGACTTTGCCGACAGACGTTCCATGGCGAACGAGTGCGCATCGACCCCCAACCTTGTCGTCATGAAGACGCTCTCGAAATCGTGGGGCCTTGCAGGCATTCGGCTGGGCTACTGCATCGCCGATCCTGTGCTCGTTGCATTCCTCGACAAGGTCAAACCGCCGTACAACATCAATGTGCTCACTGCTTCGGTGGCGGCAAAGGCGCTGAAGGCGGTCGCCGTGCGGGACGAGCTCGTCGGCCGCATACGGAATGAGCGCACACGGCTTGCACAGGCGCTGGCCGGGTTGTCCTTCGTGGAGCATGTCTACCCGTCGGACGCGAACTTCCTCCTCGTCCGGTGTACCGATCACACCTCTCTGCTCTCATACCTCTCATCACGATCGATCGTCATCCGCGACCGCAGCTCCCAGCCTGGGCTGGAGCGCTGTGTACGCATCACCGTCGGCACGCCGGAGGAGAACGACCGCCTGCTCGCTGCCATGAAGGACTATAGAAGAGACTGACATGCCGTTCACACCCGCACGCATCGTGTTCCTCGACCGCGACGGAACGATCATCGAAGAACCTCCCGATGAACAGGTGGACTCGCTCCAAAAGCTTCGGTTCCTGCCCGGGACGATCGCTGGACTTCGCTCGCTCGTCCGCGAAGGGTATGAGCTCGTCATGGTCTCGAACCAGGACCACCTGGGAACCGACCGGTATCCTCAGAGGTCCTTCGACGAGGTCCAGGATTTCCTGATGACCGTGCTGGAGGGCGAAGGTATTCGCTTTCGCGAGGTTCTTATCTGCCCGCACGGGCCGGACGACGTGTGTTCCTGCCGCAAGCCAAAGGCAGGACTGGTCGAAGCGCTGCTTCTGGATGGAACGATCGACACTGCACAGAGCTTCATGGTGGGGGACCGCGAGACCGATGTGCTCTTCGCACAACAGATCGGAGTGCGGTCAATCCGTCTCGATCCCTCCGGCACCGCCCCGACACAGGCCGACATCCGTGCAGCAACCTTTCAGGAGGCATGCACGGTCATCCTTCGCCATACCCGGCGGGCCTCTGTGCGCCGCGAGACGACAGAGACGATCGTGGACATCACCGTCGCACTCGACGGCACCGGCACCTATGCGGTCAGCACCGGCCTCGGGTTCTTCGACCATATGCTCTCGCTGCTCATCAAGCATGCGGCGATCGACGCTTCCGTCAGCGTGACCGGCGATCTGCACGTCGATGAGCATCATACAATAGAGGATACCGGGCTTGCGCTGGGGGACGCTCTGCGACAGGCTCTTAACGATAGGAGAGGTACCGAGCGGTACGGGTTCGTTCTGCCGATGGACGAGGCGCAAGCACAGGTGGCGGTGGACCTGGGGGGACGTCCGTTCCTCGTGTTCGACGCAAGGTTTACGCGGGAAAAGGTCGGGGACGTACCCACCGAGCTGTTCGAAGACTTCTTCCGGGCACTCGCCGACGGGCTGCGCGCCAACGTGCAGATCACGGCGCACGGACGGAACGATCACCATATCGCGGAGGCTTGTTTCAAGGGGGTCGGCCGGTGCCTCCGGCAGGCCGTCTCCCGCCGCGAGGACCAGCGCGACGTTCTCCCCACCACCAAAGGGATCCTCTAGAAGTGCGCATCGGCATCGTATCATACGGGGCCGGAAATGTCCGGTCGGTGCAGAATGCGCTCGAGGCGCTCGGCTGCACGGCGATCATCAGCTCGTCGCCCCATGAGCTCGAGGTGTGCGACAAGGTGATCTTTCCGGGTGTCGGAGAGGCCCGAAGCGCCATGGCGTACATCCGTGACCATCGCCTCATGTCCTGGCTCAGCACGACCGAACGGCCGTTTCTCGGCATCTGCCTCGGGATGCAGGTGATGTTCGCACGCTCAACCGAGCGCGACACCGATTGCCTTGGAATCTTCCCCGGGACCGTCGACCGGTTCAGGGAGGTGAAAGTACCGCACATGGGATGGAACCGTGTCCGTAGCACATCTCCCTCCCCCCTGTTCGAAGGGATCGACGAGGGCTCCTATTTCTATTTCGCCCATTCATACTATGTTCCGATGTCACCCGTCACCATCGCAACGACGGAGTACGGAACGACATTCACCGCTGCGCTCCATGACAGGAATCGATGGGGCGTTCAATTCCATCCGGAAAAATCGGGACCGGCCGGGCTCACGCTCCTCCGGAACTTCATCGAGCGATGCTGATCTTTCCCGCGATCGATATCCGCAACGGCAGATGTGTCCGCCTCCGGCAGGGCCGTTTCGACCATGAAACGGTCTATGCTGATTCGCCGCAGGAGGTAGCATGGGAATTCGCGCGCATGGGATTCCGGCACCTGCATGTCGTCGACCTTGACGGAGCCCGTACCGGCAGACCGGTGAACACCGGGATCGTTCGTGACATCGCGGCCATTCGTTCGCTGCAGGTCCAGGTCGGCGGAGGATTGCGGAGCGAAGAGGCCGTGCGGAGCATGCTGGAGACCGGTGTCGGGCGTGTGATCCTCGGAAGTGTCGCCCTTCAGCAGCAGGAGTCCGTGCAGCGGTGGATCGCAGAGATCGGACCCGGGCGGTTCGCACTCGCTGCCGACGTGCGCGACGGACGGATCGCCTCGCACGGTTGGGGTGCGACCTCAGACGTCACCGTCGAGACCGTCATGCGGTCATACCTCGGGAAGGGACTGACCCGCGTCATCTGCACGGACATCTCACGCGACGGCATGATGACCGGCCCGTCATTTGGCCTGTATGAACGGCTGTTGCGGATATTCCCCGAAGCGGAGCTGATCGCATCGGGCGGAGTGTCGTCAATGGAGGACATCCGCCGGCTGGAGGCACTCGGTGTGTATGGCGCGATCGTGGGAACAGCGATCTATGACGGCTCGATCGAGCCCCGTGAACTGGTACCATTCAACGGAAACGGGGGATAGCATGCTGGCAAAGAGGATCATCCCCTGTCTGGACGTGAAGGACGGCAGGACCGTGAAAGGGACGAACTTTCTCAACCTGCGCGATGCTGGCGATCCGGTGGAGCTCGCCGCCCGCTATTCCAATGAGGGGGCAGATGAACTTGTGTTCCTTGACATCAGCGCGACACTGGAAGACCGGTCCCCCTTCTACGACCTGATCCGCCGGCTGTCAAAGGCGGTGCGCATACCGTTCACCGTCGGAGGCGGAATCCGGACGACAGAGGACATACAGCGGGCGCTCGATGCAGGGGCAGACAAGGTATCCCTCAATTCAGCCATCCTCAGCGATCCGGACCTCATCGACCGGGCTGCGATCCTGGTCGGTTCACAGTCGATCGTGGCAGCTGTCGATGTGCGGAAGGAGAAGGGGAGTTGGACCGTCTGGACGCGTGCGGGGACAACGCCGACTGGACGGGATGCACGCTCGTGGACACAGGAAGCCTCCCGCCGCGGGGCGGGAGAGATCCTTCTGACCTCCATGGACAGGGACGGCACAACGGTAGGGTATGACATCCCTCTGCTCCAGCTCATCTCCCGGAGCGTCGCGGTCCCCCTTATCGCCTCCGGGGGGGCCGGAACGACAGACCACCTCCTCGAGGCGATCATCGAGGGACAGGCCGACGCCGTCCTTGCCGCCAGTATCTTTCATTTTCAGACAGTTCGGATCGCTGAAGCAAAGCGTGCACTCGCAGAACGTTCCATTCCAGTACGGATGACACCATGACCATCGATTTCAGCAAAGGCGAAGGGCTTGTCCCCGCCATCGTGCAGGACGACGCGAACGGCGATGTCCTCATGATCGGATATATGAATCAGGAAGCGCTCCGTCGGACACAGGAGACGAAGAGGGCGACCTTCTGGAGCCGGTCCCGGGGCGAGCTGTGGGAGAAAGGAGAGACCTCCGGCAACACGCTGCATGTGGTCTCGATCGCTGCTGATTGCGATGGCGATGCACTTCTGATCCGGGCGCGGCCAGACGGACCCGTATGCCATACCGGACAACGGTCCTGTTTTGGAGACGCTTCGTTCTTCTCAGCAACGACGCTCCGGCACCTGGAGCATATCGTCGCTGACAGGAAAGCACATCCCCGCGAAGGTTCGTGGACGACACGGCTGTTCGAACGAGGGCTGTCCAGGATCGCCCAGAAGGTCGGTGAAGAGGCGGTTGAAACGGTCCTTGCTGCTTCGGTACAGAACCGGAAGGAGACCATCAGTGAATCAGCTGATCTCCTGTATCATCTGACAGTGCTCTTCGCGGCTTCGGGAATCCGATGGCAGGAGGTCGAAAAAGAGCTGCAGGGAAGAATGAAGGATGGGGAGAAATGAAGGTGTCCGGACGGCCGTCTCTGAAGGAGGTCTTCGCGCGGTCTATTCCTTGTGCACGAACTCATGACCCGCATGCTGCAGCGCCTTGATGGCTTCCACCATCATCACTTCAGGCAGGAAAATATAATCGGTGTTGAAGGTCGATACGGCGAAGATCGGAATATGCGCCTGCGCAAGAGGGAGCGCAAGAGAAAGCATGACGCCAACCGCCTGGAACGGTATCTCCCCTTCGATCCGGATCCCTCTCCAACCTGTTTCCTGCTGTACGTTGTTCGGCGCCATGAATTCGGGCGTGATGATGGTGAATTCATTGTCCGTCCGCATCATGAAGCACATCTCACCGTTCGCGATGATCTGCGGAATGTCATGGAAGACCGGCAACTTGCTGATCGTGAACTTGTCTTCCAGAAGTTGCAGCTTCAGTTTCTTGAGCGCGAGACCGTTCGACATATGCGAAAGATTGTTAGAGTTTCCTTACGAGGCTCAAAAAGGTAGTGTTTCTGAGAGTGTCGTTCAAGGGCCACCTTGACATTCCCCCCAAAAACCGCGTACTTTTTGCATGATTACGAAGGGCGTGTGACACAGGTCTCACGCCTTCTGTTTCTTGACCCACCATACTGTCCATCGCCGGGGTATCTGTGTATGTCTGATACCAGACCGCTTCGGTGAGAGGAACTATCATGAGATCCATCCGCACGTTATTCATCGTCACGCTGGCCTTCGCATCATCCGCTCCTGCACAGAAAGCATATCCCGAACGTGAAGCGACCGTCCAGGCCGGACAGAGCGCTATCGTCGCATCTTCTCTCAATGTGACGTCCGGATCGTACATTGTCAATGCTGCCGACCGCACGCTCCGCGTGCTGGACGCCAGGACCTTCGCCGAGAAGATGCAGATCCCGATGAGCGGCACCGTCCGCGTGACCGCCTTTGCGTTCACGAAGTCCGGACAGAAGGTCATCGTCGGCCGCTCCGACGGCACTGTGACCAGCTTCGGCATGCCGTCTGCAACGCCCGGGGTCGTGCTCTCGCCGCACAAGCTTTCGATCGTCGCTCTGGCGGCACAGGATGAGAACCTTGCTTACACGCTCGGCATGGACAAGTCGCTGACGATTTCAGATATCCTCACCGGCGCTGTGCTCGGCACGCTCCCACTCGAGCCGAAGGAGCCGACGCGGGTCAACGTCCATCCGGACGGCAGACGGTTCGTTGTCACCTTTGCGGACGGGTCGGCGCAGATGTACACCCTCGCAGGACTCCGGCCTGCATTCGCCTTCTCCGGCAGCACCTCCCGCATCACAGCGGCCCGCTTCTCCCCCGACGGCAAAGTGTTCGCCGCCGGGACGTTCGACGGGAAGGTGCGCACCTGGAGCGCCGACGACGGCAAACCCCTGGCAGAGGCACAGGCACACTCATCCTCCGTAACGGGCATTGCCCTCAGCAAGTCGGGCACGTGGTTCGTCAGCGTCTCGTCGGACAGCACCATGCGCATCGCCGGCGGTTCGACCCTCGCCGAGGCAGCCACATTGACGGCAGAGAGCCTGGTCTGGACCCAGGTCGTCTTCGATCCGGAAGACCGACTGATTGCCGCAACGACCACAGGGTCGATCGAAACGTGGATCATCAAGGACACGCCGCCTGACACGGAACCGCCCGTGATCGTCGTCGAAGAACCTGAGCAGCGCGGCGGCATCCCGCTCCGCCTCTTCGCGCGTCAGATCAACCTGCAGGCGGTCGTCTGGGACAACCTCGAGGTTGCCAGCGTCACCCTCAACGGCAAGCCCGTCACCCTGACACCTCTTCGGTCCACCGATACGGTCCGTGTCCCGACCGGCGCCGCGTCAGGCCGCTTTGCCATGACGCTCAAACTCGACAGCATCGGCCGGAACACCTTTACGATCACCGCGACAGACGGACTGGGACTCACGTCGCAGAGGACCTTCTGGGTGGACCGGCTCTCATCGTCGGAGGCACTGGAGATCCTGGCGCCGGAGATCAAAGAGGACCTCGATGTCGTCTCCATCCCTCTGCAGTTCCGTGCCTGGTTCGAGGTGAAGTCCGTCTCTGTCTCCGTCAACCTCAGCCCCATCATCCGGAACAAACAGATCCGGGACAAGATGCCCGGCGATGTCATCACGGAAGAGATACCGCTTGTCGTTGGGTACAATCAGGTGCAGCTTGAGGTGAACGGGACCCGCGGCGAACAGATCACGCGCACCATCGGGCTGTCGCGCAAATACACCGCTACCGTCGTCCAGGCACCATCCAAACCGGTCGAACGCAAGACCGGAGGCGGGCCGCAGCGCTGGGCTGTGGTCGTCGGCGTGTCGGACTATGCGAATCCCGGCATTCCGTCGCTCACCTACGCCGATAAGGATGCGGAGGCATACGCGAACTTCCTGCGCACACCGCAGGGAGGCGGCTACGACAACGACCATATGCGCGTCCTGCTGAATGACAAGGCGACCTTCTCGAACATCCGTGATGCGCTGATGGACTTCCTCGGGAACGCCATCGACATTGACCTCGTGATGATCTACTTCGCAGGGCACGGAGCACCGGACCCGGGACGTCCGCAGAACCTGTACCTGCTTGCGCACGACACCGATCCGAACAAACTGAGCACCACGGCCTTCCCGATGTGGCAGATGCAGGACGTCCTGTCGCGCTACATCAGCTCGAAGCGGATCGTGGTCTTCTCGGATGCCTGCCATTCCGGCGGCATCAGCGTCGATTTCGCAACGCGGGGAGTGGGCGTCACGGACCAGAACCTGGTGAACCAGTACCTGGCGGACCTCTCCCGGTCCAAAGAGGGAACGGTCGTCTTCACGGCCAGCGCTGCGGGTGAAGTGTCGCAGGAGTTCCCGGAGCTCGGTCATGGCGTGTTCACATATTTCCTGCTCGACGGGCTCCGCGGCAAAGCGGATTACAACAACGATTACACCATCACCATCAACGAAGCGATGCAGTACACAGAAGAGAACGTGAAACGGAAGACCCGGGGCGCGCAGAACCCGACCCGGAGTCAGACGTCCTATGACAAAGAACTGACCGTATCTATCATTCCTCATTGACGGAGCCATCATGAAACGACTTGCCACTCTCGTGCTCAGCCTGTCGCTGGCAGTACTGACAGCAGGAGCACAATCGGACGAGAATATTGCCTTCCAGTGGGCCTTCGGCGCCGTTACCGGCGAGAAGCAGGAGTTCGTCTCCATCACGCGTGACACGACCCTGCGCACCGGCGATGACATCAAGATGCTGGTCAACCTCCAGCGCAACTGCTACGTGTACGTCATCCATTCCGGTCCGTCCGACGACATCACGCTCCTCTTCCCCTACTCGCTGGACCAGTTCGACAAAGACTATGCGGTCAATAAGAACTACTACATCCCCATCGGCCGGCGCTGGATCACGTTCGACAAAACGACGGGCAAGGAGAAGTTCTACCTGCTCGCCGCAAACGAGCGCCTGACCGATCTGGAGCGCCTCATTGCCTCCTACGAGAAAGGCGACGCAGCCAAGAAGGAGACCGTGTCGAAGCAGATCGCCTCGGAGATCAGGAACGTGAAGCGCCGGTTCCGGAACTTCACGACGCTCGCCGAGAAGCCCGTGACCATCGGAGGTAACATCCGCGGCGTGGGCGAGGAAGAGGTGACCGAACGACGCCCGGATGTGGCGAACATCGCGACCCTCATCTCCGCGTCGAACTTCTACGGGAAGACGATCACCATTGACCACCGGTAATGCAAAGACGCTTGGAGCGATAGCCACGCTTGCCGTTGGAGCGTGGCTTGTCGCCCATGCGCTCACACTCCTCTTCCCGAACGTCTTCGTCCCCTGGAACGCCCAGGCCATCGACCGCCTGTTCCAGTACCGCACGGATTCCGAGACGTTCCGCCCCGCGTACGACAGCACCGTCATCCACATCGACCTGAACAACTACAGCGTCGATATGATCGGCACGTACTTCCCCTCCCGCGCAGTCCTCGGAGAGGTCGCCGATGCCATTGGTACGATGGGAACCGCAGCCCAGATCTGGGACTTCATCTTCCCGGATCCCTCGGAGCCGGATGAACGCCCGAAGGACGAGGAATTCATCCAAGGAACAGAGAACGCCGGGAACGTCTACTTCGGCTGTTCGTTTGTGCACCTCTATCCCGGTGAGGAAGAGGCGGAACGGGATATCCGGCCGGACCGTCTCGAATATCTCCAAGAGACCTCCTGGGACGTCGTCGTCGAGGGAGATGCCTCCTCGGTCGTTCGGGCGATCAATCCTGAGATCACCTTCCCGGAGCTGTCACGGGCCTCCAGAGGCAACGGTCATCTGAACCTCCGCATCGACCGCGATGGCGTGTTCCGCCGGGCGCCGTTGCTGTTCCGCTTCCGTGATGCATACTATCCGAGCATGCCGTTCCGTGCAGTGTGCGACTATCTCGGCATGACCCCTGACAGGATCAACGTCCGCCCGGGTGAATCGGTCACGCTCAAGGATGCGCAGCGGCCGGGGCAGGAACCAGCTGACATCGTGATACCGGTGAACGAACAGCTGGAGATGACGATCAACTACGTCGGTCCGTGGGACCGGATGAAGCACATCTCTTTCTATGATGTATTTCAGTGGATCGGGTCGAGCGACGATCTGGAGTTCCTTGCCGAAGAGCAGCATACCGACGGAACGCTCGCAGTGGTGTCGCAGGTGACCACAGGAGCCTCGGATGTGGGTCCTGTGCCGACTGACAACGATTTTCCGCTCAGCGGCGTGCATGCGAACGTGATGCACACCATCCTTACCGGGCAGTTCGTGTACGAGTGGGGATTCGGCAGGATGCTCATCGTCGAGCTGATCCTGATCGGCCTTATGGTGCTCATTGGCTCGTCTCTTTCGTCCCGATGGTTGTGGGTCGCCGTGCTTGTACTGCTCGTCAGTTACTATCTGATCGCCTCGCTTGCGTTCCTCGCGGGCAACATCATCCTCTCCATCGTCACGCCGATGATGATGATGGTCATCGGCTTCACGGGAATTTCGGCGTACAGGTACATCAATGAGGAGAAAGCCAAGGAAGTGCTGAAGCGGTCGTTCGAGGCCTACTTCCCTCCATCCGTCGTGCGGCGCATCATGGCAAATCCTGCACTGATCACTGTCGGCGGCCAGAAGAAGGAGCTCACCATCCTCTTCTCCGACATCAAAAGCTTCACCCACCAGTCATCGGCCCTTCCGGCCGATATCATTCAGAGGTTCCTCAATGAGTACTTCGAGGCGATGGTGGACATCGTGTTCAAGTACGAAGGGACGGTGGACAAGTTCATCGGTGACGGGCTGATGGTGTTCTTCGGCGACCCGGAACCGCAGGAGGACCATGCCCTTCGCTGCGTCAAAGCGGCCATCGAGATGCAGAAGAAATGCCGCCTGATGAAGGTGGAGTGGGAGAAGAAGGGTCTCATCCAGCTGAAGATCAGGGTCGGCATCAACACCGGACATGTCGTTGTCGGGAACATGGGCTCGGCACGCCGCCTCTCATACACCGTCCTCGGCGCCCCGGTGAACATGGCCCAGCGGCTCGAGTCCAATGCACCCGTCGAAGGGATCATGATCTCCCAACGCACGTGGGAGCTCGTGAAGGACCACGTGAAGACCCGTCCCCTCCCCCCTATCCAGCCGAAGGGGATCGACGAACCCGTGCCGGTCCACGAGGTCCTCGTCGACGAAGCGTAGCACGTCGTGGACCGCTCCCTTCTCACTCCCGAACGGACAAACTGGACACCCGAGGCTGCACAGGCCTGGTGCCTTGCCCTCGCCCGCGCGCATTACGAGAATTTCCCCGCAGCGTCGCTGTTCATCCCCAGACACCTGCGTCCTCATGTGGCCGCCGTCTATGCCTTCGCCCGCATCGCCGACGACATTGCCGATGAGCCGGGCATGGAGCGGAGCGAGCGGCTCGCCTACCTCGAGGCCTGGCGCAAAGAGCTCGAACAGATTATCGAAGGGGACTCCGCGGGTCATCCGGCCTTCATTGCTCTCCGGGAAACACTGCAGGTCCATCGCCTTCCCCCCGAGCTCCTGCGCGATCTGCTGTCAGCATTCCATCAGGACGTTGTGAAGAACCGGTATGAGACCTTTGACGAGGTCCGTGACTATTGTCGCCGTTCTGCAGATCCCGTCGGACGCATCATGCTTCGCCTGTTCGGACATAATGATCCGGAGCTGGACAGGCTTTCCGATGCGATCTGCACCGCCCTGCAGCTGACGAACTTCTGGCAGGACTTTGCGCAGGACCTTGCCCGCGACCGGATCTATCTGCCGCTCGAGGACCTCGACCGGTTCGGCATCCCGCGAACGCCGGAAGGAATGACTGCCGATGAGGGAAAGCTCAGGGAGGTCATCGACTTCCAGGTCCAGCGTACGCGAAGCCTGTTCCACGAAGGAAAAACCCTGCCAAATCATCTGCAATCACGGTTTTCCCTGCAGATCCGGCTTACCTGGCACGGAGGCATGAGAGTGTTGGATAAAATCGAGAGGACTGGTTATAATGTACTTCACACCAGACCACGGCTGATGGGTATCGATGCCGCGGTCATCGGCTACCGGGCATTGACGCACGCATGAGCACACACGCTCTCGATATCGACACCATCGACACCTCCGCGAACAGGCAGAGCAACTTCTATCTGTCGTTCCTGACACTGCCGCCTCCCAAGCGCGAGGCGATAGAGACCATTTACTCGTTCTGCCGCGTCGCGGACGACATCGTCGATGAGAACGGAGACGTGGGCGAGAAGCGGGCGAAGCTGCATCAATGGACGGAAGAACTCCAGCGCTCGCTGACCGGCGATTCGCGATACTCCATCCTGAACCGCACCAGCCGAATCGTGAGGCGGTTCAACATCCCCGTCTATCATTTGTACGACCTGCTCGAGGGGATGGAGATGGACCTGACCCGGAACCGGTACGAGACGTTCGAGGAGCTCAGGACGTACTGCTACCGGGCGGCATCCACCGTAGGCCTGATGTGCGCAGAGATCTTCGGCTACCATCACGTCAGGACCAAACAGTACGCCATCTACCTCGGCATCGCCCTGCAAATGACGAACATCCTTCGCGACATCAAGCAGGACGCGAAGCGCGGACGGATCTACATCCCCCTGGAAGACCTCCGCCGGTTCAACCTTACGGAAGAGGACATCCTGAACAATGTGTACGACGAGCGCTTCCGCGAGCTGATGCGGTTCGAGGTGGCACGGACACGCGAGTACTACCGCAAGGCCAAGCAGGCGCTTGCAGAGGATGACAAACCGCTGTTCACTGCCGCGCGGATCATGGGAAACATCTACTATCTCCTCCTCCGTCGCATCGAGCGGGTGAACTACGATGTCTATTCCAAGCGCATACGGCTGAGCACCGCTCTCAAATTTGCGATTGTCATGATGCTCCGGCTCCGGAGTTCCTTCCCGAGAGGCTTCCACAAGTACGTCCGCACAGAGCTGCCTGCGTAGCCGGTCTTCGTGAGCCCTGGAAGGACCGGTCTCCTTCCCCTCGTGTTTCCCCAATTCTCCTTATTATCCCTTTCATGAACACCTACGATACCATCATCATCGGCGGCGGTGTGGCCGGCCTGTCTGCGGCTGTCAGGCTCGCGTCACAGAACCGGCGAGTTCTGCTTCTCGAGCGGCGGCAGCATCTCGGAGGACGGACATACTCCTTCCGGGACGAGAAGACCGGCGACGTTGTCGACAACGGCCAGCATCTGATGATGGGATGCTATCGCGAGACGATGGCGTACCTTCGGACCATCGGCTCCGCTGAGCTGGTCTCGCTCCAGCCCCGGTTACACATTCCGTTCGCCGATGTCATCACCGGCAACCGCGCTATCCTGCGATCCGGCATGCTCCCCGCACCGCTTCATGTCTTCAGCGGCCTGCTTCGACTTTCATCGATCCCCCTGAAGGACCGCCTCCTGCTCTCGCGGGTCGGCGTAGAGCTCCTCTGGCGCGCGCCATGGAAGGAATATGCTCTCAGCGAGATGACGGTCGACTACTGGCTTTCAGGACTCGGACAATCAGAGATCGCGCGGAAACATCTGTGGGACGTCATAGCCATCGGAAGCCTGAATGACAATCCCGGCCTCGTGTCGGCTTTGCCCTTCTTCCGCGTGCTTCGCGCTGCGTTCCTGGGCAAGCGCTCGAATGCGTTTCTTCTCATCCCGAATGCCGGCCTTTCTGAGGTCTTCGCACACCCGGCAAAGGCCTACATCGAGTCGCGGGGAGGCAAGGTGCGCCTCGGCACTGCTGTCGATAGCATCAGCATCTCAAGCAGGGCAGTGAAAGGGGTGGTGCTCTCTTCCAGTGAAGAGGTCACAGCTGGTGCTGTGGTCGTTGCGGTCCCGCACTATGCGGCAGCCGATATCCTTCCTGGAAAGGAGATGACACAGCCCCTCACGGAGCTCGAGACCTCTCCCATCATCACCATCAATCTCTGGTTTGACCGGGAGGTCATGAGAGAACCTCTGATCGCGCTGCTGAACGGACGCGTGCAGTGGGTGTTCAACCGCTCAATGCTCGTCGGATCCTCGGGGGCAGGGCAATGTCTTTCGTGTATCATCAGCGGCGCGCGCTATCATGTCGACCGGGAAAAATCCGAGCTCATCGCGCAGGCGATCGAGGACCTCTCGGCCGTGCTGCCAGGTATCGAGGAAGCTTCCATCGTGCATGCTCTCGTGCTCAAGGAGGTCCGGGCAACGTTCTCACCGCGGCCCGGGTCTGATGCCTTGCGGCCCGACACCGCGACGCCCTATGCCAACCTGTTCCTCGCTGGCGACTGGACAAAGACGGGACTGCCGGCAACGATAGAGGGAGCCATCCTGAGCGGCCACAAGGCCGCCGACGCCATTCTGCATGGATCCGGCACATGACAAACGCCACCACAGATCGTTTCAATTATTTCCATCCGTTTTCCCGAGCCGTCTGTTGCGCGGAACAACAATATTCACTCTCAACACGTTGCGTTCGCCGCTCTCGTTGCGTCCGTTGCGCGAAACAACGGGTGACTCACAACATATATCTTCCCGCCGCGAGAACTGCTATCACGATTGGACCCTGACATGAAACGACTCTTCTCCCCCTGGCGCTCAGCATACATTGCATCTTTCCGGCACGAGACGGCGGACAACGCCTGCCTCTTCTGCTCGGCCGCAGCGTCGAAACAGGACGGCAAGCACCTCGTCCTGCTCCGGCGCGATACGTGTTTCGTTATCATGAACCTGTATCCGTACAACAACGGCCACTGCATGGTCGTCCCATACCGGCACACGCCGTGGCTCAAGGAACTGTCCAGGACGGAGAATGCGGAGATCATGGAAACGACCTCGCTCGTCATGGAGGCCCTGAACGAGGTGATGAATCCGCATGGATATAATCTTGGGGCGAATCTTGGCAGAGCTGCGGGAGCGGGCATTGACCAGCACATCCACTTTCATATCGTCCCGCGCTGGAACGGCGATACGAACTTCATGCCGACCCTGGCCGACGTCAAACTGGTGTCGGAGGACCTGAGGACATCGTACAGGAAGCTGAAGAGGATCCTGGGGAAACGCTGAATGCTAAACTGTGAAATGCTAAACATGGATGAAATCCGAAATATGAATCATGAAAGAGATCAGATCCGACACCTTCACATTTTAGACATTTTGATACTCGTCCTTGTTTAGCATTTCGATTCCTGGTGTTTAGCATTTTTTCATCTGTTCCCCAAGGTCAGTCTTGTAATGTCCAGCGGTCTGCGCTCTAGCAGGCTGCGGAAAAAGTCAGCCAAGTAGGTTTCGCGCAGCGCTCGCAGCGGGAGCAGCGAACGCAACGATCAAAAAATCATCAAAAAGAGATGGCGTGCGTGGCATATTTGACATTTCCTGACCGTCGCGGTCGTTGCGCGAATTTTTTCCTCAAGCTCCTAGACAGTCTTCTGCCTTTCAGAAAGATCCCACAGAGTTCATCCGCACGAAGGAGCTATTATGAGAGTCTTCTCGTCGCTTCTCCTTTCCCTCCTGCTTACGTCAGCCCTCTTTGCTCAATCCGGCTACAAGCTTCCTCCGAAGGAGGTCATCGACATGGTCGATGCCCCGCCAACGCCGCTCGTGAGCATCGACCCGACACGGAACTCCATGCTCCTCGTGGAATATCCCTCCCAGCCGCCGCTGGAGCTGCTCTCGCGGCCCATTCATCGCATCGCAGGTATCCGCATCGATGCACAACGCCATGCGCGTCAACGCATCCGGCAGTACAGCGGCTATGAGGTCGTTGCGCTCGACGGAGGAAAGCGTCAGCGGATATCAGTGCCGGAGGGGGCACAGCTCGGGTTTCCATCATGGTCACCAAACGGCAATCGGATCGCATTCACCGTGGACCACAACGACAGGGTCGACCTCTGGTGGGCTGACGTCACATCGGGTGTGGCAAAGCAGATGCCGGGTGTCCGCGTGAACGATGTCCTCTCCGGCTCTCTGCAATGGACGTCCGACGGTGAGAATCTTTTGCTCCTTGCTCTGCCGAAAGGAGCGGGTGCTCCGCCGTCAGAACCTTCTGTTCCCGAAGGTCCGAACATCGATGAAACTTCCGGGCGTGTATCGAAGACCTGGACCTACCAGGACCTCATCAGGACACGCCATGATGAACAGCTTTTCGCTCACTATGCGATGTCTCAACTCGTCCGCGTGCAGATCTCAACGGGAAAGGTCGAGCCTATCGGAAGCCCGGCCCTTATCAGGTCTTTCGACTCTTCGCCCGACGAGTCGATGGTGCTCGTTCACATCCTCAAAGAGCCGTTCTCCTACCGCGTCCCCTACTACAGCTTTGCGCACTCGGTCGAAGTGTGGGACAGCAACGGAAAGCCGTTGAAGACGATCGCTGAACTCCCGGTCGCGGACAATGTCCCGACCCAGGGCGTCCCGACAGGCCCGCGGTCGGTCGAATGGCAGCCGCTCCATGACGGCCGTCTCGTGTGGGTCGAGGCCCTCGACGGTGGCGATCCCCGCACGAAGGCGGATGACCGGGACGAGGTCATGGTCTTCGGGACCCCCTTCACAGGTGAACCGGTGAGATCGTTCAAGGTGCAGCATCGCTTCAGCGGCTTTTCCTGGACCGGAACAAAAGACCTGGCCATTGTGTACGAACGTGACCGCGACCACCGGTGGATCACGACGAGCCTCCTCTCTCTCGCCGACCCTGCAGGCACGCGAAAGGTCATCTTCGACATGTCGTGGAATGACGCGTACAGCGATCCGGGCGATCCGGTCATGGTTCGGCGGGACGATGGTACATACGTGGCGCTCCAGGATGATACCATCATCTATCTGTCGGGACGAGGAGCGACGCCGGACGGGTACAGGCCGTTCCTCGACGCGTACGATCTGACCACCGGTGGAACGAACCGGCTTTTCCTCTGCGCGGACAGCCGGTATGACAGGTTCATCTCATTCGTCGGCAACAACAGGGACCGTATCCTCATATCCTCCGAATCCGTCACACAGCCGCCCAATTACTTCATTGTGGACATAGCGACGAATGAACGCACAGCCCTGACATCGTTCACCGATCCGGCCCCGCAGATGACAGGCATGAGCAAGCAACTGCTGACATATGCACGGGAGGACGGCGTGCCGCTCTCCGGTACGCTCTACCTCCCCGCCGGATATCAGAAAGGAACCCGCCTTCCGTGCCTTGTATGGGCCTATCCGCTGGAGTATTCGGACGCATCGACGGCAGGGCAGGTCCGTTCGTCCCCCAATTCGTTCACGTTCTTCCGCGGAACCACCCCGCTGTTCTTCGTCACGCAGGGCTACGCCGTGCTGATGGACGCGACGATGCCGGTGGTGGGAGACCCGGAGACGATGAACAACACGTTCGTCGAACAGATCGTCTCCTCGGCAAGGGCAGCGGTCGATACGCTCGACGTCATGGGCGTCATCGATCCGAAGAAGGTCATGGTTGCGGGGCATTCATACGGAGCATTCATGACCGCCAACGTCCTGGCGCATTCCGACCTGTTTGCCGCGGGCATTGCACGGAGCGGGGCCTATAACCGCACGCTGACACCGTTCGGATTCCAGAGCGAGCGGCGCACCTTCTGGGAGGCACAGGACACGTACATCAAGCTCTCACCCTTCTCCTGGGCGAACAAGATCAACGAGCCGATCCTGCTGATCCACGGGGAAGCGGACAACAACACAGGGACCTATCCGATCCAATCTGAGAGAATGTTCCAGGCGATCCGCGCGAACGGGGGAACCGCACGGCTCGTGATGCTTCCGCATGAAAGCCACGGATACGCAGGGCGCGAATCAGTACTGCATGTGCTGGCGGAGATGTTCGAGTGGGGAGAGACGCATGTGAAGAACCGGGAGAGTGGTCAGTAGGCAGTCTGGAGAAATGCTAAATGCTAAACTGTGAAATGCTAAACAAGGACGAATGCACAAATGAATGATATTGAAAATTGCCGGGACCACACCTTTTGATCATTCATATTTCAGATTTCCTGCTTGTTTAGCATTTGGTTTCTTTAGCATTTAGCATTTCCATCTCAGGTACCTCAAAGAAAATCTGCCTTCCGGTTCTCCATGGTATTCCCCGGAAGGCAGATTCGCGTTGTACACCCCCCGCCCTTTGCCCTTTGCCGATCTACAAAAAGCTCTGCGGATCAATATCCACCGATACCTTCACGTCTTTCGAAGATGGTCCGGACCTTCCACTGATCTCAAGCACTGGCGAGAGCACCGAACGCAGGATCGTCGCTGACGGGTCCTTCTGACGATCGTTCTTCAGGAGAATATGCTGACGATACTGGTTCCGCATCCGGGCAATGGCCGGCTCAGCAGGCCCCAGTATCTCCACCGCCCCCTGGGTTGTTCGCTTTCGCATCTGCGCGGCGATCGATTCCGCCTTCCTGACCACCTCTTTCTCATCGATTCCGGAGCACTCGACCAGGGCGATACGCACTATCGGAGGGTATCGCACATCCTTCCGCCCTTCGATCTCTTCTCTATAGTATGACGCAAAATCGTGGTCCACTGCGTGCAGCAGCGTCGGATGTTTCGGATTCACCGTCTGGATGACGACCTCCCCTTTCAGCTTGCCCCGCCCGGCCCTTCCGGCGACCTGCGTGAGCAGCTGAAAGGTCCGCTCTGCGGCGCGAAAGTCCGGCAGATACAGCTGCGTCTCGGCCGAGATCACTCCCACCAGCGTCACCCGCGGAAAATCCAGCCCCTTCGCGACCATCTGTGTCCCGAGCAGAATGTCCGCATCTCCGCACTCGAAGCTGTTCAGCATCCTGTCGAACGATCCCTTTCGGCTGGTCGAATCACGGTCCATGCGGATGATGCGTGCATCAGGAAAGAGACCCTCGAGCTCGCTCTGTACCTGCTGCGTGCCGTACGATGTGTGCGAGAGCTGTCCCATCCGGCAGGATGGACACGTGGGGAGCATGGGGCGCCGCGTCCCGCAGTAGTGGCAGTGGAGGTCATGCGTGCGCATGTGGTAGGTCATCGTCACGTCGCAATTGCTGCACTTCTCGACATATGCGCACTCCGGGCATTCCACGACATGCGCAAAACCCCGCCTGTTGTGCAGGAGGATCACCCCTTCCTTCCGCTCCAGGCGCAATCCGATCTCCTGCTGCAGGAGCCGCGAGATCGACCGGGGCGGGAGCTTTTTAGGAAACGCTCCCCCCTTCTCCCGTACCTGCGCCTTGATCTCCTCGAACTGCTTCCGCCGTTCGGCGATCATGTCCACAAGCCGTATCTCCGGAAGCTGCGCATCATCCACGCGCTCCGGCAGCCCGAGCAGCCGGTACTTGCCGCTTGCCGCATTCCAGTACGTTTCCACGGACGGGGTGGCAGAGCCGAGCACCACAACGGCATTGTTCTGCCGGGCCCGCACGACCGCCACGTCGCGCGCGTGATACCGGGGATTGCTGTCATACTGTTTGTACGACCCCTCATGTTCCTCGTCGACAACGATAAGGCCTATGTTCTGCAGCGGGGCGAAGATGGCAGAGCGCGGGCCGATGACGATGGTCGCATCACCGCGATGCACCCGGCGCCAGGCATCGTATCGTTCGCCCGCCGAGAGCTGACTGTGCATCACCACGACATCATCGCCGAAGTGCGAACGGAACCGCCGCACCGTCTGCGGCGTGAGTGAGATCTCAGGCACCAGGACGATCGCGCTCTTCCCCTTTTCCTTCACCTTCTTGAGCGATTCAATGTAGACCTGGGTCTTCCCGCTTCCCGTGATGCCGTGCAGGAGGAACACCCTGAACTCCTCCGCGCTGATCGATGAGCCGACCTCCGCGAGAGCATTCTCCTGATGTTCAGTCAGCCGATGTGCGGGAGGGGCCGTGACGGGCCCTGCGAACGGGTCACGAAGCACTTCGCGCGTTTCCTGCTCCAGCAGTCCCTTCGCGACGTGCCTGAGCACCGTCTGCGGTCCGACTCCCGCATCCTCTGCCACCTCGGAGAGGAGCTTCCAGTCGTTCCCGGGATGCAGCGCTCCGAATGCTTTGACGAACGAGGAGCGGGTCCGCTTCGGTAACATCGGATGTTCCATGTCGGCAACGGCTTTCGTGCCTTCTTCCGTTGCGCGGATATACATGACCCTTTTGATGCTGGCCTTTGGCCTCCGGAGGGAATCCTCGAGGACCACGAACCCTTTCTGTTCCAGCGACCGCACGACCGAGATCGCTCCCTTCAGGCGCGTGCGTTGCTTCAGGACCTTCAGGCTCATGCTGCCGGCATTCCGGACCGCATCCAGCACTTTCTGCTGGGTCCTGCCGAGTGTCGGGACGACCGCTCCGCTGTCTGCAGGAGGCGGATCGGCAAGATGAACATGCGAGACGCTTTCGATGGCCATGCCATGCGGTGCGGCTGTACGGAGGACATCGCCCCATGAGGCCACATAGTACTCGGAGATCCATTTGGTCAGCCGAAGGAGGTCGTCAGAATACGTGGGAACGCTGTCGAGGATATCAAGGACCGGACGGATGCCGGAGACGGTGGTGGTGTCGGCCATGCCGACGATGACGCCCGTCAGGGATTGCCGGCCGAATGGGACAAGCACGCGTTTGCCGGGAGCGACGGCGTCCCGGAGGTCGGGGGGAACGGCGTATGTGAACGTCTTGTGGAGCGGTACCGGGAGTGCAACGTCTACGAAAGCGCTGGCCACGGCCTCACCCTCGAAACTCCTTCTCCAGCCTCTTGTAGACCTCTATCAGCGGAAGCCCCTTTTCGGAAGCCAGCCGCTTGCACTCTTCGAACTCGGGCATCAATCGCTCGGCACCATCGACATGCACGACCTTCGCCCTGATCTCGCCGAACGACGATTTGACTGTCCGCATCTCGCGCTTCACCTTCCGGCGCTCCACCGGGTGGATGCGGACGCCGAGCGTGGTCGACTCACTGAACAGAATGCTCAGCAATGGCTCCATGGCAGAACGGGCCGACAGCACCGAGAGCATCACTCCCGGCCGGCCTTTCTTCATGATCACGGGGACCATGAATGCGTCGTGTGCGCCTGACGCGAGCAAACGGTCGATGAGGTACGGGAAGATCTCGGGATTCATGTCGTCGATGTTCGTCTCGATGGAGACAAGCTCATCCTCGTCGAACGGCTCATCGATCTGCCCGACCATCGCCCGGAGCAGGTTCGGCAACCGTGGGAACTCCTTCGTGCCTGCGCCGTAGCCGATCGAGGAGAGGCGCAGACGCTCCATGACGAGCATACCGTGCGAGAGCCCTTTGACGATGCCGGCGCCCGTCGGCGTGGTCAGCTCATCCGGGATGTCCGTCAGGACCGTCGGATAGTCCTTCAGGATCTCGAGCGTCGCAGGCGTCGGCGTGGGAAGGATACCATGGTCTGTCTTCACGGCTCCGCCGCTGCCGAGGCGCACCGGGGAGGAATAGACGCGCATCACACCGAGCAGGTCCAGGCAAATGGCGGTCCCGACGATGTCCACGATGGAATCGACGGCTCCGACCTCGTGAAAGTGGACCTTCTCTATCGGGATGTTGTGGACCTTTGCTTCCGCCTCGCCGATCACTGTGAAGATCTTCGATGCATCCGATCGTACCCGCGCCGACAGACCGCTCTGGTCTATCATCCGGAGAATGTCCGTGAGATGCCGGTGCGACGCCTGTTTTCCCTCGAGGTTCACGTCGGCCTTCACGGCCGTGATGCCGCTCTTCACGACCTGCTTCATCGCGAGCGCATAGCCCGGGAGCTCGATCTTCTGCAGCTCATCGCGCAGGGCATCGAACGGCACACCCGCGCTGAGGAGCGCTCCAAGCGTCATGTCCCCGCTGATGCCGGAGAACGTATCAAGGTAGACGATCTTCATGGTTTCTTTCGTGTTGTGCGGTGCCGTTGCGAGCGCGACGGCTTCGTGCGGTGCTGTGATGAAGGTCTTTTCCAGACCACCGGTTCGAGGTAGCCGAGGAACCGCTGTGTGGCTCCTGCGTGCTCCCGGACCAGGTCGCGCGATCGCTTCCCGGCCTGCTCCCGCGCATGGTCGTCGTCGAGCAGCCGCCGCAGGACGCGGTACATTTCCTGGTGGTCCTCCACGACGAGACCGCCGCCGCACTGTGCCAGCGCCGTGGCCTCCTGCGAGTTGTGGTGCCTGGGACCGTACAGCACCGGAATGCCGTACACTGCCGGTTCGAGCACATTATGGACGTTCTGCTTGAACGAGCCGCCCACGAATGCGATGTCCGCATACTGGTACAGTGCCATCAGAATGCCGATGCTGTCGACGATGATGACCTGTTCTCCAGCATAGTCGTTCATCTCAGAGAACCTGATGGACCGCGGGCTTGTCATTGTCTGCGCTTCGATGGCCTCTATGGCCGCGATCGTCGGCTCGTGCGGAACGAGGATGAGCAGGGCGTTCGGTTCGTAACGGTGCAGCTTCCTGAACGTCCGCAGCATCACCTCCTCGTCCTCCGGCCACGTGCTCCCGGCCACGATGATCTTGCGCCCCTTGAGGAGCCGTTCCTGAAGGAGGTGCTTCTTCCGGGCCTCCGTACTTCGCTGGAGGACCTGGTCGTACCGGGTCTCACCTGCTGCAGCGATGTCCGGTGACGGTATCCCGTACAAGCGGAAGTTGGCTGCGTCGCTCTCAGAGACAGTGAGAATGGATTTCATCCCTCCGTACAGAAGGGCGTGGAACGATCTCCAGGGCCGTCTCAACCGCGGCGAGGAGCGGCGCATCGTCGCGTTCGCCAGGAACACCGGAATCCCCCGCCGGTACAGCTCCCAGATGTGGTTCGGCCAGACATCATACCGCACCATCACGGCTGCATCGGGCCTCACAAGGTCGATGAAGCGGACGGCATTCTTCCGTGTGTCCAGGGGAATGTACGTGACGACATCGGCCAGCCTGTACCCCTTCGAATTATCGTACCCCGACGGCGAGAAGAACGAGACGATGATGCGGACATCTGCATGACGCTTCCGGAGCGCCGCGATGATGGGCTTGGCCTGTTCGAACTCCCCCATCGAGGAGGAGTGGAACCAGATGCGCTTGCCGGGTTTGACAGTCGCGAGGGCAGACTCGAGGTCCCGGAACAGGTCCCTGCGTCCCCTGATGCCCCGCCGGACCTTCGACCGGAACAGCGAAGCGACCCGGAGTCCCCCGCCCATGACGGGGATCAGAACCCAGTTGTAGAGGTTCTCCCAGAGGGTCTTCGTCGGGGAAGGAGCGTCTGTTCGGGATGGATGCATGGATACCTGTGACCTGTCGGAAGGGAAGTCATGATACCCAGAGGTTGAGGGAAATGCAACCGGCCTTCGTTGACCTTCGGGGAAGATAGGATTATACTTTTTGCTCACAGCCAGACTCCCGCTGCCCCTCCACGATGCCAGACCGCCGCTTATCCGCTATCATGTTCACCGACCTTGTGGGCTACACAGTTGTGACCCAGAAGGACGAGGCCCATGCGCTCCGGCTGCTCTCAGACCAGAACGCGCTTATCCGCTCCATCCTTCCCCTCTATAATGGTCGTGAGGTCAAGACCATCGGTGATGCCTTCCTCGTCGAGTTTCAGAGTGCCCTTGACGCGGTCAAGTGCGCGGCGGAGATCCAGGAAAAGATCCGCGAGCGGAATACTGGCCTGCCTGAGCGGGACGTCTATCACGTCCGCATCGGGATCCATCTTGGTGATGTCGTGCACGAGAAGGGTGATATTTTCGGGGACGGGGTCAACATCGCATCACGCATATATCCTGAGGCGGATCCCGACGGGATCTGCATCTCCGAGAGTGTTGCGCAGCAGGTCAGGAACAAGATATCGTTCCCGCTTCGCCCCCTTCCCGCGAAAGAACTGAAACACGTCGACATTCCTCTCCAGCTGTTCGAGGTGGTGCTTCCCTGGTCCCCGCGGATGCGTCTCTTGCCGCTCCTTTCGCCCAGGTGGGTGAGGCGGATACGATCTGTGACTCTCCTCGCAGCGGGGCTCATGCTCGCATACTGGGCATACACGACCTATGTTGCCCGCGACCAGCATCCCCTCAATCGTGTCGCTGTCCTCCCATTCAGGGACATCTCTCCTGCGTCAGAACATGCCTACTTTGCGGAAGGGATGACGGAAGAGCTGATCTCGACGCTTTCGCATATCAGCGGACTTCAGGTGATCGCTCGGACGAGCACTTCACAACATACCGGCGATGAGCTCGATTTCGGCCTCATCGGA
Source organism: uncultured Ignavibacteriaceae bacterium (assembly GCA_964534125.1). Classification (GTDB taxonomy): domain Bacteria; phylum Bacteroidota; class Ignavibacteria; order UBA10030; family UBA10030; genus 2-02-FULL-55-14. Next base: position 89,083 of record CAZHOJ010000008.1, read on the forward strand.
GAAAGCATCGCCGCAGGGTCGATCATCGAAGGGACCGTGCGCCGGTACGAGGACTCGGTACGCATCACCGTGCGGCTCATCGAGGCGAACAGCGAACGCCTCCTCTGGAACGAGAAGTTCGACAGACATTTCAATGATAGTCCGGCGATGCAGGACGACATCGCAAGCGCTGTTGCCGGTGCGCTGAGGATCAAGATCCTCGATACAGAACGGGATCTGCTCACCGGCCGTACCACATCCCATCCGGATGCATGGGGTTCCTACCTGCTGGCCCGGTATCACCTCAACAGACGGACGTCAGAGGATCTTCTGAAGGCCATCCGGTTCTTCCGGGAAAGCATCGATCGGGATCCGACGTACGCAGACGCACATGCCGGCCTTGCAGAAGCCTACGTGCTTATGGCAGCCGCCGGATTCGAAGGGATACCCCATGATGATGCAGTGGAGGGTGCCGTGCAGGCAGTGGACAAGGCGCTGCGACTCGATGCGAACCTCGCGGAAGCGTACGTTGTGAAGGCATATCTCCTCTACCGCCTGATGCGGGAATGGCAGCAGCCGGACAGCCTCTTCCGCCGTGCCATCGGCATCAAGCCAAGCTCTGCACAGGCATATGAATGGTATGGACTGTATCTGGCCCTCAAAGGCGACCCGGATGCAGCCAGGAGCGCGATCGGCAAGGCCTATTCGCTCGACCCGGCATCGGCCAGCACGGCGACATCCGTCGGCCGCATCTACGCTCTCACCGGACGCTCCGGCGATGCGATCAGACATCTGCAACGGATCATCACAGAGCATCCGGGCTATCCCGAAGCGTACCTTGAACTTGCACTCGCCTACGGACGCAGCGGGCAACCTGCAAAGGCCATCCCGATGGTCGAGAAGGCCCTGGAGCTTACAGGAACGCGGACCATCACAGAGGGACTGTATGCGTCTTTCCTCGCCCGCGCAGGACGCACAGAAGAAGCCCGGCATATCGTTGCGCGGCTCGACAGTCTCGCCGATCAGCGGGCTGTCTCTGCATACGGACGGGCACTCGGGCATCACGCGCTTGGCAACACCGCCCGTGCGCTCGACCTTTGGGAACAGGCATTTGAAGAGCATGACGGCCTCGTTGCCTACCTGCCCGTGGAACCGCTCGTCGCGGAGCTCCGGGATCACCCCCGGTTCAGAGACCTGATGACCAGAATAGGAGGCAGCAAATGATCCGGTACGTTCGGCAGACCTGTGTTGGTGTGCTCTTCCTCGTTCTTCCTCTTGCCGGCCAGCACGATGCAGACCTGCAGAAGCAGCTCGATGAAGCTGTCGCCGGATTCCGCGGCACGGTCGGTGTGTATGTGCGTCACCTCGCGACCGGACGGACGGCCTCGGTACACGCTGACTCGCTCTTCCCATCTGCGAGCATGGTCAAGGTCCCCATTCTGCTGGGCGTCTTCCAGAAGATCAGGGATGGCGAACTGGATTACCACGCGGAATACGTCTACGACGATTCTCTCCTGTATCCGGGTGTGGACATCCTCGGTTCGTTCAAGGATAGTGCGAAGATCACTCTCAGCAAGCTCGTGATGCTCATGATCTCAACGAGCGACAATACGGCAAGCCTCTGGCTTCAGCATCTCGCCGGCACCGGGTCTGTCATCAACGAGTGGCTCAGCGGGCACGGTTTCGAAAAGACGCGCGTCAACTCCCGCACGCCGGGGCGCCGTCCCGACTGGGAGGTATTCGGATGGGGACAAACAACGCCGCGGGAGATGGCAGAGCTGCTCGTGATGATCAGGGAAAAGAGAGCTGTGTCTCCGGGGGCCGACGAGGAAATGTACCGCGTCCTCAGCAACATCTACTGGAGCGGCGAGGCGCTGTCACAGATCCCGCCAGGCGTGAATGCAGCTTCGAAGCAGGGGGCTGTGGACCGGTCCCGGTCCGAGGTGGTCCTCGTGAATGCCCCATCCGGCGATTACGTCTTCTGTGTCATCACGAAGGACCAGGAAGATACCTCATGGGAGTATTCCAACGAGGGTTTCGTGTTCCTCCGGACCATTTCCCGTTTGCTGTGGCAGCACTTCGAGCCCGGCTCGGACTGGACTCCCCCTGACGATGCGGCGAGCTGGGCAAAATAGGTTTGCCAAGAGGATTCCCGCTTTCGGGAATCTCCCCCTACTGAACGTCTCGCATTTCACATCAATTACAACGAAGTTGTCCATCTCCTTGCTGGTACAGGGTTTGCTTCGCAGACGCTCATCACACGACATGGAGTGACGCTATGAACAGAAAACTCTACACACTTCTCACGCTTTCCCTCAGCTTCCTCCTGCTCATCGGTTGCGCCACGCAGGAAGGTGTGGTCAAGCAGTCCGCTCCGGTCCTTCCGGAGGTCAAGGCAGGAAAGTTCGATAGCGGACGGATGTGGACCTTTGACTTCCCGCCGATCGACTACTTCGCCACGACCTACTCGTTCAATCCGACGAAGGAGTGGTTCGAACAGGTCCGTCTGGCAGCGCTTCGTCTCCCGGGCTGCACCGCCTCCTTCATCTCGGAAGACGGGCTGGTCATGACGAATCACCACTGCGCCCGCGGTTCTATCGACCGCGTGAACAAAGAGGGTGAGGACCTCGGCAGGGACGGCTTCTACGCAGCAACACTCGAGGATGAACGGCAGATCCCCGGGTACTACATCGACCAGCTCATCATCATGGAAGATGTCACGGCCGAGATACAGCTTGCCTTCGACAGCGGCACGACCGACGAAGAGAAGGTCCAGCGCCGTGATGCGAAGATGAACGAGGTTCGCGAGCGATATGCCGACAACTTCCGGAAGACGTCCAGCGACTCGATGTACTTCAGCGTTGTCACGTTCTACAACGGCGGCCGGTACTCCCTCTACGGATACCGCCGGTACACCGACATCCGCATGGTGTTCGCGCCCGAGACCGATATTGCGTTCTTCGGCGGCGACCCCGACAACTTCACCTACCCGCGGTATGACATCGACGTCTCGTTCTATCGAGTCTACGACGCGGAGGGCAAGCCCCTCAAGACGAAGAACTTTTTCAAATGGTCAGAGAAAGGGGCGGGGGAAGGGGACGCAGTGTTCGTCATCGGCAACCCCGGCACGACGAACCGCCTCCTCACCGTCACGCAGCTCGAGTTCAACCGCGACTACCGGTATGCATGGGCGTACGATTTCGTTCGCAGCCTTCGGGATATCTACGGTGACTACCTCGAAAAGAATCCCGACAAGAAGATCAAATATCAGAACCGGTTCTTCGGATTCTCGAACTCCGAAAAGGCCATCAACGGTTACCTCGGCGGCTATCGCGACCCGGTGGTGATGGCGAAGAAGACAGACTTTGAGAACACGTTCCGTAAGGCGGTCATGGGGAACCCCGCTCTCGCCACACAGTATGGCAAGGTGTGGGAAGAGATCGCAATGTTCCAGCCGAAGAAATCCGAGCTGTATGCCCAGGTGAACGCGTACAACTACATGGGCAAGGCACCGCAATTCGCGCTTGCCGGCCAGCTCGTGGCCTACGCACAGCAGATGAAGCTTCCCGAGGACCAGCGCTCTCCCCGGTACTCCGGTAAGGGCCTCGAAGCAGCGAAGGCCCGCCTGACGGTCTCCGACATGGAGGCCGACCTGCAGCTTCCGATGCTGACGTACCAGATCGGCGCCATCGCCCGCGACCTTGACGGCAAGAACCCGCACCTGCCGATGCTCCTCGGCGGACAGACACCTGAGCAGGCCGCAGAACGGCTGGCGAAGGAATCCGTCCTGAACGATGCGGAGAAGGTCAAAGCGCTCGTCGACGGATCACCCGACGACATCCTGAACTCTGCCGACCCGATCCTCGGGTTCGTAGCGAAGAGTGCCGACATTGCGGACGCCGTCGGCAAGCAATGGGCAGACCTCGGTGAGAAGGAAGCCGCGCGCGTGCAGATGCTCGGGAAGGCCCTGTACGAGGTCTACGGAACGAAGATCCCGCCCGATGCGAACTTCAACCTTCGTATCGCGGACGGAGTCGTGAAGGGATACCCGTACAACGGTACCATCGCTCCTATCCATACCACGTTCTACGGTATGTACGACAGGTACTACTCCTTCGGAAAGAAGGAACCCTGGAACCTTCCGGAGAGATGGCTGAACCCGCCCCCGACGTTCGATATGAGCACACCCGTCAACTTCGTGTCGACGAACGACATCATCGGCGGCAACTCCGGCAGCCCGGTGATCAACATCAACCGTGAGGTGGTCGGGCTCATCTTCGACGGCAACATCGAGAGCCTGCCCGGGAACATCATTTTCGACGATACCATCAACCGGTCAGTGTCCGTTCACTCGGCCGGTATCCTCGAAGCACTCGAGGACATCTACAAAGCGACCCGGATCGCCGAAGAGCTGAAGACGGCAAAGCTGGCAGCCCCGGCGGCCAACTGATCTGGATCCCGGCTCCATGACGAACAGGCCCGGAGCTTTGCTCCGGGCCTTTCTTTTATCTTACCTTTGGGGCTTTCTATTCTCTTCCCGGAAACAACCTCAACAGGAACTTCCGGACCTCCGGCTCATGTTCAATACAGGTATGAAAAAGGCAATTCTTACAGCACTGCTGCTCGTCTGCGGACCCTCCCTTCTGAGGGCTCAGGATCCGCCCGAGAACGCCAGCAAGCCGTTGATCTGGAGCACCATGCAGCTGATGCCAAGCTTTTCCTGGACCAGCTTCCCCGGCACAACGCACTTCGCGTTCGAATGGGAAGCGGCTCCGGTGCTGTATTCGTTCGGCCTCAACCGGCTTGCATCCCCCTGGAAGTTCTTCGTCACGACTCCTGTTGCACGGTACACCGGCTCGATCGAGGCCGTCGTATCAGCTCAGGTATTCACGACGAAACCCGGAACGAGCCACTTCGGCTACTCGGGACAGCTCCTGGGGCATGTCCCCTTGATCGAACGCGGCGAATACTTGTCGGCCACGATCGGCGCAGCCCGGTATCATACGAACGGACAGTACAACACCTTCATCGTCGGCGGCATGGGAACGATGTTCGGCATGCTCCACGGCACGGTCAAGTATGCCCCCTCTACAGAGGTTTGGATGACCTCCATTGAACTGAGGATGTTCTGATATGCGGCGAGCACACATTCGTTTCCTGACGCTTGCCGTGTCGGCAGCCTTGTTCGCCTCATGCGGCCCGATCCCGAAGTTCCTCTCAAAGAACATCGACCGTATGAGCAGGTCGATCGGTCCCATCGCTGATAGTCTCAGGTACCCGGTCTTCGATGCGAACGGAGTCACGATCCACTGGGTCGGCCATGCGTCGATGATCATTCAGATGCATGACAAGGTCATCGCAACCGATCCGAACTATGCGAACACCATCGGCTTGCTCGCCCGGCGTGTGGTGGCCCCGGCCCTTGACCCTTCGGCGCTGACCTCCGTCGACGCGACGATCATATCCCACACGCACTTCGACCACTTCAATTTCGGCAGCATCGACATGCTTCCCAGGAACGGGGACCTGTTCATCCCCCTCGGTGCGGTGGAATACACGCCGGAATTCGGCTTCCGGACCATCTATGAGATGACGCCATGGCGAGCCGTTGAGCAGGAGGGCCTTCGGATCACAGCGGTTCCTGTGCAACACTTCGGCGGACGCTATGGCATGGATATCGCCTGGCAGCGCGATCAGGGTTACACAGGGTACATCATCGAGTACAGGAGAACGACGGTCTTCTTCGGAGGAGATTTCGGATATCATCCGACGCTCTATAAGGAGATCGGGAAACGCTTTTCGGTCGATGTTGCTCTCATTCCGATCGCTCCGATAGAACCTCGGGACTTCATGAGACCGGTGCACGTCGATCCCGCTGAAGCACTGGAGGCGATGGAAGATCTCGGCGCTCGTGTCATGATCCCCATGCACCACAGCACATACGATCTGGGGCTCGACCCGAGCCTGTCCTTCGCAAGCGAAGAACTTGACCGGCTGGCAAAGGAGAAGGGCGTGAGGGACAGGGTGTTCATCCTGCCGATCGGGGGCAGGTGGATGAGCAGGGATGGCAAAATGACAACAGTGATGGGAGGAGAGTAGGGGATTCGTACCGATACTGCCGACGTACTGTTCACGAAGGTCCACTAAGGAACTCACGAAGTTCCGCGGAGAATATTTCAACACTTCGTGTGACTTCGTGTAACCCTACAATAAAGCCGCCGAGGATCTCTCCCCGGCGGCTTCTTCATGTACGGACCTGAAAGCTTTTCTTACGACCCTACCGGCTTGTTCTTGATATACCTCGTATACGCCACCACCAGCAGGCTCACGATGACGATGAAGATGAGCGCATAGACGAACGGCGATGTCGGCGTCATCTCACTCCTCCACACGTCTACCTTCTCCGCCAACGAATCCGCATCGGCCTGACTGATGTTCTCCCGCTTCACGAGCAACGGGATCCAGGATGCTGACACCTCTCCATCCCACACCCGCTCGAAGCGGACCCATGTGCTGTCCTTCTCGGTCGACGCTGCATCCGAGCTCATTTCACTGTCGATGTACGCGCCGAGTGACTTCACGAACTGTTCTCCAGTCGAGAACTGGTCGACCGTAAGCCCGTTCTGACTGAATGTCCGGTTCAATTCCCGCCACTGCGCTTCATCCGCCTTTGCCGACCATTGTGCCAGGAGCGTATCGATGCCGGCAAGCTCCTTCGCCCTGTTCTTCCTGCTCACGTAGACGGACGCGAGCTTCGGCCCGATCCCCTTCCATTGCGAAGAGAATCGTGCATGCTCGTCGATGATAGTCGCCAGGTCCGAACCCGACAGCTCGGCCCGCTCCAGGAACCGTATGTTGTTCTCGATCGAGGTGATGACCCCCGAGACGACATTGTTCCGGTCGAGCTTTATGGCGATCCCCTTCATCTCGTCATCAGTGACGGAAGCGAAGTCCTTGTTGTACTGCATGAACAGGCTGTCAACAAGGGCGAAGATAAGCTCGTCCCGCTCACGCAGGCCCTTCTGCAGCCGGCCGATCACGCCCTTCAGAGAGTCGATCATGTTCGACGATTCGACGCTCCCCTCGCTGAAGCCTTTAACATTCTCCGAGAGCCTGTCGACATCGGACAGAAGTTGTGCGTTCGCCGCCGTCAGATCCGAGACCTTCGCCGACAGCTCTCTCACCTGCGTTTCCAGTTCCACGATGCGTGCGATCTGCGACTCGATGACGCCGATCTTCCGTTCAGCAAGAATGAGCTGGCCGCTGATCCGCTCGAAGCGCTGGTCGAAGTTCTCGCCGTACAGGGACCTGTCGAGCAATGCCTTGTGTTCCGCATATTCCTCTTTGAGCTGCTCGATCGACACGCGGATGTCGGCGCATTCCTGGACCGTCTTCGCGGAATCGATCGCCACCGAGAGGCGCTTCGTTTCCTTCTCGAACGCCTTCACCGTCTCGAAATCAGACCTGACCTGAGCCGCGAGGCCGGCCGCCGCCACGACAAGAAGCACAAATGCCGTTCTCATTTCGAACCTCCCTTCTCGTCGGGCGCCTGGACGCCATCCTTTGTGAGCAGCACGGGTTTGTCCCTTCCGTTCAAAAGCTGAATGTACGGCGGCCTGTTGTTGAAGGCCGGGCTCTTCAATCCGGTCTCGTTGACCATGATCTTCGCCGACTGCGTCAGGCCTTTGGCCTTATGCTCGAACACATAGACGTTCTTGAATCCCGGTCCTGTCACGTAGTAATATCCTTCACGGTCGCGGATGATGCGGAACGTCTTGCCGTTGACCTTCGACGAGTCCTGGAACTCAGCGAACAACAGCGGATTGACGCTGAACTTCAGGTGGTACCGGTCCTCCTGGACCATACCGTTCTTGTCCGCGGTCAGCTCCGATTCCACTGGCCACGAGAAGTCGGACGGTGCAAGCGTCAACCCGGAACAGCCTGCAAAGAGGAGGAGTGCGGATGCATAGAGTATCTTCATTGGAGATCTCCGGAAGTGCACTTGAGGGAGTTTGGGAATGCTCGAATGTAGAGAAGGGTGAGAGGGGAAGCAAGGACTGGATATGCTCAGGGATATCGGGGGGATAGGTTCGAAATCCGAATATCGAATTTCAGAGGGATTCCGAACCATGAATGAGAATAATGAGAGTGATTCTTTGCGGTCAGTTCCTGTGACTTCGGTCACGGGCAAGGAGCGGTCTCGTTTCGGGTCCGATAGCTCAACTCCCCCTGTCATCCCTCATTCCACCATTCCATCATTCCAATCATCCACATTCCATCTTCCCCCCCTCCGCCTTCTGCACAGTGCCCAGTGCGTAGTGCCCACTTCCCCATCTCATTCCACCACCGGCTCCAGTATCTCCAGTCTCCCCTTCTCCCCGTCCACTCTGCACCGTGCACCGAGGGGCATCGTGAGCTTCTTTGGGATATGGCCGTATTGGATGTTCGACAGAACCGGACCATGTACGTAATGCGCAAATTCCTTCTGCAGGTCATCGACGGACAGGTGCGGTTTCTCCGGCTCGCTCGGAATGCAGTCCGTGAACGCACCGAACACGACGGCCGACGCTTCCGACCAGACCCCCGCGTGACGAAGCTGGGTGAACATCCGGTCAACACGGTGGGGAAACTCGTCCACCTCCTCGAGCACGATCACTGCGTCGCCCAGAGAGGTGAGATATGGCGTTCCGAACAGGTTGATCAGAAGCGACAGATTCCCTCCGCGGAGGATGCCTTCTGCGATACCGTCCCTGAGGGTCTTCACCGGTTCTTCTTCCGGGTTCACAAGGGGGCCGGGTGCCTCCGGCGACTCGACCATCCGCCAGAAGTTGTTCTCGGTGTACGGGTCGATGGCGTTCCACATCTCCACTCCCCCCATCGGTCCCGAGAAGGTGATGAGCTCCGTCTTCGTGTAGATGGCCGACTGCAGCCCTGTGAGATCGCTGTATCCCACGATGACCTTGGGATTCTTCTGCAGGGCATCGTAGTCCACGCCGTCCAGCAGGCGCGGCGTTCCGTATCCGCCCCGGACAGCGATGATGGCCTTTACCTTCTCATCCCGTATGAAGTGGTTCAGGTCTGCGAGCCGGTCCTCATCCTTGCCGGCGAGATACCCATGCTCGTCCATGACATGCTTTCCGACAATCACCTCGTAGCCCCGGTTCTCCAGGTACTTCACGGCGCCGTCGATCTTCTCTGAGGACGATGGTGGACTTGCGGGGGAGACGAGTGCGATGAGGTCGCGTTTGCGGAGACGGGGAGGCTTGAGGGCCATTGGGAGGTCCTATGATTTCGATTGTCGATTGTCAATCGTCGATTGACGATTAGCGTTAATCAGAAACTACGACCTAGAATCGAGAATCGAAACCGGTATTGTGACCGGGCTCAATCTGTTGGGGGACATCCTCATCCCAGAGGCCTGTCTGGGCTGACGGCGGCCTTTGTTTTCCGGGCTTCTTCGGCTTTCCAAGGCCCAGCACCTCCTCCAGCCGTTTCACGTCATACCCGAACGGCAGCAGCAGTGTCTCGGCCGCTTTGAGGGCGAACTCGGTGTACTGGTCGATATCGTACCCATCCTCGAAGGCATATAAAGAGACCGGCTTGGCCTTCTCCGGCTTTTTCTTCCCGGTCCGGTCCACGATGATGAACTCCACCGACTCCCCCGGCGCCACCCGGATGCCCGTCTCCTTCAGCATCTTGCTGACGACCGCACTGATGCTGTTGTTCGTGTACTCGTCCGCTTCTCTGGCAAGATGCCGGCGCAGGACCAGCTCCATCGGGTTGGCCCGCCCGCTGCGAAGCATGGCCACATGACTCTTCACGATCTCCAGCAATTCAGGCACCCTCTGCTCCACGCCCTCTGCCCCATGCTCATACTCCAGCTTCTTCAGCATCGCCGACTGCATATGCTTGATGAACAGCGGCGTGTCCCGGCGGCGGGCCTCGATGCCGCGGATCTTCAGCTCATCATGCCTGTACCATCCAGCGTACCGGTTGGCAGTGGTGATGGCGGGGTCCATCTTCGATGCGGGGAACAGGATCCAGTTGTATATCCCCTCGAGCGAGATGTCGATCCCCACCTCGCGGCTGATCGTCCTTGCGAGCGTTTCGTAGTCCTGCTCCGTCGCGCCGGGCTTCTTCAGCCACACGCAGTCGATGATGGCGTGCATCAGCTCGTAGCCCTCGCGCTCGGCGATCTCCTTGGCGGTCAGGATGGCATCGCGCGAGAAGGCGTTGACCGACTCGTGCGCCTCGATGCGGCCGAAACGGGCGTTCTTGTAGCCGAGGTACCCGAAACAGCTGACGAGCATCCACTTGAGCGCGTTCTGCCGGTGGTCGTACATCCTGAACAGACGCTCGTCTTTCCCCTTCCATTTTTTCTTCTGTTGTTTGTAATACGCCCTTTTCTTCACGACGTCCCGCAGCGTTGCCGGTACGATCCCCTCCCGCTTCTCGCAGATGGTGTACCCGAGCTCCGGCACGCGTCCGTTGCTGCAGCACCGGCAGTTGACCGTCTCGGGCGAGACGTTCTTCGTCACCATGATGGTCGGGTACATCGACACGAAGTCGAGCTCTGCGACGTCCTCGTGATACCCGAACGGTGGATTGTAGATGAGCCCTCCCCTGTCCGCCAGCAGCAGCGTCGCGGCCGACTTGAACTCTTCCGGTTCCCGCTTCTTCGCAGGAATGAGCACGCCGTTGCGGTACGCCCACGACAGCTGCAGCGACGACATGCTCGTGCCGATGCTGGCTCGCGACTGCCTCTGTCCGGGCATCTGCGTCAGCCGGGCCATCTCGTACAGCCCGTCCAGCTCCGCCTCCGCCACCGTGAACGAGTTCTCCTGGTCGATGTGCCACCGCCCGGCCAGCTCGAACGCCCCGTCCTTGTGGACGATCTTCCCGTACTGGAAGAAGCTCGACTCCTTCGACTGCCGGTATATGGCCGCGGTGTCGCGGTTCAGCAGCAGCGGCATCCGGAGCTTCTGGGCGGCCTCCGTGATCTTTGGCAGCAGCGTGGCGTCGCCGTACTCGGTGAGAATGATGTCCGGGTCGCTCCGGTGGAGGTGCCAGTTGAGCGACTCGATCACCTCCGCGGGGGAATGCTGCTCGAGGCTGAAGGTCTGGTCCTCATACGAGATCTCCAGCTGCAGCGAGCGCTGGTACTTGGGAGGAACGATGCCATTGGCGTTCCGCAGCCGCATGACGTTCAGCGGGGGGAGCTCATAGTCGACAGAGTTCCGGTCGTCCTGCAGCGACCAGCCGATGACCCGGCGGTTCTCATCGACGTGATATTCCCCGAGACCCAGCGGGAACAGGTTGGTGTCGTACAAAAAGAGCTGCTGGACGAGCAGATCGGAATTGTAGAATGCATAGTGCGGAAAGAACCGTTCGAAGTAGCGGACGGCCTCCGTGAAACGAAGTGCGTCGTGGACGAACACCTGCAGCACCCCGACCGCATCGCCGGAGTAGATCTCCGTGCGCGTGGTGGGTTCGATGGTGAGATGTACAGGGCAGCGCTGTGCAAGGTTCACGGCCCGCCTGGCGTCCATGCCCGACAGATGGAGATAGAAGGACGGGCGGAACGGATGCCAGCACCGGTGCCTGTGGCCGTCGCGGTCGATGAACCAGAGAGCGACGCCCTGGGGAACAGGGTAGACATCAAAGAGCCAACCGTGGATGGTGGAGATCATGGGAAATATGCACGCAGAGACGCGAAGACGCAGAGAGAAGAATTGATATATGTATATATATGTGTGTTCTCTGGTCTACCCCTTGCGTCTCTCCGTCTCTGCGTGAGTATTCTTGTAGATATCGAAGAGCCAACCGTGGATGGTGGAGATCATGGGAAATATGCACGCAGACCTGCCTGCATGCCTCCGGCCATTCCGGCAGGCAGGGACGCGAAGACGCAGAGAAAAGAATTGATATATGTATATATATGTGTGTGTTCCCTGGTCTACCCTTTGCGTCTCTCCGTCTCTGCGTGAGTATTCTTGTAGACGTCGAAGAGCCAACCTGCGATCGTGGAAACCATAGAATAGTATGCAGTAAGCAGGCGAAGGCAGGCAATTCGGCAGGGGAGAGACCAGAGCTTGTACATCCGCACTTCGCCTGACCCTCTCCTGCCTGCAACCTGCCTACTGCCTACTTCTCATTCTGCTTACTCCTCTCGAGTTGCTCTACCTTGCTCCGCAATTCACGGATCTGCTTCCCCTGCTCAAGCACGATCGACATCATAATGCTCTCGAACGGGATCGTGCGCATGGCATAGAAATTCTCTGCCAGGTGGTGCTTTGCCGCTCGGAAGATGTCGTCAAAAAGCTCCTGGTCGCGCTTGTGCAGCCCGCGGCGGTACTTGGACCACGAGGCAAGCTCGGAGTCGATAAGGTTGGTGAATGTGGGGACTGTTCTTCCCATAGAGTCTCCGTAGATCTATTGTGAGTATGCAGTAAGCAGGAAGTGGCAGGTGATGCGGCAGGAACAGATCAGGGCTTTTGTATCCGCTCCTCTCCTGCCCCCCGCCTGCCCGCAACCTGCTTACCCGCCCGAACGACCGATTAGGGGACTTGCACCGTTCGGTCGGGCGGGCTGCCTACTCTTGTTTGACTCTCCCCTGCCTGTCACCTGCCTACTGCCTACTTCCAACCGCCTTCCAGATTCAAAGCGGGCATCTCCTTGTTCCAGCCGATATACCCTGTCCACCCCTTGCTTCAGGTTCGCCCTCAATGCATTCCGTTCCTCCGGCCACACCCGCTGTTCCTGACACACCACCAGCAGTGAGACTCCCTGCGCTTTCATGCCACGGAACGCCTGCAGCACCCGCGTGAGGATCTGCCGCACTTCCCGCAGCGGGGCCTGCTCGTCGTAGAACGTGTCCAGTAGCCCGAACACCATCGCCACGTTGGACCCGATGCGGTCCAGGAACGCCGGCAGACGGTTGACGACCGCCTGTTCCATCTGGTAGCACGTGAACCCGCGCGAGATGTAGATCTGCTCCAGGAACCTGCCCGGGTCGATCCGCCGTTCCCGCGCGAACCGCGTCAGCAGGTGCACGTTGAACCTGTTCGCCCCGTCCACCACCGCGATCGGTTTCCCCTGCCGGATCGCATGGGCAGCCATCGTGAGCGAGAACGGAAAGATGGACTTGTCGCCGTGCAGGAGATGGACCTTTCCCGGGGGATGGGGGAAGGAGGTGATGAGAGAACGCTGTGCAATGATGGGTGATGATGACACGACAACACCGGACGATGGATGAAAGACAAAAGACATAAGACAAAAGACCTCCCCTGCAGTCTTCCATCTTCCATACTTCCGTCTTGTGTCTCCCCAATCATCCGACATTTATGTCGTATTGTCAAGACACAAATACGACAATTATGTCTGCGTGATCTGTGCGGGGTTGCAGAGGGTCAGCGGCTTGAGGCTATCTCCAGCCAGAGCAGGATGGCCATAATGAGCCAGGTGAGGAGGATGAGCGTGAGGGGTTTTTTAAGAAGGGTGGCGATCCTGGATGGACGTTGAGAACGCTTCAACTGCTTCAGCTCTACGGGAGAAACGGCGGGGCTTTCAGCAAGCTCAGCGAAGCTCTCTATGCGTGCGTTGCCTTTGTGCTTAGCTTCCATGGCGCTCTGGCGCACGGACGTTGACGCTACACGAGCCCCTCCAAAATTGCCTTCTTGACGACGGCAGACAGCTTATGCTCACCCAGCTTCGTGTAGATGTTGCGGTAGTGGAACGTGATCGTGCTCGTCGAAACGTTGAGCCGTTCTGCGATCTCGTCGCGCGAGAGCCCTGAGGTGATCATGGCAAGCACTTCCAGTTCGCGTTCAGATAGATTGTATTTGTTCGACGGCATGTGTCCATCGAACAGCTTACCCAGCACTTTGGTCAGCGATTGCGGATCGAGGTACCGTTCGCTGTCCATGCTCCGCTCGATGGCCTGCTGCACGTTGTCCAGCCCGCTCGCCTTGGCCACATACCCGAAGGCCCCGTTGCGCAGCGCTTTGATGATCGTCTCCTCAGAGCCATCCATTGTGAGCATGATGATCTTTGACCTGGGCGCACGTTTCTTGAGCTCGCTGATCCCCGCCATCCCGCTCATGCCCGGGAGATAGATGTCGAGCAGAACGACGTCTGGGGCGGCCTGTTCCTTCTCCATCACGTCGATCGCAGCTTCGCAGGAAGCGAACGAGCGAAGAGAGTATGTTTGGTCCATTGACAGGCCATCAACGAGAAGATCCCGGAAGATCTCCTCGTCTTCGATGATCCATATGGCGGTGGCGTCTGGCATTCGTGAAATCAAACGAGAATCGGCAAATTTTCCCGAATCCCCAACTGTACGATTGTATGGTTTCCTACAAATCCTTGCATCCCGGAAAGGATGCTGAAACTGGTGGGAGGACGGTCGCGACTCGCCGGTCTGATATTACGAGATATCCTATCTACGAAAATGGGAGACATACAAGGATATCAGCGGGCGTGGTTGGATGCTGGCCGTCCTGATGGTCCCACATCAAGAGCAACCGTCGGAAGCCGGTCAAAATCCTTTTCGGCAACAAAAGCTACAGTAACTGCGCTGCATGATGCCATCGATGGATATGCCGCGCTATCGAACGCAGCGGATCTGCATTAGAACTCAGGATACACATGGATGCGCTCGCCATCAAGTCCGGTCTGGCGTATTCCTTGTGCTCGGGGGAAAATTGCCGTAGCGTGATGTATGCGATATTCCGTCCTCATTGCTATTCTTGCCTGTTCCCTGACGGGTTCTCCGTTCCTCAACGCTCAGCCCTCCCTGCGCGAGAAGATCGGTCAGATGCTGATGGTGACCTTCACCGGGGATTCGCTCGAGAAGAGCTCTCCTTCCCTCGACACGCTCAAAGCCGACCTGGCAGAGAAGCGCATTGGTGGTGTCATCTTCTTTACCTGGAGCGGCAACCTCCGCTCACCGGACCAGATACGCCACCTGACAGACCAGCTGCAGGCCATCTCTCCCACTCCCCTTCTGATCGCCACTGACCAGGAAGGCGGGCTCGTTGCGCGTCTGAGCGCATCGAACGGCTTCGCGCCGACCCAATCGGCCCAGAACATGGGGACGGATGTAAATACCGAATCAAACACGCGTGCAGTGGCCGGAATGATGGCAGGATGGTTCGAACAGATCGGCATTAACATGAACCTCGCGCCGGTGGTGGATGTCAACGTGAATCCCGCCAGCCCCGCTATCGGAGCACTGGGGCGCAGCTTTTCATCTTCCCCATCGATCGTCACGCAACATGCGGGATGGTTCATCGATGAGTTCCACAAGAAACGGCTCATCACGACCTTGAAACATTTTCCCGGCCACGGGAGTGCCGTTGGTGACTCTCACCTCGGCTTCACGGACGTTACGAATACCTGGTCGACCTCTGAACTGATACCCTACCAGGACCTTATCACATCGAACAGCGTTGACGCGATCATGACCGCGCATATCTTCAACGCAACGATCGACACGACCTACCCGGCAACACTCTCGACGGCGACGATGACGGATCTACTGCGTACACAGCTGGGATTTGACGGCGTCGTGGTGTCGGATGCGATGGGAATGAACGCGATAACGAACACGTATGGCGAAGCTGAGGCTGCCCTGCTGGCCGTCAGAGCAGGAGTTGACATCCTGCTGTACACCCGAAACCTGTCAGAGATCGGAACCTCCCTCGCGGGCGATTTCATCGACGTGATCGAAGCGGGTGTCCTGTCGGGCGAGATCCCTGCGCAACGGATCGACGAGTCATATGAGCGCATCATGCGGCTCAAACAGAATTACCTTACGCACACGCCGCTGCTGGCAACCTCCTCTGTTCCCGATGGCTTTTCGGTCGGAACGTGGCCCAATCCGTTCAACGGTTCAGCATCGATCCGTGTACAGCTTCCGCACACCGGGCACCTCTCTGTGACGATCTATGACCTGCTTGGCAGGAAAATGGCGCAGCTTCATGACGGACACGTGACTGACGGACCGGCAACATTCCGCTGGACACCACGAAGTGAACCGAGCGGTACATACATCGTCCGGGCTATGCTCAACGGCACACCTTCAGCTCAGCGGTTGGTGTACATCCGCTGAGCAAGAATGACCGCGTGGATATTGGGATTTCAGGGCTGACGCTCCTCCTCCTTGTGTCTTGCTCCTGCCTGCAGTACCTTTGCGTGTGACATTTGCCGCGGAGGTGCTTCAATGTACCTGATCCGGTCCGTGTGTGTCTTCGTCCTCGTTCTGCTCCCCCTTCATCCCCTTCTCTCTCAGTCCGATTCCGCACAGGTCTATCGCCTTGTCCTGCCGGATGGCATCTCCGTCCGGGGAACGATCGTCGTGCAAACCAGTGACTCGCTTACCTTCAAGACGCTCTCGGGCGTCACGATCCGGGTAGCGCAGTCGGGCGTGGTCAGGCTTGAAGCCATCGAAGGCGACACCGCATCGGGCCCGTTCTTTATGGAGGACCCGAACAGGACACGGCTGTTCTTCTCCCCTACTGCAAGGACACTACCGAAAGGAAAAGGATATTTTTCCGTGTACGAACTCTTCTTTCCGATGATCGCGTATGGTCCTACCGACTGGATGACATTGTCAGGAGGATTTTCTCTCCTTCCCGGGGCATCGTCACAGCTGCTGTACTTCGCGCCTAAGGTGCGGGCAGTTCATGCAGACCGGTTCGATGCGTCGCTGGGAATCCTGTATATCCGGGTCCCGGAAGAGACCAAAGGACTGGGAATTGCATACGGGGTCATGACTGGCGGGGCATCCCGTGCGTCCTTCACATTCGGACTGGGATGGGGCTACTACGGAGATGACTTCAGCGATTCTCCGCTCATCGTCCTGGGCGGAGAACTCCAGGTCTCAGAGAGCACAAAACTGCTTTCTGAGAACTGGATCCCGCCGGGCGGCGAAGGGGCGCTTCTGTTCTTCGGCATACGATTCTTCGGAGAACACCTTGCCGGGGATTTCGGTCTGATGACGACAACGGAAGCCAGCGGCGACTGGCCGTTCATGCCGTGGGTGGGGATTGTGTACAACTTCTGACGTATATCTGAACGGAGTGAATAGTAAATGGTAAATAGTGAATCGTGTACATCAAGGGTTTCTGTATTCCTCTGTCGTACACTATTCACGATTCTCTATTCTCTATTCAC
Organism: uncultured Ignavibacteriaceae bacterium; assembly: GCA_964534125.1. GTDB lineage: Bacteria > Bacteroidota > Ignavibacteria > UBA10030 > UBA10030 > 2-02-FULL-55-14. The sequence continues at coordinate 106,237 of CAZHOJ010000008.1, forward strand.
CCTCTTCAGACATTAAACCTGAAATAGACCACATCCCCGTCCTGCACCACGTACTCCCTTCCCTCCACACGCATCGCTCCGGCCTCGCGGACCGCGGCTTCTGATCCGTGCTTGTCGATGTCCACGAACGACATCACCTCCGCACGAATGAATCCGCGCTCGAAGTCGCTGTGGATAGCACCGGCTGCCTGAGGGGCGAGCTCTCCTTTGTGTATGGTCCAGGCATGGACCTCTTTCGGGCCCGCAGTGAAGAAAGTAATTAGATGGAGGAGCGCGTATCCTTCGTGAATGACCTGGTCCAGGCCTGATTCATGGAGGCCCAGTCCTTCCAGGAACGCATGATGTTCCTCCTCCGGCAGCTCTGCGATCTCAGCCTCCACAGCCGCTGAGACCACGACCACCTTCGCCCCTTCCTTCGCCGCTATCTCCCGAACCTTCCGGACATGGTCGTTCTCTTTCAGCAGGTCGTTCTCATGGACGTTGCACACATACATGACAGGCTTGTTCGACAGGCAATGGGCGTCCCGGAGCCAGAGATGTTCGTCATCCGATGAGAGCTGCATGTACCGCGCCAGGCGCCCTGAGCCGAGGTGGTCCATGAGACGGCTGTAGAACGCCGACTCGTCCTTCACCTTCCTGTCCCCGGTCTTCGCCCGCTTTTCAGCATCCAGTTTCTTCCGTTCGACCGTCTCCAGGTCCTTAAGAATGAGCTCCGCTTCGATCACCTCTATGTCCCGTCCCGGGTTCACGTCGCCATCCACATGGACCACATTCGGGTCCTCGAAACACCGGACGACGTGGGCAATGGCGTCCACCTCACGGATGTGCGACAGGAACTGGTTCCCGAGCCCCTCCCCTTTGCTCGCCCCCTTTACGAGCCCGGCAATATCGACGAACTCGAGGGTCGTGTGGACGATCTTTCCCGGCGTGTAGATCTGCACCAGCCGGTCGATGCGCTTGTCCGGCACCTCGACGACGCCGACGTTCGGGTCTATCGTGCAGAATGGATAGTTCGCCGCATCCGCCCCGGCGGCGGTAATGGCATTGAAGAGAGTGGACTTGCCAACGTTCGGCAGCCCGACAATACCGCAGGTAAAGCCCATAGGACCTGAAGGAAAGTTACGGGAGATAAGGTCCGGGAGACAGATGAAGATCGCCCCGGCACACGCAGTGAGTCGCTGTATGTAAATATACGAAGAGGTTTTGCCAGACCCAACGAACACCATCTGCTCGACAGAGGGTCTTGCATAATTATACATAATTCTGCATATTTATACATGTCGAACATCTCTGTCTCCATCATCGGCGCCTCCGGATATTCCGGCATCGAAACGTACCGGATCCTTCTGCGCCATCCCTCTGTCCGCGTGGCCCGTCTGTTCGCACAGACATCCGCCGGCAAGCGCGTCGATGAGCTGTATCCCGACCTCCGCGCGCGCACGAACAGGTTGTACGAATCCTTCACCCCGGAGAAGCTGGCCGATACGGATGTCGTGTTCGTCACCCTCCCCTCGGGCGAAGCATTGCAGCTTGTCCCCCAGCTGCTCAGCATGGGACTGCGGGTGATCGACCTTGGCGGAGATTTCCGCCTCAAGGACACGGCAGCATACAAGACCTACTACAAGCGCGACCATACCGCTATCGATGTCCTCGCGAATGCCGTCTACAGTCTTCCTGAACTCCACGGCCGCACAGTAAAGGATGCCCGGCTCGTATCCAACCCGGGTTGCTATCCCACGGCATCGGTCCTTCCTCTTGCTCCGCTGCTCAAGCGAAAGCTTATCGGACCCGCTGGCATCACCATCAATGCGCTGTCGGGTGTTTCAGGAGCAGGACGTTCATCGTCGGTCGACCTTTCCTTCGCCGAAGTGAGCGACTCCGTCAAGGCCTATAAGGTGGGCGTTCATCAGCACACGCCGGAGATCGAGTCCGTTCTCAGCGAACATGCCGGCACAGACGTCCGGGTCACGTTCACGCCGCACCTGCTTCCTATCACACGCGGCATTCTGACCACCATCACGGTCCCGCTCGCACCCGGGGCCAGCGAGCAGTCGATCACAGGATGCCTCCGGGATGCATACGGCCATGCTCCGTTCGTTCGCCTGCTCGGCGCGCATCCGCCCGAGATCCGGAGCGTGGTCAACACGAACTATATAGACATCGCGTGGCACCTCTATCCGCAGAACGGCCACCTCATCCTGATGTCCGCCATCGATAATCTTGTGAAAGGAGCGGCGGGACAGGCTGTCCAGAATTTCAACCTCATGTGCGGTCTTCCTGAGACCGAGGGACTTGTATGACCGCCGCGCTGACATCATGCACAGGCGGCATTACTGCCCCACGGGGATTCCGGGCTGGAGCGCTGTACGCAGGCATCCGCAAGGTGAAAAAGGACCTCGCGCTGATCGTCTCGGATACGCCCGCCAGAGGCGCAGGAGTGTTCACTGTCAACCGGACACAGGCGGCCTGCGTCACCATCGACAAGCAGCAGCTCGCAGGGTCCGGGCTGTTCTCAGCGATCGTCGTGAACAGCGGCAACGCCAACGCCTGCACGGGCGAGCGCGGATCGAACGATGCGTGGACGACCATCCGCACAACTGCTCAAGCCCTGGGCGTTCCCGAAGCGCATGTCCTGGTCTCCTCGACGGGCGTCATCGGCCAGTATCTGCCGATGGATAAGATGGTAACCGGCATCCGGAAGCTCGCCGGTGAGATCTCCGCCGACGGAAGCTCCGATGCTGCCGAAGCGATCATGACCACAGATACGTATCCGAAGGAGGCAGCTGTCCGGTTCTCCATCGGTGAGACCACCGTCACGATCGGCGCCATCGCCAAAGGTTCCGGCATGATCGCACCGAACATGGCCACCATGCTTGCCTTTGTAACGACCGATGCGCTCATCGACCAGCAGGCCCTGCGCCAGGCGTTGACGATGGCCAATCGTCAGTCGTTCAACAGGATCACGGTGGACGGGGACATGAGCACAAATGACATGGCCCTCATCCTGGCCAACGGGAAGGCAGGCAATGCAGAGGTGCGGGTCGGGACGCCGGAGTTCGAGCTGTTCACCGACGCACTGACGCATCTGCTCGTGAAGCTGTCGAAGCTCATTGCCCGCGACGGTGAAGGAGCGACGAAGCTCATCGAGATCCTGGTGACCGGCGCGCGGTCGGAGGACGAGGCCGAGATCGCCGCAAAGTCTGTGGCGAATTCGAACCTCGTCAAGACGGCCATCCACGGCGCTGACGCCAATTGGGGACGCATCCTGGCGGCGGTCGGATACTCCGGCATCGGGTTCGATCCTGCAAGGGTGTCGATCGGATTTAGCGATGTGCCGGTGTTGAAGGAAGATTACACGATCGTCCTCGACGAGGCAAAAGCGAAGGAAGCTCTCCTGCAGGAGAACATCCTCGTCCGCATCGACCTCCATCAGGGAGAGTCCAGCGCCCGCTTCTGGACCTGCGACCTGACAAAGGAATATGTGCATATCAATGCCAGCTATAGGTCATGAGATACGTACCCAAAGAGGACAGGAAAGATCCTGCATCCCTGCATGACCACCCGGCGCCTTTGTGGCCCCGCACGGTGCGGACGACCTTGCAAAGGATGAAAGATGTTTTAAGGAACCGTTGCGGGCGCTGCATACATGTTTTGCTATGAGAGTTGCGCGCGCTGCGAGAAATCACATTCGGCAGAATCCTATGAGTAAACATCTCCGGCAGGTATGATCGACACCCAGACCAAAGAAGAGGTCCTCATTGAGGTCCTTCCGTACATCCAGCGCTACGAGGGCAAGACCTTCGTCATCAAATACGGCGGCGCTGCGATGGACCAGCCGGACCTCAAGCGCACGTTCGCCAAGGACGTGACGATCCTCCGTAAGATCGGCATCAACATCATCATCGTGCACGGCGGCGGGAAGGACATTACTGCCCTCTCCGGATCCCTCGGGCTTGAGACCAGGTGGGTGGATGGCCAGCGATATACGGACCAGCAGCACCTCGACGTCGTGACGATGGTCCTTGCCGGCAAGCTGAACAAGGAGATCGTCCGCTCGATCAACGTGAACGGCGGGAACGCTATCGGGCTTTCGGGTGTGGACAACGACCTGCTCATCACCGAGCGATACCGGCCGGAAGGGCATGACATCGGCCTCGTGGGGCAGGTGACCCATGTGCATACGGAATTCCTTGGGCTCCTCATCAGCAACGGCATGATCCCCGTCATTGCCCCGCTCGGCAGCAACGGGGCCGGGGAGATCCATAATGTCAATGCCGACCTTGCGGCGGGTGCCATTGCGGCTGCACTGAAGGCCGAGAAGCTCGTCTACCTGAGCGACATCGAAGGAGTCAAGGCCGGCGACAAGCGGATATCGACGCTCACCGAGACGAGCTCCAGGCAATTCATACAGGATGGAACGATCTCCGGCGGCATGATCCCGAAGGTCCGGTCTGCATTCACAACGCTGAATGCCGGCGTCAATAAGGTCCACATCATCGACGGGCGGGTGAAACATTCCCTCCTGCTGGAGATCTTCACCGACGAAGGCGTCGGGACTCAGATGGTGCACGAATGATCGCGGATTGCGGATTATTGATTGCGGAATGAGTGGAGACTCAATGAACAAGAACGAACGACATCTTGCCCTGAAAGAGCTGATCACGAGACAACGGATCAACACGCAGGAGGAGCTCGGGAGACTGCTGAAGCAGGCGGGCTTCGCTGTGACGCAGGCAACCCTTTCCCGCGACCTTCAGGAGCTTCGCATCGCGCGGGTGCATTCTCCCGAAGGAGCGTACTATGCGCTCACACCGGAACAGGAGGAGCAGCGCCTCCACGCATACCTTGCCCTCGAGATCGAGTCCATCGAGAGCAACGAATCCCTGATCGTCGTCAAAACGCTTCCTGGCCGTGCCCAGGGGGTCGCCGAACTCATCGACGCTATGCACAATCCCGAGATCCTGGGCACGCTGGCAGGAGACAACACGATCTTTATCACGCCCCGGTCGACGAAGAAGATCGGCCGGCTCATTCGAACGCTCCGGGAAGAGACCGTCCACCAGCGGAGCGTCGCTTAATCCCTCACCCTTTTCACACATACATGACCATGAAGAAACCAAGGATCGCTGTCGCCTACTCCGGCGGACTCGACACATCAGTCATCGTCCGGTGGCTGCAGGAGAAGTACAACGCCGAGATCGTCACCGTCACGGGGAACCTCGGACAGAAGAAGGAGCTTGCCGGTCTGGCTGACAAGGCCTACGCATCGGGAGCGAAGAAGGTGTTCATTCAGGACCTCCGGAAGGAGTTCGTCGAGGACTATCTGTGGCCGATGCTCAGGATGGGGGCGCTCTACGAGCACAATTATCCGATGGCCACCTCGATCGGACGGCCGCTGCTGGCAAAGGCCCTCGTCGAGGTCGCGAAGCGGGAACGCTGCACCCATATCGCACACGGCTGCACCGGCAAGGGGAATGACCAGGTGCGGTTCGAGGTTGCGATCGCGGCGCTTGCGCCCGAAATGAAGGTCCTCGCCCCCTTGCGCGACTGGGAGTTCAAATCCCGCGAAGAGGAAATGGAGTACTGCCAGAAACACGGCATCCCGGTGATCGTCACAAAAGAGAGTCCCTTTTCCATCGACGAGAACATCTGGGGGACCAGCATCGAATGCGGCGTGCTGGAGGACCTGATGACGGAACCGCCCGAGGACGCATACCAGCGGACCGTCTCTCCCCAGAATGCGCCCGACAGACCGACATATGTTACCATCCGGTTCGAGAAAGGGGTCCCGGTCGCCCTGAACGGAAAGCCGATGGACGGCATCAGCCTGCTCGATGCGCTCAACGAGATCGCCGGAGCGAACGCTGTCGGGCGTCTCGACCTGGTGGAGAACCGGCTCGTCGGCATCAAGTCACGCGAGGTGTATGAAGCACCCGCGGCAACGGTGCTGCACTTCGCCCACCGAGAACTGGAGCGCATCACGCTCGACAAGGAATCGTTCCAGTACAAGCTCCGGATGGCGCAGGAATACGCCACCCTCATCTACAACGGTCTCTGGTTCACCCCCATGCGGGAAGCGATGGATGCATTCGCCAACTCCACCCAGCGGGTCGTTACCGGTACCGTCAAGGTGAAGCTGTACAAGGGAACCCTCGAGATCGCCGGCCGGCAATCGCCCCATTCGCTTTACGACCTCAAGCTCGCGACGTACACGAACGAGGACCAGTTCGACCACTCGCAGAGCGAAGGATTCATCTCCATCTACGGGCTGCCGGTGAAAACGTACTACAAGGTCAATAAAGGACAGCTGAAAAAGCCGAGACTGACGAAGAAGTTGAAGAAAAAGTAGGCGTATATTGTGGTCACACGCAGCATCTGTAGGGTCGAAAAGGAGGTGTTATGACGCTGCAATGGGAAACGCAGGTTCTGTACCGGAGGATCCTCCGGGTGGGAGGTGTGTGGAACCTGGTGGCTTCACTGCCACTGGTCATTCTGGTTCCATTTCTGCCTGATATGCTGGGCATCGAACCGCCCGTTCACCCGATCTTCATCTACTTCAATCTGATGACAGTGATGATGTTCGGGTTCATCCACTTCTATGTCGCATCACATCTGGACTCCATGCGCGGCATGATGAAGATCCTGATGTGGTCGAAGCTGCTCACGGGTGTTGTCTTCGTTGCGGCGCTTCTGTTCGAGTCCGTGCCGCGGCCATTGGCCGAGTTCATCGGCCCGGGCATGGCGATCGATGTTGCCTTCGGTCTAATCTATCTCCGCTACCTGTTCTATTCACCTGCAGCGGCGACGGCGTCCTGAGCCCTGAAAAAATGAACCCCGGAATGCCGGGGTTTTTTGTTTTTCATACAAGCTGCGATCAACACGCTCAGCGGGGGAAATGTCCAACGCCGAACGACGAATGCGGGGGTGAAGAAGCCCCTCCTTGTTCGCGACGGGACGCTCAGCTCCGGATACGCGCCTCCAGCACCGAGGCGATGATCTTTCCCATCTTCTTCTGGTTCGCCGGGTCCTGCAGAAAATCTCTGCTGACCGCATTGTCCCCGATCTCAAGGAGGACCCGGTACGGCGCGGTGTTCACATTCTCGTCGAGGCTGTAGAACGCGAGCTTTCCCGTCGTCCGGCAGCGGTAGTCGTTCCTTCCGACGGAGCTGTCGTAGTGCACTCCCCTGTCTTCCAGGCCCGTTGCATCCGCGATGGCGGTCACGATAGCAGCCGTGAGCTGCCGGTTGGCCTCCTCATGTTCATCGCCCTCATGGATGAATCCCCAAATGGCATGCCGGTTGGTCGCGCCGTTGTTGTGGATCGAGACGAAGATGTCCGGTGAGAGGGCGTTCGACGTGTTCAGTTCCCACGCGTACCCGGTGAGCGTATCTCCCACCAGCTTCGACGTGTGCTCGATCAGGGTGTTGCTCCCCTGACGCGCGTACCGAAGCCCGGGTACGTCGTGACTCCACACCTTATGCACAACGACAGCGTCAGAATGCGCCGCGATGGCCGCTTCTGCGATACCATTGCACACGGCCGCTTCGCTGAAATTGGTGCCCGTATCCGTCTGGTGGGATGGTTGATAGACGATAACAACGGGCCTGTCGGACGGCAATCGAAGTGCGGCGGAAGTCGAACAGCCGGGAAGAAGAAACAGTGCAGATCCATAAGATACAACAGACAAGATATAAGGAAGGACAAAGCCCGAAGCATGAGTACGTAACTTGTGGATCACGCGTTTCCTCCTTGTGTGTTGTCTCTTTCGCCTTCCCTGTCTCTTGTATCTTGTTTCTTCCTGTTCTACCTCATTTCTTTCCGGCCCATTTCTTCAGAAAAGCCATCACCTTCTCCTTGCTGTGTTCCTTCCCTTCTTCGAGATCACCGGTGTTCTGCGAGTGGACAAGCTTGCCGTCGGAGTCCAGAACGAAGATATGAGGATACCCGCCGATCTTCGGATACTGTCCGAGGAACTCCGTGTTCTTGTTCTCCACTGAGTAATTGATCTTCACGGGTACGTAGTGCTCTTTGAGGTAATCGGAGACATCCTGGTTCGTCCGGAAGAACGCGTCCAGCCGGCGGCACCAGATGCACCACTCGCCGCCGATGTCGAGCAGGATCAGTTTTCCTTCAGCTTTGGCGAGCTTCTGCGCTTCCTTCAGCTGATCGAACGGGTCGGCAGTCTCGTCATAATGCCTGTCGTAGAACTCGGCGGATTCGTCCTGTGCCACCGCCGCGGCAGCGAGAACCAGCGTGAAAACCAGCGGAATGATCGATCTCATGTCTGCATGTCCTGGATGGTGTGAACGAGTGTTGTCGATCGTGCCTGTCCGGAGCCGGACGGACACGAATTTTTCAATCTATGCATCTTCTCGAACTGCTTCCACCCATGGTTGAACTTCTATGCATTTCTTGATTGATTGACATCATTATGAAAGGCATCGATATGAAGCGTACGGCGCTCTTCCTGTTCCTGATAATCTCCTCCCTTCCCGCCCAGGTCAAGGATACGGTGACGGGTCCCCAAAAACCGCTCTTCCTCAGCATCGTCCTGCCGGAGTCGGACACGGTGTTCAACAGCCCGTCGCGGTACCGCCTCGCCGCGAGCACGAATGTCACATCACGGGCGTTCATCAACGGCACCGAGACGACGGTCTATCCGACAGGCGCGTTCGTGGGATTGTATCAGCCGAAGACCGACACGTCCACGCTCACGATGACGGTCGTCGGTACAGCAGGGGATTCCCTCTTCCGGTCCTTCGTGTTCATCCGCGCGGAACCGATGAAGGTCTCGCCGCGCGACACGCTCGTCATCGAAGAGGACCTGATGCTTCCGGGCACATCCATGTGGCTGATGGAGGATGATGTGCTCGAACTCAGGTTCAAGGGGAGTCCCGGATGGGAAGCGACCTACTCCATTCCCGGCGTGGTTGACGACCTGCCGATGCGCGAACTCCCGGCGAGTGAGGCACGCGGGATGGCAGGTGTGTATGTCGCGAAGTATGTTGTCCGCAATGGCGACCGTGCAGTGGACGTTCCGGTCGAGTTCCGTTTGAAGGAATCGTTCTGGTCGAGCGAGTATGCGACGACGCGTGCACGTGTCTCCATCCTCCCCGATTCACTCCCCCGCACCGGCGAGGTCGTCGGGAGAAAGCCGTTCATGAACGTTGGGCTGGGCAGGGACCGACTCGGCGGAGCAAAACTCGGCTACATCGAGCCCGGAGCGAGGGTGAACATCACCGGTATGATCGGGGGCCAGTATCGCATCCGTCTTTCGGAATCGCTTATCGCCTGGATCCCCGACAACTTCGTGCGGCTCCTTCCGGCCGATACCCCACCCCCCTCGTCGCTGACCGGGTCGATATCGGTTGATGGCACTGACTCGACCGACATCGTCTACATCGGACTCTCAGAACGTCTTCCCTACACGATCGACCAGGTCTCTGACCCGACGAGGGTCCATCTGGACATCTTCGGGGCGACGTCGAACACGAACTGGATAACGCACCATCTCACCGCTGTGGGCATCAGGAACGTCGCCTGGAAGCAGATCGCGACGGACCACTACCGGTTGATCATCGAGCTGAAGCATGGACAGCATTGGGGGACGGCTGTGAGATATCAGGGGACCGGGATCCAGGTTACCACCCGTCGTCCTCCGACGGTGGCTGATTCTGCGATGCCCTTCGCAGGCATGCTCATCGTTCTCGACGCGGGCCACGGGGGAGAAAGCCGTGGAGCGTTGGGGGCGACCGGGATCGAAGAGAAGACGCTCAACCTCGCCCTCATCCAGCAGCTTGATTCTGTCATCCAGGCGCGCGGCGGACAGACCATGCTCACCCGAACATCCGATGCGGATGTCGGCATGACAGACCGTGCGGAGAAGATCGTCGCCTCGGGTGCCGACATTCTTGTCAGCATTCACTGCAATTCGACCGGCCTGACGAGCGACCCGCTTGAGGTCTCCGGCACGGCGATGTTCTACCGGTATCCGGGATTCAAGCCGCTCGCCGATCTGGTATTCGCCGAGATGATGAAGACCGGCCTGAAGGAGTTCGGAGTGGTGGGATCGTTCAATTTCTCCCTGAATGGCCCGACGGAGCTCCCGAATGTCCTTGTTGAGACCGCATTCATGTCGAATCCTTTGGACGAGATGTTCCTGCTCGACCCGGCAAAGCGTACCGAGGTGGCGGTCCGTGTGGCGGACGGAGTCGGTAGTTTCATCGCAGCGTATGGAGCCCGGCCGACGGAATAGTGCCGGCGCAGAAATATCCCTATCTTTGGGGGTCTCAGACCGTACCCTTGAACCTCCGGCTTACTGTTCACGGTTCACCGTTCACGGTTCTCTGTTCTCCAACTGCTTCTTCCCAATCACCAATTTCTCTCTTCATTATGGCACACAAAGCGCTTTGGAGCGGCCGATTCAGCGAACCTCTGGCGGCCTCAGCCCTCGAATTTTCCACCTCTATCGACATCGACCGGTTCCTTTATAAGGAGGATATCGCCGGCAGCATCGCTCATGTCGACACCCTTCGTGCCGCGAAGGTCCTCACCGCTACGGAAGCGCGCCGGATACATACCGCTCTGAAGCAGATCCAGAAAGAGATCGAAACCGGCAAATTCGACCTCACGGACGGGATCTACGAGGACATTCACATGGCCATCGAGGACCGGCTCACCCAAAAGATCGGCCCCCTCGGCGGAAAGCTGCATACGGGCCGCAGCCGGAACGACCAGGTGGTCCTGGATGAGCGCCTCTTCCTGCGGTTCGCCGTGAGGGAGCTGGCAAAGCTCATCACCAACCTCCAGCGCGTCCTGCTCTACAAAGTGGACAAGTATTTCGGCGTGGTCATGCCGGGGTATACACATCTCCAGCGTGCCCAGACCGTGATGCTCTCGCACCATATGCTCGCCTACATCTCTATGCTCGACCGCGACTATGACCGCCTCCTGGATTGTCGCAAGAGAGCGAACAAGTCGCCTCTTGGCGCCGCCGCATTCGCGGGCACCACATTCCCCATCGACCGGATGCGCACAGCGAAGAAGCTCCACTTCGACGGCATTGTCGAGAACAGCATCGACGCGGTGAGCGACCGGGATTACCTGGTGGAGTTCGTGAGCGCGTGCTCGTTGACAATGATGCACCTGAGCCGTCTGGCAGAAGAACTGGTACTGTGGACATCCCGCGAGTTCGGCTATGCGACCATCAGCGATGCGTACACCACCGGCAGCAGTATCATGCCGCAGAAGAAGAATCCTGACATGGCAGAGCTCGTGCGGGGCAAGACAGGCCGCGTGTTCGGCTCTCTCATGAGCCTCCTGACGCAATTGAAGGGACTGCCGCTGGCCTACAACCGCGACCTGCAGGAAGACAAGGTGCCGTTCTTCGAGGCATACCAGACGACCCGCGCGAGCCTCCACACGATGGGGCAGATGCTGGCGCACACGACGTTCCACAAGGACCGGATGGCGGAGGAGATCCGCACGGACTTCCTGACCGCCACCGACATGGCCGATTACCTCGTACGGAAGGGTATGCCGTTCCGTGAGGCACACGCTGTCACCGGCAAAGTGGTCGCATACTGCATCAGCCACAGGATGTACTTCGGCAACCTGGACCTTGAGACGCTTCACACCTTCTCGAAGACGTTCGACGCAGACATCTTCGACTACATCATCCCGCACAAGAGCGTCGAGCAAAAACAATCCGCCGGCAGCACATCGCCGCAGGAAGTGAAGAAGCAGTATCAGCATTGGATGAGGGTGTTGAAGGCAAGGAAGATACCCCGCGGATAGCCCAATTCTGGTGGGGACACAAGTAGAAAGATAGAAGACTGATAGACTGAGGCGTCAGGATTTCACAGGCCGGACATGCATTGCAGCGTCCGGCCTTTCTATTTTTGTGCGTCAAGGGGGAACCGATGCACAACTTTAGCAAGCTTAAAGTCTACCACCGCGCCCTTGGTCTGACACATCTTGTAAGGAGGGTTACGTCCTCATTTCCCTCCGACGAGTTGTATGGGCTCACCAGCCAGTTCCGGAGGGCTTCGTACTCCGTGGTTCTCAATATTGCGGAGGGCGCCGGGAGTCACACACAGAAGGAGTTTGCCCGATTTCTCCAGATCGCCCTTCGATCATGCTACGAATGCCTCGGGTGCTTGGATATTGCACGAACGAATCAGTTGCTGGATAGCTTTTCCACCGCTGAAGCTGAGGCGGAAATAAAAGAGATCATTTCCATGCTCGTAGGCTTGCAAAGGACTCTCTCCCGATGAACCATCGCGTCTTTCGTCTGCCATCTTCCTACTTCCATCCTTCCGGGGCCATGTTTGTTCTTCTTCTGCCCCTCATCCTGACGGCTATACCGACTCTCGTTCGCGCCCAATCCTCTTCATCCCCCCTCCCCTCCCTCGTCGCCTCCGAGCGAGCCTTCGCCTCCGCTACAGCAGAGCTCGGCATACGGAATGGCTTTCTTTTGTTCTTCGCCGACAGCGCCATCACGTTCCAGCCCGAGGTGGGACTCTACAGGGATGTTCTCGGCAAACGGCCTATGCCCCAGTATCCGCTCACGACGCGCTTGCTGTGGGCTCCGGAGGAGGGTGACGCAGCCCAGTCGGGAGACATCGGATATACGACGGGGCCTGCTGCGGTTGAATCCGTTCCTGCCTCTGCCGCACCGCTCTATAGCGGGTGGTTCTTCTCGATCTGGAAGAGGCAAGCGAATGGGGTCTGGAAGGTCTTCATCGATGTCGGTATCGAGACGCCCGAGCATGGCATCCCGATTGACAGTGTGCAGTTCGTTCCTGCCATGACACATGGCTCCGGCACCACAGGCGGCACCCTTGCGGAGGTGCAGAAGTCCGATGCCGCCTTGAACGCTGCGCTCGGCTCCGATTTGCAGTCCGCGAGCGGCCACTTTGCCTCTTCGGTACGGTTCCACCGGAACGGCACCTTCCCCATTAAGGGAATCGCAGCAGCGACGGCCTTCCTGCAGGAGCATCCCTACGGAACGGCAAGCCACCAGAAGGCCGGGATATCCGATTCAGGGGACCTTGCATACGCATACGGGACATACGACAATCCCTCCGCATCGGGATACTACATTCGTGTTTGGAAGCTGACGGATGCGTCCGTCTGGAAACTCGTCTTCGACGTCACAACGGAAAAGCTCTGATCCCCTGAAAACAGAGACCCCGATCAGATCATCCTGACCGGGGCCTTCACTCCTTTGTCTTTTGTCTTTTGTCTTTTGTCTTTTGTCTTTTGTCTCTCTTCTCTCTTCTTTCTTCTTTCTACTCTCTCCTCAGTCCCCTCCCGGGGAAATTCCCCGCAAACTCGCCCTTTTTCCAGACGAGCTTTCCGTTCACCAGCACATGGTCGATTCCTTCCGAGTACTGGTGCGGGTCAACAAAGGTCGCTTTGTCGATGACCGTTTTCGGATCGAACACCACGACATCCGCGAAGAAGCCGGGCTTCAGTAATCCTCTGTCACGCAGGCCGACGCGTTGTGCCGGCTGCGATGTCATCTTGCGGATCGCATCTTCCAGTGTGAGGATCTTCGCTTCACGCACGTACCTCCCCAGCACTCGTGTCATGCTTCCATAGGCGCGGGGATGCGGCTTGCCGTCGGAGAACGGACCATCCAATGCCTTCAGGCTTGCGTCGGTGCAGAACGACGTCCACGGTTGGGCCATTGCCATGCGGAGGTCCGGTTCGCTCATGGAGAATGTCACGCGCCCTGTTCGTGCGGAATCCCTTCTGACAAACTCGAAGAACGTTTCATACGGCCCCATCTTCCACTCCGACGCGACCTCGATGAGCGTCCGCCCCTCGTACTGCTTCAGGTCATCGTTGTTCACTTCGGCGATCAGGATGCCGTCGAACGGAAGGCCGGTGCCACCATACAACCCACGCATCTCCTTCTCCATCTTCGCGACGAGCTCCGCGTCCTGCAGACGCGACAGAAGCGAATCCCGTCCTCCATCCTGCGCCCATGTGGGAAGCGACGCATGCAGCGCGTTCGACGATGCGATGTACGGATAGACATCGGCGGTCATGTCCAGCCCCTCTTCCCGGAACTGCTGGATGAGCGACACGATGTCCACCATCCGCCCCCAGTTGTTCTTTCCGGCGACCTTCAGGTGCCATACCTCGACGGGACATCCTGCCGCTTTTGCGATATCGGCCGCCTCATACAGCGCCGCCACCTGTCGGTTCTCGTCCCCTTCATCCCGGATATGCGAGATGTACATCCCGCCGTACTCCGCGGCCACCTTTGTCAGCTCGGTCAGTTCTTCCGTCGTTGCGTAGGCGGCAGGGGCATAGATGAGCGATGTGCCGATACCGAGCGCACCCTGCTCCATTCCCTTCCGCACGAGAGCTTTCATCTGTTCGAGCTCCTCCGGCGACGGTTGCTTATCCTCGTATCCCAGGACAGCAATGCGTACCTGCGTCGCGCCGATGAACGAGGCTATATTGATCGCAGAGCCGCGTTTTTCGAGCGTCCGGAAGTAGCCGTCCAGGTCTGTCCACGTGTCCTCGACGCCGTTGCGCTTGTGCCACGCATCCCTGGCCTCGACAGCGTGTCCCGCCACCGGCGCCGGTGACGTCCCTTCGCCGATCACCTCAGTGGTAATACCCTGCGAGATCTTGCTCATCGCCCGGCCGTCGACCATGATGCTCATCCCCGACCAGCCGAGCATGTCAATGAAGCCGGGACTCACCACCTTGCCGGAGGCATCGATGACCTCATCGGCAGAGCGGTCGGAGAGCTTGCCGATGGCGACGATGCGATCCCCTTTGATGCCCACATCGGCGTTGTACCAGGAGTTCCCGGTCCCGTCGACGATGCGCCCGTTGATGATGAGGACGTCGAAGTCGTTGGATGTGAACTGACACGCTGGAAAGAGGATGAGGAGAGCGATAGTGAGAGCTTTGAAAAGAGTGCGCACGGGAACCTCCTTTAAGGAAAGCACGCAGTATGCAGGTATGTGCAGGGGAGGGGCAGGGAGAAGTAGGCAGTAAGCAGGTACAGTCAGGAGAGGGGCAGGGAAAGAGCTAGTTCAGAAGCTCTGATGTTCTCCTGCCGAAGTGCCCGCCGGATCCTGCCTACTGCCTGCTCCGATTGAAGACCTTTGCACAGTTACCCTGTCCCACAACCGCATCAAATACGGCGCCGTCCACAGAGCCAGGAAGGCGACCGCAACACCCACCACGGCATCGGTCGCGTAGTGGTAGCGCCCATAGAATGTGGAAATGTAGAGCGAGATGATGACCGGGCTGAGGATCCAGAACGACGGCCGGTGGTACCGCCAGGCCATCATCCACATGATCGTCGCGGCGGCCGCATGCGGACTGGGGATCGTGCCGCCGATGTAGTGAAGCTCCGAGCGCATCAGCTCGCCCAGGTACGTCCAGACATAACCCTCGATCGGCACCGAATACAGGTCGCCGATATGCGGGATGGGTCCCGCCACCGGGAACAGGATGAACCCGATGTCGCACAGGATGTTCGTGAATCCGAGCGTGAAGAAGTAATCCTCCATCGCAAGTTCGCCGCGGAGGAAGTAGATGATGCCGCACAGGACCGGATACATCGGAACGTAGATGACGTAGGAGAACATCATCCATTCGGTCAACGGCTTCGACATGAAGTGCTGGAGCCAGAGGGTCGGCTGCAGGCCGAAGATGTACTGTTCCATGTCGAGCACGTACGCGTCCAGCCATTCGCCGTGGAGGATCAGCTGCAGCTTGTCCACAGCGCCGAAAAGATAGGCATATGCGAGTGTTATGGGGGCGACGCGGAGGAAGAAGCGCCAGAATCTGTGCTCTACCCGCTTCCCGTAGTGGATGAACAGCACGTAGGCGACGCCGACGAGGAGGTTCTTGGCGACAAGCCACCACCACATCTCGACGACGGAAGCGAACACGATGGCGAGCAGGCTGAAGAAGGCCAGCGTGACAAGGATGAGTCCGTCCGTTGCGCGGAGATGGACCGGGCCGAGGCTGAGTTCAGATGAGGTCATAGGTAGATCTGATACGAGGCGTATGATGAGTATGCAGTACGCAGGACGACACAGGCAATTCTTCAGGCATAGGGCTCTCTTTGCATAGTTCTCTTCCTGACGACACGTCTGCCTGTTCCTGCATACTGCCTACGCGTTCAATACAGAATGAACCAGTCCAGCGACACCCCCAGCAGCCAGTGCACAAGCAGGACGTACAGCAACGACCGGCTGCGGAAGACCACGATGCCCCATACGAGCGCTCCGATGATGGAGCTGTAGATCTCCCCCGATGGCTTTCCGATATGCGCGATGCATGAGATGGCCGTCTGGATCAGGATAGCATTCCAGTCCCCAAGCGACCTGAGCCCGAATTGCATGAACCCCCGGAAGAGCGTCTCCCAACCGATGTAGAAGAACAGGTACCGGACCGCGTGGCTTGCGAATGCTGCCCCCGACTCTCCCGCGCCCTTGTAGATCGGATACTCCTGCATGAAGTCAGGCATGGACGCGGATGGGATCGTGGAGAGCACCATCACCGGCGCCATGACGGCGAAAGCCTTCCAACCGAACCGCCAGTCGCCCAGCTGGAAGCCGTAGTCCCTTAGAGACTCCCGGAACACCAGCCGGATGACCGCGACGGGAAGAAGCCCCATCAGGAGGAATGCGGCGCCGAAAACATAGATCTCGGAGGTGAGGCCCGGGTCGCCGGCGATGACAACATACTGCTGAAGGTCGGAGAGGTAGAAGGACTGCGATCCGTAGTACTTCCACGTCGTGATGATAAGAGATGCGAGGATGAGGATGATCGTCGGCTTGCGATGATCGCCGGAGAGGAGCCCTTTCGGGGATATCGAAGTATCGAACTGTCCGATCATCCTTTGGACCCGCGCTGTTCAAGGATCCAGACATAGGTCATGCGGATCCCTTCCTTCAGCGGAGTGTACGTATACCCCAGTTCTCGCTCCGCCTTGCTGCAGGTGTAAGCCCAATCCTGTAAAAAGGTCTCGACCCACCCGGGCGTGATCTGCGGGTACAGGCCGAGCCATTCCCCCTTCTTCTTCTCGAGATGACTGTAGAACAGCGCAAGACCTGCCGGGAGAGAGAACTGGATGTGTGACTTTCCGCTGACCTCGTCGACCATCCGGTGAAATTCCTTCAGCGACGCATTGTCGCCCCCCAGGATGTAGCGCTCTCCGATCTGCCCTTTCTCCATCGCGAGGATAAGGCCTCTCACGAGGTCGTCCACAAGCACATAGTTGCCGATGTTGATGCCGTTGTTCAGCAGGACAGGCACTTTTCCCCGGTCGTACATGTCGATCATCAGGCTTACCGAGTTACCTTCGGTGAGTTTTCCGGGGCCGTAGACACGGGCCGGATTGACGATCACCACCGGAAGTCCGTTGGCGGCCCGCTCGAGGGCCTTCTGCTCAGCGATCGCTTTGCTTTCCTCGTACTCCGTGAAGTACTTCTGTGTGATGCGGGGCATCGATTCATCCCGCACCTCACCGGGGCGTGACGGACCGAAGGTGACGATGGTCGACGTGAAGACGATCCGTTCGACCCCCGCTTCCTCAGCTGCGTCGAACACGTTGGTCATGCCGTCGATGTTATGACGGTAGAAGTCCTTCGGGTCCCTTGACCAGTTCTTGGCATAAGCGGCGAGATGATAGACCTGCGTACATCCCTCCATCGCTTTCCGGAGGGATCCGGTGTCCATCAGGTTCCCCTCCACGAACCGGATGCGTTCGTGGCCAAGGCCCTCCCGGTTGGACGTGGGACGCGTAAGGACGTGGACGGTGTGACCCTTGGCAACGAGGGCGTTGACGAGCTTCGTGCCCACAAAGCCCGTGCCGCCGGTGACAAAGACCGAGGTGTGGCGTGAGAAATCCGGTGTTCTGCTTTTTGATCCCATAGTGGAGGAGAAGATAGGGAAAAGAGAGGAGAAAATGATGACGAACGGGCATCGAGTCGACAGTCGACAGATATCAGTCGTCAGACTCTTTCTCCTGCCACTCCGCCTCTGTCTGCCGACTGCCTACTGCATACTGTCTGCTGTTCTTCCTCAATGTTCCGGCCGGTCCCCCCATGCGACGAGCCGTAGAAAATCCCCGAATGCGTGCAGATGGTCTCCGTGGTCGACGCCACTGTTGCCGGCAAAGCCAAGGATGCTGAAGTAGCCTGCACGCATGTCGCTCACCTGCTGCATACCAAGAGGTCCCCAGGAGAGGACCGGTGTGCGTTTGAGTCCCATCTGTTCGATGATCCAGTCGGTCGCCTCCGTCGTGCTGACGAACGTACCCGGGAACACTTCCGAGTGAGTGATCACGAATCTCTTGCCTGTCCTCCCCTCAGCGGCCTCCTGTGCGAATGAGAGGAATATCTCCAGATGCCCGGTCTCAATGCTTCCGCCCTCGGCAAGGACCGTCCGGTCAGGAACATAACTCGCATGTATCCCATCCAGCAATAGGGCTGCATCCACCATTTCCCGATTGTGCGGCCAGGAGAGGATCCGGCGAACCGCACCGTAGCCAGCGCTGAAGCCTGCAAGGATAGTACGGCCGAAGTTCCTTTTGATCCCCTCATCTTCCAGTTCTTTCCGGATCGCCTCAACGAGGTCCAGGAATGCCGTGGAATCGACGAACGACGCGTTGTACGCGCTTGACCCGCCCCCCAGTTGTACCGTCACACCGACAAAATCTACGCCGGAAGATTCTGCTGCGTGGTGTGTGATGAAGGGGGCACCATGGAAATAGAAGACCAGGTCCAGGGAACCGACATCGAGAGACCGCCGGGCGATGTAGATATCGACCGGCTTCGGAAGGACATCTTCGAGAATGAGGTGCACGCCGGGATATTCGGCCTGCGGTATCCTGTCGTGCCGGCGCGTGTTCTCGACCATCGGGGAGGGGAACTGCGCCCGCTGCGGGGGCGGATCCTGAGCTGTAGCGCTGAAGGGGATGGCGAGTGCTGCGATCAAAATCGTATAAAGGATTCGCATGATGGATCCCAAAGTGCTGAGCATGGATGGACTATGGCAAGGTACACATTATGCCGCAGAGAAGGCTGATCCGCTAGATGATCTCAGCTGTTCCTTCGGTTACCGACCCCGCAGGGGTCGCATCTGTCACACGTGCCCATCATTGGATCAGCCATCGGACACCAACCCCGCAGGGGTCGCATCTGTCACACGTGCCCATCATTGGATCAGCCATCGGACACCAACCCCGCAGGGGTTGCATCTGTCATACCTGCCCAGCATTGGATCTACCATCGGACACCGACCCCGCAGGGGTTGCATCTGTCATACCTGCCCAGCATTGGATCTACCATCGGAC
>CAZHOJ010000008.1:125678-213516 GCA_964534125.1 uncultured Ignavibacteriaceae bacterium
GGTTGCATCTGTCATACCTGCCCAGCATTGGATCTACCATCGGACACCGACCCCGTAGGGGTCGCACATTTCTAAACCTACCATAGAAAAATCAATCAGAACCCCGTAGGGGTTCAATATAGCACCACCCCAACATTCCCCCAGCAATGATTACATTCCGACAACCATTCCTGAGGGGGAATAATGCCGAACACCTACACACAGCTTTTCGTTCAAATCGTCTTCGCCGTGAAATATCGAGCCCGCCTTATCGCTCCACATTGGAAGGACGACCTGGAGCGATACATCTCCGGAATTGTTCAAACCAAAGGACACAAGCTGATCCGTATCTGCTGCATGCCCGATCATGCGCACATCTTCATCGGTATGAGACCGCATGAAGCGCTTTCGAACCTCGTGCGCGACATCAAGAAGGACTCAACAAACTTCGTGAACGCTCCTGGACTCACTTTCGGCCGTTTTGCGTGGCAGGAGGGATTCGGGGCATTCAGTTATGCGCAGTCGGATGTCGACCGCGTGGTGTGGTACATCATGAACCAGCAAGCACACCACCGAAAGGCAACATTTAGGGAAGAATTTGAAATGTTCCTCCGAGAGCATGAGATCAAATTTGATCCGAAATACGTTGTGAACGACCCGGAGGAATGATATGGAACCCCTCCGGGGTTCATTGATCCTTTCCGATGATCGGGCAAGAAATGTTCGACCCCCTTCGGGGGTCGGTAGTTCCAACATATGACACTCCAGTGGATCATCACCAGAGGTGTCATTGTGACCGACCCTGCAGGGATCGCATCTGTCGCACCTCATGTACAATTGGTGCCTCCACAACAAAGCCCCGGCCTGATACCCGCAGACCGGGGCTTCTCATCGTGCCGAGATCATGGCCCACCCGGCCCATTCCCCTATGGGCCTGCAACCATGACCTCAACCTGCATGTACCGAGTACTTCTTGCTTCTTGCTACTCGCCTCTTACTAATCCATGATCTTCCTGAGAAAAGCAGGCTTCTCCGTATCGCTCTTGTCGATCTTCTCCTTGCCTGTTTCCCGGAACGGATTCGTGGGCACATCCATGCCGCGCCGCATGAACGTCGGCTCGTCGTAGCTCTGCAGGGCCGTCGGTCCGCTCGGAACGCGGTTGACGAGGTTCGCAGACGGGCGCGCCGGCGCCTTCGTTGCCACCTGCTTCTTGTTGAAACCTGTCGCCACAACGGTAACGTGCATCTCGTCCTCGATGGCCTCGTCGATAACGGTGCCGAAGATGATCTCGGCGTCGTCCCCTGCTGCCTGATGGATGACGTTCATGGCTTCCTCGACCTCCATCATCGAGAGGTTGTTGCCGCCCGTGATGTTGATCAGGATGCCCTGCGCACCGGCAATGGAGACACCCTCCAGCAGCGGGCTCGAGATGGCGCCGTTGGCCGCCTCGATGGCGCGGTTGTCGCCGCGTGCAACGCCCGTTCCCATCAGCGCATCGCCCATCTCCCGCATGACGCGGCGGACATCGGCGAAATCGACGTTGATGAGGCCGGAAACGGTGATGACCTCCGAGATACCGCGTGTCGCCTTGTGCAGGACATCGTTGCACACTTCGAACGCCTGGCTGACGGTCGTCTTGCGGTCGATGACCTCCAGAAGTTTCTGGTTGGGTATGACGATCATCGTATCGACGTGCTTCTTCAGCTCTTCGAGACCTGTCTCGGCCTGAAAATGCCGTTTCTTGCCTTCGCTGTTGAACGGCTTCGTGACAATGCCGACGACGAGAGCACCGAGGGATTTTGCGATGCTCGCAACGACCGGAGCACCACCGGTGCCGGTGCCGCCGCCCATGCCGGCCGTGATGAAGACCATGTCGCAACCGGCCAGCGACTGGGCGATCTCGTCGCGGTCCTCCTCGACCGCACGATAGCCGATCTCCGGATCGGCCCCCGCACCCAGGCCTCGGGTGAGGTTCTTGCCGATCTGGATCTTATGGTTCGCTTTGTTCCGCTCGAGCGCCTGCAGGTCGGTGTTGATGGCGACGAAGTCGACGCCGACGAGTCCTTTGTCGATCATGCTGTTGACGGCGTTTCCGCCGCCGCCGCCTACACCGACAACACGGATCTTCGCTCCGCGGGAAGAGGGGGTATCGAGTTCAATGGGCACGATGAGGCCTCCTTGAATAATATGAGGGGATGGGTGGGTGGATGTACATGTCTTGATCTATAGTGGATTCAAGGAGAGAGAGAGAAGACGAAAGACACCGATGTATATCCTCTGTCTCTCTGCTTCTTACTTTCATCTATAATTCATCAAACCACTGCTTCATTCTCTCGAAGATCGATTTTCCTCTGCCATCTTTTATGGCAGTAGTGATGACCGAGGTGTCGCGGTGCTTCAGTTCGTGCATCACGAGTCCGACTCCGGTCGCGTAGATCGGATTCTCGATCTCCCGCACCAGGCCGGCCCCGAAACCGCCGGGAATGCCGATTTTCACCGGCATGCCGAGCACTTCCTTCGCCAGATCGGCCGTTCCCTTGATGAGACACCCGCCGCCCGTCAGAACGATGCCTGCCGAGAGGTGCCGCGAGTACCCGGAGCGCTTGATCTCCAGCGCTGCGAATTCCAGGATCTCCTCCATGCGCGGCTGAATGACCTTGCACAGCAGGGTCTTGTCGATCTCCATCGGCGGACGACCGCCGATGCCTGGAAGCATGATCGGCTGATTGTCCACGACCGCGGGCTCGTAGGCGAACCCGTGATCGATCTTGATCTTCTCTGCCTGGTCCGTCAGCAGACCGAATCCTTTGCGAATATCGTCCGTGACCTTCTTCCCGGCGATGCCGATGACTGCCGTGTGCCGGATGGTCTTCTCCTCGAAGACCGCGAGGTCCGTCGTTCCGCCGCCGATGTCGAGGAGCGCAACGCCTACCTCCTTTTCCTCGTCCTCCAGGACGGCAAAGCTCGATGCCAGCGGCTCGAGAACCATGTCGTTCACCTGCAGTCCGGCACGCTGGACGCATTTATAGATGTTCTGCGCCGCCGTCACGAGGCCCGTGACGATGTGCACCACGGCCTCCATACGGACGCCCGACATCCCGACCGGATCATAGATCCCGTCCTGTCCGTCGACGATGAACTGCTGGGGAATGACATGGATGATCTTCCGGTCGAGGGGAAGCGCCACGCGCTTCGTGTCCTCGATGAGCCGGTTCACGTCCTCCTGTGTGATCTCGTTGTCCGCGCGGCTGATGGCGACCACGCCGCGGCTTTGAAAACTCTGGATATGGTCGCCCGCTATCCCGACCGTGACGGCGTTGATCTCCACACCCGACTGCGCCTGTGCGTCTGCCACTGCGGTCTTGATCGATTGCACCGTCTTTTCGATGTTCGTCACCACTCCCCGCGTGAGTCCCTCCGAGGAGCTCTTCCCGATACCGAGGATCTTGAGCTTCCCGGGATGGTTCTCGTCCGGTGAGGCGACAATGGCACACACTTTGGTCGTTCCGATGTCAAGTCCGACCGATATATGCTGATCCATGTTCTTCCTTCTGAATAAAGCGTACTACAAAGCGACCCCGGCGGACGTTTTCCACCGGGCCACGACCTGGTCCTCATACCGCACGTCGATGTACTCGAGGTGCTTCGCACCTACCGGGCCGACCTCGGCTGACCAGAACGCTTCGAGCCGTGCGACCTTGTCGGGCACGTTCCCGTGGCCGAAGATGATCGGCACGCCCCATTCCGCTGAATACAGGACGATATCCCCGCCCCCTCGCAACCGCACTTCCGAGATGCGATGGAAGATCTCCCTGTTCCCATGACGGACGGTCCACAACAGCTGCACAGCCTCATTGATGTCGATCCCCTCCGCCTTCTCTCCTGGTTTCAGCTCCGACAGGCGGGGCACACCGCTGATAACGGGCAGGTCATACACCGCCTTGGCGCTCGTCGGCGGGAGGATGATCCCTTCCTCGTCAATGTAGAGCAGCTGGTCTCCCGGCAGGATCGCCAGCGGCGTGCGTTCGGTGACGATGACCCGCACGGTGGCCGGCAGGCTCCTCTCTACCACCGCCCGCTTCACGAAATAGTGGCTGAGCACATTCCGCTGTATCGCCGTCAGGTCGAGCTCGTACATCGATTCGCCTGGTTGTACCCCCGTCAGCTGGACCACCACATTCCGGGGGACATTCTGCACTCCCTCCACATCGATCGATTTCACCCGGAGGCTGGATTTCCACAGATTGCCCCCGATGGCGATGATGGTGATCACGGCCAGGAGCAGCATGATCCGCAGACGCATCCGGCGTTCGTCAGTCATGCCATTTTCTCCTGCTGCTCGAATCCCACCAGCTGCACCTCCAGTTCGAGCCGGAGACCGCTGTGCTGATAGACGGTCCGCTGTATGAGGTCGACCAGCATCATGACGTCTGCCGCTTTCGCCCCGCCGTGATTGACGATGAAATTCGCATGCTTCTCCGACACCTGTGCATCCCCGATACGTTTTCCCTTGAGCCCCGCAGCCTCGATGAGGCGCGCCGCGTGGTCCCCTGTGGGATTCTTGAACATTGACCCCAGGTTCGGCAGCTCGAGCGGCTGGCTCACGTTCCGCTTCTGAATGAGATCTTTCCTGCGCCGCGCCAGCTCGTCCCGGTCACCCTTTTCCAGCTGGAACCGCGCACTGACGATCATATCGCCGTCGATCGCTGACCGCCTGTACGCGAACCCGCATTCTTCTTTCGGAAGCCTGACGACCGCCCCCTTCCGCAGCACATCTACATCGACGAGATGGTCGGCCGTCTCTCCGCCGTGCGCCCCTGCATTCATCACCACCGCTCCGCCCACCGTTCCGGGGATCCCTGCGAGCATCTCCACCCCGGCCAGCGAATGCTGCACACAGAAGTCCACGAACTTCGTTGTGCGGACACCCGCTTCGGCCCTGACAAGCCCTCCGTCGAACCCGACACCGGTCATACCAGTCTCGAGGCTGATGACCACCCCGCGATATCCTTCGTCGCTCACCAGCATATTGCTCCCCCGTCCTATCATGATGAACGGAAGCTTCTTCTCGTGGACGACCTTCATGACAGCGATCAGGTCCTCGACGGTGGCCGGCTCGACGTAGTAGTCTGCCGGGCCGCCGATCCTGATCCATGTATGCTGCGCCAGCGGCTCGTTCAGCGCGATCCGGCCCCGGACGCTGTTCCGAAGGTCCTCGAGCGAGACCATCTCATCAACCCCCGGCCAGGAGCTTCACGAACTCCTCCCCGTACTTCCAGATGTCCCCTGCCCCCATCGTGATGACGATATCTCCCGGTTTTGTGGTCTTCGCCAGGAATGCCGGGACGTCCTTCTTGTCCGCAACGTAGTGCACTTCCTTGTGCCCGAACCGCTTTGCAGCGTTCGAGATCAGCTCACCCGTCACTCCCTGGATCGGCTCTTCGCGCGCCGGATACACGTCCGTCACAACGAGCACGTCCGACAGCAGGAACGATTTTCCGAACTCATCGTAGAAATCGCGCGTGCGGGAATACAGGTGCGGCTGGAACACGCACACGACGCGACGGCGCCATCCTGCCTTGACACCCGAAAGGGTCGCCCGGCATTCTGTCGGATGGTGCGCGTAATCGTCGTACACGGTGATCCCCTTCGACTCCCCCTTCTTCTCCCATCGGCGATACACGCCGGTGAACTTCTCGATGCCGCTCTTGATCTTCCCGAACGGAATGTTCACCTCTAAACCGGTGGTGATGGCCGCGAGCGCATTCTGAACGTTGTGCTTTCCTGGGACCTGGATCGTGACCTCACCCAGCTCGCTCGGGCCGCGCATGACCATGAACGTCGATGTGTTGTCCTTGTGCCGGATGTCCACCGCCTGAACGTCAGCCTGCGGATTGATGCCGTAGGTGATGATCTTCTTCCGGCTCATCTGCGGCATGATGTCCAGCAGGTCCGGCTCATCCAGGCACAGCACGATAAACCCGTAGAACGGAACCTTGTTCGCGAACTGGATGAACGCTCCCTTGATGTCCTCGAGGTCGCGGTAACAGTCCAGGTGGTCGGTGTCCAGCGTCGTCAGGACTGCGATGGTCGGAGTGATCGACAGGAACGATCTGTCGTACTCGTCCGCCTCGACGACGATGAAATCCCCTTTGCCCAACCGGGCGTTCGTCCCCCCGAGCCCGCTCAGCTTTCCGCCCACAATGACGGTCGGGTCGAGGTCGCCTTCCATCAGGACCAGGCTGATCATCGACGTCGTCGAGGTCTTCCCGTGGGTGCCGGCGATGCCGATGCCATACTTCAGGCGCATGACCTCCGCCAGCATTTCCGCCCTTCGGACCACCGGGATCGACCGGCGCTGGGCCTCCTTGACCTCCGGATTGTCCGGATGGACGGCGGAAGAATACACGATCGTGTCCACGTCATCGGCGATGTTCGAAGCCTGGTGCCCCTCGAAGACGGTCGCGCCGAGCTTCTGCAGCCGCTCCGTGACCTCGGTGAGCGCCTTGTCCGACCCGGAGACCGCAAACCCCTGGTCGAGCAGGATCTCCGCGATGCCGCTCATGCCGATGCCGCCGATACCGATGAAGTGGATCTTTTTGATGGACGAGAACATTACTGTCGTTTCTTTCTCAGCGAGAACCGTTTTGGCCGACCCTTGGGTATATGCTCCGCGAATTCCTCCATTGCAGCGACCAGATCTTTCTCGTGCTGATACCGGCCGACACGGATCCGGTACGCCAACCGGCGCTTCTTCGTTTTGAGCAGGATCAGCTGGAACCGTCCCGCTGTCTGCACCGTGCGCTCGCGGCCGATGTGTATCCACTCGATCTCCCCGATCGGGATGACCCGTTCCCGGTGACGGGACTGGAAGATGAGCCGGTCGTCCTCGATGATCAGACGCCTGTTCCGCCAGACGTTCAGCAGCAGCGTTCCGAGCGCCAGCAGAAAGAAGAAGGTGATGATATACACCAGCGGATCGTGGAACACGAAGCTGAACTGGCCTTCGATGAAACTTCCGCGGATGCCGGCGTAGAGCACCAGTGTCAGCAGGTACAGCAGGGTCTGCTGATACGAGAAATCGAGTTTATAGACAAAGACCTTCATGTTCGTTCGCTCAATGAAAGGACGCGCCCGGCGATCACAGCCGCTGCATCCGGCTTCGATACCTGCCGCATCGCAGCTGACATTCTGGTCCGCACTGTCTCGTCCGAACGCAACCGGATGATCTCCGTTATCAATCTCGTCTCAGCCTCAGTGTCGGCAATGACCACTGCCGCTCCCGCCGCCTCCATTGCTCTCGCGTTCTTCATCTGATGATCACCGGCGGCCCAGGGGTACGGAACGAGGACCGCGGCCGCCCCAAGCGCTGCCAGTTCTGCGAGTGTCGAAGCGCCCGACCTGCTGACCACGATATCGGCTGCAGCAAATGCTGTCGCCACATCATCGATGAATCCTGTGATCTGCAGCCCCGGTACACCGGCATGCTTCAGCCGGCACTGCGCCTCCTGTCCGCGACCAGTCTGCCACAAAAGCTGCAGGCCGGCTTCTACAAGGGCCGAAAGGCCCTGATCGATCGCCCTGTTTATCGACGCTGCTCCCTGACTGCCGCCGGTCACCACCACCAGTGGTGCATCTGAACGGAATCCAAGATGTGCCCGCGCCGTACCTTTGTCCGGCACGTTGTGGAATGCCCGGACCGGTGTACCGACGACCTCCATCGACACCCCCTGAGGAAGCCATCGTGCCGTCTCCCCGAATCCCGCAAGCACAAGGTCCACGCGACCTGCAAGAAGCCGAGTCGTGACGCCCGGATAGCTGTTCGACTCGTGCACGACAGTCGGAATGCCCATACGGGACGCCATATACAGGACGGGTCCGCACACATAGCCGCCCGTTCCCACCACAACATCCGGCCGGAACGACCGGAGCGCCTTCCACGACTGCGCGAGCGACACGACAAGCTTCAACGGGAAGAGAAGATTCCCCGGCCGGAGCGACCGATGGAATCCGCTGATCCAGATCGTGCGGAACGGATATCCCTTCGCAGGCACCACCCGCTCCTCGATCCTCCCGGCTGTGCCAAAGAACAGAAACTCTGCGTCCTTCCTCACCGACCGTATCGCCTCGGCGATGCTGATCGCCGGAAAGACATGTCCACCGGTTCCCCCTCCCGCTATCGCAATGCGTACAGGGCGTTCCATGCGTCAGGATGGAACGAGGATCGTGACATCCGGCGAATGTTCCGACTCGTTCGTCGTGAGCGCCCGGGGGTGCATGTCGGTGTACGCCGATATATTGAGCAGGACACCGACGGCGTACGCCGAGAAGATCAGCGCCGATCCCCCGTAGCTTACGAACGGCATCGGCTGGCCCGTTGTGGGGAGTATCCCCAGCGTCACACCCGCATTCACGAGGGCAAAGAATGTGATAGTGCTCGTGATCGCGACCGCCAGATATTTTCCGAACGGCGTGTTCGCCGCCCGCGCGATGCGGAAGCCCCTCGACATGATCAGCAGGAACAGGAACAGGAAGAAGAGGGTGCCGATCAATCCGTACTCCTCGCCGACGATGGAGAAGACGAAGTCTCCATAGGACTCCGGCAGGAAGAAGTCCCGCTGACGGCTCTCGCCGGGTCCGACGCCGAAGATGCCTCCGTTCCCGAAACCGATGATCCCTTGTGTCAATTGGTAGTTGTCCTGCGACGTCCCGCCGCCGAAGAAGGCGAGCAGCCGCTGCATGCGATACTCCGCGCTGACCGCATAGAGCACGATCGCAGGTATGCCGAGCGCCACGACGCCGGCGATATGTATGAACCGGGCCCGCATGACGAACAGCAGCATCAGTCCAAGTGCGGCGATCATCGCCCCGCCGCTGAAGTTGGGCTGGACGAGGACAAGCAATACGACCAGGCCGATCCAGATCATCATCGGCATGAATCCGCGCTTGAAGTCCTTGATGGCTTCACCCTTCGCCGCCGCCAGTGCGCTCAAATGGAAGAGAAGCGCGAACTTTGCGAACTCAGAGGGCTGGATGCCCACCCCGCCGATGCGAAGCCAGCGGGTCACGCCTTTGGTTTCGCCGCCGAGGATCAGGGTCGCCAGCAATAGTCCGATCGCACCGATGAGCACCCACTTCGTCACTTTTGGATACGATGTATAGGGAACGAACATCGCGACGAACAATACGCCGATGCCCAGCAGGACCTTCAGCAGATGCCGGTTCAGCAGGAACTCCGCCTCACCCGTTTTTTCCAGCGCAAATGTCGCAGAGGCGCTATAGACGACGCCAAGACTCAGCACCATCAGCAGCAGCACGGCCGACAGCAGCGGAAGGTCGATATGGTTCCTGCGTGCCTTGTTCATAGTCCCCTGACCGCCTCTTTGAAGACCTCGCCCCGATGTTCGTAGTTCCTGAACCAGTCGAAGGACGCACATGCCGGAGAGAGCAGCACCACGTCGCCAGCCGTCGCGAGCGCCGTTGCTGCGCTCACCGCGCCTTCCATCGTCACTGCCTGTTCGACATGCACGATGGACGAGAACGCCTCGCGGACCTTGTCGGCGGACTCTCCGATCGCAACGATCGACCGCACATGCTTCCTGACGAGGTCTGCGATGGTGCTGTAATCATTTCCCTTGTCACGCCCCCCCAGAATGAGCACCACCGGCTGGATGAAGGACTTCAGTGCGACGGCGACGGAATCGACGTTCGTCGCCTTCGAATCGTTGATGTACTGGATGCCGCGCACATCGCGAACGAACTCAAGACGGTGCTCGACGCCCTTGAAATTCCTGAGGGTCGCCCGGATGGAAGCGACACTGACGCCCAGATGCTGGGCCATGAGCAGGGCCGCCATCGCGTTCGCCACATTGTGCCCGCCCCGAAGCGACATCTCGCCGATGCGGATGATCGTCTCTTTCCTGCCGGAACCCGTCGACACGAT
This sequence comes from uncultured Ignavibacteriaceae bacterium, assembly GCA_964534125.1. GTDB lineage: Bacteria > Bacteroidota > Ignavibacteria > UBA10030 > UBA10030 > 2-02-FULL-55-14. The sequence continues at coordinate 135,602 of CAZHOJ010000008.1, forward strand.
CGATCCATCTTCGGCCCAGGCACCCTCTGTCAGGCGGCGCTCCACACTGAAGGGCAGCATCCGGCTCTTCACGCGCGAGGCGATCCGGACAACCTGCGTATCATCCGCGTTGTAGACGAACAGGTCGTCCGCCCGCTGGTTCATTGTGATCCGGGCCTTCGATGCTGCGTACAGTTCCATCGAGGTCTCATACCGGTCCATATGGTCCGGCGTGATGTTCAGGATGGCCGATACGACCGGCCGGAACGACCGGATGTGGTCGAGCTGGAACGAGCTCACCTCAAGCACGGTCACCATGTCAGGGTCCTTCTCAGGCAGAATGGATGAGAAGGCTGTGCCGATGTTCCCTCCGACGGTGTGGCGCGCGCGCGCATCGCCGAGCATCCGTCCGAGAAGCGTCGTTGTCGTGGTCTTGCCGTTGCTCCCAGTGATGGCGGCAATCGGACCCGAACAGAACCAGCTGGCACACTCAAGCTCGCTCACAACATCGATCTCGCGGCGGATGGCCTCTTGTACGACGGGAGCATCGGAAGGAACGCCGGGGCTCACCACCATCAGGTCGCAGGCATGGACGCGGTCCGAATGCCTGTCCGTTTCATACGGTATTCCATGCTTCGACAGCTCGGCGACAGAGGCCGCGAGTGCATCCGCAGATGCCTGATCGCTGACAAAAACGTTCGCACGCTTCGACGAAAGCAGACGTGCGACAGCGACACCGCTGCGCGCCATCCCCAGAACGGTGACCGACAAACCTTCGACCTGTGTCAACGGAAATGTCAGCATGTCCGAATCAGCCGTCTCGATCGTCCTGAATACACTCTGCTTTTTCGTACGCTGTCCTTTGCCTGCGGTTTCCTGCCTACTGCCTACTGTCTACTGCTCTGTTTCATCTGACCTTGAACGTCGCCAGACTGATGATCATCAGCAGAATGGCGACGATGTAGAATCTCGTCACGATCTTCGGTTCCGGCCATCCGAGCAGCTCAAAATGATGGTGCAACGGCGCCATTTTGAAGACCCGCCGTCCCTCGCCGTATTTCCTCTTTGTGTACTTGAAGTACGTTTTCTGGATGATGACCGAGAGCGTTTCGATAAGGAACACCCCACCAAGCGTCGGCAGCAGGAGTTCCTTCTTGAGCAGCACGCACATCGCCCCGATGATCCCCCCCAGCGCCAATGACCCCGTATCGCCCATGAACACCTGTGCCGGGTACGAATTGAACCAGAGGAAACCGAGGGCCGCCCCCGCCATGGCAACGCAGAAGATTGCCAGCTCCCCCGACCCGCGCTGGTACGGGATCGTCAGGTAGCTGCTCAGTTCGATGTTCCCCGTGATGTAGGCGATGACAGCCAGTGTGATGCTGACGATGCCGACCGTGCCGATCGCCAGCCCGTCCAATCCGTCGGTCAGGTTCACAGCATTCGAGGTCGCGGTGATGACAAAGATGACCATCGGGATGTACAGGAGGCCGAAATCGAACTCGAGATTCTTGATCATCGGCACTGTCGTGCTCGATTTGATCGGAACGATCTCCGCCCCGAACCACTCGGGGGCGAAGTACATCGTCCCGCCGATGAGCGTTCCGATGAGTACCTGCCCGACGATCTTGTAGCGGCCGATCAGCCCCTTCGGTTTCTTCTTCACGACCTTCAGGAAATCGTCGAGGAATCCGACCGCACCGAGCGACACGGTCACCACGAGCGTCAGGATCACATACGGATTGGTGATGTCGTTCCACAACAATGACGGGACGATGACTGACAGCAGCACGATCAATCCTCCCATCGTGGGCGTGCCAGCTTTCGTCAGATGGGTCTTGGGTGCCTCGACCTTCGCCGCCTCGCCGATCTGTTTCTCTTTCAGAAAACGTATGATCTTCGGCCCCGCCCAGAACGCGATGAGCAGAGCGGTGATGGCCGCAGCACCGCCGCGGACGGTGATATACCGGAACACGCCGAATCCGGGCGGGTCGAATGTCTGATTGATCCATTCCAGGAGGAAGTAGAGCATCTCAGGCCGCCCGCGTCATTGCATTCGAGAGGAACGTCACGATATCCTCCATGGCCATGCTTCGTGATCCCTTGATGAGGACCACATCCCCGGTTCCGATGAGCTCGAGGAGATACTCTGCGAGCATGTTCTTCTGCTCGTAGTGGTACGAGTGCTTTGCGGTTGAGCGGATGTACATATGTTTCGACAACGGACCATATGCGAGAAGGTAGTCCACCTGATACTTCCGGAGCCATGACCCGACCTCTGCATGGACTGCTTCCGCAGCGGGGCCCAGCTCCATCATGTCGCCAAGCACGGCAAAGCGTTTGCCTTTCGTCTCAACCGCTGCGAGCGTTTCGAGCGCTGCGCGCACGGAATCGGGATTGGCGTTGTATGTGTCGTTCAGGATCCGGACGCCTTTGATGTCCATCGCCTGCATCCGCTTCGAGGTCGCTGTGAATACCCGGAGCGCCTCTGCCCGGTCCGCCGAGGGGACTGTGAACATCTCCCCCGCCGTGAACGCAGCGAGGGCGTTCTGGGCCGCCTGCACACCCGGCGTGCTGAGCGAAATGTCCACCGGGCGCTTGCCTGCCCGCTGGACCTCGAACGAGGCATTCCCGTACTCATCCGTCGTCAGACGTGCTCCGCGGAGATCGACAGCCCGCGCACGGAAACCGTACGTCATGCGTTTCGACAACGCGCGTCCCTTTCGCGAGACTTCTGCATCGTCCTGATTGACGATGCCGCTACCTCCATGCTCTGCCAGCCATGCGAACAGCGTCCCCTCTTCCTCCGCGACCCCCTTCACATCGCCGAAGAACTCCAGATGCTCCTGGCCGATGTTGGTAATGAGCCCATGTGTCGGCTCGCAGACGCTGCAGAGATAGGCCATCTCCCCGGGATGGTTCGTCCCGAACTCGATGACCGCCACCTCGTCCCGCGAGGAAAGCCGCAGGAGCGTCAATGGTACGCCGATGTGATTGTTCAGATTCCCTTCGGTGGCAAGCACATGGTATTTCATGCCGAGGACAGCACGGACCATGTCCTTCGTCGAGGTCTTGCCGTTGCTGCCGCCGATGGCCAGTACTTTTCCGTTCCAGGTCCGCCGATGGGCGCGCGCAAGGTCACCAAGCGCCCTTGTCGTGTCCTCGACGATGACGACGGGCACATGCATGCTGGAGACCATCGGCCCGTTGACCTTCGCCCATGCCGCATCGACCAGCAACGCCTCGGCCCCCCTGTCGAGTGCCACGGACAGAAAATCATGCCCATTGAACCGATCGCCGCGGAGGGCAGCGAAGAGATTCCCTTTCGCCAGTGAGCGCGTGTCGGTCGAGACGCCCGTGAGATGCTTTGAGCGCGCCCTGTCAAAACCGATGGCGTCCAGGTACGGGACTGCACGGAGCGTGTCGAGCGCCAGCTTCATGCGAACCTGCCGATCTCCTCTCCGTCGCTGAAATGATGTTTCTGTGTGCCGATCACCTGCACCTCTTCATGTCCTTTTCCGGCGATCAGGATGATGTCATCCTGCCGCGCCATGGCCGCCGCTCTCGCGATGGCTGCCCGCCGGTCGGGCTCGCGCACCACATGGTCCGATGTCTGCATACTGCTCATGATATCGTCAATGATCATCTCCGGATCCTCCGAGCGAGGATTGTCGGATGTGACGATCACCTCATCGCTGAGCCGGGCTGCTATCTCACCCATCAGCGGCCGCTTTCCTTTGTCCCTGTCCCCTCCCGCACCGAAGACCGTGATGATACGGCCCGCCCCGCCCATGACCGCATGGATCGCCTGGAGGCATTTCTCGAGCGCATCAGGCGTGTGCGCATAATCAATGATAGCGGTCCAGCCTTTCGTCGACCGCACGCGCTCGAACCGTCCCTTCACGTTCGTCAGCGATGCAATCCCCAGCTCTATGGCCGGGATCCGGATGCCGAGCGCAAGCCCCGCCGCCACGGCCGCAAGGACGTTCGAAACATTGAACCGGCCGATCAGGGGCGTCGAAATTGACACCCGGTTCTCTTCGTACTCCACATCGAGGCGCGAACCGTCAACGGACATCTCTGCGTTCACCAACCTCACCGCTGCGGACGGTCCCGAACCGTACGGCAGGATGTGCGCCTTCGTGTCCTGCACGATACGTTTCGTCCAGGGGTCGTCCGCATTCACGACCGCGACCGACGATGCGGGCAACTGGTCGAAAAGAACCTTCTTCGCATCGACGTACGCCCCCATCGTTCCATGATAGTCGAGGTGGTCCTGCGTCAGGTTCGTGAACACGGCGCAGGCGAACGGTATCCCTTCGACCCTGCGCTGATCCAGCGCGTGCGATGAGACCTCCATCGCTACGGCGGTCACACGCTCGTCCTTCATCGCTGCGAGAAGCCGCTGCACCTCGACAGGGTCCGGGGTCGTATGCAGCGACGGGGCGGTCCTCGCGCCGTACCGCACACCGATCGTCCCGATGGTCCCGACCCGCTCTCCGGACGCCTGCAGCACGGACCCGATAAGCTGCGTGGTGGTGGTCTTCCCGTTCGTTCCGGTGACCCCGACCATCCGGAGTCCTGCAGCCGGGCTGCCGAAGGCATTCGCTGAGAGACGGGCGAGCGCCGTCCGGACGCTCGGGACCACGATCTTCACGACCCCCGCGTGCATGCACTCCGGGTCGCTTACCGCATCGTCCCGTTCGAGCACAATGGCCTTCGCCCCTTTCTGCATCGCCTCCCCGGCGAACCGGTGACCGTCGACGATCGTTCCCGGTACCGCAACGAACATGTCTCCCGGTCCCACGGACCGTGAATCTGTCCGGATATGAGCGATCTCGACGTCGTGCGTCGTCACCATCGTCCCGAAGACGGTGTGGAACATCTTCGTGACTGTCACACCTTCAAGCAGGACGCTCAGTTTCACGCGATCAGCACCGTCCGTCCGTTCATTCAGTACAACACCGCCTGCGTCAGGGCAGCCGGTTCACATACCAGTGTGATCGCAGATCCGACCGTACTCTTCGCTCCTGCTGCAGGCAGCTGGGAACGGACAACACCCGATCCGCGGACAACGACCGTGAAATCATCGACCACCAGACGGTTCAGGGCCCGCCGCACGGTCAGACCGCGCACATCAGGAACACGGATCGACCCGTCGGCCGCCTGATCGGAGGAACCGAGAGAGAGGCTCACGGGGTCTCCCTTGTCGGCATGCTGTCCGGGGTCCGGTTTCTGCCTGATGACGAGCTCACCCTCGCCGAACAAGCGCACGGTAAGGCCCAGGTTCGTGAGCATGCCGGTTGCGACTTCAGGCTGCATGTTACGAACATCGGGAACCGCCGTGGTCCGTTCTTCCAGCGGATCGCGCGTCGTGACGATCGTCCGCGAGATGCGCGCGGATGTGTTCGCCACACGGCCCGCGATCGCACGGAAGATGGGCCCGCTCGTGATACCGCCGTAGTATCCCCGTTCGCGGGGGTTGTCCATCATCACCAGGCCGACGAACTGTGGATCGTCGACCGGAAAGAACCCGACGAACGACGCTGTGTACTGTCCCTGTGCATATGAGCCTTCGACCACCTTCCGTGCCGTTCCGGTCTTTCCCGCGATCCGGATGCCCGGGATCGCAACATCCTTCGCCGTACCTCTTTCCACGACCCCTTCGAACGATAATGCCAGCTCGGCAGCCGTCTCCGCCGAGACCACCCTCCGGATGACCTCAGGATGCTGGCTCCATGTTTCCTGTCCTGATGCATCACGGATCGATGCGACAACGTAGGGTTTCATCAGAACGCCACCGTTCGCGACCGCGCTGTACGCAGCGAGGATCTGCAGCGGCGTGACAGCGACCTCATATCCGTACGACAGGGTCTGCAGCGTTGTCTTCGACCATTCGTTGGGACGCTTGAGGATGCCTTTCACTTCACCCGGCATATCAACGCCCGTCAGCATTCCGAATCCGAAGTCCCGCGCCGTCGTGTACAGGAACTCCTCCCCGATCTCCGTCGCCGCCTTCGCCATGACGATGTTGCTCGAGACCTCGATGGCCTGCCGGAAGGTCAGCCAATCATGTTCGTGTGTGTCGCGGATCGTCCGGACATACCGTCCGAACTGGACCGTCATCTTCCCCTTCTCGGCGTAGTACCGTTTCTCTGGCGGTACGACATGGTGCTCATAGGCCGCCGCGGCCGTGACAACCTTGAAGACAGACCCGGGCTCGAAGATGTCCGTTACCACACGGTTGCGGGCAAGAGCAAGGTCGGTCTGCTGCGGCCTGTTCGGGTTGATGCCCGGCGACACCGCAAGCGCGAGGATCTCTCCCGAATGCGGGTCCATGAACACAGCCAGCCCCCCGTCCGCATCGTTGTGCTCGATGCCGCGGCGAAGCTCTTCCTCCACCACCGCCTGGAGGCTCAGGTCTATCGTCAGCGTCACGTCCGCCCCGTCGACCGGTTCTGTGCGCGGATAATCGACCGACGAGTATGTGCGTCCAAGGCCGTCCTGCCGCATGATGACAGAACCATCTGCTCCGCGAAGCTGCGGGTCGAGCGACAGCTCTATGCCGGAGATGCCCCGGGAATCGACGTCAGTGAATCCGAGAAGCGTCCCCCCCAGGTAGTCATAGTGGTACAACCGCTTCGGCTCGTTGATCATGACGATGCCGGGCAGATGCGCTTCCTCGATGCGCGCCGCGATGGCGGGACGAACCGAGCGTTCGAGCCACACGAATCGTTTCTTGCGGGCTGACAGCTTTTCAGCGTATACAGCTGCCGGCTTTCCGAAGACCTTGCTGAAGGTGGCAGCGATACGCTGTGCGCGTGCACCGACGATCTTCGGGTCGGCTGCGAACGAGACGAACCGCGTGTTCGAGATCAGCACATTCCCGCTGCGGTCGTAGACGTTCCCTCGTTCCGCCGGAAGGGTCAGTTTCTGTTCGTACTGTCGGCGCGCGACCTCTTGATACGTTCCCGCATCGACCGCCTGCACCTGGACGAGCCGGAGTCCGACGGCGACAAAGATGAGGACGAAGAAGAGCTTCAGCACGGTGATGCGGATACGGAATCCCCGCTCGCGCTCATCCGGAGGTGCTATCGTGTTCGGTACGTCGGTCATGGCTCTGTGTGCGTTCCCGCCTGTCCCGCCAGGCGCTGCAGCTCCTCTATCCGCTCAGGGTCAACGGTGAGCCATCCGGGGACGGCCTCGGAATACTGCATACCATACTCCTGCTCGGCGATGCGTCTGATCCGCTCCAGCCCCGACAGCCGCGCGATCTGCGCACGGACCATCTCCTGCTCATTGAGCAACGCCTGATAATCCTCCTCCATCCTCCCGATCTCTGCCGCCAGGCTGTCGACTGCAATGACATTGCTGATGTACAGGACGCTTGCGACCGCGGTCAGCAGGAGACCGAGGACCACCGAGAACGTCGAGACCTTCCGGCGTGCAGGACCCGGACGACGCGCATTCCGCGCTGGCTCCTCGGCGCTCCCCGGAGCCGGCATATTGCCCGGGAACACCCGGCCGCGCGGATCGGCATCCTTGCCGGGCGCCTCATGCTGCACCTGCACCCGCCGCGCGACGCGCGTAAGCGCCTGTTGCAGCAGGACGTCCTCCTGGTCGGAGCCGTTCATCGGTTCTTTCGCCACGTTCTTATAACCTTTCCGCCGCCCGGAGCTTCGCGCTCCGTGCCCGGGGATTCACCTTTGCCTCCGCATCGCTTGCATACACCGGCTTCTTCGTCAGGATCTTGAAGATCGGAGCGATTCGCCGCTCCGGAAGGAAACGGGAGACAGACGTGTCGCTCGTCGTCGATTGCATCCGGAAGAAATCCTTGACGATCCTGTCCTCCAGCGAGTGGTACGTCAGCACGACGATCCTCCCGCCGGGAGCAAGCAGAGCCGGAGCCGCACGCAATACCTCATGAAGCTGTTGAAGCTCTCCGTTGACCTCGATCCGGATGGCCTGAAAGACACGGGCCAGCGTTTTTGTTGTATGCGGCGGACGCGCGATGCTCTGCACGACCTCGGACAGTTCCCCGGTGGTCGTCAGCGGCCTCCTGCCCACGATGGCCCGCGCGATCCGCTTCGCGTCGCGCTCTTCGCCGTAGTTCACAAGAACGCTCACAAGATCGTTCTCACTGTATCCGTTCACCACATCGGCAGCGCTCTTCGGTGACCGCCGGTCCATGCGCATGTCCAGCGGGCCGTTGTCCTGAAAACTGAACCCACGGGACGGCTCGTCAAGATGATGGGACGAAACACCCAGATCGAGGAACATGCCGCTGACCGACGTGATCTCCTCTGCGGTAAGCCGGGCCTGGACCTCCCCGAACGGAGCATGGATCCCGAGAAATGCGTTGCCGAACACGCGCAACCGGTCCCTGCTGGCCCGGATCGCCTCATCATCCCTGTCGAATCCCACCAGCCGTCCGCCCCGCAACTGTTCGAGGATCGCTTCTGCATGTCCGCCGCCCCCGAGCGTGCAATCAACATAAACGCCATCGGGTGCCGTAATCAGATACGAGAGCGATTCCTTCGAGAGAACGGGTGTATGATAGAGCGTGGTGTGCACGGACCGTCAGTTCCTGCGCTTGGAGAACCGACCAGTCCGCAACGCTTCCTGCAACAAGAGCAGGGGTCGCACCTCTCCGATGGTCACGAACACGCTAGGAGTTCTGATTATGGACCCGTTCAACAACGGTTGCGTACGTATCGGGTTGTCGCTTCAGGTATTCGTCGTACACGTGCGGAGCCCACACCTCTATCCGATCGACGACTCCCAGGATAAGAGCGTCAGCGGTGATGTCGGCATACTTCAGGAGGTCTTGAGGGATGGAGATCCGGGATTGTCCGTCGAGCTCAGCATCGTGGCCCCACTCGAACAATGTCCTGGCGAAGAACCGATGACGGGCGTCCATGAAGGAGAGGCTGCGGATGTAGGTCTCCACCTTCTTCCATTCCTGAGGTGGATAGACATAGAGGCACTGTTCCAGGCCCCGGGTGAGCACAACCCCTTTCCGGGAATTCATGCTCTTCCGCAGTTTTGCCGGGATCGCGAGGCGACCTTTGGCGTCGACGGTATATAGGTATCGGCCCTTGAAGGAGGACATAGCGTATCGCTCGGGGGATCTCCCGGGGAGCTCATTCTCCCCAATTCCCCACTTTTCCACACGAGGTAGAAAATTAGCGAATTGCGCCTGAAAGTCAAGGCAAAACAGCCCGATTTCAAAGGCTTTCGGTAGGAAGGGCGAAATCAGCAGGAAAAGCGGATGTTGCTATTCCCCACTTTCATGTTGAGGTGTTGTTTGCGAAGCATGAGCGCGTGACACATGAGCATCATATGACCTTTACGACGGAAGAGTAGTCTTCTCGACCATACCCCTTCGCCGCTGCACGGGCGAACAGATCTTCGAGCGTCCCCGCAAACGGCAGATCTTCGCCTAATCCCTTCGCCGCCGCCGCAAACAGCCGCACGTCCTTCAGCATATGATCCAGAAAGAAGCGCGGTGCGAAATTCCCGTCGAGGATATTTCTCCCCTTCGTCGCATACATCGGCGCACCGAGGGCCGAAGAGGCGAGGACATCAAGCAGGACCGATCCGTCCAGTCCCGCCCGCGTTGCATAGGACAATCCCTGGCCGAGCGTCGCGATCATGCTCGCGATGAAGAAGTTGCATGCGAGTTTGAGATGCGTCGCCTCTGCCGCGATGCTGAACCTGTACACATGCTTCCCGAGATCGCTCAGCACAGGAAGGGTCTTCCCCAATGCTGCATCCCCGCCTCCCGCAAAGATCAGAAGGGACCCATCCTGCACCTGCGGCACGCTGCCCAGCACGGGTGCATGGATGAAAGACTTGCCGCATGCCTCGGCCTCTGCCGCACAGGCAGAGCTCGTGTCCGGAGAGATCGTGCTCATATCAACGTGCACGCTCCCTTCTGTCCCTGACCGCCGGGCTGTTGCTGCGATCTCAGCCACGACATCGGAGGTCGAGACCATCGAGAGAACGATCCCGTGAGATGCGCACAGATCGTCCAGCGATGGGGAAATGCGCGCGCCCGCCTCTGTCAACGGTGCACACCTGGCTGCGGTCCTGTTCCAGACGCTGACGTCATGACCCCGCTCGAGAAGCCGTCGTACCATTGCTGAGCCCATCATACCGAGTCCGATGAATCCGATGCGTGACATAGGGAGCCTTTGTGGATCAGATGAAGTGAATGGTAAATAGTGAATCGTGAATAGTGCACACTGACTATAGGCAGAAGATGGCGAATCATGTCGCCCCCATCAAGTCGCATCGGTTGTGAATGTGGCGATGGATTCATAGTTTGTTCCATCCGCCCGAATCTTCAGGGAGCCATCCAATGCCCAACCGCAGGGACTTCATCCGAACATCCGCTGCAGCTGTCGCAGCGACATCCCTCCTTCCCATCATGTCCACATCAACAGGAACATCCCGGCCCGGAAAGATCTCGTTCCGGTTCCGTCCATACACGCTCGAGCTAAAACATGTCTTCACCGTCGCGGCCATGTCCCGTACGACCACGCCGGTGATGCTGACGGAGGTCGAATTCGACGGCATCGTCGGCTACGGCGAAGCCTCGATGCCTCCGTATCTGGGGGAATCACATGAGACGGCGGGGTCGTTCCTCTCGAAGGTCGACCTCTCGCAATTCACCGACCCGTTCCGGCTCGAGGACATACTGGCGTACGTCGACGGCATCGCTCCCGGTAATCCCGCCGCCAAAGCCTCCATCGACATCGCGCTGCACGATCTTGTCGGGAAGCTGATGGGGCAGCCGTGGTACCGCATCTGGGGGCTCGACCGGGCAAAAGCGCCCGTGACTTCCTTTACGATCGGCATTGATACGGCAGACGTGGTCCGCGAAAAGACCAGGGAGGCAGAGAGATTCAGGATCCTCAAAGTGAAGCTGGGGAAGGACAACGACAAGGAGATGATCGAGACGGTGCGTTCGATCACCGACGTGCCGCTGACAGCTGACCCTAACCAGGGCTGGAAGGATAGGGACTACGCGCTTGAGATGGCCCACTGGCTCAAGGAGAAGGGGGTGATGTACATCGAACAGCCGATGCCCAAGGACCGGATCGACGACCTCGCATGGCTTTCGCAGAACAGCCCGCTCCCAATCCTCGGCGATGAGGGTATTCAGCGGCTTCCTGACCTCGTCCGCGCAAAGGAGCAGGGGGCCTATTCCGGCGTGGTCATCAAGCTCATGAAGACCACAGGGATGCACGAGGCATATACCATGGCGCGGCTTGCGCGTTCGTTCGGAATGAAGATCCTCATCGGATGCATGACTGAGACCTCCTGCGCCATCTCGGCGGCTTCACACATCTCTCCTATCGTCGATTGGGCTGATCTGGACGGTCATTTGCTTATCAGCAACGATATCTACGATGGCATGAAAGTGGTAGATGGGAAAATTGAGATACCCGAACGACCAGGCATCGGAATAGTGGCAAAGTCCTGATTTTTCATCTAGAATAGGCTGCACGTCATAAATGAAGCTCAGAGAAAATCTCTCTGAGCTTTTTTTATACGATGTAAAGTGTTGTCTATTAACAGGTTATGGGTGAATGGCCTTTTCCATAATATTTTCGCCAAATGGAACTTTATGTCCTCCGGATGCGTATTTAATGACCATTAGTCAGTAAATTTACGATAGAACAATGGGTATCCACGAAAGAAAAGAACGAGAAAAGGAACAGCGACGGGATGAGATTGTCCGCGCGGCCACGGCCGTCTTCTTCGAGAAGGGCCTGCCGAATGCCACGATGGACGAGATCGCTGAGGCGGCTGAACTGAGCAAGGGAACCCTCTATCTCTACTTCAAGAGCAAAGAGGACCTGTACCTCGCAGTCACGAGCGACGGCTTCGACATTCTCAGCGGCATGTTCCAGCAGACCATCGATGCATCATCCTCCACACTCGAGGCACTTCAGAAGCTCGGCGATACGTACTACGCCTTCTTCACACAGCACCGCAACTACTTCCGCATGTTCCAGTATTTCCAGAATCCCGGCCTCCACAAGCAGGTGAGTATCGAAATGATGGATTCATGTCAGTCGCACAATCAGCGGGCCTGGCAGACAGTAGTGCGGCTTCTTGAGAAAGGGATGGAGGAAGGAATCCTCAGGACCGACATGACACCCTCGGAGATGGCAGTTGCGCTCTGGTCTTCGGCGAACGCCATCATGCTGCAGATCGACCATCAGTATGAGGAATGGAAATCCAGCATGGGAATAGACCTCGAGCATCTGCTCAACAAGACCAACCGTCTGTTGCTCGAGACCGTGCTCTCCGAGAACGCCCGCGCTTCTCTCGCCCGGCAGTCACACGCCTCCTCGGCACACTAGACTTTGAACGCATTCTAACTATCCACTGACGATCACCATGATATCACTCCGCACATTCGTTCTTGCATCCCTGCTCCTCCCCGCCCTTGCGGCAGGCCAGGACCAGACCGTCCGGACGCTCACCATCGAGGAAGGGGTCCGGCTTGCGATGGAACGTAACTCCGCCCTCAAGGAAGCCCGCCTCGAGGTCGACCGGGCCGACGCACGCGTCCGGGAGGCCTGGGGCTACGCGCTCCCGTCAATTGACCTCTCGGGGAGCTACATCCGCGCCCTGAAGAAGCCTGTCTTCTTCCTGCCGGACTTTGCGAATCCCGGCAGCGGCCGTATCGTGCCTATCGAGATCGGCTCCAACCATTCGGTCTCGGCGTCCCTTTCGGCAACGCAGATCCTGTTCAATGGCACAGTGTTCGCCGGCGTCGGCGCTGCGGGCATCTATTCAGACGCGGCCCGCGACATCTACGCCATGAAAGAGCTCGAGACCGTGACCACCGTGAAGCAGGCTTTCTATGGGGCTCTGCTCTCGCGGGAGGGCCGGGACCTGATGCGGTCGAGCGTGAAGAATGCCGAGGACAACCTGAAGAATGTCCGACTTCTCCGTTCGCAGGGCATCCTTTCCGAGTTCGACGAGCTTCGCGCAACGGTGGGGGTCGATAATCTCCGCCCTGTCCTGATCCAGGCGGAGACCGGATATGATCTTTCACTCGAGGGACTGAAAACGACCATCGGCCTGGACGCCGGCGATGCGGTCGAGCTGATCGGCACGATGGAGTATGTTCCGGTGGACGAATCGCTCCTGACAGCCGCGTATACACTTGTCCTCGAGCAGAACCCGGCCTACGCGGCGGTGCAGAAACAGATCGAGGTGAACGAGGCGTTCGTGCTCGCCGCCCGGTCGAACTATCTCCCGACCATCGCCGCCTTCGGCAACTACCAGTACCAGACACAGAAGAACACGTTCAACATGTCGACCGCTGACTTCATCGCCTCCTCCCAGGTCGGTCTTCAGCTCTCGTTGAACATCTTCCAGGGTCTGCAGACCAACGCCCGCGTGCAGCAGGCGCAGGTCGATGTGATGAAATCGCAAGAACAGCTGACCTCGACGGAACGGAACCTCAAGACCGGCGTCACGGCAGTCATCGGGAGCATCCGTGCTGCCCGGAAACGCATCGCCGCACAGGAGCGGACCGTCGATCAGGCCCAGAGGAGTTTCGAGATCGTGACGACCCGCTTCCTGAGCGGATCGGCCACCCAGCTCGATGTGAACGATGCACAGCTTGCCCTCATGCAGGCGAAGATGAACAGGGTCCAGGCATTGTATGATTACCTCGTCGCAAAAGCGCAGTTCGACCAGCTCATCGGCCGGATGCCGGCATACGCGCAGCACACTGACAGTGAATAAGTGAACGAAAGGAACGACAAGATGTACACACTCAGACGGTACCAGTTCGTGGTGATGGTCGCAGCCCTCGCCACCGGATCGCTGCTCCTCGCAGGCTGCGGGAGCGACGGCGCAGACGCAAAGGAGACCAAAGAGGAGCCGGTCCTTACCGTGCGCGTCGAGACCCTCACACCGCGGCCCATTACAGATGCCGTCCAGGTCGTGGGAATCCTGAAGGCCTTCGACGATGTGACGATGAGCGCCGAGGAAGGCGGCATCGTCCGATCATGGGTCGCCGACAAAGGAGACCGCGTGAGGAAAGGCGATATCATCGTCCTGCTGAACGACGATGTCATCAAGGCACAGTACGATGCTGCCCTCTCGCAGTATAAGATGGCCGAGCTCACTCTCGAGAAGCAGGAGAAGGTGTATGAAGAGAACGGGATCAGCGAGCTTCAGTACAAGAACCTGATGTACGCCCGGGATGCCGCTCAAGCGAACGCGAACCTGATGAAGGCCCGGTGGGAACGGACGCGTATCAAGGCCCCGGTCGACGGCGTACTCGAGCAACAGTATTTCGACGAGGCTGAGATGGCAGTGCCCGGCATGCCCCTGGCCCATGTCGTCAGCACCGAAAAGCTGAAGGTCCGTGCCGAGATCCCCGAGAAATATGCCGGCACTGTCTCGGTGGGCCAGAAGGCGGTCCTCACCTTCGACGCTTTTCCGGAGGATACCGTCCGCGGTACGGTGAGCTACATCAGCTCGACCGTTGACCCGACCAACCGCTCGCTGACGATCGAAGTCGTCATCCCGAGCAGGGACGGGCGCTACAAGCCCGAGATGATCTCCAGGATGCGCGTGCTTCGTGAGTCGAAAGAGAACGCCCTCGTGGTGAGCGAGAACGTCGTCCAGCTGGTGGATATGGACAAGCACATCGTCTATGTCGAAGAGAACGGTGTCGCCAGAGAGCGCGTCGTGACCCTCGGTGGCAGACAGGACAGTCATGTCGAGATCGTGACTGGCCTCAAGCCGGGCGATCGGGTGATCGTGACCGATGTTCAGAAACTCGTCGACGGCCTGCCGGTCGCCGTCGCCAGCTAGCATACGCAGAAGAGGTCGAATCCTATGGGACCATGGAACATAGCAATCAAGAACAAGGTCGCGGTCTACATCCTCATTCTCCTGATCGTCATCGTCGGATGGACCGCTTATACGTCCATGCCGCGGGAGGCCGCCCCCGACATCTCTATTCCGATCATCATCGTGACGGTGCCATACCCCGGCGTCTCCCCTTCCGACATTGAGGGACTGGTGACGCAGCCGCTCGAGCGCGACCTGCAGGCAGTCTCGGACGTCAAGCAGATCACCTCGTCGTCGAAAGAGGGCCTGTCGACGGTGCGGGTGGAGTTCAACACGGATGTCGATATCGATGACGCCCTGCGGCGCGTCCGCGACAAGGTGAATTCCACACGGCCCAACCTCCCCACCGACATCATGGAACCCATCGTCTCGGAGATCAACCTGAGCGAGTTTCCCATCATGATCGTGAATGTGGGTGGCAACGTGGGGCTCGCACGGCTGAAGACCATCGCCGAGGAGATCCAGGACGAGATCGAGGCCATCCCCGGAGTGCTCCGGGCCGATCTGAGCGGCGGACTCACGCCGGAGGTACAGGTCAATTGTGACGTCTACCGGCTGAAGGCTTACCAGATAGGTTTCAGCGACGTCGTCAGCGCCATCCAGGCAGAGAATGTCTCCGTCCCCGGCGGCTCCATCGACACAGGAGAGAAGTCCTTTACGGTCCGCGTGCCCGGGGAGTTCGCCGAGGCCCGCCCCATCGAGGATATCGTCATCAAGATCCAGAATGGCAAGGCCATCTACGTGCGCGACGTCGCGACAGTCACCATGTCGTTCGAGGACCGGCAGACGTATGCCCGTCTGAACGGCACGGAGGTCGTGTCCCTGCAGGTGCGGAAACGTGCGGGGGAGAACCTGTTGCGCATCTCTGATGAAGTAAAGGCGATCGTCGAGCAGAACCAGCTGAAGGTTCCGGCGGGCATCGACCTGAACGTTTCTAACGACCAATCGCTGTTCATCCGCCGGTCGGTCCATGAGCTGGAGAACAGCATCTTCACCGGCATGTTCCTCGTCGTCATGGCGCTCTTCATGTTCTTCGGGTTCAAGAACTCCCTGCTCATCTCGACGGCCATACCGCTGTCGATGCTCATCGGATTCTCGATCCTCGCGGCCTTCGGGATCACGCTGAACTTCGTCGTGCTGTTCTCGCTCGTGCTGGTGCTCGGCATCGTCGTCGACGATGCTGTCGTGGTGATCGAGAACATCTACCGGCATCAGCAGCATATCCATGACGACCCCGAACACGCGGCCATCAATGGCACGGCGGAAGTGGCCATCCCCGTGATGACCTCCACGCTGAGCACATTGTCGCCCTTCATACCCCTGCTCTTCTGGCCTGGCATCGTCGGTGAGTTCATGTTCTTCCTCCCGATGACGCTGCTCGTGACGCTCGGGGCATCCCTGTTCGTCGCGTTCATCATCAGCCCGGTTCAGGGTGCGGTCTGGATCGACTACCGCAAGGAGATCCGGAAGGCACGCGAGGCCCTGGCTCATCCGACCTGGTGGCGGAAGTACAATCCCATCACGTGGCTGTATCATAAGACGGACGAGGTCCTCTTCCCGATGATGCAGAAGTATTACACCATGACCCTGGCGTGGGCTCTGCAGAACAAGTGGCTGACGCTCGGCTCGGCTGGCGGGATGCTCCTCTTCGCCTTTCTGCTGACGGGGATGTTCGGCACCGGCGTTGTCTTCTTCCCCGAAACGGAGCCGCAGATGGTGACAGCTCGCGCTGAGGCGGCCCCGGGAACGGCTCTTGAAGTGACAAACGACATTGCCCGGGTGCTCGAGTCGCGCATCGAAGGAGTTCCCGGACGGAAAGATATCGAGTTCATGGCGGCAAGCGTCGGCACCTCGGACGATCCGTTCGACTTCGGCGGACAAGGAACGTCCAACAAGGCGGGTGTGTCCGTCAACTTCTACGAGAAGAAATACCGCGAGCAAAGCTCAGCGACAACGCTGGAAGAGATCCGGCAGTCGATGCTCGGCATTCCCGGCGCAGACATCCGGCTGGTGAAGCAACAGATGGGACCTCCCGTCGGGGCTGACGTCAGCATCGAGATCTCGGGGGATGACTACAGCCAGCTCGCCCGGCTGAGCGGCCAGGTCCAGGCCGCCATTAAGGGTGTCGCCGGCCTTGTCGACCTGAAGGACGACTATAACACCGGAAAACCGGAGGTGCAGGTCATTGTCGACAGGGAGAAGGCGGGACTCCTGTGGACCTCCACCGGTCAGATCGCGGGGACCGTACGGTCGGCCATCAGCGGTGCAGAAGCGTCCAAGTTCCGCGTCGGAGAGGACGAGTACAAGATCCGGGTCCGGCTGCAGGAGAACCAGCGGACATCGATCTCCGACCTGGAGAACCTGACGATCAGCTTCATGAACCGGCGCGGGCAAATGCTGAACATTCCGCTCATCGCCGTGGCCGACATCCAGCGGTCACAGGGCGTGACCGAGATCCGCCGCAAGGACCTGAAGCGCGTCATTACGGTGGGCGGAGCGGTCGAAGGCAGGGTCAAATCAGAGGTGCTCGACGAGGTCAAGACTCTCGTCGGAGCCATCGACCTGCCGGCCGGCTATACGGTGCGATTCACCGGAGCGGATGAGGAACAGAACAAAGCGTCGGCATTTCTCGGCCGGGCTTTCATGTTCACGATCCTCCTCGTCTTCCTGACGCTCGTGACCGAGTTCAACTCCATCAAAGTGCCGCTTGTCATCCTCTTCACCGTACCGCTGGCGCTCATCGGTGTACTGCTGGGGCTTGTTATCACACAGACCCCCTTCTCTATCATCATGACAGGGGTCGGCGTCATCGCGCTCGTCGGCATCGTCGTGAAGAACGCCATTGTCCTGCTTGACTTCGTGAAGCAGAACAGAGCGTCCGGATTGTCACTCGACGAATCCCTCATCGAGGCGGGCCGCACGCGCATGCGCCCGGTGGTGCTGACGGCCGTCACGACGGTCCTTGGCGTCATACCGCTGGCAACAGGGTTCGATTTCGACTGGCGGGAACTCCGGTTCATCGTCGGCGCCGAGAGCGCTGGATTCTGGGGTCCGCTCGGCATCGCCATCATTTCCGGACTGACATTCTCGAGCTTCCTGACGCTTGTCATCGTACCGGTCATGTACTCGAAGCTGGAGGAACTGACAGAGAAGGCGAAGAGCCTGATCGGGAAGTTCTTCGGTAGGAACGGAGAAACGGCCGACGCGGCCTAACAGGCTGCGGAAAAATCTTCCCGGGAAGGTTTCGCGCGGAGCCCGCAACGTTTGCAACGCACGCAGCGATTTAAAAAACGTGGCGTGCGTGGCATATTTGACATTCCCTGACCGTTGCGCCTGCCCGCCATCCTGGATCTCCAATGGCAGGCGGGGTCGCTGCCTGCTTCGCCTGCCTGACGAATACGTGCCCGCCGAATATCTGCAGGCGGGCCTGCCTGCCGAATTCCTGCAGGCAGGCCTGCAGGCAGGCCTGACGCGAGTCAGGCGCGCGCAAAATGTTTTTCCGCAAGATCCTGGAGACAGAACGAGACCGCACAACCTGTCTGCCGGGCCCCCGGGCAAGGCAGGCAGGTTCGTGGTCAGAGCACGCCCATCGACCGGAGCTGATCCTCCAGGTCGGAGACTCCCCGGAACAATACCGCTGCAAATCCCGCGCGTCGTGCTCCGTCAACATTCTCCGCAAGGTCATCGATGAACACCATCTCAGAGGGCGGGAATCCTTCCCCCCTGATGACCCCTGCATAAAACTCATCCTTCGGCTTCATCACTCCCAGTTGGTAGGACACATAATAGCGTTCCAGATGCTTCAGCGCCGGGATCGTGCGGAGACAGAGCGCAAAGTGGAGGGGATTCGTGTTGCTGACGAGCGCGGCCTCATGCCGTTTTCCAACCTGCCTGACGATGTCCTCCATCCCTGCGATGGGCTCGGGCAACACGGACAGGAAAGCATCGAGCAGCCGATCATGCGAGTACGAACCGTCGAACAGCCCGTAGAACCGTTCCAGGAATTCTTCCGTGCCGATCTCGCCGGATTCATATATCCTGCCAAGCTGAAGCACCCTGGGGCCGACCTCTTCCCGCCGGACGGGGTCCGCAATGCCCATTGCGTCCCAGAAGCGCGCAGGCTGGAAGAGCGAAAGCACATTTCCGAGGTCGAACAATACCGATCTGTAGGCGCTCATCCCTTCATCTCCACGGTGCACTGTTCCCCGGCCTGTATCACCGCATAATATCCCAACCCGGCAGGCCCGCAGTTGACGACGCTTGTTGTCCCGATCGTGTCCTTCCCGCGTGCTTCATGGATATGTCCGCATACAGCGAGGCAGGGCTGGTTCTGTTCAATGAATGCTCTGACCGACGCACTCCCGACATGGCTCCCGGACCGGAGGCGATCGACTGTCGTGCCTGCTGGAGGCGCGTGCGGCACAAATATTTTCAGACGCGCGGCCGAAACATCATTCCACCCCTTCAGCACCCGCATGGTGATCTCGTCCTCGGAGATCTCATACGGCGTATGCATCGGTGTCGGCGGTGATGCAGAGACGCCAAAGACGCCGATATCTCCCCAGAGCGTACCCCGGGCATTCACCGACACTTCCTTTGCGGTGAAGACATCCTCGAGCGCAGCGGGATCCATATTGCCGCATACGGCCGCCACGGGCGATCCGAATGAGAGCAGCATATCGAGGGCTTCTGCGGCCTCTTCGGGAGAACCGTGTGTCGTCAGGTCGCCGGCCATGAGGAGGCCGTCCCAGGGCCACTCGGAATCCAGGATTGACCGGACCTTCTCATACGCACCGTGAATGTCTGCAAGAGCGAGGAGCTTCATAGAATCTTTATCGCTATATACGTGACAACCGCCGGCGTTCAACCGTCAAAGAACCACCAGGTGCCGGGCGTAGACTTTGGCCTCTCGCCAGGCGGCAGTTGCAGATTCGGTGAAAGGTGAACATTGTACCTTGTCGTGCGGTCAGTGTATCCGAAAGGTAAATAATTGTCCCTACAATCGAAGTTCGATGTCATCGTTCTGTACGACGGATACTGCGTGCTGTGTAACTGGTTCGTGCGCCTCGTCCTCCGCATGGATCGCAGGGGTGTCATAGGCTTCGCCCCGCTGACCTCGGAATGTGCCCGACTGGCGGCTGATTCCCTGCCGAAAGGGGTCGATTCCGTGATCGTTATCGACGGTGATCGCACCTTTGTGAGGTCTCAGGCGGTGTTCCGGGTCTTCGAACGTATCGGAGGGCTGTGGAAAGGAATGACGATCCTGCGTGTGTTACCGACGGCTTTGACAGACCGGGTCTACGACTTCATAGCCGTACGACGGAAAAAGCTCTTCGGCCGTTATGAGGCCTGTCCTCTTCCGGAGGAGAGATTCCGGTCGCGATTCCTGGCGTGACGCGACCTCAGCGCTTTGGCTCAACGCGCTCCCCGCTCCGACCACCTCACCTCCCGCTTCTTGCTTCTCGCTCCTTACTCTACTGTCCTCCGACGATCTCCACCATGAGCAACGCTGCCATCATGAGCCACGTGACGACGACAAGGAATAGTGGGTTTCTGACAAGTCGTATGAGTCGTGACTGCAGATGCTTGAGGTGCGGAAGCGGAAGAGGGTGTGGTTCGTGTGCGGGAACTGTCGCGTAGGGAGAGGGGGATCTGAAGACGCGCTGGCCGAGGCGCGCCGATGTGTACGCCTTCGTATGCATCTGAGGATCGAAATTACACCACTGAAATGAGGGGTCGCAATGTACAGTGATTGTCAATCGGTAGCAATGACAATTCGCACACATGTACAGATTGTCGAACCGTTCTCAATGGTGAGAGTGGTTCAAGTGCGGGTTGAAAGGAATGCCGATGATGCTTGACGTACGAAGCTTTAGGGAGGAGGCGATTACTTTCCCGCGACCTCGAACGCCAGCAGAAATGCCATGAGCACCCATGTGAAGATCACGAGGAAGAGCGGATTCCTAAGGATGCGGAGAAGAACAGATTGTTCCTTTGGGACAGGGCTTTGCTTTTCCGCCAGATCTGATGCCATCTCGGCAGACGTATGTGTGCTTGTCTGAAGGTCCATGTTGATTCTGCCCGATCGTGTGAATGTATAAATACGGAAAGCTCTGCCTTTCGGACGTGAGGCAGGTCACAGAGAGCAGTGCGGAGAACGGAATTGGGAGTAGAGAGCAAAGAGATAGAAGTAGTGAGACCCTGGGGAAGTCTGTCCTCATTCAAGACCTGCATCGAACGAGGACAGACTCCAGATGTGTTTTATTTCAACAGGACGATCTTCCGTGCGGTGGTGACTGTGCCTGTCTCCAGGCGCACGATATAGACACCAGCCGACAGACCCGCGGCATTGAAGTACTCTTCATGATATCCGGCGTCCATCGTTCTGCTGATGAGCGTTCGGATCTCCCTGCCAAGGATGTCGTGGACCGTCAAGTGAACCGGACTGGCCTCCGGCAACGTGAACCTGATGATGGTCTCCGGATTGAACGGGTTCGGGTAGTTCTGATGCAGGACCACTGCCTTCGGCACTGCATCGATGCCGTCACTGTTCTCTTCGATGAACGCCAGGTCTCCGATCACGAGCCGAAAGGCCTTCGTACCATCCCCCGAGTTTACCCGTACCGCCTGATCCCGCAGGACGTCATACGCCATGCGGGTCTCCAGGTCAAAGAGAAAGACCCGCTTGCCCGCTGAAGATGCGTTCCCGATGGCAAGGTCCACGGGGATCCGCTTGTCACCTGTCCGGAGCTCGAAGTCCCACACGTATCCGTCCTTGCCTCCCTCCCGTATGTCGTGGGTCAGCGCTGCCGACTCGTTCGGGAAGGCAACAGAGATCATGCCGGATCCCATGAAGGGGGGTTCCGTGAGGTCTTTGCTGTCTATTCCGTCCGCCGCCATGGGTGAGACGCCGAGAATGTTCTCCTCATCGATGACACGGTTGTCCGTACGTGTCGCCGAGATCCGCATTGTCCAGTTCTCTCCCTTTATTGCGTTGTCCGTGATGGTCCTTGTGGGGATCTGTTCCGGTGCCGCGGAGGACGAGCGATCCACGATGTTGAACCGAAGCGTCGTCGCTCCGGTCGCTCCCATGTTGATGACGATCCCCTCCCACGCCTTCAGGATGCTGGGATTCGGGTTCCATCCGCTGTTCGATCCGCCAACGCCGACGAACTCCCACGTCTTTCCGGTCAGCGACTGCCCGTTGTCCAGGCTCAGACTGTCGAGGTGTATGGGTACGTTCAGCGGATTGCCGATGAAGTTGTACCCGTTCTGAAGCTGGATACCGTTCTTGCTGAGGTCCTCGGCCCGGATGACCGATCCCGGCCCCGCCTTGATGACGACTCCCTCACGCACAATGAGGAAGAAGGCCTTTCCGGGTGTGATGATGGACGCGTTCAAGATGGAAGGATATTCATCGAACGGATCGGAGGCGGGGAGAGAGCTGTTGTACGAGAAGAACCTCCACTCCTCGGTGTTATACGACCCAAGACCCGTGTGCGTCTCGAACACGCTCCGCGGCGACTTGTCGTCGAGGTCCAGCGGTACAGAGAACATCCGGTACGCGTACACCGCAGGCGTTCCTGTTGCCAGTGCGTTCAGGTTCGGCTGGGTCACGGTATTCCCCGACGGGTCCACGCGGGTGATGGGCGTCGCGATGATGATGCGGATGGAATGAACAGGCGTATAGGATACATTTCCCGCTCCGTCCGACCCGCGAACGCGATAGTCGACGCCGTACATCCTGTTGGTGTTGATGTAGGAGCCGGGGATCGATGCTGTCCCGCCGCTGACCGAAGAGAACGATGAGGAGGTTGCAGCGTCCCACGAGGTTCCCGACCGGCGATACTGCAGCTCGAGCGCTGTCATTCCTGAAAGACCGTCCGAGGCCGAGGCAGAGATGAGAATCGACTGCGGATTGTCCGAGTTGAACGATGCCACGGCCAGACTGTCATGCTGGACGATCGGCGGGTGGGGATCGTACCGGGCCTCGAGCTGGACCGCGGTTGCCGGGTCTGCATTCCCCTGACCATCCTCGAGGTAGACGTAGACAAGGGAGATGCCTGTCGATGTAAGAGAAATAGAAAGTACCGGGTTCGATATCGGGACCCTGGTCCCCGGCGTACCGATGCTCGGCTGTACGTTGACGGCATACCAGACCGCACTGATGCCCGACGGATCGGTGGGATGCGTCCAGGTAACAGTATACTGCGGATTCCTCGACCACCCCTGTGGCGAGATCTGTGTCGCAATGGGAGAGGCTGGTGCAGTGATATCCGGCGTTGCGGTGGTGCCATTCGCTTCGTTCGAGTATCCCGAATACCCACCGGCATTGGATGCCCGGATGCGATACACATACAGCGTCGCCGGTGTCAGGCCGGTGTTCGTGTAGGTGGTGGTGTTTGCATCGAGTGTGGCGATCTCGCTGTACGTTCCTTCTGTTCCGGTCTTTCGCTCGAGGTGGAAATGCAGCTCGTTGGCGGAATCGTCGTTCCACGACAAACTGATCGTCGTCGTGGTCATTCCGATGGTCGTAAGCTGAGTCGGTATCGGTGGCGGGGCCACATATATGAGGGTTGTCGCGTTCGCTTCATTGGAGTACGCCGAAGCGCCCGCAGTGTTGTATGCACGAATGCGGTAGTAGTACAGCGTGTTCTCCGAGAGGCCGGAGTTCTGATACGTGGTCACATTCGCTCCAACGAGCCCTATTTGCGAATACGTCCCCCCTGTTCCGGTCTTTCGCTCGATCGTGAATCCCTCCTCATTGGTCGCATTGTCTGTCCAGCTCAGGTCGATCTGCGATGAGGAGACGGCGTTCGCAGTCAGCTGTGTCGGCGGCTCCGGAAGTGTGGGCACAGCGAGAGTCTGCGCGCTATCCTCGTTGGAGTACACCGAGAATCCGGCCGCATTGTATGCCCGCATTCTATAGAAATAGACGGTCGATGGAACCAGATCTATCTCGTCAGCAAAACCTGTCGCATCGAACCGTACCCGCACGATCTCCGCATACTCGCCCCCCTCCACCTTTCGCTCTATGGCAAATCCATTCTCATTGGTCGAGAGATCCGTCCAGCTGAGTTGTATGCCGGTCGAATGGACGCCCGTCGCGACGAGATCTGACGGGTAGACTGGTGGCGAAGAAGCTGGAGTATAAACTGAGTCGTCGTCGAACCATACGAGCGGGGCGACCGCTTCTGTCCGACTCGCCACAAATGATCGATTCGCGAGGAACTGCCCGTCAAGGAAGTCCCCTTCCCAGTCAATGCCGTCCCGCAGCGTCTTGAGATACTTATACTCATGGACTCCCTCTGTGACCGTCACCTGCCCTGTATAGATGCTGTCCCCGTCCGCATCACGCAGCGTGTCGGCCGTATTTTCCCAGCCGTTGAAGTCCCCCGCGACCTTCACGATATCCCCAAGATCAGGACGGAATGATCCCCGCCGCATCTTGACGTTCATGCGTACATTGAATGTCACCGGGATGGTGATGGGAGCCAGCGTCGTCGCGGTCGCTTCATTCGAGTAGGCCGACACACCGGCTGAATTATACGCCCGTACCTTGTAGGTGTACTGCGTCTGCGCCAGCAGATCGCGGTCACTGTACGATGTGACGTTCGGTCCCAGAACAACGATCTCGGAATAGCTACCCGCACCTTGCCGCCGCTCTATCCGGAAGCCTTCCTCAGTGCCGGCGTTGTCCGTCCACGACAGGTCGATGCCAATAGATGACACCGCGTTCGCCGCGAGGCTCGTCGGTGCCGGGGGCGCTGTCAGGACGTCCATGATCGTGACGCCGGCCGCATAGCTCTTCGCTCCCTCGAACCCGGTGGAATCCACCGCTGCGATACGATAGTAGTAGTACGATCCGGCTGCGGCCATACCATCCTGATATGTCGTACCCGTAACGGAATCCATCCGCGTCGTCGCCATGCTATCGAGACCCCGATAGACATAGTACTTCATGAAGGGCACGGCGCCGCCCCCGTTCGACCAGCTGAGGTCCGCCTTCGATGGGCTGGTCGACGATGCTGTCAGGTCCTTCGGTGGGAGCTGGAGATCAAATTCCTGAGGTGACCGGGCTCTGTTCGAATACCGGACCTCGTCATAAACGCCCGACCATGCTCCGGCAGGATTGTTGATGACGAATGCATCGGTGTTGTCCGTCATTCCCTGCGGCGTGAGAGCCATCGATCGTTCCAGCATTCCGTCGACATATATGGATGCGGCGTCGGTCGAGATGACAGCAGCAAGATGGTGCCATCTGCCGTCGTTCAGTGCACGGCTTCCGACAAGTTGTGTCGTTTCGCCTGCCGTCGTTCCGCTGTAGACCGATAGCCTGGGTGTGAATGAACCCGCGTCCATTCCCAGCACCCATCCTTTGTACGTCGAACTCGTTCCGAGCTTTTGAGCAAATGTAACGAAGCTGGTTCCGGTCTGCCGGACCTGGACCCAGAATTCAACGGTCAATGCTCCTGATCCCACATCGAAGGAGGCGTCATGGGGCACGAAAATCGATTGCCCGACATCCGTGACACCTTTGCCCATATCGAACCTTCCCGCTTCGATCGTGACTCCTGTGGATATCGTGCCGTTATTACCATGTCCGCTTCTGTCCTCCACAACGGTGCTGCCGGCATAATCATTCATGTGCAACAGCAGAACCGTGCTCGCATCAGGAGCGTACTCGCCCGGTCGTTCGACATAGGTCGGGGCAGCATTTTCGAATATCGAGACCGACTGCGAATTATAGTTTGCTGTGACAAGATCGACGAGACCGTCACCGTTGAGGTCACCGGCAGCCACCCCGTACGGTGTCGTGCCCGACGGGAAGGTGACCTGCGGCGAAAGCGAGATGGATCCCGGCGTGCTTGTGTTCTGGAATACCGCGATGGCATTACCGGTCGTCGTGACCGGATCGGGGAGCCCATCACCATTGGCATCGGTGAGCAGGATCGTTTCAGCGCCGATGCCACCCGGCATGAATATGTACGGCAGCCCGACCGAGAACGACCCTCCGGTTCCGTTGTTCCGCAGGATCTGGATGTTCGCATCCCCTCCGAAACTGTTCACCACAAGAATATCGGTCTTTCCGTCACCGTCGATATCACCGAGGGATACTCCCGTCGTGCTGGTATCCGTCCCGAGTTCCATCGGAGCATCGAAGGACCCGGTTGTGATGGCTCCCGGCGTAGCGGTATTCCGATAAACGAAGATACTCGTATTGACAGTCGAGTTGCTCGTCACGACGATCTCGGGCCTTCCGTCATCTGTCAGGTCCCCCGCGGCGATAGCAAGAGCGAGGTCTCCCGACCAGAAATCGACCTGCGGTGCAAAGGAGATCGTGGTCCCCGTGGTCTGGTTCCTGAATACCGACATGAGGTCGCTGTTCATGGAAGTTGTCACGATGTCCGGCTTTCCGTCCAGATCGACATCGGCGATCGTCACCTGCGTGGCGCTCGTTGTTGAGATGGTGACCGGAGGCGCGAGCGTGATGCTGCCGGGTGAACTGGTGTTGCGCAAGATTGTGAGCGACGACCCGTTATGGTTCGATGTCACCAGATCGAGGCGGCCATCACCATCCAGATCTCCGCTTGCGATCTTCCAGGGATTTGTCCCGGTAGCGTACTGCTGCCGGGTATCGAAGCTGCCCGGTGAGAGCGGTCCGGAGGAATGGATATTCCGGAAGATGTTCACGGCGTTCGCCCCGAATGCTGCGACCGCGAGATCATTCCGGCCGTCCCCGTCAAAGTCGGCAGCTACGACGGAACGCGGTTGCGTCTCTGTCGTAAGATCGACCTTTGGCTTGTACGACGACGATGAAACAGCTGACGGCGAAGGGACGGTCACATTGAACGGACGCGAATGTGTAGCGCTCAGGCCCGCAACCGTAACACTCACCGGTCCATAGGATGCACCGGAAGGAACTGTGACCGTGAGGGATGTCGTTGTCGCAGCTGTAACAGTGGCTCGGACGCCTCCGAACCGAACGATGTTCTCGGCCGGCACTGCAGAGAAGCCAGACCCTAAGAGTGTAACGCTTGTCCCGGGCACACCGCTTGACGGACTGATCCCTGCCACCATCGGCGGTGTCTCCGCCGGGATAACGCTTATCTCGTTGCTATACCCCCCCTCATTCCCATCGGCATCCACAGAGGTCACACGATAATAGTACGTCGTACCATTCACCAGCCCTGCGAGAGTAATGCTCGTGTCGGCACGACCCGTCATTACGGAGTCCACGCGGACTGTTGGCTGGGGAGACTCCCCACCGTAAATGTTGTATCTGAACACTGTCGTGGTACTGCTCTGATCCCAACGCAGCATTACGCTGCCGTCGCCGGCCTCGGCAGTCAGGTTCTCCGGCGCCCGCGGCTCCGCCGGCTCGAAGGTGAAGTCATCGAAGTAGTACGGGATCGACTGGTAGACAGGACCCGAGATGCCCAGTGTGATCTTGGTGAAATGGAAGTCGCCGGCACCCTCCCCCACGAGCGTCCCGTCGATCCACAGTTTTGCGGAATCCCTGTCGACCTCGGTCTCAAGGAAGTGCCAGCCGTTCGTCCTGGTGATGCCAGTGTTCGTCTTCGTCTGATCGACGATGACATAGTAGGGCCCGCCATCCCAGTCTTCCGTGGCGATCTCGAAATTCTGGAGAGGCGATTGCGTGTGGTCGGCCATGCTGAAGTGTACATAGAGAGACTGAACGCCTGCTCCGTTCTCATAGAACCAGACGCTCGATCTTCCCCGTATCGGCTGCGAGAAGGCACGCTCGAATACCGCATGCCCTGTACCCGTCTGAGAAACACGGACCGACTGTGTCCCGGAGTGGGCCTGGTCGGTGGAGATCGCAACGTCCCCGTTCACGGTGCTTTCGGTCCAGAACGGATCGAGACCGAGGCCGGATTCGAAATCATCGGCAAACGGGAAGAGCTCCGATGGCGGGATGTTCACGACAACATGGACAGGGCGCTGAGAGAGCGTCAATCCGGTCACAACGTTGTTCGTGATCTCACAAGAGTACGCGCCGGCATCTGAGGCAACTGCAGAGGCAATTGTATATGTGCTCCCCGTCGCGTTTGAAATTGGATTTCCGTCCTTTAGCCATTGATACTGATCCGACGGGGCATGGTCAGAGACCACGAGAACAAGGAGCTGTCCGACATTGATGACCGTATCCGACTCGACGCCGATGCTGTCTTGCGGCACATACTCGAAGATCTCTGAAGCAACCGCTGCATTCGGCTCCAGGTCTTCCATCGTCAAACGATTTCCTGCAACACCCAGACGGGTCAGGTTCGTGAGCGGGCTAAGATCTGGCAGTGCTTCGAACCGATTGTTGTTCAGATACAGATGCTCGAGGAGCGTCAAACGGACGATGGAGTCGGGGACCGCTCCACTGAACTGGTTGTCCAGCAGGAACAGGTATTTCAGCTTTGAGAGCCGGCCAATCTCCTGCGGTATCGTCCCGCTTAGTTGGTTTGACCGAACATCGAGGGCGAACAGGTTGCCCGCAGACATCAGATCGACAGGCAGGGATCCGGTGAGCTGATTCCAACCAAGCTGCACCTCGACAAGGTTCGGATGCGCTCCAAGCCCCGCCGGGATAGTGCCCGTCAGGAGATTATTATTCAAAACGAGGCTCCCAAGATTCGGTGGGGAAGCGAGAGCCTCTGGTATGGTGCCCGTAAGCTGGTTGGAGTTCAGATAGATCTGCACGAGGTTCGGCAGGCTCCCCAGTTCGGACGGGATGGTCCCGGTCAGCCCGCTGTTCCAGATGTGCAGGTTCACCAGCGCCGTCATGTCGCCGATCGCCGCAGGGATCGGGCAGTTCAGACTATTCCAACCCATGGCCAACGTTGTAACAGCGTCCAGTTGTCCGATGCTGGCTGGGATCGGTCCAACCAGGTTGTTGTTGTCAAGATTGATTTCGGTCACGCGGCCGCCCGAGACTGCGAGGCCGTACCATGTATCAATCGGTCCCGTCAGCCAGTTCGCCCTGTTCGTCCAGGCCGGGCCGTTGGTGCTGTTGTAGAGGTCGACGAGAGCGAGTGAATCCCGCTGGAGCGGTGTCAGGTAGACGCCGACATGAACGGGCCGTCCGTTGAGCGTGAGACCAGGAAGGAGCGAACTGCTCGCCCACCACGAATACGACCCCATTGACGATGAGTCGACGCTCGGGATCTCCAGACCGCCCATGGCGCTGCCTATCTCCACTCCGTTGCGCATCCAGTGGTATGTCGTTGTCAGGCTGGAGTACGGGACGGAGAGGAACAGGTTCGACTTCCACAACACCGTCGTGTCCCGTTCGACGCCGACACTGTCCTGGGGCACATATTCAAGAATCTCTGAAGCAACCGCTGCATTCGGCTCCAGGTCTTCCATCGTCAAACGATTTCCTGCAACACCCAGACGGGTCAGGTTCGTGAGCGGGCTAAGATCTGGCAGTGCTTCGAACCGATTGTTGTTCAGATACAGATGCTCGAGGAGCGTCAAACGGACGATGGAGTCGGGGACCGCTCCACTGAACTGGTTGTCCAGCAGGAACAGGTATTTCAGCTTTGAGAGTCGGCCGAGTTCCTGGGGGATCTCGCCTGTCAGCTGGTTACTCCGCACGTCCAGTGCGAAGAGTTGCGAGAGATTTGTCAGTTCCACCGGCAAGGTGCCCGTCAATTGGTTGTTGCCAACCAACAGGTTCACGAGCGTTGTGATCGACCCGAGCTCCGGCGGGATCGAGCCGGTCAGCTGATTCCCGCTCAGTTCGATGACGCCCAGATTGGGGAGACCGCCCAGAGAAGCGGGGATGCTCCCTGAAATCTGGTTCCCCTGCAAATAGATCGTAGACAGATTTGTCAGGTTGCCGAGTTCGGCAGGAAGAGGGCCACTCAGTCCGGCGATCCACATGATCAGGTTGACCAGGGCCGTCATGTTGCCGATTGTCGGGGGGATTCCACCGCTCAGCTGGTTGTGACCGAGCCTGAGATCCCACACCGCACTGAGGTTGCCGATACTCTCCGGGATTGGTCCAACCAGGTTGTTGCCGTCAAGATTGATTTCGGTCACGCGGTCACCCGAGATGGCGAGGCCGTACCATGTGTCAATCGGCCCAGTCAGCCAGTTCGCCCTGTTCGTCCAGTTCGCTCCATTGGTGCTGTTATAGATGTCCACGAGCGCCAGTGAGTCGGATTCGAGCGGAGTGAGATCAGGCGTGACAGATACCTCATTGGAGAGTCCACTGACATTCCCGACCCGATCGAATGCCTGGACGATGAAATGGTATGTCGTCCCGCTGACCAACCCGCTGACAGTATATGTCGTATCAGCCCGGCCGCCGAGTGTGGAATCGATCTTCGTCGAGGGAGATGGGGCGGTGCCGCCATAGATGTAGTAACCCAGGACATCCGGTTCCGCATTGGCATTCCACGTCAGGTGTGCGACGTGCGTACCTGGAATTGCGCTCAGGCCGCTTGCAGGCGCCGGCGGCCAGTCGAAGGGGAATGCTCCCATATCGTTTCGTGTGCCGTCCGGGTCATTGTAGGCGGCTGACGGGTCGCCCGTATTCATGGCCGGCGAGGTGCCGGCTAGCATGAAATTGCCGCTGGCGGGCTGGTTGAACTGCGGATCAAGCGAGGTCTCCCCTATGCCGGGTGCGGTATAGGTACCAGCACGCGGACTGTTGTACAGGATGTTGTACGATGTGATACCATCTGCCGCAAGATTGTACCAGGCGTAGTTGTTCGTCGAGAAGATGTTGTTCTTGACGACCGATGCAGCAGCTGAGCCGTTCAGGTACAGCGCATAGTAGCAGTTGTAGAATGTGTTGTTGATGATGGTGATGGCGGCAGATGCCTCGATGCCGTGGGCGAAGGTCTTCTTGCTGTTACGGAAGATGTTCCGCGTGACCGTCACCGGCTTGCGGAGATCGAGCAGATCATCGGCAAGGTTCGAGGGGTCCTGGAACATGAACCCGGAGATGTGTATCCCCTGGTTGTCATAGATGATGCTTGAGCTGACGGCCTGAAGAACCGACGTGTGCAGGTACAGGTGCCGGTCGGTTTCAAGGAACGAGCTCGTGTAGCTTCCCCGGAGATAGCCCGGTTTTTGGGTCACAAGCCCCTCAGCATATGTGCCCTCGGCGACCTTGACCGTATCCCCGGAGGCCATCGCCGTCAGCGCCGTCTGTATGTTCCTGAACGGCGCACCGACGGAGCCGTCGTTTGCGTCATTGCCGGCCGTGGAGACATGGACAGCGCCGGACGTCGTTGTGAACGACCGATCGGCGTATGGTCCCGTTCCAAGCGTGACATTGCCAGCGACCCTCCAGTAGTATGTCGTGCCGAGCTCGGCCAGATAGACCGTCTTTGACGAGTCGGTTGTTGTCGTGTCGAACACGATCGAGTTGAATCCGGGATCTGAAGCCACCTGGAGATGATATGACGTGGTTTCGGCAGTCCGGTTCCAGACGAACTGGATGGTCAGCGGCACACGCATGGCACCACTGACTGGCGTCATGAGCGATGGTGCTGCAGGCACGGGAGGCAGATAGGGAGAGTGCGCTGTTCCTCCATATGTTCCCATGTCTATGCGGGTGTTGTATGGAGATGGTTCCTCGCCGACAGGGTCTGACGGATCTCCGGCATCGATGGCAATTGAGGTCTCACGTATCCGGAAATCGTTGTTCGCGACGTCCCGAAACTTCGGGTCGCCCGAGATGTCTCCTACACCCGGGCTCGTATCGCCTCCGCTGTAGTTGAACGAGTTGGCGTAGAGCAGATTGTAGGGCCGTTCCGCCGCCGTGTAGGCGGACATGGAAAATCCCCAACCGTTGTTCGCAACGATGTTGTTCTTCACCAGCGGCGTGCCCGCGCCGCTCTTTAATTCGAAAGCGAACGAACAGCTATACACCGTGTTGTTCGTGACCACGGCTCCGCCATTGACATCGATGCCCGTCCCCCCCGCCGGCACTGAACGAACGATGCAATGCCGGACGACCGATCCGTTGTAGACCTTCAGGGCCTCCGACGTTACCGCGCTCGTGGCACGGAAGACGAATCCGTCGATCGTCGAGCCATACTGATCGGTCAGCATCGTCGACGACGTTCCTTCCACAAAGGTCTTGTGCGCGACGATATCACGGGAGGTAAGATCAAATCCCGATGTGAATCCGCCAAGCAGGATCACCGGCTTCGACGTCGTCAGCGCCTCTGTGTACGATCCCTCCGCGACCTTGATCGTGTCGCTAGGAACCGCGCGGCTCAGTGCTGTCTGGATGTTTCGCAACGGAGTTCCCGGAGAACCATCGTTTCCATCATTGCCGGAAATCGATACGCAAAGAACGCCATCGGTGGTCGTGAACGAC
Source organism: uncultured Ignavibacteriaceae bacterium (assembly GCA_964534125.1). Lineage (GTDB taxonomy): Bacteria > Bacteroidota > Ignavibacteria > UBA10030 > UBA10030 > 2-02-FULL-55-14. The sequence continues at coordinate 167,829 of CAZHOJ010000008.1, forward strand.
CGAGAGGAGTAGGGCGATGTTCCGAGGGTGACGTTGCCCGCGACTCTCCAGTAGTATGTCGTGCTGAGCTCAATCAAAAAGACAGTCTTTAAAGAGTCGGCGGTCGTGGTGTCGAACACGATCGAGGTGAATCCCGGATCAGAGGCGACCTGGAGATAGTATGATGTGGTCTCAGATGTGCGATTCCAAACGAGCGTCACACCGAGCGGAACATGCGTTGCACCATCGAGGGGGGTCACGAGCGCTGGTGCGGGCGGTACAGGAGGCAGATACGGCGAGTGAATGGTGCCACCGTATGTTCCCATGTCGATACGAGTGTTGTATGGCGACGGCTCTGCGCTGGGGTTATCGTTCGGATCGCCGGCATTGACGAACGGCGAAGTCTCGTACAACCGGAAATCTCCGTTGATTGCATCACGGAACTGGGCAGCCGCTGTGAGATCCCCCGCGCCGGGGTCTGTGTAACTCCCCGAGTAGGGGTATGTGTTTCCGGAGAATCCATTGTAGCTCCGCACCGCAGACGAATAGCTGTTCGTCACCATCCCGTACGAAGAATTCGCGATAATATTGTTGCGCACATCCGGCGTACCAGTCCCTGAATTGATCTTGATCCCATACGACCCGCCGTAGACTGTATTGTTGAACACTATTGCACCGCCGCTGATATCGATGCTCGGAACGAACGTAGCAGACATCCCCCGGAAGGCATTATGGGAAACGATGGATCCGTTCCCTGCCCTCAGGGCCGCCGTGGTAACGCCGCTGCTTCCTTCGAATACGAACCCATCGATCTCAGACCCAAACTGATCGTTGAGCAGGATCGGCGTGGAGCCGTTGATCCTCGTCTTGTTCGCAAAATTATCGCGTGCACTGCCAGTGAACACTTCTGTATACCCGCCCAGCAAATGCACCTTCACCGCAGTTGTCAATCCCTGCGTGTAGGTCCCGCCGGCCACTTTGATCGTGTCGCCCGTTGATGCGCGGTTGAGCGCCAGCTGGATCGTCCGGAACGGGGAACCGGCATGGCCGTCGTTGCCATCGTTGCCGAGCGTTGACACATGGATCGGTGTTACGAACGGGCGGAATGTGAGCTCGTTCGATGTCCCGCTTTCCTGCTCTGCATTATCGACCGCAGTGACCCGGACGTAGTATGAGAACCAGTTGGACAGGCCGCTTACCGTGACCGATGTATCACCCCAGGCGAGTGTGGAATCCGTGAGCTGCGACGGTGGCGAAGCTGTCCCAGCGTACACACGGTACCATCCGATGTCTCCATCCCGGGACCTGTTCCAGGTCAGTGTGACCTGACCATCTCCCGCGACAGCCGTCAGGAGCGTCGGCGCGAACGGCCGCATCGCCTCGGACGCCACCCAGCCGTATCCTCCCGTCGCCGATGCGTGCAGTCTGTTCACGCTCGCATCGTGGACGACGTCTCCCGAGGGTTCGTCGAAGTGGTACAGCAATGCAAGCCCCGCCTCATTCGCCCGCACAGGGCGTCCCATCCAAGCGCGGATCTCCTCTCCGCTCTGCTCCCTCATCCATATGCGCACTTCATCGATGTGTCCTTCGAAGAAGTTGCTCCCGTTGGGACGGCGGCCCACATACAGCATGGTCGAATCGATGGAAATACCCGGTACACCGGACTGACCGGCTACGGCGATCCCGTCAAGATACAACGTCAGCGAACCGCCGATCTTCCACGTCAGAGCCGCGTGATGCCATGTACCGTCCCGCAGGTCAGCACCTGCTGAGGACAGGATCCACCACGTGTCAAAATAGGCCAATCCCTGCAGTGTGCCGTCGGTACCAAGCGAGAGTTCTGCTCCAAGGTCGGATCCGTCGTCCAATCGCATGATCGTGTGCGCATGCGTATTGTTCGTGGCCTTGAACCAGGCTTCGATAGATGCATCCCCCTGCAGCGAAAGGAGATGGGAATACTCCGTATTGAGGAACGCCTCGATACCGTTGAGACCAATAGCTCCGCCCTGTTCTACTGCGGGTACAGCATATGCCGTGTCGGCGAAGTATCCCTCGTGGAAATCATTGTCGATGATGGAGATCGTGAACCGGTAGAGCGAGCCGTTGGTAAGACCGGGATAGACGAAGAAGGTATCGGTTGTCGTGGTGGTGAATCCCAACAGACCAGAAGCCCCACCCTGATAGATAGCATAGTACTGCAGGTCCGGAAGCGTGCTGGCATTCCAGGTAAGGAGCACGGAACCATCCTGTGCGGTCGCCGTAAGGCCTTCAGGCGCTGCGGGCGGTATGACCGTCGTAATGGCGCGTTCCGATGTGAATCCTGATCCCGCAAATCCGTTATCGACCGCCTGAACGCTCCAGTAGTACGTCCCCTCCGGCAGCAGAAGGTTCGCGGTTGTTCCCTGCTGGACATTCCCCATTCCCGGAAGACGGCGTTTGCCTGTTGTCAGGTCGGAGGATGGCGAGACGATGTCCGATCCACCGCTGGTGGTGCCGACGCGAAGGTTATAGGTGAGGCCGTTCTGCGGCGTCTGCGCATCGGCCGGAGCGTCCCATGACAGCGTCAGCACGCTGCCGTTAAGGATCTGGTCCGTGTTCGCCGGTACAGAAGGGGGCGTGTTCGCGACTGATCCGTTGTTCCGGTAGACCTTCGAGACATACGTGGTATCACCCGTCAGACTCCCTAGAACGAGGAGGTCGAGGTCGCCATCATTGTCGTAATCACCCCAGTCCGAAGATGCATATGCAAGCCCGGGAAGCACAACGGCTGCATCGTGTACGAAAACACCGCTTCCATCATTCCGATAGATTTCGGACTTCTCTGCATACGAAGCATCACAGTACCCAACGAGGCAAAGATCCAGATCACCATCGTTGTCATAGTCGGCCCATGTCCCGGAACTGAGCCTGATGCCTGGCAGGCTTGTCGAAAGTTCTGTGAATACTCCGCTGCCCTCATTTCGATATATCTTGCTGGCAGAGCCAAAATCGAGTGTCCCCGTCATGAGAATATCGAGATCTCCATCGCTGTCGTAGTCTCCCCACGCAACCGATCCGGTATGCATCCCAGCAAGACCAGCATTGATGTCCGCAAACGATCCCCCTCCGTCATTTCTGTATATTCTCGAGATTATCGTGCCGCCCGTCGGGCTCGTGACCCCCTCAATGAGTATGTCCAGGTCCCCATCATTGTCGTAATCTCCCCACACCGAACAATCGTTGTAGATACTGAGGGCCGGAAGTGTGGCATTGGCATCTGAAAACGCTCCCCCATCATTCCGAAATATTCTGAAGACGCTTCCGCCCGTTATCAGAAGGTCCGGATCTCCATCGTTGTCATAGTCCCCCCACGCCACTCCGCCCCACGAGACATTCAACAGCGTAGCCCCGATGTCTACGAAGGCATCGCTTCCGGCATTCCGGTAGATCTTCGTGAAATTCCCGGTGCTTGAAGACCCTGAAAGTGCAAGGTCAAGGTCCCCATCCAGGTCATAGTCACTCCACGCCGCTGCACCGAAGATCGTCCCTTTCAGCGAGGCGTTGATATCCGTAAATGTTCCGCTTCCATCGTTCCGATAGATGTGAGCGATTTCAGCATCCCCGCTCCCCCGTCCAGCCAGGAGGACGTCCAGATCGCCATCGTTGTCATAGTCCCCCCAGATGCATGCACCATCTTTGACAGGAGCCATGGCAGCATTGATATCGCTGAAGAGCTCCCACCCTCCTTCATGATAGAGCGGCAGGATCTCTGCTTGTGTCAGCGCACGGTTGTACACACGGATGTCGTCGATGAGCCCGTCGAAGTAGTCCGCGTTCAGATTTGACAACTCACCGATGACAAGGTCGTTCGTATTGCTGCCAACGGTGAAAGCCGCCGACCAATCCGATTGGAGGGTGCCGTTGATATAGACCTTCGCCCGTGACTGATCGAAGGTCGCGGCGATATGGAACCAGGTGTTAAGCCGCGATGCAACGTTGACAAGGCCATACACACTTCCATTGAGGGCGAACCGTACCTCGTCTGCCCAGACATCGAGCTCATATCCATCCCCTCCTGCCCGCTTGGACAGGATACGGCCGCCGTTGAAGTCACGCGGATTGACCCAGACACTCAGGGTGAACTCATGCGTGAGGTCCAGCGAGACGCCGTTCCCGACGTTGACGTACGCATCTGTCCCGTTGAAATCGCGTGCAGCACCCGCTGAAGTGAACCGGTCTGCTCCCAGGACCGTATTGATGTCCGTTCCGTGATTGCCGATGCCGCTCCCGTCAAGGACATCTCCCGTGAACATCCATTGTCCTGCCAGCCCATCCGGACGCGACACGACCGCCCGGCTCCGGACGCTTTCAAAGCCAGTGACGTCGACCGCTGAGACGCGGTAGAAATAGACATTCCCCGGGTTGACGGTATTGTCGGTATAAGATGCAGACGTTGTTGAATCGATGAATGCAACGCTCGTGCTGTCGCTCCCGCGATAGATGAAGTATGTCCGGAGCGGCACCGTCCCTCCGCCGTTCTCCCATTGAAGTGTGATGGCCGACCCGTCACCGCGGACACGCACGTTTTTCGGAGGCAGTTGCAGATTGAATTCCTCAGGCGACCGCGCAATGTTCGAGATACGCAGCTCGTCGATCTTGCCCTGATAGGTTCCCTGTGTTGTGTACGTGGCGAAATACGGGTCCTTCCCCACCCAGAGCGCTTGGGTATTCTGCGTCACCGTACCAAGGTCTGCCGTCGTTTCGGATACTTTGACACCGTTCCGATACTGTTTGACCGTCACAGTGGTACCGTTGATCTGGCGGGTCGCTGCGATATGCTGCCATCCCGTTGTTTGAACAATGCCAGGCTGAGTGACGGCATCGTGATATGACCCACCATAGTTGCCGTTGAACCGAAGGCCTCCGCCATTGTTGATCATGAAGATGTACGGGTGGGCGGTATTGACCGTCCGCTTCGCCACCAACCCGAAGCCCGGATCAGCCCCTGTGAGCGCGAAACCTGCGACGGCGGGTTCGATCCACATATCGATCGTGATATCTGTGAGGTTCAATGCGGCATCATGGGGCACAGCAAAATACCCCTGGTTTGCATACACTGTCGCATTGCCGAATCTGCCGCTTCCGAAACTGACGCCCGATTGGACCGTGCCGTTCAGGAGGTTCCCGCTCGAGTCGCTCACGGTCGTGCCGGAGCTCTCGTTCATGTGCATCAGGAGAACTGTATTGGCATCCGTGGCATACTCGCCAGGGTTCTGAGCGAACGCCATGGTGGAGAACATGAGCGTCAGAACCATCAGCGACACTCTCTTGACCGCCCTCTGCCCTCTGCTTTTTGCTGTCGTCGTCCTCATGGCAGCACCGGAGGAGTCGGAAGGTCTCGTGAGGTGGTCGTTCCGCCACCGTCATCCTTGGATTGTGTGAGCATGTACGCTGCTGCACCTCCACCGCCGATCACCACCGCACCGAGCAGATACCACAGCCACCCTCCGCCACCGCTCGCCTGTGCCATGTTTCGCGGAGGCCGGCCGAGCATGTCCGTGGCGATCTCGTTCGTCAGTTCCGGCAGGATATCCTGGACGATATCCTCGATGTCGCCGCCGAACTGACGGCTCTTCGTCGACTGGATCTGCGCCGTGGACACATCGACCACCTGCAGGCTGATGTTGTACAGCGTCCCGATCTTCCCGATGGTTCCTGCGACCATTTTTTCGACCTTCAGGATCTTTCCGGCCTCGACGATGCACTCCACCTGAGAGCAGGCCTCTGATTGCTGGAAGCCCTGTTCCTCGAGGATCTGGCGGATACGCTGCCTGTCGACGACGATGAACTCCTCCATGTTGACGATGTTCGCCTGAACGACATCGGAGAGGGTCATCGCCTCCTCCTTTGTGAGCCCTGCCCTTGCATCGAAGTCCATCACAGCCACATTGAGGCGCGGCTGCTGACGTCGTTGCTGTTGCTGGGCCTGGAGAAAGAAAGGAGCGGCGTGGAAGAGCAGAAGGAGACTGAGGCATGCAACAGCCTCCTGGCGGATCGCACGGGACCGATACATGAGGACCTCGCAATTCGAAGGGTGTTGCCTGCGGCGTACACAGGAGTGGCGACACAATTAGTGTCACGGAAGCATCAGTACACACGAAGACAACGTACTGCGAACCTACCGAGTCTTTGAAGGGAGTGCAATCATGCCGCGCACAGTCATGACTCGCGTCATCTTAATTTCGAGACGGCCAGCATGGGTAGGCGATGAAACCAGACGGAATTCGTAGCCTGGAGGGAATGGAAGTGTCAGAAATGCGACTGTGTGGAGAAGCTTATGCGGGAGTGTGGTGCAATGAAGCGGTAGTTGTTACTTCACATGCTGTCCGATGAACGATTCGGCGAACGAGCGGATCTCATCCCGGACTCTGCGGAAATCATTCATGATCTCCTCCTCCGTACCGACGGTGAAGGAGGGGTCATGAAATGCATGATGGATGGTCTTCACCTTCCTCGGAAAGACCGGACACGCCTCGCGGGCATTATCGCACACCGTCAGGACGATGTCGATCTCCTTTTCCAGGAACTCATCGACATGATCGGATGTGTGGTGAGAGATATCGATGCCGGCCTCCGCCATCACAGCGACCGCTCGGGGATTGACACCGTGAGGATTCACGCCTGCGCTATGTACCGTTGCGTGGCTTCCGGCGAAATGACGCAGCCAGCCCTCAGCCATTTGAGAGCGGCAGGAGTTTCCGGTGCAGAGAACGAGGATGGTCATGGTGAAGACCTATATTGGGTGAACAGTAAACCGTTAACGGTGAGCCGGAAGACCGAGGAGTCAACCTCTGACGTACCGGCCTACGATTCACGGTTCACGGTTCACGGTTCACGGCCTACCCGTCTCACGTCCTTCCTCATACACACCGCTGTCGATGCACACAAATGTTTGAACTCAGCAGAGTCGAGGATGCCCTGATTCAAAATGATGGTGCGATCGACTTTGGTATAGCCACGGACTGCGAAAAACTGCTCTGCCGTCTCCGTCAGGAGCCACAACGTCTTCACCCCTGATTCCGCTGCGAACGTCTCCATATCCCGCACCATGCGGCTTCCCCACCCTCTTGCCTTCTTGCCAGGAGCGATGACGAGCGACCGAAGGAGCGCATCAGCACCGTACAGCTCGAGTGCTCCCGCTCCGGCGATCGTGCCGGCGTCATCGACCACCCAGATCAGTCCCTTCCGCTCATCCACAATATCGGTCGGCAGGTTCTCAGCAGCAAGGAGAGAGCGCACCGCCTGAAGGTCACGTTCGTCGGCAGGGCGTATCGTCATGCCAGTGGCTTGATGCCTGCGACCGTGATGCTCAGAATGCGCGAGCCGGACGCGAAAAATGCCTCTACATCAGCCGGCGGCAGGTGTTCTGCAAGGGACTCGCGCGTGAGTTCATGCTCTTTTTCCTTCTGCACGACGAGGCTGGTGAAGCCCGCCGACCGCAGGCCTTCAAGATACGCCTCTTTCGGGATCGCACCGGATACGCAGCCCGCATACAGTGCCGCAACATGCCTGACGCTGCCGGGAAGGTCTCCCTCCACCACGATGTCCGAGATACCGAACCGCCCACCGGGTTTCATCACACGGAACATCTCTGCAAATCCCTTCGACTTGTCCGGCAGCAGGTTCAGCACGCAATTGCTGACCACGACATCCGCCGTGTCGTTCGGAAGTGGCATCTGTTCGATATCTCCGCGAACGAACTCGACATTGGTGAATCCCAGCTTCTGTGCATTGGCCGTTGCTTTCCGCACCATCGCAGGCGTGAAATCCAGCCCGATCACCCTGCCCTCCTCTCCAACAAGCTGCCGTGCGACGAATGCGTCATTTCCCGCCCCGGCGCCAAGGTCCAGCACAGTCTCGCCCCGTTGTATGTTCACGGCGTCTGTGGGGATGCCGCAGCCAAGCGCTAGGTCTGCTTCGGCAACATATCCTTCTTTCGTCGAGTAATCATCCGCAAAGGAGACCTCCGGTTTGCATCCGCACGGCCCGCAGCACGACGCATCGCGGATGTTGGCGATCTCTGTATAGGCGTTTCGTACCGACTTCTTGATCTCATCAGCTGTATTCATGGTCACTCCAGCCTCTTTGTGTCTTTGATGATCGATACGCTAGCAGCACACTGCCGCAGCTTTTTGCTCGAGCTCTTCGATGAACCTGCCCAGTTCCCGGTGCAGCCGCTGCACACCCTCAAGGTCCACACAGTAGCAGATCCGTGGGCCTTCGACCTCTCCCTTCACAAGTCCGGCCTGCTTCAATTCCTTGAGATGCTGGGAAACGGTCGCCTGCGCAAGGGGCACATGCTCGACGATCTCTCCGCAGATGCACGAATTCCGATCTGACAGCTCTGTCAGGATCGCGATCCGTGCCGGATGTGCCAGGGCTTTTGCGAGCGTCGCTACCTGATTCTGCTTTTCCGTGAAGAGACTTGTCTTGGACAGAGGCATGATCCCAATCCGTTTTGTTATCGTATCTTTACGATAAAGATAGACATTGGTTTTGACCGGGGCAAGGGCTTTTCTTGCGAATAGGGCGAGTTTTCGGTTCTTTTCCATTCCTCCGCCGGAGAAAGGCCATGCCTGAGCGCATTTGGAAACACCCTCTCTTCATTCCATCCGCATTCGCCGTTGCCAAGCTGCTGCTCCATCTGTATGTGAATGCCTTTGCCGGCTATGGATATTTCCGGGATGAGCTGTACTACATCGTCAGCACCAACCACCTCGCCGCAGGGTACGTCGACCACCCCCCGCTCTCGATCTACATCCTCGCCGTCAGCAACCTCCTGTTCGGCACGTCGCTCTTTGCCGTGCGATTGCTCCCGGCGATCGTATCGTCTGCCGTTGTTTTTCTGGCAGGGTACACCGCGCGAGAGCTCGGAGGAGGCAAACTCGCACAGTCTCTTGCGTGCCTGGGTTCGTTCATATGGCTCGCGCTGATGGCATACGGGACGTTCTATTCCATGAACTCCTTCGATATGCTCTTTTGGGGGCTCGCACTTCTTCAACTGGTCAGGCTCGTTCGGGACACATCGCAGCGCAACTGGCTGCTCCTCGGGGTACTGCTCGGGCTCGGACTGCTGAACAAGATCGGCGTGCTGTGGCTGGGAGCAGGCATCGCCGCTGGTATCGTGCTCACTCCCCTCCGGACTGAGTTGCGACGTTCCGGACCGTGGCTCGCCGCCGCGGCAGCGTTGCTCCTGTTCTCCCCCTATGTCATCTGGAACGCGCTTAACGGCTGGCCGCACGCTGAGTTCATCCGCAATGCGACAACGATGAAATACGGAGGCGTCACGGCGTTCGACTTTCTGACAGGCCAGCTCATCGTTCAGCACCCGTTCACCGGTCCGCTATGGATCGCAGGACTCTTTTTCTTCTTGCGCCGCGCCCAGGGTCCGCTCCGCATCGTGGCCATCGCGTACTTCGTCTGCCTCCTGATCCTCGCACTGAACGGACATTCGAAGCCTGATTATTTGTCTCCTTTCTATATGATCCTGTTCGCCGCGGGGGGCGTACAGCTTGAACAGCTCCGGACCGGATGGCAGCGGTCCCTAGCCGTGAAGGTCTATCCTGTGGTCATGCTGCTCGGTCTGTTCCTTGCACCGGTCGTGCTGCCGATCCTTCCCGTGGAGACATACGTCGCGTATTCCCGGTTTCTTCCTCTTCACCCTGCGAATGCCGAAGGGCATGAACTGCAGGACCTTCCGCAGTTCTACGCCGATATGTTCGGGTGGGACGAGATGGCTCAGACCGTCGCCGATGTCTACACGACTCTTACTCCCGAAGAGCAGGCGTTATGCGTCATTTTCGGCCAGAATTATGGTGAAGCCTCAGCGGTCACATTCTTCGGCGGAAAGCTCGGGCTCCCGCCGGCTGTGAGCGGGCATAACAGCTATTTTCTCTGGGGTCCGGGCTCACGGATCGGAGAGGTCACCATCATCATCGGCGGCGGGCGGAAGGACTATGAGGAGATATTTGCGGAGGTTTCTGTCGCCACTGTCCACACGGCGCCGTACGCCATGCCGTATGAGAATAATCTTCCTATCTTCGTCTGTCGGGGGCCCCGTATGCCACTGAAGGACATCTGGCCAAGGGTGAAGCACTATATGTGAAAGAAGATGCGAGAGGGGAGATAGGAGACAGGTGTATGTCATTTGTAATATTTCATATGATATATGATAGATGCTATATGAAATAACGTAAATGGACTCTATGGGACCCGAATTGAGCCATCCAGAATCTGTTCCTTATCCATGAGAGTATTCCTGATGAAAAAAAGAATGGTCAATGTAGTACTAGTGCTCTTTGTTGTGGCGATGCCGCTGGTTGCCCAGGATCTGACAGAGTATAAAGATGTCGCGAAGAAGATCGCCCAAACGGCCCTCGGGCAGAATGCTGCCATTGGAATGCTCAAGGACCTCACCGACATCGGCCCGCGGTTCAGCGGGACGCCGGAATATGATGACGCGGTGGCTTGGGGAGAGAAGAAGATGAAGGAGCTGGGATTCGACCGCGTCTGGACGGAAGCGGTGACGGTCCCCCGATGGGTGCGCGGCACGAAGGAGGAGGCATTCATCTTCCCGTCGACCCAACAGGAACAGATCCCGATATCCATTCTTGCGCTCGGCCGCAGCATCGGCACGCCGCCCGAGGGGATCTCCGCCGGGATCGTCGAGGTCACGTCATTCGAACAGCTCCGTGCGATGGGCGAGGCTGCGCGCGGCAAGATCGTCTTCTTCAACCGGCCGATGGACCGCACGCTGATGAACACGTTCCATGCGTACGGAGGGGCTGTCGACCAGCGCGGCAGCGGCGCCATCGAAGCGGCAAAAGCGGGCGGTGTGTTCGCTCTCGTGCGCTCTATGTCGACGAGCATCAACGAATACCCTCACACCGGCGCTTTGCACTATGACGAGAACGTCCCGATGGTCCCGTCCGCCGCCGTGAGCACTGCCGACGCGGAGATGCTGAGCGATCTTCTGCTGAAAGACCCCGGCCTGACGGTGAAGGTGACGTTGTCATGCACGACGCTGACGGACGTTGAATCCGCGAGCGTCATGGGGGAGATCCGCGGGACAGAGTTCCCGGATGAGGTCATCGTCATCGGCGGACATCTCGACTCCTGGGACGTCGGCCAGGGGGCGCACGATGACGGGGCCGGCTGTGTGCAATCGATCGAAGCGATCCGGCTGTTGAAAGAGCTCGGCCTCAAGCCGAAGCGGACGATCCGCGCCGTGCTGTTCGCGAACGAAGAGAACGGCCTCCGGGGCGGACGCACCTATGCAGAGGTGAAGCGCGGTACCGAGCGGCACATCGCTGCGATGGAGTCGGACGAAGGCGGATTTGCGCCCCGTGGATTCGGCATCGGCGATTCCGCATCGTATGCCAAGATCAAGCCCTGGGAGCCGGTCTTCTCCTTCATCAATGCGGACAAGATCACGCTGGGGGGCGGGGGCGCTGACATCAGCCCGCTCGCCCGCAAAGGCATCCCCGTCATGGGACTGATAGTCGAGACGCATCGGTACTTCGAGTATCATCACACACGGGCTGACACATTCGACAAGGTGGATGAACGCGAACTCGCCCTTGGCGCAGCGGCCCTGGCGACAATAGCGTACCTGATAGCGCAGGAAGGGCTGTAGAACAGCTACAGAAAGGACGGGGGATTCCCGGCACATCTGGCAGAGGATGAAAGAGGTTGAAGGGATCCATGGAGCATAGCGCCCCACTCCATCAGTCTTCGTCACTATCCCTCTGTCCCCGTCCCCGGTTCATCTTTCCATGATGAGGTCGTCATGAAACGTGGGCTTGCTCTTATTCTCCTTCTCTCGTGCACGACGGAGATCTCCCGGGCGCAATCGCTCGAGGAATATCTGCAGAAAACTGTCGAGGCCATCCCGCACCCGACATCCCCGGACGACTTTCGCCCTGTCAGGCACCTCCCTCCGCTGAACCAGGACAGCACACTCATCTGCTGGTCGTTCTCCACCAATTCTCTGCTCGAATCGGAGATGGAGCGGCTGGGCCGCGCGCCGGTCCGGCTGAGCGTCATCTATCCTGTCTATCACGTCTTCATCGAGAAGGCCCGGCGGTACATCCAGACGCGCGGCACGTCCCGCTTTTCGCCCGGCGATCTGTTCTCGGGCGTCGTGGACGTCATCCGCGAGCACGGGATCGTGCCTGCGGACGTCTATGGCGGAAAGGGCGAGGGTAAGGCGATGTACAACCATAATGCTCTGTACACCGAGCTCAGCAGACTGATGGCACGGGTCAAAGAGGAGAAGCTGTGGAACGAGAAGAATGTCCTGCCGCAGGTCCGCCGCATTCTCGACCGTCATCTCGGAAAACCGCCGGCCAGGTTCACCTGGCAGGACACGTCATACACTCCGCAGACATTCTTGGAAAAGGTCGTCGCACTTCCCTGGGACGAGTACATCTACGTCACATCGTTCCAGTATGCGCCGTTCTACGATTTTGTCGAGCTGAAAGTGCCTGATAACTGGAATCGACGGGAGTCCTACTACAATGTTCCGCTCGACCTCTTCTATAATTCCCTGAAGGATGCTCTGCAGGCCGGCTATTCGGTCGCCATCGACGCCGACATCTCTGAGCCCTCGTACGAGCGGACAAAGCGGTACGGATTGATCCCGGACTACGACATACCCCCTGACGCCATCACACAGGAAGCGCGCGAGTTCCGGTTCAACACCGGCGCGACGACGGACGACCATCTGATGCACATCGTGGACTACAAGGTCTTTAACGATGAGGACTGGTTCCTCGTCAAGGACTCGTGGCGGACAGCCTGGGACCCCGGCAGCACGCGAGGCTACATGTTCTTCCACAGCTCATACGTCAAGCTGAAAGTGCTCGCCTACATGGTGCATAAGGATGGAGTGCCGGGGATAAAGGAGAGAGTTGGGGAATAAGGCGGACAATAGACCAATCACCAATATCGCACATACCAAACAACACTAAAGGTACAAATCTACAAGCACCAATATAATATCGTCTGACCATTCTTGAGGGGGAATGTCATGCCGAAGGTTTACGATCTCGAAGATCGGACTTGCCTTTTTGCCACGGCTGTTCACGCGTATGCACGAAAGATCTCATACCATGCTGCAATCGCACGCGTTCTGTCGCAACTTATGGATGCGGCAGGTTCTGTGGGAGCCAACTACGTCGAAGCAAACGAGGCAATTAGCAGGAAAGACTTTGCATACCGCATCAAGATATCACGCAAAGAAGCGAAAGAGGCGAGGTACTGGTTGGCGGTGATGGAGCCGGTCGGGCAGGAAGAAGAGGCTCGCAGAGCTCTGCTTCAGGAGGCAACTGAGCTCTTGAAGATTCTGAGCACTATTGTCAGGAAGGCAACGTAGTCCAGAGATGTGAAGATAATCGGTACGTGGCTATTGAACATTGTTTGAGGGTTGGCGTCTTGTCGATTTGGGAGATTTCCTCAACCGGATTTTTCATAGATGAGGACCCTCCACTCCCCCGCATCCTCCCCCTTCACCAGCTTCATTCCCCCGATCTCGATCATCGCCTCCATCCGCTTCCAGTCGTGCCACCAGGGCCTGAAGGACCTGTTGAACAGGCCGGACAGGTAGATCTGGGTCCTGAACTGCCAGCGCACATACCAGATGTCCCGGGGGTGGCTCAAGGCGAGGATGGAATTCGTCCGTTCGACCGCAACGGCGAGCAGGTCGGGCAAATGTTCATAGCAGCAGACGACCTTGTCCATCAGCGTGATGTCCGCGGGCTGCACCTGCTCCTTCAGCGCAACGACATCCCCGATGATGTGAGTGGTCCGGTCTTGTAGCACACGCTCGGAGGCGAGCGACCGGGCCTGCTCCAGCATCCCGGAGGACATATCCACACCGACGGCCGAGGTGGCTCCTTCGGTCAGCAAGGTCAGGTGGAGCGCTCCGACGCCGCATCCGATGTCCAGGATGGTCCGGCCCTCCACACCGGCAGCGCGCACATTGTCCAGGAGGACCTTCTGGACCTTCTCCAGGCGCCCTTTTCTGAAGCGCCGGGCGAAGGACTTCGAGGATCGCGAGAAGTAGCGACCCGTCGGCAGTTCGCAGCATCCGGCGTCGCAGCTCATGGACGATGCCCCGCCGTCAGATCGACCTCGAACAGCCGATAGCCGGTCTCTGTCATTCCCAGCTTCGCATAGGTCCTCTGGGCCCGCTCATTCCCCTCCTCCACATATAACCGCACTCCGCACACACCGGGTGTGCTCCCGGCGAGGTTCATGATGTGACGGTACAGGCCTGTGAACACCCCCTTGCCCCGCCACTCCTCGGGGACATAAACGCTCTGGATCCACCAGAACTGACCGTTCCGCCAATCGCTCCACTCATACGTGATCATCAGCTGCCCGACGACGGTACCCTCGTTCTCTGCAATGTAGTACACGCCGTGTCCCGCATTCCGCAGGACCTCCTCGACCCCCTTCCTGAGTACGGTAGGATCAAGACGTTTAGATTCTGTTTCCAACGCCATTCGGGAGTTGAAGTCGGCAATGGTCGCGGCATCCTCAGGACGCGCGAGGCGGATGGTGAGGGGTGTGGGAGGCATGAGAGAAGATACGAAATGAGGGGGACAATGGAGACATGGGAGAACACGGAGGGCGAAAAGACACCTCACAGGGAGAGCCGGGCGGCGAAATGTGGATATCCCGCCCAGAAGATGGACCTACCCTTTTTGCTCTTCGCTTTTCGCTTTTCGCTTTTCCCTCTTCGCAGACCGCTTGGCGCTTTGCGCTGTGCAGACCTGTTTCTAAAACACCCACTTCACAACGGCAAATCCGAGGAACAGCAACACCACAAACCCGATCGACAGCCACTCGAAATACTTGTCGATGAACGGCTTGACCTTCGGGCCGAACCAGAAGAAGAGACCGGCGACGAGGAAGAACCGGGCCGGACGGCTGATGGCGGACGCCGCCGCGAAGGTGCCGAAGTCGATGCCGAACGCACCCGCAGCGATCGTGAACACCTTGTAGGGGATGGGCGTGAACCCGGCGACCGCGATGGATATGAACGCGTTCTGGTCGAACAGCTCCTGCACATACAGGTACTGCTGCTGAATGCCGTAGAAGTCGATGATCCGCTGGCCAATCAGTTCGAAGAATTCGTACCCGATGTAGTAGCCGAACATCCCCCCGAGCACCGAGCCGACCGAGCACAAGGCGGCATAGCGGAAGGCCCCCGCAGGGACGAGCATTGCCAGAGCGATCAGAAGGACATCCGGGGGTATGGGGAAGAACGACGACTCGGCGAAGGCGATGATGAACAGCGTCCAGGAAGCACCCGGACGCTGCGCAGCGGCCTCAACCCAGACCTTCAGGCGGCGGATAGAACGGAAGAGTGGCTCCATGACTGATAACCGACAACCAGCAATCAACAACCGACAATGAACAGCACTTGCCAAGAAACAGAACTCTCAATTCTCTGTTTGGCGTTTGACAGTTGACAGTCCATTGTCGATTGACACTCGATGTTGTCAGTCTTCACAGATCTACTTCTTGATATCCAATAGTTCTACCTCGAAGATCAGGGTAGAACCGGGGGCAATATCCGGACCCATCTGGCGGTCGCCGTAAGCGAGGTCCGACGGGATGTAGAACAGGTATTTCGACCCGACCGACATCAGCTGAACGCCCTCGGTCCAGCCCTTGATCACCTGGTTCAGGCGGAAGGAGGTCGGCTCATTCCGCTTGTACGAGCTGTCGAACTCTTTTCCGTTGATGAGGGTACCGCGGTAGTGGACAGTGACCTCATCGGTGGCAGCGGGCTTCGGGCCGTTCCCCTCTGTCACGACCTTGTACTGCAGGCCGCTCGGGAGGGCGACCACGCCCTCTTTCTTCTTGTTCTCAGCGAGGAATTCCTCGCCGGTCTTCCGGTTGTCGTATGATTGTGCCATAGCTTTCTGTTTTTGTTTTTCCATGATCACTTCCTGAAACTCCATGACGGTCTTTTCCATCTCCTCGGCCGTCATTGCGAGCTTTGCGCCTGCCAGCCCGTCACGGATCCCGCGGGCCATCATGTCCACATCGAGCTGAATATCCTGCATCCTAAAATTCTTGCCGATATCAGCGCCGAGCGAGTAGGAGACCTTCTCGATCTCGCTCTTCGGTGCGGCCTCCTGCGCGACAGCAAGGCCTGTCACCATGAACAGCCCGGCGGCTATCATTGTCTGTGTCTTCATACATTCTCCCGTCGTCAAAAAAAAGAGCAGGAAAGTTCCTGCTCTGAACACTGAAAGATAAGACTCTTTGCGGGTCAATCCAATCGAAAAGGTCACTTCTCCCTGTACAGTGATATTCCCCAGCTCTCGCGGTCCGGCGGCGGGTCGGCGTTCCAATCATTGAACGCATGCGAATCGTCCGTCATGTAGTGAAGCACATACTCTCCGGGCTCGAGCACGATCGTCGCATCGGCCTTCCGGTTCTTGGTCGCCCCCCCTGCCCGCTCGGTCATCCGATAGGTCATCTCCCAGATGGTGCGCCCGGTGGCGGCATCTTCGATCCATCCGTAATCATACATCTCACCGCCCGACCCTTCGCCCAGAGCATAGATGCGCACCGTCTGGCGGTCCCTCATCGTGAAGGTCTTCCTGTCGTGACGGTCATCGCGCACGCGTGTGATCTGTGCAATGATGTCGGACGCGATCACATCGTCTCCCACTCTGAGTGCGTTCTTGTCGAACAATGCATCCGCAGCCCAGAGCGTGATCCCCCACCGGTCCGGTTCGAGCGGCATGCTGCTGTTCCAGTCCCCGTAACTGTGCGATCCGTCAGTCTGATAGTAGACGATGTAGCTCCCCGCAGGCAGGGTGATGATCTCATCGGTCATGCGGTTCTTTGCGGCACCGCCGGCATGTTCTGTGCTCCGCGCCTCCATCTCCCAGACCTTGCGGCGGCTCTTCGCATCGACGATCCACCCGTAGTCCGCCATACCGCTCTTGCTCGAGCGTTCGCCGAGGGCATACACGCGCACCCGTGTGTCCTTCGAAAGGGAGAAGGCTTTGCTGCGATACTCGTCGTCGCGGAGGCGCGTCAGCTCCACCAGGAGCGGCTTCTCGGGCGGAGCGCCGTCGCTCATCCTGACAGACGACCTGTCTGACTCGTTCGTCAGGAACAGCGTGATGCCATACGAGAACGGATCGTACGGCGGACGGTCGTTCCAGTCGTCCATCGAATGCGAATCGTCCGTCACATATACGAGCTCGTACGCGCCCTTTCGCAGGGTGAGGTCCGTGTCAACGAGGATGTTCTTCCGTGCACCCCCCGCCCGTTCGAGGTGCCTGCCCCCCATGCTCCAGACGCGCTCCCTCGTATCTGTGTTCACGATCCATCCGTGGTCGAACAGCTCTTCCTCTGATGTCGCCTCCCCGAGCGCATACACGCGCAATCGCACGTCCCCGTCGGCCGTGATGGTCTTTCTGATGAGCGCAGCGTCTCCGACTCCCGTGACCGCGAAGAGCGTCTGTTTGAAGGGGGCAGGGGCTGCAAATGTTTTGACAGCGCCCGCATCCCCGCCATCCACTGAGAGCTTGATACCCCACCTGTCCCTCGCGTAGGTCATGAACTGCTCGTACATCTCTCCGAACTCTTCGCCGAAGATGGAGATGTACTTGCCCCCGCGTTTTCCGTTGTCCCGCCGGTCGATGTTCGCCTGGGCATAGGAGAAGTTCCCGGTCCGGACATATCCATAGGCGGTGAAGTACACTTCATACGCCCCTTCCCCGAGCGTGATCGTATCGTCAAAAGTCCTCTCGTCACGGCCTCCTGAGGTGTTCCGCAGTGTCATCTCCCACACGAGCTCGCGGGTGGCCGCATCGATGATCCAGCCGTAGGCGTACATACCGCTCGGCATCTCGTCCTCATCGAACATCTCCCGCCACATCGACCTGTCGCCTCCGCCCACGGCATCGATGGTGACCGCCATCTCCTTGTCGAGAACGAAGCCAATCCCGCGCACTTCGACGTCGACAAAATCCTTAAGCGTCACGAACGTCGTCTTCTGCTGGCCGAACACAACGATGGCCGCAAGAAGCACGAGAGTCGCCACTCCAAGGCCCCGCAGTACATTGTCCCTGCTCATACAGCAATGCCTCCTAGAATTTCAAACACCTTCGTTTACGGGCGGAAATAGGGGTAGTTGCGGGTATATGGCCGAAAATCCGGCCAAAATGGGGGGAAATCAGTTACAAGCTTGTCCACAGGGCCGGGGAGGAACTGCACCGGCAATGGACAAGGAGTTCTTCGCTTATGATTTCTGGTTTCAGCGCCTTGCTCCCTGTCCCATGCTCCGTGCAACTCTCCCCTAGAACACCCCAAAGAACTTCAGCGCCACGACCAGGAGAGCAGCAGCAAGAACGGCCTTAATGAAGCCCTCTCCCTTCTTCACCTGGAACTTCGCGCTCCACCAACCGCCCGTGGCAGACCCAAGGCCGAGCACCAGGCCGGGAATGAGCCGGATGTTGTCAGACAGCGCGAAGATCAGCAATGCGGGGATATTGTAGACGAGCGCGATCGTGACCTTGTGCAGATTGACGCGGACCAGGTTCATGTGGGACAAACGGTAGAGCACCGCCATCAGCAGGAAGCCGACGCTCAGCTGTATGAAACCGCCATAGATGCCGACAAAGAAGAGGGAGATTTTGACGAGGAGCTTTCGTGCAGGCGATGCCGCTTCTTCGGGAGAAAGCTGACTCTGTGGGAGGAAGATGGTGACGATGGTCGCCAGGTTGACGATGCCGATGGCGATCTGGAACCACTCGTCGCTGATCTGGACTGCGAACAGCGTGCCGATGATCGCACCGGGGATGGCCCAGAGCGACAACCGGAGGCTCTCCTTCATCGACTCGACCCCGCGCCTGCGGAAGGATGAGATCGCTCCGATGTTCTGAATGATGATGGAGATGCGGTTCGTCCCGTTGGCGACAGACGGGTCGAGCCCAAGGAAGATGAGCGTCGGGAGGCCGAGCGTCGAGCCGCCTCCTGCGGTCACATTCATGAATCCTGCGGCGATACCGACGACGTACAGGAGGATGTAGTGCCAGAGTTCGTCGATGGGAGTCTTTCGTTAGAAGACCGGGATGAAGAGGATGTTTCCTTCGTGCTATTCCTGTATTCCGATCTCTTCCAGGATAAACCCGGCACCGCCGACATATTTCGTGACCCAGAGGACATATCGGATGTCCACTGCGATCGAGCGGCTGTACGAATCGCTCCAGGCAAAGTCGTTGATGGTCGCGTGATACGCGCGGTCGAAGTTGACGCCGATCAGCTCGCCCCTGGCGTTCATGACCGGACTTCCCGAATTCCCTCCAGTCGTATCGGTATTATAGAGGATCCCGACCGGTATGTCCTTCAGCTTCTCATTGTAGAACATCCCTTTGCGCTTCTCCTTCGCCGCCATCAGGAGCTTCTCGGGGGTGTTGTACGGCTCCTCACCTGTCGTCTTTTCGAGCACTCCCTGCAGCGTCGAGATCGGGGTATAGTACGTCGCGTCAGCGGGCGAATAACCTTTGATGCGGCCGAACGTCAGGCGCAGGGTCCGATTGGCGTCCGGGATGAAGTCCTGACCCGTGAACTGTTCCTTGACGTCGACGTAGAGGGCCAGCAGCTTATTGAGGGCGCCGTTGCGTTCGTCGGTCATTTCCCGCAGTTTTTCCATCTCGGGCTCGAGAGCGATGGCGAGCTTCACGAACATGTCGGCCTGTTTTTCGATCTCCGCCCTCTCAAGTCCAAAGTACGCTCCGATCTTCTCTTCCGACGTCAGGTCCGAGCTTTCATATGCGGCCCTGACGAATGCATCGACCGATGGGGACTGCCGCACGAGGTTCTCGGCATCTTCGATCTTCTGCCCTTCAGGAAGGGCGAGGACCATGCGAAGCATCTCGGCGAACATCGTCATGTCCGTCGGCTGGTGATAATCGCGGAAGGATTCCTTGAGCCGATTGATGGTCCGCTCGAGCTGCTCACCGGACCCTTCTTCCTCCTCTGCTCCTTCCTTCTTCGCTGAGCGGAGAGCACTGTATGCAATGGACAACGGGAGCGACGAACGGGTGATCTGCCCGAGCACAAGCTCACGCCGGGCAGAGGCCGTCATGTTCGCATACAGCTTGTCGAACTCCCCAAGCACTGTCCCGTATGTGGCCTTTCGCTTCGAATCCGCATCGATGAACGCCTGGAGCTTCTTTTCCTCTTCCCGCTTGTTGCTCACAAGATGCAAGCGATCGAGGCCCGTCAGCTTGCCGCGATAGTTCTTCATCACGTTCGCCAGGCCCTTGATGCGCGAATCGAACTTGATGGCGATGGCCCGGTCCGTCTTGCCGGCATCCTCCATCGTGCGGATCTGCCACTCGAACCAGTCCGCAATGAAGGGCATGCGGACGTTCTCTTCATACTCCACGAACGCAGCCGGCTGGTGCCTGAATGTGCGGCCGGGGTAGCCGAGGATGAACACAAAATCGCCGTCGTCGACGCCTTTCGGATTCACCTTGAGAATGCGGCGGGGGGTGTACGGAACGTTGTCCTCTGCATACTCTGCCGGGGTACCGTCGGGGGCAACGTAGGCGCGGACGAACGAAAAATCGCCCGTGTGGCGAGGCCAGACCCAGTTGTCATTCTCTCCGCCGAACTCGCCGATAGAACGGGGCGGAACATAGACGATGCGGACGTCCTTGATGGTCTGATACAGGAAGAGGACGTAGGTCCTGCCGGCGAACATCTCGGACACCTCTGCGATCCTCCCCTCATGCTCCTTTTCTGCCTGCTGCGCTATGTCCCGCATCTTCTTCGAGATGGCGCGGGAGCGCTCCGCCAGCGGCATGTCGTCGGTGACCGCACTGAGAACATCCGCCGACACATCCGTGTACGACTCTGTGATGCGGATGGTCAGCCCGCGAGCCAAAACTTCCTTATCGCGCGTTGGGGCGATGAATCCATCGGTGATGTAGTCCTTCTCGGCTGTGCTAATCGCCTGGACCGCCCCGAAGACGCAATGGTGGTTCGTGATGACGAGCCCTTCGGTTGAGATGAACGAGCCCGTGCATCCGCCCACCCTGACGATGGCATCGATGAGGCTGACGCCGTTTGGATTGTAGAGGTCGGTCGGGGAGATCTCGAAGCCGAGCTTCTGGAGGTCCAGCTTGCGGATCTCCGAGATAGGATACATGCCCTCATCTGCCGAGGCGAAGGTAAGCAGGAGGAGAGTGAGAACGAGAAGGCTCTTTTTCATAGGAATACCTCGTCTACATGGAAAGAAGAGAATTCGTGGTGTGCTACATTATGATTTTCGGATGCCAAATTTCGGAAGAAGTCGTCGGTCTCGATCATCGCATACCAGCAAAGCGTCAGGCGCGGCCCCATTCCGCTATCGCATCACTCTCGTACACTCTTATGCCCGGCGTTTCCTTCTCTGCCACTTTCACCATGGCGCGGGCAATGGTGTCGGCGTGGATAGGACGGTATTTGCGGAACGGTCCGAGCATCGTGAACGAGAGTGAGTTCATCGTCTTGCCGATCGCATCCACAACGGCACGTTTCTCCTTCCGATCGCCAAGGATGAACGATGGGCGGAAGACGCTGACGGACTGGTACGGCATCCGTCCGATCGTCTGCTCGACCTCTCCTTTTACGCGGCTGTAAAAAACGGTGGAGGAAGCGTTTGCTCCGACGGAAGAGACGAGGAAGAATCTGCCGGCACCGTTCCGCAAGGCGATGCCTGCTGTGTTGACGGCATAGTCGAAATCGACGCGGTGGAAGGCCTCCTGTGAGCCGGCATTCCGTATGGTCGTTCCGATGGCGCAGAACACATCGTCCGCTTTGATGATATCCCGGGAGGCTTCGAGGTCGGTGAAATCGACGACGAACTCTGCCAGTTTCGGATGCACCTGGCCCGTCGGGCGGCGCACAAGGCTCCGGACAGACTCATACATCGATGACTGAAGGAGATGGTGGAGAAGATGCGAACCGACGAGGCCGGTAGAACCAATGATGAGGGCTGTGCTCATAATGGAATAGAGGCTGAAGTTCGAAAGTAATGTCGAGGGGGAAAATTCGAGAGTCTAAAGACCGGGCATTTCCTTTTAGAATTCACAATTGAGTGTTCGAAATTCTCCCGAGATTCGGATTATGGAATTCCCTCAGTGTTTTCCCCTGTTCTTATAATGCTTCCTGAAGTCCATCTGTATCTTCTTCCATTTCTTCGTCTCTTCCCGCTGCAGCGATTCGTCCTTGCGGCGGGCGAGATAAGCGATCTCTTTCTGGAGCTTCTTGTATGACTCATACCGGCCGGCATCGAGCTCACCCGATTCGAGGGCGGCTATCACTGCACAGCCCGGCTCGGACTCATGCCGGCAATCGCGGAATTTGCAGTTCGTTCCCAGCTCGGCGATATCCGCGAATGAGGCATTGAGGCTCTCGGCGTCCCCCCACAGCTGGATCTCGCGCATTCCCGGCGTATCGATGATGAGCCCGCCTTTCGGCAGCAGTACGAGCTCCCGGTGCGTCGTCGTATGCCGGCCGTGGCTGTCGTTCTCGCGCACTTCCTGCGTCCGGTAGCGCGACTCTCCCAGCAGGTCGTTGACGATCGTCGTCTTGCCGACGCCCGATGAGCCGAGCAAAGCGCCGGTGACCCCCTCCGTAAGATACGATGAAACGGTGTCTATTCCCTTCCCTGTCTTCGCACACAGAGGCACGATATCGACGCCTGAAGCGATCGCTTCGACTTCCGCTGCGATCTCTTTATACTCCGGGTACAGGTCGATCTTGTTCAGCACGATGATCGGTCTGGCGCTGCTCTCGTAGGCGACGGTGAGGTAGCGTTCTATCCGCCGGAGGTTGATCTCGTCGTCGAGACCGGAGACAAGGAAGACGATGTCGGCGTTGGCGGCAACGACCTGTTGCGAGGTCTTCGAGCCGGCCGTTTTGCGGGCAAACTTTGACCGCCTCTCGAGCACCGCATGGATGATACCCATTCCGCCTCCTAGCGGGGGCTGGACGGCAACCCAGTCGCCTACGGCGGGGAACTCGTTCAGGTCCTTCGCATTGTACTCGAACTTGCCCGACACCTGGGCCTGGAATTCCTGCCCTTCCCCGTACAGCATATATTTGTCCCGGTAGTGTATCGCCACCCGGGCGGGTATGAACCCCTGGGCCTGGTGCTCCGAAAAGAATGCCTCGAAGTACGGATGCCAGCCAAGTTCTTTGAGGGTCATGGAGGGAATGATACGGAAGGATTGGCAGGAATTCCTGCGGGGGGAGGGAGAGACCTGTCAGGTCTTACTATGTACTCCTAGATACATCATGGTACTCTATAGAAAGACCTGACAGGTCCTACAGCGGCGACCCGCACGAAATCGTACACCGGGGCAACCACCCTTTTGACAGTGACCATATCTTTGCGGTCCCATCGCGGCTACAGGTGACTACGGCGTTGCCAACCGGACTGAATCTGACATCGATAATGTCCATGGAGTGCGCCGGAAATGAAAGGACGCTGTCTCCGCCCAGTTCCGGCCAGAGCGATACGATCCCCGCTGAGGCCGTTGCATACAACCGGGGGAATCGTTGAACAGAGGCTGCCTGTCCGGGGAGTATCAATGCCATGGAACCGCTCAGGTCCATCACACGCACAACATTGTCGATCGATGTGCACACAAGGAACGATGCGTACAGACCCGGATCGGGGGTGAAGTCGAGCGTCCTGATGTACGATGTCTGAGCGTCGAGCGCATCTGCCAGATAGCCCGCGCCGAAGTTCCACAGCCTGATGAGCGTGTTGCCCTTGTCCGGTCCAGGATCACCTCCGCCGCTGGCGAGGACCGTGCCATCCGGCATGAACGCCAGCGCCCGGATCGTGCTCACGTGGCCGTACAGGGAATCGACACAGACTCCCGTGGACGGGTCCCAGAGCCGAACGACGCGTTCGTCGCCTGCCGTCGCGAGGGTCGTTCCCGATGGACTGAAGCGGACAACACGAACATTGCCCTGCGAGACCATCGATCGCACCTGCGCTCCGGACAGTACATCCCAGACGACTATCGTGGAATCCGATGAGGTTGCAAGGTACGCACCGTCCTGACTGAAGCTCATCGAGGCGACCGAGGACGTTGCTGCGAAAGTCCGTGCGAGGGCACCCTCCTCGCAGTTCCAGAGGCGAATGGTGTGGTCATCACTCCGTGTTGCCACGAACTTTCCATCCGGACTGAATGCCCCCTCTTGCACGGCCGACGCATGTCCTTCGAGCGTATGTTCGAGGTTCGAGCTCACGTATTCCCAGTAAGCCGAAACGGCGCGCGATGGCTCGCTTTGGTTGCGGTTCGTTGTCGCCCTCACGCGGATCGTATAGGAGCGCAGTGTATCCATTCCCGCAAGAACATACGATGTGGTGTTCTGTTCTGTCGAATCGAGCGGAATGAAATCCCCCGCCGCAGTGGAATACCGTTCCAGAAGAAATCCGGTCTCGAACTCCGAATTGTCGACCCACTCCAGGCCGATCGATGATGCGCTTACCTGCGTATAGGTCAGTGAGGCCGGTCTCGGAAAATACACATAGGCCACCACGCTGTCGGAAGGAGTCGATTCAGTATCACCGTACACGGCCCGTACGCGATAGGAGTATCGCGTGTCGGTGCAGATGGTCGAATCCAGGAACGTTGTCACGTTCTCCGGGGTCGTGCCGACCCGCCGATAGAGCGTTCCCGGGTCGCGGCGTTCTATATTGAACCCTGATTCACCGCTCACGCTGTCGACCCAGGAGAGTTCGAGATTCTCGCCGATGGCGCGGACGGTCAACGAGGATGGGGCGTAAAGAAGAACAGGTTCTGGTTCGGCGACATCGACCGAACACGATGCGGCCGAAAGGGCGACGCAGAGGCTCACGAGGCCCCGAACAGCGGGATACCGGAGAGCGGAAGAGACAAAGCAGTACATGATGGCGGTATTCTTTGTCCGGTCATGCCCGTCAGCATTTGTGCCAAATCGCTTGCCATCCGAAATGTGGCTCCGCGCGGGGTCAGAGTCAAGGGGAGACCTGACAGGTCTTACTATGAGTACCTAGATATATCTAGGAGTACGTAGAGAGACCTGACAGGTCCTGCACGGCAAACCGCATTATTGCGGCCATGATACTCCCAGCCATTTTTCGTAGGATCGTTTCTGTGCATCTGTCGGGTCCGCTATCCGGCTGACAGAGTATGACGGCACCGGATCGGACATCAGTGTAGCATCGATGGTGCGCAGCATCCCGTCACGGAACAGCGTAAAGGTCATACGATCGCCGGGTTTCGCCTCGCCCACGCGGGCGTTGATGTCCGAAGGGCCAACCTTGTAGCCGTTGAGCGCGACGATGACATCCCCCACGCTGAGCCCCGCCCTATAGGCAGCACTCCCCTCCACGACTCCCCGCACACGGATACCCCCATCAACGTCACCCATCCAGACGCCAAGGGTCGCCTTCGGCTCCTCGTCCTTTGCCGTGACCTTCAGTCCGGCAACTGCAAGCGCTTCTTCCCACGGGTACGGTTTGACGCCGTAGATGTAGTCCTTGAAGAACTGCTCAAGAGACCCTCCGGCGAACTCCTTGCACACCTTCTGCAGATCCTTCACCGTGTATCCCTTCTCGAACACCGGGAACCGCTCGAACATCGCCTTCATGACATCCTCGAGCGACCGCTGGCCGTCAGACATCTTCAGGACCTCCAGGTTCAGCAGCATCGTCGCCAGCTTTCCTTTCCCGTAGTAATCGCTGTCTGTGTTATAGGCGTTCTCGTGCTGCTTCCAGAACTTCACCCATGCATCGAAGCTCGATTCTGTGACCGACTGCTTCGCATTCCCGGGACGTTGCCGGTCCTGCTCGATATCCCGTCCCAGTCCCCGGACGTATTCGTCATCGTCGCCGAAGCCCGCACGGAGCAGGATGAGCTCGTCGAAGAATGACGTCCCCCCTTCTGCGAGCCACCACTCTTCCGAGTAGTTCTCCTTCGAAAAATCATACGGCGTGATCCCCGCCGGACGAAGCTGCTTGACGTTCCAGGTATGGAAGTACTCATGGGAGATGAGGCCGAGGAAGCCCCTGTACGACCGATCGTTCTGGAAGGTGAACGGGCGCGTCCCCATGATGGTCGAGTTGAGATGCTCCGTGCCGCCGCCGGAACCGGGCGAGATGTGCAGCATGAAAATGTAGCGCTCGTACGGCAGCCGTCCCCAGAACTTCAGGTTCTCATCGATGATCTTCCGGGTGTCAGCGATGATCCTGTCGATGTCGTATGTTGCCTTCCCCGCCATCATCCATACGTGTTTCTTACCCGCGTGCTCGAACTCGTGATCCTTGTGGTTCCCTATCTCGATGGGACAATCGGCGAAGTACTCGAAGCTCGGTGCCTGATACGTGAACGGGCGCCCCTTCAGCTGGTCGAGGCCCGTCGTGATGTGCCACGTGCCGTACGGATTGATGGACAGCGACAGCGGGATGTCCGCGTTCTCCTTCAGGTACATGAACACGGCCACCGGATCGATGAACGCATGCTCGTCGTTCAGCCCTCGCGTTCGAAGGTCGAACTCGTTGGCGTAGACCTTATAGGTGACGATGACGCTTGTCTGCTCTTCCTTGGTCACGGACCAGGTCTGCTTATCGGTCTTTTTCCACGGGAGTGCATTCCCCCGCGGGTCTTTTGCATCGAACGAGCTCACACCGCCGGCAAAATCGAGGATGATGTACCGCCCAGTCCTCCATGCTCCCATCTCGAGCTCAAGGGTCTCGTCCCCGGTCGACAGATTGGAGATGTTCATCTGAACTTCGAACATGTGGCTGGATGGATTGGTCATGCTGAGGGTGTAATGGAGCTTCGGCTGTGCGTTCACGGTAAGGCCCATAACAAGAAGGAGTACGGACAAGGAAAGAAATCTCATGCTTGCTCCTGCTGGGAAGTAGCGCCCGGCCACGGGGCCAGACAGGGATGATGTTGAGACCTTAAGATAGAGGATTTTGCCAGAAACGGAACCGCGGTGCACCGTGTGAACTGGAAACAAAAAAAGGGGCGACGTCCGGGATTGACCCGTCCCTCGCCCCGTCTTACCGCTTCAGTCTGTTCTCTGACTACTGCCTACTGACCACTGTCTACTGACTACCCGCCATCCCATATACCATCTGCTCCAACTTCGCGATCCGCTCTTCCATCGGTGGATGGGTGCTGAACAGCTTCGCGAGGCCGCGAGCGGTGAACGGATTGACGATGAACAGATGTGCCGTCGACGGCGATGCATGCATCGGTATCTGCAGCGAGGCGTTGTGCAGGCTCTTCAGGGCACTCGCCAGGGAAAGCGGATTACCGCTCAGCTCGGCACCCCCGGCGTCAGCAAGGAACTCGCGCTGGCGCGAAATTGCCAGCTGCACCAGTGTGGCTGCGATCGGCATGACAATGATCATTGCGATGGCGGCGATCGGATTGCCCCCTTCATCATCGTTCGAGCGCCCGCCGCCGAAGATCATTGCCCACTGCGCCATATTGGCCAGCATGCTGATGGCACCGGCCATCGTGGCGGCGATCGTCGCGACAAGGATGTCCCTGTTGCGGACGTGCGCAAGCTCGTGCGCGATCACACCACGGAGCTCATCGCGGCTCAGAAGACGGACGATACCCTCGGTAACGGCTACGGCAGCATTCTGTGGATTGCGTCCTGTTGCGAACGCGTTCGGCTGTTCACCGCGGATCAGGTAGAGCTTCGGCATGGGCATACCCGCCCGTCCGGTCATCTCTTCCGTCATCGTGTAGATATGTCCGAAGCGGTTTCGGTCGAGTTCCTGTGCGCCGTACATCTTCAGCACCACCTTGTCGCTGAACCAGTACGTGCCGACGTTCATCAGCAGCGCGAACCCGAAGGCAACGGCCATCCCGCTCTGGCCGCCGATCAGGTTGCCGGCAAGGACCACGAGGACCGTAAGAATGGTCATCAGCAGTGCTGTCTTGAAGGTGTTCATAGAGTGTGACGCCTCTCCTCTCATCAGAGTATGTGCGAAGTTCCTTTTTGTCACCCCGGAATGGGGTGTCCGATAGCATTAAACGAAGGACTGGTCCGCCGGGTTCCACTCAAAGATCGTGTTGTTCGCCGGAATTCGCCGCTTTTTCGGGGTTTATCGGTTGCCCGAATCTCAAGCTCCGCACAAGAACAATCAGGATCGTCAGCACAGTCAATGGAATGGCAAAATACATCATCACTGTACTGAACATCGGCAATGCGTCATGATGCGTTGACGCCATCACAAGGTACGCCGTGTAAGCCGCATAGTACCCCAGGAACAGGGCTCCCTCCCATCGCGAAATGGTGCCATTGGCGAAGAAGACCGGCAAGCACGCCACAGACACCGCAAGCAGGACCGGGAAGTCGAACGACAGCACGGCGGGCGCGACGGTCAGACCACCCTCCACCGATGCCGCAGAGATGCCCACCACGCTCAGGATGTTGAAGATGTTGCTGCCGACAACATTTCCGACTGCTATGTCGCGTTCGCCACGCATTGCAGCAATGATCGAGGTCGCAATCTCCGGAAGCGAGGTACCGACGGCGATGACCGTCAGACCGATGACAAGCTCGCTGACACCGATGGCTGTTGCGAGCACCACGGCCCCGTCGACCAGCCACTGCGACCCCACGACGAGCATGCCCAGTCCGGCGACGATGAATGCAGCGTTCCTGACGATGCTCCATGCATCCGTGGTGCCGGGACCACGCTGCTCTTTCGCCTCTTTCGCGGCCTGGCGACCGAGCCGGACCGACCACATCGTGTAGAGAAGGAGGAGGATGACAAGGATCGTCCCGTCCAACGGGGAAATGATGCCGTCGAGGGAGAAGAGATATGCGATGAACGTGACGACGATCATCACCGGCACGTCCCATCGGATGAGCTGGCGGGATACGATGATGGGAGCGATCAGCGCAGCGACGCCGAGGATCAGCAGGATGTTCATGATGCTGCTCCCGACGGCGTTTCCGACGGCGATGTCGGCCTTCCCTTCGATCGCAGCCACAACGGACACCCCCAGCTCAGGGGCGCTCGTGCCGAATGCGACCACGGTCAGACCGATGACGAGGGGAGAGATCCCGGCCACGAGGGCGATACGCGACGCACCCCGCACGAGCCATTCGCCGCCCCAGAGCAGAAGGAGCAGACCGGCGACGGAAAGCAGAATGGTCATAGTCATACTATGGGCTCCACGAAGAACACGACGGTAACCGGTATCCGCTTACTATCATGTGCGGACATGAACCTTCAACATTCGTTTGTGTGGTGTTCACCGCCGTGTTCTCCTGATGCCCGGCGGCGAACGTTTCGTCAGGCGCTTCGTAGAACCCGCTCCCTGATCTTCGGGTTCCTGAACTCACGGAGTGCATCCTTCGCGATCCAGCGGGCTGATGCGGAATCCTGCTTCTCCATCTTCTCGGCAACGGCGAACGCTCTTCTATAGAGAGCCGGGTTCCGTTTTCCGATCTGCCGCAAAGCCCAGTTCACCGCCTTCTTGACGCCGTTCCGCTCGTCAGCGGCATGTCGCTCGATCGTGCGCAAATACGCAACGAAGGTCTTGTCCGGAGCATCTTTGTCATGCACAGTGAGGGTCGCGATCATCGAGAATCCGGCACGTTTCACGAATTCCTTCTTTCGTTCGCACCAGAGCCTTGCCTGCTGATGAGCATACGGTGTGTACCGGAAGAGGTGCAGGCAAAGACCGTCGGTGATCGCCCAGTTGTCAAAGTCGTTTGCCCACTTGTTCATCAGGCTCCGCGTCATCCTGTCCGGGTCTGCGATGAAAGCAGCCAGAATGCGTGCGTCCATCCATCCCGTTGTCCATAGCTTCAACGCAAGATCATGATCGGTCCCGATCCTTCTCGAAAGAGCGGTCACATGTTTCGTGCTCACTCCGAAAGTCTTCGGCGAGTCGATGCCGTAGCGTGCCATACCCTCGACGTTCTTCTTCGAACCTCGTGCTCTGAGAAACCGGAGGACCTGGGATGTGTTCATACGAGACCCTTTCTCACCGTGAAGGGGGAGGAATCTGGGCCGGAAAACTTGCGCAGACCTGCCGGATACATGGCACGAAGATACACGAAGGTCGCACGAAGGTCCACGAATCGTCTCTTCCGCTGACTGCAAAATACCCAGTATTGGGGATTGTCCCGGGTCATCGACGGGAATATATTTGCACCGCATACCTCCCGGAGGGGCGGGAGCAGCACCGGCGATCTTTCAGAGGGGGGAGATCGCAAACCGCCCCTCCTCCTCCCTGGCAGGAAGGAAGGGTGAGGGAAAGAAGTATAGAGGAAAAGGGGTATTTAGGCTGATTTCGGGACACAATCCGGCCAGACACAAAAATGTCGTCTGGGTGTTGACGATACGACATAAATGTCGTATCGTGTCCAAAAGGAGATGATACCATGACGCGCAAGGATCTTCCGGTTCATATCGGCATGGGGGGCTGGGACCTACCCCCGTTCGAAGGCACCTTCTATCCGTCCTCTGAACGCGGGTTCCGGAAACTTCACTACTACTCGCAGTTCTTCGATTTCGTCGAGGTGAATGCGACGTTTTACAACGACGCGTTCTCTCCGCAGCAGGTCTCGCGCTGGCTCGACGACGTCCGGCACAACCGCCGCTTCGTCTTCACCGTCAAGCTCTTCAAAGGGTTCACGCATACGTACGATGCCGGACGGAAGCAGTTCCTCTCCGTCTGCCGGTTACTGGACCAGCTCGCAAACAACGACAGGCTGGGGGGACTTGTCGTGCAATTCCCGACCTCGTTCCAGAACACGACAGACCGCCGCCAGTACATCGCGGACCTCGCCAGAGTCTTCAAGGCGTACCGGACCTTCATAGAGGTACGGCACCGGTCGTGGGACAGCCCGCTCATGTTCAACTTCTTCCAGGAAGCCGGCGTGCACCTGATCAACGTCGACCTTCCGCCTCTCCAGAAGCACATGCCGTTCCTGAGCAACTCCTGGAATGGCGCAGCATACTTCAGGATGATGGGACGGAACGCGGAATCGTGGAACCAGCCGTACCGGCTCGAGCCGGACGGGAAACATGTGGTGAGCGAGCGGTACCGATATACGTACTCGGAGGGAGAACTTGAAGAACTGCAGCGAAGCATCGAGCGTGTGCGGAAGGAGCAGAACGAAGCGTTCGTCGTGTTCCACAACGATGCCGTCGCAAAATCACTGGTGAACGGTTTTCAGCTGAAGCGGATCCTCACCGAGATGGATGTGCTCGTTCCTGACCGGCTCATCCGGACATTCCCTGAGCTGAGGCCCATCAGTGTTTCGGTGAACGTGTCGCACCCCCTGTTCTCGGGGACTCCCCTTCTTCCGAAAGAGGCGTCAGACACTCCGGTACGTCATTCCGTGAATTATTGACGATCGTCGAAACCGGGAACGCTTCCATCTGCTTCTCCGGGTACGGAACGAGGAGCTTCCTGAGTTGCTCCGTCTCTTTATTGTCCCGGTCGAGCCACCGGGCAAAGTCCTTCGGGTTCAGAATGACCGGCATCCGGTGATGGATGGGAGTCATCATCCGGTTCGCATCGGTGGTCACGATCGCGAACGACGGGTGTTCCTTCCCATCCTCCCCTTTCCAGACCGAGAACAGACCCGCCAACGCGAACGGCTGCTTGTCCTTCATGCGTATCGCCATCGGCTGTTTCGGGACCTTCTTCGCGACTGCGTCCTCCGAGGCAAGCTTCTTCCATTCATAGAATGCATCGACCGGCACGATGCACCGGGCGGACCTGAAGTATGGTGCGAACAACCTCGAAGTATCCAGCGTCTCCCCCTTCGCATTGAAGGTCTTGAACGGCTGTCCGTCCTTCCCTTTGAGGGGCTTTCCATCCTTCGAATGATGCGGGACAAGCCACCACATCATCTGGTCTGCGCGGACCTCTCCCTCACGCACGCTGATGACCGGAAGGTGCTGCATGGGTGCGGCGTTGTAGATAGGCACGCGGTCAAAGGCCGCATCGGCGTTGCGGATGTTGCTGAAGAACTCCGCCCACTGCTGGTCGCGGACGGTCGTCAGGACAGCATATCTGCCGCACATGGGTGTGTATCCTCAATAGGGGGTCCACGAAGTTCCACAAAGGAAGGTGCCGTTGCATTCGTGTGTCTTCGTGAAGACTTCGTGGAACTTCGTGTAACTGTCTTTTGTCCAATATCTTGTGCCCGGTTCCCAGAAGCAACAACTTGAGCTTGCACGGAGCGCTCTCTACATTGAAGGGATGCGCCTCGCCTTGCCTTACATAGTCCTCCTGGCCGTCTCCACGGCGTCCGATCTCCCCGCGCAGAGCCGTATGGAATCCCAGTTCCGCATTGCCAGGCTGAAATACGACGGGGGCGGGGACTGGTACAACGACCCGTCTGCGGAGATCAACCTGCTCTCCTATGTGCGTGACGCTGCCGGCCTCGACGTCGATCCCCGTTATGAGTTCGTGGAACCGTCCAGCGAACGCTTGTTCTCCTACCCTTTTCTGTTCATGACGGGGCACGGGAACGTTGTGTTCTCCGGCGACGATGTCCGCCGGCTTCGGCAGTACTTCGAGCGGGGAGGTTTCCTGTATGCCGACGATGATTACGGGATGGATGCCGCATTCCGGCGTGAGATCCGGAAAGTCTTTCCCGATCAGCCGCTCGTGGAGATCCCGTTCACACACCCGCTCTATTCCTGCTTCTTTCAGTTCCCTGACGGCGTGCCGAAAACGCACGAACATGATGACAAGCCTCCGCAGGGATTCGGAATATTCCTTGACGGCCGCCTCGTCGTCTTCTATTCCTACGAATCCAATCCAAGCGACGGATGGGCCGACGCGGAGATCCATGGCGATGCCGAGTCTGTCCGCGATGAAGCGCTCCGCTTCGGCACCAATCTGGTCGTCTGGAGCCTGACACGTTGAACACTTCGGAGAAGACCATCCGGGAGCTTATCGCATCCCTGACGAAGCGGATCGCGACCGTTCAGCAGAAACGGGAGCTGCTCGAACTCTCGCGACGCTCGTTCATCGCCGCGGGCGGAGCGCTGGCAGGAGCATTCCTCATCGTCCTGGCCGAGGTGCTGGGATATCTGCCGTCCGATGTGCGAACAGCGCTGGGAGCGATCTACCTCTTTGCCGTCGTGCCCGTCGCCATCGTGTACTGTCTCCCGCCGATCCTCCGCCAGACCGGCATCCTCAGCAGCGAGCCCATCGAAGCGACCGCACGCTGGGTCGGAGCCCGCTTCCCGCAGGTCCGCGACCGTCTCCTCAACATCCTCCAGCTCGGTGTCCCCAGCGAGCAGCATGCCTGGGTATCGTCCGAGCTCATCGATGAATCCGTCCGGACACTCCATGTCGAACTCGAGGGCGTCGATCTGGCTTCAGCGCTCGACTGGTCCCCTGTCCGCGAGACCGCACGACGGGCCGGGTGGACGGTCCTGGCGCTCCTGGCGATCACGATCGTGTGGCCGGCATCTTTCCTTGACGGATTCCAGCGCATGTGGGATTACGACAAGGATTTCACTCGCCCCCGCGCGTTCTCCTTCACGATCACGCCCGGGAGCACCGAGGTGGCAAAAGGCACGGACGTCTCTCTGCGGGTGACCGTTGAGACTGAGAGCAGACCGGGAAGCCTTCCGGAGGAGGTACGGCTGTTCCTTCGCGGCGAAGGACAGACACGCTTCGAATCCGTCGAGCTCCGCGCGTCCGCTGCAGGTTCGTTCACGCATGACATGCCCGACATCCGTTACTCGTACGACTATTACGCAGCAGCCGAAGGCGAGCAGAGCGAGACATACCGGATCACGGTCATCGACTGGCCGTCGCTCCAATCGTTCCGGGTTCGCCTTGACCCGCCGGCATACACACGACTGCCTGTCATTCAGCAAGAGGAATTTGCAGGCGACATCACAGCGCTCGCCGGCACACGCATCCGCATCTCGGGTCGCGCTTCGAAAGAGCTGACGTCGGGAGAGATCCGATTCTCAGATTCGTCGGTCATCCCGCTCTCCGTTCAGGGGGCAGCGTTTGAGGGAACATTCACTGCCGCGCAACCGGTCTCGTACGCCGTCCACATGCTCGACGCACAGGGACTGTCCAACCGCTCTCCGATCTCATACCAGGTCCGGATAACGCCAGATGCCCTGCCTGCGGTCGCGATCACCCAACCAGGGCGGAACATCGACATCGCGGGCAGTGAGCCTGTGGGACTCTTTGTGGAAGCCACGGATGACTTCGGCGTTTCCGCGCTGACGCTTCGGTATCGCCTGAGCCACTCGCGATATGTCGGAACCACGGACGCATATACATCCGCCCGAATACCGGTCCCCGGCAGAACCCCCCGCGATGTACAGACCTCGTACAGCTGGAACCTGGAATCCCTCGACCTCGTGCCGGAAGACGTGGTGGAGTACTTCGTTGAGGTGTCCGATAACGACGCCATCAACGGCCCCAAGTCGACAAGGAGTCAGGTCTATACACTCCGACTGCCGTCGCTCGAAGAGGTCTTTGCAGATGCTGAGACCGGTCACGAACAGGCGCTCGAGAACCTCGACACCTCACTGGAGGAGGCGGAACAGCTCCGGAAGGACATCGAGGAGATAAGCCGGGACCTGAAGACGAACAAGGAGTTCGATTGGCAGGACCAGCAGAAGGCCGAGGAGATGGCGAAAAAGGTGGAGGATATCCAGAAACGCCTTGAGCAGACCGAGCAGCAGCTGAAAGCGATGACCGACGAGATGCAGCGGCAGCAGGTCCTGTCCCCCGAAACGCTGGAAAAGTATCTCGAGCTGCAGAACCTGTTCCAGCAGATGAACTCCGAGGAACTTCAGCAGGCACTCCGGCAGATGCAGCAGGCGATGCAGGACGTACGCCGGGACCAGCTCCGTCAGGCGATACAGCAGGTCGAGTTCTCCGAAGAGCGATTCCGTCAGGGCATCGAGAGGACATTGAACCTGCTGAAGCGGATCCAGATCGAACAGCGGATGGACGAGGCCACAAAACGGGCAGAGGACCTCGCCGACAGACAGGAGGAGATACGGGAGGCGGCAGAACAGAACGACGGTCAGCAGGCAGCAGACCAGGAGGACCTCGCCGCCGGGCAACGGGAGCTCGAATCGTTGCTGCAGGAGCTCCAGCAAAGGATGGAGGAGTTCTTCACAGAGATGCCGGTCGACCAGCTGTCAGAACTGAACAGAGACCTGCGGCAACGGGACCTGCAGCAACAGATGACACAGGCTGCACAGCAGATGCGCCAGGGGAAGACGCAGGAAGCCCGCCGGTCGCAGCAGCAGATCCAGCAAAGCCTCGAGAACCTCGCAGAGCAACTGCAGCAGATGCAGGAACAGATGCTCGAGAACCAGACGGAGCGCATCCTCAATGCGCTGCGCCGTGCAACGACCGACCTTCTCGAACTCTCCCAGCGGCAGGAGGGGGTGAAGAACGACGCGCGCTCCTCCCCCGCCAACTCCGCCGGGCTTCGGGAGAACGCCCAGCGGCAGATGCAGCTGATGAGCGAGCTGAACAACATCGCAGCGAACCTGTCAGAGCTTGCCCAGAGGTCCTTTGCGGTGACACCAGAGATGGGCCGTTCGCTCGGGGAAGCGATGCAGTCCATGCAGCAGGCGATGCGCGACCTCGACGTGAGGAACGGTGCACAGGCTGCACAGGACCAGACCAGCGCCATGGCCTCGCTCAACAAGAGCGCGCAGCAGGTCCAGCAATCGCTCGAGGCGATGATACAGGGAGCCCAGGGCTCACCCGGCGGCATGGGACTGATGCAGCAGCTTCAGATGATGGCCGGACAGCAGATGCAGCTCAACGCGCAGACACGCCGGATGGGAGAGGGAGGAATGGATGAGATGCAGCGGGCTGCGGAGGCGGCGCGTATCGCGCAGGAGCAGGATGCCGTCCGCAAGTCACTCGAGCAGCTCAAGCGCGAAGCGCAATCAGGCGGCGATGGAGACCGCATCCTCGGGGACCTCGACCGCATCGCCAGCGATATGCGCGACGTGGTGCGGAACCTCGAGCAGAACGACGCCAGCGACCAGACCATCCGTCAGCAGGAGCGGATCCTCTCCCGCCTGCTCGACGCGTCGCGCTCCATGCGGGAGCGAGACTTCGAGAAGCGCCGCGAGGCCGCCTCGGGACGGCGATTCACGCGCCGCGGGCCGGACTCCCTGCCGACAGAGGATACGAAGAACTGGCTCCGCCAGGAGATGCTGCGTGCACTCGAAAGAGGGTACTCGAGGGATTATCAGGAGCTGATCAGGAAGTACTTCGAAGAGCTGGAGCGGGCAACGGCTGAGCCAAACTGAGATCCATGTGAGTATGCAGTAGGCACCAGGAAGGCGCGGGCAGGCGAATATCTTCCATAGGTTTGCGCCTGCATACTCCTCGACTTCCTTCGTTCGCTCGGGGCCCCGGGCCGCGCTTCGGCTCTGCTCAGCGCGACCGCGAGCATGGCGAGAAACCCTTCTGAGCAGACTATCGTTGAGATATCCTCTGGCTGGAACCTCATCGGGCACGGGCTCGTCTATTGAGCTGCTTCGTTCTTGACAGAAATAGCCGATTTTTGTAGATTTTTAGCCCTCAAGCAGCACTATCCGCTGAACTCGGGTCAAAACTCCATTTCAGTAACAGACCGTATGTGAGCACACTATGAGCATTGCCGTTCGCAATCTCACGAAGTTGTACGGGACCGAAAAGGCCGTCAATGACATTTCCTTCGACGTCCGGACCGGCGAGATCCTCGGATTCCTTGGCCCCAACGGCGCCGGGAAGACGACCACGATGAAGATCATCACGTGCTACCTCCCTCCCAACGAGGGACAGGTGACGGTCGATGGCCTTTCCATCGCAGAGCATTCGCTCGAGGTCCGGAAGAAGATCGGGTACCTGCCGGAGCATAATCCGCTCTACATGGACATGAACGTTCTCGAGTACCTCGAGTACGCAGGAAACCTTCACGGCCTCTCCGGCAATTCCCTTCTTGGCCGCCGAAAGGAGATCGTTGACGTCTGCGGCCTTGGCGAGGTCCGGCATAAGGACATCGGCGAGCTGTCCAAAGGATACCGTCAGCGCGTCGGGCTCGCACAGGCGATGATCCACGACCCCGAGGTGCTCATTCTCGATGAGCCGACCTCGGGTCTTGATCCGAACCAGATCGTCGAGATCAGGAGCCTCATCCGCAAGCTCGGGCGCGAGAAGACCGTCATCTTCTCCACGCACATCCTCTCCGAGGTGCAGGCGACCTGCGACCGGGTCGTCATCATCAATGAAGGAAGTATCGTCGCTGATGGTACGCCCGAACAGCTGCAGAACGAGTTCCGCGGATCGGAGATCATTTCCCTCGAGCTGAAGGCCGCTTCTGCAAATCCCATGAACGACCTGTTCCCCTCGTTCAAGGCCCTGCCCTCCGTGCAGAACGCTGAATACACCGGGTCGGACAACGACCATCACCGTTTTACGCTGCACACGGAGAAGGGATCGGACATCCGGGAGGATGTGTTCAACCTGTGCGTCTCGAAGGGATGGTCATTGCTGGAGCAGTCGCGAAGCGTGACGAGCCTGGAAGAAGTGTTTCACAGACTGACGAGGGCAGAGTAGATCGGAATCAATGTCGAAGCACGAATTCCGAATCTCGAAAGAAAGTACGAGTGCCGGATTTCGAATGACGAAAGGAATGAAGTCTCGCATTTGCGTATTTCATATCACGGAGTTTGAGTTTGTTCAGCATTTCTCACCCTAGTATAGAGCATGTTCAAGGTCCTATGAATCCATCACTCTCGTTCCGCAACACCTCCATTATCTTCCGGAAAGAGCTGAAGTCGTACTTCAACTCGCCGGTCGCGTATGTCGTGATCGTCGTGTTCCTTGCGATCATCGGCTACTTCCACACGAGCAACCTGTTCCTGATGAACATCGCGTCGATGCGGCTCACGTTCGAGTTCGCGCCGCTGGTCTTCCTGTTCATCATCCCGGCCATCACGATGCGGCTCATCTCGGAAGAGCAGAAGACCGGCACCATCGAGCTTCTGAGCACCAAGCCGCTCCGCGACATCGAGGTCATCGCCGGCAAGTTCCTGGCCGCCTGGGCGCTCATCGCGATCACGCTCCTGCCGACGCTGGTCTACTACATCACGATGGCCTCACTCGGGGATATCGACAACGGTCCGGTCATCGGCGGATACATCGGCCTCCTCCTGATGGCGGGTGTGTTCGTGGCCGTCGGACTGCTTGCGTCGAGCCTGACGGACAATCAGATCGTGGCGTTCATCGTCGGCTTCCTGATCTGCTTCGCCCTGTTCATGCTCGACAAGGTCCTGTTCTACGTTCCGGGCTTCCTGACGAGCATCGTGGAATACCTGGGAACCGATGCGCACTACCAGAATATCGCACGCGGGGTGCTCGATTCCCGCGACCTCATCTACTTCGCATCGTTGATCGGATTTTCGCTGTTCCTGGCGGTCGTGTCGCTCGAACGGCGGAAATGGTGAGGAGAAGACCATGAAACCAGCAACGACATTGAAAGCTCAGGCTCTCGCCCGCATCCTGCTGATCGGAGCGATCCTCATTGTCCTCAACTTCATCGCCGTACGTCTGTTCACACGCGTCGACCTGACGGACCAGAAGGTGTTCACCCTCTCCGACGCCAGCGTCCAGCTCGTCGAGAACCTCGACGACCGTGTGACCGTCCGCGCCTATTTCACCGAGGACCTGCCCGCGCCGTACAACAACACGCGCAGGGCGGTTCTGGACATCCTGAACGAGTACCGCGCGTATGCGGGGAACAATCTCGAGTTCGAGTTCATCGATCCCGTCGGAGAAGAGGGCGAGCAGGAGGCCCGGCAGCAGGGGATCCCGGCCGTCGAGGTGCAGGTGGTCGAGCAGGACAAGTTCCAGGTGAAGCGCGCGCACCTCGGGATGGTCTTTCTCTACGAGGACAGGAAAGAGGTGATGCCTGTCATCCAGAACCTTGGCTCGCTGGAGTACGACATCAGCTCATCCATCAAGCGGCTCACGACAAGGGTCAAGAAGCGCATCGGGCACACCAGTGGGCATGGTGAGAGCGACCCGCAGCAGTACCGGCGCGCTTTCCAGGAGCTGACCAGGCAATACGACCTCGTCAGCATCGACCTGACGAAGGATGAACCCATCCCCGCCGATATCGCTGCCCTGATGGTCGTCGCTCCGACCTCTGCGTTCTCCGACACTGCGAAGTACCACCTCGACCAGTATCTGATGGCCGGCGGACGCATCGCCTTCATGCTGAACAGGATGAGCGTCGACCTGAACGCACAGTACCGGTTCGCGCAGGAAGTGCCCCTCGGCCTCGACGAGCAGCTGCAGCATTATGGCGTTCGTGTGATGGCGGACCTCGTTCGTGACCAGCAGTGCGCGAACATCACCGTCATGCAGCAGCAGGGGATGTTCCAGTTCCAGAGCCAGGTCCCCTTTCCGTACCTGCTGAACGCCTCCGACTTCGGCAACAATCCGATGGTGAAGGATTTCCAGAGCCTCATTTTCTACTTCGTGTCATCGGTCGACACCAGCTACGCTTCCAGACAGGGGCTCACGGCCGAGGTCCTCATCCGTTCGTCCGAAAAGAGCGGCAGAGCGTCCGGCTTCGTGATGATCGACCCGTTCCAGAAATGGCAGCCGACCGACTACACGGAATCTTCCATTCCGGTGGCAGCGGTCATCAAGGGGTCCTTCTCCTCCTTCTTCGAAGGAAAAGAGCGGACACCCGAGAGGACGAGCAGTCCCGACACGCGCATCGTCGTCGTTGGCGACGGCGACTTCATGCGTGACGACATGGCCGGATCGCGCAACAATGCGACCTTCTTCGTCAACATCATCGACTATCTCGCGGACGATGCCGGGCTCATCACCATCCGGTCGAAGAATGTCACCCAGCCGCCCCTTGAGCAGCTGGAGGACGGCACGAAACAGCTCATCAAGTACGCGAACCTTCTTCTCCCGCCCTTCCTCGTCATCGGCTACGGCCTGATGCGCTGGCGGCGGAGGGTCTCACTCAAACGATCTCTGGAAGCAGGAGCACATTGACATGAAACGTTCCACTCTTGCGATGGCCGGCCTGCTCATTGTGCTCATCGTCATCGCATATCTGGTCACCCTGAAGCCGGGGGAGACGAGCGTGAGTGTCGCCGAGGGCGAACTGCTCGTTGAGATCGATTCCGCTTCGGTCGACCGGATCGAGATTCGGTCCGCATCGGGCGATGTGACGCTCGAGAAGCGGGGCATGGACTGGGAGGTGACCACGCCCATCACAGACCGCGCCGATATCACCCCGATCGGCCAGGCACTCCAGCAGGCCTCCGCCTTGCGGGTGAAAGGCATCGTATCGACGAAGCCCGAAAAGTATTCGATCTTCGAGGTGGATTCTTCCGGTACGAGCGTCACGTTCTTTCAGGCAGGGCGTGACCCGGTGGCCAT
Organism: uncultured Ignavibacteriaceae bacterium; assembly: GCA_964534125.1. Classification (GTDB taxonomy): domain Bacteria; phylum Bacteroidota; class Ignavibacteria; order UBA10030; family UBA10030; genus 2-02-FULL-55-14. Next base: position 208,334 of record CAZHOJ010000008.1, read on the forward strand.
CATCGTCGGCAAGAGTTCGGGAAGTTTTTCGGAGACGTACGTACGAAGAGAGGATTCACCCGAGGTGGTGCTTGTCGAGGGCTCCCTGTCGTGGACGTTCTCCAAACCCCTCAAGGACTGGCGGAACCGTTCTCTCCTGAATCTCCCGGCCGGAACGGTAACGGACATCAGGTACACGTACGGCGACACGGTTGTGACGCTCATATTCGCGGACAGCCTCTGGACCGTCAACGGCAAGCCGGCGAACCAGGCGCTCGTCAAGAGTCTCATCACGTCGCTCTCAGCGCTCAAGGGGGATGATTTCCTGGAGTCAGCGCCGTTGCGCCGGCCGATGGGTACCGTTTCGGTCTCCGGCTTTACGGTGACGTTCATCTACGACAAGGATGAGAAAAAATACTACGCCAGCCGCTCTGATGATGAGCGCTGGCTCGTCCTGCCCGAATGGCGGGCCAGCCAGGTGCTCAAGCGGGAAAAGGACCTTCTGTAGCGACCATCCGACCATCTGCAAAGGCCTTTCCCGCCAAAGGAAGGGCCTTTCTCATGTACGGACACAGGCTGACTGATTGCAGGAGGACCCAATTTTGGTTACTTTGAAAGGTTACAAACTATTGATTTTCCTAGCACTTACGGCGACCAATCATATGACCCGATCCAGCATTCTTCTCCTCACGATCCTGTTCATGATCACCGCATGGGGATGCGGAACGACCTCTCCTGCCGTCGCGACGATAGGCGACGAGTCCATCACCCTCCAGGAATTCGAACGGGCGTACGCCAAGAACAATGGCGGGCCCGATTCTGCCGCGCGGTCCACACAGCAGCAGCGCGAAGACTTCCTCGACCTCCTCGTGAAGTTCCATCTGAAGGTCGCCGAGGCGAAGGACCGTGGCATCGACAAGCAGCCGGAGATCCAGAGCGAGATCCTCGGATATGAGCTGTCGGTCGCGGAAACCTACATGATCGAGAAAGAGCTCATCGAGCCGAACATCCGGACATTGTACGACAAGAAGAAAGAGGAACTCCGGTGCAGTCACATCCTGCTTCGCCTCGCTCCGGACGCTTCCCCTGAGGACACCCTGAAAGCGTACACGAAGGCGATGGAGATCATCCGACAGATCCCGGCCGAGGACTTCGATACTCTCGCCGTCCGCTATTCCGAAGAGCCGAACGCGGCCACAACGAAGGGGGACCTTGGATACTTCAGTGTGGGTCGCATGGTCCCGGTGTTCGAAGATGCTGCATACGCCCTGCAGGAAGGAGAGTACAGCTCGGTCCCTCTCCGCACGCAGTTCGGGTACCACATCATCAAGATGCGCGAGCGTCATCCCAATGACGGCCCTCTTCGCATCAGCTTCATCATTCTGTACTATGCAAAGAGCGGCGATACGCTCGCCGTCAAGGATACCGCATGGAGCCTGTATAACCGGCTGAGGGCCGGTGAGGATTTTGCCACTCTCGCTTCTCAGTACTCACACGATGAGATGACCGCCTCGCGGGGAGGGGACGTCGGATATTACGAAAAGGAGAGGCTACCTCCCCCTATCGCAGAGGTCCTGACCCGGACGCCGACCGATTCCGTCTCCGAGCCCTTCTTCATCCCCAACGGCGTGTACATCTTCAAGGTCACAGACCGGCAGGGTATTCCTCCCTTCGACCAGGAGCAGCAGGGGCTCCGGCAGAAGTACCGCCAGATGCGATACGAGAAGGACTTCGCGGACTACGTGGACGCCCTCTTCCGGCGATATCATCTCGAATTCAACATTCCGGTACGGTATGAGCTCGAACACTCGCTTGCTGACACAACCCTGACGCCGGCGGATTCGGGCTGGAACACGCTTCAGAACCCGGCCCTGTTATCTGAGACACTCATGAGCTATGACGGAGGATCTCTCACCGTCCACGATGCTTTGGATCTTGTCGGGTTCAAACCGGATTTCCAGATGTTGGTCCTCACAACGAAGAATGTCGAGCAAATGATCGACAATCTTGCTACGGAAGTGATCCTGCGCGAGCATGCGCGGGGTGCGAGCGATTTCCGCGAGGATTTCCGTGCCCTGATGGATGAGTATCGTGATGGTATCCTGTTGTACCAGGTCGAGCAGGAAGAAGTGTGGAACCGGGTCGTTGTGAACGATTCTCTGCTCCGTGCGTTCCATGAACCGCGGAAGGACCAGTACCGCATGCCCGACCGCGTCAACGTGGCCGAGATCTACGTCACGACCGACAGCCTCGTGCAGCTGGCAAAATCCCGGATCAGCGCCGGTGAGGACTTCCCGGACATCGCAGAGACCATGACCATGCGGGCAGGCTATCGGGAGAAGAAGGGGGTCTGGGGATTCCAGCCGGTCACAACGAACGACATGACGAGACGGGCCGCAGCAATGGACGTCGACAGCGTCTCAGCGCCGTTCCGCAACGGGGCCGGGTGGTCCATCATCAAGGTCATCGAAAAGGACTCGGCCCGGGTGAAGACCTTCGACGAAGCGAGCCTCGAGGTGACGAGCGCATACCAGGAGTATGCAGCCAGGGAGCGGGAAAAGGCCTGGCTCGGGGAGTTGCGCGCGAAGTTCGGCGTGACCGAGAACCGCGAGCTTCTCTCGAACGCATTCAAGCGGCAGGGTGGTGACACGCCATAGGCACATATGTCTCGCCGCGGCCGTCCTGCTGATGGCCTGCCGGGAGAAGCCGGCAGAGGAAGCCGCTGTGGCAAGGATCGACAACCGCATCCTGACCATGCAGGACATCCGCGCGCAGTTCGACAGCACCGTGCAGCCGAGCGACGCCCAGGTGCAGCAGTACCTGAGCCGATGGATCGCTGATGAGCTGCTCTACCGTGAAGCGATCCGCCGCGGGCTTCACCAGACGCCTGAGGTGACCCGACGGGCGGACGACCTTCGCCGGCAGATCGTCATTCAGGCGTTGCTCGACCAGGAGATCTACGCTCCGGGCGAATCGGACGTCCCCACAGACGACATCGCTGCCTATTACGAGGCCCATCGGCCTGAGTTCACGCTGTCCGAACCGATGGTGCTCGTGAGCACGGCATTGTTCCAGGACCGCTCACGCGCGACGGCCTTCCGCAACAGCATCCTGCGCTCCAACGCAGAATGGAACGCATCTCTCGCCGACTCTGCGACACAAGAAGGTCTCATCTCGCGCACAGACTCCGTCTATCACACTCAGGCATCCTTCTGGCCCCGGGAGCTCTGGCGCGTCGCCACAACGATCCGGACCCTCTCCCCGTCCTTCCCGATCGCGACAAATGACGGGTACTACATCGTCTATGTCTGGAAAGCGTTCACACCGGGCATGCCTGCAGACCTCATGTCGGTCGAGCCCGATATCCGGAACCGTCTTATGGTCGAGCGCCGTCAGCGCGCCTACCGGTCCCTCGTCGAGAACCTGCGTTCTCGCTTCGCAGTGGAGACCTATCTTTCCCCGTCCTTCACGGACACAACGCTGTCCATAGGAAGACCACAGCAATGAGAACCCCTTCACTCCTGTCGCTCATGGTCGTCCTCTCGCTGTCCGCCCCGGCACAGCAGATGCTCGACCGCATCATCGCCGTTGTCGACAAGGAGATCATCACCGAGTCCGAACTGAACGACCGCGTCGCCCTGCTGGCCATGCAGAATCGGCTCGATCCGAACTCCCCCGAGCTGAAACGGGAGGTTCTCGACGGCATGGTCACCGAGAAGCTCATTCTCGCCCAGGCCCTCATCGACAGCATCGAGGTGACCGATGCCGAGATCACGCAGGCCCTCGATCAGCAGATCCAGAACTTCATCCGCCAGGTCGGCTCCGAATCGCGCGTCGAGCAGATCTACGGAAAATCCGTGAACCGCATCCGTGTCGAGTACCGGGACGAAGTGAAGCAGCAATTGCTCGTGCAGAAGGTGCGGCAGGTTCGCGAGTCGAAGATCGATGTGACACGCCGCGAGATCGAGGAGTTCTACGAGGCATACCGGGACAGCCTGCCGGAGGTCCCTGAGGAGTTCACGCTCAGCCACATCTTCATGGTCCCGAGACCGGACAGCAGCATCGACGCTGCAACGCGTGCGACCCTGCAGAGTGTCCTGGACAGCATCAAGGCGGGAGGCGACTTCGCAGACTTCGCGCGACGATACTCGAGCGACGGGACCGCGTCCAGCGGCGGCGACCTCGGCTGGGCAAAGCGCGGGGACTACGTCCGCGAGTTCGAGACGGCGGTCTTCGGCCTTCAGGAGGGACAGATCTCAGGCGTGATCAAAACGCAATACGGCTATCACATCGTACAGCTGATGGAGCGGCGAGGCGAGTCGGTACGCGCACGTCATATTCTGCTCCAGCTTCCGCGCGGCGCTGCGGCCGACTCTCTCACAGTACAACGGCTGCGCGACATCCGTCAGCAGATCCTGGGTGGCGCGTCGTTCGCCGAGCTGGCGAAGGCCTCCTCCGAGGATGAGGACACGAAGAAACTGGGCGGAGACCTGGGCTCTGTCACCGCGGACCAGCTGGTGCCCGAGTTCGCGACCACGGTCCTTCCGCTGAAGGAGGGAGACATCAGCCAGCCGTCACGCGTGACGCTCGGGACGAGCTATGGATGGCATATCGTCTGGCTGCGAAAGCGCGTTCTGGCGCATCCGATGACGCTCGAGCAGGACTACGAGCGGGTGAAGCAGGTGGCGCTGTACATGAAGCGAAACCGGAAAAATCTCGAGTGGGTGGAAGAGCTCAAGAAGACCATCTACCTCGACATCCGACTGTAATCCAACGAACAGGACACCCCCGTGGCAAAACAACAGCGACTGAAGCGCGGAGACGTCACAGCGGTCAAGGACCTTTCAGCATCGTACGCGCAGTTGAAGGCCCAGATCGCCAACGTCATTGTCGGCCAGGACGAGGTCATCGAGCAGCTCATCATCTCTCTGCTCGCCCGCGGACATTGTCTCCTCGTCGGCGTGCCGGGACTGGCCAAAACGCTGCTCATCAAGACCCTTGCGCAGGCCCTCGACCTCAGCTTCAGCCGCATCCAGTTCACGCCCGACCTCATGCCGAGCGACATCACCGGCACGGAAGTCCTCGAGGAACTCCGGTCCAAAGGGTCGAAGTCATTCCGGTTCATCAAGGGACCTGTCTTTGCAAACATCATCCTCGCGGACGAGATCAACCGGACGCCGCCGAAGACGCAGGCCGCTCTGCTG
>CAZHOJ010000009.1:0-136540 GCA_964534125.1 uncultured Ignavibacteriaceae bacterium
AATTAACAACTCAAATCCTATCACGGGGCGTTGCACTTCCTTATTGAACTCGTGAGCCTTGTTTCGTATTTCGGTATTCGATATTCGGATTTCTGATCTTCCCCTCATTCGATCCTGAACTCCTCCTCATCCGGCCTCATCTCATCATACATTCCCTTCAGTCCGAAGTACGCAGACTGGCTTCCCCGCTGGGCTGCTTTTCTGTACCAGGTCGCGGCTTCCGGCAGGTCCGGCTGCGTGCCGATCCCCATGCGGAGGCAGTAAGCGTAAGCGGCCTGTGCAAGAACTGAGCCGTTCTCAGCCTCCTCTTTGAAGAACTGCGTTCGCTCAACCTCTCCGGGCTCCCGGAGGATCATTCGGGCAAGCTCGGCGCGCGTAAGACCTTCAAATGCGCCCAATGAATCCGCTCTTTCCCAGAGAGCGATCGCCCGGAGCGGGTCCTGCCCGACGTTCCGTCCGGAAGCATACCAGAAACCCAGCTCAAGGCACGAATGCACGTGTGCCTTCGCTCCCTCCGATTGCTCCGTCAGGAAGCGGAGCGCCTGCTCCCATCCGATGACATTGTCGAGATTGACCGCAGAGAGCGATGCCCAGACGAACCGTGCGTCCGGGTCCCCTGCCTGCGCGCGCTTCAGAAGCTCGGTGCGGAAAAGGTCCTGACCGATGAGGTGCACGAGCGTGGCGGGAGCACGCGGTGAATCCAGTCTGTTGGCGCGGAGGTAATGGACCGCAGACAGGATGGGGTTGGCTTGGACCCCGATGCCCTTCTCGAAGATGCGTCCGAGGACCATGTGCGCTTCAGGAAATCCTTTGGCCGCCTCCTTCTCCAGGAAGATGAACGCAGAATCGCTCTGTGCGTCCGCGGCGGGTGACAGGGAGACAAGGGTATCTGTGAGCGTACGGCCGAGCTCGCGCTCGAGCTCCCGGACCAGCACGGTGTCCCCGACGGTCGGGTCCTTCACGTCGTCGAAGTGGAGCATCACGAAATTCGTTGTCGAGTCGTTTTCCTGCGGCAGGGGATCATCGGAGACGGCGAGCGTGTCAAACCCATGCCGTCGAAACTCATCAAGCGCCTCCTTTGCATCCTCGAATCCCTGCTCATAGGCGTCGAGCACCAGCCGGTACGCGCGGGCATAGTCCCGTCTGACGACAAGCCCATCGACATGCAGGATGCCGAGGATGTACTGTCCTGCCGGAAGGCCCTGCTGTGCTGCTGCCTTGAACCACCGATACGCCTTGAACGGGTCCCATGCAACGCCGATGGCATGCGTGTACAGAATGCCGGCATTGAACTGGGCCAGGGCCATTCCACTCTGTGCTGCCTTCAGCATCCACTGTGCGCCCTTGACGGAGTCGGCAGGCATACCGCGTCCAACGATGTATCTGTACGCAAGCTCATGTTGTGCGGCAGGAATGCCCTGGTTGGCCTGTTGGATGATCGCGAAGGTCTCGACGACCCTCGTCGCTCCGCTGGGGTACAGCAGCAAAGCGGACGCAGCATGCAGCGGCTGAGCCGGCGGGGGCTTCTGCTGAGCCGATGAGCCGGTGCCTCCGAGGAGAATCATCGCGGCAAGGAATACAGGAATGCGAAAGGCGGACATGAGGGTGTAATGTCGTATATTATGGGCGGATTTTCATGCTATTCGTTTTCCTGACCTACACCATTCTCCATTCTCCATTCTCTATTCACCATTTACTGCCTCCTCAATGTCTGACCAAAAGATCATCTTCTCCATGATCGGTGTGGGCAAGGTCCACAAGCCGAACAAACAGGTCCTGAAGGACATCTATCTTTCCTTCTTCTACGGGGCCAAGATCGGCGTCCTCGGACTCAACGGTGCCGGCAAGAGCACGCTCCTCCGCATCATCGCGGGGGTCGACAAGGACTTTCTTGGCGAGATCCAGGCCCAGAAGGGGATCACCTTCGGCTACCTGCCACAGGAGCCGGAGCTTGATACGACCAGGACCGTCCGTCAGATCGTCGAGGAAGGTGTCCAGCCGATCGTCGATCTGCTGAAGCAGTTCGAGGAGGTCAACGCAGCCCTCGCGGACCCGGATGCCGATTTCGATAGCCTTCTCGAGAAGCAGGGAAAGCTTCAGGAGAAGATCGACCACGCCGGGGCGTGGGACCTCGACAGTAAACTGGAGCAGGCAATGGATGCTCTTCGATGCCCCCCGCCAGACACGAGCGTGTCGGTCATCTCAGGGGGCGAGCGCAGGCGCGTTGCCCTTTGCCGGCTGTTGCTGCAGGCGCCCGATGTCCTTTTGCTGGACGAACCCACGAATCATCTCGACGCGGAGTCGGTCGCATGGCTCGAACAGCATCTCGCGAGATATCCCGGGACTGTCATCGCCGTCACGCACGATCGCTACTTCCTGGACAATGTGGCCGGATGGATCCTGGAGCTGGACAGGGGCGAGGGAATCCCCTTCAAGGGGAACTACTCGTCGTGGCTGGAGCAGAAGCAGGCCCGGCTGGCTGTCGAGGAGAAGCAGGCATCGAAGCGTCAAAAGGTGCTGGAACGCGAGCTGGAGTGGATCCGCATGAACCCGAAAGGGCGCCATGCGAAGAGCAAGGCGCGTATCGCTGCATATGAGCAGATGGTGGAGCAGGAGGACAAGCGGAAGGAAGAGGATATCGAGATCTTCATCCCCCACGGGCCCCGGCTGGGCGATGTTGTGATCACTGCCGACGGGGTCGCAAAGGGGTACGGCGATACACTGCTCTACGAAGGCCTGTCATTCTCCCTGCCGCGTGGAGGGATCGTCGGTATCATCGGGCCGAACGGTGCGGGTAAGACCACGCTCTTTCGAATGATCACCGGAGGCGAAAGGCCGGATAAAGGGAGCTTCATCGTCGGAGATACGGTGAAACTGGGATATATCGACCAGAACAGGCCTCTCGACCCGGACAAGACGATCTGGCAGGAGATAACCGGCGGCGAGGATATCGTTATGCTCGGCACGCGTGAAGTGAACTCGAGGTCATACGTGGCCCGGTTCAACTTCAGCGGCTCGGATCAGCAGAAGCCGGTGGGTGTGCTTTCGGGCGGAGAGCGGAACCGTGTACACCTGGCAAAGGTCCTCCGGGAAGGGGCGAACGTCCTCCTCCTGGACGAGCCGACGAACGACCTCGATGTGAACACCCTCCGGGCACTGGAAGAAGCGCTGCTCAATTTTGCCGGATGCGCCGTGGTCATATCCCACGACCGATGGTTCCTGGACCGCGTGGCGACCCACATCCTTGCGTTCGAGGGGGACAGTACTGCCCGATGGTTCGACGGGAACTACAAGCTGTACGAAGAGGACAGAAAGAAACGACTGGGAGTGGAGGCAGACCAGCCGCATAGGATCAAGTACCGTAGGTTAGTCCGATAAGGGGCTGAAATTCGAAATTCGAATATCGAAATTCGAAACAAGGAGCGAACATCGAATCCTGAATGAAGGAAAGCTTTAGAGTCTCGGATTTCGGGAGTGAAGACTTCTTTCGGGATTCGAGAGTCGGATTTTCCATAACAACGGCCCCATCGCTTTTCGCGCATGGGGCCTTGAGATATGATACTGTGCTCGTAAGACCGGCTATTCGACGAGCGATGCGATCTGCGCGTTGTTCATCGCCCCCAGGACTTCACCTTCCGGACTGAATATCGTGACACCATCTGCAGCACGGACCGAGCGTGCGAGCAGATGTCCGTCTGCATCACGCGCCTCAGCGCCTTCCTCTGTGCGAACGATGGTCACGGATGTTCCATTGTCGGACGTGAGGGTGAGCGACCCATCTTCGTTCATTGCCATCGAAGCGTCCTGGTCCGGCAGATCGATGCTGGCTTGCACGGGATTCTTCCCTGTCCAGAACTCTATCGAATTCAGAATGAGTACATCGATCGCTCCTGCGATCTCGTACACCGGGACGATGTTCAGGGCGAGAAAACCGATCTCATTGACCCACTTGTCGCCGAATGTGCCGTTCCATCTATAGACCTTCTTGACGAGGTTGAAGGAACCGTAGCAGCCGGCGGCGGTGCCGAGCATTCCTGCGAGGACGACGAGAGACACGAGCCTGGAAAAACGACGCATGGTGAGAACCTCCGTTGAGTGAAAGTGAGGTGTGGTACAGCGGGTGAGCAAATATCAGTAATGCAGCGAGAAAAGACAACTGGTCTGCAGGATGGGATTGCGGCCTATGTGATCTTGTCGAGGAGCTCTTCGAGGAACTGCTTGACCTCGGTCATCTCTGCCTTGATCTCTTCGTCCTGAATCTTCTTCTTGGGGGCGACGTCAAGGAGTGTGAGTTGCCCCCCTTCATCGGGTTCCGGTGAGTATGTTTCGAGGACCTTCTTTGCTCCTTCGATAGTATATTTCTCATCCCGAAGGAGCTTCTTGATGTGCATGATCAGCTTGATGTCCTTGTTGGTGTAGATCCGGTTGCCAGCCCTGTTCTTCGCTGGCTTCAGCTGGTCGAACTCGGTCTCCCAATAGCGCAGGACGTACTGCTCCAGCCCGGTGATCTTGCTCACCTCGCTGATGGAGTAGTACAGCTTTTTTATTCCGCTGTTCCGCATAGCACATCCTCCTTACACCGCTGAAAATTAGCGAATTCGGGGGGAATGGTCAAACATATAACGTTGGGACCGTTGTATGAATAGTAACTTGAAGGAACAGCCCCTATTTGGTAGGTTTTCTGTGTTCCATGGAAAGCGAGCAACAGTGCTTCGATTCGCCGAAATGATCGTCCTGTATGCCTTCGGGCCTCTCGTCCTTGCCCTCGGAGTCCTTCCAAAGCCCTGGGTGATCTATCTGTACGTGATCGCAGTCCCGGTCCTGTTGTGGCTGAGGTATGGCCGTCGGAGGACATGGAGAGAACAGTGGATGGGGACAGCACCCGCGCCAACTCACATCGAAGTTACGAGGATCATCTCACGCTTCGGTGTCAACTCGGTCTTTCTGGTCATACTGACACTTGTGGTAGCGCCGGATGCCCTTCTCGCCTTTCCGGCGGCATATCCCTTTCGCTGGCTGGCCGTGATGGTCCTCTATCCGCTCCTCATGGTCTGGCCTCAGGAACTCTTCTTCCGTTCGTTCTTCCTTGAGCGCTATCAACCGCTCCTGGGCACCGGCTGGAGACTGTTGCTCGTGAATGCCGTCCTGTTCGGGTGGGCGCATATGCTGTATGGCTCGATGTTGTCGGTCGTCCTTTCCGCTCTCGGCGGGCTCCTGTTCATGGACACATACCTGAGGACCCGTTCGATGAAGTATGTATGGCTGGAGCATGCCCTCTACGGCGACCTCCTGTTCACGATCGGGTTGGGGGAGTACTTTTACTCTGGCTGGGCAGGATAGAAGAGATTGACGATTGAGGATTTTCGATTGACGAATGACAATTCGTATCTTTATAAGATGAAAAAGTTCCTGCTGTTTTGCCTTACAACGGTTCCCGGCACGTTCCTGATGGGCCAGTCCGACACGATCTCACTTCCGTGGCCGGTACCGGTACATCCCTCCACCGGCTACCAGAACATCAACGCGACATTCTCCGAGTTTCGGAACACGCTCAGCGCGAACCACTTTCACAATGGCACTGACCTCGGCCAGCCCGACGGATATCCTGTCTATTCCTCTCTCGATGGGGTCGTCCATTCGCTGTCACCCTCGTCGGTCTCCGGGACGAATGCATATGTCCGCATAGCGTCTCAGGTGACGGGTGGCTGGAAGCACATCTCGTATGTGCACATCGAACCTGCTCCCGGACTTGCTGCGGGAAATCCGGTTGTCGCAGGTACGACCGTCCTGGGGAGGATCCTGAGTGGGCAAGGACACGTGCATTTTACGGAGCGGGAGCTCGTCTCCACACAGACCGGAACGGGCGTCGAAACGAACTCCTTGCGCTCAGGAGGGGGATTCGACTACACAGACACATGGGCGCCGGCGTTCATCTCCTCCACGCTGAAGTTCTATCGTACCGGTACCCGCTCACCGGTACCAGCGTCCGCCCTCTTCGGGAAGGTCGATATTGTGATACAGGTGATGGAACGGAACAGCCCCGAATCGCTCGGCGGGACCCGCACGAACAACGGGACCTATGCTCTCGGATACCGTATCCTATCGGCAGACACACAGACCGTCGTGTTCGCACCGCCCGATTCAGGACTGCGCTACCGGTTCGACAGGAAGCCGAATGACGCCTACGTCGGCTATGTGTTCGATGAGGCGGTATCGACGACGAGCGCACACCATTACTTCGTCACGAACGGTGCAGGGGCGGCGAACGTGAACTCCACCCGCACCATTCTTCCGAACTGGTTCGATGCCGATCAGCTGCCGCCGGGTGACTACGTCCTGGAACTCTTCGCCTACGACACGCGGAATAACAGTACCACAATGTATGTGCCGGTTCGGGTGACAGATGAGGACCTCTCGCCGCCTGACAGGCCGAGGCTGTTGTCTGTCCTTCCCGACAGCCAGGATATTCGCGTGACGTGGCTGCCGCCCTCGGATCCTGACCTCAATGGTTTCCGCTTGTATGTGCACTCATCCCTTGGAGGAGATTTCGTCGTTGCGGAATCTACGCTGACAAAGGGTATGAGCACGTACCAGCTCCGTCTGCCGGTCGATTTTCCGGCTCCGCAGGGCGGATTCCCGCGGGTTGAGTTGCGTCTGACCGCGGTCGATACGGCCATGGTCCCGAATGAGGGCCTTTCGAGCGACACATATGTGGCAACGCCCGGTATCTGGAACGGCACGATGCCCGGGCGAAGGTTCCTGATCGTCGATGGCTTCGACCGATTTGGCGGCTCGGGATCGTGGTCCCAACCGACCCATACCTTTGCACTGTCCGATGCGCAGGGATATCCGGCACATGTGGCGATCGGAAGTGCGGCGAATGAGATGGTGGAGGGAAGTTTGGTCGCGCTCCAGGGGTATGATCTTGTCCAATGGATCCTCGGGGACGAATCCACGACCGACAATACGCTGACGAGTGCAGAACAGCTCAAGATCCGCCAGTATCTCGAAGGGGGAGGCTCCCTGCTGATCAGCGGGTCGGAGCTTGGCTGGGACCTCGGACGGACGCACACAGCCAGCGAAGCCGGCGATCTGTCATTCTACACGAACTACCTGAAGGCCCAATACGTGTTCGATGGCAACAGCTCCATGACGACCGCAAGCGGCGTGGCGGGTACTCCCTTCCAGGGGTACACTTGGACGTTCGGACAGGTGTTTCCGGAGGACTATCCGGACGACATCGAGCCCATGGGGGGAGCCGTTTCGCTGCTGACATACAATTCCCAGCGCGATGCGACGACCTGGCGAAAGGCGGGCATCGGGTATGTCGGCACGTTCGGCTCATCGCAGGCGACGGGCCGTCTGGTGCATCTCACATTCCCGTTCGAGTCCATTTCGTCCGCTCTCCAGCGCCAGGTCCTGTTCGAGAAATCGCTGGAATTCATGGGAGTCACAACCGGCATCGCCGACAATCGGCCGCAACCCGATGTTCCTTTGACGACGGGGTTGAGCCCGAACTATCCGAATCCCTTCAACCCGAGGACAGAGGTCAGATATCAGATAGCAGATGACAGGCTGGTGCGCCTGAGCATCTTCGATATTCTCGGACGGGAAGTTGCTGTTCTGGTCAACGAGCAGATGCAGGCGGGCGAGCATCGGGTGACGTGGGATGCAGGAGCGGTGTCATCAGGCATCTACTTCATTCGTCTTGAGGCAGGGCCTGATGTGTTCACGCAGCGCGCCCTGCTGCTGAAGTAGGAAGGAAGACGAGCATGAGACGATCGATCATATATGTCCCCGTAATGATGCTCTTCCTGGCGACGATGCTTGCAGCTCAGGAGTCCTACAAAGGAAGCTACAAGCTTTCCGCACCGGCGGTTGAGTCGGTGGCGCGGAACACGTCGGAAGAGACGGTCTGGAGGTATTCCGTCATCGCGCGTGACGGGTCCGTGGCGACGGAGATCCGCCGTGCGATGCCGTATGACGTTGCTGCCCCTGAACCGCTCGTGTTCGAGAACGGACGTGTGCTGTTGCTTCACAGCTTTGATGCCTATGGTGAGCTCTTTGACAGGACGGGTGACCTGATCAAACGCATCCGTCTCGTCGATGTGCCGACGCCCGACTATGAACGCACGGTCCGGTCAGCGATCCATGCTTCGCAGGCGATCATCGGTATCACTCTCGAAGGAGAGAGGGTCCGCATCGTGTCAATTGATGACGAGGGGAATCTGGCCGAGCGCCGTACGATAGAGGGCATGAACCTGACCGGCGTTGCTGTAGCGGACGCTCCCGCTCAGGTTGCTGTGGGGACGATGTCCTGGAAGGGCGGCTCTCCGTCATACTCGACGACCTTCTTTGAAGAAGATGCAGAGTGGTCAGTGCCAAAGGGATTTTCGAAAGGAATGTTCCTTCCGGATGGCCGGTTCGTCGGAACGGATGACAGAGGAGTGTATGTCGCGACCCTGGCTGGGCATGAGGTCGATTGGTCAGAAGAAATGCCAGAGGGCCGGATGCTCGTTGATGCGGCCGTCACAGAGAACGGCATCAGCCTGCTTTCCGCTGACAAGCCCGCATTCAGCGACGGCACGTGGGTCTACACCGCTCCGCGTTTGCGGACCTGGGACCTGGCCGGAAAGACCGTCAATGAGACGGCGCTGCGGCAAACGCACTTTTCAAAGGCACTACTCAGGCCGGCCGGAGGAAGGGTGGTTGTGGAGGTGGACGGGGAGAAGGTGGAGGTCAACTAGGCACCGGGCAGTAAGCACGTTTCTGGCAGGAGGATATCCGGGTAATACTTACCCCGTTCTTCGCCTGCCGGTACCTGCCTACTGCCTGCTGTTTCTCTGACCTCCCGTTTTCCTACTTTCTCCTCAGTATCTCCAGCTCGTCACATCTGCTCCTTCCGGAGCAGTCTTCAGTATCCTCTCCACGATCTTCGGCGCGAACAGCTGATGGTAGCGGAGGCGTGAGATCCAGATAGGATTCCCGTGGTCTCCGTTCCAGCAGTGCTCCGCTCTGTCGCCGTAGTCCACCTCTCCGCCGTAGAACGGATTCTTCGTCTGCTTCAGGAACTCTTCGACGAGGTACACTGCATTATTGAGGTAGTAATTGTCCATGTCGCCGCAGTATATGTGCACCTTCCCTTCGAGCTTCGGTCCGAGCGTTTCCCAGTCCCTTCGCATGATGTAGGAGAGGTCGTAGTTCTCCTTCCAGTACGCCGCCACTGTCTTGTCGATCATTCCGGTCACTTTGTCCCAGATACGTTTCGGATATCCATCCTCATCGACGGGTGAGTAGACCGCTTCCCAGATGTCCCACTGCTGACCCGACCGGCTTTTCGTGCCGAGCGCATACTCGCGCCGGTTCATTTCCTCGAGCGTCGCGCTGAGGTGACCGAGGTGGTCACGTTGACCGGGGCGGGGTGTCCGCTTCCAGGCGGACGACGGGTAATAGGCGTTGTCGTCCTCATAGATGTTCACGACAGTATAGGCCCTGAAGTCGATCGGGTCCGGGCACGCAGCAAAACAGCCGTTGAACTCGTTCGGATACAGCACCTGCACAGCCAGCGCCTCCCAGCCCCCTGTGGATCCGCCGTAGGTGAAGCGAGCCCATCCTTCGCCGATCCCGCGGAACATCTTCTCTACATACGGGACGAGCTCGTACATGATCGCATCGCCGTAGGGGCCCAGATTCTCGGAGTTCACGGCATAGGAGTCGTCATAGTAGGGGTTCGCATGCTGGACCTCGATGACGATGAACCGTGGGAAATCAGGACCCGTCCACTTCTTGTAAAAGGCATGATGTTCCTGCTGGACGATGCGGTTGTAGCCGATGACACCGAACCGGGCGCTGGTATCCGGCACGAGGTCAGGGTCGGGGGGCTCCTCCCGGAATCCCCCGAACGTATAGGGGAAATGCCCATGGAAGATGACGAGCGGATACCGGGCATCCGGGTGCTCCTCCCAGCCCTCCGGAAGCAGCACATTCGCGCCGAGATGCATGGGGCGTCCCCAGAATTTCGTGAGCATCTCACTCTGGATCTGCACGTGCTTGATGTACTTTGTGTCTTTCGGCCGGGGGATAGGGGGAATGACCTTGTCGAGGGGAATGGTGATGGCAGTACTCGAGGAAGGACCAACGTCCATGCGGGCGGGTGTCGAATACGGGTTGCCGGGCGCGCGGTTCCATTGCTGTCCTTCACCCCGGTCCATCGGCAGCTTCACAACATGTCCGTCCGACCTGTGGAAGGTCTCGTAGACATGGAGCAACGCTTGTACCCAATACGTCCCCTGCGGGACATCCTTCAGCGACTCGACCGGATATCCGAAGGACGTTGCATCGACAGTCCGGACCTCACCCCGTTGCCAGTTCTCGACGTCAATGCCGAAGACCTGTTGTGTCGAGTGGGCATCCGTGATCTGGAACCGGGGCTCGCGGGACCCATCCGTCGAGATCATCAGAAGCAGTCGGCCGTCCAGGGCTTCCTTTCCGAGGTGGTCGGGGAACGGGACCTCGAACCGCAGCTGTGCGTTGACCAGGGACGAGGCGGCGACAAGGAGAAAAAGGAGTGTTCGTTTCATGGGGCCTCCGGATTGGTGCCGAAAGCTACTCAGAATCGCCGGGACCATCAAGCTGCATTGCGGACGATCCGGAGGACAGGTACATTCCCGGAACATCGATCCACCATCCCCCACCACTCTCACACGCAGGAGGGCACAATGCCTGAAGCGACCCCGCAGCCCGAGCGAAAAGGACTTCCACCCGCCGTGCAATCAATGCTCCGCTCGATGGGGGGCGACATGAAGTTCGTCGGCATCATGACGATCATCGGAGGGGCGATATCGTGCCTCACCATCATCGGTGCAGCGATCGGCATTCCGTACATCTTCGCCGGAATACGGCTGAAGGATGCTGCGGCTACATTCGAAGGGTATGCCGTGAATGCTGACGCCGGGAACCTGCGCACCGCACTGGAGCTTCAGGGGAGATACTTCAGGATCATCAAGATCCTGATCATTGTCGGATTGGCTTTGTTTGCTCTGTACCTCCTGTTCCTCATCTTCTTCTTCGGCATGATGTTCTCGGGCTAGAGCCGGTTGGCAGAAGACTTCCGGCATCCCGGCCCAGTCCTGGAACAAGAGAGCACGGGTGCTCGTTCTCGATGAGTCGAGCGCAGAGGACAGGTCAGCAGCAGGGAACGAAGAAAAGAATCAGTCGGTGAGGGTGAGGATGACGGTGCGGGTCTGGGGTTCCAGCACCTCGCGTTCTGCGTCTGCCTCGAAAACGTAGACGATCTGCTGGTCGGTCACGGATCCGGTGCCTATCCCTGTGATGGCGTCCACCGGAGAAACGGCCTGCGAAATGTCCACTCTGCCATTGCTGACGCCTGATGCCGCGGCGAGCTCGACAAAAAGCCGTGTGCCTTCGGGCATGGGGGCATCAAGAGAGACCGCCACCTTCATATTGGAAGCGTTTGTCGTCATGCTGTACGTGGTCGAATGGTCTTCGACCTGCTGGAGCAGGACATCGCCGGCAGTGGCGTCGGTGATGGTGAGGGGCTGAGGGTCTCCGGAGACGGAGAGCGATGCGATACGACGCACTTCAAGCGTCAGTGTTTGTGTTGCGGTCGCGGACGTCTGCGCACTGACAATCGCGCATCCGATGGCCGCGAGCCATAGGGATGAGAGAAGACGTAACATGAGGGGTTCCTGTTAAGCCTACCAAATCTAGTTGAATAATACAATACCCCGTGACATGATGCATGCCCGGCCCGGATCGTATGAAATCTCCCATCCTGCGCACGCAAAGGGCGATATCGGGATGGCAGGTCAGGCGAACAAATTGAAGATTCTACAATATTAGAAGCCATCTCAAAAACATTTCTCGCAACGACCGCAACGGAAAAAAAGAAAGCTCGCAACGTAGGACCCCTACATTATGTTAAGTTTTACGTTGCGGGCGTTGCCTTCTTTGCGAGCTTTGCGAGAAACCATCCTGTGCAGAGTATTTTTTGAGATAGCTTCTAGTAGGTCTGGAGATGGGAAGGAGGTGGGGGGTGAGTCCGGGTGTGGGTGGCACTATCTCTGTGGCTTGAGCACACCCCCTTCCTGAATGACCCGGATACTCCGCCGTTTGGGCAGGATCCGCAGGAATACATCCACTGTTTCTCCTTCTTCCAGCGTGATCTCCTCCGTCGTTCTCTCAAGGAAATGATCGTCGGGCAGTGAGATCGCCGAGTAGGCGATGGTCCAAGCGCCCGGCCTCAGGTCTGGAAAACTGAACGATCCCCGGGCGTTCGTCAGTCGGCGGAACCGCTCATCGCCGTTGCTGATGTCCACCGCGATGAGCACAGATTCATCGATCGGAACGTCGGTCCTGGCCACCGAATCCCTGATGCCTGTCGGGAGGTCATCGAAGCGCCTGACGTTCCCCTGCAGGAACGACGGTGCGAGGGTACGGAGGACGATGGATGTCTCTTCTCCGCCGATGACGCTGACCGTCATGGGAAGCGGAATATGCACGATGCGGTCGAGTCCCAGGCTTCCTCTATCCACATCCAGGAGATGTTCTCCCGGCGGCAGGTCGCGGACCGCAAAAATCCCGTTCGCGTCCGACACGCCGGCCTTTGATCCCACGAGGACCATCACTCCCATCACACCATTCCCCTGCTGATCGATGATCCGTCCGCTCAGGACGCCGACGGTCTCCAGATTCCCGAGCGGAAGCGCCAGAGGCATCCCATACTCGACGGAGAAAGCCGTCTCGGATGCATTTCCGCTGAGGAGGCTCGTCCGCACGCGTCCGCTCATCCGGTGCCGTGAAGCGAACATGTGCTCAAGTGCGGCCTCCAGGATCGAATACGATTGAGTGAACCCGAGATATGAGCTCTGGCTCCGGAACACAGAGACGTTGGCCCGTGTGGACTGGGCGATGGCGTACCACAGAGCGACGCTGCCCGACGTTCTTTTGTTCGATGCTCCGGAGAGGATGTCGGGTGTTCGTGCCGATTCGAGCATGCCGTTGAACGACACCTCCGGCAACGGCTGCCACCCGATGCTTCCGGCATAGCGGCGGGTATCCCCGGATCCGCCGAGCCTCCGGTCAGTGATCGTTCCGATGTCGGCATACGCTGATACGATCAGGTTCCCGAAGTTGTGGGCGGCACGAAAGAGGAAGAGGTCCTCCCTCCGGTCGAGACGTGAGGCCGAGATCGGGTCGGCGAACATACCGGCACGGTAGTAGACGGAGAACGCCGTGCCGTAGCTTCCGCCGAACTGGACGAATTGCGACCGGGGAGCAGAGCGGATGAGCGTATCACCGCGGCCGTTCCGGCGCTCATCACGCGCGAGCATCTCCAGGCGGACCTGTGTTGTTGCATATCCTGTCAGGCTCACGGTGGCCACCTGGAGGTCCCTGTAGTAGCTTTCGAAGTTCGGTCCCGCCTTGACGAACCTGACGTCATACGCTCCGACAGGGAGGGTCCCCCGGACATATGCTGCGACGGCCCCATCCGATCCCGAAGCGGCCGAACTTCTTGCCGCCTCGATCTCGACATCGGTGTTGCTCAGCGGCCTCATGGCGACGGTGGCTGATGCAATGGTGGCGTCCGACCGTTCATCCCGGCGAAGGATATTGAGGCCGGTCTGCACATCGGATGCGACGTTGTACCGGGCGAATCCGGCAACCTGCCTCCTGTTCGGCTCTCCGATCCGGGTGCTGTTGTAGTATCCTCCGAGTGTGACATCGCTGACGCTGGTCCGGCCGCCGGCACCAAAGGCGAATCGGCCGACCTCGGTGAGTGTCGTGAGGGCATAGTTCCAGTCGCCGACGTACACCATATGCTCATCCCGCGTATATCGCGCCCGGTACTCGTCGCGGATCCCCAGGATCGTCAGGGTCTGGGTTTCCGGCGTTCGGAAAAGGAATTCGAACCGGTCACGATGGTCCTGGTGGAACGAGCCGTACCCGCTCAGTTCGACCTGGACGCCCCGCTGGTCGTTGTCCCCTGCGAACCGGACCGTTCCGGACATCGGATATGCGAACTTGTCAGGGCTGGTGGATGTGATGCGAGGGATGAGGTCGGTGAGGGTCGTAACGGACTGCGATTCGCCCTCGGGAGCGGGGGCTGCAGTAAGGACCAAGGAATGCTTCACCCGATGCGGATAGTCCTCTGCAGTCGGAACCTCTGCCCGTACCATGGCGCTCGTGCCGGCAGGGAGCCGCAGAAGGGGCGGCGTGATGGTCACGGGAAATCCGAGCGAGCTCCGGCCGTCGAGATCGAGCGTCAGCAGGTCGTTGCCGGTATTGATGACCTCATACTCATACGCAATGGCATCGCCGGCAACGGTGAAGCGGGGACTGTCATGAAGAAGCACCTGATAGGAGACCAGCCGGGTGACCTTGACCGTGACAGGGAGAAGGTGTTCGTCGCGGCGATGTGTGGAATCGGTGGCAGAGATGACGATGCGATACTCTCCGGCGTGCGTGTTCCGGGGGTACGCCACTGTTACGAGCCTGACAGCGGATTCTCCGGGGGCGAGGGATGCCGGAGGGGGGACGGTCAGCTGACGCCAGGTGTCCGGGAGCCGGGGAAAGAGCGATATACGGTCCCGTACCGTGCCCTTATTCAGTATCGATATCGGGATAGTGAGGAGTTCCCCGGGGGCAGAGATGATCGTCGTCCCGCGCGGGGAGCGGAGCTGGATCTCGTCAGGTTGAGAGAATGCAATGGTCCACGGGAGGGATAGCAGGAGCCCTGTCAGAACGATGCGGCGGCGGAAGGGCCAGCGCACCCATGCGTCGATCGTCCTGCGGGCATTCACAGCTCAAGAGTATATTCTGCGGCGAAGATATCATCTCCGCCGCCATCGACGGCCAGGATGGCACGATAAGTGCCCGTCGCCAGCCCGGTGAGGGGTATGTTCACCCGGACGGACGTTCCGGGGTACATTCTGAACTTCGGTCCGGGGAATCGCCCGTGTGATTTTCCCCCGGCGTCATATGCCTCGACGTAGAAATCCGGACGCATGAACCGGTCGCCGGTGTTCTCGACATCCGCCTGCAGGACGACTGTGCCGTCCTCCCGCCGCTTCAGCTCAACGCCGATGAACCTGACGTTACGGTTGCCCGTGCCAGCGATCGTCGTGGAGATCTGCACACCATAGCGCAGGGTCTGAGCCACGCCCATCTCACGTTCTCCGGTAGGAGCTGTCGACTCGGCCGAACCCCGTTTGATCCCCTCGATCATGATCATGCTCCAGTACGTTCCCGCGAGCGTCTTCGCGGAATCCGGCGGGACCGTGACCTCATAGTTGATCTGAACGTTCGAGCGTGGCGGGATCGTCAGCAGGGTCGGGTTGATCCTGATCCACGATGCGTTGGACCGGGGATGTAGCCCGGGATCCCCGTAGCTGTTCGTACCGCTGAAGTGGAACGAATAGTCGGTCTGATAGACCTTGGCCTCCTGCGGCTCCTCTGTGTCATTCCGGACGAGGATGACGCCCTGGTACGACTTTCCCTGAGCGATCTCCTGATCGTTGCTCAGTTCTCCGACGACGGAGACCTGCGCGATGGCCGGGATCGTTATGAGCGTGAGGAGAATGATAAGGAGTGCGGACGCTGGGGTACGAAAGATCATGCCGGATTCCTTACTGGGCTACGAGAGAATATGTCACGGTGTGGGCATCGTCGCCGAGCTCGATGCTGTTGCCCTGGGCGAAAGTAGCGGAGGCGGTATACTGAAGGGTCAGCGTGAAATTCTTCTTGCTGGCGACCCCGATGTTCGTCACGATGTCCGTCGCAAGCATGCCGTTCGTGAGGGACACTGCAGGTGCTGCTGTTCCGTCGCCGACCGCCGTTGCCTCGACGGTAAGGTTGAACTTCTGGCCAGGACAGACGGTCTGGACCGTGATCTTGGTGGGCAGGGACACGTCCCCCTTGAACCGGATCTTGGTCGCTGCGTCAACGATCGGTGTCGGCTCGCTCCCGGGCGTGGCAGTGGCAATGGTCAATGTGATGTTCCCGCCCTGCATGGCCAGGCTCTGTGCCGGAGCCGTTCGCATGACGCCGATAGTACACATGCCGATCAACAGAGTCATGCGGATCATTGAGGTCATCATCGTGTGCATAGCGGAGGTCTTCATTGCGCCTGGAGCGTGATCGTGATGAGGTGCGTATCGGTGCCGAGTCCCTGGGACGCAAGGACGATCGCAGTATAGACAAGCGTGCAGGTGCCTCTGCTGCGCCCGATGTTCAGCAAGAGGTCTGCAGGGGTCGTCGAGACCGTCACCGGCCCTGCCGGCGTTCCCTGCGTTGCGGATGTGGCCTCGACCTGCAGAACGAAGAGCGGGGCAGCAAGATCGGTCATGACCGTGAGCTTCTGAGCGCTGCTGTTCGTTCCCCACAGGATCTGGGTGCTGTTGTCGGAGACGGTCATCTGGTCCTGGCCGGCAACCGAATTGGATTCTGTGATGTCCAGGTTGACGGCTGCACTCGTCAGCTGAATGGCCGATATGGGGGACACGGAAACGGTGACAACGTGGTTATCGCTCGCCAGCTGCGCATAGACATCTGCTGCCCGGAAGAGCAGGATCAGGAGCATCGTTATGGTCAGGCGGCGTGTCATTGCTGGGTTCAGATCGAGTTCAATATAGACCGGACATGATCGAGTTACAACTGGTGACTGTTCGAGAAAACAATGCCCGCATCATTGCTGACGCGGGCATTGGGAAGCTGCCACCCGAAGGAGGCAAGGAGCGTGTGCTTACGAAGCAACCAGCGTCAGGGTCACGGTCCTGGTCGTCGAAGCAAGCGCACCGGCCGACGCATCAGCGGAGAACGTGTAGGTGATGCCCTGGTTGGCATCTGCGCCCTTCGCGATCGCGGTCACGACATCGACGGCCGTTGTCGCATTTGAAATGTCGACCGTTCCACCGGTTGTTCCCTTGGTGCTGGCAAGAGCGACCTCGAGCGTGTAGCCGGCGGTGAGGGCCGAGTTGATACCGGCCGTGATCTTGGCGGAGGCGCCGTTGTGCGTGATGCTGTAGTTCGTGGAGTTGTCGCTGACCGGGGTCAGAGCATCTGTACCAGCTGCACCGGCAGAGATGGTCAGGGCACCGGGGTCGCCGGAGACGCTGAGCTTCGCAATCGCACTGACTGCGAGCGTAACCGTCTGGTTGGCTGAATTCTGCGCCATTGCTGCATCACTGATGAGAGCGACGAAGGCGGCGGCTGCGAGGATGGAGGTTATGCGTTTCATTGTTGTAGCTCCTTTGAATGTATGAGATTTGATTTCTGTTTTCATCTCTGCTCTCATGACATCCAATCCCCGTGCCACACCCGTAACTTCAATTAAATCAACGAGTTAGAGAAAATGACCCCCGGAACTCCGTCTCACAATGAGAATATTGTATCATTGTGAGAACATTCCCCCCGGCTGCTAGCCATTTGTCCATAATTCATTGATTTTGGCTCATGTTCTATGCTGATTGACTCTTCCTGTGTATCATTATGATACTAAAGGATGTCGGACTGTCGCGAATTTTCCATTTTTAAGTCCCTTTCGCCACTTTCTCCGATGGCACATGTATTGAGATACTGGAGGCGATGAATGAGACATCATTACATAGCATGCACTTACGGGATCTTCGCCGTGTCCCGGCCTTTCTGCCGAAAAGAGAGGATGTAGACATGCTTGTGGATGATGCACTCCGTCTTCTTCCCTCCGGTGGCAAGGACGTCGTGTCCGGAGTGTCTCATAACATCCGGACGCCCCTTACGACCCTCTTGGGGATCCAGGACATTGTAAATGGGGGAATGCAGCTCGCTGAACCGGACAGAGAGTCTTTCCTTCGCATCGTCCTGTTCGAATCTGCTCGTCTGCGCCGGTTCGCCGAAATGCTGACATGGTACAATGACATGGTGAAGGGGTCTTTCATGATACACCCCTTTACAGGAGATGTCCGGGAGACACTCCTCAGAGCGGTCAGGACCTTCGATCCAGAGGTCAGGGCAAAGAACGTCCGTATCGTGGTCGACCTATTCCCTGAAAAACTGCCGATCCTGGGGGACCATGACCGGCTGAAACATGCCTTCGAACAGCTCATCCTCAACGGTATCCATGTTTCCCCAAAGGCAGGGGAGGTGAGGGTCGGGTTTGTGCGAAATGAAGGATCTGTGCGTGTCTCCTTTATGAATACGGGCCCCATCCTGAGTCCTGACGAGTGCAATTTCATTTTTGAGCCCTTTATGCGGGTTTCCCACGCTAACGACACCGGATCTGAGCTCGGACTCGGACTCACTGTGGTCCGTTCAATCATCCATGCCCATGGCGGGACGATCGAGACCGCCCCCTTTTCTCCTGTCGGGATGTCCTTTACTGTCGATATTCCTTCCGTTTGACAGACCGCCTCCGCGGTTCTCCTTCGTCTGACACCCATCAGAACTCACTACCAGGCTGCATCATCTCAAAGTGGGAATGCTGTCCCATTTCGAGAATGTCCCGTACACTTGAACTAGAGTCCAAAATATCCAATCTTCCCGAGGGGATTTGGTGTGTCTCGATATGATACATCTTCAGTGTTCACGAGGAGAGTATTGGCCGCACTTCGTCGGATGTTTCTTAGGAAAATGGAGGTTGGCACGGGCGTTGTCATTTGGAGCGATATGCAAGCATCATCCTGGTCGTTCTTACGATGCATCTTGAAGATCTCCTCATAGACCCCCTGCAGTACCCGCTCCGGGAAGAGGTCGATGCCCTCGTCGACGAGGCCATGCGTTGTCTTCCTTCTGACCGGAGCGACCTCAGTTCGCGAGTGTCCCATGCTATCCGAACGCCCCTCGCGGCCATACTGGGCTTCAAAGAAGTACTGGAGCTGGACGAGCGTGTCACGGACGAAGAGAGACAGACCTATTCGGCCATTGTCCTGGCAGAGACGCATCGGCTCCGGCGATTCATTCACTCGCTCATGCTCTTCCGATCGTTCCTCACCGGCGGCCTGTCCAACAGCAGGACATCCGACGACATCAGGCGCACGGTCGCCGAGGCAGTCCTCCGGTGCCGGCTCGATGCCGAGAACAAAAGCGTGAGGGTGAATCTCATCGAAGGGCCGGACGGCATCCTCGTCGTCGCTGACCACCCGCGTTTGTGCCTTGCGCTCGAGCATATGCTTGTGAACGCTCTGCGCGCAACGCCGAAGGAAGGGATCATCGATATCGAGATCCTCCAGCAGCCTGATGCAGTGAACATCATCATCGAGGACTCCGGGTACGGCATGGACCCCGCGCAGATAGACTCTCTGTTCAAGCCATTCCGGCGCATCCCCCGGCCGGACGACAATGGCGGCGAGCTGGGCATCGGCCTTACCATCGTTCGATCCATCGCCGAGTGGCATCAGGGTGCTGTCACGGCGACATCCATCCCGATGGATGGATCGCGCTTCACCATCACCATCCCTCGCTAAGCGGGCGCGAACCCGGCGGAGATGACCGGGGCTCACGTCCGGAAACGCTCTCACCTACCCACAAGGGGCTGCTATGGCCAGACCACTTGTCGCGATCGTTGACGACGACGCTTCCATCCGAAAGCTCCTCGAATACCAGTACGGGCAGAAATGGGAATACGACGTCCTGTTGTTCGAGGACGGCGTGACATTCCTGCATGAGACGACGGACGAACCCGACCTTGTTATCCTCGATGTCATGATGCCGACGATGACGGGGACGGAGGTTTTGAAAGTGCTCCGGGAACGCAATCCGGACGTACCTGTGATCATCCTTTCTGCGCAGGCGAAGATCGAGGCCGCGATCGAGCTCCTGAAGCTCGGGGCAACGGACTACCTGGTCAAACCGGTCGACCTGCAGAAGCTGGAGATCGCCTCGAGGAACGCGGTCCAGATGCGCAACCTGAACCGGGAGTTGCGGGGCCTGCGGGAACGGATGACGACATCTGTGACGCTGCCGAACCTCGTCTCGGGCGAAGGAGAGATGCAGGAGGTCTTCAGGCTGGTCCAGAAGGTGAAGGACAGCGACATCGCCGTCCTGGTGATGGGCGAGAGCGGGACGGGGAAGGAGCTCATCTCGCGTGCGATACACTTCACCGGGAGGCGCCAGAAAGGCCCGTTCGTCGTCGTCAATTGCGCATCCATTCCCCGGGACCTTCTTGAGAGCGAGCTGTTCGGCCACGAGAAGGGATCCTTCACAGGAGCCGTCCAGCGGAAGATAGGGCGTTTTGAGGCGGCAGACAGCGGCACGATCTTTCTGGACGAGATCGGCGAAATGGACATTTCGCTCCAGTCGAAACTTCTCCGCGTCCTCCAGACGAAAAGCTTCGAGCGCGTCGGCGGGACGGCAGCCATCACGACCGATACGCGTGTGCTCTCAGCGACGAACAGAGACCTGCGGAAGGAGGTGGCCGAGGGAAGGTTCCGTGAGGACCTTTACTACCGGCTCGCGACCTTCCCGATCCTGCTGCCCCCGCTTCGGCAACGGAGGGCAGATATTCTCCTCTTGGCAGAGCATTTTCTGAAGAAGTATGCCTCGGAGGAATCGAAAAAGGTCAGGTCCTTCTCCCGCAAAGCCCTGCAGATGATGTACGGCTATCCGTGGCCGGGCAATGTCAGGGAGCTCGAGAACGCGATCCAGCGGGGAGTCGTTCTCGTCGAGGGGGATGTGTTCACGGAGAGCGAGCTTCCTGTGGTGGTCCGTGCATTCCATGATGACAGCCAGGCTGGGGGAAGCGACCTGCTGCAGCCGGCCGGAAGTGCGGAGACAGGGATCATTCCGATGGAAAAGATCAAAGAGCTGGCCCTGCGGAATGCCCTGCAGGTGTGCGGAGGGAACAGCATGCTGGCGGCGCGGAAGCTGGGTATCGGCCGTGCCACGCTGTACCGGATGATGGAGCGCTACGGTATCAGCGGGGGAGGAGAGGAGAAGGGGGCTAGCTGAGGAACTCGATCACAACGAACGCGACCACAGTGCGCTCAGAGTGGGAGAGAGAAAGATGGATCCGATGATTGACGAGTGACGAGGCAGTCTCGTTGTGAAGCGTGACGCGGGGAACGCCTGAGGGCTCGTTCAGGACCTCGACGTCCTTCCAACGGAACGTTCCGGTCCACCCCGTTTCCAGGGCCTTGCTCACCGCTTCTTTCGCAGCGAACCGGGCGGCGAAATGTTCGTAGGGCTTCGGCTTCCGCTCACAGTAGTCGATCTCGGCGTCCGTAAAGATCTTGCGGATGAACCGGTCTCCCTGGTCGATGAGGGTCTCCTTCATCCGCTGCACATCGACGACATCGACACCGACCCCCCGTATCATTGTCCGTTCTCCTTCCGGACGATAGCAACGATCTCAGCGATATCTTCGACGTCGTAATCAGCGTCGGAATGCACCGTCCCGAACGTATCGCCGTAACGGGCGAACACCGTTTTCATTCCCACCTTCTTTGCCCCGACGACATCCCGCTCCGCCCAGTCTCCCACCATGAGTGCCTCGTGGGCATCGACGCCCAGCAGCTTCAGCACGCGACGGAACGGAACAGGGCTCGGCTTCCGTCTGCGCGTATCGTCGAACGTCACGACCGCATCGAACATATGGTGCAGGTTCAGGTAGGTCAGGCGAAGCCAGGCTTCCTTTGCCGGAGCGTCGGAGACGACGCCGAGCCTGATGTGCATCTTGGCGAGATCCATCAGGGTCATCGTCACGTGGGGATAGGTCACGAGGGCCGCTTCGCGGGCGCGGCGGTAGGCAAGGACGCCAGCGGAGAGTATCTTGTAGTCGACCCTTTTAAAGTGATCGTACAGCAGCTGATCGAACACACTCTGGAACTCGATGCCGCGTTCCTTGTAGATGCGGTCGATACGGACGCGGATGTCCTCCACAGAGAGCTTCAGCCCCGCATCCTTCATCGCATGCGTCGCAGCATCGATCGCATCGGCCTTCATTTTCATGAAGTCGACGAGCGTGTTATCGAGATCGAATATGACAGCCCTGATCATGGTATGTCCTGATGGGTTGGGAGGAGGGAGAAAGCGGGTACGACAGACGTTCCGCTTTCTCCGTGCTCCGCACTCCCGTCTCCCTACCGCTTCTCGTTCTCCGCCAGAAAGCTCACCGCCAGCTCATACCCCCGCAACCCCAGGCCGGCGATGACGCCCGTGCACACCTCAGCCGTGACGGACGTGCGGCGGAACGCTTCCCTCGCGTGAATATTGGAAATATGCACCTCGACGACAGGAACGGAGAGTGCGCGAATGGTGTCTCTGATCGCATAGGATGTGTGTGAGTACGCTCCCGGATTCAGGACCACGCCGTCGGCGGCTCCATCCACCGCCTTCTGGAGGGCGTCGATGATGCTCCCCTCGTGGTTCGACTGATAGAATTCGAATGAGACCCCGGGGAATACTTTTTTCAGGGTGTTCTCGAGGTCCCAGAGCGTTTCTGTGCCGTAGATCTCCTTTTCCCGCTTGCCCAGGAGATTGAGATTAGGACCATTGACAATGAAGATGTTCATGGGTATGCCCTATCTGATCTTGACGACGACCAGCGTGACATCGTCGTGCTGTTCCGCCTTCCCGACGAATGTATGCATGTCGTCCAGGATCCCTTTAATGATCCCATCGGCATCTCTGTGCGCATGCTTTTCGATGGATGCGGTCAGCCGTTCCTCACCGTATTCATCACGGGCCTTGTTCATGGCCTCTGAGATACCGTCGGTGTAGAAAACAAACACATCCCCCGGTTCATATGCAACAGATACTTCGCTGATGGAACGGTCGAAGATGCCGCCCTTGTCGAGCCCCAGCGCCATTCCCGTCGGATTGAGTACCTGCGTGTCCTGTTTCCTCGACTTCTTGAGAATGACCGGATTGTGCCCCGCGCGGGCGATGGTCAGACGCGACGATCGCGGATCGAACACACCATATATCAGACTGATGAACACGCCCCGGTCGACGTTCTCATAGAACAACCTGTTGACCTCGTTGAGCGTTCTGCCGGGGGATTCTGTCATGCGCGCGAGCGCGCGCAGGAAACCCTTCGTCAGTGTCATGAAGAACGCTGCCTGTGTCCCTTTGCCCGACACATCCCCCACAGCGACAGCAAGGCGTCCATCAGGCAGTTCGATGAAGTCATAGTAATCGCCCCCGACCTCGAGTGCAGGAGCGCAGCGCGAGGCGATATCCAGCGAGCCGACATCAGGCGTAGACTTGGGGAGAAAGCTCATCTGCACAGTGCGCGCGATGGACAGTTCATGACGCAGTCGTTCGCGCTCGGTGATATGATGTGCATATGCAGGAGATATGGCGTCGAAATCGCTCAGTTCCCGGGTCCGGAATTGTGCGGCGAGGCCGGTGCCGATGAGAAGGAGTATCCCGGCCCCGACGATCAACGCAGCGTCAGAGAAGAACGCACGGTCGCTGGAATACAGGACCATACTATGCTCGACGAGTGTCATCATCGCCATGGCCACAAGCGTGGTCAGCACGTCGAAGCGCAGAAATGCGTACGCGATGAATCCAAGAGGGACGCATACGAGAAGGACGGATCCCCACCAGGGGTCGAACAGAAAGAGCCTGTTCAACCCCAGCAGGAATACGATGATGAGGCCGACGCCGGTCAGGTTCCCCACCCGTGCATACAACCAGGAGCCGAGGAACATAAAAAAGACCGCAAGAAGATAGACCTGCTGATAGAAGCTCTCGAACAGAAGGGTCAGCAGGGGATATGGGGACGCACCGAAATCGAACCACCCTTCTTCAGAATATCCAACGCTAAGGTGGGTCAGTGTTCCGATCAGCGCTGCAAGTCCGAGGGACACCGCAAGAGCCGAGAGTCCGAGGCCGGTCCCTTTCACGATGCTCTGACCGATGCGCGAATGGAACACATGTCCTTTGGACAGCAGGTCAAGCGGAATCAGCTTCTCTTTCCATGTCTCGCGCACGACAGATTCTGAGGCCGCCCAGACGATGAACGCTCCGCCGCCGTAGAACAATGGTCCGAGCAGAAGGGAGAACAGGATCTGCCAGCCGGCCGATGATGGGACGATCGTGTACAGCTTGATGCCGACGCCGATCGCTGCCGCGCCTCCCATGAATGCTGCAAGCCGGAAACCGATCTCATATGCCCGGAATCGCCTGAACGACACGATGAGCATGATGACGACGAGGGCGGCCAGCGAGATCGCTTCGATGATGCCCGAGAAGGTGCGGATGCCTGACGCTGTGTACTCCCTGGGGATTTCACGTTCTATCGAGAACCGGGCGAGCAGCGGTCCCTTGACTGTGTAGCGGACATGAAGCGGATCGTGCGTGATCGCGTCGGTGAGATCGAACTCATGCGTGTGGTCCGTCCGGCGGACCATTTCGACGCGGCGCGGAACGTGGAGAGAGTCCTTCAGGAGGGCTCCGATCGTCGTCGATCCAGTGGCAAAGGAAGTATCCCCATATGCGATGAGGAAGGATCGGGCGAGCATGAGCGCTGAATCTGCAGCGATCGACGGCAGTTCGAGGCTGTCCGGAATGAAGCGGTCGTAAGACAGCAGCGTGCCGTCCATCGTGAACAGCATGCGAACCTCTCCTCTGAGCCATGCATCGGCGGGCGGTTCGGGAGGAGGTTCATCGCCACCGCTGAACCGGATGTCCGACGTTGTTTTGTCCGTCCAACGCACCTCCCACTTGTATCCCGGGAGCGTGGTGCGAAGCAGCCGGTTCCCTTCTTCGAGTCCGTAGAGGTCCTGCACCTGCCGGATGAGCGCCCTGTCGGTCCGTACACGCTCCTCGGCGGTCAGGGCACCCGGATCGATCCCCTCTGCGAGAAGGATCCGCTCGGACATCGACTGCATGTCATCGGCGGAATACCGGAGGTAGATGCCGGCTTGCGGTGAAGCGGCCGGAAAAAGCCAGAGGATGGTCCCAAGGGAAAGGAGCGCCAGGAGAGCGTATGGCAGAAGGGATGTGAACCGGTCCATGAGCGGAGCCGTCAGGCCTGTGATGCTTTTACGAGTTCTTCCTCGATGTAGATGCGTACCGCCGGCTTGAGGTAGACCTCGTCGATCCCGATCTCGGCCAGGGCCTGTGCCACGATGGCGGCCCGCTTGGGAGGGGTCAGCCGCTTGTTGACGACGATCATCCTCTCGGTGCGAAGGATGCAATACCCGCCGTCAAAATCCCCCTTTTCGTACCGCACGGAGACGCCAGACCGGTTGGCCAGTGTCTCAAGCTCTTTGATCATCTGATCGCTGGTCATGATATGCAATGTACCGTCAGAAGCCGTGAATCACAATCTCAGTTCTTCTTCTCAAGCTCTTCGAGCTGTCTCTCGATCCGTTCGCGGAGTCGTACCTCCCAGTCATAGTCGTCGTACGACAATGCCTGGTCGAACGCCCGGCGTGCATCGGCGGCCTGGCCGAGGTCCGCATAGGAGCGTCCGAGCGAATACAGCGCATGCGGCAGGGTCCAGTCCTCTTCAACGGGCCTGAGGGCGAGGATCTGCGGGGCGAGGCCGACCACACTCCGGTGATCGTCGCATTGGCGAAGAGCGTCGAGTTTCCCGTACAGGGCAATGGCCTTGGTATCGTCGTCGCCGGCGAGCGCCGCTGCTCGCTCGTAATATGCAACTGCGTCCTCTGTTGCACCGGCCTGGTCGAGATTCGATGCGATCACCGTCAGGACCTCCGCCTGCGTCATTGGCCGTCGGATCCGTGTCTGTGCACGCCTCCAGTACACCGAATCCCATGGCCGGTCCTCATCGGTGGAACGGGTCATGGCTCTCCACGCGGTGAGGGCCTTCGCTCTGTTCCCGCAGATCTCCTGCGCGATCCCGAGCCGATAGTAGACATAGTTCGAGATGTTTCCCTTGTTCTCGGTCAGCTCGATGTACTGCTCCCAATGGTGGGCCGCCAGGGAATAATTGTTCTTCGTGTAGTAGGCAGAGGCCAGCGTACTATGGGCGAACTCGTCCCCGATGCGCACTTCGTTCCGCCTGTTCACCTCGATGGCACGTTCACCGATCGCGATGGCCTCATCGATGCGGTCCTGCCTCAGCTCCCACGCGGCGAACGTGACCAGGAAGAGACTGTTCCTTGGGTACTGGTCCATGATGCGCTGCATGTAGACATATGCGATGTCGTACCGTTCCTCGAAGAAGCAGAACTGGGCGAAGTAGAACGCCGCCTCCGTTCGCGTATAGACGCCGCTGTCCGCGGCCGCCTGGATCATGCGAAGGCCGCCCTCAAGGTCTCCGCTGAAGCCGAGGATATTGAACACCCAGGAGAACGAGCGGGGGATCTTCGACACGAGGTAGGTGAAGAGCCCGAATCCCATCTTGGCATCGATGGAGTAGATCGGCCCCGTTGCTGCTTCGCGAAGGTATCCGTACCCTTTCCGTCCGTCCCAGAGGGCACTGAGCAGGTTGCTGTTCCGCTGGAAGGCAAGCCCGCGGTATCCATAGATGCCACCCAGGTAGAATTTTGCCATCAGGTCGGTATCGTCCCGGTCCTCGACCGCCTCCGCCCTGTCGATCACCGTTTCTGAGAGTTCGAAGAACCTGTCGTACGATGCCTTGTCCTGGGTGAGCTGGTAGATGTAGAAATGGACCATGCTCTTGAAGAACCATCCGCGGGGATCGTCAGGCGCGATGCGGATCGCCTCGTCGAACGACGCTTCGGCCCCTTCGATACGGAGGTTGTAGAGGGAATCGATGCCGTGCAGGACAATGGCGTGGATCGGGTCCGAGGTCGCCGGCTGTGCCGGGAGGAGCCCGGCCAACGCGACCCACGTGGCCACGATGCCCGTGCATACCCGGAAGATGTGTGTCCGACGTCTCATGGAGCGTCGCTCCCTCGCTGGCCGGCGGCCGCAGGCAGGTGCTCGTTCATGATGCCGTGTGTCCACCACGCGCGGAACCGGTCGCCTGTCCATATCGTGATGCCGAAGAACAGGGCGCCTCCGATGAGGTCGACGACGTAATGGTACCGCAGATAGACAGTCCCGATGATGAGGAGCGTTGCAAGGATCCCCACCACCATGCGGGAGCGGAGCCGGTATTGGAACGCAAGAAACACCGTGATAAGGGTCATCTGAGTATGCCCGCTCGGGAACACATCTCGCATGGCGTAGTCCACAGGATTGGGAACGTCCGACGGTATCGACTCGCCGGCGTTGATGATCGCGCGTAGCGTGTCGGTCAGGAACAGTCCCGGAAGTTCCGTGTTGAGCGCCAGAAAGTCGTGCAGCGTGAACCGCGGGCCGACAGCCGGCATCAGGAAGTAGCCGACATACGAAAGGTAGAACCCATAGACGATGAGGAACGCCGCCCGGTCGAATTCCCGGACCGGGAACCGCCTGTAGATCTCCACGCCGATGATGATGAACAGGAGGTAGTACGAGAAGTACGCGATCTGCAGGACCTCCGTCAGCAGCGGATGAGTGAACTGCGAGAACCAGACCGTTGGGTCGGTGCCGAACATCCACCGATCGGCAGCGATGAAGACGTGGTCGTAATCGATCGGGTGGATCGGACGGACCATATAATAGAGTTGTGTGAACACGAACAGCACGATCGGATAGGAGTACCAGCGATGAAGGCCGATGAGCAGCCTCGTCGGGCGCCTGGCCGAGAGCGTCGCAAGCAGCACGATCGTTCCGATGACCGCAAGATCGATAGAGACGAGGACCGGCCAGTGCTCGACCTGCGCAGCGAAGATAAGGCTGAGAAGGATGAGGACGGTCAGGAACCCGATGGAGGCCACATCGAGGGGCGTAAAGATCGAGCGAAGCCGGTCCATACGATCAGAGCCACTGCAGCATGAGCGTTGCGATGGTGAGGAAGACCGTGATGCCGACGATGTCCTGGAACGCCGTCTCGAACGGGCCCGCGGTGATCGCCGGGTCGAAGCCGAGGCTGCGGGAGATCATAGGGGTCGCCGTTCCGATGAAGCCGGAGAAGTTGATGGAGATGAACATCGCGACGCCGACCACCCCGCCGAAGAGCGGACTTCCATGCCACATCCAGCCGATGAGCCCCAGAACGATGCCGCACGCACCCCCGACGATGAGGGTCGTGATCGCCTGGCGGCGAAGGGGGATCCACCAGCGTTTGATGTCCACCTGGTTGGTGGCGATACCGCGTACGATCATCGCCGCCGACTGGAGGCCGGTGTTCCCCGAGATGGCCGAGATGATGGGCATGAAGGATGCGAGCAGGATCACCTGCGACAGCGTCTTGTCGAACACGTGGACGACGATCCCGGCGATGAGCTGCAGCATGAGCGTCATGAGGACCCACGGAAGCCGGAGCATGGCCATCTGCACGGGCGATCGTTGCGCGGCATCGACACTGCCCGACCCGGCCATGCGCGCCATGTCCTCTTCATGCTCCTCCTCGAGGACGTCGACCACGTCGTCGATGGTGATACGGCCCAGGAGCTTGCCCGCAATGTCAGTGACGGGAAGGGAGACGATGTCGTATTTCGAGAAGATGCGGGCCACCTCCTCCTGATCGACGTCCGGGGTCACGCGAATGACGTCCGCGGTCATCACTTTTTCCACCCGGCGGTTCGGCTGGTGCAGCAGCAATTCCTGCAGGGCCACGGTCCCGATGAGGACATCGTTCTCATCGACCACATAGACGTTGTAGATGTTCTTGTGGTCCTTTGCCAGTTTGCGGACGACGCTGATGGCCTTCTTGAGGGTGTCGGTCTTCCGGACAATGGCCATCTCCTTGGCCATCAGACCGCCGGCGGTGTTCTCGTCGTACCGGAGCAGTTCCTCGACGTGCGACGAATCCTCGACATTCAGCCGCTCGAGAACGTGCTCGGCCTCCTCCTCCGTGAGCTCGCCGACCACGTCGGCGGCGTCATCGGAGGCCATCTCGCCGAGGATCTCGGTCAGCCGCTCCTTTGGCAGCTCATCGAGGAGCTGTTCCCGGTTGGTGTCGGAGATCTCCAGCAGGACCTGAGATGCGACGTTGTTCGGCAGCATGCCGAAGAGGTACGCGCTGTCCTCATCGCTCAGGCTGTCGATGATGTGCGCAATGTCGACCGGCTTGAGGTCCTGGATGATATTGAGGACCATGTAGTCGGACCGCGAACGGATCAGCTCTTCCAGATCATGCCGGAGCTCATCATCGAGCTCGAGCGACGAGCGGTCCTCTGCCCGTTCCTCTTGTGCATCCTGGATAGTCTCGTTCTCTGCCATATTCCCGCGCCTGGTACCTATGCCGATCGTGGTGTTGTCCCTGCTGTGGCCGCGTGTGCGATGCGTTCAGCAAGCGTGATGAATTCCTGTGGTGCGAGTTCTTCCGGCCGTTTCCCAAGGTACTCGCTCACCTGAGCGAACACAGGGTCCTCGTATCCCATGTATCGCAGACCGTTGCGGACCGTCTTGCGGCGTTTTCCGAACAGCCCGCGGACGAGCTTTCTGAACGTGCCGTCAAGTTCGGGGTCGGGGCCTTCCTGGAGCCTCACATGCACGACGCTCGAATCCACGTCGGGGACGGGTGTGAAGCACCTCCGTGACACCTGGAACGCCCGGCGGGGCTCTGCGTACACCTGCGTGCAGACGGAGAGGATCCCGTATTGCTTTGTCCGGGGCCGCGCCACAAGCCGGTCTGCAACCTCGGCCTGCATCATGAGCGTGGCATCGATGATCGACCGCCTGTGCTCGAACATCCAGAAGAGGATGTCGGACGTGATGTTGTACGGGATGTTCCCGGCAATGCGGATCTGCGACGAGCCTGCAAGCGTCGAAGGTTCAAGGTCCCTGATATCGCGATGCAGGATCTCGGCGGTCTCACCGAATTCCCGACGGAGCCCGTCAATGGCCCGCCCATCTATCTCTATGCCAATGAGTCTGCATCGCCCTGCGAGAAGGCGTGTCAGCGCTCCCGTGCCGGGTCCGATCTCGACGATCGTGTCGTGCTCCCGGGGAGCGATGAGGGCAGCGATCTTCCGCAGGATGTTCTGATCGTGCAGAAAATGCTGTCCGAGCGACTTCTTTGGCTGGAGGGTCCGATGCAATCTGACAATGTACGAAGACGCAGACAGAATGTGAAAGAATGAACGCTTCTGCCGCCGCTCAACCCCATTCGCCTCCATGTTCGCTTCTTCCCGCCGGAGAGCCGAATGCTCACCTTGCTTATCCATGCAAAACTAGACATATTTTACAGCTTTTACCCGTTTTCCCGAGCCCTCATGCCAACTTCACACCCAACTTCCAGACGACATACTGTACCCAAAGTCAGCGTTGTGATTCCGCTGTTCAACGAAGAGGGATCCCTCCCGGAACTCTATGACCTTCTTGTGACGGTATTCCGGGAGAAGCGATGGTCGTATGAGCTCTTATTCGTGGACGACGGGAGCACGGACGGCTCGTTCGAGGTCCTCAAGACCCTTCATGCGAAGGACCGGAACGTGAAGGTCATCCGCTTCCGGAGGAATTTCGGCAAGTCTGCTGCGCTGTCCGTCGCTTTCAACGAGGCGCGCGGAGAGTTCGTCATCACGATGGACGCCGACCTCCAGGATGACCCCCGGGAGATCCCGGGATTGATAGAAGACCTCGGGGATTCCTACGACCTTGTTTCCGGCTGGAAGAGGAAACGCTTCGATCCCATCACCAAGACCATCCCCTCCAAGTTCTTCAATTTCGTGACCGGGCAGATGACCGGCATTCCCATCCACGATTTCAATTGCGGTCTCAAGGCCTACCGGCGGGAGGTCGTCAAGTCTGTCCACGTGTATGGCGAATTGCATCGCTACATCCCGGCGCTGGCACACTGGGCCGGATTCCGGGTGACGGAGCGGGTCGTCCATCATCACCCCCGTAAGTATGGCAGGACGAAGTTCGGGGTGAGCAGATTCCTGTACGGTTTTCTGGACCTGCTGACGGTCCTGTTCACCACCCGCTATATCCGCCGTCCGCTTCACCTGTTCGGTATCTGGGGGGTCCTGTCGCTCGTCGCCGGCATCATCATCGATGGCTGGCTGTCGTTCGAGTGGTTCATGGGATGGACATCCCTCAGCAACAGGCCGCTCTTCATGGTCGGGTTCCTCCTCATCATCGTCGGCGTGCAGTTCATCTCCATCGGATTGCTCGGGGAGATGATGTCGCGCCACGAAAAGGACGAGGAGACGTACTCGATCCGGGAGGTACTTCGCTAGATGGGGTCCGCTGCCCGGCCGGTCCTGAAGACCGATTGCCGCCATTTCCGCGGGGACGTTCCGTGTGCTCCCCACAAACGTCATGGCGTCCACTGCATAGGACCCGACGGCGAGGCGTGCACACACTACGACCCCGTCTCCTTCACGGTGCTGATCATCAAGCTTGGCGCCATCGGCGACGTGATCCGCACGACACCGCTCATCACACGCATCCGGGAGACCTACCGCGGCGCTCATATCACCTGGCTGACGCACACGCCTGAGATCCTTCCCTCGCTCGTCGACCGGCCGCTTCCGTACACCATGCAGAGCGTGGTGACCCTCCGCTCACAGTACTTCGATCTGCTCATCAATCTGGACAAGGACAGCGATGCCTGCGCTCTTGCCGATCAGATCAACGCTGACCAGAAGAAGGGATTCCTCCTGAAGAACGGCGTCCCTGCCCCGGCGAACAAGGATGCGGAGCACAAGTACCTGACCGGCGTCTTCGATGACCTGAGCAAGGCGAGCACGAAGAGCTACATGCAGGAGATGTTCGAGATCTGCGGCTTCGAGTTCAGGGGAGAACGGTACATCCTGGACCGTGTGACGTACGAGAAGAAGACCTGGAAATTCCCGGCCGGGAGACCAGTGATCGGCCTCAACACCGGATGCGGAGGACGCTGGACGTCACGTCTGTGGGATGACGCAAACTGGGTCTCCCTGGCAAAACACCTGACGTCCAGGGGATACGCCGTTGTGCTGCTCGGCGGAGAGCAGGAGCACGCCCGCAACACCGCCATGGCGAAGAAGGCCGGTGTTCTCTACTTCGGGCATTATCCGCTCGCACAGTTCGTCGCACTGCTCGACCGTTGCGATCTCGTCGTCACAGCGGTGACCATGGCCATGCATCTGACCATCGGCCTCGGCAAACGCATCGTTCTGTTCAACAACATCTTCAACAGGCACGAGTTCGACCTCTACGGGCTGGGCGAGGTGCTCGAACCGGCACAGCCCTGCACCTGCTTCTACAGCCCCACCTGCACCAACGACGCGTACCGTTGCATGGACCACCTGTCGGTCGATGCCGTACTGGACGCATGCTCCCGGTTGCTTCCCGTCGCCCCTGCGCGCCGAAAAGCACAGCGCCATGCATGAATGCCCGCTCTGCTCCGGGTCCGGGGCAGTCACGTTCCCGATCGCCTATACCCTGAAGGGCTCGGGCTTTCGTGCGGTCCGGTGCACTTCCTGTTCTTTCGTGTACGTCGTTCCGCGTCCGACCGACGCGGACCTCGCAGTGATGTACTCGGACGAGTATTTCCTTTTCGACGGAGCATCATTCGGTGCACATGCATCGACGGACTACGAGACGGCCGCCCGGCAGGGGGCCGTGAAATTTCCGGTCATCCTCGGTCACATCGGGAGGTACAAGCCTTCCGGTTCGTTCTTCGAGGTCGGATGCGGCATGGGGTATTTCCTCGACTACGCCCGGGCTCACGGCTACGAGGTCTCGGGCATCGAATACTCTGCCCTCGGTGCGGAAAAGTGCCGGACAATGTTCGGACTCGATGTGCGACAGAGCTCGCTGGAATCCTATGATGCCCGGGGAAAGCAGTTCGATGTGATCTTCCTCGGGGATGTTCTCGAACATCTCGTGGACCCCCTGGGAATGGCGCGGAAATGCCGTTCCATGCTTGCTCCGGGAGGCATCCTCGCGCTCGAGATCCCGTCGATGTTCAACAGTATCGTCGGGAGGCTTGCAGTACATCTCTTCCGGATGGCCGGACACGTGAAACAGATGCCGATGCCCCCGTACCATGTGAACGAGTTCGTTCCGGCAACGCTTCGCCGTCTCTTCGCACGCTCAGGATTCGAGGATGTGACGATCATCCAGCGCATCAAGAGGCCCTCGACCATTACCCTGCGTGGCGCTTTCTATGAACGGTGGGGAAAGCTGCTTCTGCAGTACCCCAATTTCATGGTCACGTCCGCGTTCGGCGTGTTCGGCGACCGGCTGCTCGGGATCGGACGGAATCCAGCACACACAGGGAGCGCTTAGGACCATGCCGCGCGACCGACAGGGCAAGAAGAGCATCGACGCGCCATCGGGCGCTCTCCTCGTTCCTGCGCTGGAGCGTATCACCAGTCATCCGCGAGCTGTGTGGGTCCTCGGCGGCATTCATGCGCTCGTCATGCTGTACATCGGTCTGCGATATCACATCGTAGGGGACTACGGCGTGGAGACCGACTTCTTTTGGTCCTATGTGCCGTCGGCGGAGCAGGTGCTGAACGGGACCATCCTCATCGAGGACTTCCGCGGACCCGTTTATCCCATCCTCCTCGCGCTCCTGAACCTCTTCGTCGGAGACTATTTCACCGCGGGGATCATCCTTTCGACGCTCAGCGCTTCTGCGGCCGTGATGGCCGTCTTTTCGCTCCTCACGATGTATGTCCGGACCGATGCTGCGCTGTTCGGCGCGCTCCTTGTCGCATCCTCTTCATATGTCGTGCAGTACACGTACACGGCCGGGACGGATATGCTCTTTGCGGCATTGCTGCTCAGTGGCGCCTATCTCTTCCTGCGTAACGAGACTGCCCGACGTCGAGACCTCCTTCTGGCGGCCCTGCTCTTTGCGCTCGCCTATCTGACGCGGTACAACGGGATCTTCGTTCTTGTCGCGGTGCCTGCGGTCATCATCGTTGCCGATCCGTTCTCCCTTCCGATGAAGGAGCGGATCAGGACGGCGCTCGTGCCGCTGGGTGCGTTCTTCCTGTTCATCGCTCCCTGGGGTATCTATTGCCTCATCGAAAAAGGGAGCTTCTTCTACAGCCTGAACCACCTCAATATTGCGTACGAGATGTTCGCCAAGGGAAAGGTGTCGTGGGACGAGTACTGGCAGACGGCATACCAAACGTATGGCTCGCTGCTTGCCGTCGTGCTTGCCGACCCTGCCATGTTCGCCGGGCGGGTCATCACGAATGCCTACGAACATGCCTACGGAGACCTTTCGTCGCTGATGGGATGGATACTTGCCGTTCCCGCCCTCATCGGGGGAGTGCTGCTCGTTCGGGAGCGTCCCGGGAAGCGGTTCGGCGCATTCTATCTCTTCTTCGGCCTGAACTTCTCCATCCTGCTCCTGGTCTTCTACGGAGAGCGATTCTCGATGTCGATGCTGCCGGCGTATGTCCTGAGCGCACTCTGGCTGGCGGGCCATCCTGCGCTGCGTCGCACGCGGGTGTGGAAGCTGGTTCCGGCCGGCGGTCTGTTGCTCATCCTGCTGCTCGGCGCAACAGTTCAGCGTTCGTACGCCTACAACAGGGAGATGATCGCGTCCGGTCCGACGGAGCTGCTTGAGCTGGCCCGATGGACGGAACAGAACGTGATGCGGAGTGAGGGAAAGAGGCCGCTTGTGGTCTCGAGGAAGCCGCACGCCGGATACTATCTCAACATGGACTGGGAGTATTTTCCCGTCGTACAGACATTTCCCGAACTGCTCGACGCACTCCGGAAGATGAACGCGGACTACCTCTTGTTCGGGTTGATGGAGGCGGGTATGCGGCCGCAGTTCCAGGACCTGCTCGATCCGAGGAAGGCGGTGCCCGGACTCGTCCCGATCGTCTATACATATGCACCGCCCGCGGTGCTCTATAAGGTGGAGCCATTGTCCGAATGAACATCGTCATCGTCAGTACAGCCTATCCGCTCCGGGGCGGGATCGCACACTACGTCGCGCTCCTGTATCGTACCCTCATGAAGCGGCATACCGTCTCGGTGGTCACGTTCTCGCGCCAGTATCCGTCGTTCCTGTTTCCCGGGAAGACGCAGGAGGAGACGAATGCGGATGAGAACATGCGTATCCCCGCCGAACAATTGATCGATTCCGTCAATCCGTTCACATGGTTCTCGGCGGCCCGCAGGATCGCCGCGCTCAAGCCTGACCTGCTCATTTTCAAGTACTGGCTCCCGTTCTTCGGACCGTGCTTCGGCACGGTCATTCGCCGCGTGAAGAAGCTCACCGGAGGGAGGACGAAGGCGCTCTTCATCTGCGACAACATTGTGCCGCACGAGAAGCGGCCGCTCGATTCTCTCTTCACATCGTATGCGTTCAAGGCGGTCGACAGCTGCATCGTACAGTCCGGCGCCGTTGAGCGCGACCTCCGGACACTCTATCCGGACATGCCGTACCGGCTCGTTCCGCATCCCATCTATAACATTTTCGGCGAACCGGTCCCCAAGGCAGGGGCGCGGCGAACGCTGCGTATCCGTCAGGACAACGTGATGCTCTTCTTCGGGTACGTCCGTACGTACAAGGGGCTGGACGTGCTGTTGCGCGCGATGCCGTTGGTGCTGAAGTCCGTGAAAGTGAAGCTCCTGGTCGTCGGTGAGTTCTACGGCGACGAGTCACGCTACAGGAAGATGATCGACGAGCTCGGCATCGGTCAATGGGTGGAGGTCCGGTCGGAATATGTCCCGAACGGGGAAGTATCGCCGTTCTTTTGCGCGTCGGACGTCGTTGTGCTCCCGTACCGGTCGGCCACGCAGAGCGGCATCGTACAGATCGCCTACAACTTCAACAGGCCTGTCATCGCAACGGACGTCGGCGGCCTCTCAGAGGTGGTCATTGACGGCGTGTCCGGGCGCATCGTTCCCCCTGCAGATGAAACGGCCCTTGCCGAAGCGATCGTCCGGTTCTACAGGAAGAACGAAGAGGGAACGTTCGTTCGCGGTGTCCATGCAGAGAAGAAGAAATACTCGTGGTCGAACCTGGTCACCGGCATCGAGGAGCTCAGCAGACCACAGAAAGCAGTGGCAGGTGAACGGCCGGGGCGCCCTCGACAGCGCTCGCGGAGCAGAGGGTGGGACCATTCGCGCCGCCGTCGGCGCCGGAATGGCCCGCAGGGTACTCAGGAACGGGAAGAGTGATGCACTACGATCCGATCAAAGCCTCCCTCGGTACAATCGTTCGGCGGTCGACGCTCCTCCGGCGTTTGTTCTACACAGTGCTGGGTCTCATGTTCCTGCGTGAATGGCACGTCAAGCGTGAGCTTCGCCGGCAGCTGTCCGGTTCCCGCGGGCCGTTCCGTATCTACGATGCAGGGTCGGGATTCGGCCAGTACTCGTATTACATGGCGAAGCGGTTCCCGGCTGTCTCCATTCTTGCGGTGGACGTGAAAGAAGAGCAGATCGAAGATTGCCGGGCCTTCTTTCGGGCCCGCGGTGTG
Organism: uncultured Ignavibacteriaceae bacterium; assembly: GCA_964534125.1. Lineage (GTDB taxonomy): Bacteria > Bacteroidota > Ignavibacteria > UBA10030 > UBA10030 > 2-02-FULL-55-14. The sequence continues at coordinate 36,351 of CAZHOJ010000009.1, forward strand.
ACGAACTGCACGTTCGCTCTCGAGGACCTGCTCGCAATCTCCCACAATGCGGTATTCGACTTTGTCCTGTCGGTCGACGTCATGGAGCATATCGAGGACGACCGGACCGTCTTCAGAAATTTCTTCACAGCGCTGAAGCCTGGCGGGCGTCTGTTCATCAATACCCCCTCCGACATGGGCGGATCCGACGCATCCTCACCGGATGATGAATCGTTCATCGGTGAGCATGCGCGCAACGGGTACAATGAGGGAGAGATGAGGCAGAAGCTGGAGGCGGAAGGTTTCCGTGTCGAATACATCCGCTATACATACGGCCCCTTCGGCAGCGCCGCATGGCGGCTCGGCATCAAAGTTCCCATGCAGCTGCTGAACGCGTCGAAAGCATTCTTCCTCGTCCTGCCATTCTATTATCTGATCACGCTGCCCATCGTGCTCCCCCTGATGTTCCTGGACTATGCGCTCCCGAACCGAAGGGGAACGGGGCTGAATGTGCTTGCCACACGGCCGCAGTGAAGAAGGTGCTCGTCATATCCTACTATTTCCCGCCCTCGGGCGGTCCTGGCGTCCAGCGGGTCCTCAAGTTCGTGAAGTACCTCCCCGAGTTCGGATGGGAGCCGGTCGTGCTGACGGTGGAGGACGGGGATTTCCCTGCCCGGGACGAATCGTTGCTGGACGAGATCCCGGCATCCACACGGGTGTACAGGACGAAGATCTTCGAGCCCTACTCAGTGTACAGGAGGATGACCGGCAAACCTGCGAATGCGCCGGTGGATGTCGAGAACATTCCCACGGGTGCGAGCAAGCGATCGTTCATGGAGCAAGTCGCAGGGATGGTGCGGGAGACATTCTTCATCCCAGATGCCCGTATAGGCTGGGCCCCGTATGCTGTGCCTGAGGCTGTTCGGATCGCACGCCGCGAAGCGGTCGATGCGGTCTACACCTCGTCCCCGCCGTATACGTCGGCGGTGATCGGGCTCGAGCTCAAGCGGCGGCTGAACCTTCCCTGGGTCGCAGGGTTCCGCGATCCATGGACCGGTTTCCTGTCCTCGCCGGACCGGTGGTTCCTTCCGAAACTGGTCGATACCTCGATCGAGCGGGCCGTGTTCAACCGGGCTGACGTCATCGAGTGCGCATGGAAAGGGATCGTGGAGGACTTTCGCCGCAAGTTCCCGCAGGGCAATCACTATAAGTGTGTGCACCTGCCGAACGGCTTCGACCCGGCCGACTACCCGACCGATGTTCCACGCGGCAGGAACGACCGCTTCACCGTGACATACACAGGCTCGATGTACGGGAAGCGGAATCCCGGCACATTCCTGAGAGCGGTCGAAGAACTTGTGCAGGAAGGGACTGTCGACGACGAGAAGATCCGCCTGCGCTTCATCGGCAGGTTCGGGTCGGAAGTGAAAGAGATGCTCGCAGCATCACCGCTCCGGATGTCCATCGAGCGGAACGACTATGTACCGCATCACGAGAGCATCAGGAGCCTGATGACGTCGGACATGCTGCTCCTCGTCGTGGACGAATCGAAGGACAGCAGGGAGATCGTACCCGGCAAGGTGTTCGAGTACCTCGGCGCGCGCAAGCCCGTCCTCGCTCTGACCGACACGGAGGGGGCGGTCGCGGACCTGATCAGAGAAACCGGTGCCGGGACCGCAGTACAGAATCAGGACATCCCCGGCGTAAAGCGTGCGTTCGTTGAGTGTTACCGGAAATTTCTCTACAATGACCCGTGCGCAGCGCCCAACGACGACGCGATCCGGACGTACGAGCGGAAAGAAGTGACCCGCAGGCTCGCCGAACTTCTCGACTACCTCCAGCGCCGCCGCTGATCACCAACCGAGAACACACCCCATGAGCTCACGACACAAGGACCGGACCTCCCGGCGCGATGCCGGTGAGGCGAGACCTCTTATACCGGAACGCTGGAAACACCCCGCTGCCATCGGCGGATTACTGCTGGCGCTGGTGATCTTTCTGTTTCCCGTCATCTATGGGGGCAAGACCTTCATCGGTCCCGACAGCATTGCGTCCCATAGCTTCGATACGCTTCTGAAGGATGCCGATGACCAGGGCATCTTCCCTCTGTGGAATCCCTACATATTCTGCGGCATGCCGGCTTATGGAAGCCTGATGATAACGGGCGACCGGTGGTATGATTTCTCCGGGTGGGTCTATCACAAGGTGACGGTGCTCTTCCAGTTCCTGATGGCGGACTCCCCCGTGGGTTGGGTGGTCTTCAACTACTTCGTGTTCGGCATCGGGTGGTACCTGCTCATCTATGACCGCCTCAGGAACTCGCTGGCGGCATTCATCGGGTCTGCGGCCGTCCTGTTCTCGATGTTCATCATCATCTGGGTGATGGTGAGCCACAACACCAAGATCGCGACCCTTGCCCCCTTCCCGTTCCTGATGTTCATCATCGAGCGCCTGCGGCCCCGGTTCTCACTGCGCTTGAGCCTGCTCGTGCCGTTCCTTCTGCATTTCATGTTCGTCTCCAGCCACGTGCAAATGATATACTATGCTGCGCTCGCATTGACGGCGTATCTGCTTGTCATTGCCTTCAGGGCGCTCCGGAAGAGGGAGCCCTGGATGCATGTCCTGCGCCCCGGCGCAGTTTTCGCCGTTGCTGCCGTCCTTGCGTTCTCGATGGACTCTGACCGGTATCTGTCCGTCCTGGAGTACAATCCCTATTCGATACGCGGCTCCGCGCCGCTTGTCCAGACACCGGGAGCCGATGCATCGAAAACGGTCGAGGGGGGGCTGGACTACGATTATGCGACCCAGTGGTCGCTCGCACCGGGCGAAGTGATGACCTTCCTTGTCCCGACGTGGTACGGATTCGGACATCTGACCTACGACGGACCGATGACGACGCAGCCGATCCGGTTCAACGCCTATTGGGGCCCGCAACCCTTCACGGACGCAGCTCAGTACATGGGAATTGTCATTCTCATCCTCGCCGTCATAGGATTCGTCCGCAACCGGCGGGACCATTTCGTGGTCTATCTGGGCATCATGATCCTCTTTTCCCTCCTCGTGGCGTTCGGCAAAGAGTTCCCGGCACTCTACGATCCGCTCTTCAGCTATCTGCCGTTCTTCAACAAGTTCAGGATCCCGTCGATGATCCTCGTGCTGGTGCAGGTGTTCGTCCCTGTGTTAGCGGCCTACGGGGTCCACTCGTTGATGCAGACGCGCGCCGCCTCGGTCCCGGAGAAGGAACAGAAACGCTGGACGAGGACCATCCTGGTCCTGGCGGCTGGAGTGCCTGTTGTGTTCGTGCTCCGGTCACCCATTGCGTCGTTCTACAAGAGCATCTTTCCGCTGCAGGAGGTGGGTGGAGTGCTGGCCCGGCAGTTCGGCCAGGTGCAGGCGGGTGTGATCAATGAGTTCTACGAATTCGTCGTCAATGTCGTTGTCATGGACATCGTGTTCGCTTTCCTGTTTCTGGCCGTGGCGCTCGGGGCGATCCACTACTATCGTATGAGGAAGATCACGCTGAACGTTTTCGCGGCGGTCCTCATCGCCGTGGTATTCGCGGACCTGTGGCGTATCGACTCGAGACCGCTCGACCCACAGCCCCGCAGGGACCACGACGCGGTCTTCGTGACGCCGCCGCATGTCACCGCGGTCCTGCAGGATTCCTCCATCTATCGTACGCTCACGTTCCAGAACGGCCAGTTGCCGTACGACAATACGATGGCGTACTGGAGGGTGCAGAATGCATATGGGTACCACGGAGCCAAGATGCGGGCCTACCAGGATGTTGTCGATGTGGTGGGATTGCAGCATCCGCTCATCTGGCAGCTGATGAACGTCAAGTACATCTTCTCCAACACTCCCGATTCATCGGCGTACCTCGTCAGGACGTTCGACGGTCCCGCCTTTGATGTGTACGAGTTCACAGGTGCTTTTCCGAGGGCCTTCTTTGTGGATGAGGTCCGGCAGGCGGGCGCGCTGGAGATTCTTGAGAACATCCGGAACGGCAGGTTCGATCCGACGGCGGTGGCCTACATGATGGACGAGCCGCCATCCGGTATCGAGCCGCCGGGTGAGGGGGCGTCTGTCGTCGTGACGCATGTGGGCATTCAGGACGTCGAAGCCTCAATTGTGGCGACGGGCACGAATGCAGTCTTTTTCAGCGAGACGTGGTATCCTGAGGGATGGAAGGCCTATCTTGGCGACGAGGAGGTCCCGATCCACAGGTTCAACTATCTGTTCCGAGGGATCGTGGTACCTCCGGGATCGCATACGCTGCGAATGGTCCTGGAGCCCGCCGGATTCGCCCTCGGCAAAACGCTGAGCCTCGTGACGAACATTCTGCTGATCGCGGGGTTTGTGGTTGTGGCAGTCATCACATACCGGAAGCGGGAAGACACATAGACCGACAAGGCAGGCTGAGCGAAGGGGAAGGACTTCTCCCCGCAGCCCATGACGGCCCCTTGCCAGTCTGCCCTCTGAGGGCTGTTGTCTGTCATCTGAAGTCTGACATCTGATATCTGTTATCTGTCGTCTGTTATCCGTCATCTTTCATCTAACCACTCCATTTCATGTGCGGCTTTTGCGGGATCCTCGAATACGGTACGGCTGACGGTCGCGTCGACGAACCGACCCTCCGCTCGATGAGCGATACGATCGTTCATCGTGGCCCGGACGATTCGGGAACATTCGTATCGCCCGATCATCGGGTGGGATTCGGGTTCCGGCGGCTGTCCATCGTCGACCTCTCCGCAGCAGGGCATCAGCCCATGCAGACAGAGGACGGATCTGTCACCATCGTTTTTAACGGGGAGATCTACAATCACGCCGTCCTGCGCAGGACGATGGAGGAGCGGGGGTACCGCTACCGCTCTCGCTCCGACACCGAGACCATCCTGTACTGTTACCAGGAATACGGCCTCGATTTCGTCCATAAGCTGCTCGGCATGTTCGCCATCGCCATCTGGGACCAGAAACGGAAGCGGCTGGTGTTGGCCCGCGACCGGATCGGCATCAAACCCCTGTATGTCTACCAGAGGGATGGTCATTTCATCTTCGGGTCGGAGATTAAGGCTATCCTCGCCCATCCGTCTGCGCGCACAGAGCTCGATGAGGAGGCCCTCGAATATTATCTCACGTTCCTCATTCCGCCGGCTCCGATGACGCTCTTCAGGCATATCCGCAAGGTAGAGCCTGGCCACCGGTGTGTCATCACACTCGACGGGACGGTCCTGAATGAACAGTACTGGCACGTGCTGGGTGGTGTCAATCAACCCTCCGTCGATCTGCATGGCTCGCCGACAGCAATTGCCCCGCTCGCTGACGCAAGCCCGCACCATAGCATGGACGAGACGATCGGGACGATCCGGACCCTGCTGCGTCAGTCGATCAAAGACCGGATGATGAGCGACGTGCCTTTCGGAGTGTTCCTGAGCGGGGGGATCGACTCCAGCACGAACGTAGCGCTCATGGCCGAGCTAATGGACCGACCGGTGGACACGTTCTCCGTGGGGTTCCGCGACCTCGAGAAGTACAACGAGATGCAGTATGCCCGGCAGATCGCAGCGCAGTTCCGCACGAACCATCATGAGATCATCATCGACCAGAAGGATGCGTTCGATTTCCTGCCGAAGCTCGTGTGGCATCAGGATGAGCCTCTCGCAGATCCTGTGTGCATCCCGCTCTACTTCGTGTCGAAGCTCGCCCGCGATAACGGGACGATCGTCGTCCAGGTGGGGGAGGGGAGCGATGAACAGTTCGCCGGGTACGGGTGGATGAAACGGGAGCTCGAATTCCACAAACGATATTGGCGGATGTTCCGCATGCTCCCGTCCGTAGCACGCAAGGCGTCGTATGGCCTTCTCGGGCCTGTGCTTCGTGGGCGGGGCTCATACCTCATGCTCGATTACTTCCGGAAAGGGGCAGAGAACAATGAGCTGTTCTGGGGAGGCGCGGTCAATTTTACCGAAGAACACAAACGCAGGCTGATGCCCGGCCGTATCCACCCAGACATGGTCGCTGAGAGAGTGGCCGGATGGCACCAGGAAGCCCGTTCATGGCACGGCAAGAATGACTACCTGGGCAACATGATCTACCTTGAGTTCCGTCACCGCCTGCCGGAGCTGCTGCTGATGCGCGTCGACAAGGTCTCGATGGCGACATCTGTCGAGTCCCGGGTCCCCTTTCTCGACCATCGTCTCGTCGAGTACAGCATGCGCATCCCAAAGGAGCGAAAGCTCCATAATGGGGAGACCAAGTACATCCTGAAGAAAGCGGTCGAGGGAATCATTCCCAACGAGATCATCTACCGGAAGAAGCAGGGCTTTGCAGCCCCCGTCGACGAATGGATCCGTGGCGAGTGGTATCCGTTCATCAGGGACCTGTTCGACCGGGCGCCGCTGCTGAAACAGGGGCTCCTCGACCGAAAATTCGCGAATGGCATCCTCGAGGGACATCGGAACGGAAGACGACGTGCAGGTCAGCTTGTGTGGAACCTCACGAATCTTTTCCTGTGGCATGAACGATGGTTTGGCGGGAGCGTCCGCTGATGGACGATGTCATTGCCCCCCTCGTGACGATCTTCCAAGCCGGGTGCACCCATGCGCTTCGCTAAGAGCGCACTCGTGACCCTTCTGGCCAAGGGTCTCGCCCTCCCGATCGGGATCGCGTCGAGCATCATCACGGCACGGGTGCTTGGGCCCGAAGGCCGCGGCATCCTCGCCATCCTCATCCTGTTCCAGAGTCTCACCGTCACCTTCGGCATGATGGGCCTCAACGGCTCGATCACGTACTTCATGGCCCGGATCCCGGAGAAGGCTTCGAACATCGTCCGGAATGCGTTCACGCTCGCGATCGTTGGGGGCATGATCGTTGCGGGTCTCCTCTGGAGCGCGGCACGCGCTGCACCATCGCTCGTCCTCGGCAACATCGATATCAGGTATCTCGAGATCTTCCTGCTCTCGATCCCCTTCAGCTTCCTCTCGCAGTTCCTGCAGAACGTCTTCCTCGCGAAACAGAAGTTCGTCGAGTACAACCTGCTGGACCTGATCGTTCGTTTTGCACAGATGCTCCTGTTCGGCGTCGTTCTGCTGGCGCTCGGTGGTGATACGACCGATGCAGTGTGGATCTTTACGGGGATCACTATTTTCGGCGGCATCATGTACACGGTCCGTGTGAACCGTGTACAGCGCTTCACGCCCGGATTTGACACCGGATTGTTCCGGCAAATGCTCTCCTATGGATTGAGAGTCTACACTGCAAGTCTGGTCTCGTTCCTTGCATTGCGGATCCATCTTTTCATGATCAACGTCATGCTCGGCGAAGAGCAAGCAGGCATCTATGCGGTGGCCGCGCAGATCGTTGATGTCATCTACATCGTTCCTGTGACACTGGGATTGATCATTTTTCCAAAGGTCTCTGCGGGTGAGGACCCGGAGTCGCTCCTGACCCTCAGGGTCTTCCGCATTGCTCTCGTGGGGATGATGGTCGTTGCCGGAACGATCGTTGTGTCCAGCGAGATCCTGATCCATGTTATGTTTGGAGAGGCGTTCGCTGAGGCGGCCATAGCCCTGCGGCTGCTCGCGCCGGCAATCGTGGCGTTGTCACTCTCGAACATCATCAGCGCAGACCTCGCAGGACGCGGGATGCCCTTGATCGTTCTGTACGCCCCGTTGACAGCCGTCATAGTGATGGCCCCCGCATTGTACATTCTGTTGCCGGACTATGGCATTGCCTCGGCAGCTGCCATCGCTTCGGCTGGACATATCATCATCATGGCCATCTTGGTCCTGTATGTGAAGGATAAGCAGCAAGTTCCATGGTCGGCCTTCCTGAAGTTTCGTTGGCGGGACCTCAGGATCGGGAGGATCAATGGATAGGATGAGCAGCTCTGAACGAATCCCGGATAGTGCATCCCTGCAGGGGTCGGTATCGAGCGTCCTCCTCATTCCGTTCGAGGATGCTGCCGCAACAGCGACGGTCAAGGCGACCTTCCCGGCAGCGTCAGTGCACATCGTCAGTAAGTCAGATCTTGCAGGGCGGCCTCTGCTGACCTCGATGCGCTCGCTTCGGACGAAGCGCTACGATGTCGCGGCTGCATCGATGTACGGACAGACCGTGCCCCGGACTGTGATCCTGGTGCGGCTGATGCTGCAGCTCCTCCGGGCTCGCCGACGTCTGCTGCGGATGAATGACGGTACGTGGACCTCCGTGTCTGCGGCCACATTCGTGACATCGGTCATGCCATCACTTGCTATTGGGGGTGTCGTCGGACTCGCAGTGCTTGTGTTGAGCCGGTTTGTGGTGTCAGCGGTCCGATGGACGGGCATGTCTCACCCAAACCAGGAGGCCGTAGCAGCTCCGGACCATCCTGTGAGGACAGTACTCTTTCTTCGGCCTGATCTTGGCGGGAATGTCAAAGCGGGCGGATCGGTCAGTCATGTCAAAGGGATCATCGGTGCTTTCGTCCGCAAGGGCATCAGGGTGATCTATGTCTCGAACGGTCGGTTGGAAGGTGTACCGGAGGACGTCGAACAGATCGTCGTACCGCAGGTCCGGGTCCTGGAATTCATGGATGAGCTGCAGATGATCTGTTACAACCTGCAGCTCCTTCTGCGGATCGTCAGGCTGAGCCGGTATCGTCCAGATATCGTCTATCAGCGGCATGCGCTTCATCACTATGCGGGTGGGATTCTTGCGCGGCTCCTTTCGGCCAGGTTCGTGCTGGAAGTGAATGCATCGGAGGTCTGGGTGCGCGAATCCTGGAGCCGGCTCGTGCTCGGCGGTCATGCGCGTGCGGCAGAAGCAGTGATCCTGGGAATGGCAGACACGATCTCGGTCGTATCGACCGGCGTCATGGAGCAGCTGCGGCCGTTCGGTATTCCCCGGGAGCGTTTCGTGGTCGCTCCGAACGGTGTGGACATTCGGGTATTCAGGCCCGATATTGATGGCGCAGCGGTGCGCCGGAAACTTGGCATCGGGGATGAGGTCACGATCGGATTTATCGGGACGTTCACCCGTTGGCACGGGGTCGAAACTCTCCGTGATGCGATCCTGGCGGATGATCCTGTCCTCGCCGGGGCTCATTTTGTGCTCATAGGGGACGGCGATCTTCGCCGTGCGATCCAGCACGACATCGAGGGAAGCCATGCACGCGACCGATGCACGTTCACGGGCCTCGTCGATCATGACGAGACACCGAGGTATCTGGCAGCGTGCGACATTCTGGTCTCACCGCACCTGGGTTTCGCTGACGGTTCGGCGTTCTTCGGCTCGCCGACGAAGCTCTTCGAGTACATGGCGATGGGCAGGGCGATCGTAGCCTCGTCGCTCGGCCAGATCGCTGAGGTCATTCGTGACGGTGAGAACGGGCTGCTTTTCCCGCCGGGAGATGTGGCGATGCTGACGTCTCAGCTGGGATTGCTTGTGCAGGATGAACAGTTGAGAGCACGGCTCGGTGAACAGGCCCGAACGGACGCGGTCTCATCGTATACCTGGGAGAGAAATGTTGAGGGGGTTCTTCGGGGACTTTAGGGCCGTCCCGTGCTTCACGACCGCACTGGCCTTGCTGGGCTTCCGACAACGGTGACGCCATCAGGTACATCCTTCGTCACAACAGAACCTGCGCCCACGACAGAACGTTTCCCCACGCTTCGCTCCGGAAGGAGTGTAGCGTTTGCCCCGATGTAACTTTCCGCGCCAACCCGCACTCTCCCCAGCAGCACCGCGTTCGGCGCAATGCTGACGTAGTCGTCCACGGCGACATCGTGCATAATGTTGGCAGCGGTGTTGACGCGGACGAAAGCGCCGAGTCGAACGTTCGCTGAGACATTGACCATCGATTGTACCAGGACCCCCTTGGCGATGCTGGCCGAGGGAGAGACGTGAGCTTTTGGGGAGACGAGGGTCGCGAAGGAAGCCCCGCAGGAGACGTAGCGTGCCGCAAGCGCACGGCGAACCGAGGGAGCATCCGGGGAAATGACCACCGCGGCATCTCGGTGTTCGCGGAGGATACGTGGCGCATCATCGTCATTGCCCAGCACAGGTATCCCCCGATGCGTGTGGTCGGCATTGGGATCGATGATCCCGATGACCTCATGGCCGCAGTCCAGGGCAAGTTCGATGACCTCGTGGAACCCCCCAACGATGAGAAGCTTCTGGCTCATGAGAGCGCTTCCTTGATCGCATCAATAATAGCAGCCACCTGGTCCGGACGAAGTGTACCGTACATCGGCAGAGTGATCTGGTTGTCGGCGGCATAGTCCGTGCGGGGAAGCGAGACCGCGTCGGTCTGGTAAATCTTGAAGCGATGGACGGCCGGATAGTGAACGCTGGTCTGAATGCCCTTCCGGGCTAGGTGAGCGCGAACCGCCTCTCGTCTTCCCGCACCCGTGGGACCGAGGACGATGGGAAAGATATAGTTCGAAACATGGTCGTGGACATTCGAGAATGGAACGATCACCTCGTCGATGGAAGAGAGACCTGAGAGATATCGAGCCCGGACTTCCTGTCGCCGGGCCTGATCGTCCGGCAGCTTTTTCAACTGGACGAGCCCGAGGCTGGCGCGGATGTCCTCCATGCGATAGTTGTACCCGAGAGCGACGACATCGTACGATGTTGCGTGCCCCTTCGAACGCTCGTAGGAGAGCGACGTCATGCCGTGTGATCGCTGCAGACGGAGCCGTTCGGCGATGGCCGCATCGCCTGTCACGAGCATGCCGCCCTCACCGGTACTGATACTCTTGTTCGAAAAGAAGCTGAAGCAGCCGACGTTCCCGATCGTTCCCAGACACCGGTCATGGTCACGCGAGAGAGGGCCATGACTGGCATCCTCGATGACCTGCAGGCCATGTGCCTCTGCGAGCGCAGAGATATCGTCCATCCGGCACGGAAAACCCGCGTAATGCATGACCATGATTGCGCGCGTGCGTGGCGAAATGAGGGAGGCGACCGAGGCCGGATCGATGGTCAGATCGGACGAGCCGATGATGTCCGCGAACACCGGCGTAGCACCGACGTAGCGGATCGCATTGACGGTCGCTATGAACGTCAGGGAAGGGCAAATGACCTCATCCCCCGGCCCGATCTCGAGGGCAAGCAGTGCGAGATGAAGGGCTGCTGTGCAGTTTGTGACGGCAACGGCATGAGTTGCGCCGAGGGCAGTTCCAAATGCCTGTTCGAACTCCGCGACACGTGGTCCCATCGAGATCCAGCCAGAGCGAAGCGTTTCCTGTATCGCCGCTTCTTCCTCCGCCCCGTAGTTCAGGGAGAACAATGGTATCGAGTAGTTCACGTCAGCTGTTCCGATAGGCGGTGGATTCCGGGTCCGTCAGGATCCCGTCGGCGATCACCCGGTGCACCTCGAGGAGTCCCTGGGGCACCCGGCGTGTGATCCGGAACCCGAGCCTGGTCGCAATGCGGGAAAAGTCTACCCGGTAGTCGCGGGGATCATCGTTCCGGGCGACGTACGAGATCCGTGCGTCGGGCACGATCCGGAGGATTTCCTCAGCGATCATACGTTTCTGATAGTTCTCTTCAGTGTCGCCGACGTTGAATACGTTGTGATCGACGGCGCCGGGATCTGCCTCCAGCACCAGCTTGCAGGCTCCGGCGAGATCACGGACATGGCAGTACGGTCGCCAGAACTGCTCGCCGAAGATCTTCAGTTCCTTTCCGAGGGTCACATCCCGCATGAACTCGTTCACTGTCAGGTCGAACCGCATCCGTGGAGAGAGCCCATACACAGTGGCGAACCGGAGCGCGGTGGGCACGAACGTCGATCGGGTCTGACTTTCGAGGAGATACCGCTCGAACCGCACCTTCAGTTCAGCGTACCACGATACAGGCTGGAGCGGCGCGTCCTCCGTCACGAAGCCATCTCCCACCATCTTGCCATAGTTGCTGCATGTTGAGGCGAAGATGAAGCGCCGGACCGACGTTTCCTTCTCGGCCATGTCGAAGAGAACCCTGGACCCGTGCCAGTTGGTCTCCTCGGCAAGCGCGGTATCCTTTGCACATGCAGGGTCGCCGACGATCGCTGCGAGATGAACAACAGCATCGACACCCATGAGGGCCTCCGTCACGTCCGATTCGTTCCGCACATCACCCTTGAGGAACTCGAACGAGGGATGATGGTAGACCGGCAGGAGCGCTTCGCCGCCGAAGAGCAGGCGGTCAAAACCCCGGACCCTGTATCCGGCGTCGAGAAGCTGCTGTGTGAGAATCGAACCGATATAACCGGCAGCACCCGTTACGAGCACGCGCTTCATTATGCAGACCCGCTCTTGAAATGTTGTTTGTACTCTTCCTGAGCCTTCTCATAGTCGTCCATGCGTCCGATATCGAGCCAGTAGTGCTGCAGCTCATACTTTGCGACGGGGAGGTTCGTTCTCAGCATCTCCCGGATCAGCATGTCCATGCCGAAGTACGTGTCGCGGGGGATGCGGTCGAGGATCTCCGGCTTCATGACGTACATCCCTGCAAGGGCATACGTGATGATGTTCGGTTTTTCCTCGATCCTGGTGACGAGATCCCCGGAAAAATGGATATTTCCGAACGCATATGGAAGGACGAATTTCTTGATGGCAATCGTCAGGAGCGCTTCCTGCCCGGTGGCGTATGTGTAGAAGTCCGTGAAATCGATCGAGCTGAGGATGTCACCATTCATCACGATGAACGGTTCCGTGAGCCGGTCGCGAAGCAGCGAGAGCGGTCCGGCAGTTCCCAGCGGCGTCTCCTCCTTGCTGATGGTGAGAGAGACCCCGTATCGCGAGCCGTCGCCGAAGAAATTCTCGATATAGTCCGACCGATAATTGGTCGCAAGGGTGATGTCGTCGAATCCGTGCTTCTTCAGGTGCTCGATCTGGATCTCGAGCACGGCCTTCTCACCGATGGGAAGGAGCGGCTTGGGAATGACCTCCGTGAAGGGCTTCAGTCGGGTGCCGAGCCCTCCGGCGAGTATCACAGCTTTCATGATGTCTCTGTCACAGGAAACAGCGGTGGTCGGACCAAGGCGGTCGTGAACATGCGCTACACGCCGCGCCGGGACGTGGTGATTCGGTCTCTGTACATGGAAATGACGGACTGAAAGTACGCAAGAATCTTGTCACTTGCAGTTTCGAAGTCCTGATGATCTGCGAGCCATCTTCGGATGCGGTCTGATCGTGAGGCTTTCTCCTCGGGGCTCACAGCCATGATGCGTGCGATCGCTGATGCCACCTCGGCGGGCCTCGACGGGTCGACGTACTCAGCGAGCGTCCCGAACGCGAGGTGATAGTCGGGAAGGTCTGACAGCACGAGCTGACATCCGGCCGCACCCGCTTCCATGATGCTCTTTCCAAGGACATCCGAGGGCAGCAGGGAGAGGAAGATGTCTGCGCTGGCATAGTGTGCCAAGAGTGTGTCGTACGACAGCTCCCCACTGACGGTCGTCACATGATCCCGAAGTCGCAGGTCGTCTATGATTCTGGCAACATCATGCTGTACCTGAGCCGTGCCCAGAAGGCCGCCGAGAATCACCAGGTGAACATCAGCACCGCGCGAGACGAGGTCTGCCGTTGCCCGGACCGCGGACATCGTTCCGCCATCTTTCTGACGAAGACCGCGGGTCTCGAGGAGCAAGGTCGTGTTCTTGCTGATGCCGGGTTCTGTTCGGATGTTCGGTGCTTGTGATCGGGGCATGGCAAGGAGGGATCGGAGGCCCGGTACGCCCAGGTAGAGCGTTTCGGGAGGGAACTTCGACTCAGGAATGCCCTCCGATTGCGTGAAGAACCGCCGGAATCCCGGCACAGCATCGATGAATGCGTCGGTTTCCTCGTAGATACGCCGGCGAACCTTCTTGCGTCCCGGCTGAAGCTCAACTTCGTTGTACCCGTACGGTACGGTCACCTGCGGATGAAAGCCTGTCCAGATCATCACATCAGAATCGATCCAGAGGGAGTGGTTCCAGACGATATCGGGCTGAAATGCATCGATGAGGATTCTCATGCGACGCGCTTGCATCGATCTCCATTGGGGAAGCCTGGCAGATCGCATGGTCCGGAGAAGCCGGGCCTCCCATCGAGCATATTCCGGAACGAGGAGATCATCAACTGTGAGGAGCGGGGAAAGGGAGTGCCGCCGCAGAAGGTCGTCCACTCCGAACGCCGCTGCGGTAGTCAACATCACCGTGTGGCCCCGGCTGCGAAAGAAGGGAACGTAGGGGGGGGTGTTCGAACCGAAGTGATATCCGTTGATGAGAATGCGCATGGGCCTGTCACTGCTGTGGGGGCTGAGGGTCTGAGGGTGCCCTTTCGCCGGTATGCCTCGTGCGATCCCGTGCTACTATAAACAGAAACAAGGCTGTCACGATGATGGCGAGCATCACCTGTGAGGCAATGTGCGCCAGCCCGGCTCCCGGGACGCCTGCGGATCGTACCAGGAAGAGGGTGATCGTGACAGAAAAGGGGAGAGCAATGAGGACCGAATAGAAATTGAGCCTGATCTCACCGAGTCCCCAGAGCGCAAGCCCCATCGGTATATACGCCATCCTGATGACCCATCCGACCAGCAGAAGGAGAAAGTAGTATCCGGAATCCGCATAGCGACCATCGAACACGAACGTGAGGAGCCACGGCACAACAGCCGCTGCGCCTGCTGCAAGCACGACAGACCCTCCGAGCGTCAGTATCTGGTACCGCCGATACAGCCTCCACCAGGAGTGACGGTTTGAAGAGGCCTTCGAGAGAGCTGGCATCATCCACTGCTGCAATGTGCCTGTGACCGTCACGAACGGAACGAGCAACGTGAGGGCAAAACCGTAGAATCCGATCTCTGTCCGGTCCTGGACAAGGTAGTTCACGAAGAACACCTCAAGATACAGCAGCACCTGATGTGTGCTGTTGGCCGCGAGAGAGTAGCGAGCGAACGGCCAGTGAGATCCCAGCAGAGCGCGGGTCTGGGACAGCGTGAGCCGGACCAGATCTGACCGCATGGTCCAGCCAAGCCACAGGAGAGCGAACAGCGCGCCGAACACAACACCGGCCACGAATCCTTGGACACCCCCGATGATCGTACCGACAACGATCAGCACCAGATTGAGCGAGCGCAGAACGATCTGGACGGTCGACGCCTGACGGAACTTCTGGAGACCCTGAAGATGCGCCACCATAGTCTCGAACAGCGACTGAAGGGGTATCAGGACCAGATAGAGCCAGAACAGGGGCTGTAATCCGGCATCCGACGTCAGCGCTCCTGCGCCGTTCACAGCCCAGAGGACCAGGAGCGTGAGCATTCCGGTGACCCCGACCCCAAGTAGACCAGCCGTGAACAACGGGCGTTTTTGGTCCTCCGGCCGTTCCTCCGAGTTCAATTTGAGAACGGAGGAATCCAGCCCTGCCTTGCCGACGAGGACAGCAGTACCGACGTACGTCTGCAGGATCTTGATCCGTCCAATGTCGATGGGACTCAGAATTCCTGCGAGGAATACCTGTGCGGCGAAACCGATGATCTGCGAGAGGAAATTTGCACCGAACAGGTGAAAGAATCCCTTCCGGCCTGCTTCCCCTGCAAGGGTGCGGACGTTTCGGATGGCGTCGTTCACTGCTTGATGTAGTAGGCGTACATGTGATCAAAGTACGGGAAGTGCTGCAGAGGGGTGTAGCGTTCCAGGAGATCGACGATAAGCTGGTGTACCTTGCGTGCAGGAGGATGGAATCGACACGTATCCGGCATCTGCGTGTCACTCATGGTATGCGTGAAATATTCGCGCAGAGATTCATAGGACCCAGACCGCAACAATGCCGCTCCGGGAGACCAGGCTGAATAGGCAGACGCCATACCCCCGGATGAATATCTCCGCTTTGCGAGCCTGAGCCCCTGGCCGTTCATGAATCCGTCCAGAAACCGTGTCGAGTAGAACGAAAGATGTCCCGGTGGCGCATACATGTGCCAGTACACTCCCCGCGCGTCGAGCCGGCGTCGAAGCCAGGATGCATGGAAGGGCACCATGATCGCCAGGACCCCGCCCGGCGCGGTCGTTCTGCAGAGCGTTTCCAGCAACGGCTGAGGATGAGAGATGTGTTCGAGGACCGCATAGCAACTGACGACCGTGAATTGGTCCTTCCAGTGAATGTTCTGCGCGAGGTCGCAGATGACCTCAAGTCCCCGAGCGGCCGCGATCGCTGCGTTTTGACGATGGACTTCCACTCCGACCCGGCGATGACGCTTGTCCCAGTGCAGGAGGAAATCACCTGTCCGGCAGCCGATGTCTAGGATGCTCCAGGGATATGGTTCAGCCCGCACGAGACTTGAGATCGTCCGGACCTGTTCCTTCCAGTACGTCGTGCGGGCGAATGGTGCGGAGACGGTGTATGTGTCCTCATTGTAGAAAGCGCGAAGGTCTACCGCGTGCTCTTCAGGGTCAAAGAAAACGGAACCACATTGCCGACAGCCCAACAGGGAATAGCGCGCTTGAACGAACGGGCTTTGAACCAAACGGAGGAGGGCAACATCCGGAGCACCGCAGATATGGCACGTATGGTTCGCCATCATGGAAAGATGTAAATATATTCAATTTTATGTGAAGAGCCATGTATGATGACGTGACCGTTCAGGGTGGATCAGTTCACCCGATCGTTGAGTTGTCGGAATAACGCCCTATATTCTTTCCACACTTGTTCTTGATGTCCACCAGATTCTTCCCTGGCCCATCGATGATATCCAGAGGCGTCAATCGCATATGAAGAGGCCCACCTCCAATCTTTCAGCTAGTGACCTGATGCTTTGGGGGTGGTATCGCCAGGTGCGGTCGGCACGATGGAGGTGGCAGACAGTTCAACGGCTCCGCTCGATGCCGGACGAGGTGTTCCTCCGTCTCGCCGGTCTTCCGGCTGAGCCTGAGGCAGCTGTGCGGCGCATACAGGAGCGGGTCCGTCAACGCCTCTTTTTCGATGCCGGGAACAAGAAAGACTTCTTCCTCAGTGTCCTGACCTCCCTGCAATCGTACGACGATATCCTGGATGAGGCTGACGAGGTCATCAGGAACAGGTTCGAGACGCTCGGATCGGGCCTCGTCGACCTTGGACCACAGATCGACTGGCATCGCGATTTCAGGAGCGACGCGGTCTGGCCCGTCCGTGAGCTTTCCGCTCCGGATCTTCTTCAGCTCGGCCGTCCGTCCGATGTGAAGATCCCGTGGGAGCTGAGCAGGTTCCACCAGACGTGGTGGCTTGGGAAGGCCTACTGGCTTTCAAATCGTCAGGAGTATGCCGACAAGTTCATGTCGCTCGTCGATGACTGGCTGGAGAAGAATCCGGTGGGTCTCGGCGTCAACTGGTCGCTTGCCATGGAGGCCTCCATCCGTGCGGCGAACTGGGTCATCGGATGGTCATTCTTTGCCGCCTCTCCCGTCATCCCTCCCTCATTCTGGGTCAGGTTCTTCAAATCGCTCTATGTGCACGGGGTCTTCATCGAAATGAACCTCGAGTATGCCTTTGCCCGGGGGAACCACTTCCTGTCGAATGTCGCGGGCTTGGTCATTCTCGGCGCCGTCTTCCGGGGAACGGCATTCGGTGACCGGTGGTTCGCATGGGGGGTCCGGCAGCTGGAGACCGAGATGGGCAAACAGGTCTACCCTGACGGCGTGGATTATGAGAAATCGACGGCCTATCATCGCTTCGTGCTTGAACTGTTCTATGTCCCGGTCATCATCGCCGAGCGCAACGGCCACCGGTTCTCCGGACCGTTCAGGGAACGGCTGCACAGGATGTTCAGATTCATGGCGGATGTTCAGCGTCCTGATGGGACGATGCCGAATATCGGAGATGCAGATGACGGCAGGCTGTTCCGCATCCGAAGAAAACAGGATGTCACTGACTGTCGTCATGCGGTCTCGGTGGGCGCATGCATGTTCGATGACCCATCGTTACGTGCTGTATCCGGTGGATTCCAGCAGGAAGCGCTTTGGCTTGCGGGGACTGAGGGTTTTGAAGCATACCGATCGTCGGAGCAGGCGCCGCCGGAGAGGCGCTCCGTGCAGTATCCCGATGGCGGCTATGCTATCATGCGCTCCGAAGACGTGCATGTCATCGCCGATGTCGGCGATATCGGCATGGAGGGATGGGGAGGGCACGGTCACAACGACACCTTGAGCTTCGAGTACTGGGCGGATGGCCATCCGCTCATCGTCGACAGCGGGACATATACCTATTCGGCAGACCCTGACATGCGGCAACAACTGCGGAGCGTGCGGGCGCATAACACCTGCATGGTGGACGGGTATGAGACGGCGGAATTCAGGGGGCTCTGGAGCATTCGCTCGGACGCTACCCGGCCGGTGGTTCGCAAGTGGGACCCTGGAACGAAGAATGACCTCCTCGTCGCATCGCATGCGGGCTACACCAGACTGACGGATCCGGTCGTCCATGAGCGCTCGTTCGCGTTCGACAAGACGTCAGGAACACTTGAGGTGACCGACACGCTTCGGGGGCAGGCAGAACATACCCTCGAGCTCTCGCTCCATCTGCATCCGTCCGTTCAGGTAGAGTCTCAGAACAATAACGCATATATTTTGCGTCGCGACGGACGCCGGTACAGGATCTCCATTACCGGGGGATCATGCGACGTGTCGGATGGCTGGTTCTCTCCTTCCTATGGCGTGAAGCAAAGGAATACGGTCCTGCGGATGCGGTACAAGGTCCTTCTGCCGCACACCATCCGGACGACCATCGACCGTCTCGCGACATAGCTGGTGCGTCCTTCCTGATCCAGGATCGGTCCTGGACACGACTCTCTGAAGAGCATGTCTCACGTTCGCGGGCGTCAGAGCGAACCCGTCTGAAGGTATCACAATTGTGAAAAGGTCAAAGGTCTCGATCGTAGAGGTCAGGACATCGGTCCAGGAGGCCGTCCATGAGGCGATGGAGCTCATCTCATGGAAGGATGTGCTGGAACGGGGCCGACCCACCGCGCTGAAGGTCAATCTCGGATGGGAGCTGTTCATTCCCGGTTCAGTGACGTCCCCCTGGGTGGTCGAGGGCGTCATTCAGACCATCCGGGACTGGGTGGGGCCGATCTCTATCGTGGAATCGGACCAGGTCCTGGAACGCATCGAAGTAGCGTACAGAAAGAGCGGGATGCCGGAGCTGTGCGAGCGATACGGCGTCTCGTGGGTGAACATGTCATACTCTCCGATGGGTACGATCGATGTAAAGGACGGGGTCGTTTTCAGGAAACTGGAACTCCCCCGCATTCTGCTTGAGTCCCAGATGATCACCATTCCCGTGATGAAGACGCATGCGAAGTCGCAGATCACGGGTTCGGTCAAGAACCAATGGGGCTGCATCAGCAAGATGCGTCATAACTACCATCTCGTGCTCAGCGATGCCCTTGCAGATATCAATGCAACGATCACTCCGCGCCTGTCGGTCATGGACGCGACGATCGGGCTTGAAGGGAATGGACCAAAGTCGGGGATCCCGCGGGTCGTCAACCGTGTGCTCGCTTCGAAGGATATTGTCGCGCTCGACACGGTCCAGGCACATCTGATGGGGCTGGATACCGGTTCGATCGAACACCTCGAGGCCTGCTCAAAACGCGGCGTGGGAACGAACAGGATGGAAGAAATTGAGATCTGCGGTGAGACGGATGCTCCGGCAGGGAAGTTCCCGTTCACGCCGGCAAGGCACAATCTGGTGTCGAAGATCGAAGAAGGCCTGCGCCGGTCATCGTGGAAATGGCTCTTCTTCGACACCCCCATCTTTACGATCATGCTGATCGGCGCGAAGATCTGGTATCTGGTCTGGTTCTATCTGGTGAACGGCAGGAAGCACTGGCGGACGGTCCTGGACCATCCCTTCTACGGCCCATTGTGGAAACGAGTATTGGAGAAGAAGCAGATATGAAAGTAGCGATCATCGGAGGCGGTGCGGCCGGGCTTTCAGCCGGGTATGAGCTGGCAAAGAAAGGAGTGGCTGTCCATCTGTTCGAGCGGGACACGGTCCTTGGCGGGCTTGCCGGATCGTTCATGCTCGGCGGGGGATATGTCGAGAAGTACTATCATTTCATCTGTCTGCACGACGACGCCTACGTTTCCCTCCTGAAGGAGCTCGGCCTCCACGCGAGGCTGAAGTGGCGGCTGACCGATATGGCGCAGTTCATCGGCGGAAAGCTGCATTCGTTCGGCCGTCCGCTGGACCTGTTGTTCTTTCCCCATCTCTCGTTCGCCGAAAAGGTCCGGTTCGGTCTCAATATCATGAAGATCAAGGCAGCCAATTGGGAGAAGTGGAGGGAGATCGAGAACGTTCCTGCGGAAGAGTGGATGAAGTCGACGTTCGGCGTCAATGTGTTTCGTTCTCTTCACGAACCGATGATTCGTCTGAAATTCGGCGAACACAGGAGCAAACTCTCCGCATCGTGGATGTGGGCTCGCATCCACCGCCTCGGGAAATCCCGTACGAAGGTCCGGCAGCGGGAGAAGGTCGGGTATGTGGAGGGGGGAAGCCAGATCATCATGGATGCGCTGGGCGATGAGATACGCAAACGGGGGGGGACCATCACGCTCGGGGCGAGCGTTGAGCGGCTCATCATGGATGAGAGGGCTGTCCGGGGCCTGGTGGTGAACGGAGAAGAGCACTCATTCGATGCTGTTCTCTCGACCGTACCATTGCCCGCACTGCTGCGGCTGCTTCCGGACTCGCTGCAGGATGGATACTGGGGAAAACTACGTCATATCGAATCGATCGGCGTACTGTGCGTGTTCCTCCGCACGAAGAGGTCCCTGACGCGGTACTTCTGGACCAATATCAGCGACCCGTCCATCGACCTTGCCGGCATCGTCGAGTACACGAACCTGAATCCCCTGCCGCATCTGAAAGGGGACAGCATCATATACCTGCCGCAGTACCTGCCGTCGACGCATGAGAAGTTCCGCCGTCCGAACGAGGAGATCATCCGGGAATACACGGACTACCTCAAGCGCATCAATCCGGAGTTTCGGGACGAGGACATCAAGGATGCGTTCGTGTTCCGGGACACCTATGCGCAGCCGATATGCGAGGTGGGCTTCACCAATGATATTCCGGATATCATGACTCCCCTTGAGGGATTCTTCCTGACGGACTCCTCCCAGCTTCACCCCGATGACCGGACCATCAGCAACAGCATCGGGCTCGGACAAAAAGCGGCAGCCCGGGTTGCCGTCTTCCGGGAAGAGCGGTCCGCATCATGACCTTCGGTGTCTCCCTCGTGCGCTTGCTGGATGACCATCGGTCCGTTTGGTGGGTGTTCGTCCTTGCCATAGCTGTCCGGCTGGCCCTTCTGATGTTCCTGCATGATTCCTATTACACCAGCGGAATGGCGCAGGGAGAGCTGGCGAGGAATCTGGCCGAGGGAAGGGGATTCGTCGTCAACATCCCATTTTCTGCATCGATCAGCGAGGCGCAGTGGGAGGAGGGACGGCTCATCGACATCCGGGAGTCGGTCGAACGGTTCCCGCCAGCCGACCACTCCGAAGATTTCAGACCGTTCATTGCATACATGATGCCCGGCCAGGGCATACTGCTTGCCGGGACATACCTGCTCACCGGTATCTACAGCTATCTCCCGCTTCAGATCGTTCAGGCGCTCGTCGATGCGCTGAGCGTCTTCATGCTGGTGTCCATCGGATCGATGGTCCTCTCGCGCAGGGCCGGCTTTTTGGCAGCATTTCTGTTCGCTTTGTACATCCCCGAAGCGCGGCTGGCCATCACGGCCACACGGGACGCCTGGATGCCCGTGATGTATACGCTCATTGCGTATGCAGCTGTACGGGCATGGAAGAAGGACAGGCTTTGGGACCATGTGCTGCTCGGCCTCACGGTCGTGTGTACGGCGTATTTCCGTGCAGAGGTCCTGCTGCTGAGCGTCTGGGTGGGCATCTTTCTCCTCCTCGTCGGACGAAAACTGCGTACGGTCGGTCCGCGAGTAGCGGTCTCGATCGTGCCGATCATTCTTATACTGCTTCCCTGGACGGTCCGGAACGAGCAGGTCTTCGACAGATTGATACCCACGAACACCGGACTCTGGATGGCCATGTGGCAATCGTTCGGAGAGTATCCGAACGATTTCGGCGCGGTGAACAACGATCGGGTGACGCTGAAGCAGATGCGGGACGCAGGATACATGGAGGCGTACGATACACCCGAGTATGACGCCCTGTTTCGGCCGAAGGTGATGGAAGTCCTGACGGAACATCCGGTCTGGGTTGGTTGGACAGTGGCACGGCGGCTGGCACGGATGCCGTTCCAAATGCACGCATGGGGGCTGACGGTCACGGACGAGATCCATGGAGCAGGCAGTCCTTATCCTACCGGCATCGTTGCCGCTGACACGTATATGGAGTACGTTCTTCAGGACCCGGTGCGACTGCTGGTCCATCTGTTTGCCCGGGGCCTCAACCTTCTGCTGTTCATCTCAGTGGCGCTCTGGTTCTGGAAGAACCGTACCGCGAATTGGCAGGCGGGTCTTATCCTGTTCTCCGTACCGTTGTACAATATCCTTGTGCATGCCGTCATCGGAACGATGGCACGCTACATTCTCCCGACGAATCCGATCCATCTCCTTTTCCTCGCAGCGCTGATCGCGACATCGGTCCCGCGTGCTGCAGAGCGGTGATCATCTGGCCTGGGTCTCTCTGGCGGGAAAAAAAGGAAGGGCGACCATATGGTCGCCCTTCGTGTGTGAGGGTATTGACCCTGCTCAGTTGCCGCTCTCACCTGCCGGCCTGCGGCGCATCTGCGGCATCGCTGCTTTCCTGGGGAAGAGCTCATCGCGCGTCGCTGCCTGGTACGCAAAGACGGCCATCATCACAGCACCCTGTTTCACGTCCTCTTCCTGGATACGCTCGTAGAGGTCCATGTTGGAGTGGTGGGTCCGCGTCTCATACTCTATGGGGTCCTGGATGAACTGGAAGCCCGGTAGTCCTACGCCGTCAAAGGCGAGATGGTCCGTGCCGCTCGTGTTCTCGATGGTAAGCGTCTGGGCTGTTGGGTCGTCGACGGCTTTGAGCCATGACCGGAAGATCGGACGCGCCGCCTCGTTCCCCTGCATATACACGCCCCGGATACGTCCGGTGCCGTTGTCATAGTTGAAATAGACGGAGAACTTCTCGTACGCCGGTTTCTTGTCGAGGTCCTGGTTCGCATTCCCCATGAACATCGCCATCATGTCCTCGGATTTCGGGGCGGCAAGGAATTCCTTGACGTATTCCCGTGATCCGTACAAACCCTGCTCTTCACCGCCCCAGAGGCCGATGCGGATGGTCCGCCGCGGCTTCAGGCCGCTCTCCTGAATGATCCTCAGCGCCTCGAGGCAGACCGCGCTGCCGACGGAGTTGTCGGTCGCACCCGTCGCCGCATGCCATGTATCGAAGTGGCCGCCGATCATGACGACCTCGTCCTTGAGGTCTGTTCCTGGTATCTCTGCGATGACGTTGAAGCCCGGAACGGCCTTGGTCCATTTGACATCGATGTTCATTTCCAGCTCAACGTTCTGTCCCTTCTCGAGCATCCGGATGATCCTGTTGTAATGCTCTGCGGCTATCGTCACCTGAGGCATGATCTTCGGAGCGTCAGGGTCGTATGGTCCCGCCCCTCGTGCGAACATATCGTTCATGCTTTCGACCTTCCTCGGGACCGTCGCTCCGCCAACGAAGAGCGTGCCCCCGTCACCACGTGAGGCATCGACGAGCACAGCGGCCTTTTCCTTTTGCACGAATTCCATCACCGCGGCATTGAGGGAGATCCGCTCGAAGAGACGCTGAACGCGGGAGGAATCACGCATCATCCTGCGCATCATGCCGCCGGTCTCAGACGCATTCGCCATAGCGAGGAGCGACGAATCGGCCAGTCGATGTGCCTGAGGTTCGAAATGGGCCTCCACATCGCGCAGGTCGCTCAGAAACACGAACGCACCGCGCAGTTTTCCCTTATAGGCGTCGAGGTCCTCCTTTTTTTCCACCTTCATGTGCACGACCTTGCCGCGCACGTTCCCGTCAGTACCGGGTGACCATGCTTTGGGATATGCAATGAGCGGTCCCGAGACGGGTTCGAGCATGTTGGCCGAGAACCGCTCGAGCGTCCATCCCTTTCCCTTCGGTTCCCACTCATCAAAGGTCACATTCTCGAGGCCCAGGCGCCTCAGTTCTCCGGCCACCCACTCGGCGCCGCGCTGATAGTCGGGCGACCAGGTCAGCCGGGGGGCATACACGTCGGTCAGATAGGACATGTATTCCATGACCTTCGAGTTCTCGGTTCCCTCCTTCTTGATCTTGTCGATGGTCTCAGGATCGACCTTTTCCGCGGCTGGTTGTGCCGTTGACGTGAGGAGGAATGAACTGACCAGGAACAGAGAAAACAGCACACGTCGTACCATATCGGATCTCCTCATGAAAGTGTTGGCCGCAGATGGATGCCGGAGAAAGGACCGGTGCCGGGGGGAAAGGACCGACGACAGTTCGCGCCAACCCTACAGTGTACTCGACGAACAGGGGAGAATCAAGGTAATGGGTTCGTCACCTGGTGGTGGGATGGACAAGTTCCTCACGAAGGATCGCCCGGTGGGCCCAGAGGATCATGATGCTGAAGGAAAGCAAAAGAACGAGGAGAGGCCCCTCCCGGCCGATGGCGAAGGCGATGACAGGAGAGAAAGCAACAATGATGAGGCCGCTGATGTCCAGCTTCCGAAGGACGAGAATGACCGGGAGGACAAGCCCGACGAAGCCGGCCATCAGCAACGGATCGAGGACGAGCAAAACGCCCGTGGCTGTCATGACGCCTTTCCCGCCCTTGAATCCGAGGTGCGCAGGGAAAATATGGCCGATCACCACAGCTGCAGAGGCGATGTATGGCATGAAGGATCCGGGTGCCAAGGACTCCGCGAACCAGGCCACCAGCGCACCTTTCAACATGTCAAGAAGGGCCACAACGATGAATGCGGCCGGCCCCATGATCTTGTAGACGTTCCGTGCTCCCAGGGACCCGTCCCCTTTGTCGCGCAGGTCGACACGTTCCCGGAGTTTGACAAGGTAGTACCCGGCCGTGAACCCTCCAACGAAGTATGACACGATGACTATGGTGATATCGTCGACGTTGAGGATCGGCATGAACATAACATACGAAACGTTTCCGGGAGAAGGAATGCGTGAGCGTCGGCCTGTGGGTCCTGGTCGGTCGCCGGTCTGAGATTGTGGGAGCATCGATTGCCCGTTTGACGGGGATACCGTATCTTGCGGCAGTCCAGGCACATTTTCGTCAGGAAAGCTATGAACCGATATCACCTGATCTCTTTGCTCGTCGGATCGTTTCTTGTTTCGTGCGCGATGCCTGATCGGGTCGCTCCACGGGTCCGAAGCGTCAAAAGCTGGGAGGCGTCATCATTTCATAGGACCGTCGAGCTCACGGTGGGATGGGTGCCATACACGGAGCGCATCATGAAAGAGGGGATCGAAGGGGAATGGAATGTCCTGCCGATCGACAGCGGATCAACGGATGGCCAGATGCCCGTTCTGGTGCTGACCTATCCTGATTCGGGACAATCCATCATTCTCGACCTCCATATGGACGACGCTCTTCTTGGCAATCTCCTCAAGCACAGCCTCATGACAGAGGTCCCCATCCGGAGGCCTTTTTCAGACTATCTGCAGGAGGCCAATTGCGCAAAGTGTCATCCGGCTGACGTCAGAATTCCTGGCATCAACTGAGCCAGTGCCGGGGTCATACTGCCGCACGATCCGGCCGTTGGCGGGTTCTCTTGCGGTGGGGGGAACTCTTTCGTACATTTATAGGCTTTGTGAAGCCTGTTCACGCAGGCTGTTTGTGTCTATAGGGGGAGGAGAAGGGGAGTATGGGAGTAGTAAGTAGGAAGACATAAGACGCTGGACTGTGTCGTCTTCAATCCTACATCTTCCATCTCTCCGCCGTGACCATAGCCCTGTGAGGGGAGTCGTCAGTAACCAGTAACCAGTAGTCAGATATCAGAGGCCACATGCTTCAGTCTGACTACTGATATCTGTTATCTGTCATCTGTTTTTCCACGGTGACCATAGCTCAGTCGGTTAGAGCGCCAGGTTGTGGCCCTGGAGGTCGCGGGTTCAAATCCCGTTGGTCACCCCAAACTTTGCAGATTGTAGATTGTAGATTGAAGATTGAGGATTGAGGATTGAAGATTTGAGATCGAGGGAGGTTGGGGGGATTCAACAATAGTGGGGGGGATATGAATGCGGAGGAGTTGAAGAAGCGAACGAAGGCATTCGCGATTGAAGGAATCCAGCTTTCGCGTCAGATACCGAACGACCCGGCAGGGAAGAGAATTTCCGGACAGTTCATTGGTGCAACAACATCTGTGGCGGCGAATTACAGGGCTGCCTGTCGCGGACGCTCCAGAGCGGAGTTTGCGTCAAAACTTCAGACGTGTCTGGAAGAGGCAGATGAGTCATCGTTCTGGGTCGAGATCCTGATCGATCGGAAATGGTAACCGGTGAGGAATGGGATGGCTTTCATCGGGAGGCCGAGGAACTGACAGCGATCTTTGTCGCATCGCTCAAGACGGTCCGCGGAGCTGGCTAGCCGATCCGGTTCCTCTCAATCTGCAATCTTCCATCGACAATCATCAATTGTCAGGCCCCCATCGTCTAGAGGCCTAGGACACGAGCTTTTCAAGCTCGGTACACCGGTTCGAATCCGGTTGGGGGTACTACTCAAGCCGCACCAGGTTCTTTCGAAATTCGAAATTTCCTTTTCCCGGGATTTTCTGTAATCCGACATGTATATCCTTTCACGAGCTCCGATACATTATGTCCAAAGCACAAGAGGTCGAGAAATCCGTTTCTGATTCCACTGCACCCACAGGCTTCAAGCTCTGGCTGCAGGCCGTCAGGCCGTTCTCGTTCACTGCATCGATCACGCCCATGCTTCTGGGCGGGGCACTGGCGTACTACAACCGGCAGGTTGGGATTGTCGGCCAGATCGACTGGTATTTCCTTCCGCTGATCCTCGTTTGCGGCCTCCTCTACCACGCCGGCTCGAATCTCGTCAGCGATTTTTTCGACCACAAGTACGGTGTTGATGCCGGCGATACGAAGGGCTCGAGCGGAGTGCTGGTTCAGGGACTCCTGCAGCCGTCGCAGATCTACAAGGCCGGGCTGCTTCTGCTGGCAGTCGGCACCCTCCTGGGTATCACGTTCATCGTTGCGCGCGGATGGTTCGCTGCGGTGCTGGGTGTGATCGGGCTCCTCGGTGGATATTTCTACTGCGGCGGACCGAGAGGATACAAATATATCGGATTGGGTGATGCCCTTGTCGGCATACTGTTCGGTCCGTTGATGGTCTTCGGATCCTACTTCTGTCTGACCGGCAGCACCGATATGCTCTATATCTTTCTCATCTCACTCCCGATCGGTTTCCTGGTGATCGGAATCCTCCACGCGAACAACACGCGCGACATCGATCATGACAGGCGCGTCCATGCCTACACGGTTGCGGGCCTGATCGGCTTCACGGCTTCGAAGGTCTATTACGGGGGGCTCGTCATCCTCGCGTATGTCGCTGTGATCGGGTTTGTCGCAACAAACCTGCTTCCCCTGGGGGCGTTGCTCGTCCTCGTGACCCTCAAGCCGGCCATCGATGCGTTGAAGAAGGTCTTCACAAGCTCCGATCCGCATGATGAGAAGCTTGCGATGGCTGACGTCGCATCCGCGCAGCTGCATCTGGGCTTTGGCGTCATGCTCATCGTCGGGACTGTGGTCTCGTCGCTGTTCATCTGATCTTCATCGCGCTGTTCCCATGGGCGACGTGAAAGCACTGGCGATCAACAAAATTGTCTCGCAGCGGTCGCTGGGGCTGGTTGTTCTCCTCGCTTTCCTGTTCTGGTTCCTCCTGTTCTCCCCCTGGACTGACCTCTCGAAGCAGATCCACGAGCAATACTTCTGGTTCGGCATGACAGGCGCCACGACGACACTCGGCGTCATCACCCTGGTCCGTCAGCGGGAGAAGCTCGGCCGGCTGTTCTCATTTCGATGGTCCTATGTGGGGTGGGGCCTTCTCCATGCGGCATTCCTGTATGGTCTGTCCCGTCTTGGCGTATTCATCATGGCAGAGTTCTTCTCGGGGGTCGTTCCGCAGCTGGAGGCCATTTATGCAACACGCTACCAGATGGACCCGGCCATCATCGCCGTCCTCCTCGTTCTCGTCATCGCGCCGTTCGAAGAGATCTTCTGGCGGGGCCTCGTCATGGAGGAGCTCTTTGGAGTGGTCTCCGAAAAGACGGCGCTCTGGATAGCCATCGGATTGTACAGTATTGTCCACATCTGGGCTATGAATCCCATGCTGCTGCTCGCGGCATTCGTGCTGGGCGCCCACTGGAGCCTGATGTACTGGAAGTTCCGGTCCCTGGTGCCGGGGCTGATATCGCATGCTGTCTGGGATGTGATGATCTTCGTGGTCTTCCCGGTGCCGCTCTGACGAACCTCGCGCAGAGAACGCAAAGCTCGCAAAGAACAGCCGCAAAGGAGTATGTTATAGATGCAAATAGCTTTTGTTGCGTGATGTTTCCTGCAGCATCTTTTGCTGCGCGCACCTGGCGGTCTTTGCTCGAGGCTCATCGACAAGAGTAGTACCCAACAATGTATCTTCGTAAGATGTACACCTTTGCTCGAGGCTCATAAGAAAAGGATCTACCCATGAAAGGTCTGGCTCTCCTCAAGAACGGCACTCCGGACGACCTGGAAGTGCGCGATGATCTGGCGGTACCCGCCTTCGGAGACGACGAGGTCCTCGTAAAGGTATCAGCCTCCACGCTGAACCGTGTCGACCAGGTGATCATCCGGGGATACCCCGGCCTGACGCTCGGATTTCCGCATGTCCTCGGCGCGGACATCGCGGGCGAGATCGCGGAGCTCGGGAAGAACGTGACGGGATGGAAGAAAGGGGACAAGGTCAGCGTCTATCCCCTGGTCGCCTGTCAGGAATGCACGCTGTGCAAGGAAGGGAAACCCAATCTCTGTGAGCGGTTCAACTACTTCGGTATGCATCGCCCAGGCGGGTATGCGGACTATGTTCCCGTGCCGGCTCGCAATCTTGCCGCGCTCCCGCCCGGCGTCGATCCTGCGGAAGCAGCGTCGATCGGTGTATCCGGCATCACGGCGCTTCATGCACTGAACATGAACAGCGACCTCAAACCCGGGTCGAGCGTCATGGTCTGGGGCGCGAGCGGTGGTGTGGGCACCATCCTGATACAGCTTGCCAAGCTCCGAAACCTTCAGGTCATTGCTACGACGCGGCAGACGAACATGATGGAAGCGCTGGGAAAGCTCGGTGCTGACCACGTTCTTGAGTCGGGAGATCCGGAGCTTCCGAAGAAGGTAAAGGACATCTTCCCGTCGGGCGTCGATCAGATCGTCGACTACGTCGGACCTGCGACGTTCCCCACGTCGTTCCAGCTGCTGAAGAAGGGCGGAACCATGACGCTATGCGGCATCCTCACAGGCATGGAGACGCCCCTCAGCATCCACCAGACGTACTTCCGCCATCTGCGCATCCAGGGAGTGTATCTCGGGACGGAGTCGGAATATCGGGAGCTGCTGGAGCGTCTTGCCAAGAAGGAGATCACGGTTCCCATCTCTGCACGCCACACGCTCGACACCAGCAAGCAGGCGCTCAAGGACTTCGGCAAGCAGAACCACTTTGGAAAGGTGATCATCGAAGCTTCCTGATGTACACATGATCGGCCAGTTGCATCGAAAGACCCGCGCACGCGGGTCTTTCTGTTTGCGGGTGGGGTGACGGAAGGAATGGATTGAATTGAATGAAAAAGCCGGCCTGGTTTGGCCGGCTTCCCGTGTGACTGCAGTGTGCCTGCGAATCGGATCACATCGGAGGGATCACGTGAGATGCCGTCTCCTTCTGCGATACGGCATGGTACAGGGATGCGAATGCAAGGTTGATCCACATCAACGACACAATGATGCCTACGCCGAACAGCATCAGACCAAGGAGTGCGATGGGGATCGCCAGCAATCCCATGCCGAAGATCCTCCACCCGTATCCACGGGTCATGCTCCAGCTTGCTTTGACAGCCTCCACTGCTTCCATCTTTCTGTCGACCACCAGGTACGGAACGAAGGACATCTTCACAAGCCAGAAGACGCCCGGGATGATCAGCATCACGAATCCGATGACAGCGATGAAGACCACAAGAAGATTGGCCAGGATGGCATT
Source organism: uncultured Ignavibacteriaceae bacterium (assembly GCA_964534125.1). Classification (GTDB taxonomy): domain Bacteria; phylum Bacteroidota; class Ignavibacteria; order UBA10030; family UBA10030; genus 2-02-FULL-55-14. The sequence goes on from CAZHOJ010000009.1 coordinate 66,554, forward strand.
CCAGTAGTTCCTGAACGCCGAGAAGAGAAGTGCGATCCTCGGGGTCTCCGACCGTGCCGCCACAAGGGATGCATAATCCACACCGTACTGCAAAGGCCATTCGAGCAGGAACGTGTACGCAAGAGAGAAGAGGACCGCCCCCGGTGCACCGCCGACCTTAAAAAAGATGAGGTTGAAAGAGACATACTCGCTCAGGAACTCAGCAGCATTGTCTCCCCAGAGCCCCAACGTTGGCAATATCAGCACGAGATTGGCCGCGGTCAGCAGCACGAGCTCGAGGAAATATCTTTTCATGGACCTCCAGCCATGTCCGTAGGTACCGAATACTGTCGCTGGAGGAACAGGAACGTGTGGTGCATGGTCAGAGGTCATAGCATGATCCCGGTCAGGGAGTTTGTGGTCGGAAGAAATATAGGTATGATTAGGACAAAGGGAAGGGCGGGAGTGAATTCTTAAAAGTGAGAACCACGAAGAGGTCCCTGCATATCCTGCTGCTGTGTGCTCTGAGCTTCACGCACATTCCTGTCGTCATGGCCCAGGCGAAGGAGCCTGTGACTGTCCATCACGCACAGAATGCGGATGGAACGTACACCGTTTTTGTGTCGACCGACGTCCCGTGTCCTATCCAGATCTACGTGACCTTCCCCGTTCTCGAGAATGTCCGCTGGGACCAGGAACTTCCGCTCGACTATGTCGTCGTGCCGAATGCCCGGAATGCAAAGATGGTCACATTCACCCCCGGCACAGGAAAGATGTCCTTCCGGTACGATACACAATGGTGGTTCGGTGATCCTGAGACAGCCCGGCATGAGGAGACCGTCATCTATCGGTTGCCGTTCAGCGATCAGACGATAGCTCCCGTGGTACAGGGGTACTTCGGGTCGTTCACTCACCAGGGAGAGCACTCACTCGACTTCAGGATGCCGGAAGGAACGCCGGTGCTTGCGTCGCGCGAGGGGTACGTGGTCGGCACCCGCTCAGATTCGCGTGTGGGCGGTCCGGAGCCGTCGTATGTGTCCGAAGCGAACTATGTCATGATCTTCCATGATGACGGGACCTTTGCCCAATACGCACACTTGCAGTACAATGGAGTGGTCGTCCGGCGAGGTCAACGTGTAAGGAGCCACGAGCTCATCGGCTACTCCGGGAATACAGGGTACAGCCGCGGGCCGCATCTGCATTTTGCTGTCCATGTGCCGACGTATCATGGTTCTGAGACCGTGCCCACGCGGTTCAGGGACCGGACCGGCAGGATCTACACACCGCAATGAGAAAAGCGCATCGTATTCAGGCATTCTTCTTCGTCATCCTCACCGGGATAGTCCGGGCGCTGCCTCTTGCCGCCGTTCGATCCCTCGGCAGGGGTATTGGCGGGATGGGATTCACTGTCCTGACCTCCAGACGACGCGTAACACTCTCGAACCTGCGATATGCATACCCGAATGCTTCGGACGAAGAATTGCATACCATTGCGCGAACCTCGTTCCGCTCTGTCGGAGAGGCATCCCTGGAACTCCTCTGGCTCTCGCGGCTGACGCCTGACATCCTCAGGGATCAGATGGTCATAACGAATCCGGAAGCACTCGAAAAAGAGATGCAGAGGGGAAAGGGGGTCGTGGTCGTCGTCAGCCACTATGCCGGCTGGGAGATCATTCTGCAGGGGATCCATCAGTATGCGCCCGGGCGGACGCATGTCGTGTATAAGCCGCTATCGAACAAGATCATCGATACCGTCGTCCTGCGTTGGAGGACCAAGCTCGGACTGCAGTGGATCCCCATCCAGACGGCTGTGCACGACACCACGGAGGCTGTGAAGAGGGGAGACGTTGTGATCCTCGCCGCGGACCAGAGTGTCGGCCCCGAGAGCATCTGGGTCTCCTTCTTCGGGAGAGATGTCCCGACGGCAAAAGGACCTGCCGCGCTGTGCCTGAAGACCGGTGCAGTGCTGTACCTTTCTGCCATGCACCGCCAGAAGAACGGGTCCTGTTCAGGTCCGCTCGTGGAAGTAAAGACAGCGGATCTGAAGGGCTATAATGAGCAGAACATGAAAAAGCTGACTCAGCGCCTGACGTCGCTGACCGAAGAATACATCCGCAAGGATCCGGGCCAATGGATGTGGACACATAAGAGATGGAAGCATAGCAGGGAGGATGAAGCTCAGGGTGGTGAACCGTGAACCGTGAACCGTAAACCGTGAACCGTGAACCGTAAACTGGTAACCGTGAACAGTGAACAGCCTGCCCCTGCCTGCGTCCCTTGGCTGCTCGACAAGCTCGCGGCTCCACGATCCTGAGCGTCGGGAAGGCCTGCGGGATGACGCGCCTGCCGTGACATGTTCCCGTCCGGGCGGGTGATCCTCATGCAGGGAACATGCCAACCCGCGCCCGCGTCTATCCATCATTCCAATTATCCATAATCTCTGGTCTACGTATGCGATCTCACATTCTCGGCATTTTCCTGATAGTCCTTACCTCCTTCTCCTTTTCCCAGGAGTTCCGCCTCCCGCCCTCACTGATGGGGAGAGCGGTCAAGGCCTATCTCGATGCCTTCAACAGCGGTGACACCTCCCGGATGAAGGCCTGCTATGACGAGTTCATGGCGCCCGGCCGCTCGACCTCAGAGCGGTTGAGCATGTACCAGCGCATGAAAGGACAGGTCGGGTCGCTTCGGCCCATCCGTCTTCTGCGATCGGATGAGGAGAGGATCGTTCTGATCGCGCGGAGCGAACTGGAAGGTGCGCTACGGCTCAGTTTTATGTTCAGCGGGGGAGATGCTCCGAAGATCCTCGGCCTGGGGATTGACCAGGCCGACGAGGATGAGCAACCGATCGAACGTGCTGCTTCCATTGAGGAGTTCGTCCGCAAGCTCGCGGAAGAGATCGATAGACGGGTGCAGGCGGACCAGTTCTCCGGGGTGGTGCTGGTGCTGAAGGAAGACGAGCCGATCTTCGAGCGTGCCTACGGATTGGCTGACCGGGAAAGGAGAGTCCCGAACACTGTCGATACGCGTTTCAATCTCGGATCGATCAACAAGGCATTCACATCTCTTGCGATCCGTAGGCTCGCCGCAGAAGGGAGGCTGGCATACGACGATGTGGTCGGCACGTACCTTCCGGACTATCCGAATGAGGAAGTCCGCAGCAAGGTGACCATTCAGCAGCTGCTCACTATGAGGTCCGGCATTGGCGACTTCTTCGGCGACAGGTTCAATGCGACACCGAAAGAGAAGCTTCGCACGATCAGCGATTATCTGCCATTGTTCGCAGACGAACCGTTGTTGTTCGAACCAGGTACGAGCAGCCGGTATTCCAATGGCGGATATCTGCTTCTGGGTCGGCTCATCGAGGTCATCACCGGGGAGGACTATTACGAGCATATCCGGCGCACGATCTTCGAGCCGGCCGGGATGAGCCGGACTCAATGGTATGAGCGGGACAACGATGCGTCCGATATTGCCCGGGGGTACACACGGGATGACGATGCCGGCACATGGGTCCGCAATCTGGCGACGCTTCCACAGCGGGGGAGTTCCGCAGGCGGAGGATATTCAACGGCCTATGACCTTGTCGCTTTCGTCCATGCCCTGGAGTCCGGCCTGCTGGGGACGCCGGATTACGAATTTGCCGGGGGCATGGGGATCGCCGGGGGTGCGCCGGGAATCAATGCCGGCCTCGAATGGATGCCGGCGGATGACGTGATCGTGGTCGTGCTCACGAACCTGGACCCCCCATCAGCGACAAGTGTCTCACGGCTGATACGTGACATGCTGCCCTGACCAACAGACACGGGGAAAAAGAGAAGGCCGATCCGGATTCCGGATCGGCCTTCGTCGTTTCTGGCACAGGCATGTCGTTCTATGTGAGGATGACCATTCGCCGCATGTGACTGAATCTGCGGGAAGAGGTGCCGATGGTCCAAGGGTCGAGCCGGTAGTCGTAGACGCCGCGGCGGACAGTGGCCCCCAAATAATGCTTGATCGGCTCCCCGGTTCTTCCCCGCTGAGGAGAGTCCCTGCTTCCGACTGACTTCTTGCTACTGACTACAGGTTCTGTCTACTCCTTCCCTATCCTCATCCCATAGAATGACCGGTGCACAAAGAACATCGATATTAGCAGGAACGCTGCTCCACATACGATGGTGAAGGTCATTCCTTCCTCGAGGGCGAGGGAAACAGCCAGCTCGACCGCTAAAAGTCCGAAGAGGGTGGTGAACTTGATGACCGGATTGAGGGCGACGGACGAGGTGTCCTTGAACGGGTCACCCACTGTGTCTCCCACCACCGTCGCTGCGTGCAGTTCCGTCCCCTTCTCCTTCAGGTCCACTTCGACCACTTTCTTCGCATTATCCCACGCCCCTCCGGCGTTGGCCATGAAAATGGCCTGGAACAGGCCGAACAGTGCGATGGACACGAGGTAGCCGATGAAATAGAAAGGCTCGAAGAAGGCGAACGCCAGCGTGCCGAAGAAGACCGCCAGGAAGATGTTGAACATCCCTTTCTGAGCATACTGTGTGCAGATCTCGACCACCCGTTTTGAATCGCTGACCGAGGCCTTCTCCGTGCTCTCGAGATTGATGTTCTTCTTGATGAACTCGACAGCCCTGTATGCCCCTGCCGTGACCGCCTGTGTCGAGGCCCCCGTGAACCAGTAGATCATCGCCCCGCCGGTAATCAGGCCCAGAAGGAAGGGGGGGTGGAGCAGGGAAAGGTTGACCAGATATTCCGGTTTGAGACCTTCCGTCAGGGCGACGATGATGGAAAAGATCATCGTCGTCGCACCAACCACCGCCGTTCCGATGAGGACCGGCTTTGCTGTGGCCTTGAACGTGTTCCCTGCGCCGTCGTTGTCCTCCAGATTGTGCTTTGCACGCTCGAAGTCGACCGTGAAGCCATGGTCTTTCCGGAGCGACTCTGTGATCCCGGGGAGGGTCTCGATGACAGAAAGCTCATAGATCGATTGAGCATTGTCCGTGACGGGCCCGTAGGAATCCACAGCGATGGTGACCGGCCCCATACCGAGGAACCCGAATGCGACAAGGCCGAAAGCGAACACTGCGGGGGCGGCCATGATGGCTGCCAGGCCGAACTCACTCACGATGTATGCGGTGGTCATCAGCAACAGAATGCCGAATCCCAGCCAATAGGCGCTGAAGTTGCCCGCGACGAACCCGGACAGGATATTGAGAGATGCCCCTCCCTCACGGCTGGATGTGACGATCTCTGCAACATGCTTCGAGTTCGTCGAGGTGAAGATCTTCACAAGCTCCGGTATGATCGCTCCTGCGAGAGTTCCGCATGAGATCACGGTCGACAGTTTCCACCACAGTGAGCCATCGCCGAGCTCCGGAATGAGAATCCAGGAGGCCAGGTACGTAAGGACGACGGAGACAACGGAGGTGACCCAGACGAGGCGCGTAAGAGGATGCTCGAAGTCCATCGTCTCCGCCTCAGCATATTGGGCCCGGGTGAGCACCTGATTCCCGGCGTATGCGAGGCCGCTTGCGACGATCATCAGAATGCGCATGACGAAGATCCATACGAGCAATTGCACTTGTACCATGGCGCTGGGAACGGCCAGGAGAATGAACGTAATGAGGGCGACGCCCGTGACGCCATACGTCTCGAACCCGTCCGCCGTCGGCCCCACAGAATCGCCGGCGTTGTCCCCGGTGCAGTCCGCAATGACCCCCGGGTTTCTGGCATCGTCCTCCTTGATGCCGAAGACGATCTTCATCAGGTCTGACCCGATGTCGGCGATCTTCGTAAAGATTCCGCCGGCGATCCGGAGCACCGCGGCACCGAGCGACTCACCGATCGCGAACCCGATGAAGCATGGCCCGGCCAGGTCGCCCGGGATAAAGAGGAGGATGACGAGCATCAGGAACAGCTCGACGGAAATGAGCAGCATGCCGATGCTCATGCCGGATTTCAACGGAATGGCCGAAAGGGGATACGGCTTGCCGGAGAGGGAAGCGAAGGCCGTCCGGGAGTTGGCGAGTGTGTTGATGCGAATGCCAAACCACGCGACGGAGTAGCTGCCGGCCATGCCGACAAGGCTGAAGAAGAGGATAACCGCGACCTTGAATGCGGGGAAACCGCGCAGGACCTCGCCGGAAGAGGGGTCTATGCCCGCGACAGCGAGCCATCCAAAGTACACGAGAACGATCGTACCGATGAACGCCCAGAGCACCAGGAGGAATTTCCCCTGCTGGAGCAGATAGGTCTTGCACGTCTCGTAAATGAGGTTGGAGACCTCGCCCATCGCATGGTGCACCGGAAGCCGCTTGAGCTGAGCATAGGTGATGATGCCAAAGAGCCCCCCCAGCGCAGAGATGAGAAGGCCGAACAGCAGGAGTGTATGCCCGTCAATACCGCCGGCAAAGGAGACGATGCTGAGATCAGGCAGGACGAGACTTGCCTCACCGCCGCCACGATGCTGAACGGCTGCCTGCTCCGTTGGGGATGGAGAGGTGTCGGCATGAACCTGAGCCTGTACGGGAACGATCGTACAAACGAGTACGCATACGAACGCGAAAAGCGTTCGTCGGGCAGAGAAGAATGTCATGAGAGCCTCAGGAAATATGTGTTTGGCCTTGAACGGTCAAAGGTAGCCAAACATCTTCTTATGAACGAATGCTCAGTTCAGAATTCTGACGGGGATCACACCGGACTGACCGGCGAGGAAGCGAGATTCACGGATTCTCAGTTCTTGTAAGGGGAGGGAGCTCGATGGCTCTATGCAGGTTCTTTTTGAACCGTTTCGAAGTGTCATACGGAAGTTGTGCTGCTCCGTTCCTCGTCCGAGGGATCTTGATGACGGCATGCTGACCTCACGTCTTTCTGCGGGATGTCGGACAGTGTCCGGACTTCCGGGGGGTGGGGTATGAGCGAGCGTCCTCCGCGCATGACTGCCCCGATTTCCCTTCGACGAACGCATTGTGCCGCTGCAATCATCGAGAGATGTTGCTGCTCGGGTACTGTCATGGACGAGCGCAATCGGTTTTCTTATTTTCTTCTAATGCCGCAGCATCGTCTATTTCTTTTGCCGAAAACTCTCTACATTTGGTCCACGACATCCACTATTTTCCCATCCACATTTCATCGAAAGCACTGTTATGAAGATCCAGCTTCTCACGATCCTGCTGATGATCGGCCTCGTTCTCATTCAGGACTGCAAGAAAGATGACGAAGGTCCGACTGAGCCGGAGACCCCGGTTGCCATAAATCCGAGCGATGCGAATGCGTTGGCGGGAGTTCTCGTGATCCCCGGCGCTCAGGCGAATGCGGGAAATGCCCCCGCACCGTCCGGTACTCCGGATGCTCCCGTGATCAGCGGCGGACAGACCTCGACCCAGTCCTCGAACGGCAGCACGGCACAGTTCCCGTTCACGTATAGCACCCAATCCAATGTCGCAGGCTGCTATGTTCAGGTCGTGGGTGCCGGATCGTACTTCAACGTTCCGTACAGCGCCAGTTCGGGTACGAGCGGCCAGATCGTCATCCCGGTCACCATACCGACGAACGTCAGCGGCGGTTCTTTCGGCCTGACATACTGCGTCTATAACTCCTCCGGCCTTGTCAGCAACTATATCACGACCAACGTCGCGGTGCTCCAGCTCGGGACAGGTACCGTCCAGGTCTCTCTTTCATGGGATGCGACTCCGGACATCGATCTGTATGTCACAGATCCCACCGGGGAGGAGATCAGCTACATGAACACGGTCGCCCAGAGCGGCGGAGAGCTTGATCGTGATGATACGGATGGCTTCGGTCCGGAGAACATCTTCTGGGCTCAGACCGCACCCGATGGGACCTATAAGGTCGAGGTCGACTACTTCAGCGGTTCCGTGCCGACGAATTATGTCGTCACCGTGAACGCGGTCGGCAGCTCGAGGACCTACAACGGATCGCTCAGCAGCGGGAAGGTGCTCGTGGTGAACTTCACGAAGAGCGGCAACGCGGTGTCATTCGATCGGTAATATCGTTCGACGGGCTTTGCCCTTTTAGCCCCGGTTCTGCCGGGCCTTTTTTGTTTTTTCAGTATTGAGAAAGCAGGATTCTGGACCCGGCAATTGTGGGATGGTGAGACGATGGAGGTCGCTTTTGGTGCTGGTCGGATATCGTTGACTTTGGTTCGCCAATTGAACAATCTATCGGAGGAACCTCTCGCCAGCTCCGCCACATTGCGAAGAAGAGTACGCTCTTCCCCCTTTGTGTGCTCCGCGAGCTTTGCGAGAGGTGTAGGTGGACATACCCCCGGAGGTGCCGCCATGCGTACCCTCGATCCCCGTACCCTTCATCAGTTCCGCGAGATCCTCGATTCCATCGCCTCTGCCCGTGAGCATGAGTACGCCTTCCATCTGATAGTCGACAGGATCGAGCGTCTGTTCAAATGTCAGACAGTCGCCATTCTCATCGTCGACCCTGCATCCGAGTATCTCGTCATCGAAAGCAGCTACAACATCTCTCATACATACTACAAGTCGTACAGGCGGAAGATTGCCACGGGAGCAGTGGGAGAATTGTTGTGGACGGGCGTGCCGGTGCTGGTCAATGATGACAGCGCGGATCCCGGGCGCGCAGAACAGTTCCGGCTCGAGCATCCCTTTGGGTCGTGCATCGCCGTTCAGATGAGCAGTGACCACCGCCCTGTGGGATATCTGTATCTCGACAGCACGCGAAGAGACGAGTTCACGGAGGATGATGTTGAGCTGCTCCGGTTCTTTGCCGATATGGCTGCCATCGCATACACCAATGCGAGGCTGCATGAGCAGGTCTCGAGGCTGGACACGGTCGACAAGGAATCAGGGATGGACAAGTATGCGCCGTTCCTCAACAGGCTGGAGGAGGCGGTCGAGAAGGCGACCCACGCGAACGAACGGTTCACGGTCGTCATCGGGGATGTCGACAACTTCAAGGAGATCTCGAACGTCCATGGGCACGGGACATCCGGTCGGCTGCTGAAGGAGCTTGGGTCGCTCCTCCGCACCGAAGTGCGCGTCGAGGATGCGCTTGCACGGTTCGGTCCTGACGAGTTCATCATCCTGCGGCCGAGTCACGACCTGGATGATGGCATAAGGTTCGCGAAGGCGGTCCGTCAGTCGATCGAGCAGGCTTCGTTCGTCGATGGGAGGATCAGAACGACCGTGAGCATGGGCGTCGCATGTTTTCCGTCGAACGGAAGGTCCGCGGACGAGCTCCTGCTGACCGCAAAGAAGGCCCTGTTCGAGGCTCAGCGGTCGGGCCGGAACAGTGTGTATCACTACCCGTCCATCTGGTATGAGAGCCACAGGCCCGTACGGGATACGGATTGATCCGGCAGTCCCGGCTGGCGCGTTCAAAGGATCTGATGCTCGAACACTTTGCGGAAGTGGAACCCGTAGATCATGAGGGTGATGGCATGCGGGAAGAGCCGTGGACGCGTGAACATTGACCAGAAGAATATCTTCCAGTAATAGACCCGTTCCCTTCCGATCACACCCAGGAGTACGATCGATTTCATGAGTGCCCGCATCTGCGGCAGGCGGACGTACCGCGACCGCGAACGGGGAGGTGAGAACTCTGACAGGAACTTCTTCACCCGTGCATAGTATTCCTTGGGCGTGTAGATCGAGCGGAGGATGGAGCGGTATCCCTCGAGAAGTTTCTCCCGGTCCATCGCCGGAATGAAGTTCAGCGACCCATCTGTGTTCACTCCTGTGAACGTCTCCAGTAGCCGCCCCTCCGATTGCAGGCGTTTATAGAGTTTCGTCCCACGCGGCGCATTGAGCAGACCGACCATCGCTGTCGCGATGCCACTTTCCTGGATGAACCGTACCATCTGTTCGAAGATGTTCTCGGGATCCTTGTCGAATCCCACAATGAAACCTCCCTGCACTTCCAGGCCTGCCTGCTGGATCGTCCGGATGCTTTCAAGCAGGTCCCGGTTCCGGTTATGCGTCTTGTGGCATTCCTGCAGGCTCTCGTCGCTCGGTGATTCGATCCCGACGAAGACGACGTTGAAGCCGGCCGAGACCATCATGCGGAGCAGCTCGGGGTCGTCAGCCAGGTTGATGGAGGCCTCCGTGCCGAAAGTGAACGGATGGCCATGCTCCTCCATCCAGGAAGCCATCGCCGGCAGGAGCTCCGTCTTGAGGGCCCGCCTGTTCCCGATGAAATTGTCGTCCACCACGAACACATGGCCGCGCCAGCCGGTGGCGAAGATGCCATCCAGCTCCCGCGTGATCTGCTCCGGCCGTTTCGTGCGAGGTCTCCGTCCATAGAGCACTGTGATGTCGCAGAATTCGCAGTCGTACGGACAACCGCGGGAGTACTGGAGGCTCATCGAGGCATAGCGGCGGCGGTCGAGAAGGCTCCAGCGGGGCAGAGGCGTGTGCGTGACGTCCGCGAAGTCTGTTGTCGTGTACATCCGGGCCGGTGCGCCCTTCGCCAGGTCGGCAAGGAACTGCGGGAGAGTGATCTCGGCCTCGTTCAGCACGAAGTGATCGACCCCTTCGAACTCATCGTGTGCCGATGTGAACATCGGTCCGCCCGCGACCACCGTCCGTCCAAGCTCGTTGCAGCGTGCGATGACGCTTCGTGCTGATTCTGCCTGAGCCGACATCCCGCCGATGTACACGTGGTCCGCCCAGAGAAGGTCCTTCTCCCCTAATGTGCGGCTGTTCATGTCGACCAGGCGTACGTTCCAATCCTTCGGGAGCAGCGCTGCGACGGTCAGAAGGCCGAGGGGAGGATGCGATGCGCGTTTCGAAACGAACTTCAAAGCGTACGTGAAGCTCCAGAAGGTGTGTGGATATTCCGGATTGACGAGGAGGATGTTCATCAGGGACTCCTTCTCCGCCGGGGAAGGGTGCGAGAGGGGAGGATGGCGGTACCGACAGTGTACGGGATTTCGGGGAGAGAAGTTGTCGCCGGTGGGCGAAGGTCGAAAAACGCCCGGATGAGAGGGTGTTCAGGGCCCGTTGGCGGGCGTGCTGGACCGGTCTCCTTTGCGCAGGAACAGCACAAAGGCCGCGAATGCCCCGGAGAGGGAGAGAAGATAGCTCAGTTCAAAGCGTATCGCGTAGTGGCCGATCACCCAAAGCACGGCTCCCGTGATCAGGGCCGCAAGAGCGCTCCGTTCCGTGCCGATCCAGGAGTACATCCCGAAGATGAAGGTCACGAAGATGCCCGCACTTCCGAACGGAGCGGCATCCTTGACCAGATCATACACCCCCTCTGCATACATCGCAAGCACATATGCGATGATGCCAAGCCCGACCACTGCCCATCGCTCGATCCGGACCTTCGTGCCTTCATCATTGATCCGTCGTGCCGTCATCAGGACGTTGTGAGACAGCAGGGCCGATGCTCCAAGCAGTGAGCTGTCAACGGTGGAAAGGATCGCCGAAACAAGGGCGCCGGCGAAGATGACATACATCGCTGTCGGAAGATACTCCTGGGCCATCAGCGGAAGGATCCTCTCGCTGTCCTGGAGGCCCGGGAACAGCGAGAAGCCACAAGGATGCCGGAGATCGTGGCGTTCACGTTACCGGGATAGAGGGGGAGGGGGTCATCAGACGCCGATAAATATTTGAATGGATGCCAAAGATTCAAGGATGCAGACAGCAATATCCACTTTCTCCTGCCCAGATTTTCTGCTACCTTTCTTGACCGGATGTCAGCAAATCACAAGACCACCACGACACATCAGACGACTTTTCCATGAGATCTCCGATAATCCTTTGGACGTTCGCTGTTCTGCTCACCCTCAGCTCCGCCGTCTATCAACGGCTGACCGGTCCGACCTATCCGCTTCGCGGAGAGGTCGTGCTCAATGGGACCAGCATCCCTTTCACGATGGAGCGTAGTTATTCCTCCTCCCAGGATGCCCCCGTTTTTGTCGAGGTCCCCGACTCGGGGTATGCCGGCCTCGTGCGATGGAGGTATCTTGGGTCTGATGACCCCTGGAACGAGATACCCATGACGTATGTCGGAGGGACTGTCCGTGCTGACATTCCGACGCAGGTCCCCCTGACAAAGCTGGAATACACGGTCGAGCTCTTCAGGGACTCCACGGAGATCGCAACCATCCCTGCAGAAGGGATGATCCCGATCCGATTCAAGGGGGATGTTCCGCTGTGGGTCATCATTCCGCACGTGATCGCAATGTTCATCGCAATGCTGTTCTCCACGCGTGCCGGCCTTGAGATCATCGCGAAGGAGCCTGCTTTCACAAAGCTCACATACTGGACCGTGGGCAGCTTGCTCGTCGGTGGCTTTATCTTTGGCCCGCTGATGACCTACTATGCCTTCGGGGAGTGGTGGACGGGCTGGCCGATCGGGGACGATGTGACGGACAGCAAAACGCTGGTGGCGCTCCTCGCCTGGCTGCCGCCGCTCGGGCTGCTCAGGAAGCCCCAATACCTGAAATGGGCCGTCCTGTTTGCGGCATTGGTGATGTTCGGGGTCTTCCTGATACCGCACAGCATTTAGGACGACTGCGGATTGCGGAATGCGGAATGCGGATTGTGGATTGAAAGTGTCTTAACAGATCATTACGATTCACTGTTCACGGTTCACTGTTCACTTCCTCAAGGTGTTACCATGGCCTACACCTACGAAGAACTGAGTAAAATGACCTCCGCCCAGCTCAAGGACCTTGCTCATCAGCAGGGATCCGAGGAGCTCAAAGGCGTGGCCACGCTGCACAAAGAGAAGATCCTTCCCCTGCTGTGCAAGGTTCTGGGCGTCGAGGTCCCTCACCACCACGTTGAAGGGATCGACAAGGGAAATATCAAGAAGCAGATCCGGGAGCTGAAGAAAAAAAGGGATGAGATCCTCGCGGAGAAGAAGGAGAAGGAAGAGCTGAAGAAGGTCCGTGAACAGATCCACGGACTGAAGCGTGAGCTCCGGAGACATATGGTGTGAGAGAACAGTAGGCAGTATGCAGTAGTCAGTCGTCAGCCAATAACAAAGGCTGGTGAGGGAAGCGATTCTATGACGATCGCGACCGCACCAGCCTTTCCATTTGATGATCCGCGATACCGGGCTGAACTGCACCGAAGGCGTCAGCCTGAGGCTCCAGCGACGCGTTCAATCAATACAATCCGGCAACGGGCTAGGCTGCACCTTCGGTGACAGCCTCAGCCCTGTTGCCGGGAAGATCTACTTTTTATCGTAGGGTGGCGGGGGTACGAGTCTGGGCGGGTTCTTCTCCAGCAGCTTCATCACTTCCTCTATCCCCCTGTTCAACTGCTGGTCTTCGCCCGCGAATTCCTTCGCCGGATCGTTCTCCACCCGTATGTCCGGCTCGACCCCCTTCCCCTCCATGATCCATTCCTTTCCCTCGAGGTCGTACCGCGAGAACTCAGGCTTGTTCAGGTACCCACCGTCCAGCAGAGGGAGGCTTCCCCGGATGCCGACAACCCCGCCCCATGAGCGCTTCCCGATAACAGGGCCGATCGCGTACTGTTTGAACCGGTAGGCAACGATGTCACCATCCGACGCGGAAAATTCGTCGAGAAGCATCACCTTCGGGCCGACATGTGTTCCGCCGGGATCGAAGGACGGAGTTGCATTCCGCGCGATGCCGATCATGGCCGCCTCGCGGCGGAGCCGCTCGATGATCATCGGTGAGACGTTCCCTCCGCCATTGCCCCGTACGTCGATGATGAGAGCCTCCTTGCGGAGCTGCGGATAGTAGTATTTCACGAACTCGTTCAGGCCGTTCACCCCCATATCAGGGATGTGGATGTACCCGACCCGCCCGTTCGTGGCTTTTGACACCTTGCCGATATTATCCTCGACCCACTTGAAATAGTACAGCTGCTGCTCATTCTCCGTCGGAACGATGACGACCTTCCTGCTACCGCTCTCAGAGGCCTTCCCGTTGACGGTCAGTGTGACCTGCTTCCCGGCCTTGCCCACGAATGCAATGAACAGATCGGCCATCGTGTTTGTCGGTTTGCCGTCGACGCCGACGATGTATTCGCCCTCCTTGACATCGACGCCGATGTCTGTCAGCGGTGACCGAAGGTCCGATTCCCAGTTCTGCCCTTTGAGGATCGTTGTGATGCGATAGTACCCGCTCGAGACATCCCGCTCCACCTTGGCTCCGAGCAGGCCGAGAGGGATCCTGCCCGGCTTGGGGTAGTCGCCCCCGCCCACGTAGGTGTGGCCGAGGTTCAGTTCCCCGATGAGTTCTCCGATGACGTAGGTCAGGTCGGTCCGGTGGTTGACATGCTCCACCAGCGGCCTGTATCGCTCGCCCATCAGCTTCCAGTTGACGCCATGAAGGTTCGGGTCGTACACGAAGTCGCGCATCTGTCGCCATGATTCCTCGAAGATCTGCTTCCATTCGGCCCTTCGGTCAAGGGTGACCTTCATGTCCGAGAGGTTCAGTTTGTCCTTGACCGTGGCTTTCCCGGAAGGAAGGTCGATGATGGCATATGCATTGCCGTCCATCCCGACGAGCATCTTCTTTCCATCTGCGGAGATCTCGTAGCCGGTGTACTCTCCGACCTCTGTCTCTTCCTCCTTCTTGAAATCGTACATCATCAGGGAGGATTTCGAATCTCCGGAACCCCGCTTCATGTAGAAGACCTTGTCGCCGGCCGACTGGATGTTCCAGTACCGGGCTGGTTTTGCAGGCATCTCCGCTATCCGGTCCTGGATACCCTCAAGATCGACGATGATATCCTTTGTCTTCTCCGTCTTCTCGTCTTTCGTCTTGTCATCCTTCTTCTTCTCAACCTCCACTTCGTCGCTCTTCGGTGCGAACGGTGATGCGGTGGCCTTCGCGATCGTCACGAGGTAGATCTGGGCCATGTCAGTGTAGGCATGGTTCCATTCCGTCCAGCTGTACGTGGGGCTGAAAGAGCGGTTCGACACGAAGAACAGATACTTCCCGTCCGCACTGAAGGAGGGGGAGGTCGACGAGAACCATCCACGGGTGACGGGGGTGGTCGTCTTCGCGGAGAGGGAATACAGATACACGGTCGTCATCTGCTCCTCTTCCTGGCGGGCAAAGGCGATCCACTTGCTGTCCGGCGACCACACCGCACCGGCGAATTCCCATGCCGTGGCCTGGTTTACGAGAGTGATCTCCTTCGAGCCGACGTCCACGTACTGGAGACGGAGTTTCTTGTCGGACCATAGGATCCGCTTACTGTCGGGCGACCACAGGAGGGCATACTTATAGACATCGGCGCCGCGCGTGAGCTGCACGGGCGGCGTAAGGCCGTCCTGTGCCTGGATGTAGATCTCGTCCTCGCCGGTGGCATCGGAAATGAAGGCGATCGACTTGCCGTCAGGAGACCATTTGGAATCCCGCTCATGCACACCGGGCGTGCCGGTGAGGTTTCGGGTGGGTCCGTCCTTTGCGGGCACCGTGAACACATCCCCCCGGGCGCCGAACAGCGCGCGATTCCCGTCCGGCGAGATCTCGAAGTTGGTCACGCTCTTGCTCACATCGATGAGCCCGCCCCGGCCGCTGACGAAGTCCTCGTGGATCTGGACCGTCAGCTTTGTCACGGTCCCGGTCGCAAGATCGAGTGTGTGCAGGTATCCGCCGTTCTCGAACACGATAGCCTTGTCGCCGATGGAGGGGAACTTGACGTCGTACTCCGTGAACGAGGTCATCTTCGTTGTCTGGCCGGTCGGGAAGTCGTACTGGTAGATATTCATCCGTTTGTTCTCGTCACGGTCGGACACAAAATACACCGCGTTCCCGCTCCACATAGGGATGATGTCCTGCGCCGGATCGTCGGTGATCTTCACGGTCTGCTTCGTCGCGAAGTCATACACCGAGATGTCGTCCGCCTGGCCTCCACGGTACCGTTTCCACGTCCTGAACTCGCGGAACACCTGATTGTAGGCGAGCTTCTTTCCATCGGGCGAGTAGGAAGCGAAGCCGCCCCTGGGGAGGGGAAGCTGCTGTGGCATGTCGCCGTCCACGGAGGCGAGGAACAGCTGGCCGATGAAGGAGTTCGGCTCGATCATCCGGGAGCGGAACAGGATCGTCTTGTCGTCCCGCCAGCCGATGACGATATTGTTCGGCCCCATCCGGTCGGAGACATCGTCGCGTCCGAGGGTTGCTGTGTACGTGAGCCGCGTCGGTACGCCGCCGGAGGAGGGCATCAGATAGACCTCGGTGTTGCCGTCGTACTGGCCGGTGAAGGCGATCCACCTGCCGTCGGACGAGAATCGTGCGAAGAGCTCATAGCCGACGTCGTTCGTCAGCTTGCGCGCTGTTCCGCCGGTCGACGGGACGGTGTACAGATCGCCGGCATAGCTGAACACGACCTGTTCGCCGTGGATGGCCGGGAAGCGGAGGAGCCGGGCGTCAACATTCGGTTGTGCGGTTGCCGCGGTGAAGGATGCAGCACACAGCAGCAGGAGAGTGAAACGGTTCATGGGATCATCCTTTCTCGATGAGATGCAGAATGGTCAAATAACAAAGGATACGGTGAAAGGAGAGGGCCGGTTTCGTCCTTTTCTCTAGGAACTGTCCGGGAGAAGAGCTATATTGAAGAGTTGCGATTCGCAACCGCCGCTTTGGTGCCTCGGTATCGAAAGCGGATCACGGATTGCTCTCCGTTGAAATGAAGCTACGGTATCGTAGGGACACATGCACGCCGCCCGGCATCGGGCTGCTGCACGGACACTTCTCGCGTTCTCACGCGTAAGACTCCACCCGCTCGCCACCCATCTTTCATCTCCGCAGCGCGATTCACCTTTTACACCATTCTTCAAGGAAGGCTCATGCCTTTTACTGCACTCGGTCTCTCAGACCGCATAACCCGGGGCGTCGATGCATCCGGGTACACAACACCAACACCCATTCAGAACCTCGCCATTCCGCGAATTCTGACGGGACGCGACATCATCGGATGCGCCCAGACGGGCACCGGAAAGACGGCGGCATTCGTGCTCCCGCTCCTCGACATCCTGAGCAGGTCGACCAAAACGAAGGGCAGGACCCCTGTCCGTTCGCTCATTCTTGCTCCCACGCGGGAGCTCGCCCTTCAGGTCGAAGAGTCCATAACGACCTACGGAAAGTTCACCAACATCACCAGCACCGCTGTCTTCGGCGGTGTCAGCATGGACAATCAGATCAAACGCCTCCAGCGCGGCGTCGATGTGGTCGTGGCCACCCCCGGCCGGCTGCTGGACCATCTTGAGCGGAAGACGATCGACCTGTCGCAGGTCAGCGTTCTTGTGCTCGACGAGGCGGACCGCATGTTCGATATGGGCTTCATCAAGGACGTACGGAGGATCATCGCATACATCCCCGGGGATCGTCAAACGCTCCTGTTCTCCGCGACGATGTCGAAGGAGATCCAGGACCTCGTCCGCAGTGTTCAGAGGGATGCCGAGCTGGTCGAAGTGGGACTCCGGACCCGTCCCGCGGACACGGTCTCACAGGAATTCTATGATGTGAAGCACGCAGCGAAGATGGACCTGCTGAATCACCTCCTTCGGTCGAAGGAGACCGGAAGCGTCCTCATCTTCTCCCGGACCAAACACAACGCAGACAAGATCTGCAAGAGGCTGACACGGGCGGGATTCCTGGCCGTTGCCATTCACTCGAACCGGACGCAGGCCCAGCGGCAGCGGGCACTTGCCGGCTTCAAGCAGGGTGAGTACCGCATCCTGGTCGCGACGGACATCGCCGCACGCGGCATCGATGTCGATGGCATCTCGCATGTCATCAACTATGATACGCCGGTCTTTGCGGAGGACTACATTCACCGCATCGGACGCACAGGAAGGGCGGAGGCTGTCGGGTCCGCGATCACGTTCGTCTCAGAGCGTGAACAGGATGCCCTCAAACGCATCGAACGTTTTATCGGAAAGAAGCAGCGCCTGCTTCCTTCGGACATGGTCGTTCCGATGGAAAAGGATGCGCCCGTCAGAACAGGCGGCTCCGCCGGTCCTGTCGAGCACCGTCGTGGCGGACAATCCCGCCCGGCGGGATATGCCGGTCGCAAAAAGGGCAATCCTCAGCAGCGGACCACGCAGGGCCAGAAGAACGGAAGACCGGCACAGCGCCGGCCGCGTCGGGTCACTGAACCGGCCCCTGTGAAGGAGAAGGACTGGCGAGGACTCGTCGATCAGATAGAAAAGGATACGATGGGGAAACGCATCGCCCGGTTCTTCCGCGGCTGACGATCCCGCTTCGGTCTTGAGCGGTACTGCAGGAGCCGGACCCCCACGGGCCGGCTCCTCGCATTTCAACCCCCTCCCCCTGCATCTGTCTTCTCCCTTCTGTCTACTGCCCACTGAGTACTGTCATCTCTTCCCCGTTTTCCCCATCTTTCGGGGAGACATCTTCCACAATCTTCTCGTATGTTCCTGAACCATGTATACAGTCAAAGTCCAGCTTGAGTTCTCTGCGGGGCACACGATCCGCGGGTATAAGGGGGTCTGTTCAAGGCCCCACGGCCATAACTGGAAGGTCATTGTCGAGGCCGTAACGCCGGCCCTCGACGACCTCGGCATGAGCATCGATTTCTACGCTCTGCAGAAGGCCACGCAGGAGATCATCGACATCTACGATCACCGCGACATGAACCAGATCGCGCCCTTCGATGCGGTGAATCCCACCTCGGAGAACATCGCAAAGTTCTTCTATGGCGAGCTCAGGAAGAAGCTTACAGAGCCGGTGCGCATCAGCGCTGTGACCATCTACGAGACCGACGCATACTCGGCGACCTACTCGGAACCATGAGCGACAGCGTCCAGACGCTGAATATCAGCGAGATCTTCTTCAGCATCCAGGGGGAATCGACCCGGGCAGGCCTTCCGTGCACGTTCGTGCGGCTGACGGCCTGCGACCTCAGGTGCGTCTGGTGCGACACGCCATATGCCTTCCACGGCGGAGAGCGCATGAGCATCGATGCTATCCTGCAACGGATCGCTGGCTATGGATGCCGGCTCGTCGAGGTCACGGGGGGAGAGCCCTTGCTGCAGGCTGCGGTCCATGAGCTCGTCCGGCGCTTGTGCGATGACGGATATGAGGTCCTCATCGAGACCGGCGGACATCTCGACATCTCACCCGTGGACGACCGCGCAACGGTCATCATGGACATCAAATGCCCGGGAAGCGGGATGGGGGACCGGAACAGGTGGGAGAATCTGCAGGCGTTACGGCCCGGAGATGAGGTGAAGTTCGTCCTTGCCGACCGGCGGGACTATGAATGGGCGAGGGAGATCGTCCGGGAGCGCCTCCAGGGCGGCCCGCGGACGGTCCTGTTCTCGCCCGTATTCGGCATGCTGGACAACGGGAAGCTGTCGGAGTGGATCCTCGAGGACCGGCTCTCCGTGCGCTTCCAGGTCCAGCTGCACAAGTATATCTGGGACCCAGACAGGAGAGGAGTATGACCGACCCCGCATCGAAACTTGAGGTATTCGACAACGCGTTTCCCAAGCGAGACTACACCATCACGATCACACAGCCGGAATTTACGTCCGTCTGTCCGAAGACCGGGCTGCCGGACTTTGGCACCATCTCCATCAGGTACATCCCGGACCGGAAATGTGTCGAGCTGAAGTCGCTCAAGTATTACTTTCTTGAGTTCCGGAACAGAGGCATCTTCTACGAGATGGTCACCAATCAGATCCTCGACGATCTTGTCTCAGCCCTTCATCCTCGGTGGATGGAAGTGCGGGGCGATTTCACGGCCCGGGGCGGCATCTCAACATCGGTGACGGTCGTGCATGAGAAGAAGAAAGGCACGTCACGATGACAGGACGACCGCTCGCAGTCGTGCTGGCCAGTGGTGGCATGGATAGCTGTGTCACGACGGCCATCGCCGCGCAGACGCATGATCTCGCCATGCTCCACCTGACCTACGGACAGCGGACGCAGCAGCGGGAGCTGCGGTCGTTCCACGGTCTCGCTGATCATTTTAAGGCGAAGAAACGGCTGATCGTGGACGTGAGTCATCTCGGAAAGATCGGTGGCTCAAGTCTGACAGACCGGTCCATGGAGGTGAAGCGGGCGGACCCTGAGAAGCTCTTCAAGCCGAACAAGGACGAGATCCCGTCATCCTATGTGCCGTTCCGGAACGCGACATTCCTATCCATCGCGACGAGCTGGGCCGAGGTCGTGCATGCAGAACGGATCTTCATCGGTGCGGTTGAGGAGGATGGTTCCGGCTATCCCGATTGCAGGAGGGAGTTCTACGAAGCCTTCGACCGTGTGATACAACTCGGGACAAGGCCGGGTTCCGGCATACGTATCGAAACACCTGTCATCGGCATTCCGAAGTCAGAAATTGTCAAACGAGGCATCGAGCTGCAAGCTCCGTTCCACCTGACATGGTCGTGCTATCAGAATGACGAGCGTGCCTGCGGCGTGTGCGACAGTTGCGCGCTACGGCTGAGAGCATTCCGCGTCGCCGGCGTCGACGATCCGCTCCCCTACGCGAATAAACCCTCCTATTAGCTCCGTCACACTGGCGCGCTTCTCGCGAGGATCCTCTTCAGGTCGGTCTCAGCGCAGACCTGTGAACCGCCGCTGTCCTCCTATGATGGTCCATCACCGCCCTGCGATGGCCTGGTGATGGTTGTCGCTACGTCCTGCCGTGCACCTCGCTTCATCCTTCTCCGCGTAAAGAAAACTGATGTCCCCAGAAGCACCACGCCGAGCACAAGGAATGATATTACTCTGAAGGTCGTATCCAGCTGGATGATGCCGATGATGAGCACGTACAGTGCCGTCAGCATCAGTGTTGCGTGGCCCATCCAGCGGTACTTGTGAAGTGTCATCAGAGCGCTCAGAAGATAATACACGAGGGCAACCGCGACCCATGATAATGCCACATAATCCTGCGGAACGTAATGGTACAGGGAGTACGGGATGACGATGAATGCCGAGATGAGGTATGCATTGCGCATAACCTCTGTCTTCAGTTCGAGGTTCTTCCGTTGCCAGTTCAGGATCCTGGCGCTGATGAGTGCGACGATACCGAAGCCGAAACTGAACCCTGATTCCTGCTGTGCGACAAGAAGATATCCCAGGAAAATGACAGTATAGATGAAGAAATTGACGACCACGATGAACCGTGACCGGAACCAGACGGCCGTCGCAACGACAACGAGGCTCTGAACCGAGAGCCATACGAACACTTCGGGGACCTCAAATGCCCTCAGAAGGGCGACAGTGAG
The DNA here is from genome assembly GCA_964534125.1 of uncultured Ignavibacteriaceae bacterium. Lineage (GTDB taxonomy): Bacteria > Bacteroidota > Ignavibacteria > UBA10030 > UBA10030 > 2-02-FULL-55-14. Next base: position 87,704 of record CAZHOJ010000009.1, read on the forward strand.
TGCATGGTATCCCGCCATTGCGTAGAGAAAGGTCGAATGCTTGCTCCGCTCCGCGATCCAGAAGGCGATCGCAAGAGCCATGAACGTCGCTGAGACGAGAGCATGCCAGAGAACGAAGTTCTGTCCGAATGAGGTGAAGGTGAGGAACAGCACACATGCGTATGCCCCTCCCGCATTGAGCAGAGCGGAAGCTCCGACCAGATAATCCTCTTCCCGCTTCCGTCGCCTGAGCGATCCAAAAGCGAATATGACCGAGGCCCCAAGCGGAATCATCAGGCTCCACTCGGGCGCTTCGGCTATTGCGAACGAGCCCGAGACGAACGGCTCTCCGACCGCCCAATTGAGAAAGGTCAGAACCGAGAGGATCATGCCCGCATAGTACACTCGTGTCCAGGTATGCCGGACATACAGGAACGACACGTAGCCGGCGAGGCCGAGCAGGCCCATCAGCATGACCGGGAAAGAATGGATCGCAGCGAGGGTCACGTATGCGAGCAGTGTGGCGAGGAGGGTGAGGTAGACCGAGCCGCGCCGGATCGCCAGAACATAGGCAAGCACCGCCGAGGCGAGAAGGGGAACAAAAGACACGATCGAATCCGGCGGAAGCGTGGGGACGGGCGAGAAGTAGGTGAGCCTCAGCGAGGACAGATAGAGAAGAAGGACCGCCGCTCCTCTCATGTAGTTCGACAGGAGGGTGAGCGTCTCTTTCCACATCCGGGAAAGAATGAACAGTCCGCCGCCCAATACATATCCCAGCAACGGCAGGAGGACCTGAGGAAATCCTTCGAACGGAAGCGTCAGCAGGAAGGCGATGCCAAGAGCCAGCGCACCAATGCCGACCTTTGCGAACCAGCTTTGGCCCAGTTCATACTCGATCTCTTCTTCCCGTTCCTCATCCGATTTGGCTTTCTGCGTTGCGACGTCTGGTTCATCGTCTTCTGGGTCGGGACGTCTTTCGGGAGCCGGGGGAGCATCGATACCGAGGTGCTTCTCGATAGCGGCGATGCGCTGTTCCAGGCTCCTGATCGTCTCCGGGAGACGGTCATCCTGTTCCATACGGTACCTCCGATTGTGAGTGGGCGGGATCTTCGGTCTACTGGCGCTTCCGCAGCGAACGAACGTTCAGACGGAACGAATCAGGATCGGACGGCTTCTGCTCGAAGGCATCTGCGCCCATCGCAAGGGCGCGTTCCCGATTGACCGCAGAGTACTTTGAAGAAAGAATAATGATGCGGGTCCGGCCCCATGGCTTCCGTTCCCGGAGCTTCCGGAAGATGTCGAGCCCGTCCAATCCCGGCATCATCAGGTTGAGGATGCAGATATGGAGAGGCGGGTGCTCTTCGGCCCATGCGAGGAAGCATTCTCCGTCCTCGAAGGTGTGGACCGTGTAAGCATCGCAGAAGGAGAGGTCGATGATCCTCAGGATCGCGAGGGTGTCATCGACAGCGACGAGGACCGGTTTGGTGCGAGGGCTCATGTGATGAACGTACCCACTCCAGGGATGGGAAGCAAGATGCGGAGGTATGGGAGGGGGGGGGTAAAAAGCCAGCGCCCCCTCACGATCATGAAGGGGCGCCGGGAACTACGTGATGAAGCGTCCGGGTTCTGCACCCGGGACGCTGTGCAGCTGCTAGAAGCCGACCCGTACCGAGATCACCTGGTTCGCATCGAAGTACTCGACGGTGCGATAGGCGTAGTCAAGGATAAGGTCGATGCCGCCCGGATTGTACGCAACACCGAATCCGAAGGTCGGACCGAAGATGTTGCCGTCGTCCTCGGCGAGCGGGACCATGTTCATGCCGGCGCGGCCGAACAACTGCAGACCCTCCATCGTGAATCCGACCTCACCGCCCAGGCGGTATTCGTCGAGATAGAGGTTGTTGTTCGTGAACGAGCCAGCGAGCATGCCCTGCAGATTGTTGCCGAACGACGCGCGGTAGGCCATGCCGATCTCGACCACCGACGGAAGTTCGAACTCTGCAGCTTCGCTCTTCAGCTTCTGCTGAGGCCGCAGGCCTTCGAGAGGAAGCGCCTCGCGGTACAGACCCGGTCCGTCAAACTGCATGCCCGGACCGATGTTCTTCACGGCGACGCCAAGGTTGAATCCCTGGATGCCGAGAAGCCGGCTGTACTGGATGCCGAGATCGAACGCAAAACCGGTCGCTGAGACACGGTCGATGCGCTCCGTGACGACCTTCATATTGAAGCCCGCCGCGATGGCATCCGTGAGGGCCTTCGAATACGTCAGGCCGACGGTGAGGTACGTGGGTGAGAATGTGCGGCCGAACGTGTTGTCCGGGTCGTCCGTTGTTGTCATGGGGATCTGGCCGAAATCCAGGGACTTGATGCTGAATCCCATGGTGCCGAATCCCTCGAACTTCATGGCGACTGCCGCCCAGCTGACATCGATATCGCCGAGGTAGGACATCGACGAGACCATACCCTCAGCTGAATAAGGCATGGCGCTCAGACCGGCAGGGTTCCAGTAGATCGCCTCTGCGCCGCTCGTGACCGCCAATGCGGAGCCGCCCATTGCAACATCGCGTGCTCCGATCGGTATCAGGAGTTCCGTGGCCGCGGCGGTGCCGGTCCGTTTGTTCTGAGCGTCAAGTGTCCCCAACGCGGACACCAGGAGCACGCAAAGAACAAGGAAACCTGTGATTGTTCTTATCTTCATGGTTACTACTCCTTTTTTTTGCGCTGGTGCTGCATCAGTAGACATTGAGGATTTCCTGTTCCTGGATGATGGCCACCTTCAGGACCTTTGTCTGGACCGAGCCATCAGTCGGCATGGTCAGCTCCAGGTATGCGAGGTACATGCCGCTCGCCACCGGGAAGTTGTCCTGGTTGGTCAGATCCCACCGCAGGAACTGTGATGCGTCATCCTTCTCCAGCGTACGGATCGGCTGCCCGGCCAGGTTGAAGATGCGAACCTTGACCTTCTTGGGCAGGTTGCTGAACGTGACGAAGCGGGTGAGTCTGTTCGTCTCGGCAGCGTTGAACGCGTAGTAGGGATTCGGGAAGACATTCACGTCTTTGACGCTCGCCACTTCGATGGTCGAACCGCCCGTCGGAGCAGTAGCCGTGAACGAGAAGACATCCGTCACGAAGTTCGGCCTGTTCGGCGTCAGCGTCATGACGTTGCCAGCAGCCCACGGATTGTCGTTCCGGCGTGCCCAGGTAGCATAGTACATCACACGCTGGTCGCCGCCGATGAGCTCAGTTTGGTTGACCGCATTCGGGGTGGTCGAGTAGTCTTCGTCGAATATGAACAGCCACTCACGAGGGCCACTCGAAGCGGTGTTGTCACCGTCGAGGTAGAACGGCGGCCAGTACTTGCCATTCACGCGTTCGTCCGCCGGTACGCCTGCTGACGGAGCTGCGTTGTTCTCGAGGTAGCCGACTGCGAGCCTTCGCGGAGGATTGGCGTCCATATCATACACAGCCAGCGGAACGCTGACGGTGAAGTCCTGATATGCATAGCCGCCCGCCGCGTTGACGATGAAGGGCGCATAGGCCGGATCTGCCGGTGCGCTGCCGAATCCACGGCCGTAGCGATAGCCGTAGGATGCATTGGCATCGTTCACATCGAACGTTCCCTTGTCATCCGTCGTGACAGCAAACCGGATCTCAATCCCCTTCAGCTCAGTTGCTGTTACGACCATGTGGCCATCACCGAAGAATGACCTGGGGGATGCCCAGCCCACTGCTCCGGCGAATTCCTCGAGTCCAAAACCATCGGCTCCGCCGGCCCACGTCAGGAACCTCGAGCCGCTCGGCCAATCCCACGCATCGACCTTCAGTCCCGGCGGCGGGCCGGAGACCTTCACCTGCATGCCGTCGATGATGAGGTAGTTGTCATCGTTCGTCTGGTTCGTCTGGCCGGTCAGCTTGTTCGTGCCAGCCGTCTCATCACGCATGTACCATGTGGTGGTACCGCCCGAGGTGTCGAAACGGACGGAATAACTGTGTCCGTTCAGCGCCACTGGGTTGATGACAAGGGGAGTCACAAAGCCATCGCTTGCTCCGGTGTGCGAAACGGTAAGCGTGTCGCCGATGCCCGTTTCCACGATCAGGCCGAAAGGCATGCGCGGCCGCACAGTAAGTACCTGAGGTGCAGATTCCAGCACGGCCGGGAGGAACCCGGCTTGAGTCGCAATGCTGTAGGCCGTCACCGCAAGGTAGTACTCCTGGCCATTGTACAACTTCCCGATGTCCCGGATGTAATCACGGTCGAACTCGAAGTACCGCTTGATGCCGCTGTTGGAACCATACTGCACCGGCAGCTGAAGGATCTGTCCGGAGGTCCTGTCGAACTTCTCGTCAAGGACGACCGTGGGATCGGTGGTCTTGTCGAACGTGATGATACGTTTTGCGTCCGCAAGGGTTCCGCTGGCGCTGCTCAACTGATAGACGTTGTACCCCTCGAATGCATACGCGCCCGGGTTGTTCACGACGTCCTCAGTCTTGGTCACAGCGACCGGATCGGATGCCCACTCCAGAACGATCTTGCCATCGAGCTCGCCGACGTTCACCTTGGGAGATTCGGGAGCTTTCGGGACCTGGAACAACGCGTCGTAGGTGTTCTGCACGAAACGGTCGTTGAACTTCATGACCGATATGCTCGACAGCCTGTCCGCTCCAAGCCCGCCGACCGTTCCGACAACGATCTCCTGCGTGTCGCCAGGAGCAAGCTCGAACGGCCCGGAATTCAGGAGGATGCGTCGATCGCCAGGGGCGAATGACCATGCGGTCCCCTCACCATCCAGGAAGCCTGTCCGTGTCACCGGATCGCCGGAGAGTGGGAAGAGCGTTTCGACGTCTCCCGGAGGATGGGGGAAGAGACGAAGCGGGGATCCGGTGGGATCCGGAACATATCCCTGTAGCATCTTGTACCACTGTAGCCCGCCCTCATAGCTGAATGGAGGGTCGCTGATCGTTCCGCCGCCGACAAAGTAGGCGAAGGAGGTCATCGGCAGGTTCTTCAAGCCGTGCCGGACCTGCAGCCCGAACACAGCGGAGTCACCTGGTGAGGGGACTGCCGGTCCCTGCAGGAAGTCGTATCCGACGGCCGGAGGAGGCAAGCTGAACTGTGCGAACTCCTGGTCGCTCGCGCTTCCGTTGTAAACGAATCCCATGCTCAGCACGCTGTCGCTGCCGGCGAGATCATCCGAGTAGCTGCCAAGGTCGGGGTCGGACCACTGACAGACATACATACTGTCGAGGTAGAACGAACCCTTGGTGCCGGCACCGTCGATAGTGGCGCCGCCCTTGTTGATGATCTTCACGAGCTTGAAGTACAGCTCACCGAGCGCATCGGCCCGTTTGTAGCCCCACAACGTTACCTGAACCTCGAGGCCCATCGGGTCCGATCCGGCGAACGCCTGGTTCGTCGATGCATTGAGGTCGTTGGCGACAGTCCAGATCACCTGGTCTGCCGGCGAGTTCGGATCGGCGCCTGCCAGACCCGGCTCGTCGTAGTTGCCCGCGATCAGGCTGTCGGTCGTAAAGAGCGCAGCGGATGTCTCGTCATAATTGAACGCCGGTGGGGCCTGGTAGCCGGCCACGCCGTTGCGCTCGATGTATGGCGCGCCCTTGCTGACGGGCCATTCCTGCCAGTCGAGGGCGTAGTTGCTCTTGATCTCGGCGATCTGAGCTGCTGTCACCGTCGAGACCGTCGCTTCATTGAATTCCGCGGCGTCCTTCGCCACATCATCATCGGTCATCTGCATGTAGTCGCGCCGGATGCGGAAGACCCGCACAAGCGGAAGGTTTGCATCCTCGGCGACTGCAGCGGCGCCCGAGCCGATGATCGCACCGGCCTGGTTCCCTACGTTGTAGGTACCGCCGCCGACGCGGATCAGCTGGTTCGGTGCAGCCACAGTGTGAGCGGCATCGGTGTATGCTTTCGCACCCCACACGACACCGTCCATGTAAATGACCCATCTCGTCCCGCGCGGATAGGCGCTGCCATCTCCGCCCTGGGACGGGGGATTGTTGCCGTTCCCGTTCGCTGCCATCCAGGTCATGAAGTTGTTGATGTTCAGGACCTGCCTGAACGGATCGCCGGTCGTCTTCGTGAGCGTCTGCTTCTTCGTCCCCTCTTTCGGACCCTCCTTTGCCCCGGCGAACCCCCAGACAAAGCAGATGACACAGGCGAGAGCCAGCGATCGTCTGAGTGTCTTACTTTTCATGTTCGAAACTCCTTTTTGGTTTTCTGTCGGCTGCTGTACCATCGATACCCCGATGTCAAGCTGTGGAGGATATCGACGCAGGACCGATGTCATATCTCCACACGGATACCGACACGGATCTGCCGGGGTGTACCATAGAGGTCGTTCCCCTGCTGCGACCGACCCGTATTCTGATACGCCCACCTGTTGTCGAGATTGATAGCACGGTAGAACGCCACGTACAACGGATCCGTTACAAATCCGCTTGCGGCCGGATTCGTCAGCCAGCCATCATCCTCTGCGACGCCTGTGGTCGGGTAGACGTTCAGGATCTGCTTCGAGTCGAGCAGGTTCAGGATGTTCGCATACACCTCTACCGTCCCGAAGGGCAGATAGAACGCCTTGTTGACGCTCAGGTCGATATTGTAGACCCACGGTGTTGTCGATGCATTAACCGGCTCTAGAGGGTAGCTTGCCCTGGGATCGTTGAGCGGGTAGACGCCAACCGACCATGGGGTTGACTGACCAAGCTCCTGCAACGGACGGATACGGGTGTAGCTGTGGCCGCTGTTGAAGGAGAGGAGCATGTTGACGCCCAGGCCTTCGAGGATCGGGCCACCGTCGCCCTTCGCGAACCGGTAGTCGAGCATAACAGATCCGGTGTGCGTCTGATTGTAGAGGAACGGTGCAATGACGCTGATCGGGCGGCCGATGTTCTGCTCGATCGCGCCCTGCGCGGCGTTCGGATTCGACCCACTGCCGCGGGCATCGGACAGCGTGTAGTGCACGCGTGCCGACAGGCGCTCGGTGCGACGGAGTTCGAGTGTGAGCTCGAGTCCCTTCGTGGTTCCGAAGTCCTCGTTGAGGAATGCGATGAACAGCTTCTGACCGTTGGCATTCGTGTACTGACGCGTAGCAAGCTGGTCGCGGAGGTCGCGATAGAAGCCGCTCAGCGTCAGGGCGAAGTTGTCGGTAAGGAGCTGGCGGATGCCGATCTCGTACTCGGTCGACCGCTCAGGCTTCATGAACCAGCCGACGTAGGTCAGGTATGCATTCCCGCGGGAATTCGGGCTGACCGTCCGGCTGAGCGTGATGTCGCTGACATACAGCCGGTTCAGTGACGGCATCTGCGCATATTTTCCGTACTGCGCATAGAACACGGTCTGGTCGGTGACGGGGAACGAGAAGCTGATGCGCGGGAGGACCATCATGAACGGGTCTTCCTTCACAAGCTTCGCCTCGTCGATCACGTCGTTCGCAGCGTCGAACGCGGTTGTCTCGTAGTTCTCGGGATCCGGGAACACGGCCTGGTCCTTGTCGAAGTACTCGAACCGGAGGCCCGCGTTCAGGACGAGGTCCACGAACTCGAACCTGTTCTGGACATACGCTGAAGCGAACAGCGGCTTCGGAGGCGCGTCGAGCTCAGAGTCCGACTCGTTTCCGTCGACGTCATAGCCGTAGTTGTTGATCGTGCCGCGCTGTGCGAGCTGGATACGGCGCTCAGCATCGCTCGCGAATATCCGCGGCGTATTCCCATCTTCACCGTTCAGGTATCGGAGGTAGTTGGAGATGCTTCCCACCGCGAAGTTGCGGATGGTCCACTGCTCCATTTTACCGCCGGCCTTGAGTTCCCACTGCGTTGTTATCTGCGTGGTGAGGTCGATGTTGGCACCGAAGGCCGACTGACTGTTCTTTGCGTAGGTATTGTTCGGTGCATCCTCGGCCGTAAAACCGAACCCATTGATCGTCGAATAGGCATTCGGTCCCAGGTACCTCGAACGGAAGTTGTCGTAGCCGAGTGCTGCGTTCTTGGTGCTGTCCATGTACGACCGCCAGTCGTCCTTGAAGTCGCGGTCGTAGCGCTCATAGCCACGGTTCTGATACGATACGTTGACCTCGTAGAACGTGGTCGGCGTCAGGATGTGCGTGAGGCGCACGTTCCCGAACAGCGTCTCGGTGTCCTGCAACTGGTTGCGGTTGAGGGCGAAGTAGTTGCCGAGCGCGCCCGGCCAGCCCGCACGGTTGTTGTTCTGCGTGCCGGTGTAGCTGCCGCTGAAGCGCAGCTTGAAGGGCGCGAAGTCAACGCTGATGTTACCCTGGACCGTGTTGGTCATGTTCGGGTTGTTGTAGAGGTAGTTCCTCTTGAACTCGATCGTTCCGGAGTCCGGCAGAAGCACGCCTGCGCCGCGGGCATCGTTGATGTCGGTCGTCAGCCCCTCGAACTTGAACGGCTCGAGGTACATCGGCTGGCTCTGGCGCATGTAGTTGTGCTGGCCGGCCACGAAGAAGCGGACGGCACTGACACCCGGGACTGCACCGCTGACCGTCGCGACCGCGTTGCGGTATCCGAATGCGGAGGTGTTCAGGAACTGCTCACCCGGTTTGGCAAAGTCGTCCGTCTGGTAGTCCAGGGACAGCTTGAAGTCCGGTCCGCCGGTCCGCATTGTGGTGCGGACGATACCGGCGTTGGCACCGCCGAAATCTGCGGTATAGCCACCGGCCTGGAGCTGGATCTCTTCAATGGCCTCCTGGATGACGGTCACGTTCTCTGTATTAAAGAGAGGGTTCGTGACCGACGCGCCTTCCACGTAGAAGGCAACGTCGCCAGCGCGGCCACCACGAACGTGCAGACTGTTGTCCTTCTGCACGACGCCCGCATCGAGGGCAAGGATGTTCTGGACGCCACGGATCGGGATGTTCCTGATCTCGTCCTGCGTCGAGACGCGCGTGGTGTTGGTGGTGTTACGCTGGATCAGAGGGCGTTCGGCTATGACTTCGACCACATCGGTCGCGATGGCTGTGCTGCTCATCGTAAAGTCCTGTGTCGTGCTGATGTTCGAGCTGACGCGGACGTTCGATATCGTCATTTGTGAATAGCCGACGTAAGAGGCTCTCAAGGTATAGACCCCCGGAGGTACGTTCAGAATGACGTACTCACCGTTGATATCCGTCGAGCCGCCCATGGAAGTGCCATCAACGAGGATGTTGGCACCGATGAGCGCTTCTCCGGATTCACGGTCAGTCACTGCGCCACGCAGTTTCCCGGACTGCGCAACGAGCAACGCCGGTATCAGGATCAATACCAGAGCAAAGGAGAGGTAGCGAGACATGAGTATGACTCCTTGTGCTAGTGTGTTGTGGAATCCCTGAGAATGAGGGGATCCTCATTCGTAGCCGCGGAAAGACGGGAAGGACTATCGCGGCGTGGGTTGCATCCGCCATGAGCCTCCATGTGCGGACACGGGAAAGCAGTACCGATCAGTCCCGGAACATCACCCCCTTTCGGTCGGGACGCACCATTCCCCCAGAAGAGGAGACCAGGAGAGTGGGAAACGGCTGGTTGGCCGACATTCTATTGTGTGGTGGTTAGAATGTGATGAAGATCACCGAACAGCGTGGACGCCTTCCTTCTCCCATCATCCCTGGCCGCTGTTCCCGTCAGCAGACCCGTTCGTCGATGGGGTTGGGTCGCGTATCTTAGCTGTTCCTTATGTTGAGAAGTAAGACAACTATCGGACCAAAGTCAAGATGAGCAGGGTAGTGAGCAATTCCTCATCTTATAGGAGTGTCAGGGGAGGCGTGCCGAAGGTTTCCAGCAGAGAATCTGGAAAAATTATCCCATGCAGGAGCGCTGCATGCTCATTCGCCGGAAGGGCTGAGAATAGGATCGATATGAGGAGGTTTTTATTCCCATAAATAGGAAATTATTACCGATGGAGTGTGAGGAGGGGATTTCTGGTCAGGATGGGAAATGAATCTGCCGCTGCGTTGATGTTTGGAGAAAAGAAAAGCCCTCTCAGAGCTTCGAGAGGGCTTCGTGACCTGATTCAGGAGGATCTGAATGTACGGTTCAGCCGGTCACATAAGGATATCCCTTGATCTCAGATGCAGTGAATTTCGTTCCCGGCATCGTGTCATAGATCATAGCGTTCGCACCGTACAGGATCGACTTCCCGTCGTATCCCAGGAGGCGCAGATACATTGCCACGAACGAGCTGGTCTGCCCGGAATAGCAGTAGACGGCGACCGGCTTGTCCGTTGGAAGTGTCTTCAGGAATGTCGAGCTCTTCAGGTCGGCCTTCGGTGTATACTGGACGGCCCCCGGAATATGACCCGCCAGATACTCGCTCTCGGGCCAGTAGTTCACAATGTAGTACCCGGTCAAGTTCGTGAAGAGCGTTCCATTGGAAACGGAAGCGGCGCTGTAGCCCTCGGTCAGGACCGCCTGCACCCGTGCTTCCAGTATCTCGGCACCTGTGGTCTTGCCGGTGGTGAGGGTCGGGAGGCTGCCTGCAGCGGCTTTCGCATGCGCCGTGGTCTCGAACTGCGGCGCGCGGGTGTTGAGCATATTGCTGAGCCACCTGGTCGTCGCGAAGGTGCTGTCCCACGAGCACATTCCCCATTTCAGCGAGTAGACATTGCTGTATCCCATCACCCGGAGGGCCATCGCTCCCCATCCCGCAGTCTGTCCGGAGTAGCAGATGATGACGATGCGGGCGTAACCCGATGCGTTGATGCCCTGCACGTGCGTGAGGAGGTTCGCCGATGTGACGTTAACGGCTCCATCGATCCGGCCTGCGGAGAAGTCGGAGGCCGAACGGATATCGATGAGGTACTGTGTCGTCGGCGCGCTCAGCTGGGTCGTGCGGACCGCCTCTGCGGAGACGATGGAGGGGGCGGAGGTGTTGAGATAGTCCCCGTTCGCTTCGAGGTAGTCAACGAGCACCTGTGCTTCATTGATAGCCTCGGGTGCGGTGGTGTCGTCATCCTTCTCGCACCCGACCGCGAACACGAACAGCGGCAGGACAAAAAGGATCAGATATGGGTTGATGCGTCTCATGGGATACCTTCCTTACTAAGGTTGAGGAGTTACGGTGCGTTCCAGGTTGCCGGGAGCTTCCCGTCGACCACGATGTCGAGGTCCGCGTTCACTTCCCAGCTCTGGAGGTCTGTTGAGTACAGGTATAGTCCGATGTTCCGGTAGGTCGTTCCTTCTTTTATGACATGGCAATTGTCGTAGCACGCGGCCCCCGTCGATACCTGTGTCCGTGAGGTCCAGCGCAGAATGTTGTGCGGTGTCGTGTATTTGTAGGTCGGGCGTACATCGAAGTTTGCCAGGGCAGCGGTGCCGTAGTTCTGCCATGAATCCGGGGCCATGAGCGATTGACGCAGCGTGACGAAAGTATAGGGCTGGCCGTTGATCGGTGAGACCTTGATATCTGGCAATGGATTCCGGCCGATCTTGAAGCCCTGATATGAGGGGACGCGTGCCCCCTCGCCGCCGATATGGCAGCTCCCGCAGTTGTTGTAGGCCTGCGAATGGCACGTATGGCAGTTCAGGTCGTTGATGTGCTGCGTATGATACTGGTTCGTTGTCGCTACAGACGGGTGACAGTCAAGGCATGATGGTAGGGCGGGGACCTTGTAGCGCTGATCGTAGACCTGACCGTCGCCATGCAGCTCGGTGCCTGAGTGACACGTGAGGCAGTGGAAGGACCTCTCGGTCAGGTGCACATCCGGCACCGTGCCGGAGCCGATGCCGAAGTATGCATGGCCTCCGCGGCTTGTATGACAGGCCACGCAGTTTTCCCGCATATCGGGTATTCTTTTGAACTCATGGCCCCACAGGAGTCCACCTCCCCCCGCCTTCGGGCGGTTCAGGTGGCAGTCGCCGCATCCAGCATGGCATTTCGCACAATTGACCTCATACCCTGCTTTCATCTGATCGGAAAGCTCGTCGAACGACCCGACGCCGGCACGGAGGAACACCATGCTCTTCTGCCCCCAGCCGCCGCGATGAATGCTGTTATGATAGAGTCCGGCGATGGATGCATGGCATGGCGTGCAGGTAAACTCTGCATGCTCGGACGGATGGCGGACGAAATCCCCGCCGTGGGCGATAGCTTTATCGTCAGAGGTATCGTCGCCGTTGTGACAGGACGTGCAGCCATGATCGTAGTGTGCCGAATTCTTGAAGGACTCGAATCCGGTGCCTCCCATGTAGACACGATCGTATGGCTCGATGTGGGGGGTCTCGCCGCCGCAGCCGCCGCCGCCGGCAGCAGTATCGGGAGAGGCGATGGCCTTCAGAAGTGCGTAGTCAGTGTGGCAGGTCTCGCAGGTGCTGACGCCAGAGGCGAGGTCAGAACCGGGATCGGCTGTCTCGGTGTTCTGCTCGCATCCCATGGGGAGGAACAGAACACACACGGCCGCAAAGAAAAGAACGGCCGTACTACCGGGACTGCTCCATCTGCTTGTGCTGCTCGAGCCAGCCCCGGACGGTGGTGACCATCTGGGCGAGACTGTCGCCGAGAGACGCGTGAACGTTCTGAGGAATATCCTGAAGGATTTCTTCGTGGATTTGGACATGGCGCTTCTCCAGTTCCTTTGCCAGCTCCAATCCGTGAGGCGTCAGCGAGATCACATATTCCCGTCGGTCCCTGGGGTCCTCATTACGCGCGATGAATCCACGCTCCTGCAGTTGATCGAGGATCCTCGTCAGCCTGCTGCCGCTCAGCCCGAGGCGCTTGTTCAGGGTCTTCTGAGAAATGTGCTGCTCACCGCGGAACAACCGAATGGTCCGGAATTCGGATTGAGATAGACCGAACTCTTCAGCCATCGTCACTTCCTTCTCCTGGCAGAGGACCAGAAGAGTGAAGGTCAGGTCCGCGATCCTTTCCGCGTTCTCACGAATGTTCTTGTTCTGGGGCATGAGTGCTCCTACGAATTATTGCTAGAGACAATTATTGTGCCAATGAAGAATGTGTGATGATACGTTATCCTGGCGACATTCTCAAATGTGGGACCCAGAATCAGGGAAAGTGACCGATAATGGTTCCTACAAGCAGGAAGGCCATGGGTGTCATGCAAAAGCATTCCGATGATATTTCAATGAAATAAGCATAGAATAGATCCTCACCGTATGCACATGCTATCACTCTTCTTTTGGCTTCTGGCATGGTCCGCGTGTATGCCCGGAGGAACACCCGGCGGCATGCTCACGCCATCCCCCGCACACACATTGTCTGACTCGCTCATCACAGCGATAGACTCGATGAGATCAGCTTCATGTGAGTGGCTGAGGACCAGCCCAACGTCATATCTGGCGGCGGTCGCACGGGTAGATTTCGGGGATAAAGAGACACTCACCGTGGGGACCGATCCATCGAATGATGTCGTGGTACCGGAGGATGCCTTTGCCGCAAGACACCTCGCGGTCACAGTCGCAGGAGATTCGTTCAGGGTCCGAACTGTCGATCCGCAAGCCCTATGGATAATAGATGGAGATACACTGAAGGGCGAACGCATGCTCGGCCCATCGTACATCTCCGTCGGCAGGTTCAAGCTTCGCCTGTCCCATCAACGATTTCCGGCGATCATTGTGTTCGATCCGTCCAGTCCACGGTTCAGTGAATTCAAAGGGCTCTCGTTCTTCCCTGTCGACCTTCGATATCGGTTCACACTCAGCATGGACCGCAATCCCCGGCAGGACACGGTCGTTATTCTTTCGACTCGGGGGAGTATGCGGCATGCCGTTCGGGAAGGATGGTTCCGCTTTATTATAGAGGGCGTTCCATGTACGTTGGAAGTGTCCCGCTTGCTGGAGCCCGGCATTGGTGACCACACGTACAGCATCTTCTTCCGGGACAGAACATCCGGTGTCGAAACATATCCCGTCGGGCGTTATCTCGATGTCGAGCGCCGTGCCGACGGACAGTTTGTGCTCGACTTCAACCAGGCGTACAATCCGGCATGCGCGATCTCTCCCTTCTACAATTGTCCGCTGCCGCCGGAGCAGAACACGCTCCCCGTCCCGATCCCTGTCGGAGAAAAAGATTCGCACTACCTGGACCATTGACACTTACCTGAGGAATGACACATGAAACAGATGACCATACTCATTTCGCTCTTCTTCCTCCTCTCGAGCTGTGCGCAGCAGGACATCGACCGCGTCATGACGTCTGTGAGTGAACAGTCCGTGATGCAGCATGTTGAGGCGCTGTCGCATGATTCGCTCCGCGGTCGCAAGCCCGGGACCGAGGGAGAGGTGCTGACCACTGCGTATCTTGTCGGGAAGTTATCATCGTATGGACTGGAGCCGGCCGGGGAGAACGGTTCGTTCTACCAGGATGTGAAGATCCTGGGGCAATCACTCCGCCCCGGGTCATTTGCTGAGATCGCCAAGGGGACGAAGCGTCTGGCGCTGAGGGAGCGTGACGACATGGTCATGTTCAGCGGCGCCCCGAAACCGGTCGTGCGCGTGCAGGACCGGGAGATCGTATTCGTCGGATATGGAGTGGACGCTCCGGAACAATCGTGGGACGACTATAAGGGATATGATGTGAGGGGGAAGGTCCTGCTCTTCCTGAACAACGACCCTCCGTCTGACGATCCGTCCGTGTTCGGCGGTACGGCGCGCACATACTACGGCCGGTGGACGTACAAGTACGACGTCGCAGCCGCAAAAGGGGCGGCGGGAGCCATCGTTATCCACAATGACAGCTCAGCAGGATATCCGTGGAGCGTCGTCGCGAACGGGTGGAGCGGCGAGAATCTGATGCTGGCAAGCCAGGCCGAAGGCTCATCGCTCGATTTTCAGGGCTGGTTCACGAACAACGCCACCCGCGAGGTGTTTACCCTCGCCGGCAAGGATTTTGAGGCGCTCGCCGAGGCGGCCACGAAGCCGGACTTCCGGCCCGTTCCGCTCGGGGTCGCGCTCCGTGCCCGCATGAACCTGGCGCTCCGTACGATCGATGGCAAGAACGTCATCGGGCGCCTGGCGGGAAGCGACCCGGAACTCTCGAAAGAGGCGATCCTCTTCACGTCTCACCACGACCATCTCGGCGTCGGATTTCCGGTCGACGGAGATTCTATCTACAACGGCGCTCTGGACAATGCATCCGGTATGGCGATGTCGCTCGAGATGGCGCGGGCCTTCGCCGGGCTTCCGACGCGTCCGAAGAGATCGCTGCTGTTCAGCTTTGTGACAGCAGAGGAGGAGGGACTCCTCGGTTCTCAGTTCCTCGCAACGCATCCAACGCTCCCCTTGCGGGATATCGTTGCCGTCGTCAATATCGATGGTTTCAACATCCACGGCCCGACGTCGGACATCAACTTCCTCGGGTACGACCGTTCCTCGCTGGGGAAGGACATCGACGCCGTCGCGTCTGTCATGAATATGACTGTCAGCCCGGACCCGGCCCCGGAACAGGGATCCTTCTACAGGAGCGACCACTTCAGCTTTGCGAAGGTCGGTATCCCATGTCTGTCGATGGGAGGCGGGTCAAAGTTCATCGGCAAGCCGGACGACTATGCGGAAACGGTCCGGAAGGAATATCGTGAGAAGCATTACCATCAGCCGTCCGATCAATTGTCCGCAGACGAGCCATGGGAACTTGGCGGCATGTTCCAGCAATTCGAGTTCGTCGCGCGCCTCACGCTTCGGATCGCCGATGCGGCTGAGAAGCCGGTGTGGAATGCAGGGGACGAATTCGAGGCGGCACGCCTGGCTACTCTCAGGGCAGAATAGATCAGCGAAAAATATCTGAAGGAAGCCCCGCACTCTGACCGAGGCGGGGCTTCTTTTTGGCAGGCCTATCACAACCAACCGTTCTGCTCATACCAACGGTACGTCTCCTGAAATCCGCGGTCCCCGGCAATGCTGGTGCGAAATCCTGTGCAGGTTTCCAGGTGCGATGGAGAGCAGGTCCAGTACGGCTGCAGGAGGTCTCTTAGTTTTTCGCGGTTGAGCGGAAGCGGTTGAGGAAGGAGCCGGGAAACCATCTCCGAACAGCTGGCGGCGGCACGAAGGAGAGAGAGGGGAATGGTGACCGTGTGCAGTGTCCTTCTGGCTGCAGCAGCAAGGAATCGAAAGATGTCATCGTATGAATATTCGACCGGGTCTGCGACGAAGAAGACCTCTCCGGCAGCGGCCGGGTGGAACGCACACTGCGCTATAGCGTTCGCCAGGTCCCTGACGTGGATGATACTCAGGTGAGCGTTGCTCCTTCCAAGGACCGGCTTCAGTCCCCGCGAAGCCCACTTGAAGAACTCGAAGATATCCCTGTCCCGCGGGCCGTAGACGGCGGGAGGCCGCAGGATGGTCACCTCCATGTCTCCCGACGCCTCCATCACAAGAAGCTCGGCCTGACGCTTCGACCTTCCGTAGGCCGTGGATGGATTGCAGATCGTCTGTTCCGACACAGGTCTCCCATCCGGATTCGGTCCGACAGCGGTCAGGCTGCTGATGAGGCAGAACCTCTTCACGCCTGCCATTCGTGAAGCCTCCAGGAGTGCGGCAGTTGTTGTCACATTTCCGTCCCAGTACCCCTGCTCCTGTGTCGCCTTCGTTGTCCCGGCGACATGAATAACAACGTCAGTTCCCTTGAGATGTCGCGTGAGAGCGTGTTTGTCTGTCAGGTCGACCTTTGTCACCGGGGGATGAAGCTCCTCCAGCCAGGACATATCCTTTCGTCCCGGTCGCACAGCACATGTATACGGGATCCCGAGCTCATGTAAGTGTTCGGCGACATGGCTCCCCACGAAGCCCGTTGCGCCGGTCAGAAATACTGTTCGTCCCGTCATGGTCTACCCCCGATGTGTCGATGCGGGTGAAAAGACCTCGGACGGACGCAGCATTCCCGTATGCACCATCCATCGGATCACATCCTGGATCGCCTTTCGAAGCGGCGTCACGCGATACCCCAGTTCGTGTCTGGCCTTTGCACAGGATGTTGTCCAGTCACTCAGGAATACTCTGGTCCATCCGGGAGTGATGAGGGGAGACAGGCCGGTCAGGTCTGCGATCATCTCCTGTACCCTCGCAAATGGGAGAGCGACCCACGCCGGCATGTGGACCATATGGCGTGAGATACCGCTCACATCCGCGATAAGGTCGAACAATGCATTGAACGAAATGTTCTCTCCACCCAGAATGTAGTGGGATCCCGGCTTTCCATGCTCCATGGCGCGCGTGTACCCATCGACAAGGTCCTCGAGATAGACGTAATTGCCGATAGCCTCGCCCGTCCCCGGAATGAGGCGCCATTTTCCCTGCAGATACCACAGGATCATCTTCGTCACGGAGTTCGCATCGTTGATGGGGCCTGGCCCGAAGACGCGGGTTGGATGGACCGTCACCACCGGCAGTCCCTTCCGGATGTACCGGTGCGCCACAATTTCTGCCGCTGCCTTCGATCGTTCGTAGGTGTTGTAGTAGTCGGTCACCCGTACGGTCTCCTCTGTGATCTCACCGTCAGTGACCGGTCCAATGGTGAGGTTCGTGGAGGTGATGACGACACGTTCGACCCGCTGCGTCAGAGCGCATTTCAGCACCGTGTCGGTTCCCCGCACATTGACGTCGAAGAAGTCGTCGTTGCGCGGCAGCCATGCGCACGCACATGCGGCCAGATGGTACACCGTAGAACATCCGTGGAGAGCGGCACGGACATCCGCTTCTGAGCGAACGTCACCGTAATGAACAGTACAATAAGGATGATGGACGGGCGACGATCCCGTGACGGGGAATCCGAGGACATGAACGCGCGCTCCCCGTCGCAGCAATGCTGACGCCAGAGCCGTGCCGATGAAGCCGGTCCCGCCGGTAATGAGAGTAGCCATGGAAGCCTCCGGGCGATGTGAAAGGCCTAACAGGCTGCGGAAGAAGTCAGCCAAGTAAGTTTCGCGCAGCGCCTGCCTGCCGAATGCCTGCAGACAGGCTCGCAGCGGGAGCAGCGAACGCAACGATCAAAATATCATCAAAAACCGTGGCGTGCGTGGCATATTTGACATTCTCTGACCGTCGCGGTCGTTGCGCGAAATGTTTTTCCGCAAGCTCCTAATGATGCGTGCATGTGGCCCTCAGAGAGCGGCCGATGCTTCGATAGACGATGAGGGCCACGATCAGGGCTGCGGCCACGATGCCGATTGTCAGTGCTGTGCTCATTGTCGTTGTCTCCATGTGGGTGTTCTTCAGAAGACCAGCGAGGGACCGTACCGACACACGATCGCCGCGATCCAGAGGAGGAGGATGAGCACGATGGTGGTTGGCTCGTGGGTCTCGGGCATATTGCGTGAGTCCATGATCAGCTCCCTTCGTACGGTTGTGTCAGCTGATGTGAAGCATTCTGGATGGTCTCTTTTCCCGGGCGTTCCAGGGATTCCAGTTCCAGGACGATCGAACCCAGGAAGATCTCCAGCTCTGCCCGGAGAGGGACTGCCATTGCATCGTCAGAGATCCAACCTCTGAAGGCGCCCGTCAGCCCCGCATAGCTATTTCCCACCCAGTGCGCGAATCCTTCGATCATCACTGCCGGACGGGATTCTGCGAAGGCCTCGACCAGGATCGTCTCTCTGCCGGCCAGAGTGCGAAGGTCGGTAGCATAGCAGGCGTGTTCGAGAAGCGTCGGGAGGGTCGTGTCCACAGGGACGATCGAGAGACAACGTGCTATCATGAACAGGCCAAGCGCATCGAACAACGGGAAGGGATGCCGGACCGTATCCCGCCGCGTCACGACGCCCATCGTGCGATCTTCAGTGACATAGGCCCGTGTGCCGGCATCGTATCGGTACTCTGTGGTATCCGATGCGGTGGTGATGATCTCATGCCGGAGACCATGCTGCGAAATGTGTTGCTCCGAGCGATTGTCGAACGAGACGTCGATGAACGGCAGATGCGGAGCGGACCTGACGCGCAGTAGAAGTTCGAACCGTTGTCCGGTGCGGTCCATCAGGCGCTGCCGGATCTCGATCGTGCCGAGACGGAATATGCTCCAGCGCACTGCATATCGCAGGATCTCACCGTCATGGTAGATTCCCTGGACGCATTGAGCGCTGGCGGCCAGGGGTGTCACGGCGATGAGGAGTGCGATCTGGGTCAGGCGAAACGATGATATGGTCTTTCGGATTGACATGGCGTCCTCAGTGTGTCTGCAGGCAATCTATGATGAGGGACAGCCGTGATTGTCAGCGTTCTGTCATCATCCTGCAAAACAGATGTCCGGCTTACATATTGTCCGGAAGTACTGTACGTTTGGGTGTCCGGGTGGCCAATCGTTCTCTCCGGCCGGGAAAGGATGTCGACGTCTCCTTATTCACCTCTGAGGAAGACCCGGTACCCATTGAACTGAATCCGTATCCCCTTTTCGTGCTGAGCAGAGGAGCACGAATGGTGTTCTTCGTGAGGCAGGAATGCACGGCCTTAAACCATCACAATCGTCATGTGTCCAATTCGTCTGCCGGCTGGGTCCGGTGCCAGCGCGCCACGATGAGGACAGTCCAACCCTAAGGAGGAACCAATGAGGTCCAGGTATCTGTTGTATGTGGTCACACTGCTGGTCGTGGCCATATCTGCTCTGTCAGCACAGCCCAGAATGCGGAGCCCGGAGGAACAGGCGAAGCAGCTGAAGGATCGCCTGTCACTCAGCGATGAACAGACGGCTGATATCACGGTCATACTGAAAGAACAGCGCGCGAAGATGGAGAAGCTTCGGGGGAGTGCTGAGCCGGGGCCCGGGATGCGCGAGTCTTTTCAGAAGCTTTCGGCGGAGACCGACGCTGAGATCCTGAAGATCCTCGATGAGGACCAGCAGAAGGAATACAAGAAGCTGGCGGAGGAGCGGCGTCAGAACATGCGTGAACGCCGCCGGCCTGAGTGACAAAGGTCACTCCCGCCATGAAACCATCCGCGGACGAAGAGTGTCAAAGCCGCATCCTGTTGCCACTCTCCGTTCATGATCACATACCAGAGGGAACCATGAAACACCGATCGACGCTATCCCGCACCCTGATACTGAGTGCGCTATTCGTTTTCGGGTGTGAACAATCGACACAACCCGATCCCACAGAAGCAGAGACTCTGGACGAGGATGTCGCCATTGCTGTCGCGGGAACGCTCAGTGAAGAGGGCGGAGGGATCACGGACCAGATGGAGGATGTCTCATTTCTTGCGAGCTCAGTTGGCCTCCAGCTGGCTGCCCCGGCAGATGGGAACCTGCTGAAGCAGACCTCCCCCGGAGTGGCGGATACATCCTATGACGATGCGACCGGCTGGTGGACCGCGACCATCTCGCGCAGCCGCTCGAGCTTTCTGGGACTATTCGAATCGAGCTTCGAGCGGGTATATCAGTTCCAGTTCCTGAACAGTGCAGGGCAGCCGCAGCGGCGATACATTGTCCAGACTGTCACAGGGCCGGACACGGCATATACGATCAACTTCAAGGTCGTCAGCGGATCAGGATATCACCGCTCGCCGATTCGGGTCAACTACCTCGAGTCTCTCACGGCAGATTGGGTCATTACGCAAGCGAACACCGCTGTCCTGGTCATCAACGGTACCAGTTCCCGTTCCGGAAAGGATACGCTGACCACACGTGAGGCTGTGCGGACACATGCGAACAGCGTGACCACAACGCTCATCAATGTGACCAAACCACGATATCGTCTCGGGGCAACGCGGGATGATATCAGCGGAACGATCACGGGCACCTATGAAGCGACGATCACGTTCACGAAAGGGGACCTCTACAGAGAGAGGCTCATCTCCAGGGAATTCACGATCGAGCTGACGGGAGAGGAGGGCAGGGTGATGATCGGTGACCGCCGCTTCAGGATCGGCTGGAAGCGCGGGGAGTATTTCGGCATGCTTCGATAGACCTCATTCGGGTCACTTTTCCGAGCTGCATAAGGCCCTGCCCTCCCTGGCAGGGCCTTCTCATGTACGGGTAGGTTCATGCATCTCTTCACACAAACTTCATTTGTGTTTTCAGCACGTTTTCCAGACCATAGGGAGCACAATCATGTAGGGACATGCCATGCGCCCGACGTCGCTCCATAGTCTGTACACGCGCCGCTCTTTTCTCCGCACGGCCGGTGCTGGTGCTGCCGGTCTGATCCTCGTCGATTCCATCCTCGCCGACCCGTACGCTCCAGTGCGGCATCTCGTACGGGATGCAGTTCCGCTCCGGGTCCGTGGTGCGGTGAGGCTGAACGGGAAAGCGCTCGCGGGAGTCAGGGTGAGTGACGGCCTTTCGGTCGTAGCCACAGGCCCGGATGGATCCTACGAGCTGCACACCCACGATCGACAGGAATTCCTGTCCTGCACGGTCCCGGGAAACGCGCGTCTTCCGCAGAACCCGACGGGAACAGCAAAGATGTATATGCCCATCATTGCCTCTGGGACCGGAGAGATCGAGGCCTCGTGGGACCTCGAGAAAGAGGACAGAGACCTGTCCCGGCATGGATTTCTCGTGCTCGCGGACCCGCAGACGCTGGACATGGAAGACATCGCGCGATTCCATGCCGAAACGGTCCCCGACATACGGGAGACCATCAGGCGGTCGGACACTCCATTGTTCGCCGTCGGTTGCGGAGACCTTATGTTCGATAAGCTGCAATACCTGCCCGAATACGAGAAGGCGATCAGTATGATAGGAATTCCGGGCGTTCAGGTGCTCGGGAATCATGATGTCGACGGAGCCGCCCTCTCCGATGGACCATCAGCGCGCACGTTCAAGCGGTTCTTCGGTCCGACCTACTATTCCTTCGATCGCGGCGAGGTGCATTACGTCGTCCTGGACGATGTGCTGTGGTTCGGACGCGGGTATATCGGCTACATCGATGATGTCCAGCTCGAATGGCTGCGGCAGGACCTGTCGTTCGTCGAGAAGGGAAGAAGGGTCGTGGTCTTTATGCACATCCCGGCGTACTGCACACAGCATGAACGATTCGGACAGACGAAGCCATCGAACGCCGAGGTCGTGACCAACCGCCAGGCACTGTATGCAGTACTCGAAGGATACGACGCCCATATCGTGAGCGGTCATATGCATGAGTCGGAACATCTTATGGATGGCGGAGCGTCGCACCATGTCTGCGGTGCGGTGTGCGGTGCCTGGTGGACGGGGGACATCTGCGGCGACGGGACGCCAAACGGGTACGCCGTCTATGCCGTCAGCGGTTCATCGTTCACAGAGTGCTACAAAGCGACAGGAAGAGGTTTGGACTATCAGCTGAGGATGTACCGTCCCGGATCTTCTGCCGATGCTCCGGACGATGTCATCGTGAATGTCTGGGACGCTGCGGATGGATGGAATGTCAATCTGGTCGAAGACGGCATCAGGATAAAGATGATGCCCGCAGGGCCGATGAAGGACCCGCTGGCTGCTGCGTTGCTCGACGGCGACGGCAGGCCGGCGAAACACAAATGGGCAGACGCATACCTGACGAACCATATCTTCAGAGCGCGTCCGAACAGCTCTGCAGCAACGCTCCGTGCAGAAGTGGTCGGTCCGGAGGGAAGAACCTTCCTGCTCGACACCTTCACCTTCTTCTGATCCTGGCGCGAGCGCGTGTGTCTTGAGTCTTAACAGGAAAAAGTCTCTATATTCCAGAGCACCATAACGCTTCGCAAAGGAAAGAAACAATGAACATAGGTATTCTCACTGGGGGAGGCGACGTCCCCGGACTCAATCCGTGCATCAAGGCCGTCGTCTACAGGGCACAGGAACAGGGGATCAAGGTCACTGGCATCCGCCGTGGCTGGGGGGGGCTGCTGCAGTACAATTCTGCTGATCCCAGGAGCAAGGACGAGCACATCCTGGATCTGGACAAGATCAACACCCGTACGGTGGACCGCACGGGCGGGACCTTTCTTCACACCTCCCGCACGAATCCTCAGAAGGTCTCAAAGGAGAACATTCCTGACTTTTTGCACACGACGGAGCATGATGCCCTCAAAGCGCGGGAGAAGGTGGATTTCACACCGCACGTCCTGAAGAACATCGAGAAGCTGGGACTTGATGCGATCATCTCCATCGGCGGAGACGATACGCAGAGCTATGCGCTCCGGCTGCACAAGGAAGGGTTTCCCGTCATTTCCATCCCGAAGACGATGGACAATGACGTGTACGGCACGGATTACTGCATCGGGTTTTCGACGGCCGTGACGAGGAGCGTCAATTTCATCACGGCGCTACGTACCGTGGCGGGCTCGCACGAGCGCATTGCTGTCATCGAGCTGTTCGGCCGCAATTCCGGAGAGACCTCTCTCATCTCCGCCACACTCGCAGGCGTCGACCGCGCCATCATCTCCGAGGTGCCGTTCGACGTTGAGAAGCTTGCCCATTTTCTGGCTGAGGACAAGAGGTCGAATCCGAGCAACTATGCCATCATGACGATATCCGAGGGCGCCCATTTCAAGGAAGGCACGGTCGTGGAGACGGGGCCGGAGGATGCGTACGGTCACCGCAAGCTGGGCGGCATCGGTTCACATGTTGAGCAGCAACTGAAGGAGATCCTTGGCGTCCACACCATCTATCAGCAGGTCGCCTATCTGATGCGCAGCGGCGAGCCGGACGCTCTCGACCGCATGGTGGCCATCAGCTACGCAAACCTCGCCGTCGACCTCGTGTCGCGGAAGAAGTTCGGGAAAATGGTGGCGCTTCGGGACGGACGGTACACCTACGTCAGCATTGACACGATCGGGCAGGGGCTGAAGCGGGTGGATGTGGGTGAACTGTACGACCCCGAGCAGTACAAACCGAAGGTCGTGGACCTGCTCAACAAGCCGATGTTCCTATATTAGAGCCCCAAAGCGCAGGGCGCGAAGAACGAAGCGAAGAAGACGCTGACAAAGAGAGAAGCCGTCCGGGATCGACCGGATGGCTTTCTCGTTCAAAGGGAAATATCCCCGGAGGAGGCTGGCAATGAGACCCTGGATCCTGAAGGAAGTCACGCTGACCGAAACAAGCGCTTCACCGTACGATGTCGCCGTCCTGCCGGTCGGTTCTGTCGAAGCACACGGACCGCATGTCCCCTACGGGTCTGATTCGTACCATAGCACGGCGATCGCAGAGCAGGTATGCGAGCGTGCGTGGAAGGAAGGAGCTCGGGCTGTCGTCCTTCCATCGATCCAGTACGGTGTGCAGGGGAATACGATGGGATTCCCGATGTCCCTGAATGTGGAGCAGTCGACCCTGAACACCATGATAGAGAACATCATCGCATCGCTTGAACGTCATAGCGTGCGAAAGCTCGTCATCGTCAACGGACATGGGGGCAACGACTTTAAACCCCTTCTGCGTTCGATCTATCCCAGAACATCGGTCTTCGTTTGTCTCGTCGATTGGTGGAAGGTCGGTTCCGACAAGCTGAAGGAGATCTTCGAGAACCCGGGGGAGCACGCTGACGAACTCGAGACCAGCGTCGGCATGGCGTTGTTCGGGGACCTTGTTCGTCTGCCGGACGCCAAAGATGGTTCGGTGCATCCATCGCGATTCGAGGCGGTCAACAAGGGGTGGGTCTCCATCGCCCGACCATGGCACCTCGTGACGAAGGATTCGACGCATGGCGATCCGCGAACGTCCTCGAAGGAAAAAGGGGAGGCGTACGTTCGTCTGGTCGTCGGCCGGCTGGCGGATTTCATAATCGCACTTGCGAAGTCGCCGATTGACGAACGGTTCCCGTACTGACACTGCACAGTAGGACCTCACACACGATAGCCGCGACAGCCTCTTCGATGTTCTTCTGACATCGCGGCGAGCATCGGAATATTTTCTGATCCTCACTTCCGCGGTTCTCTGGGCCGGTCGCCTCCCGCTCCCTTCTCCCTACCTCTTCATCCTCCCCTTGGGAAAAGTCCTTCCCAGAAGTTGGAAACCTGCATCTCCTGTTCTCCCGAACCTTTGCCTGTCTTGAATCATTCAATGCCCTGCGTGGTATGCCTTTTGTAATACTTCGACCGTCAAATACACCACTCAAGGATGTTGTCCATGGCTCTCACGAATGCAAAGACCGGAGCGATTCGAAGATCCTATTCGATCGATGAACTGAAAGATGCGGCGAACCTGATGCGGGGGTACGACCTCGTTGCGCTCAACGCAGCAGGGTCAGGCCATGCCGGCGGAACGCTCTCCATCATGGATATCACTGCGGTTCTCTATCTCCACGTTGCGAACCTGGATCCGGAAGATCCGGAATGGAAAGAACGGGACCGGATCATTTGGTCCGTCGGACACAAAGCGCCAAGTCTCTACCTTGGCCTCGGTATGGCAGGATTCTACGATGTCGAGCAGGTCATGACGCTTCGGAAGCTCGGAAGCGATTTTCAGGGGCATCCTCACTGGCTGAAGGCGCGAGGCATCGAGGCGTCCACGGGCTCGCTCGGTCAGGGGCTCAGCATCGCTGTCGGTCAGGCGCTCGCGCTTCGTCTGGCGGGCAATACCGTATCCACTGTCTACTGTCTTATGGGGGACGGAGAGCAGCAGGAGGGACAGATATGGGAGGCTGTGATGGAGGCGGGCCACTACAAGCTCGACAACCTCATCGGCATCATCGACAAGAACAGACTGCAGATCGACGGATGGGTGAAGGACGTGATGAACGTCGAGCCGCTCGACGAGAAGTATCGCAGCTTCGGGTGGGAAGTGCTCGAGTGTGACGGACACGATGTTGCCGACCTGGTCGCAACATTCGCGAAGGCGAAGGCGGTCAAGGGGAAGCCGACGGTCATCCTCGCCAACACAGTGAAGGGGAAGGGTGTGGATTTCATGGAGGACATCGCCGGTTGGCATGGCAAGACGCCGAGTGACGAGGAGCTGACAAAGGGGCTCGCACAACTGAAGCTGGATTCGCAGCTTGATGTGGCAGCCTTGAAGAAGATCGCGGATGACCATCAGCAAAGAGCGGAGAAGGAGCTGGCGAAAAAGGTGCCGGCATTCTCGAAGGATTACTGGTGGAACGCAGACAAGGATCTTACAGTGGGTATGGCTCCGACACGCAAGGGCTTCGGAGCTGCGTTGCAGGAGTTTGGCGGAGATGAGCGCGTCGTGTGTCTCGGACTCGACATCTCCGGCTCCATCACCATCAGCGACTTCTACACGAAGAACCCGGAGCGGGCGCCGCGATGGATCAGTGTCGGCATCGCTGAGCAGAGCTCGGTCTGCATCGCTGCCGGCCTTGCACGGGAGGGCTACATCCCGGTGATGGGCACCTACGGGACATTCGCATCCGGGCGTGCGCTGGACCAGATCCGTACGACCGTCTGCTACGGCGAGTTCAATGTGCTCATCGCCGGTGCGCACGGCGGCGTCTCGGTCGGGCCCGACGGGGCCACGCACCAGGCGCTTGAAGACCTCTTCCAGATCTGCAGCCTCCCGAACATGAATGCAATGGTCCCGTGCGATTCCATCGAGACGAGGAAGGCGACGAAGGCATTGCTGTTCGACGTCGTCGGCCCCAAGTACATCCGTTTTGCGCGGGAAGCGACGCCGATCGTCACAGACGAGTCGACGCCGATGGTGTTCGGGAAAGCCAACGTCATCCGGTTCCGGGGACGGAAGGGTTCGTTCGCATCGTCGTTCGAGACCGTCCTGGCATCCGACTACGGGAACGAGAAAGAGGCCCTCGCGATCATCGCATGCGGACCGATGGTTCCTGAAGCGATGCGTGCAGCGATCATCCTGAAGGAGGAGAAGGGGATCGAGACGCGCGTCGTCAACATGCACACAGTGAAGCCGCTCGACCGTGAGGCCATCATTCGCGCCGGGCTGGAGACATCGGTCATCGTGACCGCGGAAGAACATCAGATCGGCGGTCTGGCGGACCGGGTCTGCCGGGTCATCACAGAATCACCCGAGCTCCGCAC
This sequence comes from uncultured Ignavibacteriaceae bacterium, assembly GCA_964534125.1. GTDB lineage: Bacteria > Bacteroidota > Ignavibacteria > UBA10030 > UBA10030 > 2-02-FULL-55-14. The sequence goes on from CAZHOJ010000009.1 coordinate 114,518, forward strand.
GACGAAGGTCGTGACTGCCTCCATCGGCGTCAATGACCGTTTCGGAGAGTCCGGTGCTCCGTGGGAGCTGATCAAGGAGTTCGAGGTCAGCGCAGAACACATCGCTCATAAGGCGCTCGCGTTGCTGAGCGCAAAGGCATGAGGTGACATTATGAAATACTCATCACGGTTGGACGATCTGGGGACAGAGACCGCCTTCGAAGTGCTGGCGCAGGTGAACGAGCTCAGGGCGAAGGGAAAGAATATCGTCGCCCTCTCCATCGGAGAGCCTGCCTGTGCGACCGCGCCCAATATCAAGGAAGCGGCAAAGAAGGCGCTGGACAAGGACCTGACGCATTACAGTGCGTCGCAGGGGATCGCAGAGTTCCGCGCGGTCATTGCGAAGGACATCAGCGAGCGACGGAGGATCAGCTTCACACCGGAAGAGGTCGTGGTCGTCCCGGGCGGCAAGCCGGTCATCTTCTTTGCCGCCCTCGCAATCCTGGAGCCGGGGGACGAAGCGATCTATCCCAATCCGGGGTATCCGATCTATGAATCGATGATCAGCTTCACGGGCGCGAAGGCCGTTCCGCTCCGGTTGCGCGAGGACAAGAAGTTCAGCTTTGACGTGGAAGAGCTTCGCTCGAAGATCACGGACCGGACGCGCCTGATCATTGTGAACTCGCCTCACAATCCCACCGGGGGGGTGATCCCGAAGAAGGACCTCGAAGTGGTCGCAGACCTCGCCAGGAAGCACGACCTCTGGGTCCTCTCCGATGAGATCTACAACCGGATGGTCTACGATGCGGCATTCGAGAGCATCATCCAGTTCCCCGGCATGAAGGAGCGCACGATCATTCTGGACGGACATTCGAAAACATACGCTATGACAGGGTGGAGGGTAGGGTATGGCGTGATGCCGAAGAAGATGGCAGGGTACATGACGAAACTGATGACGAACTCGAATTCCTGCACGGCGACGTTCACACAGCACGCAGCGATGGAGGCGATCATCGGTCCACAGGACTATGTGGTTGGGATGGTCGAGGATTTCCGGGCGAACCGTGACCTTGTCATCGAGGGGCTGAACCGCATCCCGGGATTCCGCTGCCACAAGCCGGCCGGGGCGTTCTATGCGTACCCCAACGTCACGGACGTGTGCAGGCAGAAGGGATTCCGGAGCTCACGCGACCTCCAGCAGTTCTTCCTCTACAAAGCAGGAGTGGCCGTGCTCGGACAGCAGTGTTTCGGTGCGCGCCTGAAGGAGGAGGATCAGGAATATATCCGGCTGTCCTATGTCTCTTCGGCGGCCGACATCAAAGAGGCGCTGAAGCGGATGGAGGCTGCGCTGGCGGATGACCGATTGGTGCAGGAGTTTCTCAAGGAGGAGAAGATCTCACGGACTGCTTGAGGAGGTGTGGCGCATATGTGTGACGAGGCCCTTCCGAAAACGGGAGGGCCTTTCAATTTCAGGGGAACCGGACGTCATCGATGATCCGAACAGGATATGTGCCCACAGCGATACCGAAGTGTTTCTTGTCCCTTCCATATTGATTGTACGTATGCCACACAGAGAGCCATGAGGAGGAGAGGACGTTCAGAGAGATCATATACCCTGTCATAAATCCCGTCCCGAACATCGGAGCATACAACGCCGGGGCCTTGTAGAAGGAGACAAAGCCGGCATGCATGCGCGCACGAAGACCAGGCGCTGAAGCCGGATGCACGGCGATGCTCGTGCCTCCCTCAGCATAGCTGGGACCACTGCCGGTCAGGAACGAAGCGCTCACGATGCCGCTCAGGCTCACGTCACGCGCCGAAACGAACGGCGTCCTCACAGACCCGTATGCGGCGGCATGGACGAGCATTGTGCGATAGTATGGGAGGCTGATCCGATCGATGCCGGATCCGGCATGGTAAGCATCCTGGAGAAGTTGGCCGCCGAAATTTCCGGCGAGCATCACGCCGAAACCGAACCGTCCTTCCCATCCCGGTTTTCGCACCTCGGTCAGCCAGCGCGCCGTGAGGAGGTCGAACCGCACCAGATTGGCCTTCGAGGTGACGATGTTCAGGTAAAGATCGATGTGATGAGCCGTCATCCCGGAGGTCCGGGAGATCCGTCCCCAGAAGTTGGCAGTCTGGAAATCGTCCTCCCCGGGGAATGTGCGGGCCCCGAAGAGCCGGTTGAGAGTGCCCTCAAACAGTACATTATCGTTCCAGTATCCGATTGCGAAGCTGCTGCTGTCTTCGGCTGTCGATTGTGCCCTTAGCCCGGTTGTCCCCGCAAGCAGCAGCAGACAGACAAAGAGTCTCATTCCCGCCTCTCTCAGTGTCCCTTCAACGTACGCAAGAGAATCATCAAGAGCATGGATATGTGCTCGTATGAGCGCATGCGGACGAGATGCAGTGAGAGCTGTACACGGCAGGTTGGATGGTGACCTGCCTGTGAGAAGCTGTCGAGATCGGCAGGAAGTGGGAGGGGGGAGAGGTCAGCCCGGAATGTCGTCCGCCAGGGCCCGATCCAGCCGTCGCTGAGCATCCTTGTATTGATGCCTCTCCCTCTCGTTTGTTGGCGAAAGACTGATGACCTTTCGCAACGCATCGAGGGATTCATCTTGTCGTCCCATGGATCGTAGCGTCCCGTACATCTCATAGTGCGCGAAGCTGTTTCTGGGATCGAGCCTCAGTGCTTCCAGCAGGTGTCGCTCAGAATCCTCCAGCGTTCCATAGATCGCACGTCCAAGTATCCCGTTCACGATCGTCCGTTCCACCCAGCTGAGCCGCGACACACCCCGACAGTAGATCCCGAGGAGTACGTGAGACATCGAGTACGAAGGATCGATCTCCAGCGAACGCAGAAGGTTCCTTTCGACGTCCTGGGCGATGTCCAGCTTCTCTGGAAGAGACTTGAAGGGGGTCAGGCTGCCATGGCATAATGCAAGCATGAACCATGATGTCGCACTGTCCGGATGGGCGGCGATAAGTTCCTGCGCATACTGAAGGGCTGTCCGATAGTATGTCTCCGATGAATCCGATGCGCGCAGCGAGAGGCGGCCGATGTCACTCCAGGCACGTGACAGCCGAACGAGGGTATGGTAGTCATGTGGATCTGCGTGATATGCCCTGGTGTACAGGGCGATCGCATCCCGGGTCCTGAAATCGGCATACAGGGCATCGCCTTGGCGGAGGTACAGATCGTCATCATCGATGGGAAGCAGGACAAGGAGCAGGAGGCCGAGTGTTCTCATGAATGGAACATACGATGAAGAGATGAGATTCCGAAAGGCGGAATGTTATGCTTGTATCAAGAAGTGCCGCGTCGGGGATGACTATCGCAGGAAGCACACGAGTCGGGACATGCTGTCCCCCCAGCTCGTGTGCTCCATGCGGAAGGCGGGGGAGCCCTACTTGTCCTTTGAGAGTATGAACTTGATCGGCGCTACCACCGTTGCCTTTTCCTTTCCGGTGGCCTCGAATTTCCATTTCCGAACGGTCGACACAGCTGCTTCGTTGAGCAGTTCGTGGCCTTTGATGACGCGTGCGTCTATGACATTCCCTTCGGCATCGATGGTCATCTCGACGAAGACTGTCCCCTCCACTTTGGCCTCGACCGCTCTCTCAGGATAGTATGGATCAACCCTCTTTATCAGCTTGGGAGTGCCGTCCTCTGATGCCTTGTCTCCTGGCTCCTGTTTGCTCTTGTTGCCATCCAATCTGAATTTGAAGGGTATAGCGACCGTCGCCTTCACCGGCTTTCCGTCGCGCTGTGCGGGTTCGAAGGTCCATGCGCGCGCGCTGGCCAGCGCGGCCTGGTCGAGATCATCGCGGACGCTCTTCTTCACAGATACATCAGACACTTTGCCCCCTGTGTCGATGGTCACCATCACGATGACGGTCCCTTCGATCTGGTCCTTTTTCGCGGCATCCGGGTATGAGACGGGTGCCTGCGCGAGGGGTTTCGGGGGTACATCGAATGCCGCCACGGTCGTATCATCGGGAGCCGGCATGATGCCCGAACAATCGGGATAGGCATGGACCTGCCGTGGGAGGATGCACGCGGCCACTATAAGAGAAGCAAAAAGAGTATTCATCGTATCACCTCATGTTGGTCGTTGTCGTTGCAATGGCTGCCTCGACCTCCACTTCGGGAAGGGTCGGAACATAGATGACCCTCTCCTCCTGCGGCCGTGCTGTCGTTGCGGCATCGACGGCGAAGAACAGGCTCGTCCCCAGCGCGAGAAGGATGGCAGCTACGGCAGGAAGAGGAACCCGGACCGATCGACCGAGAAAAGCTCTGCGATGAGAATGTGACGGAGGATGTGCGGCAGTTCTCCGGTGCCGGGCTGCTGCCGTTTGGATTCGAATGTCCAGGTCTGTCGGATACACAGGAAGGTCATCAAGATGTCTACGGATGAACCGGGACGATTTGAAGAATTCCCGGCAGGATGCGCATGCGGTGAGATGGGAGAACGTGGCAACCTGTCTCTCGTCCGGCAGTTCATTGTCAAGAAGCCGGGAAATATCTGACTGGAATTCGGCGCAGGTCATGATGCGTTCCTCTCTTTCACGAACGGTGCAAGCTTTGCGGCGAGCGCACGGCGCGCGCGAAAAATGCGGGATTGCACGGCGCTGATACTGGAGGAGGTGCGCTCTGCGATCTCGGCATACGAGAGTCCCTCGTACTCGACGAGCGTCAGCGCTTCGCGATATTCGGGCTTCAGCTGAGCGAGATAATGACGAACCAGTTGCTGTCGCTCGGTGACCTCATACTGATCGAACGGAGAGTCCGATACCCAGACCTCATCGTCGGACAATCTCAGGGATTTCTGCTTGCGTGTTAGGCCATATGCCACATTCCTGGCGATCGTCATCAGCCAGGCCTTGGCCCGGTCGGGGTGCTGCAGGCCACCGAGGCCCGTCAACGCTTTCGTGAACGTCTCCTGGGCGGCCTCGGCGGCAAGGTCCCTGTCCATGAGAATATGGTAGGCATAATGGAATACGTCCTGTTTGTATCGTTCATACAGGGCCACGAAGGCATCGGGATCGTTAGATCTCAGAAGCTGGATGATCTCAGCGTCTGATCTCATCGTGTTCGTGCCGGCGGGTTCATACTAAGAAGATGCACGAAGGGGAGAAAACTTGCTGTCCTGAAAGCAACAAACCCGCGCAATCATCACGCGGGCTTATTCCGTGGGCATTCTGCCCATCTTTTGCATGTTCCCTGCTCGTTGTACTTGGATCTGTCGGGGTGAGAGGATTCGAACCTCCGACTTCCTGCTCCCAAAGCAGGCGCTCTAAACCGGGCTGAGCTACACCCCGAGACCAACGGATATCGAACAAGGGAGAATGAAGAACAAATACGTGTGGCGGACTCGCAACCCTAAAATACCCAGAATCCGGGGCAAAACAAAGGTAGGGGGCGACATGCGCTTGAGTGTGCACAACGGATTCGCTAGCTTTGGCTCATGCCTGACGTTCCGCTTCATCATTTCATCCACTACGGGAGGTTGTTATGAAGAAGCTGCTGCTTGCTGCCGGAGCTGTGTTTGTGGCGAATACCGTCCTCGATATGGTGATTCATGGCGTCCTGATGGGATCACAGTACGAGGCCGTCAAGGACATCTGGCGCCCTGACATGATGGACCTGACGTGGATCAGTTGGGTCATCTCGCTCATCGTCGCCGTGTGTCTTTCCTGGATCTTCGCCAAGGGCTACACGGGGAAGGGGATGATCGAAGGCCTCCGGTTCGGCGTTATCGTAGGTCTCATGATGAGCGTCGGTATGGCGTACGGGACATACATGTCCTTTGCTATCCCGTATTCGATGGCGCTGCAGTGGTTCCTCTACGGCATCGTGAAGTACATCCTGCTGGGGATGATCCTCGCCCTTGTCTACGGAAAAGAGGGAGACATCCCGCCAGGCTCTTCCTGACCATCCATCGTTCGCTGCATCCCCATTCGGAAATGAGAAGAGCCTGACCTACCCGGTCAGGCTCTGCCATTATTCTTCGGTCCCTCATTCGCAGGATGGCTGTGGGACCAATGCCGAAGTCAATGTCGGGATGCTGCGTGGAGCCTGACACGAGCGAGGATCTCGCGCCGTTTGTTCAGGAATGCCTCTGTGGCTTTCTTCCGCCGGGTCGTGTGCTGTTCGATGAGTCTCTTTGCACGTTGCCGGAAGAAGAGCCATGAACCTGCGGCCGCCACCGGCCCCATGATGATGCCGCCGACCATGTCGAGAACGATCCATCCCGCGAGGTATCCGGCAAAAGCGATGACGATCAGAATCGGTACCGGAAGCGATGAGGAGGGCTTGTCACCAATGAGCACGAGCTTGTCGGTGCCGAACTTGACGCTCTTGTCATGGTCCTCCAGTTCCTTCTGGAGCAGGTTCATGTCCTTGATCCAATCATCCGACGCCGTCCGCGTGAACAGCAGTTTCACCTGCTTGCGCGATTGTCCGCCTGTCAGCTTCGTATCGTCCTGTGCCGAGACGAGCGTCCAGCCGAATTCCTGTTGTTTTCGGACGACCGACTGCTTCTTTTCGGGGGCTGTCTCGACGACTGTTGTTTCCCTGCGTTCCATACGTGCCCGTTCGGCTATCGTTTTGCCAGCCAGCTTTCGGGATTCTGCTTCACCTTTTCATGCCAGATCTCGAAGTGCAGCATGGAGCCGGACACGGTCTCGCCGCTTCGGCCTATCTCCATGCCTTCGACCACTTTCTGGTCCTCGGCGACCGTAATGTCCGCCATATGCGCGTAGACCGTACGGTAGCCATCGTAGTGATTGACGATCAGCACATTTCCGAATCCCGGAATGAATGAAAGGAGAGAGACCTCTCCGTCAGCGACCGCGTAGACGGGTGACCCGGCCCTGGTGGCGATGTCGATCCCGGAGTTCTCTGTCTTTGTCTTCAGGATGGGATGCGTGACCGTCCCGAATTTCGTCTGCACCTGCCCCGATGCGACAGGCCAGCGCAGACGTCCCTTGCGCTTCGAGAATGCGACAGCCGGACCGGCCGATGTGCTTGGCAGGTTGGGGAATGATCTGCTTGCCGTCGGGGCGCTGCGGTCCGCCAGAGCTCTGCGACGCTCGTCCGCCTCCCGTTCCTTCCGTATCCGCTCCTGTTCGATGAGGGCCGCAATGAGCTGCTCGACCTTCTTGATGGCGGCAGTACGCTTCGTCAGCTCCTGCTGGTAGGAACGCTTGTCTCGCCGTACCCGCTGGAGCGTGTTCTTCCGCTCCGCATATGACCGTGTCAGACGTGTCTCTTCCCGGGTCTTCTCGTTCAAGACAGCCCGTTCGCGTTGCAGCTTGGCCTGCAGGTCCCTGTTCTTGGTCTCGAGGATCGTCTTCTTGGAAAGGATCTCCGTGAGGTCGCGGACGCGCTGATCGGAGAACTTCTTCATATACTCGAGGCGGATGTAGAATTGGTTGAGCGATTTGGAAGAGAAGAGTATCTCGAGGTCGTACACGCGGCCGTTCTTGTAGACCGAGCGCACCCACCCGGCGTAGTGGCTGGTCAGTTCCGCCAGTTGGTCTTCGAGCTTCCCTATCGAGGAACGTGCACCCGCGATCTCTTTCGTGATCTTCGCTTCCTGGTCCTTCAGCTGGCGGATGAGTTTCCGGAGGAGCGTTGACTGCTGCTCGAGGTCGTCAATGCGCTGGAGCGTGGAGCGCTCCCGCCGGACGCTCTCGCTGAGCTTTTTTTCGAAAGCGTCGATCTCTGAGCGGAGCTTCTGGAGCTCGTTCTCGCGCTTCTGCAGTTCGTTGGTCCTTTGCGCGTGAACGAGCGGGCCGGCGAGCAGGAGCGACAGTATGCAGAGAATGGCTTTTCTCATTCGAGCTCCACCCGTTCCGCATTTCGGGGAACAGAGAACGTGAACGAGGATGGTGAGACCACATTCCAATTCACGGATTCGTAGAAGAGCGTCACACGCCGCCGGTCCTTATGCTGGGTGAGCGAGATCCTGCGGGGATAGGTCACATTTCCATCGGTCTCGAAGGAGGAGAATGACTGCTCACCAATGGGAGCGCCGGCGTCGCTGAGTAACTGTACCTTCCGGATGTCCTTCGTCGCCGGGTCCACCACATAGCGGCGTCGCTGACCCCCGTCAGGGAAGAGGAACACGGCATCCGGACCGTCCGCTGACGTGGTATAGACAGCTTGCCGATCCGCTCTCAGTACCGTTCCTCCTGTGAAGAGGGAAAGGATGTCGTCGAACGTCAGGGGCACGCGGAGTGCCTTCTCGAGGTTCTCAGGGGACGTCCTCCCCGTGTACAGCCTGTTCTGCAGGATATTGTACAGCTGGAATTCCTCGCGGGTGACGAGTGCCTGGGCGACGGTGATACCGAAAGGCCCCTTGATTTCAAGTTCCAGAGAGTCAGGGCGGAGCAATGTGACCGTGAATGCTGCCGATTGCGAGAACGAGGGGGATTCGATCTGAATGTTCCCTTCGCCCCGGAGCGAGCGGAGCGTTTCTTCGCGCCTGTCTGCCTGGGCGACCACCTCATCGAAGGAGACGGTCATCGACCCCACGCGCACTGCCGGTGCCGTCGAACAGCCGGCACCAGAGAGCAGAAGGGTCCCGAGCAAGAGAAGGGAGAAGGGTTGTGGGGCGCCGTGTCTCATTGGTCGATGATCCCGAGCTTCTGCTTCAGCGAGAGTTTGGACGGGTCCCGGTCGTATGCCCTCTGCCATTGCTCGCGCGCTTTATCGGGCTGTCCAAGTTTCTCGTAGACGTCCCCAAGATGCTCAAGGACGACCGGGCTTGCATCCCCGGTCGCGACAGCCTCCTCGATGTAGCGACGCGCCTCCTCGTAATTCCCAAGCTTGAAATGGATCCAGCCGATTGTGTCGAGGTACGATGAATTGTCCGGGTCGGCGGCAACGGCCATCGTCGCCATACTGAGGGCACGTTCGAGCTGCAACCCGCGTTCCGAAAGGCTGTAGCTGTAGTTGTTCAGGACGAGCGCATTGGTCGAGTCGATCCGCAGGGCCTTTTCGTAGAGGCTGTCTGATTCCGAGAACTGGTCCAGCCCATCGAGCGTCAACGCCAGAGAGCTGAGCACATTGACGTCGTTCGGATTCAGCCTGTGGGCCTTCCGGAGCTCGATCGCTGCATCCTCAGGTTCGCCGGACTGCGAATGCGCGAGGCCCAGCAGCAGGTAGACCCTGAAGTCATTGGGGAGCGTCTGACGGGCACGGTACATGGATGTGAAGACATTCTCATAGTCCCCCCGCTCGAAGTAGATGGATCCCAGGAACCACCAGGCGTCGCCGTTCCGCGGTTCGAGCTCTGTCACCCTGGAGAATGAGGCAGCAGCGACCGAATCCTGCCCGGCGTTGAGCGCGATCGCGCCGAGGTACCAATGCGGCCGCCAATCGAGCGGCTGTTCGTCCCGGGCCTTCTGGAATACCTCCCTGGCGGCGATGCCCAGGGCGGTGTCACGTTCTGACTGGCTGAACAATGAGACACCGATGCGTACGCGCACTTCGGGGTGGAGGTCGGGACGAGAGACGATCGACCGGAAGAGAACAAGGGCCCGCTGCGTATCCCCGCGTTCGAGATACATCTCGGCGAGCACCAGCGAGACATCCGCGTCATCGGGCCGCACATCGTGCATCGATTCGAGCAATGCGAGCGCATCGTCATTCCGGCCTGCCTTACTGTAGGTCTCCGCGAGCTGCCGTTTGAGTGCGTCATTGCTCGGGTCCAGCCGGAGCATTGCCTCGAAGTCAGAGACCGCTTCGTCGTATCTGCCCAGAGTGCTATGGATCTCCGCCGTCTGCAGGAGCAGTTCCCAGGTCTCGCCCTCACGGTCCATCAGCTTCTCGTACAGCTCGAGCGCCCTCAGCGGTTGCTGCGTCTGAAGAAGATTCGCAAGGCTGTAGAGGGAGCGGTTCTGAAGGGAATCGATACGCAGGATGGCCTCATACTCGCGGATAGCAAGGTCGCGCTGGAAAGCGTTCACGTAGACCTGTGCAAGCTGGTCCCGGTAGGCGATGTTCATTGAATCCCGGGCGACCGCTTCCCGCGCATACTCGCTGGCGCGGGCATGCTTGTTCAGCTCCGTAAAGTCCTTCGAGAGCGCGTACATCGCTGCTGCGTTGTCGGGATCAAGGCGGAGGACCTCCTGGTATTCCAGGATCGCTTCAGCGAACTTTCCTTGGGCATCGAGCGATGCGCCCTCGATAAAGTGGCCGAGGATGCGCTGTTGTGTCAGGGTCTGCTGACTGAGGTGTCGGCCGGAAACAGCTTCTCCGGGCCGCCCGGAGGCAGTGTCCAGGGATGGCCCGCATCCGGCAAGGGCGGTCCCGAGGGCGATCAGGAGGATGAAAGGCTGTTTCAACATAAAAAAGAAATATATTGAAGATGGTTCCGACTTACAACCAGACACCGTTCCTATGAGCATGAATGAACACGGAATGCAGCGGATCGCTGACCTGAGCATCGCCTGGACGTGGAGGTATGATGAACCTTTCGTCGCGGCCATGAGGGAGGCGTGCACCCGGCATGGTCTCGACCTGCTCGAGATCACCGAACAGAACGTCGAACAGGTGACGCGCGGCGTCCTCGACGGATCGTTACACATCCGATGGTTCTTCGACCGGGCATCGGACGAGCATGATGCGTTCCGGACGCTCGCCTCCTTCCTGCTGAAGGAGCATCGTTCGGGCAGGCCTGGCCATGTGGTCTTCGTCAATCCGACCGATGACTCCCGGCGTGCAGCAGACAAAGCGACAATGCATCTCGAGTTCATCACGCATGGTATCCATGTGCCCCACACGATCATCCTGTCCGCGTATGCATCAGAGCCGGAGCTCGTGCTCCCGCCGGACGATGTTGCGTACCTCGGGAGCCCGTTCGTGATCAAGCCGGCGAATACGACCGGTGGGGGGACAGGGGTCTTCATGGATGCGAGAACGGTGAAGGACATTGATCGTCATCGCATGACCTACGACAAGGACAAATACCTTCTGCAACGGAGGATCTCGCCGGCGTACCTTGGCAAGTCGAGAGCATGGTTCCGGATCTTCTATGCTTTTGGAGAGACGGCTCTCTGCTGGTGGGATGATCAGACCCATGTCTATGAGTTGGTCACAGCAGACGAAGAAAGGAAGTTCGGATTGCATGAACTCCGTGATGCCATACGAACGATCGCAGATATCTGTCGCCTCGATTTCTTCTCATCTGAGTTCGCGCAGGTCTTCGACGCTTCCTATGTCTCGGTGGACTATGTGAACGAACTGTGTGATATGCGCCCGAAATCAACGACTCCTGACGGCGTTCCGGATGAACTGCTGCTTTGGGTCGCAGATCGGATGGCCGACTGCATCGTGCAGGCCCGTGAAATCGAGAAGTCAAAGGCTTAGAAGCTTGACTTTCAACCATGGGTTTAATAAGTTAGCCCCAAATACATTACCTGCGACGGACTTGACTCCGGGAGAGAAATCTTTCGAACTCGGGGCATGTTCCGGAGATGACGTGTGCGGTGGAAACGCAGCGGGACCCGAAAGCAAAGATATTTCACTCATTGCCAACTATCGGAGGCACTATGGGCTACTCACGTAACCGAAGCGGTTGGAAATGGCTTCTTCTTCTGACCGTAGTCTTTGGTTTTGCCCTCACCGGCTGCGGCGGATCGGAAGAAGCTATGGAGGAGGAAGCGTACAATGAAGAAGGACAGCCTCTCGGCGAGGAACAGGCCCTTGGAGAGGAGGAAGCAGTCGTCGAAGAAGATGCAGATGCAGATGCACTGACCTCCTTCATCGGTGCCGCGCCGGAAGAGACGAAGCCGGAGCCTGCTCAGGCCCAGCCCGCGCAGACCGGTCAGTTGCAGGTGTACGAACGGCAGATCGAGGAACTGCGGACGGAGAACACGACCCTCAAGCAGCGCCTCGTGAAACTGGAACAGGATAACCGGACGCTCAACACGATGGTCGCCGAGAGCGAGTCGAAGGTCCAGACGGTCAGGGACCGTGCTGACAGTCTCGAAGCCGCCCTCATGGCCCGTCCCCTCGAAGAGGGCGCACCGGAGATGGCTGAAGCCCCCGCCGAGCCCGCTGAGACGGCACCAGTCGAGCCGATGTCCATTTCCACGTATGAAGATGCGCTCCGTGCATTTAATGCCCGCCGGTACGACGAGGCCATCGCCGGATGGACAGCGATGCTGAGCCAGGGTGTGGCGCCGGACCTTGAGGACAATTGTGTCTACTGGATCGGTGAAGCGAACTTCCAGAAGCGCCGCTACAATGAGGCGGCTGAGTCATTCGCGAAGGTTCTTGCCTACAAGAGCTCTGAGAAGAAAGCTCATGCGCAGTACATGCTGGCACAATGCGACGAGCGGATGGGGAACAAGGAGAAGGCGAAGGCCGGCTATGAGAAGGTCGTGAAAGACTACCCGATGTCCGATGTCATCCGGAAGGCGAAGGAGCGCTGGGCAAAGCTCTGACCCACCGGCGTAACACGATCGTTCAGCCCCGCGTTCAGCGCGGGGCTTTTTTTTTGGGGTGGCATGGAGATCCCCATCTCCATTGTATGTCGCCGCCACCCATGCTATATTGAGCAGCTTTACGCAGCGTTGAACGTGATACCGGAGCCATGGCAAAGAACCAGACCACATATGTCTGCCAGTCGTGCGGTTATGTCTCGCCGAGATGGGCCGGCAAGTGTCCCAATTGCTCGGAGTGGAACACGTTCGTCGAGGAGATCCAGGCCCCGGCACGGGCCGCCCGCAAGGGCCGGCTTCCCGCCTCGCTCGAACCTGTCTCCCTCGATGATGTGAGCAAGGATGCTGTCCCCCGGGTCCGCTCAGGCATAGCAGAGCTCGACCGTGTCCTCGGCGGAGGTTTGGTCCCGGGATCCCTGCTGCTTCTCGGAGGAGACCCGGGGATCGGGAAATCCACCCTCATGATGCAGGTGGCCCTTTCGCTCAAGGATCAGGCGGTCCTGTACGTGACGGGCGAAGAATCCGTCAGTCAGATCAAGCTCAGAGCAGAACGGCTTCACCAGAAGTCTGGCAAGCATGTGCTGCTGCTCGCAGAGACCAATCTCGACCTCATTCTTGACATCCTCGACCGGCAATCCCCTGATGTCCTCGTCATAGATTCGATCCAGACGATGTACAGGCCCGGCTTGGAGAGCGCTCCCGGAAGCGTCAGCCAGGTGCGGGAGTCGACCGCCCTCCTACTGAGAGCGGCAAAGACGAAGGGGATCGCTGTGTTCGTGGTCGGGCATGTCACGAAAGAAGGCATGATTGCCGGCCCGAAGGTGGTGGAGCATATGGTGGACTGCGTCCTGCAGTTCGAAGGCGAGGCACATTATGCATACAGGATCCTGCGGGCGCTGAAGAACCGGTTCGGGTCGACGAACGAGATCGGCATCTTCGAGATGCACGAGAACGGCCTCCGCGAAGTGGCCAATCCGTCTGCTGTCTTTCTGTCTGAGCGCCACGCCCATACATCGGGCTCGACGGTCGTGGCAAGTATGGAGGGGACGCGTCCCATCCTGCTCGAAGTGCAGGCACTGGTATCATCGGCCACCTACGGGACGCCGCAGCGGAACACGACGGGCGTCGACTATCGGCGCCTCTCTCTGCTGCTTGCCGTGCTCGAGAAACGGGCAGGCCTGATGCTCGGATCGCAGGACGTCTTCGTCAATATTGCGGGGGGCATTCGCATCGACGAACCTGCCATCGACCTGGCGATCGCAGCCTCTATCGTGTCGAGTCTCCGTGATGTTCCGGTGCAGGATTCGACGGTCGCCGTCGGGGAGATCGGGCTCGGGGGGGAGATCAGGACTATCGGACACATTGAGAAACGGGTCCAGGAAGCAGCAAAGCTGGGCTTCGCCCGCATCGTGGTACCGCGATCGAACATGCGATCGCTGAAGAGCGACGGTTCCATTCAGCTTGTACCCGTCGATCGCATTGAGCAGGCCATCGGCGAACTCGTCTCCTGACATTCTTCGTTCATCCGTTCCGCAACTCAACGCACCAGGTACCAATGATACATACGCTTATCCTTGCATCACGCAATCATCATAAGCTCAGCGAGCTTCGCTATTTTCTGCAGGGCCTTCCCGTCACGGTGCGCGGCCTCGACGAGTTCGACCATCTCGGGCCGATAGCTGAAGACGGCATGACCTTCGAGGAGAATGCGCTCACGAAGGCGAGGGAAGTGCATCGCCTCACGAGCTTTCCTGCACTTGCGGACGATTCCGGCCTCGAAGTATTCTATCTGAACGGCAGGCCCGGGGTCCGCTCCGCACGGTATGCAGGCCCGGGCGCGACCGACGGCCTCAACAATCAGAAGCTCTTGCACGAGATGCGTGGTGTCGCACGCCGCCGTCGCAACGCTCGCTTCGTCGCATGCCTTGCCCTCATCGCTCCGGGCATCCAGGAGCTGACGCATGGACAGTGCTCGGGACACGTGACCGAGTCGCCACGCGGAACGAACGGGTTCGGGTATGATCCCATCTTTATGCCCGATGGATTCACACGCACATATGCGGAGCTGAGCCAGGAAGAAAAGAACCGCATCAGTCATCGTTCATATGCATTCGCTGCGATTAGGGACGTTCTCGCACGCTATACCCGCTGATCCGGAGGAGCCCATGGGCCGATTCGCTTTCCACCTTCTTCTCATCTTTTCACCCGTCATTCTCGTCGCGCAACAGGGCCCAACGCTGTCGTACTATCTTCCGTCCGACGGCGAGTACGATCCCTCCGTTCCCACACCGGAATCGTTCTTCGGTTTCCAGGTCGGGGAGTGGCATCTTCAGCCCGAGCAGGTCCATGCATACATCAAGGAACTTGGGCGGGTCTCAGAGAGGATCAAGGTCCTTCCCATGGGGAAGAGCCATGAGTCGCGTGAGATCCTTCTGGCTGTTATCACCGACCCCGGGAACCATGCCCGTCTCGGTCAGATCCAGGAAGCTCACCTCGCCTTGAGCGATCCCTCTGTCGCGTCCGCCGGCGATGTCTCCACGATGCCGGTCGTTGTATGGATGGGATACTCCGTGCATGGGAACGAGGCAAGCGGCAGCAATGCGTCCGTTCTCGTCGCGTACTATTTGGCGGCGTCGAAGGACCCATGGGTTACATCAGCCCTGCGTGACGCCGTCGTGCTCTTCAATCCTTCCATCAATCCCGATGGTCTCAACAGGTTCGCAAGCTGGGTGAACGCCAACAAGGGAAGCGTGCTCGACCCGTCACCCTCATCGCGTGAGCACAATGAACCATGGCCCGGAGGAAGGACGAACCACTACTGGTTCGACCTGAACCGCGACTGGATGCCATTGCAGCATCCCGAAAGTCGGGCCCGTATCCGGCAATACTATGCATGGCGGCCGAATCTGCTCACGGACCATCACGAGATGGGCTCGTCGTCGACATTCTTCTTCCAGCCCGGGATCCCGTCACGGAACAATCCGCTCGTTCCCCACACGGTCGGCGACCTTACCACACGCATCGCGGCCTTCCATGCGCAGGCTCTCGACTCCATCGGGTCGTTGTACTACTCCGGCGAATCGTTCGACGATTTCTACATCGGGAAGGGATCGTCCTATCCCGACATCACCGGCGGTGTGGGGATCCTCTTCGAGCAGGCGTCTGTCAGGGGGCACACGCGAACGGTTCCCGGCGGTGAGATGACGTTTCCCTTCGCGATCCGCAACCAGGTGACAACATCCTTCTCGACGCTGCGGGCCGCTGTGCATCTCCGCATGGAGCTTCTGAACCACCAGCGTGAGATGGCGCGCACCGGCCTGACCCTTGCGGGGCGGTCACGCACGAAGGCATATGTGTTCGGAACCGGATCGGACATGGCACGGACCGAAGCCCTCGCGGGGATCCTGCATGAGCATGCCATCAACGTTTTCCGCACCAGAAAGAACATCACAGCAGGATCGGCCGCATTCCGTGCGGGTGAAGCGTTCATTGTTCCGGTCGAGCAGGTGCAGTATCGGCTCATCACCTCGCTGTTCGAGCGGCGGACCTCGTTTCAGGACAGCCTCTTCTACGATGTGTCGGCCTGGTCCTTGCCGCTGGCGTTCGGTCTTCCGTATGCGGAACTGCAGGGGGTGGACCGCGACGCCTTGGGGGAGCCGTTCGACCCCGAACGTCTGGCGGCACAGCCTCCATTACCGGGAAACGTTCCTTTCTACGTGCTCAGCTGGTCAGAGTACTTTGCCCCGAAAGCGCTGGGCCGGCTGTTCGATCGGGACATTGTCCCGCGCATGGCCTTCGAAGAAATCAAAGTGATCACAACCGAAGGTGAGCGATCCTTCCATCGCGGTGCGGTCATTGTGCCGGTCGGGATGCAGAAGGTCTCGCCTGAGGTCATCAGGGAAGTCATGGAAGAGGTGAGGAGCGAGGATGGAGTGCGGGTGTTCGGGATTGTCACCGGACGTTCGCCGATGGGGATCGACCTCGGCTCTCCGAACGTTCACGTCCTGGAATCTCCGCGGATTGCGCTCCTGGCGGGGGATGGCGTGTCGCCCACGGATGCCGGGGAGATATGGCACCTGCTCGACCATCGGTATCATCGGACAGTGACGCTCCTCGATCCCCGGTCGATCGGACGGCGGACACTGCATGAGGTGTCTGTCGTTATCATGCCTGCCGGCAGGTACGGTGATCTCGATTCTCAGCAGGTCCGGAGTCTCTTGGAATGGGTGGAAGAGGGAAATACGCTCATTGCGCTCGAGCAGGCGGCGGCATGGGTGGTGAGGAACAAGCTTGCTCAGGTGAAGCTCGCGGAGGAGGGGGCGGATCGCCGGGATACGAACACCGTCGTTCTCTATGGAGAGGAGAGCCAGATGCAGGGTGCGCGCCGTGTTCCGGGAGCGGTCGTCTCGGCCTTGATCGACGCAACCCATCCACTGCTGTTCGGAGTGAATTCCGAAGCGCTGCACCTGTTCAAGTCGACGCCATACGCTTTCGCCCCATCGGCGAGAAGAGCGATCACACCGGTGCTGTATGGCCGGGACCCTCTCGTCAGTGGATACCTGCATCCGCGCACGGTCGAACGTATCAGCGGCAAAGCAGCGATTGCGGTCGCACCGAAGGGGCGTGGAACGGTCATCCTCCTGGCCGACAATCAGACATTCCGGGCCTATTGGTACGGGACAAGCAGGATCCTTGCGAATGCTGTGTTTCTTGCGCCGTTCATAAGGGCTCCTGAGTCCGAGGAATGATTCCGAGATTCCCAGGTGCAGAAATGAACTGCCGTTGGCGGTTCCTTGACTACCGAAACGAATCTTGGTATACTTTTCCGATATGACCCTGCGCATACCTCCACATGTCTGACCTCAAAGATAAGATACGGCGGCTGGAAGCATCCTCCCTCTTTCAGGGCGTTCCCCCTGAACTTCTGGAACGGTATGCATCGATAGCCGAGGAGGAACGGCACGACCCGGGAGCGGTGCTGATCGATGAGAAGACCGAAGGGGACCGCGTCTTCATCATCGAAGAAGGCACGGTACACGTCACCCGTATGACGAGCTATGGCGAAGAGACCCTACTGAACGCGCTCGGACCGGGAGAAATCTTCGGCGAGCTTGCCGCGATCAATGGACGGATCCGCTCGGCCCGTGTCCGTGCCGTGACGAACGCCGTCGTGCTTGTCCTCAAAGGGGAGGAGTTCGAGAGCATCCTTCGCTCCGACAGCTCGGTGTCCTTCAACCTGCTCAAAGAACTGGGTGCGCGTCTTCGGAAGGCCAACGACAATGTCGTCTCGAAGCTCGAAGACCAGCGCCGGAGCATCGAATCACAGATGCAGCGCCAGCATCTGCTCATCGAGGCGTCGAAGAACATCAACACAACGATCGACCTCGGCAAACTGCTGACCCTCATTCTGGATGCGGCAGCGACGAGCCTCGATGCCGACAGGGGAACCGTCTATCTCGTGGACGACATCAAGAAGGAGCTCTGGTCGAAGGTCCTCCAGGGCGAGAACATGGCAGAGATACGTCTTCCAATCGGCAAGGGGATCGCGGGGGTAGTGGCAGAGACGGGAGAGACCGTGAACATCCCCGACGTCTATGAGGACGACCGGTTCAATCCGGATTTTGACAAGAAGACGGGATACAGGACCCGGAGCATGCTCTGCATGCCGATGAAGAACAAGGACGACAAGATCATCGGGGTCTTCCAGCTTATCAACAAGAACGACGGCATCTTCACGGGCGAGGACGAGGAGTTCATCGCCGCTTTTTCGACGCATGCCTCCATTGCGGTCGAGAATGCCCGCTTGGCCCAGGAAATGGTCGCGAACGAGCGGCTCTCGGCAGTCGGTCGAATGGCCAGCGCAATCATCCATGACATCAAGAACCCGATGGGAACCCTGCGCGTCTATGCACAGGTCATGAAACGGAAGTCGGGGAACGAGGACGCGGCGAAGCTCGCGGATGAGATGATCCACCAGGTCGACCGGTTCGTCAACATGACGCAGGAGATCCTGGATTTCACTCGCGGGGTCAGCTCGATGAACATCGTGGAGCTCGATTTCGGCGAGGTGATGGACAGTGTTCTCAACTTCATCTCGTCCGACCTCGAAAAGAACAACGTGAGCCTGGTACGGAAAGTGGAGTTCAAGGGGAAGATGAAGATGGACCAGGACAAGGTCGTCCGCGTGTTCTACAACATCGCCAGCAATGCCCGCGATGCCATGCCCGAGGGCGGATCCCTGACGGTCTCCACTGTCGAAGAGAACGGGTTCGTCAAGATCGAGTTCACTGATTCGGGGACGGGTATGCCTGAGGAGGTGAAGAAGCGGATCTTCGAGCCGTTCGTGACGCATGGGAAGAAGCATGGAACAGGCCTCGGGATGGCTATCGTCAAGAAGGTCATCGACGATCATCAGGGGAAGATCGAGATCGACAGCGAGATAGGGAAGGGGACCACTATTCGGATATACTTACCGATGACCTGACCGCATCCGTCAGGTCCGGTGCACATTGCATCCCGCGATCGGCACGCCGCAGCGTGCGTCGTGGGATGTTCCATTTTCTGGCGGAGGTACGCATGGAACACGGGACACGTCAAACGCTTGCACGCTGGAGGGAATTCTTCTTTGCGCAGAAGTACCGGTTCGATCTGGGGCAGTCCTTCCTGACGGTCGTCAACTTCACGCTCCTCATCATCACGGCCAGCGACAAGCTGATGGTCTTCTTCGGCGTACCGCGGCTCTACACGCTCGTCGTGGCCCTCGTCCCGCTCGGATTCATCGGCGTGTGGTTGTTCGGCCTGTTCATGGACAAGGTCGTCCGGGCCGGTCAGATGGCGGAGCGCCAGACTGTGAGACGAAGCGAGGTATGGGCACAACACAACGAGCAGATGGACAGGGTGGAGGTCGAACTCCGTGAGATCCGCAGCCTGCTGCGTGAGCGCGGGTGATCCACGGGGCGGATGCAGGGGCGCGTCGCGGGCGGTGCGATGAGCACCATCTTCGCGACGCGCTCCTGGTTCCGTTCGAAGGCCGTCAGCGACGGTTGAAGTAGTTACCGGGCCAGGCCAAGGCCCACTGAGACTCCTATCCACACGACCCACAGTGCCAGGGCGATGCCGATGCCCGGGCCGTTCTCCTTCTTCGCGACGGCACTGAGTCCGATGCCGGCGACCACTGCCTGCCATGCGGCGAACACATCGAGCGATTTGAGGATTTTATGGGTCGTGTTCACCGGATCGTACTCTGACAGGACGGCAAGTGCGGCGCTGGCGGAGGCGTACATCGTATCCATCCCCACCATGAGCATGAGCGTGAGGATGCCACCGATGACACCGATCCAGCTGGAGAGGCCGTAGATCTCAAGATATTTCCCAAATGGTGCCTCTGCCTTCAGGATGAACTTGGCTGCCAGCCAGAGGAAAAGGGCACCGACGACATAATAAAGGAGGACAAAGACCGATCCTGCGATCGAGCCGAAGATCATGATCATCCCCTGGTTTGCTCCCATCTGGTCGGCGATCTGGTCCGCCTGCGCCTGCGTCATCGCGCCCTCGTCGACCTGCTTCTGGAATCCTGCCATCTGAGCATCCTGCATCTGCTGACTGAACGTCGGATTCGAGGTCATCAGGTACAGTCCGCCCAGCATCAACAGGAGCGTAACCAGAAAGGGGGCGACCCAGCGCATGTGCTTCACCTCACCGGATGCGATGGAATCGAAGGCCTCGCGGGGGCTGGCAAAGACGTTCGTCAGCAGCGTTCCGAACGAAGCGTCGGAGGCACTGCCGGTTTCAGGGGACGGGGAGGGTGTTTCGTTCTGTTCCATGCGTCTCTCCTAAATCAGTGAGGATTGACAAAGCTACCAACGAAGAGGGGGTCAATCAAGCCGGCAAGCCGAGATTGCAGGTTGACATTCCTTTCGGAAAAGAATATATTCGATTTCTGGTGAAAAACCGATAGCTCACCGACACTGATCTGCACGACCCGTATGACTGACATCGAAGAACAGCGAAAGAAAGTAGAAGAGCTCAAGCGTAAGATCCTCGAGCAGAAGAAAAAGGCAGCGGCGGGCGAGGTTTCTGAGCAGACAGCGGAGACAGCGGTGGTTGAGGAGCCTCCGAAGGTCGAGGAGGAGATGAACAAGGCTGCCGAGGAGGAGGCTGCACGGCGCGAGGCCGAGGAAAAGAGGCGAAGAGAGGAAGAGGAGGCTCTCAGGAAGGCTGAGGAGCAGGCGAGAAAGAAGGCTGAGGAGGCTTCGATGCTTGCGGAGGTAGAGGCGAGGAAAAAGGTCGAAGCTGAGGCCAAGAAGATGGCCGCTCAGATAGAGAAGATGAAGAAGGAAGAGGCCGGGAGGAGGGCAGCAGAGGAGGAGGAGAGGAAGAAGAGGGATATTGAGGCACGGAAGCAACTTGAAGCGAAACTGAAGGACCAGGCTGCGCACCAGGCAAAAATGGTTGGCCTTCAGGCATACGCAAAAGTGCTGAAAATCGCCTGGAAAGACGGCTCTTTGAGCGAGGATGAACAGGCGATCCTGGATGTGCTCCAGGAGTCAATGGCCATCGGCTCAGAAGAGCACGCTGGTCTCGAGCAGGAGGTCCAGCTGGAGGTGTATCTGGAGGCCATCATGGAAGCATGGCGTGATGGATCGATCACTCCGGAGGACGGCGACCGGCTCGAGGGGATGCGGGACAAGTTCAAGATCTCAGCAGAAGAGCACCTTCGTTTGGAGAAGCAGGTACGGTCTGAGATCCTGAAGCAGAGGGCCTGAGAGGCCCGCTTCCAGATTCTTCCATTGAGGGGGATGTGTCAGTCCGGAGGGCGGATTATAGCTCCCGGTTGGCACAAAAAAATGTTTTCGCTCCCACCGAAATCTATTGACATCTGAACTATTAAGTGGTATACTTAAAGCCCGTCTAAATTGACTGGGCCAAAATGTGCCCAAATCGCACATTTTGGAATGTGTTCTTTGAAAAAGTGTGTACGGCTTCAAGTCAATCAAGCTGGGTTTTAATACCTGCTTCTTTGATACTCAAAAGAATCAGAGATCAGACAAAACGTTGAGAAAACAATTTACAACGGAGAGTTTGATCCTGGCTCAGGACGAACGCTGGCGGCGTGCCTAACACATGCAAGTCTTGGGAGAAAATGGTGCTTGCACCATGAGTAAACCGGCGCAAGGGTGAGTAACACGTAGGTAATCTGCCCTAGGGATGGGAATAACTCAGAGAAATCTGGGCTAATACCCAATAATGCAGCGGCATCGCATGATGATGTTGTTAAATGTCGAAAGACGCCTTAGGATGAACCTGCGTCCCATTAGGTAGTTGGCGGGGTAACGGCCCTCCAAGCCGACGATGGGTAGCTGGTCTGAGAGGACGATCAGCCACACTGGAACTGAGACACGGTCCAGACTCCTACGGGAGGCAGCAGTGAGGAATATTGCACAATGGAGGAAACTCTGATGCAGCAACGCCGCGTGGAGGATGACGCATTTCGGTGTGTAAACTCCTTTTATTAGGGAAGATTATGACGGTACCTAATGAATAAGCACCGGCTAACTCCGTGCCAGCAGCCGCGGTAATACGGAGGGTGCA
>CAZHOJ010000010.1:0-106932 GCA_964534125.1 uncultured Ignavibacteriaceae bacterium
GATGTACACGATGTCTTGGCACAGAATGGTGTACACGATGTGTTGGCACTCGTCACCTACTCTCTACTTCCTACTTCCTACTCTCTACTTCCTGCTCTTCCCGATCTTCCCCCATATCCCATCCAGCAGGTCCTCTAATCCTTCACCCGATACCGCCGAGATCGGATAGATCCCCACTCCCCGGCCAAAGCGGATCTTTCCTGCCTTCTTCTTTTCATCGGGAGGAAGCAGGTCCATCTTCGTGATGGCGACGATCTTCTTCTTTTTCGCCATGCGTGGACTGAACGACTCCAGTTCGTGCCTGAGCAGCTCGAAATCCGTGAGCGGGTCTTCAGAAAGGGATTCTATAAGGAAGACGAGGACACCTGTGCGTTCGATATGCCGGAGGAACTGCATGCCGAGCCCCTTCCCCTCATGCGCTCCCTCGATGATGCCCGGGATGTCTGCCACGACGAAGCTCTTCCCTTCTTTGTACCGTACCATTCCCAGGTTCGGCGTGAGCGTTGTGAACGGGTAGTCCGCGATCTTCGGCTTTGCGGCCGAGATCACGGAGATGAGCGTCGACTTGCCTGCGTTCGGAAATCCGACAAGCCCGACATCGGCCAGCAGTTTCAGCTCGAGGTGGATCTCCTTCTTCTCTCCCGGCGTTCCCGGCTCGGCGAAGCGCGGGGCCTGGTTTGTCGGCGTCGCGAAGTTCCGGTTCCCCCGTCCCCCGCGGCCTCCCTGGGCGATGATGTAGTCCTGGCCGTCCTCGACGATGTCCACCAGCTTCCGCTTGTGCCCGACGATCCGAATGACGGTCCCAAGCGGCACCCGGATCACGAGGTCCTTCCCCGCTTTGCCGTCCATGCCCTTGTTCATCCCAGGCACGCCCGGCTGCGCGATGTACTCATGCCGGTACTTGAGGTCGAGCAGTGTGTTCAGCTGCCGGTCCCCCCGGATGATGACGCTGCCGCCACGTCCGCCATTGCCGCCGTCCGGTCCTCCTTTCGGGACGTACTTTTCCCGATGGAAGCTGATAGCTCCGTTGCCGCCGTCGCCGGCCTTGATGCGGATGGAGACTTCGTCAATGAATTTCATGGGAGAAGCAGAGGGCTTAGGGCAGAGGGCATAGAGTCCTACACCTGAGTTTAGAAATTGTCGACGCGTCGCACGCGCCGTCCGGTCAACCGTTAGCTTCGAAGATTCTTCTGAAATACTGCAATTCGACGCGATAAGCTGTCACATTGAGCAAGCAGATCATCACGCTTCTCAATGGCAATGATACCTCGGCGATGAAGAAAATATGACATGTTGGCATTTTCGAATGCCGATCGGCGAGAATATCCCAGGAATCGAGAGAACTCTGCCCCCGTGTCCGAGCCGGATCCTTCGGCGATATTGTTCGGCATGCTCAGCGCAGCAAAGCGAATCTGATCTGCGAACCTGAACCATTTTCGGTCCTCGAGAACATCCGCAATATCAAAGAACTCATCGCAGAGAGAAATGGAGTCGCTCCATATCTCAAGATCCTGGAATCTGAACTTGGCCATAAGAATCTCCCCCTCTTCTGAATCTCCGTAGTAGCCAAAATCCATTTCAATCGCAACAACTCAGTATATCCACTCTCCCCTCTTCCCCATGCTCTCCGCCCCATGCCCTATGCCCTCTGCCGGTTTTCCGGGTATCCAATGATCTATGCCGGATAAAACCGAGCGTAGATCTTATCCGTAAACTCCACCGCCTCCTTCGAGAACGGGTCAACGTCCTGCGCTACGAACACCTGGTCGAGGTAGTGTGAGGCTTCGTCCCACTCGGTGAACTCGTTTATCCGGTCCAGGACCTCCCGGAACTCCTTGTCGTCCTTCCGGAAGATGGTCTTTACGAACCGCTTCACATCCTTCTTCCCGAACAGGTCGTGCAGGTCCGGCAAATGCGAGGCGGGGACACTCCCGGATCCGTCCAGCGCTTCATCGAGAGCAAATGATCCGGGGGCCTGTAAAGGATCGGCAGGATCCGACGGCAGGATTTGCTCATCGGTCACAGGGTCTGTCTGACCCTGCTCAGAACTCTCTTCGACGGTCGTCGTCATTGTTGCCTGGCTTGCCCCGACCCCCGTGGGCTCACCGTTCACCAGGTCCGACCAGACCTCCCGGAGAACGTCCTTCAGCTCTGCGAGCGTCATCAGGTCCTTCCCCTTCGCATCCCTCTCCTCCTCCAGCCGAACCTTCACGTTTTCCAGCCCCTTGTCCTCGTAGAAGACAATGGCGGCGTTCGTGGGAAGCGTCGGCTGGTTGTGGTCGTCGTGCGGTGTTGCGCGTCCGAAGTCGACGAAAGAGATGAGTCCCCGCGTCATGGCCGCGAGCTCCTCTGCGTCATGGCGCGAGACGACCTCCGTGTCGATGCGCGTGAGCAGCGACCGGAACTCCTCATAGGTGATCTCCGCCAGCCCATGGTCTTCACAGTACCGCCTGATAAGTTCGGGGAAGTACTCGTATTCGACGCAACGGCCGAGCTTCCTGATCACATCCGAGACCAGCACGCGCCGCCTGTCTCCGATGATGTACTCCATCAGCGTGAACTGCGGCCGGCACAGATAGTTGAACTGGAAGTGGACAGCCTCGTCGAGGATGGCGCTGAACTCGTCCTGCGTGAATTGATAATGATGGATGAGCAGCAGGTCTATCTGGTGCTGGAGGCTCACCACCTCCGGGTGGGCATACGGGAACCGCTTCGACCTGACCTCTCCCTGCCGTTCGCGCTCGAGGATATCGGCCACTTCAGCGCGGAAATACGCCTTCAGCGCCGGATGGACGGGCGACAGCAGCATATCCCGCAGCGTGATGGACTCATCCTCCCCGATCGTCTGTCCCCGAACGGTGTGGATGATCTGGTCTATTTCGGATTCAAAAATATAGCCCATGGGCTGTCGCTGATCACTATGATGTCACATGCTCACCGATGGAGACTATGCAGTAAGCAGGTACAGGCAGGCGAAGATCAGAGACATCTTTTCTCAGACATTTGCCTGCCGGCAACGTGCCTACTGCATACTGCTTAGTCTCTCTGACCTACCAAAGCTTTCACTCTGTCAATTTCGCGCTGCGCTGCCGTCTTGAACTGCGCGTCTATCCCTTTTCGGTCGATGATCTGCTGGTACATCGCAATGGCCTGGTCGAACCGCGAGAGCTTCTCATACGATTGCCCGGCCATGTAGTATGACGTCGATATCCAGTCGATGGGACCCTGGCGTGCGACAAGATACGGAACCTTGAGGAACTCAAGGATGGCCTGCTGATATTCGGCCTTATAATAGTACGCCTCGCCGATGTAGTACCGAAGCTCGGCCTCGTACTCCGACGGTGCCGTCAGCAGCAGGTCCTGCAGATGAACCACGGACTGCTCATAGTATCCCAGCTTCTGATACAGGACGCCGATGTCTATCCGTTTATTGATGAGGTCCGGGTCGTCCGGAAACAATGTGATGTATTCACGCGTGAGCTGGAGCGCCCCGTCGTACAGCGTCAGCTCCTTATAGGTCAGGATCAGGTTGTTCATCGCGAACTGCACAAGATCGGGCGCGCGTTTCCGGTCGTCGAGGATCCGCCGGTACAGCCGCACAGCTTCGTCCCATCGTTCGAGTGCGTAGTATACATTGCCCAGGCTGAGCTCCACCCGAGGGACGATATCTGCGTCGGGGTAGCGCCGGAGCAGGCTGTCGTAGACCATGCCGGCGCTGTCGGGCTGTTCGCCAAGCTCGTAGAGCCGACCGAGCCAGTACAGGGCCTCGGGCACGAGCGGATCTTGCGGATAGTCGCGGACGATCAGATCGAACCGCTTCCGGGCCTGGTCCGGCCGTCCCTGTCGGGTATGGTGCATACCCCTCTCGAACTCGAATGTGGCCGCCTCCCGTGCAGCGCGTGGATTGGCCCGGACGAAAGCCGTCGCCCGCTTGTCGGCTTCGGCAAGATTGTTCAGGCGGAAATAGCATACGATGATGCGCGCTTCGAGCGCCGTCCGGAGAGAGTCCGATTTCGTCTGCGCCTGGACATTCCTGTACTTGTCGAGAGCCTGCTGATACTGCTCGGTGCGGAACAGCAGGTCTGCGCTCTGCAGGGAGACTCCCGTAACATCCCCTCCCCCCGACGCAGCGATGCGAGAAGCTTCGTTCATGGCCGACGATGCGCGGGCCAGGTCGCCGTGCGATTCGGACAATGCCGCGACAGCATACCAGGATTCGAGAAGGATGTCCGGCTCGGCTCCGCGGGCGATGACCTCGCCGAACAGCTGAAGCGCTCGCGCCGATCCTCCTGCATCGCGGGCAGAACGGGCCATCGACACGACGACCGCTGTCGGGACCAGCTGGGGCCGGAACGGATCCGACTCGACCGCTGCACGGTATGCACTGAACGATAGCAGCGACTCACGCGGTCGTCCGGCGGCCTGTTGTGCCTCGGCAGTGCGCAGGAGTAATTCCCGTGCATCGACCGCATAGCCGAACGAGCCGGTCAGACGGTCGGAGATCGCCTTCACCGCTTCTGCATTCCCCTTGCGTGCCTGAAGCAGGGCTAGTTCCAGCCCGGCCTGCGCCACGAACGGATGCGGCCCGTTGTCGAAGAAGCCTGCCGAGAGGAGCCCTGTTGCAGTGTCTGCAGCCCCGGAGCGTGAGAGGAGATATCCGCTTCGATACAGCAATTCCCCCCGGTCCGAAGCTTCCCTACTCCCCTGGAATGCCTCCCCATACCATTCCAGGGCACGCGCTGCAGCGCCGAGGTGCGCCGCTCTATCAGCAAGCACCTTCTTCACCCGCAATGCTGTCGGACCGTCCAGGCGCAATGAATCCGCCCGTACGGCCAGCGCCTCCAGCCTGGAAATATCGTTCGCATCCGCTGCCGTCAGGTGGACGATCTCCACGAATGCTTCGCGCACCAGCGGATGTCCCGGGTGCTCCCGTATCAGCGTTTCGAAGGCGTCGATGGCATCGGTCCGTTGTGTGGCCTGACGCAAGCCCGTGGGAGACGCATACAGAGAGACAAGCGACTGACCAAGATGGAACAGTGCAACGGGACGATTCTCGGCGGGGAGCCCTCCATCGAGCGCCCGGCGGTACTGGTCCCGGGCAAGCGTGAAGTTCTTCAACTGAAGGAACGAGATCTCCGCGAGGCGGAAGGCAAGCGTCGAGGCTTGCTGCTCACCGATCACATCCCCCAGCAGGAAGGCTAGCTGCTCCGTTCCCGAATCCCGGTCCTTCAGCGTGTAGGTCTGCAGCAGGTCGCGCTCTGCAACAGCATCGCCGCGGATGGTGCTGGCCGGGAACCGCTGCAGCAGGTCATCGTATGCCTCCACAGCCCGTTCCGGATATCCCTGCTTCGCCAGACATCGGGCGATACCCAGGAGCGCCCCGTCCTCGGTATGGCCTCCTCTGCTATGGCGGAGAGCACGCCGGTACAATTCCTCCGCGCGTTCTGCATCGCTCTGCACATGCAGCTCATCATCGGCCCACAGCAGGAGAACGCGGGGAACGGCTTCGTCGCTTTCAAACTGGCGAATGATCTGTTCGGCATTTGTCCTGACGAGGTCCGCCCGATGCGTCCATCGTCCGGCTCGGACTCCTCCGATGAGGCGATCGAGCCGGTCCGGGGTTGGGGTTGTGTCGGCTGCCGCATCAGCATACAGCCGGGCTGCTGTGACAGTATCCCCGCTCATTTCTTTTATGCGCCCGGCCCGGTAGGAGGCTGACGCAGAGAGCGGGCCCTGCAATACCAGGGCCTGCTGGTATGCATCGAACGCGCCCTCAATATCCATCGACGACTGCAATGCCTGGGCCAGTTCGTACGAGGCTCGCTGACGGAGGGTGGATGAGGCCTTCGAGTCAGTCGAGATCTCTCGCCATGCTTGCATGGCTTGCGTCAGGTCCCCCTCCGCCATCGAAAGGTCTGCCAGCGCGAACAGCGCATCGTGGTAGGCAGGCGAGGTCTTATAGTTCTTCTGAATGTCCAGCAGGGTCGCACGGGCCTCCGGAGATCTTCCCCGCCGCAGCATCAGTCGGGCCTGAAGGTAGAGCGCAGGCCCCCTGAACCTGGCCTCCTGCGACCCCTCGATCACCTTCCGAACCTCCGTCATCGCTGCGTCGGGCTGATCCCTTTCGGCATACAGCTCGGCCAGGCGGAGGTTCGCAGCATACAGTCCGGCGGAGGAGTATTCCTGCGTCAGGATCCTGAGGATGCGGATGGCATTCTCGGCGTCCCCGATCTCGTCGAACAGTCGGGCCGAACGCTCGAGAGCTTCTGATGCGAGTCGGGACCTGGGGTGGAAGGTCCTGATACGCTCATAAGCCGACGCGGCCTCTTTCTTGTTCCCCTCCCTGAGATATGATTCGGCCACCTTTTGCCATGCCTCAGGCGCCCTCGGATGGTCGGTATAGGAGAGTGCAAAATTCTGGAATGTCAGGCGGGCTTCGTCGGACCGCTCAAGGGCGAACTGAGACAGTCCGAGGTAGTACCGGGCCTCTATCCCCTGCTGTGTGTTGGGATAGAAGGAAACGAACTGCCTGAATTGCTCCAGGGCAAGGTCGTAGAAACCGTCGTTGTAGAGGTTCAGGGCGAGCTTGAAATCCGCATTCTCCTTCGATTCCTGTGAGACGAGGAGGAGCGGAAGAAGGGCTAAACTTAGTAATATCAATGACTTGCGAAGCATTTAAGCAAGTTACAACTAAGCCGACCGAATTTCAATTCGCACTGTTCAGCGCACGGTGATCGCTGCGCCATGAATGCTCACCCATGGTCCATTCGGAAGGCTTTGATGCTGGAATGAACTGCTCTCTCGATAACACTCACCTGTCGGAACAGCCGCCGAACGTGACCGGAGATCCGTATAGCAATGACGCCGGTTGATGCGGAGAGATTATGTACGCGGAGACTTGTGAGGTCCGAGATCGTCCCAGGATAGATGCGTCGAGGCTTTGACGGACGGAAGTATGGATAGCAGACTCTAATCCGTGATCAGACCAGGTCTTCGAGCGGGAGACAGACGCTCCTACACACCTGCTGATGTCGCTCATTCTGGAATGGAAACGGGCTGAATTCGGTCGTTTTTGCGTTGTTTTCAGTTATTGGACCTGCGAAATGCCTTCCCACATGCCTCCTGATTCTTGGAATCAGGATAGGGAGTGACCTCAGAAATGCCTGAAAACGTGGCATTTTCCCACTCGGGTTCGCTCTTGAGCTTGTCGCCGGGAGGCATGACAATTGCGTAGAATATGCTGAAACCCTCAACAATGGGTTCCCACCTGCCTCCCGGCTGGCGCCCACCAGTTGTACTAGTTGGCCCGGAGGCGAAAAAAAACACCTGATGATTCAGGAGGATCTATGAGAACCATCTTCTACTGTTTTGTAGCGGTCCTCGCCCTCCTCGTCGTTGTTGCTGAACCTGTGCAGGCACAACTTGCTGGCAAGATCGTTGTGCTCGGTATTACGGACAGGGCCAAAGCAGCGAACGGAGGACAACCGACGCATGGCATCACCAACGTCGGTATCGGTGCAAGGATCGTACTCAAAGCCGTCGTGGTCGAAGGCGTTGCTGATTACGACTATCGCGACGGCTATCTGCTGAACACCACTTCGGCGACATGGACATTCACCTCGAAGCCGGGAACATCGACGCTCACCGATGCCAGCATCATGGACACGGTGACCAGCGGGACGGCGAAGAAGGTCGTGTACTTCGTTCCCGATGTGGTCGGAACATACGTTGTCAGCATGACAGCGAATGCCGACAGTGCCGGCACGGCGAAGGGGACAACCTCCGCTCAGACCGTCACGATCACGGCGGCGAAGTTCGTCGGCGTCGGTGCATTCCGCACCTCGACCGGCGACTATTCGCCCTTCAACTGCGCACCGTGCCATAACCAGAACGGCGGCCAGTTCGCGGGATTCAAGACGACCAATCACCAGGTCGCAGTGACGAACCGCATCAACGAGGTAGGCGGACATTTTGCGGACTATTGCATGCGCTGTCATACAGCCAGCACGGCCGGCTTCGGCGTGAACGATGGCTATGACGAGTTTGCTACGCCGATGGGCTTCCACATTCCGCACAATGGCACCGGCGTATGGGATTCGCTTCTTACTGTCGCTGATACGAATGCCGCTCATGGCAACGATTCGCTCCTCACGCTGTTGGGCATTATGGGTATCCAGTGCGAAAGCTGCCACGGTCCGGCGGGCGAGCATGTGAAGACCGGGAACCCTGCCCTCATGGGCAAGAAGCATTCGTCCGACCCGTGCGCACCATGCCACGCCTCGAGCGACCGGCATCCGAAGGGATATTCGTGGGAGTATTCGCGCCACTCGATCGCGAACCATGAGATCCCGGATGCGATGAACCACATGAACCGCACAGGCGGATCCTGCGGTATGTGCCACACGGGACAGGGCTTCGTCGAGGAGATGATAGGCGCAAAGACGTACCCGAAGAAGACCTACACCGGCGGCACGATATACGCGGACGTCGAGGGGATTGGCTGCGTGTCATGCCACGACCCGCACGACAACACCGGCATGGAACATCAACTGTATCGCAAGACCGTTGCTGATGCATGCACGGGCTGTCACACGACACGCGTCAGCGGCAGCCGCGGCCTGCACCACTCGCATCAGGGACAGGTCCTGCAGGGCGTCAACGTTCCTCCGATGTCCCTCGAGAACCAGTTCTTCGGTGGCGTTGGGAATTTCTCCGGCTGGCAGATCCCAGGCTACAAGTTCTCGAACTCCGCACACAGCGAGATCGAGGAGCGTTGCGTGAAGTGCCACATGGCGCCGACACCCGATTTCGACCCCACGTTCGTCAGTCCTGACACACTTCTGAACAAGGTCGGCGGACACACGTGGAAGATCTCCTGGACCGACGTCAACGGAACGTGGGTCAACAACATGGGCTGCTCGGGCGCCGAAGGCTGCCATGGCGGCACGGTTGCTGACGTGACCGCATTCGTCGAGGTATCCAAGGAACATGTCCAGGTCCTCCTGGATTCCATCAAGGCGAACCTGCCTCTTAACTCGCCGACGGCCAGCCTCCTCCCGGGTGAGCCGAAGGTGTGGTCATTGGCATCGAATAATCTGACGCCCGTCCAGGCAGCCGCTTCGTACAACTACTACTTCGTCACAAACGACGGAAGCGGTGGTGTCCACAATCCCGGCTACGTGCGCCAGCTTCTCGAAGCATCGTACGAGCAGCTGAAGCTCGGCAATGGTGCGGCTGAGATCGCTTCGGTGAAAGACGTTCCTGGCGACCAGGGCAAGCGTGTCCAGGTGGTGTGGAACAAGTTCCCGGCCGAAGCAGCATCTTACAACCGCGTCGCGAACTACGGCGTGTGGCGTGAGGACCCGCAGATCGGCACGAAGGTCATCCCGGTGAAGAGCTACACCGAGATGTTCCAGACCGGCGAAGTCGGCCAGCAGTATTCGGTCAGCGGGCTGGTATGGACATATGTCGCAGCGGTCCCGGCGTCCAATTTCGCGATGTATTCCTACATCGCAGAGACGCTGAAGGATTCCTCGGCAGCAGGAGCAGGCACGGTCAGCTTCAAGATCGTCGGCTACGCGAAGGACAACGCTGCGGTCTATGCCTCGCAGCCGTTCACAGGCTATTCGGTGGACAACCTCCCGCCGCTGCGCGTGGTGGAGACCTCCATCAACGTCGGCACCAATGGTGCGACGCTGACCTGGAAGCCGAATCCTGAGGACCAGGACATCGCGAAGTACCTCATCTACCGCGGGACCACGAAGACCTTCACGCCCGGCGCACCGCTGGCGGAAGTGACGGCCCGCACGTATCTGGACGCCGCGGCCTCCTCCGGAACGGCATCCTACTACCAGATCCGCAGCGTGGACCATGCCGGGAACCTCGGCGCACTCCTCGATGTGCCATTGGCAACGATGACCGTCGAGCAGCTCGAGGGTCTGCCGACAGCGTATGCTCTCGGTCAGAACTACCCGAACCCGTTCAACCCGAGCACGACGATCAACTTCTCGCTGCCCGAGGCCGGAACGGTCGTTCTGTCGGTCTACACCATCTCCGGTGAGCTTGTGAACACGATCGCGCAGGGTGAGTTCCCTGCCGGCAACTTCAAGGTCACCTGGAATGCCACCGACAGCAGAGGAGCACAGGTCGCCAGCGGCATGTACATCTACCGCCTGCAGTCCGGCACCTTCTCCTCCGTGAAGAAGATGATCATGCTGAAGTAAGCCTGATCTACCAAGCTGTACATGGAAGACCCCGTCAGGGATATCCCCGGCGGGGTTTTCCATTTTGTCTTTGGTATTTGGTCTTTGTCCCCCCGCGCTCCTTACACCCCAAATTTCCTCAGTATGCCTGTCAGGATCGACGAAAGTTCTCCCGCTTCGTTCTCCAATCTGAGCCGTTCGGTCTCATCTCCTCCGCAATCCCGCAAGAGCCTGAGGAAAAGGCGTGACTCCTTGCACTCTCTGCGAGAGATCCCAAAGCGATGGATCTTTTCTTTTCTCGTGAGGGCCTCGTTTCCCTCAAGATAGTTTGCTGCTGCAGAGCTTGAGGAACGAAGCAGTTGGTTTCCATACACCACCTTTTCCCGACACTCCGGCACTGTCCGCACGAACAATTGTATTCCTTTGGCATACCGTTCAAGGCGGTCTTCAAGCTCGTAGTGTCCTGCCATTCCCCCCTCACTCAATTGATCATTCAGCGTCCTCATAATATCCAACGGCTCCATTTGGAGCAAGTCAGGACCAACATGAAACACTGACTCAGTGTATCACTCAGCCTGGCGTTTCACACCCGACACTACATCGCTTGAGACGAGGAGGCTAAAAGACCAAAGACAAAAAGGGGCGATCCAAAAAAAAATCCCCAGCTCTTCACCGGGGACTCTTTGCATCTGACGACTGTCGACTGACTACTGTCTACTGCTCTTCCGCTACCACTTTCGCCCTGATGAACTCCCGGTTCAATCTGGCGATATGCACCACCGAGATCTCCTTCGGGCATTCCGCCTCGCAGGCGTAGTTGTTCGAGCAGTTGCCGAATCCTTCTTTGTCCATCTGTGCCACCATGTTGGAGACCCGCTCGCTCCGCTCGACGGCCCCCTGGGGGAGCAAGGCAAGCTGCGAGACCTTCGCCGAGACGAACAGCATTGCGGAGGAGTTCGGACAGGCCGCCACGCATGCTCCGCATCCGATGCACGAGGCGGCATCCATCGCCTCCTCGGCTACGGGCTTGGGGATGGGAATTGCGTTGCCATCCGGCACGCCACCCGTCTTGGCCGACGTGTATCCCCCCGCCTGCATGATGCGCTCGAACGACCGCCGGTCCACCATCAGGTCCTTGATGACCGGGAACGGCTCAGCCCGCCAGGGCTCCAGGACGATGATGTCCCCGTCCTTGAAGCTGCGCATGTGAAGCTGGCAGGTGGCGATCCCCTTCCCGGGTCCGTGTGCACGGCCATTGATCATCATGCCGCACGACCCGCAGATGCCCTCGCGGCAGTCGTGATCGAACACGATCGGCTCGATGTTTTCTTTCACAAGCTTCGTGTTCACGACATCGAGCATCTCCAGGAACGACATATCAGGCGATACGTCGTCCGCGATGTATGTCTCGAACCGACCCCGTGCGTCCTTGTTCTGCTGTCTCCAGACCTTCAGCGTGATCTTCATAGACCGGCACTCCTGGATTGTCTAGGCGAACTCTCGCCAGGATCACCAAGGGCGTAAAGCTGAGGCGGGTGATTCACACTCTCCCTCCGTCCCCTTGCGTTCCTGGCACCCTTGGCGAGAGGCGTCGCTATTTATAGCTTCTCTGTGATGGTTTCGCGTACTCGAACTTCAGCGGTTCCTTGTGCAGCTTCGGTGCCGCTTTCTCCCCCTTGTATTCCCACGTCGCCACATAGGTGAACGTCTTGTCGTTCCGCTTCGCTTCACCTTCGGGTGTCTGATGCTCCTCCCGGAAGTGGCCTCCGCACGATTCCTCGCGATGAAGGGCATCCAGAGCCATCAGCTCGCCCAGCTCCATGAAATCGGCGACACGTCCCGCCTTCTCGAGCTCGGTGTTCATGTCGCTGGCCGCGCCCGTGATCTTCACATCCTTCCAGAAGCGCGCACGAAGCTTCGGGATCTCGGCGAGCGCTTTCTTCAGCCCCGCTTTGTTCCGTGCCATGCCGACGTTGTCCCACATGATGGCGCCGAGCTCACGATGGAACTCGTCGACCGTCGTGGTGCCGTTCGCACCCATCAGCTTGTCGACGCGCGATTGCACCTCTTTCGTCACCGCACCGAACTCCTTGTGGTCCGTGGCAACCTTCGCGAACGAGGTGGACGCAAGGTAATCGCCGATGGTGTACGGCAGGATGAAGTAGCCGTCCGCAAGGCCCTGCATCAGAGCGCTGGCACCCAGACGGTTCGCACCGTGGTCGGAAAAGTTCGCTTCGCCGATGACGTACAATCCCGGAATGGTGCTCATCAGGTTGTAATCGACCCAGAGCCCGCCCATTGTATAGTGCACCGCCGGATAGATGCGCATCGGCGTCTCGTAGGGATTCTCGGCTGTGATCTGCTTGTACATGTCGAAGAGGTTCCCATACTTCTCCGCAACGACGTTCTTGCCGAGCCGGTTGATAGCGTCCGCAAAGTCGAGGTAGACCGCGAGCCCCGTGGGGCCGACACCGTGCCCCTTGTCGCACATCTCCTTGGCGCGGCGCGACGCGACGTCGCGGGGGACAAGGTTTCCGAAGGAGGGATAGATGCGCTCGAGGTAGTAGTCCCGCTCGTTCTCCGGAATGTCCTCCGGACGGCGCTTGTCACCCGCCTTCTTCGGCACCCACACGCGTCCGTCGTTCCGCAGGCTTTCGCTCATCAGGGTCAGCTTGGACTGGTAATGGCCGCTCTGCGGGATGCATGTCGGATGGATCTGCGTGAAACAGGGATTCCCGAAGGCCGCTCCTCTTTTATAGGCGCGCCACGAGGCCGTCGCGTTGCATGCTTTGGCGTTGGTGGACAGGAAGAAGACGTTCCCGTAGCCCCCGGTGGCCAGCACGACCGCATTGGCCGTGTACGACTCCAGCGCCCCCGACACCATGTTCCGCACAACGATACCCCTCGCCTGCCCGTCCACGACCACCAGGTCCAGCATCTCCCGCCGCTCATACATCTTTACCTTGCCCGTCTTGATCTGGCGCGACAGGGCGGAATATGCGCCCAGAAGGAGCTGCTGCCCCGTCTGACCGCGCGCGTAGAAGGTCCTGGACACCTGGGCGCCGCCAAAGGACCGGTTGTCGAGATAGCCGGAATAGTCCCTCGCGAACGGCACGCCCTGAGCGACGCACTGGTCGATGATGGCCCCCGACACCTCCGCGAGCCTGTAGACATTCGCCTCACGGGCTCGATAATCCCCGCCCTTAACGGTGTCGTAGAACAGCCTGTAGACGCTGTCGCCGTCATTGGCGTAGTTCTTCGGGGCGTTGATCCCCCCCTGCGCGGCGATGCTGTGCGCACGGCGGGGTGATTCGTGGTACGAGAAGACCTGTACATCGTACCCCAGCTCGGCCAGCGATGCCGCGGCAGAGGCGCCGGCAAGGCCTGTACCAACGACGATGACAGAGTACTTACGCTTGTTGGCAGGATTGACAAGCTTCAGATTGAAGCGGTGGGTGGACCATTTCTCCTGGATCGGGCCGGACGGTATCTTTGAGTCGAGCTTCATGGCTGCACCCCCATCGCCATCGCAGACATGGCGGCATTATCGAAGAAGTAGAAGTAGATGGGAATGATGGTGAATCCGAGCGGGATGATAAGCCAGAAGATGATCCCGAAGAGATCGATGAGACCGGTGAATTTCTTGTTGCGGAGCCCGAGCGTCTGCATGCCTGCCTGGAATCCGTGGCGCAGATGATAGGCCAGAAGGATGAGCGCGAGGACATAGAAGACGACGTACGCGCCGTTCGAGAATGCCTCCCGGACGATCAGATATCCCGATGGATGCTCCTCTCCAAGCCGGATCGGCACGAAGAACGTCTGCATGTGGACGACGAGGAAGATGAAGATGAAGCTCCCCGTGACCATCGTGATCCTCGACCAAAGCGGCGCATTGTCCTTCAGCCTGTATCTGCTGTACTTCTCCGGCCGTGCGGCCTTGTTCTCCCGCCACACGATGAAGGCGCTGACCGCATGCCAAACGATGCTGAGGAAGAGAAAGATCTCGATGAACCGGATGACCGGATTGCCCACCATGAACGCGGAAAAGGCATCATAGGTGGCGCCGCCGTCCCCTTTCAGCAGGAGAAGGTTGCCCACGAGATGTTCGACCAGGAAGAAGCACAGGAAGAGCCCCGTCAGGCTCATCGTGATCTTTTTCCCGATGGACGACTGGAGGAATGCTACGATTCGGCTCATAAGGATGTGCTGGAGATGTGTCTGGAAAGGGGACTGTGTGGTGAGGCATTGTAGGAACCGATTGATGAAAATGCAACACGGGCGGCGGCGCCTGCCGCGCAGAGGAAAGAGAAGAGATGGGACCAGCAGAAAAGAATACGTCCGGCGTCAGGCCGTCACACTCTCGCCGATGAACCGGCGGATGGAAAGCATGCTCCCGAAAAGTCCGAGGAATGCGCCGGCCACCACGACGATGGCGTATGCGTACATCTCCACCTCGACAAATTCCTGAAGTTGAGAAGAGAGCCATTGACCGAGGTAGTGGAAGACACCATAGACGATGCCTGCGGCGAGCGCACCGCCGAGGATGCCCTGGACAAGCCCCTCGAGCAGAAAGGGAAAGCGGATGAAGGACCGTGTCGCCCCGATGAGCTTCATGGTCTGGATGATCTTGCGCTTCGAGTAGATGGCGAGCCGGATGGTGTTTGCGACGAGGAAGATGGATGCGACGAGAATGAAGAACCCGACGCCGAGAGAGATGGCCAGGAACGTCTGCACCTTTTTGTCCAGCATCTCCAGCAGGTCACGACGGAAGGTAACCTCCTCGACCGGGGCGAATGTCGCGATCGTATCCGCAATCGCCGAGGCGGCGCCGACGCCGCGATACTCAGGCTCGAGCGTGATCCGGAACGACGCAGGGAGCGGATTGAATGCAAGCACTCTGTTGATATCCTCCCCGAACTCTTCCCGGAAGATCTGCGCGGCCTCGTCTTTCGAAATGAACCGCGTGGCCTGGACACCATCGAGCGCCTCGATGAAGGTCCTGAGGGAATCGATATCGTCATCAGCCGTCCCTTCGACCAGGAAGGCCTCCATTTCGACCCTGTTCCTGATGTTCTCGACGATGCTGTTTGCGTTGAGGAAAAGGATGGAAAAGAGGCTCAGCAGAAGGAGAGAGACGGTGATGGTGAACACCGCAGCGGACATCGCCAGTTTGGCCCGTTTGAAGCCTGAAAAACCTTCGCGAATGAGATATCCGATGGCCATGATGCCCGTCTGTTCAGAATGTGGTGGTGCGGATGCTGCAAGATACAGAGACCTTCCGCACCGTTCAAGGAACGGTCAGAAGTTGGACTCGTCCCTCCACCGGACGATCTGCCATGGCGCGTCCGCCGACCCCCGGACCATCGTCATGGTGACATACCCGTCAGCCCGTTCGATGTCGCTCGGATTGTACGTCACCGTCAGATTGAAGTTCCTGCTGACAGTAGCGAACACGGCGGCAGAATCGATCGATTGAGAGAGCACGTTGTTCCACACAAGCTCCAGCTGCTGCACATTCTCGAAGAGTGCACGCGTGATGCGCATCTCCTCGTCCCTGTTCCACGTGATATCGGCGCCGATGTCGTAGTCACGGTACGTGAACTGGAACTCGTCGTCGAGGGCCTGGCCGAAGATGGTCGTGTCCCGGAAGGTATAGGCGTATGCGATGTTCTGAAAGACCCCCTCGAGCGTCGTCAGATCACCCAGCAGCGACCCCGGCCCCGTTGGAGAATCGTCAAGCCCCGGTGCGAACGGATTACACGCCCCGGCCCCCAGCATCAGCACGACGAGCGTCGACGTGAGCACGGGTCTCATTGGCCGAATGCTCCTTTCAGGTCGCTCCAGCTTGCGGTCGCCGCATCGACGGCAAAATCTGTCCACCGGCGGATGGCCCAGAAACCGGTCGTCCGGTCAAGCGTAAGGACGAACTGCGCGCGGCCCCGCCCCCTGTCCGGGACGGACTGTTGTCCGTGCGGAGCCACGAGGTCGTATGAGACCTCCACCTGTGCGGAATCAGAGGTCTGGCTCTGGAGCGTCGGCGTACCGAAGGTGAGCGACAGGGCATTCCCCGTGGGGAGACGGGACCGGATGTTCAGGAAGTACTCCTGCTCGTCCTGTTTGATCCAGTCCGTGAACACGCCATACCGTGATGCGGCCTCAGGGGTTGGAGAGAACTCGAACGGTCCGCCGGTCAGCGAGTCCGAAAGGCAACGAAGGTAGTTCACCTCGTTCAGCTCCCGGAATGCGGCGGTCATGTTGTCCAGCACGGTAAGGGGCTCGATGGGCGGATCGAATGTGGAGCGGAGAACAGAGGGGTCCTCGGGATCGCGCGTGTCGAAGAGCGAGCACGAGCCGAACAGGATGACGAGGACGGCAAGAACTGTGGTATGGCTGATGTTGCGTCGGAGCATGGTCACAGCACTCATTCCGGCAAGGGCCTCGGGCAACTTTGCGGAGGGGACACTGTCCCTCAGACTTCGACACGTCCTTCCAGTGCCCTGGAGAGAGTGGCCTCGTCGGCGAACTCGAGGTCCGAACCGACAGGCAGGCCGCGTGCGATGCGGGTCACTTTCACTCCGAGCGGCTTCAGGAGTCTCGTCACGTATAACGTGGTCGCTTCCCCCTCGACGTTGGGATTCAGTGCCAGGATGACCTCCTGCACTCCACCCTTCCCGATCCGTTCCAGCAATTCCCGGATGCGAAGGTCCTCAGGACCGATGCCATCGAGCGGCGACAGGGCCCCGCCCAGCACGTGGTACAGGCCCCTGAAGTCGTTCGTCTTCTCGATGGCGATGACATCGTTGGGTTCCTCGACGACGCAGATGATGGACCGCTCACGTTTCGAGCTCGAGCAGATGGAGCACGGGTCGGACTCTGTGATGTTGGAGCATTCGGAGCAGTATCTCACTTTTTCCTTCACCATGCGCAGAGCATCGGCGAGCGCGTCCACTTCAGAGCGGCTCATCTTCAGGACGTACATGGCAAGACGGTGCGCCGTCTTCCTGCCGATGCCCGGAAGCTGCGAAAAATGCTCGGCGAGCTGCTCGATCGATTGCGCGGTGTGGATCATCTGTCACAGTCCCGGCATGCCGGGGAGATTGGGGAGCATGCCCCCGGTGGCCTTGTTCATCTCTTCCTTCGCCAAGGCCGCGGCCTTCTCGATCCCCTGGTTCACCGCCGCCACGATGAGGTCTTCCAGGATCTCCTTCTCTTCTTTGTCGATGACGTCCGGTTCGATCGAGAGGGCCGTCAGCATCTGTTTTCCATTCACCGTCGCCTTCACCATCCCTCCACCCGCATCCCCCACGACGGTCTTGTTCTCAAGCTCTGCCTGGGCCTTCGCCATCGCCTCCTGCATCTTCTGCACCTGTTTCATCATGTTCTGCATGTTCGGCATGCCACCTTTGAACATCGTCGCTCCTCCAATGGTCGTTCAAACAGGGAATTAATATACCGGTATGAGCGTGGAAATGCGAATTGTCCGATCGGGAGGACAGATCAGATGACAGGAATGCGCTCCGTGCGCCTGACAGTGCGGTCAGCCCACCGCGCAGCTGCTCCGACTGGTGCCACACCGGAACCGCACCGGCCGATCGGAATGTCAGCGTGCGAGCTTGCGGGAAAGGAAGAGCGTAAGGGCGACCGTTGCCGAAGAGAGCACCGAACCCCATGCCAGGTCGACGATGGTCACGATGGTCGGCCAGTCGCGGAAGACCGCCTGACTCGTAAGGTCGAAGGTCGCATACGTTACGAGCCCGTATATCGCCCCGCGCACCGCACCGGTTCGGACAGACCCGGCCGTGACTCCTGGCGCGACCGCGAAGTAGACAAGGCCACCGATGAAGATGAGGTAGAACAGCGCAGCTGCGATGAAGTTCGGCTCCTCCGCCATGAGATGGCCGATGTACTCCTGATAGAAAGCGGGAGAGATGTAGCCCAGCCACACGCTGTCCAGGGCGAGGAAGGAGATGAGGGTAAGAATGTAAAGCTTCAAATGTCTGATCATGAGACGTTTTCCTGGGTGTGAGTGGTTACTTTACAGAATGGTGAATCGTGCAAGGGAAGGGGCGGATGCGGGCCCGATGTCCTCAGCGCTCCCTGTCAGAGACGTACAACTCCCCGGAGATACCGAAGGTTCCTGTCTGATCAGATGAAAAATATGCAGCGGAACGGTCAGAATCCTCCTTCTCGCAGTGCCTGCCATACGATAGATGTTCGTCGGGCATTCAGGTACCAACCTGACTCCCTCTGTGCTTAGAACCCATCTCAGAAAGCCAAAACAACCAGAAACAGACTCTCGCAAGGACCGCCAAGCCCACAAAGAACGGCTCTTGAGCGGGGAATACTTTCCATCCAGATCCTTGGCGAGCTTTGTGCGACCTTAGCGAGAGGTATTATTGAGACCGCTTCCAGCAAACCAAGAGCTCAAAAGCCCCCAACGGAGCTCCGTTGAGGGCTTTGAGAAAGACCCGTCCCACCTGCGGTGGTCAGTACCCCGGCATGTCGTAGAGGCCACCCGCGTTCGTCACGTCGGCATACCCGGCAGCCCGGAGCACCATCGCTGCATACGCGCTGCGTGATCCAGTTGCGCAATAGACAACTACGGGATTCGAGGTGTCGCCGAACTCCGACAGACGGCGCGGCATCTCGTCGACCGGGATGTTCAGAGCATTGGGAAATTGTTCGTCGGCAAATTCTTCGGGCGTGCGTACATCCACGACCAGTGCGCCTGCCTTGATCTTTTCTTCGAGTGCTGCCATGGGTCCCTGTGTGTGTAAAGTTCTTGATGTGTTATGATGAGAAATTCCAGCCATCTGTCCAGCGGGCAACGGCATGGCCGCCCGCTATCGACCGGACATCCGTCCAGCCGTTCGCTTTTAATATCTGAAGTGTCGTATGTCCGAGGAAACCGTCCTTGCTGAGGATGAGCAGGGGCCGGCCCTTTGGAACCTCCTGCAACCTGTCGCGAACCTCGTCCGCCGGGACATGGACGACCGCCTGAAACGGCGCCTTCGCCTGTTCCCCCACAGTCCGGACATCGAGCACGACAGCCTGCTGCTGTCCGATGAGACCGAGCGCTTCTGATGGAGATACCGTCGGACTGTACCCACTGAGCGCGTTCTGCGCAACGAATGCTGCAACATTCACAGGGTCATTGGCCGTATTGAACGGAGGTGCGTATGCCAGGTCGAGTTCTGCAATGTCGTTGACGGTCATGCGGCCCTGCACTGCGACGGCAAGCACATCGACGCGCTTCTCCACGCCTTCTTCCCCATAGGCCTGTGCTCCCAGGAGCCTGCCGTCCTTCCGGTCATAGACGAGCTTCAGCGCGAGGGGCCGTGCGCCCGGGAAATATGCCGCATGGTGGTCCTTGATCACGTACGCGACACCGGCATCGAACCCGGCATTGCGGGCTGCGGTCTCCGTGAGTCCGGTGGATGCCGCAACGGCGTTGAAGACCTTGACCACCGACGTGCCGAGAGCGCCACGATAGATCATCTTCCCGCCGAGCGCGTTCGTCGCAGCGATGCGTCCCTGCCTGTTGGCCGGACCGGCCAGCGGAATGCGGACCGACCTCCCGCTCACCTTGTGTGTGACCTCGACCATATCGCCGGCTGCATAGATGTCCGGGTCGCTTGTCTGTAAGAATTCGTTCACCTGCACCGCACCCGTGGAACCGATCTGCAACCCTGCTTTTCTGGCGAGCGTCAGGTTCGGCCGAACTCCGACCGAAAGCATGACGCCGTCCGCCTCGAGCTCTGTGCCATCGGTCAGCACGACGGAACGCTCCTTCACCTCTGCGAGCCCCAATCCGGTCCTGACATCGACCCCTGCGTGACGGAGTCCGCCGGCGACCATCGCGCCGAATTCCTTGTCCATCGTTATCATCACGCGCGGGGCTATCTCGACGAGCGTCACCGCCACGCCGCGCGCGGTCAGGGCTTCGGCCATTTCCAGACCGATGAATCCCCCGCCGGCGATAACGACCCTCGTCGGCTTCTTCTCCTCGAGAAAGGCCTGAATGCGGTCCATGTCGGGGATCGTCCAAAGCCTGAACACATGCGGTTGATCGATGCCGGGCAGCTCCGGCACAATAGGAGATCCGCCCTGCGCTAGGATCAGCTTGTCATACGGGAACCGGACAGTTCCATCCGGACCCTGCGCAACGACCACACGCTCATCTTTCAGAATATCGACCGCCTCGGTCTTCGTCTTCACATCGACCCGGTACCGCCCGAAGAATCCATGCGGAGTCTGGAGCAGAAGGCTTGAACGGCGCTTGATGTCGCCGCTCAGAAAATACGGCAGTCCGCAATTGGCGAAACTGACGTAGGGCCCCTTTTCCAGCAGGATGATCTCCGCGGTTTCATCGAGGCGTCGCGCCCGAGCTGCTGCTGTAGCCCCGGCGGCCACACCTCCGATGATGACGATACGTTTTGGGTCCGTTTGATCCATTTTCCTGGCGCTGATATTGTCTGTTGAAACGAGGAAGGGACTATAGCGGAGAGGTCCGATGCCGCGGACCCGCTCCAGCATCAGTGTGATGCATCATTGGTCGGAAGGATTCAGCAGGAAATGCCAGCAAAAGGGGCGGTTTCGGGGATGGGATTATGCAGGGGGTATCTCGGAGCCTTCATCTCACGGCTCGACAAGCTCGCCGTTCGCTCCGGCCTTGCCAGGGCCCACCGACCCGTCACGCATCAGGATGGCCCTGAGCGCCTGCCCGCCCTATCGACTTCTACGAGGCAGGCGGGAGTCATGCCCCATAAATGACTCGTCCCATCCCTTATGAGGGGACGGGACGAGGGGATTTGCAGTATTGTCTACTATGTGCGAGATCTCGAAAGAGCCCGGAGCCGAATCAGATCGCCAGCCACAAGGGCTTCTTTCTTGCTTCGTGACCATCGTTTCACCTGGAGCTCTCTCATTCTTGCCTGATGATATGTCGGATATTCTTCCTCATACGCCACAGACACAGGCGGATCCAGACGAGTCGTTCTGCACCCTCGCCCCTTAAAATGATCACGATATCGACGCACCTTATTGCGAGTCGACCCGGGATACAAGCCCCCTGACCTCAGGCGCAAGATGTAGAACCACGCTGGCATACACCCCCCTCTCAAAGCAAAAAACCCCCACCCGAAAAATCTGAGTGGGGGAAATTCACATTGGCCTCTCGACTCGGCCCGCATCAGATCGGCGGGCTTCGCTCGAGGCCGCGAGCACGCACCTGTCGCCGTGGCGACAGGTGCACGTCGAGCGGCTCCGCGGGTAGGACTCGAACCTACAACCCTGCGGTTACGGTAGAATCCGGGACTTTCGACCCGGTCCGGACTATCTCATCACCCTCCGAATTGCACCCCAAGTTCTGGCCGGGGTCGGCGGGTGTCGGGCGCTGGCGGGACGTATTGGCGAGATTCCTCATTCCCTAGTCTCTGCACGTTTCCTGCTACATAGAACCATCTCTTCGCAGGACTTCGCTCAGGATTACCGTTTTCCACACTAGTGGAAGGCAGGCTTCCCTGAATTCACCCGATGTTTCAAATCCGATTTCTCGGATAAGCTGCTATTCCCATGTGAAGCATTTCCGCTTCTTCAACATGGCCCTCACAGCCGCATGCTCTACCATTGAGCTACCGCGGAATCGAACGGCCCACCAGAAATGCCCTCCGGTGGGCCATAGATATTACAATATAGACCAGATTTGCCCCATAAGCAAGATGCCGGTGCATCAGGGGCAGGATCAGAATCCGGCATGTTCCGTCCGGCGGATGATCTCGTCCTGGAGCGCTTCCGAAAGGTCGCAGAAATAATCGCTGTAGCCTGCCACACGGACGATCAGATCCCGATGGGCGGACGGGTCTGCTTTGGCTGCCCTCAGTGTCCCGGCCGATACAACGTTGAACTGCATGTGGTGGCCATCCATTCTGAAATAGGTCCGGACAAGACTGTGAAAATTGTCAATGCCCGTATCCCCTGCCACCAGGTCCGGAGTGAATTTCATGTTGAGCAGCGTTCCCCCGGTCTTGACATGGTCCATCTTGGCGGCAGACCTCAGCACAGCGGTCGGCCCGTGCCGGTCGGCTCCCTGAACGGGACTGATGCCTTCTGAAAGCGATTGTCCCTTTCGTCTCCCGTCGGCCGACGCCTCACACACCTCTCCGAAATAGACGTGGCTCGTCGTCGGGAGCATCTCAAGCCTGTAGGCTCCCCCTTTCGTGTTCGGCCGTCCGTCTATTGCTTCGAACAGCATGCGGAACGTCCTCTCCATCAGCGAATCGGCTGCATCGTCGTCATTCCCGTATTTATGCGTCTTGTGTACGAGACGTTGCTGCAGGCTCTCCGCGCCTTCGAAGTCCGCGTCGAGGAAGGCGATGAACCGGGGAAGCTCCATTTCCTTCCGTTCGAAGATGACCTCCGACAGGGCCGTGAGGCAATCGGTCACGGTGCCGATACCCACCGCCTGGATGAAGGTGTTGTTGTACCGTGCCCCTCCGGCATTGTAGTCCTTCCCCTTCAGGATGCAATCGTCGGTGATGACGGAGAGCAGAGTATGCGGCATCCGCGTAGCGTACATCCGTTCGATGAGCTGGTTCCCCCGGATCTTTATGTCGAGCATGTGCCTGACCTGCGTTTCGAATGCCGCGAAGAGATCGTCGAACGACCTGAACGTCGCAGGATCGCCCGTTCGCGCCCCTATATGCCGCCCCGTGCGGATGTCGAACCCGTCATGCAGCGCAAGCTCGAGCATCTTCACGAGGTTGAAGTAGC
Organism: uncultured Ignavibacteriaceae bacterium; assembly: GCA_964534125.1. Classification (GTDB taxonomy): domain Bacteria; phylum Bacteroidota; class Ignavibacteria; order UBA10030; family UBA10030; genus 2-02-FULL-55-14. The sequence continues at coordinate 22,974 of CAZHOJ010000010.1, forward strand.
CGGTCAGGATGTACGCCTCCTTCCCGAACGCCCCCACCTCGACGCATCCGGAGCAGCCTCCTTCCCGGGCATCCTCCAGGGTCTTTCCCTGGCGCAGCTGCTCCTCCACGACAACATCAGCGTTGAAGAGCGACGGGAATCCGTATCCCTTCCGTATCACGCGCAATGCATGTTTGAGCACGGCATCCGGCGTCTTCCGCGAGACCTGCATGTTGCTGCTCGGCTGAAGAAGATGCATCTCGTCGATGATCTCGAGGAACAGCAGCGTCAGCTCGTTCGAGCCATCACTTCCGTCACGAAGGAGGCCGGCAAGGTTGATGTTCGCGAAATCGGTGTATGTTCCGCTCTCTGCGGCAGTGACTCCTACCTTCGGCGGCGCCGGATGGTTGTTGAACTTGATGAAGAAGCACTCGAGCAGCTCCTTCGCCGATTCCCGCGTGAGCGAACCGTCCGCGAGCTCCTTCTGATAGAAAGGCCAGAGATGCTGGTCGAGGTGTCCCGGGCTGAACGCGTCCCACCCATTGAGCTCTGTGATCACGGCCAGATGATAGAACCAGTACGCCTGGAGGGCTTCGTGGAAGGTCCGGGGTGCTTCGGCGGGAACATGCCGGCACACGCGGGCGATCGCCTGAAGGTCTGCCCGTCTCGCTTCATCGCTCGTCTGCCGCGCCTCGGCCTCCGCCCTCTCCGCATGCCTTTCGGCGAACCGGATGACCGCATCGCACGCGATAGACATGGCCCGCAGCTGCTCCCGCTTGTCGAGCGCTTCGGGATCACCGGCAAGATCCAGCCGGTCCATGGATGCAGCGATCTCCGCTTTGAACGTATTGAGCCCCTTTCGATACAGCTTCGCGTCCCCGACGGTGTGCCCCGGTGCCCGCTGCTCCATGAACTCCGTGAAACACCCTGCAGCGTACGCATCGTGCCATTCCTGCGGGAGCTCCTCGAACATCTGGTCACGCAGCGAGCGGCCCCGCCAATATGGGATGATATCACGCTCGTATCTCTCGATGACCGATCCGTCCACGGCGTAGCTCGTCTTCGGGCGTGAGTTGAGGATCCTCAGATCCTCCGCGCTGTGACATGTGAGTTCCGGGTAGGTCGGCACGGCCTTCGGCCGGGGACCCCGCTCACCGACGATCAGCTCTCCCTCTCCGATCCAGATCGTCTTCTGCTCGCACAGGGTCATGAAATTCATGGCACGCATGACAGGTACACTGTACCGTCCCATGTTCTCGCGGTAGAATGTAGTTGTGATCTCTGCCCGCTCACCGCTGATGGCGGGCACGGCGGCCAGGCTCTCTTTCCGCATCCGTTCCGTTCGTGGTGTCATGCTAGACCTCTGATCGTTGTGTGAAGCCCCGTTCCCTGGAAATGTTCCCGTAGCAATTCGACGTCTGCATCGTCCGGCGTCTGAAGGTCCTGATGGGCATAGGTCATGCCAACACGCTCGAATTTTGCCGCCCCGATGGCGTGGTACGGCAGCAGGTCCACGCGCCGAACGCCACGCAGTGAGCTGACGAATGACGCAATGGATCGGATATTCTCCTCATCGTCGTTCAGCCCCGGAATGACCGGGACCCTGATCCATATCGTATCATGACAGGCCGACAACGCCTTAAGGTTCTCAAGGATGGTCCGGTTCGATACCCCCGTCGACGCCTTGTGCCGCTCCTCATCCATCAGCTTGAGGTCGTACAGCACCAGAGATGACTGTGCTGCCGCTTCCTTCAAGTGTTCCCAGCGTACGAATCCGCATGTGTCAAGGGCAGTATGGATCCCCGCCCTGCGGAGGCGCCCCAGCACCTCTGTGGCGAATGCATGCTGCATCAGCGGTTCGCCCCCGGAAAGGGTCACACCACCCCCCGATTCTTCGAAGAACATCCTGTCCCTGAGAAGGTCTTCCACCAACGCGTCGGCCGAACTCTCTTCGCCGATGACCTGCAACGCGCCCGTCGGGCACTCGTCCACATGCCGGAGCGTCCGGCCCGAGACAGTCGGTTCTGACAGTTCCTCATCGCTGCATTGGCCGCATCGCATACATCTGTGCCGGAGGCGTACGAATTCCTGCGCCGGAGACTGGCTCTCCGGATTATGGCACCAGGAACACCGCAGTGGACATCCCTTCAGAAAGACCGTGCTCCGCACCCCCGGCCCGTCATGGAGGGAGAACCGCTGCACATGGAAGACCATTCCTGTGGATGCCATCATTCCGCCTGCGTGTCGTTGAAGTAGTACGCCCGGATGAAGGGTTCCTGGACCTGAAACGACCAGTGGACATTCTGCAGGTGAGCTGCAGCCCCATCGATGTCTCCCTGCTCCAAAAGCCGGAGAAAATCCTCATGTTCGACGACGGAATGCTGCTCCCAGGCCTGGACCATGTGCTGTCTGCGCGGCCAGTCGTACAACCGTCGTTTCAACAGATGCACATATGACACCAGCCGCTGGTTATCGCTGCACGTGAGATAGACGTCGTGAAACTTCAGGTTCGCGGCATAGTATGCGTCGAAGTCCCGCACATCGACAGCCTCGGCCATCGTCTTGTCCAATGCCCTCATCCGGAGAAGATCTTCCTGCCTCAGCGAGTCGCCGACCGACCGGAGCACAGCCGACTCGAGCGCGCCGATGATCTGGTAGAAATGGCGAATGTCATCCGGGGAGAGGTCATTGATACGGAAGCCACGTCGAGGGAGGACGGAAACGAATCCTTCAGACTCGAGGTGGAGGAGGGCGTCCCTGAGCGGCGTGCGGCTGATGCCAAGCCGGACCGACAGTTCATTGAGGTCCAGGTATTCTCCCGGCTTCAGGCCTCCGCGGGCCATTTCATCCCGAATAAAATCGTACACCTGCTCCCGAAGGGACCTGGTGTTCAGAGGACTCGTGACATCCTCAGGGACGGGGGATAGCTGTTTCACCTTCTTGCCATCGTTCATCTGATATCTAATATATCAGTTTGAGGGAAGATTGTCACTTCGCTGTGGGTCCAGCGAGGACCGACCGATTCACGTTGGCTACGCGAGCCCTTGGATCACCATATTTCTTCGAATTCATGGTTTTCCCGGGCATTCTTTCGTAATTTGGCATCGCTTATGGGCAGAATCTTCGAAAAACGCAAATATAAGATGTTCGCCCGGTTCGACCGGATGGCGAAGGCGTTCACCCGATGCGGAAGGGACATCTCCATTGCGGTGAAGGCTGGTGGGGCTGACCCTGCATACAATCCGCGTCTGCGCCTAGCTATTCAGAACGCCAAGGGCGTCAACATGCCGAAGGATCGCATCGAAGCTGCGATCAAGCGGGCATCGGACAAGGGGCAGGGGGACTTCGAAGAGATCCTCTACGAGGCATACGCGCCCCACGGCATCGCCCTGATGATCGAGTGCACTTCGGACAACGTCAACCGGACAGTCGCGAACATCCGGCATCACCTGAGCCGCGGGAACGGCACGCTGGGAACGTCAGGATCGGTCTCGTTCCTGTTCGAACGGAAGGGCGTCTTCAAGCTCGCGAAGAGTGATGTGCCGGACGTTGACACGCTCGAGCTGGACCTGATCGACCACGGCCTGGAAGAGATGGAACAGGACGATGAGGAGATCATCCTGTACACTGGCTTCGACGCGTTCGGCCAGATGCAGAAGGCGCTCGAGGAACGATCCCTTACGCCCAAGAGTGCGGAGCTCGAATACCTGCCGATGGCCAGAAAGGAACTGCCGGAGGACCAGACCAAGGAGGTCCTCGACCTCATCGTGACCCTTGAAGAGGACGACGACATAAAGGCCATCTCTCACAACCTTCAATAGCCTGCAGACACCGCCAGAAACAGGAAGGCCCGATCCTCGGATCGGGCCTCGTCATCTCCGGCACGCCGGAAGCGTCACCCCTCTCTTGCATCTTCGCCGTCATTCTCCAGCAACTTTCTGAAGTACCCCTCCAACTCTTCCAGCTGCGTCTCCACCATGATAGAGACAGAATCTCCGAAGGCATTCAGGATGACGATCGCATTCGCACCGGAGTCTGTCGTCGTGGCCTGCTTCACCCGATGCGCCATCCCCTTGTTGACATGCGAGATGTCCTCGTAGATATGCATCAGGCCCGTCATCTCCCAGTCCGGTTCCTTTCCGCGAAGCTTCCGGATCGCCTGGGCGGTGAGGTACATCGCCACGGACCGGTATGCGGTCTCTATGATGCTCGCGAACGGAAGGTGAAAAGCAACGTTCGGGCGCAGCTTGTCCATGACGGGACAGCCGCTCGTGACCATAATGATCCCGATCATGGCGCTGAGCGCGGTCTGGACGGTCGTCTGCTTGACGTACGTGCGCTGATAAGTGGTAAGCGTCACCTTCGCAGTCGTGAAGGACTGAGTGTCCTCGAACTGCGGGATAAATCCGCTCAGGTTCAGCGCGATGGGGCAGTGCGGCTGGCGTTCCAGAGGGCAGTTCTGGCACTGTGAGAAGCCCAGCCGTGTCCATTCAGGGGGATCTGCGGGAGGCGCGTTTGTGAGGTCGAGGGAGATGCCGTCGAGATTGAGGACGAATTGCTTGGTCGTTCCGTCCTCGAACTCCAGCGTGTACTGAAAAACGAAGTCCTTTTGCTGGCCGAACAGCGCTCCCATCCTGGTGGCAGTCCGCTAGGCGACGGGAAGCGTAAAGCGCGCGGCGGTTGAGTTGCCCTCCGTGCCGAGCACGAACTGTCCGCCGTGGGCCTCGATGACCCGTTTTCCGATGGAGAGATTGAACGCTCCGATGGATGTCGTATCCTGCTGTCCCTTCCACTCTGCTTCGGTCGCGTTCACAGTATCGACGATGTCCTCGGACAGTGCGTCTGTCCCGGGGTACAGGACGGTCACCGTCACAAAGCGTCCCGCCTCCCCTCCAAGCCCCTTGTCCTGGACCTCGACTTTCGCTTCCGCTTTCTGGTCCTTCCAGGTCTTCCAGGTGCTTATTTCGAGCATGCTCCGGATGACCTGATTGATCCGGTCGACATCGCACCGGACCATCGGGATGTCCGACGGGGCATGCACAGAGAAGGACAATTTCTGCTTCTTGGCGATAGGGGTGAACCGCTCCACTGCTGTCTGGAGAACGACATTCATCATCGTCTCGTTCTGCTGCGTGAGCAACGTCCCTTCTGCAAGCTCTCCGAGCTGTACCGAGCCCTTGAGGATGCTGATGACCCCTTCGGTAAGTTCCTGACCTGTTTGGACCAGTTTCGCATCGTCCGGCCGCTTCAGCTCGGCGAAGGCCGACCCGGCGTACTCAAGGATGGCATTGATACTGTTGAGGTGACTGAACACATCGAAGAAGATGGTCGAACGCCAGAACTCCTTGTAGTTCTCCAGGGTTCGCTCCGATATCTGAGCACGAAGCAACGATGTCAGGCGCGTCACGAGCTCCTGGGCATCGATGGGCTTGACCAGGTAGTCCTTCGCCCCTTTCTTCAGGCATTCGATGGCCAGGGAAAAATCCGCGAAGCTCGTCAGCATGACCACATCCGTGTGCGGATAGTCCCGGACGATCGCTTCCAGTGTCTGGAGGCCATTGAGCCGCGGCATGTTGATGTCGAGAAGGACGATATCAAAGGTTTTGTCTTTGAGCTTCTCGAGCGCCACCTGCCCGTCCTCGGCGACATCGACATCGAAGCCTTTGGACTGCAGCCGGGCCTTCGTCGTCAGGCGAAGGGTGGGTTCATCATCAACGACCAGGATACTGCTTTCCATATATGACCTCGTCAGTTCTGTTCCGTTATCTCTGTCAGAGGAAGCACGAACCGGAACGTGGTCCCCTTCCCCTGTTCACTGTCGACCCCGATGGTGCCTCCGTGGGCCTCCACGATGAGCTTGCAGATGGCCAGGCCGAGGCCTGTCCCTTTCTCTTTGACCTTCTTCGCGGAGGAAACCTGGCGGTAGGTATTGAAGAGCATGCCCTGTTCCTCCTTCGGGATACCCATGCCGGTGTCGTCGATCTCGACCGCAACGGCATCCTGCTCAGTTTCCCCATGCCTGATCGTCGCTTTCGACGTCCGGATGGTGACGCTCCCCTCCTTCGGCGTGAACTTCAGCGCATTGCTCACGAGATTCCCGACCACCTGGGACACCTTCCTGGGATCCATGCTCACCATCGGGAGCCCTTGGGCGTACTCCCGTGCGAGCGTCACGCCCTTGCTCTGGAAGGGGACGGCGTAGCCGGAGAGCGACATTTCCAGGACCGATGTCATGTCTACCGAGGCACGGTCGAGATGCACCTGACCTGCCTGGTACTTGGACAGGTCGAGGAGGTCGTTCACAAGCTCGAGCAGGCTGGCGCTCGACGCGTGGGCGCTCTCGATGATCTGCAGGATCTCCGGACCGAACGTCTTCCCTTCCCTGCTCACATCGATGAGGAGCTCGAACACGCTCTTGATGCCGCCGAGCGGGCTTCGCAGGTCGTGCACGAGCATGGCGGTGAACTTCGCCTTCGTTTCCTCGAGCTCTTTCTCCATCTTGTAGAGCTTGAGGATGGACCGCGTTCGCACCAGAAGTTCTTCGATATCGATGGGCTTGGTGAGGTACTCGCTGGCCCCCATCATGAGCCCTTCCTCGATGCTCTTCGGGTCCTTCTTCGCGGCCGTCAGGAACACGACGGGGATCTTCTGGGTCTTTGGATTCGCCCGAAGCCGCTTGAGCGTCTCGAATCCGTCCATCTCCGGCATCTGGATGTCGAGCAGGATGATGTCAGGGTCCTGTGTTGCTGCGATCTCCAGGCATTCCTTTCCGCTCGTGGCCCGAAGCATGGTCAGGGGGCGCTTGCGAAGCGCGAACTCCAGAAGGTCGAGGTTGTCCTCGGTATCGTCGACGATCAGGACCTTCGGATTGTGTTCCTGCTGTTCAGCTGTTGGTGTCTGCATATCTTCGTGTTCCGTGATTAGAGTACTTTCTTGATGGTCTGCGCAATGCTGTCGAGCGTCAGGTCCGACTTGCGCACATAGTCGATCATCTGCCTGTTGACCTCGGTGAGCTGATCATCCGTGAGGTCCGCGCCTGACAGGATCGTTACGGGTATGGACTTCCACTGGTCCGCCTGACGCAGGTGGCGGAGGAACTCGAATCCGTCCATCTCCGGCATCCGGATATCCAGCAGGATGAGGGATGGCCGGGCTTCCCGCAATTTTGCCATGGCCTCCTTGCCGCTCTTGGCCTGGACGACGCTGAATCCCTCGTCGCCGAGGATCTTGCTCAGCACCTCCCGGTACTCCTCATCGTCGTCGATGAGCAGCACATGCTTGTCCTTCGACTTGACCGCCTTGTTGACGAGCGAGAGCACTGTCTTCGGCTCGGCCGGCTTGGGGAGGTAGTCCAGAGCGCCGAGGGAGAAGGCCAGGGGCTTGTTATCGATCATCGAATGGATGAGGACGGGGATGTCCCTTGTTTTTGGATTGGCCTTGAGCTCACGCAGGACCTGCCAGCCATCCTTCTGGGGCATCATGATGTCGAGCGTAATGGCATTCGGGTTGACCTCTTCTGCCAGCTTGACGCCCTCAGCCCCGGAATAGGCGGCGAACACGGCGTAGCCTTCCGGCACGAGGTAGTTCCGGAGTATCTCGATCACATCCGGCTCGTCATCGATGCACAGTATCTTCTTCTGCCCGTTCTCCACTTTCGGCTGCACGGGAGGCGGAGGCGGGGTCTTTTCGTCCTTCTCTTCGGACTGACGTTTCTTCTTCTCCCGCTCCTGCTTCATCCGCTCCAGCTCGGCCCGTTCGATCGGCGAGAGGATGACGGCGGGTGCGGGAGCCGGTTGTACAGCTGCTTTCGGCTTCTCCTCCTTCTGTGCTGCCGCCTTCTTTGGCGGGGGCGGAGGGGACGGCTTGGCTGGTGCTGGTTTGGCCGGGGCCGCAGCCGGAGGAGCAGCCGGCGGCATCGGCGCGGTTGGCCTTGCCGGACGCAGCACATCGGCCTTTTCTTCCGCTGTCTTGGGCAGTTCGGGCGGGACCGTGAGCGTGAACGTCGAGCCTTCGCCGTAGACGCTCTCGCACACGAGATCGCCACCAAGGAGCCGGGCAAGGCGACGGGAGATCGGCAGGCCCAGGCCGGTCCCCTTGTACTTCCGCGAATGACTGCTGTCGATCTGCTGGAACTCCTCGAACACCCTGGAGATGTTCTGCGGCTCGATGCCGATGCCCATATCCTTCACGGAGACGTACACCATGTCCTTCTCGAACCACGTCTTGACCGTGATGGACCCCTGGTCCGTGAACTTCGCGGCATTGCTCAGCATGTTGACGATGATCTGCTTCACCTTGAGCGTGTCGGTCTGGAACATCGGCAGGTTCGCCTGCATCTCCTCCTTCAGCTCCAGTCCCTTCTGGCGTATCAGGTGCTCGGCCGTGGTCATGGCGCCGGAGACGACGTTCTCCACAGAATCCGATTCGACACTGACGTGCATCCGGCCCGATTCGATCTTGGAGAAATCGAGGATGTCGTTGATGAGCTGGAGCAGGTGCTTCCCGTTCTTCAGCACCTTCTCCATCGCTTTGCGCTGGTCGTCCGTGAGCGGATCGCCGCGGTCGCTCAGCAGGATCGACGTGAACCCGATGATCGAGTTGAGCGGCGTGCGCAGCTCGTGGGACATGTTCGACAGGAAGTCCGACTTCACCTGATATGCCCGCTCGAGCTCGGCGTTCTTCGCGTTCAGTTCGGTATGCTTCTCGGTGAGTTCCTGGGTCAGGGCCTGCGTCGCCTCGAAGTTCTGGGCGTTCGTAATGGCGACACCGATCTGCGGTGAAGCGCTCTCGATGAGGCCCTTGGTGAACTCGTCGAACCGCGTCGTCGAACCGAGCACGAGAACACCGACGAGGTTGTCCTGGAACATCACCGGACAGGCGTACGCATACTTTGGCATCACCGTGTTCAGTCCCGTGTCCACGGGGAACTGCACGAGGTTGGGCATGTCCGTGACCTCGATAGGTGACTTCAGCCGCGCACACTCCCCGGGGATCCCTTCGCCCATTGCGAACGAGCTGATCGACGAACGATCCTGTCGGAGGGCATAGCCGGTGTTCAGTTCGAGCCGGTTCGTATCCCTGTGAAAGATGTAGAACGCTCCGTTCACGGCGTTCACCTGACGCGAGAGGAGGTCGAGGCTCTTGCGGAGCACGTCCACGAGCGACTCGTTCTCGTTCAGCGTCGTCATCAGGTCGGAATAGGAGCGGATGCGTGTGTAGTTCTCCCGGAGCATCTTCGACATCTCGTTGAAGTCGTCGGCAAGCTCGCCGAACTCGTCCGTCCTGTCGATCTGCAGCGGGACGAACTTCGACTCCATGATGTTGCGCGTCCCTTCCTTCAGCTGGCTCAGCGGCTTCGTGAGCGACCGTGTCAGGAAGAACCCGAGCGCCGCCGCGAACACGACAAAGAGGATGTTGACGAGCGTGACGAACTCTCCCAGTCCGGCGCCGAGGTTGTTCGAGCTCTCGATCATGACGGTCTGCGCCGACAGTTTGCGCTGGAAGAGCGTGTTCAGCAACGACCGGGCCGTAAAGAGGTACTGGTTCTCCATCTCGAGCGTCTGGATGGCGGCCAGGACCGCCTCTGCGGAATCGTGCGAGAGTTGATTCTCATAGATCGCCACGCGCGGGTCAGCGACATACTCCACCCATGCAAAGAACTGGCTGCGGATCTGGCTTAGGTAACTGATGGCCAGCGAGTCGTCGGTGTCCTTCAGATCGACGATATCGCTGTCGAACTCTGTCCAGCCACGGACGAAGGCATCCTTCGCATCCTGCTCTCCCGTCATGAGGTACCGGTCGAGGTACTCCGGGACCTCGACGAGCGTGTTCCGTACACGCTCAAGGGAGTTCAGGTACGCAAGGTCCGTCGCGGCAGAGCCGTATCCCGTCTGCATCTGGTTCAGCACGTTCGTCACGAGGAACGTCATCGCCACAAGGAGGACGAGAAGGAACCCGAAATTCCCGAGCACCTTCAGATAGAGTCGTGAACGGATCATCATGACCGTGGGTCTCCTTAGGAATGCCTTACTCGCCCAGGTACCGGCGAATGAGCTCTATCAGCTCCTCCGGGTCCATCGGCTTCGTGTAGTGTTCCACGCAGCCGATCGATTGGGTGAGCTGCTTGTCCTCGGCCCGTGCCTGCGCCGTGAACGCGATGATCGGGATGGCCTGCGTCGACGGGTCGGCCTTCAGCTCCTTCGTCGCCACGAAACCGTCCTTGACGGGCATCTGCATGTCCATGAGGATGAGGGCCGGCTGGTGCTGGCGCGCAAGGTCGACCGCCTCCTGGCCATTCTCTGCCAGAAGGAGCTCGACATCGAGCCCGCTCCGGTCCACAACGAAGACCATCAGGTCCCTGTTGTCCTCATCATCCTCTGCTAACAGTATTTGCTTGGGCATGATCTCCTCTTTGTATCTTGATCGGCGCCCTCAGCAGAGGCCGCCGAATGGGGGAAAAGCCTACAGGTTCGACAGTGTGTGGCGAAGGACCGTAAGCTTCTCGTTTATCGTCGAATTCAGTTCGTCGAAATCGACGGGAGTCTTGATGATCCCCTCGATGTCGCGAAGCTCCGACGATGCGAGTGTCACCGCTTCCTGTTCATCGGCGAGCAGGATCACCGGCACGTAGGAGAACTTCGGATTGGCACGGAGGAGCTGCAGGAACATCACGCCGCTCACGGCCCGTCCGGGAAATTGCGTCTCGGTCATGATGATCGTCGGGCTGACGCGCTCAATCTTCTCCAGCGCTTCCTCAGGGGCCAATGCATTGACCACCGCGAATCCGGACGATTTCATCTTCGCGCCCACTTCACGCCGGATGTTGTCGGTGCCAGCCACCAGCAACAACGTTCCGCGGAACTGGTCGGTGACAAGGTCCATCAGGAACCGCGACTCGTACTCGAGGTACTCCGCCATCGATATCTGATACACCTTGCGCAGCCAGTCCATCGTGGAGGACGAGCTGCGGACGAGCTTGCGCTTGGCGAGCATCTCCTTCACGGCCCTGCCATAGGTCTCGAGCTTGACCTCGCGCGTCACGGAGTGGATGATGTCCTCATCCAGTCCGAGAGAGCGGCCATAGTCCTGGAGCTCCTGCACGATCTCGTCCTTCGGCGCACCGACAGACCATGCCTTCAGGAGGCGGTCGCGGAACTGTTTGACAGACTGTTCAAGCTGCCGCTTGTGGACATCCTCCCGCGTCTTCCGTTCGGACAGAAGGGCCTGCGACAGCTCCATGATCTGCCGGCTCATGTCCTCCATCTGCTGCTTCAGGGCAGCATCCTGTACCGACCCGGCTGCCGGGGGCGGAGGCGGAGGAGGTATGGGCTGGACCGGTTCCGGGGACGAAGGCGGTGCAGGAGTCAATGTCGGCGCGGCCTTCGGGGCAGCAGGCTGGAGCTTGGGTGCCGGAGCTGACTTCGGCGCTGCCGGCTTCGGCTCTGGAGCAGGCGTCGGCGGAGGTGCCGGCGCTGGTTTCGGCGCGGGCGTCGGAGCCGGTGCAGGCGTCGGTGCCGGTGCGGGCGTCGGAGCCGGCGCAGGCTTTGGAGTCGGGGCAGGCGCTGGCTTTGGACCCGGTGCGGGTGTCGGAGCCGCGTCCGGGATTGGAGGCGCAGGTGCGGGTTCCGGTTCCGGCGGGGGCGCTTCAGCAGCCTTCTGCTTCGCTTCGTCCTCGAAGATCTTGATGCGCTCCTCGAACGCCGAAATGTACGGATTCGCCGGGTCGATCGACTTCGCCTTGTCCACCTGCTGGCGGGCCTTGTCGAACTGACGGTCCTTGAGGAACTTGTCCGCTGCGATCAGGCATTCCTTTGCGGCTGCCTTCGCGCGCGCGGCATCACCTGCCTTCTTCTGTATGTCCGAGCGAACGACCATCCTGATCTACGAGCGTCAATCCTCTTCAGATGTCACTGCAATGACCTCACCCATCGACGTGAGCCCTTCCTTCACGAGGTCCAGCGCCGCCTTGCGCAGGGTCATCATCCCGTGCGAGATCGCGGCATTCTTGATCGCGTCCTCGTCCACGAACTTGTCCGAACCCACGATGACGCGGCGGATATCCTTCGTGAAGTAGAGCGCTTCATGGATCGCTTTCCGGCCTTTGTAGCCGCCGATGCAGTCGGAGCACCCGACGGGCGAGAAGAACGTGCCGGACGCAAAGTCGTCGTCCGACATCCCGAGCGAGCGAAGCTCGTCGTAATCGGATTCGGGCATCCTGGTCTTGCATCGTGGGCAGAGCCTGCGAACGAGCCGCTGAGCGATGACGACGTTGATGGCATACGCGATGAGGAACGGCTCGATGCCCATTTTCAGGAGACGCGAGATGACGCTGACGGAATCGTTCGTGTGCAGCGTTGACAGCGTCAGGTGGCCCGTATTCGCGAGCTTGATGGCGATCTCCGCAGTGATCTTATCGCGCATCTCGCCGACCATCACGACATCCGGATCATGACGCAGGATGGCCCGCAGAGCCCCCTCGAAATCGAGCTTGGGATTCAGCTTGATCTGCCGTGCGCCGTCGATGAAGTACTCGACCGGATCTTCGACCGTCAGGATGTTGATGGACGGGTCCATAATCGCGCGGAGGGCGGCAACCAGCGTGGTGCTTTTCCCGCTGCCCGTGGGGCCTGTCACGATGATGATACCGTGGGGCTTGGTGACAGCCCTGCGGAGCGATTTTTCGGCGTATGCGTTGAATCCGAGGTCCTCGATCTTGATCGAGAGGTTCGGCTCCTGCAGGATACGGATGACGATCGATTCGTGCTTGCTCTTGAGCTCCTTCCCCACCGTCGGAAGTACCGAGACGCGGAACCGGATCGTCTTGCCGTCGATGCTCATCTGCGCGAAGCCGTCCTGCGCCATGTTGCGCTCGAAGCGGTCGAGGCCTTTGGCCCGGTCCTTCAGCACTGCTGACACGGCCTCCGTGCGGGCCTGGTCGTAGCGGAGCCACATCGTGAGCTTTCCGTCGATGCGGAAGTGGAACTCCGTGGTCTTTTCCCCCTTGGGCATGACGTGGATGTCGCTCGCACCGACGCGCACGCCGTCCACGAGAATGTTCTCGATCAGCGTGATCAGCCCGCTCCGGCTGATCTCCTGCTCGATCTCCTGCTCGTATCCCTCTTCCTCCTCCTCATCCTCCATCTCCTCCAGCGGGCCCGCCTGGTGCGGCTGCGCGCTCGGACGGGAAACGACCACCTTTCGCCAGAGGTCCGCCCACTGGCTCGGCGCAACGAAGCAGATCTCGAACGACTTGTAGCCCGTTCCCTTTGCGACCTCGTACACCTCGCGCACGGTAGGGTCGGGCGAGATCAGGAGGAGCCGGTTCGGATTGGCAGGATCCACCGAGTAGGGAAGCACCTTCGAGTCAGCGGCCTTGTCCTGGAGGTTCGGCGGCAGATATTCGAGCATCGCCCGCATGAAGGCGATCTTGTCGTCGTCGACCTTTTCGTGCGAGAGGTCGAGCGACCGGAAGGCATAGAACTGTGCGACCTCCTTGAACAGCTTGTCTGGATCGGCGTTGAACTTCTCGGCAAGGATGCGGGCCAGCCGCCGCGGGGACGGCGACGGGTCTCTGGCCATGATGGCCATCGCCTCGCTCAGCGTGGCCTCATCGACGATCCCCTGCTTGACGAGGATCGTCCCGAGGTCCCGCTTCATCTGTTTTGTCGCCTGCGGGTCTGCCATGATCCTATCCGGCCACCTTGTTCACATCGATGCCTGCCGTCTCGGACGAGAGCATCGTGAGGAACACGAGCGAGCCCATGATAACGACGGTCACAAGAAGCTCGATCACGCTCACGAGGTTCTTCATTGCGAAGCTGTTCTCGGTCTCAAAATAGTCCGCCAGCTGTTGCGCGGTGCTCTTGACGGATCCCGTCTCGGCAGCGGTGCGAAAACGCGACAATGCCATGTCGGGCAGGAAGTCCGTCGCCGCGAGGGCCCGTCCGAGCTCGACGCCCTGCGTGAGCATCATCGGAGCTGCCACCGTCCGGATCTGTCGGGAGAACCAGGAGTTGCCGCTCGCGTCGGCCGCGATCTGGATGGCTTCGATGTTCTCCCCCGACGACGTGTAGATGATCCCGAGCACCCGTGTGAAGATCTCGACCGAAGTGTTCCGGAGGATACGCCCGACGTAGGGGATCTTGATGATGAACTTGTCGAACTGCAGCCGGCCAGCAGTGGTGGCCAGCCAGGAGTAGAGTCCTGCGAGGGCTATGCCCGACACGCCGATGAGCCACGGCCAGTTCCCTTTGATGAACTCGCTCGCATCGAGCGTGAACTGCGTCACCGGCGGGATCTTTGACATCATCGGCCCGAGCATCTCCATCATGTCCGGCACGAGGTAGACGGCATAGAACACGATCGCCCCGACGAGGGTGACCATGGTAATTGCCGGCATCATCAGCGCCGACTTCAGTCCTTTCGAAAACTCCGCGCGCCGCTCGACAAGCTGTGCGACGCTCCGGAAGATACCTGCAACATCGCCGCTCTTCGTGGCGATACCCAGGAGCATGGCGGTGTGGAATCCGAACACGGACGCCTGCCGGTAGAACGCCTCCCGCGAATCCATGCCATTGCGGAGGTCGTTCATGATGTCCTTGATCGCCTGGTTCAGCGTCTTGTTCGTGATGTTCTCCGACATCAGGATGAGCACCTCGTTGAACGGGAGCTTCTGCTCCAGCAATTTGGCGCTTTGGCTGACGAATCCGACAATGTCGGACGCCGGCGCGGAGAACTTCAGTGAGAACGGGGCATAGACGGACTGGACCTGGTATCCGATGCGCTTGAGAGCGGCAATGACCTCCTGCCGGGAGTACGCGCTCTGGGTCCCCGTGATGAGCTTGTCGCCGCGCCGCGCCTTGTAGACGAATGTCCGCTTTTTGTCGATGCGGATGAGCTGGCTGCCGTTGCGCGAGGTCCAATCCTTCGCCTTGCCGCGAGCCTCGAAGTAGGATGAGGCCATGACGTACTTGATCAGCGACCGTCCCGCACGGTCCTGTGCGGAGATCCTGAACTCTGTCCGTGTGCCGGCTTTTGCCATGGGTCTATGCGGCGCCCTGCTGCCTGTTCATCATCAGTTCTTCTGTTGGTTCCACCAGCGTTCGAGGACCTCATGCGGGTCCGTCTTCCTCTCGCTCTTCTTCCACTTGTCGTAGAAGAGCACGTCGGAGCTCATCGGCGTCGGATCGGGCATGTCGATGTGGACCCGCTGCGGCATCGGGATGGAATCGCCGATGATGATCGCCTCCCCCTGTCGGAGAAGCGCAATGGTGCTGTCGAGGCCGGAGAACGACTCCGGCACGAGACGCTTGACATACGCCTGATCGTTCGGGTTCAGCAGACGCAGCAGGATGAAATTGCTGCACTGCGCAAGGATGGTCTCGGAGATCTCCGCCGGGCGCTGGCTGACGATCATGCAGCTCACGCCGTACTTGCGGCCCTCCTTCGCGATGCGCTCCACCGTTTTGCGCGCCGCGATGGAGCCTTCCGCCCCGACCGCCAGATAGTTGTGCGCTTCCTCGAACACCAGGAGGATGGGGAGCTCGGACCGGTGCGGGTTCCAGAAGTTGAAATCGAACGTCAACCGGGCAAGCAGCGCAACGATGGTCTTCAGGATGTCCGACGGGACACCGCTCAGGTCCATGATCGTCACCCGGGACTTCCCCGTGAGCCCGAAGAGCATCATCAGCAGCGACACGGCGGACTCGGTCTCGCCGAACAGCTTCGGCTTGAACATGAATGCATACCGCGAGTCGTTCATCTTTGTGTCGATGCGCGCGACGAGACGCGTCAGCTTCCCGTAGTACGGGCCTTCCCTGCTGCCGCCGGCGCCGGACACTTTCTCGGTGTCCAGGAACTGCAGACGCCCCCGGATGTACGCCAGGTCGAAGTACACGGGGGAGTCGACCGTCAGCACGTCCGACAACCGGGAGTTCTTATCCTTCTTCGATGCGATGACGAGGTCCTGCAGCAGGGACATCTGGATGGAGGTGTTCTCATCGTTCGCGTCGATGAACATCTCCTTCATCTCGTCGAAGTTCAGCAGCCAGTACGGGAGCTCCAGCGATGCGATCTCGCAGTACTGCCCCTCTTCCGGGAAGGCCTGACGATACTCGTTGTGCAGGTCCAGAATGACCACATGCGTCTCCGGAAGCGACGCGACCTTCTGGAGGACGGAGGCGACAGTATGGGATTTGCCCGACCCGCTGCTGCCGAGCACTGCGACGTGCTTGCCGAAGAACTTGTTCGGGTTCAGGTAGGCACGTTCGCTCTCGAACATCGAGAGGAAACCGATGGAGAAATCGAACTTCTGAAAGGCGGAGAATGCTCCCCGAATGTCCCTGTCCTCGAGGAGATACACCGGCATGTTGACGCTCGGCAGGACCGATACGCCCGGCTCGAACTTACCGTTCCGGATGGAGCCGATGAGCGTCGTCGAGACAATGTAGATCTCATGATCGCCCGCGATCGGGTGCGTGCGCTTGGCCTGCGACACGATGCCGATGACATACGACTGGCCCACGGGAACGAGGACATACGTCCCGATCTGACCCAGATAGTAGGTCTTGTTGGCGATCCGTCGGGTCAGACCGTCCTTGGCGTGGTCCAACTCAAATTCGACGCTGGTGGCGTTGACCTCCACCACTGTCCCGATACGCTTATGGTCCCAATTAGACATATATCACCTTCATCGGTCCGTCCTGAAAACAGGCGGGCTGATCCCGGAATAGCCCTAAGTTCTTGATTCTAACGAAAAAACCGGCAAAGAACCACTTAGAAACAGTGATTTTCGCCCCGAAAGCGCGTCCTGATCCCCTGCGTAGACCTGGCGTGATCACTCGATGACGACGTCCGAGAGGGAATATGGCTGGGTATATATCTTGGAGATGCTCCACTGGGCCCAACTGGATAACGTACCCGATCCGCTTACTCCTTTGCGAAGTTCGGCCCGTTTCGTCACCGAAACGTCACCTACCGTCCCGACACTCACCACCCGAACGAGGCTGGAACTTACGACCGTGATATTGAAGCTCAGCGTCCCCCCGTTCACGGGACGCCCGGACACGCTGGAACCTTCGACAGCAGGGGATGACATGTGGTAGGCCGCAATGTAAACACCCGAGGATGCTATGAGGTCTGCCTGCAGGAGTGATGCGCGGGCATCCGCCGTCCGCAAGGCTCGCGCGTCGGCGTTGAACGACTGCGCCGCAAAGAAGCCGAAGACGATGGTGAATCCGCCCACAAATATGACCGAAGAATTGTTCATGCCGTCCGTTGCCCGATGCCTGCCTGGCGCCTACAGCGAGAGGTTTGGTGGATATACCGTGAACTCACGCTCTGCGCTCAGGAATTGTCCTTTCAGCTTGATGTCCGATTTTGTCTTCATGAAGACCTTAATACCCTTTATCTGACTGAGGTAATCGAGTTCAATCGAACTGTAGTCACTGTAGTTTGACTTGTAGATCCATCCAATATCGGATCCGTTGCCACGCAGATACGTGAATCTCCAAGATACATATGAGTTCGAGATGTCGAAGTACAATCTCTGCACGACCGTGTATGACACTCCATTTACCCATCTCACTAGATCGTACCTATACCCCACTTCGGGATCATAGTCCACATACTGATACCTCCACCGTACCTCTTCTTTTATTCCGTCATTCTGCACGTCAGCGTAGTAGCGTATCTCATATGGACTCGCGTAGATAATGGCTGGTGTGCTGGCTGAAAGAGTGTGGTTGTACCCGATGTTCTTCAGGTCCCATTCGATGATGGACATCGCGACGTTGAGGTTCTTCTCCACGATCGTCAGCTGGTTCTTCTCCACCATCACTTCGTTCAGGTTGATGGAGGTGGCAATGATGATGCCTATCATGGCCGCTTTGAAGATGTACGACCCGATAATGTCGAGAATAGCGCCCATCAGTAGGACTTTGTCATGCTGATGCGAACAGCATTGGGAAGGTACGTCGGATGCGAGACGTAGACCTCCATTGTCTTGAAGTAGCCCTTGTTGGCATCCGGGGTATCTGGGGTGTTCGGAAGGGCATAGTAGACCCTGCAGGACACGACATATCCCGAGACATTCGTCGTGTTCACGGAGCGTCTGTAGCCATTGTAGTCATCGATGTCGTTAAACACGTCCGCTGAGTTGTAGGGATAAGCATCGGGATCGCCCGCCCATTCGCCCGATTCACGTCCCAACTGAGGTGCCGGCGTAAAATCCCCGGATTCCTGATATGTCCAGGGGTTCTCAAGCTGATCGAACTTCTTCATCCGGGCTTCCGTGAGGATCTCCATCGCGATGTCTGCGGCCTGCATGCGCGCCAGGCTCTCCATTTTCGAGATCTCGGCATTGATGACGAGCCGGTTGGCATTGATGACCGCGATGGTCACGATGATCACAAGGCCGGCCGATATGATGGACTGTCCCATGGCCGCTCAGCCCTTGAGGTCCTTGCGCACGTTCTCCAGCAGCTGGAAGTGCGAGCGCTCGAGGTCGCGGAAGAGGTTCTCCTTTACAAGGATACCCCCAGCGCCCGCCTGACGCGCTCTGTTGCGAAGTGTGAGGCTGTCAAGATCCGTCACCAGCATGACCTTGACCTCCGGATGCAGTTTCTTCAGCTGCTCGGTCACGACAAGCCCATCGCTCCCGGGGTCGTCCACGTCCACCAGGACCCAGTCGGGCCGGTACGATCCATACAGACCGAGCGCCTGTGCGGCACTCCCGGCCTCGGCGATCTCGACATGGCCCAACTCGAGAACGGAACGGATCATCGACCGGAGCGATGCGTTCTCTTCTATGATCATGACCTTCACGGCCGTGACCTCACGTCGCACTTCAGCATACCTTAATAATAAAGGAGAAAAGAGGGCTACAACAATAGGGGGCCTTACCAATTCCTCTGGGGGGAAACCCCTAGGAGGTTGCGGAAAAACGATTCTCGCAACGCCCGCAGCGATCAGAGTGGATCTCGTATGCAACGCCCGCAACGTTTTTGGATTGTTTTCGAATCTTTGCGTTCGCTGCCCCCGTGGCGAACGCCGCGCGAAACATACTGAGGTGGATATTTCCGCAGCCTGCTAGGGCTTGGGTGGCCGGATGATGGGTATCAGAGATGGGCCTTGTTCTCGAGGGCGAACCGGAGCACGGCGTTGTTCCCCCGCACACCGAGTTTTGCAGCAATGTTCGAGCGATGATTCTCGACGGTCTTCGGGCTTATGAACAGATCTTCAGCGATCTCTCGCGTCGTCTTATTGGTGGAAATGAGCTTCAGGATCTGCCGCTCCGTCGGTGTGAGGCTGGAAAGCCCCGCTTCTATCGTTTTTTCGACCTTTTTCCGGGAATCACGGCGAACCCAGTAATCACCCAGCGACGGAGTGTAGTAGTGTTTCCCCGTCATCACCGCCTGCAGGCATGAGGCTATTTCGCTGACGACACCATCCTTCAGGACATACCCCATAACACCGATGTCCATGGCGCGGTTGAAGAATTCCTCGTTCTCGTGCATGGTGAGAATGACCACAGAGATGGGCAGTTTTCTCCGTCGTATCTCCGTGGCCACATCGAGGCCGCTGCGCTTTGGCATGTCCACATCCAGGATAGCGACGGACGGCTTGTGATCGAAGATCTGGATGAGTGCGTCAGACCCGTCGCCGGCCTCAAGGACGCGTGCTCCGGGGAAATGCTCCTGTATCACCTGGACCAATCCCTTGCGGAACACAGGGTGGTCATCGGCGACGAGAATGATGGCTTTCTTAGGCATAGGTATCGTGGAGGTCCTTGCGCACCGGGAGCCTGACGGCAACTGTCGTCCCCTTGCCCGGCGCGGATGTGATCTTGTAGATGCCTTTGAGAAGCCGCACACGTTCCGTCATTCCCGGCAACCCAAACCCGAGGGAGTGGGCATTCTCCCGCTCGGGGTCGTGCTCGAAGCCCCGCCCGTCGTCCGTCACGCGCATCACGACCGCATCCTCATCTCGTGTCACAACAACGCTGGCCCGAGTGGCATCGGAATGCTTGACGACGTTCGTCAGTGCTTCCTGGATAACCCGGAACAATCCGATCTCCCCTTCGTGTGTGAGCAGACCATCGATGTTCTCGATCTCCGTCTCGAAGGTGATCGACGTCGCCTGCTGGATGGTACGGACCGTGGAGCGGATGGTCTCCGTAAGCCCAAGCCGGTCTAACTGGAACGGCCTGAGATTGTACGCGATCGACCGGACACTCTTCAGGGCGATCGACAGAGCATCTGCTACCTGCATCAGCTCGGAGCGTGCCTTGGACTCTTCCGGCAGATGATGGGCCGCCAGCATCACCCGGTTCTTCGCGACGATGAGTTCCTGTCCCAGGCTGTCGTGCAGCTCCCCGGCGATACGCTGACGCTCCGATTCCTGGTTCTGGATGAGCCGCTGCGACGTCTCTTCCTGCATCTCTTTCTGACGCCGGACCTGACGCAGCCGGACGGATACGACCAGCATACCCATTCCTATGAGGAGCAGGACTGCAAGACCCCTGAACCACAGGGTCTCCCAGAAGGGAGTCTCGACCGCGATGGTGATCTGGGCTCCGTTCTCGTTCCAGAAGCCATCGTTGTTCGCTGCGGCCACGGCGAAGACATACGTTCCCGGCGGAAGATTCGTGAACACTGCCGTCCGCTCGTCCCCGCCATCCACCCAGTTCTTGTTGAAGCCCCGCAGCTGGTACCGGAAACGGACCTTCTCCGGCGCAGTGAAGCTCAGCGCAGTGAACGTGATCCCTATCTCCTCGACGTTGGGCTCGATGATGATCGTGTCCCGGATCGTGACCGGGCTGCCATCGGCCAGGACCTGCTCAATGATGACAGGCGGGATCGTGGTATTGATGCGGAGGTTCTTTGTGCGGATACGAGCGATGCCATTCAATGTCGGGAACAGGATATCCCCTTCGGGTGTCCTGACGCTTGCTGGCTGGAAGCCGCCGTTCGTCTCGACGACCGTCAAACCGTCCTTCTCTCCGTATGGGATGGCATTCACGGTGGGGAGAATCCGGTCGGCGACGGCGTTCAGCTCCTCTTTCGCGACCCGCCAGATCCCGCGGTTGCTGCCCATCCACGCGAAGCCATTGACGCCCTCGACGAAGTGTGAAACGGTGTTGTCGAAGAGGCCCTGTTCCTTCGTGATCGATCGGAACACGCCGTTCCGGTACCGCAGCAATCCTCCCCCCTGCGTTCCGACCCAGAGTGTCCCGTTCTTCTCTGCATACAGGACGCGGATGGAGGTCGAGGTCAGACCGTCCTCTTCGGTGAATACCTGCACCAGTGTGTCGCGGATGAGGACGAGTCCGGACTGGGTCCCGATCCAGGTGCCCCCCACGCTGTCGAAAGCGATCGCCCGCACGTCATTCCCGGGAAGCCCGTTGGCCATCGACCATCGACGAACATCCCTGCCTGCCATCCGCACGACCCCTGCATCGTACGTCCCGAACCAGAGCGACCTGTCTGGCGCCTGTGCCAGAGCCAGAACGATGTCGGAGCCGACGAACGACTCGCTGCCGAACCGGGTCGCCCGCGTACTGGCCTCCGAAAGGCTCATCCTGTAGAGGCCTCCGCCCCATGTTCCCACCCACATCCTGTCCATGTCATCCACGAGGAGCGACCAGATGCAGTCAGCGTCGAGCCGACCGGAATGCGGGGACAGCACGAGGTCGTTCCCCCGGACAATGCCGATCCCGCCGCAATTGAGCCCGGCATAGATGTTCCCGTCCGGGTGCCTCACGAGCGACGTCACGCTCTGCCGGAAGGGCCGTTGGATCATCTCGAACGGTGCCCACCGTGCTCGGATGAGACCGCTCAGGCTTGTCCCATACCAGTAGTTCCGTTCCGGATCCAGGTACAACGCGTGGACCTTGTCCCCACGCTGACCGTTCTCGGTCTCGCGCGGGATGAACCGGCCTCTGTACAACACCAGCCGGCCTGAAAGCACGCCAAGCGAGAGGTAGGGACGCTGCTCGTCGAACACTTCGTCGAAGGCATATGACGACGCGAACCTGACGGGAACCAGATAACCCGGCGTCGTCTGGTCGAACCGATAGACCTCACCGTTGGGAAAGCCGATCCACACGCGACCCAGGGAATCTGAGGCGATGTCCTTGATGGTCCAGGCCCCCGGTTGTCCTTCAAACCGGTGCGTCCGGATGCCGGTCCCGATAACATTGGCGATGCCGCCCGGGCCTCCGATCCACATCGATCCCGATCTGGTCACGTGGACCGCAGATACTTCTGGCCGGGAAAACTCCGGCTGAAGGAAAGAGGCGAGGATCGTATCCTTGCCATCCTGGGTGCGGGCAGCGCGCAGAAGCCCGCCTCCTTCTGTCCCGATCCACACGATCCCGTTCTGGTCCACGAACATCGAGCGGATAGGACCGCTCGGCGCATATTCATCGATGTACGTCGACCATTCCCCATTCCGATATACATACAACCCACCCAGAGGCGTCCCTGCCCAGACCGACGAGTCCCGCCGGGCCACGAGCGATGAGATGATGGGAGGACGGGGATCGGCCTGATGCAACCGCTCGAACGTCCGGAACTGCATGCCGTCGAAACGCACCACGCCGGCATACGTTCCCAGCCAAAGGTAGCCGTCCGCAGACTGAGCTATCGCGGTGACCGTACCTTGCGGGAGTCCCTCAGGAACACTCCAGGATTCAACGGTAAAGTTGTCTCCCGTCGACGAATGAACGGATTGAGAATAGCCTGGCGCGGCCATTCCCATGAACGAAAGAAAGAGGAAGAGAAGAAGCCTTGTGCGGCGTCCCATGGATGCGCCGGGTCGGTCGATTCCGATCACGACGCCACCGTGTGAGGACAGCGTGAGATGGTCAGCTCCGGATGTAGTCCGGATACAGCCGCCTGGCGCATTCCGGACAGATACCGTGTGAAGTGTCGTGCTGATGGTCCCGCACGTAGTGTTCCAGAAGGACCCACGTGCCGGCCTCGGTCCTGACCTTGCGGCATGATGAGCAGACGGGGAGGATCTCGCTGTAGAGGTTCATCGCATCCTGCGCTGCGATGAGCTCGCCGTGTACCCGTCGCAGCTCGAGCAGAGAGCTCGCAAGACGCGACAGCGCCCGCAGGGACTCCTCCTGACCGACCGTCAGTGTCCGGGGTTCGCGATCCATCACGGCGACCGTCCCGAGCGGAAGCCCCCCGTGGCTGAACACCGGCGCACCGGCATAAAAACGCACATCGGGCTGTCCTGTCACGAGGGGATTGTCCATGAAGCGCTGATCCTTCGTGAGGTCGGGAACCACCATCACAGAATGCTGGAGGATACTGTACGCACAGAAGGAAATGCTGCGGGAGGTCTGCGGGAGGGTGAGACCGACCCTGGATTTGAACCACTGACGGTCCTTGTCCACGAAGGTCACGAGCGCAATGGGAGCCTTGCAGAGCGCGGAGGCCAGGTACGTCAGATCGTCGAATCCCCTTTCGGCGGACGTGTCGAGGATACGGTACCCCCGTAGCGCTTCGAGGCGTTCGCGTTCCTGTCGATGAAGGGGTGCAGCGCTCATAAGAAGGTCGTGATGCTCCGGATGCCGGAAGAGTACCAGACTAATGCAAACTCAGCTGAAATTCAAGGTTTCGCGGTGCCAGACTGAGCCACACGTTATTCGCTCTCATCGGGCCCACTGTCAACTCCAAAGTGACTGCAGATAGCCAAGGCCACAACAGGTCCCGCACCGCGAAACCCCGACGCTCAAACTGACGTGGCGCCTGGCTTCTGGACGGAGACATTGGTGCGAAAATCGAACACACAACGGCGCCCCGCAGTTTAGCGTCTGACCGCGATACGGCGCTCAGACTGGGACCTGAACATTCATCATATGCCATGCGTCTGCAGCAGCGCACGAAGGAGGTCCGACCACACCGTGTAGGCTTCCGCGGTGAGATGAATGCCGTCGGTGGTGTATTCCTCTCTGAGCACCCCATCTGCACTGAGCCGGCTGTTCAGATCGATGTACGGAATGCCCCGCACTCTGCAGAGCTGCTCGATGATCCCGTTGAGCTCCTCAACCAGCAGGTTCTTCTCCCGCGCCAGGCGCCATCGGGGCGATGCGAAGAGCGTCGACTGGGCGACGGGAAGGATCCCATGGTTTCGCAGGCTGTCGAGTATCGCCGCGTAGTTCCGCACAATGGTCTCGACGGTGAACCCTGCATAGATGTCGTTGATGCCCCCCATGATGAAACACACCCTCGGTTCCATCGCATACACGTACCGCATCCTGGCACGAAAGCCGTACGTGTTGTCGCTCCCGATCCCCCGGTTCGAGACATCATCCCGATCGAGAAGCGCTGTCCAATCGCCACCCTCTGTGATGGAATTTCCGAGCATCACGATCGCTGCAGAGCGGACGGTGTCTGCCTCCCACATCGCGCACCGTGCCCAGTACCGCTGATTGGTCTTGTACAGGGTGTCAGGAGGCTCGGGGTGGTCTGCTCGCTGCCCTGCCATCACTGACGTTATCAGAACGGACAGCATACAAAGGGACATCGGTCGTTTCATGGTCCAATGTACGGCACGCTTGTCCATAAAAAAACCCGCCATCCGAAGATGGCGGGTACGGTGATCGGATGCCCACCTGATCTACGATACCGTTTGAGGCTTGATCAGCTCTTCTTCAATGGCCTGTTTCAGGGCCTCCTTCGGGAGCGCGCCCACAGCCATCTTGGGCTGTCCGGTCGCCGGAACGAAGAGCATCGACGGAATGCTGCGAATGCCGAACACTCCTGCGACCTCCCCTTCCTCGTCCACGTTCACCTTGTAGATGTGGACCTTCCCCGCGTACTCCTTCGAGAGCTCGTCGAGGATGGGGCCTACCATCTTGCACGGCCCGCACCAGGGCGCCCAGAAATCGATGACCGCCGGCAGATCGCCGGCATAGTTCCATTCCTTATTGTTGTCGTAGTCGAAGACCTTCTTCTTGAAGTCTTCTGTTGTGAGATGTACTGACATGTGTGAACTCCTTTTCAGACCCGCCCCGATGCGCACGAGCACGATCGCAGCGAAGGATGTGTGATGAATGTATTATACGCGCTCGACAACCCGCCGGAGCCTCGCTTCGATCTCTGTCGCGATCTCCGTCAGGGCTGGATTTCCGCTCACCTTCGTGATGATCATCGGATCGAACGCGCCGACGACCGTCTTCCCTTCCTTCTCATAGACGATGACGTTACATGGAAGCAGCAGGCCAACCTGCTCTTCTGCCGTCAGAGCCTTGTGGGCGAACGGAGGATTGCACGCCCCCAGGATCGTGTACTTCGTAAAGTCAATATTGAGCTTCTTCCTGAGCGTCTCGCGGACATCGATGGTCGTGAGGACGCCGAATCCCTCTTTCGCGAGTTCCTCAGTGGTCCGCTGCACGGCCTGCTCGAATGTGTGGGATGTTTCCTTCATGAATCCGTATGTGCTCATGACACCTCCGTCCGATGTTCTCCATCGGTCTGCTGTGGCAGGGATTCCTTCTTCCGCGACGGGCCGGGATATGCCAGCAGTCCGACGAACATGCCATAGGCCGTGCTCGTCCAGGGATTGCCCGTTATAGGACACCCGCCGTCGCACCCGATCGTGATATAATAGAGATACCCGAGTCCGGCTCCAGCCGCTCCGAACAGGAGGCGCATCCTCCACCCCAGCTTCCAGTATTCGATCATGTTCTTCATCACCCGATGCCTCCTTCAAGATTCCCGACCTGAAATCCGAGCTTCCGGGCACGCGCTGCTGCTGCAATGCTCCTGGAACCGGTCGCACAGTAGAAGATCACCTGCTTGTTCTTATGCCGCTCGAGCTTCGTCGACACATTGGTCAGGTCGCTCATCGGCACATGCATCGACCCGCCGATGGACCTCTTCGACCTCTCAGCCGCGGTCCTGACATCGACAAGCACCGCCAGCCCTGACTGTACCAGCGCCTCAGCTTCCTCGCGCGTCACCTGAGGAATGCTCCTGTGGATCATCTTCCTTCGGAGCCAGAGGAGGAGCATCAGGCCTATAAAGACATACAATACGATCTGTCCGGTGTCCACGCGAGTTCCAGGATGTTTGTGATCCCCTGTATGATGCACCGGGGCTGGAAAGGATTCAACAGAAAGGCGAGGAGCAGAGCGTGACGCAGTGCCGGATTTCCGGCACAAACGGCCTTCCGGGCCATGTGGAGAGGCCCGGCCAGGATCTGGGCCCGGGCCGCGCGTCTCTCACAGAGGGGCAAGCCCAGGGCGCGAGCAGCTCCTGCCGTTCAGCGCGACCGGCGTCGCTTGGGAGCTGTTGCCTCCTCCACCCACTGGAGGGCGGACAGAGCAGCTGGAAGCCCGATCGTCGGGAGAGCCAGCAGCGCAACATGTTCGAGCTGGTCCGTCGTGATGCCTGCATCCAGCGCTTTCCGAATGTGTGCGAAGGCTCCCGCCTTCTGCCTCATACCGACCGACACGGCGAACTTAACGAGCGCACGGTCTCTGTTGCCGAGCGGCCCCGCAGCGTTGACCTCGACACGCAGGCCTTCATATGACGCTGCGATCTCCGGATATGCTTTCGCAAAGGCTGTGAACCGCTTTGAGGGAACGGAACGTTTTTTCATGGGGGACTCCGGATGAAGGAGCTGAGGATGACATACGGAACGTACCCTCCAATTCGGTACGGTTCAAGAGCCCGGCCTCCCCCCTACGACGGCCTTTCTTTCATTTCCCCGAATCCTTCCGTATCGTGAGGGCATCGTATGAACACAGCGGGATCCGTTCCGACATATGATTCGCCCGAGGTCCGACATCTCATCGCAGGGGCGAAAAAGGGGGATCAGGCGGCCTTCACGAAGCTCGTGCAGGTCCATGAGGACCTTGTCTACAAGTATGCCTACAAGCTCTGCCGTGACAAGGACAAAGCGGAAGAGGCTTTTCAGGACACGTTCGTCAATGTGTACAAGCGGCTGAAGCAGTTCGACGGACGGGCGAAGTTCTCAAGCTGGCTGTACACCATCGTCTCGAACAACTGCCTGATGAAGCTCAGGCGCTCGAAGCTCGCGAAAGCCTCCGTCAGCATCGATCATGATCACGACGACCACCATGAGCACCACGCTGACGGACAATCCATCCCGCACTGGAAAGAGACACCGCTCGACGATGTCCTCCGGGGGGAGATCCGATCAGCCCTGGACGAGTCGATCTCCAAGCTGCCTCCGGCCTATCGTGCGGTCTTTCTCCTTCGGGACGTGGAAGACCGGTCCGCAAAGGAAACAGCGAAGATCCTGGGACTCACGCTCGCCGCAGTGAAGTCACGGCTGCATCGGGCCCGCGCCTTTCTCCGGGATGAACTGACACCATACATGTCACGATGAAAAAACCCAAGCTCATACGATGCATAGAGGTCGCAGATCATATCTGCGAGAACCTCGACTCGGACCTGCACCAGAAGAAGTGCCGGGAGATACAGGAGCATATCAGGAAGTGCCCCAACTGCTATGCGTATCTCGACAGCATGAAGAAGACGGTCCATCTGTACAAGATCGAGAGGACACCGGCCGTTCCGAAGCGGCTTCGGTCGCAGCTCTTTGCGGTACTGAATCTCAGGGAGACCTGAGACGGTCCGACCGGGGAAGTCCTCCTCCGCCCGGCAGGGCATATGAACCATCCTTCACCCACTGACCAGCATTCCCTCCCCCCGCTCTTCCGCATCGTGTTCAGAGTGCGCCTGGCGCTCCTGTTCGTTGCGCTCTTGTCGAACATCCTTATCCTCACGCAGTTCGTGGATGTCGTCACGGGCGTCATCGTTTTCGGCGCCGCCGTCCTGGCCTATGCGATCCTGACGATCCTGTTCTGGAAGTGCCCGCACTGCAGGAAGTACCCCGGCAATGCTGTCATGCCGGACTACTGCGAAAAATGCGGCACGACGATCTTCGGCATCGACGCACAGGTGCCAGCGCGTGAGACGGGAACAGAGAAGCCGGTCCTCCCCCTCCGCTACCTCGTAGTGGGGCGCGGCCTCTACGGTACGATGCTTCTACTATACTTCGTCATCTTCGCATCGCAGCAGGCCGAGTCACCATTCGTCTTCTGGGCCGGTGCACTGACCTTTCTCGGCTTCGGTGCCTGGTTGGAATGGCGCTGGTGGCGATGCCCTCGATGCGGCGGATACCTCAAGCGGTCGCTCTGGCCCGGACGGACCTGCATCAAATGCGGCTCTCCGCTCGAGTATTGAACCGGTTCTCTTGATTCTTCAGCGGGCATTGTCAATCTTATGTGGATTGATATGCTGTTCGGCAAGAAAAAAGGGAAAGTCCCGGCAGGACGCGGTGTGCCTCCGGGCATGCGCGGACCCGGACCGGGAGTGCCTCCCCGTCCAGGCGTTTCGCCGCGCCCCGGACAGCCACCTCCCGCACCAGCTACCGACAGATACGCTTCGCGACTGGTCAAAGGGCCGCCGAAGCAGAAGGAGAAGAAGACCGGGAACCTGGTCTTCCGGCTGATCTTCTTCATCGGGTTCATCACCACGACCCTGGTCCTCGGGCCCAACTATGCTCTCCGCGGACCGCTCATTTCCTTCGGCCTCATCGGCCTGATGTTCGTCGGTGTGATCCTCATCGACAGGGTCATGTGGCGATGCGCCAACTGCGGCAAGTACATGGGCGTTCTCCCCTGGCCCGGCCAGCGATGCAAACGATGCCGCGTGAAGTTCTTCTGAGCCCGAATTCTATCCCCGCCGCAAGCCCGGAACACTGTGTCAGCTGACCAATCCAATATCCGCCTCAATCTGTTCTTCGAGACCCTCAGCGCCGGGGAGGTCGAAACGATCCGTCCCCTGCTCATCGAGCGCACGTGGGACGCCGGCGAGACCATCCTCGACGCCGACGACCAGCACGAAGGGCTTTTTCTCATCGCCGAAGGCCGCGTGAAAATGTGCAAGCCGATCGACGGGCACGAGGAACTGCTCATCGGCGTGCGGCACAAGGGGGATTTCTTCGGAGAGCTGGAGATCATCGACGGACGGCCCCGGAGCTCCTGTGCCGTCGCGGTCGACAGGGTCACGACCTTCGAACTGCCGCGGGAGCACTTCGAGCGCCTCGTTGAACAGCATCCGTCGCTCGCACACCACCTTCTGCAGGTGATGAGCGTCCGGCTTCGCGTGCTGAACCACCACTTCCTCCACCAGATGGCCCGGCTGTCCCGCCGGAACGCCGCCGAAGTGAACCGGATGCGGAAGGTCAACGAAGCGGCACAGATGGTGAACTCGACGCTGGACCTCGACCGGCTGCTGCGCATCATCCTCGACGCCGCACTGCAGATCGTGGAAGCGGAGAACGGGACGCTGTATCTCGTGGACCACGAAAAGGGTGAGCTTTGGTCGAAGGTCCTGCGGGGTTCCGAACTTGTCGAGATCCGGCTCCCTGTCGGACGGGGCATTGCCGGCTTCGTCGCGGCCTCGGGTGAGACTGTTCGCATCGACGACGCCTACCTCGATCCCCGGTTCAATCCCGAGTTCGATACACGGACAGGATTCCGGACCCGAAGCATGCTGACGATGCCGATCAAGAACAAAGAGGGGCGCATCGTCGGCGTCCTGCAGCTGCTGAACAAGGAAGAGGGACGGTTCACCATCGAGGACGAAGAGGTGATCAACGCTCTGTCGGTGCACAGCGCCCTGGCGCTCGAGAATGCGCGGCTGTACACGCTGGAGAAGCAGTCCATAGCGCTTGAAAAAGAGCTGAACGCTGCCCAGAACGTCCAGATGAGCCTGCTGCCGCAGACCCATCCTTCGATACCGGGCTATGAGATCTACGGAACGTCAACTGCTGCGACGTGGGTCGGGGGGGACTACTACGATTACATCAGTATCGACGACGGCCGGCTTGCGATCTGTTGCGGCGACGTGACGGGCAAGGGGCTCCCCGCGGCACTTCTCATGGCGAACCTTCAGGCCATCCTTCGGAGTCAGCGGATGGTCGGCCCAACCCCGCGGCGCATCATGAGCAGAGTGAACAAGCTCCTGCGTCAGAGCATCTCTGAAGGCAAATTCGTCACGCTTTTCTATGGCATCCTCGACGCCGAGAAGCACTGGCTCGTCTTCACGAATGCTGGTCATGAGAATCCTTACCTCCTGAGAAATGACGGCAGCATTCAGCTCCTCCAGTCCGGAGGGACCGTCCTTGGCATTCTCGATGACCTTTTCTTCGAAGAGGGAGCTGTCCAGATCGAAGCGGGTGAGACGGTCGTCATGTACTCCGATGGGGTCACAGAGGCGGCGAACAGCGCGAACGAACTGTTCGGACTGGACCGCCTCACGGACGTCGTACGCCGGAATCAGGGAACGACGGCACAGGGAATGGCGTCCTCTATAATAGACGCGGTCAAGGATTTCGCCGGACCGGTCCCGATGCGGGACGATCTGACCATCGTGGTGATCCACCGGAAGCCTGACGCGTAGCAGACCTCCCGACAGACCCACCCACCTATACACCCCGGATAGCTATGGCATTGGCAGTCATCACCGGCGCATCCTCCGGCATCGGGAGGGACCTCGCATGGATCTGCGCGCGTGCGGGGTATAATACTCTTCTCGTCGCGCGTTCGGAAGATGCTCTCCGGGCCCTCGCGGCACAGATCAGCACAGAAACGGGCACCACCTCGACGCCGTTGCGGGCCGACCTGAGCGACCGTGCCTCGGCGGATAGTGTGGCCGACGCCGCACTCTCGAGCCGGGACAGTATCGAGATCCTCGTGAACAATGCAGGGTATGGCGACCTTGCCCCCTTTGCGGATGCGTCCTGGGAGAAACTGAGCAGCATCATCGATATTCACGTCTGGAGCGTGCTTCGTCTGACCTACCGGCTGGCTCCATCCCTGTGTCATAGCGAACGAGGAAAGATCATGAACGTCGCATCGACCGCCGGGTTCCAGCCCGTCCCCTATTTTGCCACGTATGCTTCGGCGAAATCATTCCTTATCAGGTTCAGCGTCGCCCTGGACCACGAGCTTCGCGGGAAGGGCACGTCCGTCACCGTCCTGTGCCCGGGCTCAACAGCTACAGGATTTCATGCGGCCAGCGGAACCGGCAGCGCGCTCGTCGACCATCTCGATATGGCGAACAGCATGAAGGTGGCGCAGGCGGGTTTCAACGGAATGATGATAGGAAAGCGTATCGTTGTGCCGGGCCTGTTCAACAAGATCGGCCACGTGGGGGTGCGCTTCTTCCCGGACACGTTCATCGCACGCCTCGCGGCATTGGCGATGCGACCGCGGAAGAAGGTCTGAAGCGACGACCGGCTGGAAGCCATCTCAGATGCCCCATCCCACCGTGGTTCCTCTGCGAGATATGCTTCGCATAGGCTTCTCACCGTGAAGTGCGAATGAAATAGCTCCTAGCAGGCTGCGGAAAAAGTCAGCCACGTAGGTTTCGCGCAGCGCTCGCAGCGGGAGCAGCGAACGCAACGATCAAAATATCATCAAAAACTGTGGCGTGCGTGGCATATTTGACATTCCCTGAGCGTCGCGGTCGTTGCCTGCCTCGCCTGACGCGAGTCAGGCGGGCGCGAAATGTTTTTCCGCAAGCTCCTAGAGAAGATGCGCGATGCCGGCAATGAGGGTCACCCGCGCCGCATCGATCGCTCCCTCATCATCCCTGCAGGATGAGTGGATCTCACGGGCACCCGTATCATGCAGGATCCGCTCCGCATTCGACTCCCGCACTCCTCCTCCCGGCAGGACCACTAATCTCTCTCCGGCACGAACGACCAGTCGGTGAAGCACATCCGTTCCCTCCTCGGCAGTCTGAGCACCTCCGGAGGTCAGGATCCTGCGGATACCAAGCCTGACGAGCGTCTCGAGTCCGGCCATGGGATCGGGCAGAGCATCGAACGCTCTGTGAAATGTGCACGGCAGGCCTTCAGCAGCACGCACGGCTTCCGCAGCGAAGGGCTCGTCTATGTCTCCATCCGGCAGCAGCGCCCCGAACACAAATCCGTCTGCTCCCTTCTCTCTGAAGAGAGCGATCGTTTTCGTCATCGCGCTCTTCTCATGGTGTGAATAGACGAACGACCCTCCCCGTTCCCTCACCATCACGAACAGCGGTTTGCGTGTCGATGACCGAAGGCGCGTGAAGGCGGCCATCTCCGGTGTCAGGCCTCCCTCGGTCAGCGCTGCGCAGACCTCCAGCCGGTCAGCTCCGTTCTCCAGAGCGATCAGCCCATCCCTGTCGGTATCAATCGCAACCTCAAGCAGTGCCATCGTGTCTCCCTCTGGGAACAGGCATCAGCGGATCTCCACCTCATCGACAAAGATCCACGCCTTGCCTCCGCTCCCCTTGTGCCACGGCGGACACGTGCCGATGTTCTTCGCTGTTACGCGCACGAAGCGGGCCTGATGCGGCGGTCCGGCATATTGTACATCCTGGATCCGTGCCGGGACGTCGTGCGCAGCGACGATGCTCCCCTGCGAGAGTATCTCAGAGTACAGTCGTCCGTCGGTCGAAACCTCGTAGGTGACATGCGCAGGAAAGAAGATCCACGCATTGTTGTCATGCAGGAAGGTCGTACTGATGGAGGAGACCAGACGGACCTCCCCCAGATCGATCACGGCCTGCATGTCGTTCCCCTCATACCCCTGCCATCCACCGATCCTGAAATCGATCACGCCGTGCACTCCGTCCATGATGGCCTGGTCTCCACCTGCATCATAATGCGAGCTGTACGGGGAGGTCGACAGAACATGGCCGATCCGCTCGAACTTCTCGTACACGGCTTCGAGCACTCCGCTGGGCGGGAGACCCTCCGCATAGGCCCGTGCTTTCAATGTCGTCGTGCGATCGAATGTGAGGGGGACCGAGTATGCAGCTGAGGTACGTCCGGGCTCCGATCCGTCGGTCGAATACCGTATGACAGCCCCCGGAGTCGCACAGCTCAGTTCCACGGTGATGCTTCCCTGGAAGGACTGTTCCTGCCGCGAAGAGACGGGGGCCAGTGTGATGGGAGCCGCCGGAGGGCTCGGGGGGACGGACCCGGGATGTGAAGCCCATGATGTGTCGGGTACACTCCCCAGCGAGAAGCTGACGACGTCCGTGTTGAGCAGCTCATCATGCGATATCCATGAACGTCCGAGCGCCCTCCCGTCTGCGAAGACCTCCTGCACATACGGGTTCGTCTCAGCGCCTTTGCCAGCGATGACGAGCTCACGCCCGTTCGGCAGCTGCACACGTGCCTCCGGGAACAGCGGCGCTCCAAGCGTGTAGATCGGCTGGGCGGGATTGACCGGATACAGGCCGAGCGCGCTCAGAACATACCATGCGGACATCTGACCGCAATCCTCGTTCCCGATGAGGCCATCGGGTGCGTCGGTGTAGAAATCCTGCATGATGCGCCGGACGAGCTGTTGCGTTCTCCAGGGTTGTCCTGCATATGCATAGAGGTACGCGATATGATGGCTCGGTTCGTTCCCGTGCGCATACTGTCCGATGAGGCCCGTAATATCCGCTTGATCGCGTCCCTCGAGAACGCTCTGGGCCGCGAACATTTCGTCAAGCTTCCGGGTGAAGCCCTCCCGGCCACCGTACAGGTCGATCATCCCGCTGACGTTGTGCGGGACGAAGAAGGCGTATTGCCATGCATTCGCCTCCGTGAAATCCACCGTGACGGCCCGCGGAGTGAACGGCTCCTTCCATGCTCCATTCCGCTTGCTGCGGAAAAATCCCGCGGAAGGATCGAAGAGGTTCCGGTACGATTCCGCCCGGCGCGCGAACTCCTCACTCAGGTCGTCCCTGCCCAGAAGACGCGCCATCTCTGAGATGCACCAGTCATCGTACGCATACTCGAGCGTCTTCGAGACCGACTCAGACTCCTTCTCTGATGGGATGCATCCGTACACGCCGTACGGAAGCCTTCCGAGCGTATCCAGCTTTGCGGTCCCCACCATCGCGGCCAGTGCCCCCGCAGGATCGAATCCCCGTATCCCCTTCCGATATGCATCGAGGATCGGCGGTACGGCATGGTATCCGATCATGCACCACGTTTCGTTCGCTGCCAGCTCCCACACCGGGAGGCCTAAGGACTCTTCGTAGATGGCAAGGAACGAGCGGATAAAATCGGCCGTGCGATCTGGTTCAAGAATGGTAAAGAGCGGATGCGCCGCTCTGAACGTGTCCCACAGCGAGAAGACAGTGTATCGTTCGAATCCATCGGCAGTGCCAATGCCACCCGTCATTGTGCGATAACGGCCATCGACGTCGGAAAACACGTTTGGAGCGATCATGGTATGATAGAGCGCTGTGTAGAAGGTCCGGCGCTGCTCAATAGTTCCGCCGCTGAGACGGATCCGCGACAAAGAACGGTTCCACGTATCGTACGCCGATTGCCGAACCGCATCGAAGTCCCGGTGCTGCATTTCCTGCTCGAGGTTGCGCCGCGCCCCTGACGCATCTGTCGCTGATATCCCGACACGTACGATCAGCGGCTCGTCCCCCGCCGACCGGAATCGGAGCGCACCTTTCACATGCCGTCCTGCTGCACGTGCGACGTCCGGAGCAAGCGTGTCGGATCCCGAGATGCCGAAGGAAGCGATGGGTTGCGAGAAGTGCGCGACGAAGTAGATATGCTGGTCAAGCGCCCACCCCTTCGACCGACGGAATCCTGTGACCTCGCGCTCGCCCGTCACTTCCAGCCATGCATCCCGGACCTTGTCCGGGCCAATGCCGTGCACGAGGTCGATCACAAGCCACGCGCTGTCGGTCTGCGGAAACGTGTATCGATGGACTCCGGTCCGGCGTGTGGCTGTGAGCTCGACCGTGATCTGTTTTTCCCGCAGGAAGACCCGGTAGTACCCGGGAGATGCCTCCTCGTCCTCATGACGGAACGCAGAACGGTAGCCGGGGGATGCAAGAGATCCCGTATCCAGCCTGACGCTCCCGACCATGGGCGAGAAGAGGATATCTCCATAATCTCCCACACCTGTCCCGCTGAGGTGCGTGTGAGAGAATCCGAGGATGGAGCGGTCGGCATGGTAGTAGCCGCCGCAG
This sequence comes from uncultured Ignavibacteriaceae bacterium, assembly GCA_964534125.1. Lineage (GTDB taxonomy): Bacteria > Bacteroidota > Ignavibacteria > UBA10030 > UBA10030 > 2-02-FULL-55-14. Next base: position 57,983 of record CAZHOJ010000010.1, read on the forward strand.
GCGTCCCAGCCGACGACGCGTGTGTCGGGGCTGAGCTGCACCATGCCGAACGGAAAGGTGGCGCCGGGGAATGTATGTCCGTGCCCGCCGGTACCGATGAAGGGATCGACCAGTCCGGCAGGGTCGCTCTGCTGCCCGTTGCACAAGGACACTGCAGAGAAGAGAAGAATGGCAATAACGCGATACGACCGCATAGAAAAGACCTCCTGTCGGCTTCCAACTTACAGAATGCCTTCCCAAGATTCACCCTGCAGGTGCATCCTTTCCAAAATCGTCGCATCTTACGCATACGCTGTACATCCACCACCCTTCACACAGGAGTCGTACATGAAAAAGAACATGGGCACCGTCGACCGGATCGTTCGCGTGGTCCTCGCCCTCATCGTCGGCGTGCTGTACTACATGGGAGAGATCACAGGGACAGCGGCCATTGTCCTGGGCGTTCTCGCCGTCATTTTCCTTTTCACGAGCATCTTCAGCTTCTGCCCGCTCTATCTCCCGTTCAAGCTCTCCACCATCGGGAAGGGCAGCGAGGAAGAGGCCTCATAAGCATTTCCCCGTGACACTCCGGAGACCGGATAACTCATGGCACTGACAAAAGACGTCACGCTCAGACTCGTGCAGGGTGTGACATATGTAGCGAAGGCCGGGTCGAACCATTGGGTTGTGATGGATGGTTCCCCCGACTTCGGAGGCAGCATGGCCGGATCGACTCCAAAAGAGCTCGTGCTCATGGGCCTCGCCGGCTGTACCGCGAGCGATGTCGTTTCGATTCTGAAGAAGAAGCGGGTTCCGCTGGCAGACTTCAGCATCAACGTCCATGCCGAGGAGCGAGAGGAACACCCGCGTATCTTCACCACGGTCAATGTCGAATACGTATTCTATGGGGACGACATCAGGAAAGAGGATGTTGAGAGGGCCATTGAGCTCTCGACGACGAAATACTGTTCCGTGAGCGCCATCCTGAAGGCAAGCGCAACGCTGACGCATTCATACAGGATCGAGCCGGCAGCGAACAAGCCCTGACCGGCAGCGACCTTTCGTAGAGCATCGAAGTCCGGCCGTGTTCCGTGCTACATGGGGCAGGGACCGGACTTCCTGCGTTTCAGAGGCACCGCAATACTCCCCCCGCCCTTGAATATCTCTTCAAACGTCCCTAATCTGTAATCTGTCACTTTTCTCAGGAGGTTCCTCTGACTCCCAACGATCTCGACACCCTCTCGGTCAATACGATCCGGACCCTTGCTATGGACGGTGTTCAGAAGGCGAACTCCGGCCATCCCGGCATGCCGCTGGGCGCCGCTGCCATGGCGTATGTTCTGTGGAACCGCCACCTGCGACACAATCCCCACGACCCAGACTGGCCGAACCGCGACCGCTTCGTCCTTTCCGCGGGGCATGGTTCGATGCTGCTCTACAGTCTGCTGCATCTGTCCGGGTACGACCTGTCGCTCGATGAGCTGAAGGAGTTCCGTCAGTGGGGCAGCCGTACACCCGGACATCCCGAATACCACATGACGCCGGGCGTCGAAACGACCACCGGCCCGCTCGGTCAGGGATTTGCCAACGGCGTGGGCATGGCGATGGCGCAACGGTATCTCGCAGCGCGCTATAATCAGGCCGATTTCCCCATGCTCGATTATCGCGTCTACGCCATCGTCAGCGACGGTGACCTGATGGAAGGCGTTGCGTCCGAGGCAGCCTCGCTCGCCGGCCACCTCAGACTCAGCAACCTCATCTACCTGTACGATGACAATAAGATCTCCATTGACGGCCCGACATCGATCGCGTTCACGGAGGATGTCGGCCGCCGGTTCACGGCGTACGGCTGGCAGGTGCGAGTGGTCGAGGACGGGAACGATCTCGCCGCCATCCATCGCGCGATCGTCGAGGCAAAATCCCAGACCGACCGGCCGTCCCTGATCATGGTCCGGACCCACATCGGCTTCGGTAGTCCGAACAAGCAGGACAGTCCCTCTTCTCATGGGTCGCCGCTCGGCGAGAATGAGATCGCCCTCACAAAGAAAGCGCTTGGGTGGACCGAGACGCAACCCTTCTCCATCCCAAAACGCGTGCTCGACCACTGCCGCAAGGCCGTTGAGAAAGGGGACGCACTCCAGAAGGAATGGAGGAGCCAGTTCGACCGGTACCGGTCACGGTTCCCCGACCTTGCCGAGGAATTCCAGCGCCTGCAGAAAGGAAACCTCGGCACGGACTGGATCGAGGCGCTTCCCACCTTCACGGAAGGCCTTGCTACCCGCCAGGCATCCGGAAAGGTCCTGAACGCCATCGCCCGGCACCTCCCCACGCTCATCGGAGGGTCAGCCGACCTTGCAGCATCCAACAACACGAACCTCAAGGACGAGGGCGACTTCCAGCATACTTCATACAAGGGGCGAAACATCAACTTCGGCGTCCGGGAACATGCGATGGGTTCCATCCTCAACGGTATGGCCCTGACGAAAGGGATCATTCCCTACGGAGCGACGTTCCTCATCTTCTCAGAGTACATGCGCCCTGCCATCCGGATGGCGGCGCTGATGGGCATCCGGCCCATCTATGTGTTCACGCACGACAGTATCGGGCTCGGCGAGGACGGCCCGACGCATCAACCCATCGAACAGCTGGCCGCGCTGCGAGCGATCCCCAACATGACCGTCATCCGTCCCGGAGACCCGAACGAGACGAGCTACGCGTGGAAGGCTGCCATCCAATGGACGGACGGTCCCGTGGCACTCGCCCTCACCCGGCAGAAGCTCCCGCTCATCGACCGGACACGATTTGCAGCCGCGGAGGGTGTGGAGCGCGGAGCATACGTCCTCGGAGAGACACACCCGTCGCCGGACATCATTCTCCTGGCTTCCGGTTCTGAGGTGCAGCTCATCGTGGAGGCATACGAGACGCTCGCGCGGGAGCAGGTGCGCGTACGCATCGTGAGCATGCCGTCATGGGAGATCTTCGAGCGACAGACGGCAGAGTACCGACAGAGCGTCCTTCCACGGGGCGTCAGAAAACGCCTCGCGATAGAGGCTGGCAGTCCGATGGGATGGCACAAGTATGTCGGCGATGGCGGCGACATTCTCGGCATCGATACCTTCGGCGCATCTGCACCGTACGAACGGCTGTACGAAGAGTACGGGCTGACAACCTCTCACCTGCTCTCACGGGTACGACTACTTCTGGAATCATGACCATGAAACGCATCGCACACTATCTCCTCTTCGCATCGTTCCTCGTCGCGCCGCTCGTATCGCAGGAGCCGGCAGGCGGCGGTTCACGGCTGCTCATCGTCATCTCCGTCGACCAGATGAAATCGGAATACTACGACTGGTACGGGAAGAACTGGAACGGCGGGCTCGAACGCCTCTTCAAAGAGGGTGTGGTGTACACGAACGCCATCCTCGACTATGCCAGCAGCGAGACAGGCCCGGGTCATGCAACGCTGTCGACGGGCTGCTTCCCGCGGACGCACGGCATTCTCGGCAACAGCTGGATCGATCCGGTCACCCGGAGAGATGTGTACTGCGTCGAGGATTCCACCGCCCTGACTGTCGCCGGAGAGGGTGGGTCCCGCTCCCCGAAGAATCTCGCCGTTCCCGCGCTCGGGGACTGGCTGAAGGCGGCCTCGAAGAGGTCGAAGGTCGTGTCGATCTCCATCAAGGACCGGGCCGCCATCCTGATGGGAGGAAAGAAACCCGACCAGGTCTACTGGTACAACTCGAAGACCGGACATCTGGTCACATCGACGTACTACACCCGTGAACCTCACGCGTGGGTAGCCGCCTTCAATGCAGCCAACTGGACGCAGAAGAACGTCCCCCCTGTATGGAACAAGCTCCTTCCGGAGGACACATATCAGGGACCGGACGACCAGCAGGGCGAGTTCATGTGGGGAGGGACGCGGGTCTTCCCGAGGACGTTCGCGATGGCTGAACGGTCGTCACAGATGGTGACATCCCCCTGGGGTGATATGTTCCTGCTCGACGCGGCCCGTGCCGCGGTCAAGGAGGAAAAGCTCGGAACACGCGGCACGACCGACCTGCTTTTCATCGGCCTGTCGAGCACGGACTACGTCGGCCATTCGTTCGGCCCGAACAGTCATGAGATGCAGGACCATCTGGCCCGTCTCGACGCGTCGCTCGGCGCATTCATCGCAGATATGGAGGCCGCTCTGGGCGCTTCGAAGCTGCTGATAGCGCTGTCTGCCGACCACGCCTGCCTTCCCCTGCCGGAATATACCGTCGATGTCGACCACAAGCCGGCGCGCCGGCTGAACGTCAGGACCGAGGTGCTGCCGAAGGTACATATGCTGGACAGCCTCCTGCGTCTGGAGTGGGGGATCGAAGCAGACCTCATCGACCACAGCGGTTTCCTGAACTACGCCGCAGCGGAAAAGAAGGGCATCTCCCGGGACCTGCTCGAGGAGCGTGTCCGGGAAGGATATGTCGCCATCGACGGCGTCGCCGACATATACTTCAAGCGCGAGCTGACAGGCGAGACGATGATCTCACGGCCGTACGCCGACCGGTTCATGCGCAGCTACTACAAGGATCGGGGCGAGGATTTCCAGATACGGTACGACGAGAACGTATTGCCGAGCTCGCGGGAGACCGGCACGTCGCACGGATCGACCTACGACTATGACAACAAGATCCCGCTTGTCTTCTGGGGGGTCCCCTCCCGCGTCAATCGGGTCAACACCAGGGCCGTCCTTGCGGACCTTTCGCCGACGCTCGCAGCTATCCTGGACATCGCTGCACCCCCGCACGTGGAGGGAGTACCGCTCAGCGATGCGCTTTCCAGATAGGCCACTTAGATGCACCTCAGTCACAGCAGGGTCCGACGAATGACGCAACGCCAGTTCACCATACTGTTGCTTGCCGGACTCCTCCTCGCCGGCTGCAGCACACCCCCTGTCTCACTCACAGTCGACAGACCTGTGCAAAAACCGCCGCTCATTCCCTATCCCGTCTCGGTGACCGACGGGTCCGGTTCGTTCATGCTCTCGCCATCTACGGTCGTCGCAGTGGCCGGGACCGACACGCGACTGCATGCGGTCGGACAGACCATGGCCGAGCAGCTGGGTCTCGAGCTCCTGCTCGACTTCCTTTCTCCCGCTGAGCCCGTCGATTCGAACCGCATTATCCTTCGCCTCTCTGCGGACATCCGCCATCCGCAGGGATACCGCATACGCACGACGCAGCGTTCGATCATCATCGAATCGGCACAGCCCGTCGGGGCCTTCTACGCCTTCCAGACCCTCCGTCAAATGCTCACGCCGGAGGCGTACATGAGCGGCATCACCGCCGGCACAAAGCAGCGCATCCCTGCGGGCGTCATCGAGGACCAGCCGCGGTTCCGCTACAGGGGCATGCACCTCGACGTGGCGCGGCATATGTTCCCCGTGGCCTTCATCAAGAAGTACATCGACCTCCTTGCGATGTTCAAGCTGAACACCTTCCACTGGCACCTCACGGACGACCAGGGATGGCGGATCGAGATCGCGAAGTACCCGAAGCTGACCGAGGTGGGTGCCTGGCGGAAGGAAACGCTCGTGGGACACTACACCGACCGGCCCGAGCGATTCGACGGCACTCCGTACGGAGGGTACTATACGCAGGATGAGGTGCGTGACGTGGTCGCGTACGCGCGCGAACGCTTCGTCACCATCATCCCTGAGATCGAAATGCCGGGCCATGCCCAGGCAGCGCTCGCAGCATATCCTGAGCTCTCCTGCACGTACGGGCCGCATGACGTGGCGACGAAATGGGGCGTGTTCAAGGACATCTTCTGCACGAAAGACTCTGTGTTCACCTTCCTTGAGGACGTCCTCACGGAGGTCATAGACCTCTTCCCCGGCGAGTACATCCATGTCGGCGGGGACGAAGCGCCCAAGGACCGGTGGGAGGTCTGCCCCAATTGCCGGGCCGTCAGGGAACGCGAAGGTATCCCGAACGTCCATGCCCAGCAGTCATACTTCATCAACCGCATCGAGAAGTTCCTCAACAGCAAAGGACGTCGGGTAATCGGGTGGGACGAGATCCTCGAAGAGGGGATCTCACCCGGAGCGACGGTGATGTCATGGAGGGGCGAGATCGGCGGCATCAAAGCTGCACAGGCAGGACACGATGTGGTGATGTCCCCCACATCCCACGTGTACTTCGATTTCTATCAGGGATCGGGACCGGAGGAGCCCCTGGCCATCGGAAGCTTTCTCCCTCTCCGGAAGGTGTACGACTATAACCCTGTCCCGCAGCAGCTGACAGCGGCCGAGGCACAGTACATCCTCGGAGCACAGGCGAACGTCTGGACCGAGTACATACCCACAGAGAAGCATGTCGAGTACATGGTCCTGCCCCGCCTGACTGCCCTCGCCGAAGCCGTGTGGACCCCGCAGGGAAAAAGGGGATACGAGGACTTCGCCGACCGGCTCGCCCGTTCTCTCTGGCGATTGGACAGTCTTGGGTACGAGTACGCCAAACACATTCTCGACGTCGATTACATGGCAGGTCCTGCACGCAACGGCATCACACTGTTCCTCACGTCCCGCGACGAGCATGGAGTGGTGCGCTACACGACCGACGGGACCGACCCTGGCCCGACGAGCACGATCTATCTGAATCCGCTCGAACTGGCGAAGGACACGCCCATCCGGGCTGCCCGGTTCAGGGGAACACAGCGGTCGGACAGGATTCTGCGACTCGACTTTACCATGCACAAGGCGGCGGGGAAGCCGATCGGCCTCGGCGATTCGCAGCCGCATCCGACCTTCGGATACAGAGGCCGCAGCGCTCTTGTGAACGGTATACGCGGGAGCGATACGCGCTTCATGGACGGGGAATGGCTCGGGTGGTACCGCTGGCACATGGACGCCACCATCGACCTTCTGGAAGAGACGAGGGTCAATTCCGTCAGCCTGCGGTTCTTCAACAACGTCCCTGAATGGATCTGGCTCCCGAAGGTCGTGAAGATCTCCGTGTCCGATGATGGCAGGGACTTCCGCGAGGTCACGGAGTTCACAGCGTTCGACCATGGCTCGCCCGAGAGAACGGTCACCGTGACCATCCCGCTGAACGGCATCCGGACACAGTTTCTCAAGGTGTATGTTCCCAACTACGGCATCATCCCCGATGAAGAACCCGGCGCAGGCGAGTACACCTGGTTGTTCGTGGATGAGATCGTCGTGCAGTGATCCGCCGTTCGCCGGCCGCGGTTCTGTTCCCGGCTCAGGCACATTTTCGTTCATCCCGATCGTCAAAGGACCTCTCTGTGCGCTCACACGCCCGACAACACCATCTCCTGTGGTCCTCGTCCGAGACAACGACATCGAAGCTCCCCGACTATGTGAAGAAGAAGGACCGTTCGGCATACCCTGAGCGGTACACCTGGGACCTGACCCGCCTCTATGCCACCGATGAGGCATGGCAGCAGGAAAAGAGGCGTATCGCAGAGATGCTCCCCTCCCTCGACCAGTTTATCGGTACGCTCGGACGGTCGGCGAGCCAACTGCTCTCATGCCTGGAACTGCTCACGACGCTGAGCAAAGAGCTGACCCGGCTGCATTCCTATGCGAGCATGCGCTCCGATGAGGATACAAGGGTCTCGGTCTACCTCGGAATGCAGCAGGAGATCCAGCAGCTGTACGCACAGTTCTCATCCGGGGCGTCCTTCATCGAGCCGGAGATATTGCGCCTCGATCCCCGGACTGTGGACATGTTCATCCCCTCCGAGAAGAAGCTGGTCCCGTACACGTTCTACCTGCGCGACATACTGCGGCGGAAGGAACACACGGGGACACCCGGCGAGGAACGCATCATCGCCGAGGCTGGCCTGATGGCGACGACGCCGAACGATATCTTCAGCATCTTCTCGAACGCCGACTTCCCGTACCCGACGATCACGACACCCGACGGAGAGCAGGTCCGCCTCGACGCATCCACCTTTCCTGTCTACCGCGCTTCGAAGGACCGGTCAGTGCGGAAGGCCGCGATGGATGCCTTTTTCGGGGCACTCGGAGAGTACCGGCGAACGTTCGGGACTCAGCTGTACAGCGAAGTGAAGAAGAACGTGTTCTACACGCGGGCGCGCCGGTATGCCTCTCCGCTTCACGCTGCGCTCAACGCGAACAACATCCCCGTCGAGGTGTACCGCACCCTCATCAGCAATACGAACGCCCATCTGTCCACATTCCACCGCTACCTCTCGTTGCGGAAACGGATCCTTGGCGTCGACACGCTCGGCTATCATGACCTGTATGCACCCCTGCTGCCGGATGTCGACCTCGCATTCTCGGTCGAAGAAGCGCAGGAGCACGTGCTCGCATCGCTCGAGCCGCTCGGTCAGGATTACTGTGAGGTCGTACGGCGGTCCTTCACGGAACGGTGGATCGATATGTTCCCGTCGACCGGCAAACGGTCGGGCGCTTATTCGAACGGTTCTGCCTACGACGTCCATCCGTACATCCTGATGAACTTCAACGGCAAGTACGACGACATGAGCACGCTCACTCACGAGCTCGGCCACACCATGCATTCGTACTTCTCGAACCGCACCCAGCCCTACATCACGGCAGAGTATTCCATCTTCGTCGCTGAAGTTGCATCGACGCTGAACGAGGCGCTCCTCGTCGACCATATGCTGAAACACGTCAGCGACGACAAGGTGCGGCTCTCGATCCTCGGGAACACGCTCGAAGGCTTCAAGGGGACCATCTTCCGGCAGGCGCAGTTCGCAGAGTTCGAGCTCGCGATCCACGAGAAGACGGCCAGAGGTGAATCGCTGACGGGCGATGAGTTCAGCGCCATGTACGGTGAGCTGGTTCGCCGGTACTACGGCCACGACAAGGGCGTGTGCACCATTGACGGTACGATCGAAGCTGAATGGGCATATATTCCCCATTTCTACTACAACTTCTACGTGTATCAGTATGCGACATCCTTCACGGCATCAGCCATGCTTGCGGAGCGGATCCTCTCCGGAGATACGGAGACGGCGTCAAAGTACAGGACCTTCATCTCCTCCGGCGGTTCGGACTACCCTGTGAACCAGCTCGGAGCAGCCGGAGTGGACATGACGACGAACGAGCCGTTCGAGTACACGATGAAGAAGATGGAGGCGATCATGGACCAGATCGAGGGGATCATGGAACGAGTGAAAGTGCGCTAGGTCTATTCGATTTTCGCGCAACGAACGCGACGGATGCAACGATCGCTACGTTGTGATAGTGAGTAGTATATTTTCCTCTATCTTCGCTGCGGCCGTTGCTACCGTGGCGTGCGTGGCGAGAAACCATCATAGATTCTGCCAATCATCAATCACATCGGAGGCACCCATGATCATCACGACCACCAACATCATCGAAGGAAAGAAGGTCAAGACATACCATGGCCTTGTCACCGGCGAGGCCATCCTTGGCGCCAACATCTTCAAGGACTTCTTTGCCGGCATCCGCGACATCGTCGGGGGCCGCTCCGCAGCCTATGAAAAAGAGCTCCGCCATGCCAAGGACATCGCCCTGAAAGAAATGGCCGACGAAGCACGGAAGCTCGGCGGCAATGCCGTTATCGGCGTCGACCTCGACTATGAGACCATCGGCCAGAGCATGCTGATGGTGAGCGCCAGCGGGACCGCCGTCACGCTCGAGGCATGACCGCATGGCCATCGAACTCATTCCATATGCAGGATGGGAGGAGTGTGTCCGTTTGAGCAACGGGACCGTCGAGGTCGTCGTTACGAAACAGGTCGGACCGCGCATCATTCGCTATGGATTCGTCGGAGGGCCGAATGAGTTCGTCGAGTACCCGGACCAGGTGGGCAAGCGCGGCGAGGCCCGGTACCGCTCCTACGGCGGACATCGCCTGTGGGTGGCCCCCGAGACCGATGGCTGGACCAATCATCCCGATAATCAGCCGGTAGATGTTCACGAAGCCGACGGAGAGGTCATATTCACCGCGCCCATCGAGCAGGGGACCGGATTCCGAAAGAGCATAGCGGTATCCTTGGGTGAAGGATCGGCCGTACGCGTGCGGCACACGCTCCGCAACACGTCGGACAAGCCCATCATGTGTGCGCTCTGGGCCCTGAGCGTGATGGCGCCGGGCGGAACCGCGATCGTGCCGCATGAGCGGTTCATCCCTCATGCAGAAAAGGTCCTCCCCGCCCGACCGATGGTTCTCTGGAACTACACTGACATGACCGACCCCCGCTGGACATGGGGAAAGAAGTTCGTCCGGCTCCGTCAGGACGCTTCGAAGATGCCTCAGAAATTCGGCGTCCTCTCGACCGATGGTTGGGCAGCGTATGCGAACGGCGACAGGATCTTCATCAAACGCTTCCCCTTCGACATATCGGCGCAGTATCCGGATTTCGGATGCAATGCCGAGATCTTTACTAACCATCGCATGCTCGAGGTCGAAAGTCTCGGCCCCCTCACCCCGCTCGCCCCGGGGGAAGGGCGGGAGCACACCGAGCGCTGGACGCTCCATCGTTCGGGATACCTTCCGGAAAGCGACGACGTAGTTGAGCTGCTGATCTCACAACTCCTCACCTGAACGCCGCAGCGGCCGAGCTGTTCGCTTTCGGCTCGCACAATCGGGACCAAGGGCGTATATTTGTACCGTTCACTGAAGGCACTTCAATGAGAATCCCAGCCCGTATCCTGTCCATCATCCTCCTGGTCCCGACAGTTCTCAGCGCACAGGTTCCCGACTCCGCCTCAGCTGTCCCAGCGAGTGTTCCCGTGATTCTTGGCAGCGATACCCTGTTCGCCATACGGACCCCCCTCGGACCGTTCTCTCCCGCAGAACGGGCGGAGCGTGCGACATCTAACCTCGCCCTCATGTCCATCACGCCGGGATTTTCACCTGACTCACTCCGCACCGTCGAAAACGCCACGACATCGGACATCGTGTATGACGGGACCGTCCTGTTCACCGTCACAGACGCCGATGCGGCTGCTGACAGTGTGACCCGCACTGAAGCAGCAATGGCCCGCGTTGAGCTGCTGCGTGCTCATTTTTCGGCGGAGCAGGCCAGTGTCTGGGACATCGAGCTCCTCGTCTCGGTCGGCGTCAGTCTCGCCTCGCTGCTCCTGCTGATAGGGGTCTTCTGGCTGTTCCGGAAGATATTTCCGGGACTCTATGCGGCGATGGAGCAGGCAGAGGGTAAGGCCATCCGCGGGATCCGTTTCCGCTCATACGAACTGGTCACCACGGCGTCGGTCGGCGATCTCCTCCAGATCCTTGCACGAGGCCTCCGTCTCCTGCTCACCCTCATCGCTGTCTACATCGCCCTCACGGTAAGCCTCCACCAGTTCAGCCTTACCCGCGATATCGGTCTCGAGCCGTACATCTTCGGTTTTCTCGCGTCGATCCTCGTCACCGCCGGTGCTATCGTCCTCGCCCGCGGTATCATGAAGTTCCACACCTGGTCGGCCAGGCTCATCCTGGGATGGAAGGGGACCCTCATACAGCCGGTGCGCCTCCGTTCCGTCGAAGTGCTTTCAGCGGACCGCATCGCCGAGCTTCTCATCCTCGTCACGAAGTTCGGACGGTTCGTCATCTTCGGATTCGTGGTCTACTTCTATATCTCGATCATCCTCGGGCTCTTTCCGCTCACGGCAACGTGGTCCGAGACCCTGTTTGGCTACATCCTCACGCCGTTGATGAACGCGATCGGCGCGTTCATCAACTACATACCGAACCTGTTCTCGATCATCGTCATCATCGCGCTGACCCACTACCTCCTCCGGTTGCTGCAGTTCATCTCTTCAGAGATCGCCCGGGGGATTCTCACGATTCCGGGATTCTTCCCCGACTGGGCGAGCCCTACGTTCAAGATCGCCCGCTTCCTTGTCATCGTGTTCGCGGCTATTGTCATCTTCCCGTACCTGCCGGGTTCGGATTCCCCGTTCTTCCAGGGCATCTCCATCTTCGTCGGCGTCCTGTTTTCTCTCGGTTCGTCCTCGGCCATCTCGAACATCGTGTCTGGCGTTGTGTTGACGTACATGCGCCCGTTCCAGATCGGAGACCGCGTCAAGATCGCGGATACCGTCGGCGACATCGTCGAGAAAACTCTGCTGGTGACCCGGGTCAGGACGATCAAGAACATGGATGTTACGATCCCGAACGCGATGGTGCTCGGAGCGCACATCGTCAACTACAGCTCCTCGTCCGAGAACCGCGGCCTGATCCTGCACACAGCGGTCACGATCGGATACGATGCTCCCTGGAGGAAGGTCCACGAGCTTCTCCTCGAAGCCGCCGGGAAAACGGAGAACATCCTCCCTGACCCGAAGCCGTTCGTCCTGCAGACGGCCTTGAACGACTTCTATGTGAGCTACGAGCTCAACGCCTACACGGACGACCCTTCGGCGATGGCTTCGACCTATTCCCTGCTGCATCAGAACATCCAGGATGCCTTCAACGCGGGCGGCGTGGAGATCATGTCGCCGCACTATGCCGCCCTGCGCGATGGGAATACTGCAGCGATGCCCCCAGGCCCGGAGGAAGTTCCGCCGGCAGGACAGAAGGGATTCCGGGTCAGAAGCGCCGAGTGACATGGAGCCGCTCTCTCCGACCGGCCAGATCCTCACCACCGCACGTCTCCGCCTGAGCCCCGTCACGTCAGCAGACGAGACTCTCCTCCATGATATCCTCTCACAACCTGCCGTTCTGACATTCACGTGGAACAACATCTCACCTGACCGCGACCTTTCCCGCTCCCTCCGGGAGGAGAGCGAGCGCACGTTCCGGTCGCACGGATGGGGAATGTGGTGCATCGCACTGCACGATGACGACCGAGCCGGATTTGCAGGACTCCGGTTCGTCGGTCGGACAGAGCGCATCGAGCTCATGTTCGTGCTTGGAGAGGAACATTGGGGGAAGGGAATCGCCGGCGAGGCTGTATCGGAGATCATCCGCTGCGCGTTCACAGATTGCAGTATCGACCTCATCGAGGCCTCGACACATCCCGGCAATGTCCGGTCACGGAATATGCTGAAGCGCATTGGTATGACCCCGTCAGGAGAAGAGGACACTCCTGTCGGACGCCTCATCGTACATACGATCACGCGTTCGGCTTTCGCCAGTTCTTTCGGAACGGGATCCAGTGCCTGAACTCCCCGACCTGCTCTGCTACAAGGAGGCCCTCGAAGAGCGCATCGTCGGCCACCCTCTCCGCAGCATCAGGCTCCTCAGCCCCTTCCTGCTCCGGTCGGTCGATCCGCCTGTTGAGGTCTTCGAAGACAAGATCGTACATGCCATACGGCTGCTCGGGAAGCGCACTATCTGGGAATTCCCGGACGATCATTTCCTGGTGTTCCACCTCATGATTTCCGGAAGATTTCATCTCAAGAAGGCCGGAACGATCCCCAACCGGAAGACGGGACTTGCTGCATTCGGGTTCGACGACCTTTCGCTTCACCTGACCGAGGCATCGTCCAGGAAGAGAGCCTCGCTTCATGCGTGCATCGGATGGAAGTGCGTGAGGGACCTGGACCGGGGAGGGATAGGTGTCCTGGAAACAACTCCTGAGACCTTTACCGGACGACTTCGCTCTGAACGACATACGCTCAAACGGGCCCTGACCGATCCGAGGCTGTTCGCCGGCATCGGAAATGCCTATTCGGACGAGATCCTTCACCACGCAAAGCTCTCGCCGTTGCAGCTGACAACGAACCTTTCGGATGAGGAATGCGAGCAGCTGCATGCATCCGTCCGCACGGTGCTCACCGGCTGGACCGAGCGTCTGCGTCAGCAACGAGCGACCGGATTCCCCGAGAAGGTGACTGCATTCCACCCGGAGATGGCCGTGCACGGCAAGTTCCGGGAGCCATGTCCCGTCTGCCGGACGCCGGTCCAACGGATCGTGTATGCCGAGAACGAGTGCAACTACTGCCCTGCCTGCCAGACGAACGGCCGAATCCTCGCAGACCGTTCGCTTTCGCGGCTGCTGAAGGACGACTGGCCGAAACGAGTGGAGGATTTAGAGGATCGGTGAACCGCGAACAGTGAACCGTGAACCGGAAAATCTGCCGAGAACAACCAAGGACCACTTTGGTCCCCATTGTCGGCATTAATTCTCAAGTCTGTTCTGTCCTTCGTCATCCCTGCCTGAAGAATACCTGCAGGCAGGGGTGACGTATGGCGAGGCGGACTTCCTGACCTTCTATCACTTCCAAATCCCCGTTCTTCCCCCGCCTTCCAACATTCCAAATCTCTGCTCCTGCTCTGCCTTCCAGTTTTCCCCTCCCTCCTCCGCACTCCCACCTCCGAACTTGATCTACGCTCGTTCTCCGAACTGCGAAGTGAGTACTGACCACTGCTTTCCCCCGTCCACCGACCCTCCGCCGCCACTCACCGATTCAGTTGCAACTCTCAGGCCTTTCGCCGGTATATTAGGAGCGTAACTCATCACGGAGGATCGCACATGTCACACTCTGCAGAATCGTCGTCCAGAAAGAAGGGAGACGGCAGCGTCTTTATCGGCTTTTTCCTCCTGGCGTTGGGGCTCCTCTTCCTGCTGGACAAGCTGAGCGTCATGGAGGTCGGAAGCATCTGGAGCTTCTGGCCGTTCATTATCGTCATCATCGGTATTCAGAAGCTCGTGACCGCCGACGCCATAGACAAGGTCGGCAGCGGGCTTTGGATGGTCTTTATCGGCCTCTGGTTCTATGTCTCGATCGAACATCTGTGGGGGATCGGATTCAGTGAATCATGGCCAGCATTGCTCATCGCCTGGGGTATCGGCATGATCTGGCGTTCGTTCGGACGGCCCTGGCCGTTCCTGAGAAAGGAGATCGCGTCATGAAGAAGCAAAGTCCATGGAACGCACAGCTCGTCTTCGGCCTCATCATCATCGCGGTCGGAGTTCTGTTCGTGCTCGACAATCTCGACATGGTCTATGCCGGCGATATCCTGCGCTACTGGCCCGCGATTCTCGTCGTGATAGGCCTTGCGAAGCTGACAGAGCCGCACACAAGCAAGTTCTGGGCCTGGACGTTCATCGTGGTCGGAGGCCTGCTCTTGCTCGACAAGATGGATGTCATTGATTTCCGGATCGGCGACTGGTGGCCCTTGATCCTCATCGCGATCGGCGGGACGATCCTGTGGGGCGCCGTTACCCGCAAAAGCATGCACACGGTGGTCCTCAACGGAGACGACACCGACACCGATGAGTCGGTCCTGAGCCTCACCGCCATCATGGGCGGGTTCGAGAAGAAGATCCTCAGCAATGACTTCAGGGGGGGCAATGTCACGACCATCATGGGAGGTGCCGAGCTGGACCTCCGGCAAGCGGTCATCAAAGGGAACGAGGCTGTCATCGACGTGTTTGTGTTGATGGGAGGCATCGAGCTCAAGGTCCCCGAGACGTGGCGAGTGATCATGAAGGGCGTTCCCATCATGGGCGGATTCTCGGATGAGTCACGGACTCCGGAGTCGGCGAGTGCAAAGACGCTTGTCCTGCAGGGGAACGTGTTGATGGGAGGAGTCGAAATAAAGAATTAGATTCCCTTCATGCATCCGTTTCTCTCGCGTCCGGAACGATTGCTTTCGTATCTCGCAGGCTGGCTTGGATTCGCTCTCCTTGCCAGCCTCGCTGTTTCGTTCCCGGATGGCTCATTCTTCACTTCGCTGAGCATCACCGCCCCGGTCGCCCTGTCATACTCCTTTGTCTCTCTGTCATCCTGGTATCTCTGCCGGTCCCTTCCTCTCCGTGACACACATCCGATCCGACTCGTCGTATCCGTCGTGGCCTCATCGGTCGTCGGCGGCATGGCGTTCTTTGGATTGGCTATCGGTTGGGGATGGATCGTCTACGGCACCGCCCCGCCTCTTCCGATCGGCCCCCTCCTCATTTTCACGGCTGGTGTGGTATTGTATCTTCTCGGCATCGTTCTCCATTATCTGCTGATCGCCTTCGAGGCGTCTCGAAACGCTGAGCGCCGGTCCCTTGAGGCGGAGATCCATGCCCGCTCCTCCGAACTGAAGGCATTGCGTGCCCAGATCGACCCGCATTTTCTGTTCAATGCCCTCAATTCCATCGCATCACTCATCACGACGGACGCTTCGAGGGCACGAACGATGACAGTCCAGCTGGCCGACTTCTTTCGCTCGAGCGTCGCGGCCGGGCGACAGCACCTGATCCCTCTCTCCGAAGAGCTGATGCTCGTCGGTACGTACCTCGACATCGAAGGCGTGCGGTATGGGAAGCGGCTTGGCGTGTCAGTGACCAAGGGGACAGGCACTGATACGGTCCGCGTCCCTCCTCTCATCCTGCAACCCCTCGTGGAGAACGCGATCAAGCACGGCATTGCGAATCTCCTCGACGGAGGCACCATCGAGATCGAATCACGCCTAGCCGCAGACATGCTTTCCATATTGATCCGGAATCCCGTCGACCCCGGGCCCCCCACAGGACAAACGAAGGGGACGGGATTCGGCGTGCAGGCGGTGCGCGACCGGCTGAAGGCAATAGCGCCGGAGAAGGGTTTCCTTGATGTTCGGCAGAGCGAAGACTACTACGAAGCCGTGATCGGTCTCCCCACGGACCTGCGATGAATCAACGGTATTACAAGGCCATTATCGTCGACGACGAAGAGCTTGCGCGGCAGGCTGTCCTGCATGAATGCCGCCGGCATGGAAGCGTCGAGGTGGTCGGCGAATGCACGAACGGTTTCGAAGCGGTCAAGGCCATCACCGACCTCAGGCCCGACATCGTGTTCCTCGACATCCAGATGCCGAAGCTGACAGGATTTGAGGTGCTCGAGCTCGTGGAGACAGAGTTCGCCGTCGTGTTCGTGACAGCGCATGACGAACATGCCCTCAGGGCGTTCGATGCGAACGCCGTGGATTATCTGCTGAAGCCATTCTCCCCCGAACGTTTCGACCAGGCACTCAGGAAAGCTGTCGATGCACTGCAGGCAGGGAAAGCAGCAGAGCGAACAAGAAGAGGGGCTGAACTTGGACGACCGCAGGGACTTTCAGAAAGGCTGCTGGTTCGTGACGGAACGAAAGTCCACGTGCTCCCGATCGATCAGATATCGCATATCGAGGCTGAGGACGATTATGTGGCGATCGTGAGCGGAGGGAAGAGACACCTGAAACAGCAGACAATGGGGGATATCGAAGCACAGTTGCCGGCGGAGCGGTTCGTGCGGGTGCACAGGTCAGCGATCGTGAACATTGATTTTCTTGCCAGGATCGAGCCATATGCCAAAGACAGTCGCGTGGCGATCCTGAAGGATGGAACGAAGGTGAATGTGAGCCGAAGCGGGTATGACAAACTGAGAGGGTTCCTTCACGAGTAGATGACACGGAGCACCACAGAGCAAGATGGGAATGTGATCAAATACCTCCGTGGCTCTCTGTGGCGCTCCGCGGCTCTCCGTGTTTGCCGTTAGAAGCCATCTCAAAAACATCTCACGCAACGACCGCCACGGTAACAAAGAGAGATCGCAACGTGAGAACCCTACATTATGTTATGTTTTTGCGTTGCGGGCGCTGCCTTCGTTGCGAGCTTTGCGAGAAACCATCCTGTGGAGGGTATTTTTGAGATAGTTTCTAGTCCTCCACACCATAGTCTGGCACGCTTCCCCGGTTGTGCTGGTACACCGGCTTGTCCAGCTCCTGGAACCTTCTGAGATACTCCTCGTTCGACACACCGTTCTGCCACTGCCCCAGCAGCATCGCCAGCCCCGTCACCGCAACGAACACCCCCGCTACCAGCGTCCCGAACACCCATCCCGGCACAGCCTCCCTCTTCTTTGTCGGCAGACTCATCATCAGACAATCCTTCACCGGGCAGACATCCGTGCACCGCAGGCACGCCATGCATTCGTCGCTTACCACCCGCGTCGCCGCATGGACCTTGATCGCAGACGGGCAGGCCTTGGTGCAGAGGTCGCAATCGATGCATGTCGAAGCGTTGCGCGTGATCTTGAGCGGGCTGAACATGCTCATGAACCCGAGCAGCGCGCCATACGGGCACAGGTAGCGGCACCAGAAATTCTTTATGACCACCGACAGGCCGACGAGGATGAGAATGGTCCACGTGGCGAAAGAATCGATGTTCGCGAAGAAGAGATACATCTTGATGTCGGCCACCTTGTTGTAGGGGCTGTAGATGAACTGCTGCAGCGCCTCGACGCTCATCTCAGCAATGGCCCAGACGAAAAAGAGAAGAAGCAGATACTTGAGGGAACGAAGCGGATAGTCGATCCAACGCGGGACGCTGAGGGTCCTGCCGAACAGCTTCTCCCCCGCCATCCAGAGCGTCTCGCTCAGCGTTCCTACCGGACAGAGCCATCCACAGAAGGCCTTCTTCAGGAACAGGCCGGTCGCCATGATCGCGACGAGGATGAAGAGACCTGATGGATGCACGTCGTTCAGGATACCGGTCTGGGACCAGTACGTGAGGCTGATGAGTGCACTGATCGGAAGGAATCCCTCGACGCCCGGAGGTCTCTCAACGAGCGGTGTCGTACCGCCCGAGATTCCCCATTTCATGAAGAGATGGAACTCGATCCCGATCCACACGCAGAGCAGCACAAAAGTCGCCTGGACGGTCGTTCGGAGAGCCTGACTGTCATCGCGAAGCGTATGGATGACCCTGCGAATGAAGGGTTCGCCAGAATGGTCCGGCTTGATGCGGCGTAGTTCCGGAGCGAGCTTCTTGATGCGCCGGGGTGCTTCGGACCTCCGGAAGACCTTCCACGCGCTTCGTTTGTCGCCTGTCAGGGCGATCTTCTCAGAATTCGTAATCATAACGGCAAGACTATCGATTTCGGTCAATTCAGGGGGATCCTCGTCCCCCTGCCATACATGCTCAAGAACCGTGCCACTATTAAGATAAATATATCTGAAATATGCAGAAAAAAAAGGGAGATCAGGGGAGCTTGTATTCGGGCTTCTTCATCTCCCTTGCCATCTGGCCGATGTTCTTCTGCGTTGTCATCGTCACGATCTCCTCCCGGATCTTCCCCCAACGGTCATGGACGGCACAGGGATTTTTTCCGGAACATTCCGGGAATCCCAGAACGCACTTCTCGGCAAAGCCGGGACCGTCTATTGCCTGAATGATCTTCAGGATCGTGATCTTCTCGGCCGGCATCGCGAGTGTGAATCCCCCTTTGGGCCCCCTCTGAGAGTCCAGTATCCCTTTCGCTGCCAGATCCTGGAGGATCTTGCCCAGAAAATAGTACGGCACCTCGAGCCGTTCCGAAAGGTCCTTGATGGAGGTCCACTCACCCGGCTTTTTCAGGGCCAGATAGAGCACTCCCCGAATGGCATACTCGCATTGGCGGCTGAAGAGGACTGACATGTTTCCTATTTTTAAGACTATTTACTCTAAAAATATATACTGTTGAATCATCAAATACAATACTCATTTTGGCCTTTGCATTCGCACCGGATTTTCCGCAACATCCGCTCATCGGCACCCGACTACGACAAGGAGCGGCAACACAGGCTCCAGCGCAAACAAACGACTGACAATCCGCAATTGAAAATTCGCAATTCGTAATCCTACAGGGCTTCCTATGAATTCCACCCGTCTTCTCCTTCGCCAACTTGAGCAATCCTATCAGACCCTGGCCTGGCACGGCCCGAACCTGAAAGGCTCCCTCCGCGGTCTGACGCCGAAGCAGCTCGTATGGCGTCCCGCGAAGAACAGACACAACATCTGGGAGATTGCCATCCACTGCGCCTACTGGAAGTATGCCATAAGACGGCGCATCACCGGAGAGAAACGCGGATCATTCCCGCTCCAGGGGAGCAACTGGTTTGTCGTGAATGGCGGAACGGCTGCAGACTGGCGACATGACCTGAAATTCATCAGCCAGATGCACGCCGAGCTCGTGGCAGCTGTGAAGAAGATGAAGCCGGGGCAGCTGAGCAAGAGATCGGGGAAATACACTTTCGCAGATCTCATCCTGGGAGCCGCCTCGCACGATGTCTATCATGCAGGGCAGATACAGTTGCTGAAGAGGCTCCAAAAAAAGAGGTAGGTCAGAGAAGGGTTCGCGCAACGTACGCAGCGAGAGCAACGTTCGCAACGTGAGTGTGAGGGTAGAATTTTTATCATCTTTTCGTTGCGGGCTTTGCTTCCGTTGCGATCTTTGCGCGAAATCCACACGGGAACCCAAATCCCTGATTTCGCGTTAGAAACACTGATTCGCTATTCCACGCAGAATTTCCTATTTTTCGGACTAACCTCCCAATCATTCTTCACGTTGCGTTCGCCGCTTTCGTTGCGATCGCTGCGCGAAATTTCCAGGGAGCCTCAAATGCACCGACGCACATTCCTCAGAAATTCAGCCATCGGCGGAGCCGCGGCAATGCTCCTTCCGGGTCAGATTTTGAAAGCCCAATCATCACAATCACAAAAGGACAAAATTATGGCATTCACATTACCCGACCTTCCGTACGCTCATGATGCGCTCGAGCCGCACATCGACAAGATGACGATGGAGATCCATCACGGCAAGCATCATGCAGCATACGTCACCAACCTCAACAAGGCCGTTGAAGGGACCGAGCATGCCGGCAAGACGCTCGAGGAGCTCTTCAAGAACATCTCGAAGCTTCCTGCCGCCATCCGCAACAACGGCGGCGGTCACTGGAACCACAGCGCCTTCTGGCAGATGCTCAGCCCGAAGGGTGGCGGAAAGCCGGCCGGCGATCTTGCGGCGGCCATCGACCGCGACCTTGGCGGTTTCGACAAGTTCAAAGAGTCCTTCACACAGGCTGGCATGACCCGTTTTGGTTCCGGCTGGGCCTGGCTCATCAAGACCGGCGACAAGCTCGTCGTCACCTCCACCCCGAACCAGGACAACCCGCTGATGGATGTCGCCGATGTGAAGGGCACGCCCATCCTCGGCGTCGACGTGTGGGAGCATGCCTACTACCTGAAGTACCAGAACCGCCGCGCGGATTACCTGGGCGCCTTCTGGAACGTGGTGAGCTGGGATGAGGTCTCCATGCGTTTCAAGGGATGAGCTAAGTCCCGGTACATTTCTCGCAAAGAGCGCAAAGAGAGCAACGAACGCAGCGGGAACATCAAATTAATACATATCGTAGCGCTCGTGGCTTCCGTTGCGATCGTTGCGAGAAACCGACCTTGCGCGTCCTGGAATGTGGTGAACTGGGACGAAGTGGCCAAGCGGTTCAAAGGCTGAGGACCTCAGAGAAGTAGGCACTAGGCAGGTACCGGCAGGGGAAACAACAGGCGAGAATCACATCTCACTGACGTTCTCCTGCCGATTTACCTGCGCAATCCTGCTTACTGCTTACTCACCGTCGCCTTCCCGATGATTCCATGCTCTTCCGCCGGTTTCCCTTGCCTACATGGTAGAAGGCCTTTACTCATACACCTCAGTAACTGAAGGCATCCGTGTCACTGTCCAGCCCATGTACCTGGACAGCCAGTCCGACGTCTTCCAGCGCAAGTTCGTCTTCGTGTACTTCATCACCATCACCAACGAGAGCAAAGAGCTCGTCCAGCTCCTGCGCCGGCACTGGTTCATCTCCCACGGCGGCGGGAAGATCGAAGAAGTGGACGGCGAAGGCGTTGTCGGCAAACAGCCCGCTATCGCTCCGGGCGAGTCACACACCTACAATTCGTTCTGCATCCTCGAGACGCTGGAAGGCTTCATGGAGGGGACATACATGATGCGGAAGAAAGACGGGACGACGTTCGATGTGACGATACCGAGGTTCACATTGAGAGCTATGAGCAGCTGATGTAGGTGGACGGTGAACCGTGAGATCTCAGAAGATCATTGTGGTGAGCCGGGGGAACGGGGAGAGGAGGGCGATGGGGTACCAGAAGAGTCGCCATTCACACGGCCTGCTCTCTTCCTCCGGGGTGCATTAGTCGCGATTCCGAGGACAGCTCCCGCTACCTCCCGCATGCTTCACTGAGTTCCTCCTCCCCTCTTGACTCTCCCTGTCTCTCCCTCTATCATCCACCCGTCACCAACAGATGGGGGGACTTCATGACACACCGCATTCACGCGTTCTGGGACTGGTTCGTCCGGAACTCTTCACGCCTGCAACGAATGGTCACAGGTGACCTCGCATTCAACAGCGACCTCCTGGACCGGCTCCAGCTTGTCCACCGTGGTATGACATTCGAGATCGGGCTTTCACCCGATCTTGGATACCACTTCATCGTCAGCGCCAACGGGAATCAGGACCTCTTTCCTGTCGCACGAAGGATCGTCGACGCCGCTCCCAAGCTTGAAGGATGGACCTTCACCGCGCTCCGGCCCCGAAGAGATCTTCCGATGCAAATAGGCATTGGACCCGCCGAGATCGATCCCGATCAGGTCTGGTTCCAGGCAGACGCCCGCGAAGGACGCGTCGACCTGGTCATCTACTTCAGGGATGTTCCCTCCGAAGAGCTGAGATACTTCGCGGCATTCATTCTTTTGGACGTAGCGCTCGGTGAGTTCGATGTGGAAACAAAGATAGGAAGGATCGACTGCAGAACCGCCCCCGCAGACCCGCACCGGGAGGGTTTGCTGCCGTTCAATGAATTGCCGGACTATGTGGATGCTTTGGAGGTCGGGATTGCATAGGAGGTCTGTGCTCCCACCTCAAGAGATTTCTCGCAAAGACCGCAACGGAAGCAACGGCCGCAAAGGAGAGACGGGAAAATTGTGAGGATGACACTGGGGGGATGGCTCAACAGATGGCGATCGTACGGGAAAACGACATAGCGGCTCGGGCACTTGATTGCTGCTTCAAGGTGCATCGCGATCTCGGACCCGGACTCCTTGAGTCAGTCTACTGCGCCGCTCTTGACGATGAGTTTGGTCGGGCCGCGATGTTATTCTTGCGCGAAGAGCCAATCCAGGTTGTCTACGATTCACACCCGCTTGGCATCGGATTCAGGGCAGACTTCATCGTGGAGGATTGCCTGCTTCTCGAAGTGAAATCTGTCGAAAGCATCGCAGCTATCCACAAGAAGCAGCTGTTGAACTACTTGAGGTTGGCTAACCTGCGGTTGGGTCTCTTACTCAACTTCAATACGACTCTTTTGAAGAATGGGATCATTCGCATCGCTAACAAATTGCCGGACGAACCCTTCTAAATCAACTCATTCCACATACTTCGCGCACGTTGCCACCGTAGCGCTCGTTGCGAGAATCCTATACGGTCACCCATATACACGTTGCGCCCGTTGCCCCCGTCGCGATCGCCGCGCGAAATCTCCCCCGTAGCTCTACCGGGTTCCCAGAGCCTGCACCAGCCACAGGCTCAGCTCCGGCACGTACGTAATGATCGCCAACGCCACCAGCTCCAGCAGGATGAACACCAGCACCGCACGGACAATCGTAAAGATGGGCTTCTCGAACCGAAGCCCGGAGAGGAACAGGTTCAGGCCCACCGGCGGCGTGATGTATCCGATCTCGAGATTGGTGAGGAAGATGATGCCGAGATGCACCGGATCGATGCCGAACTCCCGCGCGATCGGAAGAATGAGCGGAACGACGACGATGATGGCCGAGAAGATGTCCATCATCATGCCGACAAGGATGAGGAATCCGTTCAGGATGAGAAGGAATGTGATCTTGCTGTCAATACTCGCCCGAACGTATTCGAACAGCTGCTGCGGCACCTCCTGGTCCACCAGATAGTTCGTCAATCCTAAAGCCACACCGAGAATGGCAAGGATAGCTCCGACCAGCACCATGCTCTCCCGCATCACGCGCGGTACATCCTTCGTCAGGCTCAGATCCTTGTAGATAAAGACTTCGACGACGAACACATAGAACGCCGTTATCGCCGCTGCCTCGATGGCCGTAAAGACGCCGCCGTAGATGCCCCCGATGATGATGAACGGAAGCGGCATTTCCCACGCAGCCGCACGCGACGTTTCGAAGAAGGTCCGCCAGGAGAAGGGGATGCGGGGCACGCCGGCCTTCAGGCTGACGCGTGTCGCATAGACCATCAGCACGCCAACAAGCACGATCCCCGGCAGCGCCCCCGCCACGAACAGCTGGTCGATACTGACCGCCGCAACGAGGCCGTACAAGATGATCGGAAGGCTCGGCGGGAACAACAGGCCTATGCTCCCCGATGCGGTGATCAGTCCCAGCGAGAAACGCTCCGGGTACTTCTGGTTCAGGAGCATTGGCAACATGAGACCTCCGAGTGCGACGATCGTCACACCCGAAGCCCCGGTGAAGGCCGTGAAGAACGCACACGTGCTCAGAACAACGAACGCGATGCCGCCCGGGAGCCACCCGATGATCGCTTGCGCAAGCGCGACCAACCGCTGCGGAGACTTGCTCTCAGCGAGCATGTACCCGGCGAACGTAAAGAGCGGAATGGCCACCAGGGGAGCAGAATCAGCTATCCGATACAGTTCGATGATGACGGCTGAAAGGTCGGTATCGACACTGCTGAAGCCGTACAGGGCGAGGGTGCCGATGATCGTGAAGAGCGGCGCACCCAGAAGTGCAAGCAGGACAAGCCCGGCAACGACGACCCAGACGTTCATGCCGCTTCCTTCCCGGCAGCGATCCGGACGTTCATCACGGCACGGATGAGAAAATGGACCGCGATGACGCTGAAACCGACAGGAATGATGATCTGACTGTACCAGGAGGGGATGTCGCTGTACACGGTCGAGCCGAACTCGATGTCGTTGGCGACGAACGTGATCGCCGCGTTCGCGAGCACCACACACACGCCTGCCGCGAACACCTGCGTCACGGCCAGGATGCCCCGGCGCACTCGGGGCGAGAGGAATCGCGTCAGTGCGTCGATGGTGATGTGCCGCTCTTCGCTCGTGGCGACGGCT
Organism: uncultured Ignavibacteriaceae bacterium; assembly: GCA_964534125.1. GTDB lineage: Bacteria > Bacteroidota > Ignavibacteria > UBA10030 > UBA10030 > 2-02-FULL-55-14. Next base: position 82,793 of record CAZHOJ010000010.1, read on the forward strand.
GCCCCGATGAAGCCTATCCACAGAACGATATGACGCAGGAGGATGTCGCCCCAGATGAATCCCTCCTGGAAGAGGTTGCGAAGGATCACCTGGACGAACGCGAGGACGATCATCACGCCGAGCAGCGTGATGAGAAGCCAGCCTTCTACACGGGTGAGGGAGCGGTCGAGAAGATGGAGGACTTTCATTTACCGGCAGATTTGCTCGCCCGGAAGGCTGCCAGCTCCTTCTCGAACCGGTTCAGGAAATCAGCTGTGTAGAGCTTTTCGGCAAGTGTGCGGCGGGCCGATGCTCCGGCATCGACATAGATCTTGATATCCGCCGGCGTCGCCTCGATCAGCTCCAGGCCGCGTTTCTTGAATTCCTCGATCGCCTGCTTATTCTCATCTCTGCTGAGCAGCGTCAGCTTGCGGAATGCCTCCCGTCCGTTGCGGACGAGGATCTCCTGCAGGTCAGCAGGCAGTGTGTCGAAGAACTTCTTAGAAATGAGCACCGCACCGCTGGCATTGGCGAGCGGCACGTTGATCATATACTTCGAGCGCGTGTACCACTGCAGCACGAGCGCAGCGTATGGAGAGGTATAGTACGAATCCAGGAGCCCTGTCTGCAGCGAGGTGAGAACGTTCTCGAGGGACAGCGGAATGGGACTCAGATTCAGCGCTCTGAAGGCCGCCAACGCCACCGGATCCCCCTCCCACGTCCACAGCTTCAGGGACTGCAGATCTTCGGGCTTCCGGATCCTCGTGTTCGTGAAGACATGAACAAAACCGACCTCCGCCCATCCAAGAAGGACATACCCGTTCTCTTCGAACGCCTTCTCAAAGTCGGGCGTGAAGACTTCCAGCATGTGGTCGATCTCCTCGTGCGAACGGAACAGGAACGGCGTATCCAGGATACGAACCATCGGAGCGATATCGCCCAGGCCTACGCCAGTAAAACCGGCGCTATGCAGCTGGCCTATCTTGATCTTCCGCAGGACATCCTGTTCCCTCCCCTGCACCCCTCCGGCATAGATGCGGAATTTCAGCCGGCCGTTGCTCTCCTTCTGCAGGGTCTCGTCATATTCCCTCATCACTTTCATCCACGTCGACCCGTCCGGAGCGACGGTGGCGAATTTGACGGTGTAGGTCTTTTGAGCCAGGAGTCCAGCAGGGAACAGCAGAATAAGTGCAACAACCGCCAACGCTATTGATCGCATCATAATCAGTCTTCCAGCCTTCCAGTATTCCATCATTCCACCATTCCATCATTCCATCATTCCACTATTCCATCATTCCAGATCCACCGCTTTCTCCGCACTGCGTAGTGCGCACTGCCCACTCCCCCTAGAATATCTCCTGTCTCCTCTCCATCAACCTCCTCGCCTTCTTCTTCGCTACCGCATTCGGCAGCCGCAGTTCCGGGGCTTCGTCCAGGGAAGTCGATTCCACCTTCCCAAGAAGCTCGTCAAAAAGTTCTTCGTCCAGTGTGTTCGCACAATACGTCTGTGCGAAGAGAACGTGCGCCATCAGGAACTTCCCGTTCGTGGCCCGTATGGCCTCCTCGAAATGCTGCCGCGCCTCATCAGGCTTTCCACCGAGGACCGCCGGGATGCTCGCCTTGATGGCCCCGAGGTAGAGGTCAGCCCCATTATAATAGAACGTCCGGTCGGTCCTGAGCACATGTTCCATCATGGCGTTGACCTTCGAGAGGTCTGCCATGGCGGACAGGTCATCCCGGCTCAGGTTGATGTAGGACCCCCACGGGAACGCAGCCCAGAACAGGAATGGTACGTCATCCTTCGAAAGCTTCGGGAGTTCCGTCTCCAGGTCCTGAAGGCTCATCAAGGAAAGGTCCAGCCCCGTCTCAGCCTGAAATGCCCGGAATGCATAGGCCCTCGATCGGAGATAGAATGCCCGGGCCCGTTCGACGCTGTCATCCTCCGCAAAGGCCAGCGAATAGGCGCTGAACCCCTGCGCGGCGAACAACAGCATCCCCGAATTCTCGGGATCGGACTTGATGAGCGCTTCGAGCAGCTTCAGATTGCCGCTCAGCCCTTCGCGGGCAAGGTCCAGGTCCGGCTCTTCATAGAACGCGACCATTCCCTCCTCGAGGATCCCTCCAACAGTCCTCACGGCGATGGTCTGAATGCAGCCGGACAGCAGCATGCCGGCAAGAATGGCAACGACAATGGCAGGTGTTCTCATAGGAATTCGAACGTGAATATAGACATTTTTGTCCCCGCGTGGAACGTGAGCCTGCTCGTCAAGCGGGAACCTCACAAGGCCGGGGCACCAGGATGGTCATGGGATGGCCAGACCAGCACAACCTCGCATTAGCATCCCGCTCATTTTTTAACGATTTTTAGGTTTGTGAAAAAATATCCGACAAAGCGCAAGCACTCCGGTCCCGGAAGGAAAGATATCATCTTCTTCTCAGATGCCCATCTTGGCCTCGGAGAACAGGACGAAGAGCGGGCCAAGGAGGAACGTGTAGTGCGGTTTCTCCGAACGGTCGCAACGAAGGCCGGACATGTGTTCATCGTCGGGGACCTGTTCGATTACTGGTTCGAATATCGGACCGTCATCCCCCGGGGACACATCAGGCTCCTCGGCGCTCTCGCAGACCTCAGGGACAAGGGTGTCGGCATCACGTATGTCGCCGGCAACCATGATTTCTGGCTGCGGGATTTCTTCCCGACAGAGCTGGGCATTGAGGTCTCTCTTGACCCCATCGAGCGGATCATCTACGGCAAACGGTTCCTCATTCACCACGGCGACGGCCTTCTGAAGAACGACACAGGTTATCGCATCCTGAAGAAGGTGCTCCGCAACAAGGTGAACATCTTCCTCTTCTCCCTCCTCCATCCCGACCTCACAGGATGGCTCGCCCGCTGGTCGTCCCGCACAAGCAGGGCCCATACCGGGAAGAAGGTCTATGAAGGGAACGATATGATCGGGTTCGCCCGTCAAAAGCTTGGGGAAGGTTATGACGTTGTCGTCATGGGGCACAACCACCAATCGCACATCTCCAGCATGAACGGGGGAATATATGTGAACCTCGGCGACTGGATCGATGAGAATACATATGCGGTCTTCAACGGGACCCGCATCCGGCTGAAGGTCTTCCCGGCCTGAGCACCGTATGGGAAAATCGCAATACAGTTCCGAACAGATGCAGCGGTACTTCAACGACCCTGAGTTCCGCAGGAAGCAGATACGCAGGAAGGCGAAGCACTTCTCCACCAGAAGCCTCGTACTCATGCTGGCAGGCCTGTTGGTGGCCGTCAGCCTCGCCACGTGGTACCTCTTCTATATCCTCGAAGGGCTTCCCTCCCTCGAAGCCCTCGAAAATCCCAGCCCGGAGCTTGCCACAAAGGTCATCGCCGCCGACGGGGATATTCTCGATCAGCTCCAGTACAAGAACCGCTCCCGCGTCAGCATCGACTCCCTCCCCCCCGGCCTCGTAGCCGGCCTCGTCGCTACCGAAGACAAGGAATTCTACAATCATTGGGGACTTCACGTCACCCGCATCTTCAAGGCGATGGTCAAGAACATCCTCGCCCTCGACATCGACCGTGAAGGTGCAAGCACCATCACGCAGCAGCTCTCATTGAACCTCCATCTGAAACACCGGGGTACGAGCCTGTTCGACAAGGTCACCCGCAAGCTGCGGGAAGCAGTGACGTCTATCCAGATCGAGCGGAACTTCACAAAGGATGAGATCATCGAGCTGTACCTGAACACGGTCTATTTCGGCCGGTCAGCGTACGGCATCGAGTCTGCTGCGCAGACATATTTCAATAAAAGCGCGTCGGAGCTCGACCTCCCGGAGTATGCCCTCCTCATCGCAATGCTGAAGGGGCCCGGATACTACGATCCTGTCAACCGGCCCGAACGGGCGCTCGAACGGAGGAATCTCGTCATCAGGCAGATGGTGAATGACGGGGTCCTCGATCCCGATACGGCGGCCGTCGTCATGGCGGACTCTATCCGGATCGAGATGACGAGCTCCGAGTTCCGGAAGGGCATCGCGCCCCACTTCGTCGAGTGGATCAGACAGGACATGCAGAAGAAGGGTGAGGAGATGGGATTCGACGTCTATCGTGACGGCCTGCGCATCTACTCGACGATCGACAGCAGGATGCAGCGGCACGCCATCCAGGCCATCGAGGACCACCTGCCCTGGTTGCAGGGATTGTTCGATTCAACGTGGGACTGGCGTGAACACCCCGACATTCTCCAGGATAACCTCGAACAGGCCATCAGGGATACGGACGGGTACAAGCGTGCCCGGAACACGCTGGAGCGCGACAGCGTCGTCCACGTCCTGATGACCGACACGACCTTCATCAACACCGTGAAACGGCGTACGCAACAGATCGAGGTCGGCTTTGTGGCGCTCGACCCACACACAGGCCATATCCTCGCGCTTGTAGGGGGACGACAGTACAGGAACTACCGCTACGGCCTCAATCACGTCACGCAGATGCGCCGGCAGCCAGGCTCAGCGTTCAAACCGTTCGTCTATACGGTCGCGCTCGACAACGGCTACCCTCCCTGCTATGAACTTTTGAACCAGCCCGTCACCATCCCCATGCCCGACGGGACCCGCTGGACCCCGCAGAACTTCGACCTCTCCGTCGGCGGCAAATATACGCTGCGCGAGGCTGTGCAGATGTCCATCAACCTCATCACCGTACGGGCGATCCTGGAGATCGCACCGCCGAAACAGGTGGCGGAGTATGCCAACAGGATGGGCATCCTGTCACGCATTCCGCCGTATGAATCGATCGCGCTCGGTTCCGTCGAGGTCTCTCCGCTCGACATCGCATCGGCTTATGGGGTCTTCGCGAACGAAGGAGTGGCCGTGCCCCCCTTCCCCGTCATCCGCATCGAGGACAAGGATGGGAATGTGCTGGAGCAGAACAGCCCCGAGCGTCGCGAGGTGCTCAGCAAGGAGACGGCATACATCATGACGGACCTGTTGCGGGGTGTCGTGAACGGCGGGACCGCGACGCGTGCCATCCGGACCTTCTACAACGGGCCTGCTGCAGGAAAGACAGGAACCACGAACGACTTCGGCGATGCATGGTTCGTTGGGTTCACGCCGCGCATTGTTGCGGCCATCTGGGTGGGATTCGATGATGGTCGGATCAAGTTCAGAAGTGCAGATGGACAGGGTGGCCGGGCAGCTGCCCCGGTGTGGGGGCGGTTCATGAAGTATGTCTACGAGGACCCGGACATCGACATGCCACTCGAGAGGTTCATTCAGCCGGAAGGGGTGGCAACGGACACCATCTGCGTCGAGACGAAGAAGAAGGCGACACCCTACTGTCCTGAGACGACGACCGAGATCTTCAACGCGAAGTATCCCCTCAGCGTATGCGAGAAACACGCTTCTCCGGCGTGGAACCAGGGAGAAGGAGAGATCAGGAAACGGAGCAAGATCTCCTGGTAGTGCCTGCACTCCCCTTCCGTTCAGCCGTCCGGCTCAGAGTATCGCCCGAAGCGACGCCCTGACGAGCGAATCATCGATCCCTTCCACAACCTTCACCCGGCCGATGCGCGTCGGCAGAACGAACCGCTTCCTGCCTGAACGATTCTTCTTATCGCGCCCTATGCGTTGCATGATCGCGGACACGCTCAGGCCCCGGGCGGACCTGGTCAGTGGCATCCTGTCGATAAGCGCAAAGATCCGCTCAGACGCGCCGTCAGAAAGCATCCCGATCTCCCGGGCGATCCATGCTTCAGCCTTCATCCCGAGCAGGACAGCCTCGCCATGTTTGATCCTCCCGTACCCGCCCGCTGATTCCAGCGCATGTCCGACCGTGTGGCCGTAGTTGAGGATCACCCGTTCACCTGCCTCGCGTTCATCCCTCCCGCATATCCCCGCCTTGATCGCGGAACAGGTCCCCTGAACATGCACCAAAGCGCGGTCCTGTTTCCTTAGAACCTCCTCGGCATGATGCTCCAGCCAGCCGAAGAGTGCGCCGTCCCTGATGACTCCATATTTGATGATCTCACCCAAGCCACAGACGACTTCCCGCGCCGGCAGCGTCCGCAGAAAAGAGACGTCCGTCCAGACGATCCGGGGCTGGTAGAACGCACCGATCATGTTCTTCCCGAACGGGTGGTTAACAGCCACCTTTCCTCCGATAGAGCTGTCGACCTGTGCGAGGAGCGTCGTAGGAACATGCACGAGGTCGACACCCCGCTGATAGGTCGCTGCAACGAAGCCGGCGAGGTCCCCGATGACGCCACCACCGAGGGCCATGACCGCCCCATCCCGACCGATGCCGTTTCGGAGCATCGTCGAATAGATGCGCGACGAGACGTCGATCGATTTTTGGTGCTCACCCGGAGGGAGGACGATGGGAACAGGACGGAATGTCTGCCGAAGAAGATGTCGCAGGACCGGATCGAGATGCAGGCGGGCGACGGTCCTGTCGGTGATGACCGCGATATCGCGACCCACACCGAGCGACCGGAGTGTCGGCCCGAGATGGCTCGTCATGCGACGCCCGACGATGATGTCGTACGGGGCGGCTTTCACCGGAACATGCACCGCATATGCTGCAAAAGGGAAACGAGCTCTCATCGTACCTTCCGGAGCGCTTTGACGATCGCGTCGACAGTGTAGCCGACCTTGCGCTCATGTGAAGGGATCACGAGGTCCGACATCAGGTAGAACGGTTCGCGGGCCCGGAGGAGGCCCTTGACCTTTGCTTCCAGTTTCTCTCCGGACAGAAGACCACCATCCTCGTCGTGAAGCAGGGGACGATCGGGCCGATGACGCACTCTCTTGACGATCTCATCCTCCGAAAGCTTCAGATACACGATGAGACCATGAGAACGGATAAAGCGAAAGTTCTCTTCGCTGGCGATGGTCCCGCCGCCAAGCGAGATGACGCATCCCTCCCTCCCGGACAGTTCTTCAAGGACGGTCCGCTCGATCGCGCGGAAGGATTCCTCCCCTTCCGACAGAAAGATCTCGACGATCGTCCTCCCCGTTCGCTGTTCGATGGCCTTGTCGATGTCGACAAAATCAAAACCAAGCGTGTTCGCCAGGATCGGGCCGACGGTCGTCTTGCCGCTTCCCATGAAACCGGTCAGAAAAATACGGTCAGCACGTCGTTCTTCGTGAATTTCCATTACCGTCCGGGGGCTTTTGCCTCTCCGCCAAACATACGGGAAATATCGAGCTTCAGGCCGATGGCAAGGTTCATGCCGTCCACATTGATGCGGGTCTGCATCGGCGATGCAGAGAAGGGAAGGACGACCCCCTGATATTGTGTCGAGAGCCTTTCGTAGACGTACTCGAGCGTGACATCGGGGTCCCGGAACCGGGCCTCCCCGTGGACCCAGAGACCGGGCACGATCCGGTAGGCCATGCCTATCGAGATGTGGATGCCGTATCCGAACGTTGTCGAGGTCGGCCGGACACCGACCCCTGCAACCTCGAGGATTCGCTCGGCATAGTATAATCCCCCTCCACCGGCCATCGACAGTTCGAAGACCTCGGCATGGAGCGGAATACTGATGATGCCGCGAAGCTCGACAGGAACGAGTACGAAGCCGTCGCGGACAGGAAGGGTCCTGGTGACTCCCCCGAGGGCTATCCCCTTCAGTGCCTCGTCGACATGCGACAGGTACTCGACGCTCAGGCCAAGCATGAAATCGGAATGCGGAAGGGGTACCTGAACTTCTGCGGAAAAGCCCGTCACACCCTCGATGAGCGTGTGCTCGTGGCGGACGGAGGGCGATGGAGCCGAGGGATTGTAGAAGATCCTTGCCGTCGTGGTGTACGACCGGCGGACCAGAACGGAGATATCAGATGGCTGCGCGGAAAGCGGGAGCGATCCGATGCCTGTCAGCATGTGGGCGACAAGCAATGGTACGGCTGAGAGAAGTCTTCCCCGGATGGGATGAGCCATCAGGCACCATACGGAACATTATCTGTAGAACCGGTATCGATAGTCCCTGATGTCCGCACGCTCTCGCAATGAACTCTGCCATTCCGAAAGGAAGCGGCTCTGCTTCTCCCGAAGGAGCGTGGACCGGAGCACCGGGCGTTCCGTGGCGAAGGCCGTGGAATCGACGGGTGTCCGCGAGAGAAGCTTCATGATGTAGTAGCCGCGAATACCCTCGAACGGCTTCGCGATCTCGCCCGGAGAAAGGGAGAGGGCGGTTCCGATGAAACGGGGATCACGCCCAACGCCCGTCGGGACATCGCCCGGCTTGAACGGACCGGTCAGGGAGACCTGGATGCGAGGGTCTGATGCCGTGGCCGCCTGCTGGAGGTCGGTCTCCGGAGAGATGTCTTTGACGAAGGTCTCTGCCATCTCCCGAACGACCTTCATGCGCTTGTTGCGAAAGGTGATCGTCCTGAGCGTTGCGACGACCTCATCATACGGCCGGACCCCCTCGTCGCGCGCGCCACTGACCATGAAGACAGCGACCGCATTTGTGATGGAGGTGGGATCGCTGATATCGCCCACGTCGTTCCCGAACGCGAAGGCTGTGACGATGTCATTCTGACCGATGCCCGGCACGAATCCATCGCGCGTGAACTCGGGTGTCTCGGTCACACGGAACCCGTTCTGCTCTGCCGCCTGCTCGAAACCTTCCTCCGAGGCGAGGTACGAGAAATCGTCGGCGGTCCTGTACGCGTATTCGACGGTCTGCGAACCGGCCTTGATGGCCATGGATATCATCGAGATCTGAAGCTCACGATCGTCCTTGCCGAGCACCTTGATCACATGCCATCCGAACTGCGTTCGCACCGGACCGACAATACTGCCGACCCGTCCACCGAACGCCGCATCCTCGAACGGCTTCACCCACCCTCCACGGCCCGTCCACCCCAGTTCGCCGCCGTTGGCCGCAGAGCCATCCTCAGAATGCTGCCGCGCAAGCTCGGCGAAGTCAGCGCCGGCACGTGCCTGCCGCGCCAGGTCACGGATCGTGCGGATGACGCTCATACTGTCAGGCCCAGGTTTGTGCCGAAGCAGGATATGCGCCGCGTTCACATACGTCTGCGATCCTTTGCGCTCGTCCAGGATCTTGATAAGGTGCATGCCGTCCGTATCCCGGATTGGACCGACGACGTCGCCTTTGCGTGCAGCAAAAATGGCGGATTCCTTCGCCCGGCTCAGCTCTCCATGACGGAAGAAGGCATCCGTCTGGGTCTTCTCGGAATAGGTCTGTGCGAGTTCCCCGAAAGAGATGCCCCCACTGATCTGACCCAGAAGATGCTCCAGGTCCTGCTGGATGGCGAGCGAATCCTCCTGCGTCGGCAGGAGGCTGAACGAAACGTACTTCAATTTCCGCGTCGCCATCGATTTGAACTCTTCCGGCCGGTCCTCATAGACGCGGCGAAGGTCCTCATCGGTCACCGTCACCATAGTGTCGGGGACCATACGATTGATGTCGAACAGGGCATACTGCGCCTCCAGAGTGACGGATCGGTCGATGAACCGGCGCAGCACTTCGTCCTCGGTCACCTGGACGGAGGCAAGCAGGAGACTCTGCAGTTTCACACGCTTCTGCTGTTCCCGAAGGAGGTCCTCGACCTGCAGCCAGGCGTCCCGGTTTTGCGGGTTCATCATTGCCTGGAGATAGGCCTCACGCTGGAAGGTCCCCGTGGAGTCGGTGAACTGTGAGACGAGAAAATCAGGCGGATTCGGCCCCTGTACGATGTCCCGGATCTCCTGGTCGGTCACTGTGATCCCGAGACGCTCGATCTCGTGATTGACAAGGATGTCATTGACCACCTGGTCCCAGATCTGGGCGCGGAGCATGCGCTCCCCTTGCTCGTCCAGGTCCTGACCTGTCTGGGCCTTCCGGGATTCCGACGCCTGCCGGACCATCTCCGTAAAGGTGCGATACTTGATATCCTGTCCGTTGACCTCTCCGATGACATCAGGCCTTGTACCGAACTGTCCGGTCCCGCCGGACAGGTCCATACCCCACTCAAAGACGATCATCAGAACGAACAGGAATGCGAGGACGGCGAACATCATCGCCAAATTCTTACGGATCTGAGACATCAACGCCATACCGCAGCACAGCTCCTTCCATGGACAACGCGCTGAAAGCGCAGGTTTTCAGAATGTCGGATAAAGCTGAATAATATAGACCCGAATGGCCTCAAATGCAACGCAATTCATGTTGACTTTGCACCATCCTGCAGATATATTGGTGTGTTTCGGCAGCAGTTGGTTAGCATTTACGGCGCGACGCACCCTGCTCGCGCCTTTTTTTCTCACACCGGTTTCGCAGGAGACAGTTTCAGTGAAGAATTACCTATCCAGGATCATCCTTGTGGTGGGAGCGGTCGCTCTCTCGCTGGTGTTCCTGTATCCTACGTACCAGGACTACTCGTACCGGCAAACGCTCGAAGGGCTTTCAGGCGCCGACAGCGTGACATACTTCGACGCGAACGAGGATGCGATCTTCGATGCACGCCTGAAACGGGTCAAGCTTGGCCTCGACCTTCAGGGGGGTATGCGCGTCGTGCTCGAGGTCGATGTGCTGCAGCTCCTCGAGGACCTCGCCCGCAGCAAGGACGACAACTTCAGCGCCGTCCTGACCGAGCTCCGGACCGAAGCTCGCACGACCGAGATCGTGATCCTGCCCGCATTCGCAGAGAAATTCCAGCAGCGCGGTATCCGGCTCAGCAGATACTACGGATCCATCCGCGACGATGACGGCACCATCCTCTCGAACCTCGAGGATGAAACGGAAAAGGCAATCGACCGAGCGATCGAGGTCGTTCGAAACCGTGTCGACCAGTACAGAGTGTCGGAGCCCAACATCCAGAAGCAGGGAAGCCGCCGCATCATCGTCGAATTACCCGGCGTGAAGGATGAGAATGAGGTCCGCCAGCTCCTGCGGGGCACGGCAAAGTTGGAGTTCCGTCTCCTCCGCGACCCTGAGATCTCCTACCGCGTCATGCAATCCATCAATTCGTACCTGAGCGGCAAGGACACTTCTGCTGTGACGTCCGGCAGACAGGAAGCGGCCACCGCAGAGGCGCCGCAGGCAGACGCACTCTCAGAACTGGTCGGCGGCGAGACCAGCGCAGCGCGGGATACGACTGAAGAAGCGCAGTTCCTGCGCGAGAATCCTTTCTTTGCGTACGTGCGGCCGGAGACCCAGTTCGGCACGGGCGAGGGGTACGTGCTCGACAAGGACCGCGACCGCGTGCAACGCCTGTTCGAGCGCGATGACATCAAGCGCATCATGCCGCCGGATTTTGAGTTCCTCTGGTCAGCAAAGACCATCAAGGATGCTGATGAGCGCGAATATTACGTTCTTTACCCGGTGAAGCGAACGCCGGAACTGACAGGCGGGGTCATCACCGATGCCCGACAGAGCGTGAATCCCGAGGACAGCCGTCCCATCGTCAACATGGAGATGAACAGCGACGGGGCGCGGGAATGGGCCCGCATCACCGGTGCGAACATCGACAAGCGAATCGCCATCGCTCTCGACGGAGCGGTCTTCTCTGCCCCCGTCGTGCAGAACAAGATCCTCGGCGGCAGGTCCCAGATCACAGGACTCGATTCACCGAACGAAGCTCGTCTGCTGGAGATCGTGCTCCGTGCAGGAGCCCTTCCGGCACCTGTGACGATCATCGAGCAGCGGACCGTCGGACCGTCCCTCGGTGAGGATTCTATCCGCGCCGGACTATCTGCGACCATGTATGCCTTTCTCTTCACGGTCCTCTTCATGGTCATCTATTACCGTACGTCCGGCTTCGTGGCGGATTTCGCCCTGCTATTCAACATTCTTTTCATTCTGGGAGTGATGGCGGGATTCCAGGCGACGCTGACCCTGCCGGGCATCGCCGGCATTGTTCTGACGATAGGCATGGCTGTCGATGCAAACGTACTGATCAACGAACGTATCCGTGAAGAACTGGAAGGCGGGAAGACACTGCGGTCGGCCATCGACGCGGGGTATTCAAAGGCCTTTTCCGCCATTCTCGATGCGAACGTCACCACGTTCCTGACCGGTATCATTCTCTACCAGTTCGGCTCGGGACCTGTGCAGGGATTCGCCCTGACACTGATGATCGGTATCGTTGCATCGATGTTCAGCGCCATCATCATCACGCATCTCATCTTTAATCTTATGACCGACCGCGGGCTGAAGCCCGCCTTCGGTTGATCCCGGGTCCTGCGACCACGGAGCGAACGATTTCCTATGCGTATCCTCAAGAAAACTGACATCAAGTTCCTTTCCATCAGGAACATCACGTATTTCATTTCCAGCGCTGTCATCCTGGTCGGCTTGCTGACCCTTGCCTTCAGGGGATTATCCTTCGGTATCGACTTCCTCGGCGGGACCGAGGTGGTCGTCGAATTCCAGCGCCCCATGCCGATCGGGGAGATCCGGAGCGCGCTGGCGAACGAGAACCTCGAGAACAGCGAGATCAAGACATACGGTGCTGAGAACGATATCCTCATCCGTACGTCGGAACAAGCCGACCTCGCAGAGCTTGGCGACCGCATCACGGCAGCCATTCAGAAAGGGATGCCGGGCGAGCAGTTTGAGGTACTTCGTGGCGCCAAGATCACGCCGAAGATCGGCAAGGAGCTTCGTGAGGACGCCATCTCGGCCATTCTGTGGTCACTCGTCGCCATCCTCGGCTACATCGCCATCCGGTTCAAGTTCGTCTACGGAGTGGGTGCTGTCCTGGCTCTCTTCCACGATGCACTTGTGACACTTGGGGTCATTGCGATCCTGAACGGCCTGATCCCCGGCCTGAACCTGGAGATCACCCAGGAGGTCATCGCGGCATTCCTGACGCTCATCGGTGTTTCGGTCAACGATACGGTCGTCGTCTTCGACCGAATCCGGGAGAACGAAAAGATCTATCGGAGCATGCCGCTCGAGGCCGTGCTGAACAAGAGCCTCAACGACACGCTCAGCCGGACGATCATCACATCAGGCACCATCTTCATCGTGCTCGTCGTGCTGCTCCTCCTCGGCGGAGAGGTCAACCGCGGCTTCGCATTCACGCTGACCATCGGTATCATCACCGGAACGTATTCATCCATCTACATCGCAAGCGCCGTCGTGCTCGATTGGACCAACCGCTCCCTGGCACAGAAAAAGAAATAGTCGACCATCGGAAGGACGCTCAGACGATGAAGTTCACGACGAAGGAATCAAAAGGGGTCACCATCATCGAGCTCTCGGGCAACGTCCTGGGGGGGCCCGACGCCAGTTCGCTCAACGACCAGCTGCGCACGCTCCTCGGGAAGAAGAAGACGAAGGTTGTTGTCGACCTCTCTGGGGTGCAATTCATCAACTCGTCCGGCCTCGGCATGCTCATCGGCGGACTGACGACAATGAAGCACGGCGGTGGGGACATGAAGCTCGCGCGGGCGTCCGAGAAGATCAAACATCTCCTCGATATGACAAAGCTCTCCGGCGTCTTCGACGTCCACGAATCCGTCCCCTCGGCCGTCGACGCCTATTCCTGACCGCGGAGGCGCGGATGGCCACATCCAAACGCCCTCTCTTCATCGCTGTCGCCGGGAATATCGGTGCAGGGAAGTCGTCCCTCACACGGCTCCTGGCCGAGCACTTCACGCTCAAACCCTACTTCGAATCGGTCGACGATAATCCGTACCTCCCCGACTTCTACGGGGACATGCCCCGCTGGTCATTCCACCTGCAGATCTATTTCCTCGCCAACAGGTTCAAGAGTCATAAACTGATCGTCGAGTCGGGTACGTCTGTCATCCAGGATAGGTCCATTTACGAGGACGCCGAGATCTTCGCACGGAACCTGTTTGAGATGGGACGCATGACACCCCGGGATTACGAGACGTACGTCTCCCTGTTCCGCGTTATGCAGGAATACCTGAAACCTCCTGACCTTATGGTCTACCTGAAGGCATCGGTCGACACGCTGGTCCAGCAGATAGCAAAGCGCGGAAGGGATTTCGAGCAGAACATCGAGAGGGCATATCTCGAGAAGCTGAACGGTCACTACGACGACTGGATAAGCAGGTACACCATCGGGCCCGTTCTGACCATCCCGATGGACGATGTCGACTTCGTGGGAAATCCTGCAGACCTGCAGGACATGATTGAGCGCGTCAGGAATGCCCTGCCGCAGTTCGAGCTGTTCGGCCGCCCGGAGAACTGATCACCGGGTCAGCACGGCAGTATAGGCCGCCCGGTCAGCAAGGATATCCGCTGCAGCCGCAACCTGACGGTCCTTCTCCAGCGAGGCCTCGATGCCTGCCTGCTCGCCATGGACGCGGCCGACGACCTCCTCGCGTATCGCCTGACGTACCTCCGCCGCATACCTGTCCAGCGTCCGCCCCTTCTCTGCCCGTATCTTCTCCCTGAGCTCTGTCACGCAGGTAAGGAATGCCTCCGAATACCTGTTCTCTACAGCTCGAGCTTCGACATGCTTCAGCTCCTGCTCCGTCCCTTCATCGAAGTCGAAGGCCGACGTGAGGAGGAACCTGCGGAATTCCCCGACGGTGCTGTCCGTCACGACGTAGTCCTGGGTCAGCTTCTTCGCTGCGGCAAGGTGGTTGGCGAATTTGAAGAACATCGCTTTCCGAAAGAGCGCTTCCAGGAACGGACCCGGTTTTGACCGCTCGACAGTAGTGTCGGGCGTGATCCCTCCCGCCTCAAGTACGACCCGCCCTCCGGTCGTGCGGAACTCCTTGCGCAGGCTGTCCGGCACGGAGCTTGCATCCCCGTTCTTCTTCCTGTGCGTATAGTCGAGCTCCTGGATGCACCTCCCGGAAGGAGTGTAGTACCGGGCCGTGGTGATCTTCATCGACGCGGTCTCGGTAAGCCTCGTGACCGTCTGTACCAATCCTTTGCCGAATGTCCTCGACCCGACAATGATTCCGCGATCGAGGTCCTGTACCGCTCCTGCAACGATCTCGCTAGCGCTGGCGCTGTTCCCGTTCACAAGGACCGCAAGGGGAACGTCCGGAAGAAGAGGACGCTCGACCGAGTAGTACGACCGTTCCGACTCAGGCACCCTTCCCCTCGTCGACACGACGAGAGAGCTCTCCGGAACGAACAGCGAGACCATCTCGACAGCGATATCTAATAGGCCGCCGGGATTGTCCCTCAGGTCGAGCAGCACACCCTTGATCTCCGATGTTCCGTTCAGGTCGATCAACCGCGCACGAAGATCGCTCGACGCCGTGCGGGAGAATCGTTCGATCCGGATGTATGCGATACCGGGCCGGACGAAACCGGCGTACGGAATGTTCCGGACCGGAATGTCCTCCCGGACGAGCACATAATCCAGCGTGGTTTCCACTCCCTCGCGGGCGATCGAAAACCGGACCTCGGACCCTGGCATCCCGCGGACCAGACGCCTGATCTCTTCGAATGACAGTCCCTGGATCGGCGTTCCGTCGACGCCCATGATCCTGTCCCCCACCTGCAGCCCCTGACGTGACGCTGAATACCCTTCCAGAAGGTTCAGGATGACGATATCGCCATCCCGCAGCCCGATGCTGACACCGACGCCTCCGTACCGTCCAGTCGTCACGAGATCGATCTCGTCCGTTTCGTCCTCATCCATGAAGACGGTGTACGGATCGACACCTTCGAGCATGCCATCGATCCCGGCACGCATCAGCTGTTCCGGGGCTATCTCGTCGACGTGATGGAGGGTGATTTCCTTGTAGACCTTGCTGAACAGCTCGATGCTGCGATGGATACGAAGGTACAGATCGCTGTCAACAGCGCCGAGGAACAGCACTCCCGTTGCGAGCACCATGACAAGAATGCCTGCACGGCGCACTGTTCTTCCGGGATTCCTACCCATGTTTCATTCCTTCCAATAATGCACACACCTGCCGGATATCCTGCGCGATCGCCACGACGGGCCTCGTTCCGTCCAGGACATGGAACCGCTTCTCGACGGCCGAAAGGTCCAGATACGCCTGCCGGACGCGTGCATGGAAGTCCCGGGCCTGAGCTTCCATCCTGTCCTTCGATGCACCTGCCGCGACCATGCGCTCCGACAGCACCTCAAGCGGTACGTCCAGAAAGAACGTCGCGTCTGGACAGAGGCCGCCCGTTGCAGCATTGTTGACCGCGCGTATCATCTCTGCGTCAAGGCCGCGACCCCCGCCCTGGTAGGCCGTCGTCGAGTCATAGAACCGGTCGCAGATGATCGAGGTGCCGCTTCGGAGTGCCGGCCGGATCACGGTCTCCACCAGCTGGGACCTGCTCGCTGAGAAGAGAAAGAGCTCCGCCGCGTCGGAGAGGTCAGCGTTGGATGGGTCGAGGAGGATATTCCGGATCGTCTCCCCGACAGGGGTTCCGCCCGGTTCGCGCAGCACGGACACCGCGCGCCCCTGGGACCGAAGATGCTGTTCCAGCAACGCGACCTGCGTCGATTTGCCGGAACCATCCAGTCCTTCGAATGTGATGAAGAGACTCATTGCAGGTTTCCGGAGGCAAGGTACTCAAATGGCTGTGGCGAAGCAAAGTGCGTTCATTGCGGCTCGGGCCTTTTTTTTATACGTTATGTGCTTCAAGCAGAGAGTACATCCCCCTCATGCGTTCCATTATACTTCGAACGAAGACGCCACGCTCCACTCCGACCTCCCCCCTTCTCCGGAGACACGACTGACATGCCCGTGAAGAGATCCCGGGCGGAACAGCCGAAGAAGCGTCCTGCTCCTTCGCCGGCCCAGATCAAGACCGAACGCCGGCAGGAATCCCGCACAGAGGACACGCAGCTCATCCAACTGGCCCTGGCTGGCGAGGAACAAGCGTTCGGGAAGCTCCGGCAGAAGTACCAGAACGCGATCTACAATCTCATCGCCCGTATGATCCGTGACCGCCAGGAGGTGGAGGACCTGACCCAGGAGGCCTTCATCAAGGCGTTCACATCGCTTGAGACCTTCAACGATGAGTATGCGTTCTCGACGTGGCTCTACAAGATCGCGACCAACAACTGTATCGACCACATCCGACGGAAGAAGCTCCAGACCTTCTCGATCGACAAGCCACTCGCCTCAAAGGACGGCGAATATTCCTTCGAACTCCCTGACACATCGTTCGAACCGGACCGGGATCTCATCGACGAACAGCGCACGGCGTTGCTGAAAAAGGCCATCGAATCCCTCCCGCCGAAGTATCGTCGCGTCATCGAGCTCCGCCATGTTGAGGAACGTGAGTACCAGGACATCGCCAAGATCCTCGACCTCCCCCTCGGGACCGTCAAAGCCCATATCTTCCGGGCCCGGGAGCTGCTCTACAAGTACCTCCGCGATAAGATGCGCAATTACTGAGGTTTTTACCGTTTTTCCCGCGCAACACCGGCGACTGACCTGCCGTATATGCATGGGAGAGAGTAGAATGACCATGCGCACCACAGACACGATTCTCATGCTGGCGCTGCTGACCCCGGCGCTTCTTCCTGCCCAGCGGGCTGTCAGAGAATTTCCCATGACCTCCGAGCGAGAGATGGTTGTCATCGTCGACATCTCGTTCGGCACGCTTATCCTGGAGCGCGGCCCGAGAGGAATGGCGGCCGTCGTCGAGTACGATGACGAAAAGGACGCCCATGACCAGATCGCAGTCTCCTACGACGTCGACGACGGGCGGGCAAAGCTCCGCGTGCGGTCCAAGGAACGAAGCGATGTGTTCAAGGACAAGAACGAACACGACTTCGAGAAGCGGCGTGTGCGGATCCAGTGCACAGAGGATGTGCCCATCATGTTCGAGCTGGAGCTCGGAGCCGGAAGAGGAGAGCTCGACCTGACCGGCCTGCAGGTCCAAGAGTTCCGCATCTCGACAGGTGCCAGCAAAGTTCGGATGTGGACGAACCAGCCGAATCCCATCTCAGCTGACGTCGTCGAGATCGAATCGGGCGTGAGCAAGTTCAACGCCGAAGGATTAAGCAATCTGAACTTCAGACGGCTGAAATTCGACGGGGGCGTCGGTTCGTACTCGCTCGACTTCAGCGGACGGCTGCTGCGGGACTGTGAGGTGGACATCGATGTTGGATTGGGTGCGATCGTGGTCGACCTTCCCCTCGACGTGGATGCACGGTTGAACTACGAGGACAACTGGTTCTCACAGTTCAACCTCATCGGTGACTTCCATGAGCGAACTGACGGGGTCTTCGAGACTGCGGACTTCGGAAAGGGCAGGCACAGCATTACGGTGACGATCGATTCCGGACTAGGAAGCGTAAAGGTGAGACGGAGGTAGATGGAGTTCAGCAAAGAGCATGGGGCATGGCGTAAAGCGCCGAAAGGCTGGGGATCATTCCTCCAGCCTTTCTTTTTTACGGGACGTTTGAGATCCCGCCCTTCGTTCTATGCTCTCTGCCCTTTGCTGACGTACGTCCTCATCCTGTTCCAAAATGGAAGAACTGCGCCCACGACCGCGGATGTTCGTGCTCCCGCGACTGGATCAGGTTCAAGAGTGCCTGCCGGTATGCATCGCCCGGGGCGAGTCCGCCGGAAAGGTGGGTGAAGAAATACTCGCTGAAGAACTTCGCCGCCTTCCGGTCTGCGATCCAGCGGTTCAGAAAGACATCGGAGGTGCCATTCATGCGCAGCAGAAGAGTATGCTGCGGACCCAGCCCGAACGGACCGCCCGTCTGGTTTGTCAAGAGAACGACGGGCGGCGCTTCGAGCTCCAGCATTCTCTCGAATGGCACCAGCTGCGTCCCCTCTGTCACCTCCCCCTCAGACACCACGAATGATCCCAGCGACGTCAGCCCCGGCAGGAACTCCGATGAGATCTGGAGCAGGTCGGGTTGCGTCCGCATCATATTCTCCCACGAGGCATCCCGGCCAGTGTAGACGTCGGCATTGCGATAGAAGCTCCTGATGTCACGCAGCTCATAGTCGACAGACCAGTTCTTGCCCGTCGGATTCCCGAACGCAACGATGGAGCGCATCCGCCCCGTGGAACGCGTGGGGAACATGACCGATGTCCATGACGACAGGTAGTCGACGCTCATCCGTTCGATGACGAACTCGAGGCGGCCGTCCGGTTCCTGCCGCTCGAGTGCGTGGATCGGGAGCGGTCCGAGAAGCGCGTTCGGGACGACGATGATCCCTCGCTCGATGACCGATTCGGCGGGACGAACCAACAGGTCATAGAGTTCGGTAGACAACACTGCAAAGCGGGTCATTCCCGGCACACTCGATTCTCCTCCTTCTCCGCTGTAGACCATTGGATCGAGCATCAGCCGGACATATTCGTCTGCCATCGCATGGAGCGTGGATTCCGGGACGGCAAGTTCGCGAATGAGCACGTCGGTCCGTGAGAGCGCGAGGAGGCGGACGGTCGTCCCGTCGCCGATGTATTCCAGGACGGTGATCCCCCGTGGGATATGCCGGCGGATATCCGCGAGCCCAAGAGAGTCGCTCCGGAGTATCGCAGCATAGTTCACATGGCGTCCTGCGATCGCACTCGACCGTTCCAGAAGCCTGTCCTCATCCGCCAGATAGGACCGAAGCGCTGCGGCCAGTGTGTCTGCGCCTCGGGTCTGACCGAGCTGTGCCGAGAGTTCAACGCCACGGAGACGGAGGTCCGTGAGATTCCTGCGGATCTCCTGGGCTTCTGCTGCCACGACCGGATGCCGGAGCATCAGGTCCACTCCCCCAAGGTTCTCAGCCATGTCGTTCAATCGTCCCAGTTCCAGCGCCATCAGGGCCGAGACCGTCTGTTCGCTTTCGAGGAGCGTCGATGCATACACTCGTGACCACCGTCCACCCTCCGAGGAGGGGGAGAATGCGGTCACATAGGGTACGTGAAGGACCGGGTCAAGAAATGCTGTATGAAGTGCCCGCTCTGCCTCGGCTGCTTTCGCAAGATGCCCAGGGGACCCGGGCTGGTGCGCACGTGCCAGTAGCTCACCTGCCCGACCCCGGACTGCCGCTTCGCCAGGGGCCTGAAGGATCCCGGCGAACTGCGACGCCAACTGCGCATAGACCTGAACGATGCGTTCCGAGATCCGTATCTGTTGCGCTGGCGTCATCACGCTAATGTCCGCGAGGAGAAGGTGCACATTCAGGTAATACTGAGCGATCTTGTCCCCTTCGCGGCGGGCGATCTCAAGGCCATCATTGAAGTACTTCTTCGCATCGCGGCTTCTCTGGAAGGTCTGATACAGGCGCCCGATGTGAAAGAGGCTCAGTACTTCGAGCCGGCGTCCCGTACGTGCCCGACGGAGACCGTTGACCGCCTCTCTGTAGGCACTCAGTGCTGCATTGGCATTCCCTTCGCTCTCCAGAACAGAACCTTGCAGCAAACGCGTGCGGGCCGTCAGCCCGGGGTCGTCCGCTCTGTCGAGGAGCGCCAGTGCCTGCGTGATCGAATTCTTCGCCTCCTGGCCTTTCCCCTGCCGGAGAAAGACATTCGCAAGACCATGCAGGGCACGAGCTGCAAGAATGGTCTGATCGATGGATTGTGCCCCTTCAAGAGCGCGGGTGAAGTGTTCGAGCGCTTGCGCCGGATCCGGCGACGCCAGCCACAACTCGCCCATCGCAAGGTGAGCTTCGATGACCATCGGACGTTCCTGGAACGTCTCTGCGATCCGCAGAGCATCCCTGAGGGCCTTATCTGCCTGCCTCAGCAACCCTGCAAGACGCAGCGATCGCCCTTCGATCGTCCGCACCTCAGCCTCTGCCCGGAAGTCGCCCAGTTGCCTGGCCAGGGACGCCGCCTCCTGAGCTTTCGTGATCGCAGTGTGCACCTCTCCCAGCTCGTATGCGATGCGGACCTGATACACAAGTGCCTGCAGCAGAAGCTCCTGACGTCCCTGCTCGCGCGACATCCGTTCTGCTTGCACAAAATAGCCGCGCGCAGCTCCCGGCTGTGCATCCTGGTATGACGAAACGGCCCGTTCGAAAAATTCGGCAGGTGTTTTCGGCTCTGCGTACGGGCTGTCGCAGGATACGAACAGGACAAGGCCGGGGATCAACAGCGCTCGCATGATGACGGCTGCCGGCCGTGAGGGGAGGAAACGATGTCTGTGCGGGAAGATCACGATGTGGGAAATATACGGAGGTGAGGGGCGGCGTTCAATGGAAGCTCAGAAGAAGGTCATGAGCCTGTCTGCCACGTCGGTGATGATCCCATCCACACCTGCATTGCTGAGCCGCTGTGCCTCCTGAGGATCATTGACAGTATACACGAAGACCGACACCCCGCCGGCATGCGCCTCCTCCAGATAGGATTGGCGGAATTCCTGTCTGGCACAGATGAACACGTCCGCATCAAGTTCCCTGGTCAACCTGAGCGGATGCCGGAGGAGGCTCCGCATCCATCCATTCAGGAAGCCGATGGAAGCCCCCGATTCCTTCCTGCGGACGGCCGCCAGTATGGAATGGTCGAACGATGTGAACAGTACCCGGCCCATGTCGCCGGCTTCACGCACCACGCTGGTGACACGGGATGCGAGGTGGTCAGGATCGATGTCGTGGAAACGATAGGATTTGATCTCGACGTTCAGCCCTCTGTCGCGTGGCGTCAGGGACAGGATCTCCCGCAGGGTGGGAATGCGTTCGTCGGCGAAAGCGGGATCGAACCACGATCCGGCATCGTAGGCCCTGAGCTCGCTCAGCAGGTATGCCCGGACAGCGCCATTCCCTGTCGTCGTGCGCTGCAGGGTCCGATCGTGGATGACGACGACCTCGTCATCTGCCGTCAGGTGAACATCGACCTCGACCATCGGAACACCGAGATCGATCGCTGCTCTGACCGACGCCAGTGTGTTCTCCGGCGTGCGTGACGACAGGCCCCTGTGTGCGATGATCCGGGGGGGCATGCCGTCCGGTCGCAGGAAGGCCTGCCGATGTTTCACGACAAGGCAACCACTGGACTTTTATCCCGATAGATCCAGTCAAGGATCATCTTGTGCACGTAGCCGATCTCCTGCATGCCATCGACCTGCACAAACCGTTTCGACTGGCGGTAGAAATCCTTGAGTGGCTTGGTCGAGGTCACGTAGACTTCGAGCCGGTGTTTTGCTGTCTCAGGATTGTCATCCTCGCGCTGATAGAGCTCGCCGCCACAATCCTGACACTGCGTGGCCTTCAGACCGTGAAGGGTCTCAGTATTATAGATCCTGCCGCATGTCCGGCACATCTTCCGGTTGGTGAGCCGGCGGATCACCTCTTCGTGATCGACCCGAAGGCTGAGAACGCCGTCCATCGTGATGCCCATCCTTCCGAACATCTCATCCAGGGCCTTTGCTTGGGCTACCGTCCTGGGAAAACCGTCGAGAATGAAGCTCTTCTTCGCCCGTTCTGAATCCAGCACTTCTTCGATCAGACCGACCATGATCTCGTCGGGGACAAGGTTGCCGCTCGTCATATACTCCGCGGCCTTGATACCGAGCGGAGTCTTGTTCTTCACAGCCTCCCGCAGGAGGTCGCCGGTCGAGATGTGGACGCTATTGAACTCCTCTGTGAGCAGCTTTGCCTGAGTTCCCTTTCCGACACCGGGGGGACCAAATAGTATGATGCGCATATGTCTTCTGTCTGTCCTTCGTTGATTATCTGCTGATGATTGAGAAAATGGTCATGCAGGGGTTCGTTCTGCGGCATCGCGTGCTGCCACAGCGAGCTGTCCGCATGCAGCGTTGATATCCTGACCAGAGCTGCTTCGGACCATCACGGTCACGCCCTTGTCACGCAGCATGGAAACGAACCGCTCCCGCCTGGGCTGAGGCGACGGCCGGAGCGTTGCACCAAATCCCTTCGGTCCGGTGAATGCTATGGAATGGAACGGGATGATGTTCACTTTGGACGGGATCCTGCGCGAGAATGCAACGAGGCGTTTCACATCGGCATCAGCGTCGTTGATGCCATCGAACAGCACATACTCAAGTGTGGGGCGGCGCCGGATCCTCTCATAATAATACGTGAGTGCGTGTGTCAGATCCTCGATCCCGTACTTTTTCGTGATGGGCATGAGCTGTGTGCGGACATTCCCGTCAAGCGAGTGGAGGGACAGCGCAAGCCGAATGCGAAGTCCTTCATCGGCCAGCTCCCGTATCTTGTCCGCGTACCCGGCGGTGGAAATGGTGATATGACGGATCCCTATCCCCGCTCCCCGTTCGTCCGAGAGGATGGCGATGGACCGAAGCACACTGGCGAAGTTCAGCATCGGCTCACCCATTCCCATATAGACGATGTTGGAGATACGGCTGGGCGACAGGCTCTGGGCGAGCAGGTACTGTTCGACGATCTCTCCGATCGACAGGTTCCGGACAAATCCCATCGTTCCTGTCGCACAGAAGGCACAGTCGAGGGGGCAGCCGACCTGCGTTGACAGACAGAGTGTAAGGCGTATCCCATCCGCCTGTTCAGGGATGAGCACGCTCTCGATGATGGAACCATCCTCGAGCTGCAAGGCGAGCTTGCGCGTACCGTCCGTCGAAAGAGATTCGGCGTGGACCTTCATCGTCCGCACCGCCGCGATGCGGCCGAGCTCTTCCCGAAAGCTCATCGGGACATCGGACATGGCATCGAACGAGTCTGCCTGCTTCTGATGGATCCACGCAAACAGCTGATCGCCCCGATACGGTTTTTCACCCAGCGAGACGGCTATTGCGCGGAGCTCGTCGTATGTGCAGCCTGTCAGAATGTGTCGTGTCATATC
Source organism: uncultured Ignavibacteriaceae bacterium (assembly GCA_964534125.1). GTDB lineage: Bacteria > Bacteroidota > Ignavibacteria > UBA10030 > UBA10030 > 2-02-FULL-55-14. Next base: position 106,414 of record CAZHOJ010000010.1, read on the forward strand.
GGGGGCCAAGGACAGACAAGGTACGCAAAACGGTGAGGCCCGGCAATGTGCTCGGGCCATCCTGAGAAAGACGGGATTCTTCGGGAGGTATGTTCGGCCATCGCGGGCCGTCCGTCCGAAAAACGACGAAGCCCCGGTCCACGAGGGACCAGGGCTTCAAAAAAATCCTGGCATCGTCCTACTCTCCCATACAGTTACCCATATAGTACCATCGGCTCTGAGGGGCTTAACTTCTCTGTTCGGAATGGGAAGAGGTGTATCACCCTCGACATTGACGCCAGAAACTCAATCTGATGATGCGGTACGATCGTTCTCTTCATCCACCGCCATATCGATGACCTCCGCTCCGCGCCTGCCGAAGCAGGAATGCGGACTCATCTGCGGTCTCACAAAAAATTTAGGTTAAGTCTCTCGACCTATTAGTACCGCTCGACTCAGACATTACTGCCTTTACATCTGCGGCCTATCAACCTGGTAATCTCCCAGGGGTCTTAGTTTCCGAAGAAACGGGAAACCTCA
>CAZHOJ010000011.1:0-101047 GCA_964534125.1 uncultured Ignavibacteriaceae bacterium
GGACGAAACGTTCGAGATCCTCCGACCCGGTGGAGACGTGGTCGGGGAGGAATTTGAGCGCGACGGTGCGGTCCAATTTGGTATCGGTGGCACGGTACACTACACCCATTCCGCCCTCACCCAGCTTCGCCTCTATCCTGTAATGGCCGATCGTAGAGCCGATCATCGGGTCACCAACATTTTGCGTTTGAGGTCTTCGAACCACTCCAGGACCACGGTAAGGTCGGTCTGACCCTGGATATTCGTTTGAAATTGGGATACCACGAACCGCTGACCGTCAGGCGTGATGTCGGCCACGGCGGACGACGGAGGGAGGGCGACCACCGTACGCTCGGAGGAGTAATCGAACGGAGCGGTCCCATGGATCCGCACGGACATGACCTGGCTGCCGGCGACCCGACGCCTGTTCCTGCCGACGTTGGTCAGAAAATACAGTTCCTTGCCGCTTTCCGCCCAGAACGGAAGGGCGCCTCCTCCTGCGGAGATCTGGAACTTTGCCCCTTTCCCGGGGAACGGCACGACATACACCTCGTCGGTGCCGGACTCGTTGGAGCTGTATGCGAGCCATCGTCCGTCGGGGGAGAATCTGGGTGTGGCTTCGTTCGCAGGGCTCTCGAGGAACGGATATGGTGTGCGTTCGTCCTCAAGCGGGAGCATCCAGATATCTCCGTTCTGGACGAATGCGACCGTCTTGCCGTCGGGCGAAGCCGAGGAGATCTCAGATACGCTGAGTCCTGTGGACAGTCGTTCCTCGCTGCGGCTGCCGTCCCACGGCTTCATGAATATGTCGACGGAAGGTCCTCGCTCGGATGCGTAGATCACGTATCGTCCGTCGGGGGACCAGATGGGATAACTTGAGTTCCCGCCGCCAAAGGTGAATCTCGTCATCGTCTTTCGCTGCACATGGTAGATCCAGATATCGTCGTTCGCGGCCTGTACAGTTGTGGCAAGTTTCTGGCCGTCCGGCGAGAGCGTGCCTCCGAAGTACGAATTGGCGCTGTCGAGCACAGGCGCGATCTCACCCCTCCGATCGAACCACGTCAGCCGAACGACGCCGAAGGAAGCCGGATCGGCTGGCGAGAACACTAATGCGCCTGTCCTGCTGAAGGCCAGGTACGCGTCCCCGGAGGCCGAATTCAGCCACCCGCCCTTCTCGATCTCGACCGGCTGTCCCTCCACTGTCAGTGTCGCAAGGTCCACCCTGACGGCGAGGATAGAGTTGCCGCGGACATAGATCAGATGCCCCGTCGGAACGACTCTTCCATACGTACCTCCCCGGACCAGCACTTTTCTTTCGCCGGTGTCGAGCCGTTGGGCGATGATGAGCGCATCATCGAACGTGGAGATGTTGTCCTGCTTCGCCGTGAAGATGAGGGTGTTCCCGTCCGGAAGGAGTTGAGGGAATCTATGGCTGATCTCCCTGTTCGAGGAGTCGAGCGCTGTCACCGGCTGCGGCTCACCTCCATCGGCAGAGACGCGATGGATGGCCCTGTTCACATGTCCATACAGAATGGAGCGATCGTTCTCCCAGTAGATCCCGCGCGAAAGCCCGCCGACGTTGCAGAGCTTTTGTGCGGCCCCCCCTGACACGGGGATCTTCATGAGGCTTCCGATGACCTCGAATGCCAGCCATCGTCCGTCGGGGGAGAAGGTCGGATACAACGCCCCGTTCGTCCCCTGAAGCGGGACCACATCGAGTTCGTTCATCTTTCTGAGATAGATCTCCGAATTCACCCCGGCGCCGCCTGCGTATGCGAAGAGAGTGCCATCGGCCGTGATATCGAGCGAGGATGTTGTCAGAGCCAGGGAGTTGTCGGGGAGCTTGATCGAGAACCGCATGACCGGGCGTTGGTCCTGTTCCACAGACCATGGGCTCCAGGCGAAGAGCGCGGCCAGAAGCAGGGCGAGTACCGTCGCGGCGGGCCACAGAAAGCGAAGGTAGCCCGGCATCGCTGTGCCTGACTCCACCGTTGCCCCTGCAGGACTGCTCTGGAACCGACGGGCGGGAATGGTCCGCGACAGCCTAGACCTACTCGACCCCCGTTTGTGTCGTTTGAGGTCGTTCGCCACCTGTTTTGCCGCCTGCGTGCGCTCATTCGGGTCTTTCTCGAGGCACTCCATTACGATGGCATCCAGCTCGGGAGAGATGTCCGGTTTGATGGACGACATGGGAGGGGAGTCGACGTTGACGATCTCGTATGCGATCGCCGTCTCGTGCATGCCCTTGAACGGTGCCTGCCCCGTGAGCATTTCGAACAGGAGCACGCCGAGCGAGAAGATGTCCGAGCGATGGTCCGTTTCCTGTCCCTGGACCTGTTCGGGGGACATGTATCCCGCGGTCCCAACGGTGGAGCCTTCCTTCGTAAGTCTCGATGCTCCCCGAAGCTTCGCCAGTCCGAAGTCCATGATCTGCACACGGCCATCCTTGCGGACCATGATATTCTCAGGCTTGATATCCCTATGCACTATGCCCTCTGCATGGGCCGCCGCCAGGCCTTCCGCGATCTGAATACCGATCTCGATGGCCTGTTTTTGCGACAGGGAAGAGGCACGTTCCGATAGCATCTGGCCGTCGACGAATTCCATGACGATGAAGTGTCTCACCCCGAGCGGAGGCGCCCCCGGCGCCGAAGTCGAGGGGTTGCCGTCTGCCTCGTCGATCCCGAAGATCGTACAGATGTTCGGATGATTGAGAGCCGCCGCGGCCTTGGCCTCCTGGACAAAGCGCTCCAATTCGGCCGTGCCGACCGAGACATGGTCGGGGAGGAACTTAAGCGCGACTGCTCGATCGAGTTTGGTATCAAGAGCCCTGTAAACTACCCCCATACCTCCTTCGCCAAGCTTTGCTTCAATCCTGTAGTGTCCTATTGAGGTCCCAATCATTTGAGTGCTCCTGGCATCAGATCCCGCCTTTCGGCGGAATTCTCAAAATTCCAGCCACTCGCAGAAAACGCTCGTGGGGAATTTTGGAACTTGAGGGCGACGGTGCGGTCGAGCTTGGTGTCGGTGGCTTTGTAGACGATTCCCATGCCTCCCTCGCCTAACTTCTCGAGAATCTGGTAATGTCCGATGGTTTGTCCTACCATGACACCTCCGTATGGCGGCCCCCGTCAGAAAACGACGGGGTCCTCAAAATGGCAGCCACTCGCCAGACGGCTCGCGGGCCATTTTGGGACATTCCGCCTTCACCTAGCTTGGCTTCGATGTTGTAATGGCCTATTGAAGATCCAATCATAGTCTGCTTTCCTTGAATACCAACATCGTCATGCTGAACTTGATTCAGCACCTATACGTGGGCTGAGGTACAGATCCTGAAACGAGTTCAGGATGACAGCGTGGGCCAGGTGTGATTTCCTGTCATCCCAGCTATTGGCCTGCCTGTACCTGCCTACTGGCTCGTTGCTCTTCTTCTCTGTTTCAGTCTGTCATCTGACGACTGTCGACTGTTATCTGAACGGGTTCTCCATCATCACCAGCTTCGCCCGCTGTCGGTTTACGCCGTACACGATCTCCTGCGTTTTCGGGTTCAGCGTGAACTGGGTCTGCGTCGTCAGGCCGGCAAACGTGTTCCGGATCTTCTGCTTCTGACCCGACGGCAGCATCACCTTCCACAGTCCCTGGTCGTCGATGTAGATGACATGGTCGCGTGTAGGAGACGTGGCGATCGGCGGCGTGTCCATCAGTTTGCGGGGCTCTCCGATGGGATTGAACTTCTCGTCGATCCGGACGATCCAGCGTCCTTCGTATCCGACGTGGTGGTCCCTGTAGAAGAAGTGTGTGCCGCCTTTCACGGGAATCCCAACAGTCGAATCCCTGAAGACGCGTTCCTCCGTTTCCGCAGATATGGAAAGGATCCGCGTTCCCTCGAAGCTGCTTGTGACCACCCGATCATTGTCCAGCCACAGGAGCGGGTTGCCGATGCCGATGCGCTTCGACGATCCGGGACGAGCGATGTCGACCAGGTAGGTTATGCTCGTCTGTGTTGAATCACGTCGTTCACGGAAGGAGTAAGCGATCCGTCTTGCGTCCGGAGACCATACGGGGCTTTGCACAAGATCGAGGGTCGGTGACGTGAGCTCCACCCGCCCGCTTCCGTCCACGTTGCTGACATAGATCGCCTGCGTCTGACGTAGTTCATCACCGCCGGTCTGTCCATACGCGATCCGATCGCCATCAGGCGAGAAGGCTGTCGTGTATCGCACCTTGTCGTCATTCGTGATCTGGCGTGCGACGCCGGTTGCGAGCGATCCCGCCCATAGGTTTCCAACATTCTCGTTCACGTAGTAGAGGAGTTTCCCCCGGTCCTTCGAAACCCTGATTCCCAGATCAGGACCGCTCCCCTTGGTTATCTGGACGGGGTCGCCTCCGCTCGCCGGGACGATCCACAGGTTCGTATTGCCGCTCCTGTTCGAAGAGAAGATGATGTTGTCGTCCGATGTCCAGCAGACCTCATCGATGTTCTTCTTGTCGTGCGTTATCTGCGTTTGCTCACCTGTTTCTCTGTCGCCAACGATAATCTCCTGGTAGCGCTCCGGGAGGAAGGTATGGAGCCAGGCGATGTAGCGACCGTCATACGAAACTGACAACGAGACGCGGCCGATATTTCCCAGGCCCGTTCCCCACGCATCTTCCACTTCGATCTTCAGATCGGTCCCATCGGCCGAAATGCTTGCGATGTTGACCTTGCTTGTTGGTGTGGCGTCAGCGGGTTTGAAGAAGAAAACACGTTCCCCATCCGGCTGCCATCGTGATAAAACCGCAGTATCGGCGAGAAGTCGGGTGCCACTTCCAAGAGCGGAAGCGATGTAGATGGACGGAATCCCCCTTCCGCGATTCGGAAAGGCCGTGTAGACTATTTTGCTTGCGTCGAATGACAGGTCCGCCATTTCATACACGACACCGGAGTCCGCGACGACCGCGCGGGGTTCGCCGCCGCCTGTATTCATCAGGTACACACGTCCTACGCCATCTCTCGCATTTGTCGTAAAGGTGATCCAATTGCCGTCTCCTGAAAGGCCGGGGTAGTCGATGTCGGGAATCGGAACGTCGAGAACCTTCACCGTCATATCGGGATTCAGTTCGATGGACGAACCGGACGTCATGAAATACACGATCCCCGCGAGGATCAGTGCCACGACTGCGATCCCTGCGCCGACAAGCATCGTGTTCTTCTTCGGGGCAGATGGGGCTGTTGATCGCTGCGCCGGCATGGTAGCTGATGATTGAGCAGCAGAGGCGGGCATCGCGGGGATCGACGCCCGGGAGATCCTGGACGACTGCTTCAGGAGCCGTCTCAGCTCACTCACCATGTCGGCCATCGACTGATACCTGTCCTCGGGGTCTTTCTCGAGCGCGCGAGCGAGGATGTGAGAAAGGTCCGGCGACGCATCCGGGATGTAGCTTTGGACCGACTCGGGTGCCTCGTTGAGTATCGAGTACATCATTGCGGCTTCGTGTTCGCCGCGGAAGGGGAGTCTGCCGGTGAGCATTTCAAAGAGCAAAACACCGAAAGAAAAAATATCGGAGCGTGGGTCGACTGAGCCTCCCTCGATCTGCTCGGGCGCCATGTAACCGAGAGTCCCGACCGTGCTCGACGTGCGCGTCAGCTTGAGCGCACCCCTGAGCTTGGCGAGACCGAAGTCCATGACCTTCGCCTGACCGCGTTTCGTGACCATGACATTGTCGGCCTTAATGTCTCTGTGCACGATGCCCTTCGCGTGGGCCTCCTGCAGGGCGTCCCCGATCTGCACCGCCATCTGGACCGCATCCGTCACTTTGCCGACGACGGACCCGAGGGATTCACGGAGCGTGCCTCCTTCGACAAACTCCATAGCCATGTAGAGCTGTCCGTCCTGCTCATCCACGCCGTAGATGGTGCAGATGTTGGGATGGTTCAGCGCTGCGGCCGCCTGCGCCTCCTGGAGGAAGCGGGCCTTCGCCTCGGGGTCCTTCTGGACACGGTCCGGGAGGAACTTCAGAGCGACGGGGCGGTTGAGCTTGGTGTCGAGGGCGCGAAAGACCACACCCATTCCACCTTCGCCCAGTTTTTCGACGATATGGTAATGACCGATTGTTTGTCCTATCATGACACCTCCGTATGGCAGCCCCCGTCAGACAGCGACGGGGTCCTCAAAATCGCAACGACTCGTTGGGAAGCAACTCGTCGGCGACTTTGGGACATTCCGCCCTCGCCGAGCTTGGACTCTATTTTGTAGTGACCTATTGTAGATCCGATCATAGCTTACCTTCTAATGAATGCTTCTCGCAAAGCGCGCAACGAAAGCAACGGACGCAAAGGAAGATGGGGATTGCATTCCATCATTCCATTTTTCCAATTGCCACTTGCTTCTTCCTCACCCGCTCTACGCCTGCCCCTACCTGCCTACTGCATACTGCCTAGTTGTCCTACGCTTTGGTCTGACTACTGCCTACCAGTCCTTCCTCCAGTTCATCACCACCAGCAGCGGGTCGTTTGCCGGGTCGGATGACGCACGCGAATCGAGAGAAACAAATCTCTTGCCATCGGACGTAACGTCCCATCCCCAGGGGTTTCCCCCGGATGGAGATTCAAACAACGTCCTGGGAGTCCCGGGGAACAGCACATCACCCTTGGTCTCGATCGGTACAGATTGTATCGTGCTGCCGCTCAAGTAAAAGAGTTCCTTCCCGTCGCCACGCCAGCGTGGAGCGCGGGCATTTTCCTTGCCGGAGGAGATCTGCCAGCGGGAACCTGTGGGAGGAAACGGAACGACATAGATCTGAAACACGCCGGTTTCGTTGGATGGATATGCAACCCACCGCCCGTCGGGGGAAACGTCTGGAAATTCATTGTCAAAGGAGTTCGTCACCACAGGTACGGGAGTGTGGTTCCCCTGGAGAGGGAGGGCGTAGATGTCATCCCGGCCTCCGCTGGTACTGAGGAGATAGAAGAGATGCCGCCCGTCGGGAGAAACCCGGGAGGTGCGTTCCCGCCCCTCCGGTACACGTAGTTGCTCCTCGGTCCCGAGTCCCATCGCGTCCTTTCGGTACATTCCGATGTTCCCATCGAGCTGGAAGGACGTAAAGAACACTGTCCGGCCGTCGGGAGACCAGGCGGGATAGTTTTCGGGCCCGGCACCGAACGTCAACCGGGACCGCACATTTCGGCGAACATTGTAGATCCAGATGTCCTGGAATCCTTGCACACCCTCGACGAGCGCCAGGTGGGATCCATCCGGCGACAGGCGAAGCCCTGCGATCTCGCCCCGAACCTGCGGTCCATCGATGATGGTCCCCTCCCGGTCGAGCCAGAGCGTCGAAGCGGTGACGACATCGCCATCCGACGAACCGGTGGTCTGAACGATCGTTCCGTCGTTGGAAACGGAGAAATCCGCCCTGCCCCTATTGGGATCGTAGGTGGGATCCTCTGTCAGGGGGATAGGATCACCGGTCAGCTCCAGTGCGTCCGGATCGAACGGCTGTGCGATGAGCTTGTTGTCCCGATAGAAGAAGATATGCCCGTCCGCATACTGCGCATTCGATCGCGCGTTCAGCAATTCTTTTCTGTCGGGTGACGACAGCGAGCCGACCATGATCTTTCCATCCAGGACTCCGCCTACAGAAAGGAGCGTGAACAGGAAATGCTCTCCATCGGGAAGGAACCATGGCCAGCGACTGGAGCTCGCAGAGTTCACCAGCGTGGTCGTATCAGCGTTCATCAGCGGATGCGACTCTCCGCCGTTCGCGCTGACGACCCACAACCCGCTGCTTGCCGCAAAGCCGTTGTACACAATTTGAGCCGAACCGTTCCAGGTTGCCCCCTGGGATGCATTCAGATCGCATATGGTCAATGGAGAGCCGCCCATGATATCGATCTTCTTGAGGCTGCGACTAGTCTCGAAGCCGATCCAACGGTTATCCGGGGACCAGAAAGGTCTCTGCGCACCTTCCGTGCCGGGAAGTTTGCGTGGTGTTGCATCGTTCAACGCGCGGACATACAGACTTGCAGAACGAGCGGAGTCGACGCCCACGAAGGCGATCATTGACCCGTCCGGTGAGATCGCAAGGTGTCCGCCCCCTCGCCTCCCAAAAAAGACCCCTTCCGGGGGAAGGACCGCAAGCCGCAATTCGCGCTGCGGAACGGATGATCCAGCCAGAGAGAACCAGGCAAAGATAGCGGTGAGGACAGTGAGCGCTCCGGCCAGGGCCCAGGGGAGGATTGACGTGAACCGTGAACCGTGAGCCGTGAACCGTGTGCCGTCTGCTGATGCGGGGGGGACATATGCGGCGCGGGAGCCCGTTATCCTGCTTACCCGAGATCGGCTCGACTCACGCTTGACACGCCGAAGATTGCGGGCCACCTCCGCAGCAGACTGATATCGATCTGCCGGATCCTTCGCCACGCAATCGAGAACGATCGCGTCCAGCTCGGCATCGATCTCCGGCTTGATCGTCCCGATTGGCGGAGGATCGACGTTCACGATCTCGTACGTGATAGCAGTCTCATGTACACCCTTGAACGGGGACTGTCCTGCGATCATCTCGTAGAGCAAAACACCCAAAGAAAAAATGTCGGTGCGGTGGTCTACGTCCAGCCCCTGCACCTGCTCGGGGGACATATAACCGACCGTGCCCACCGTAGATCCCTCTTTGGTAAGCCGGGTCGCACCGCGGAGCTTGGCAAGCCCGAAATCCATGATCTGGACCGTCCCGTCCTTCTTGATCATGATGTTCTCAGGCTTGATGTCCCGGTGCACGATGCCCTTATCATGCGCTGCTGCGAGGCCATCAGCGATCTGTATGCCGATCTCCAGTGCCTGCTTCAGCGGCAGGTTCTGTTTCTTCTCCTGAAGCGTCTGGCCGTCGACGTACTCCATGACGATGAATTGTTTGCCTTCGACATCCTCGATTCCGAAGATCGTGCAGATATTGGCATGGCTCAGCGAGGCAGCTGCCTGGGCTTCCTGGACGAAGCGCTCCTTGTCCTTCTCCGCCTCGGAGACGTGAGAGGGGAGGAACTTCAGTGCCACCGGGCGGTTGAGCTTGGTGTCGAGGGCCTTGTAGACCACGCCCATGCCGCCTTCGCCCAGTTTGGTCTCGATCTTGTAGTGGCCTATTTCAGTTCCGATCATGATTTTCCTGTGCTTTGTCCTTTGCCTGGTAACGCTAACTCAACCCCCTTGAATATCTCCCCTTCTCTTCGTGAAGAGAAGGGGGAATGTACTGCGAGGGGGATGAGTTGCTCTACTTCTTCTCCACCAACGTCTGCCAGTTCGTGATGACAGAAAACACATTCGCGTCAACGGTCTCTTTGGTGATCGAACCGATGAACCGCGATCCGTCGGCCAGAGCGTCAAAGATGCTGGCGTTCGGATCAGGGGTGAAGAGGGGGGACGGGACCGTGAACCGGGGAAAGCCGCTGTCAAACGAGACCTTCGACACGAAGACCTTTCCGTTCGAGTTGAAGGCGATCTCGCCGTTCCCAAGCCAGAGCGGGAACTGACCGCCGGACGTCGACACCTGCCATTTCTCGCTCTCCCGGGCGAATCGGCGGACATACACCTCGGTCCGCCCTGACGCGTCGGATTGATACGTGATCCACCTCCCGTCAGGGGAGAACGTAGTGTTCCACTCGTGGAACGATGTCGAGAGGATCGTATCGAGAACGTTCGGCCGTGAGAGATCGCCGGCAACAATATCGAAGCCGGATGCGAGCGTTTGACGGGAGAAGACGATGGAATGCCCGTCGGGTGAGATCTGCGAGATCTGCAGCTCCGTGTCCTTCGCGTCGATGATGACCTGCTCCGTGCCGGTCCCGTCGGCGGCCTTCGCGATCACTTTCCAGTCGGATCCCTTCACGGAGTTGTAGACGATCGTCTTTCCGTCGGGAGTCCACGTTGGGAACACTTCGGGATCGGGACTGAACGTGAACCGTGACTTGATCCTTCGTTTGATGTCATAGACCCAGATGTCTTCGTTCGACTGATCGTCAGTTTCGTTGTACACGATCTTGGTGCCGTCCGGGGAAAGGGCCAACCCCAGGTTGGGCGTTCCGGGAAGAATGTCGGCCGTCCGACCCTTGCGGTCGAACCAGACGATCTCTCCTTCGGTCGCCGCAGGCGTGCTCAGATAGATAAGCACACCGTTCGGGGAAGCTGTGAACAGGGCCTTCGACCTGGCCGAGTAGAGGGGAATGCCCTTCTCAAGAGGGACCGGGTCCCCCGTAAGCTCCAGGGATCCGGCGTCGAATGCCTGAGCGATGAGTGTCGTCTTCCTGGTGTAGAGCAGGTATCCCGCCGAGTAGACGAGATTGGACGTCCCTCGCAACGGCAGCTGCTTCACGGTCCCATCCAGCGAACCCACGAATACCCCGGACGGCGCGGGAAGCGAACCGCCGCCCGCGTACCCGACGAACACAAAATGCTCTCCGTCCGGGAGGAAAGAGGGGAAGCGGGGATAGAATCCTGCCGTGGAATCGAGGTGCGTGAGCTGCGTGAGAGCACCGCCGCCTGCGGGCACGGAGTACAGATTCACGTCCCCGATGAGCGGACTGAGCACGATGGTTCCATTCGGAGCCCACGCGCCTCCGCGTCCCTGCGGGACATCCGCGATATCGAGCGGGGGAGAGCCGAGCAGGTCGATCTTTCTGAGCTTCGTTCCGGAAAAGAACGCGATCTCCTTGCCGTCAGGGGCCCAGAAGGGGTACAGTGCCCCCTCGGTCCCGCTCAGTGGTGTTGCGTCAGCGGACGCCAGCCGGCGCAACCACAGTCTGGCTGTGCCATTGGAATCGGTCGCAGAGAATACCAGGGAGGTGCCGTCCTGCGACAGGGCGTAGTGACCTCCGTAGTCGTTCCAGATCAGCTGCCCGGGGGGCGGATCGATCAATGCCCGAACGGTCAGCGCGGCCGCAGGCGGGCTTCCCAGCATCGACGCCAGAACATATCCCACGACGGCGGCGAGCGGAATGCCGACAAGGAGCAGTATGGTCGTCAGCGGCAGACGCCAGCCTGCAGCTGACGGTGCCTCAGCAGCCGATCCGACCGTTCGTTCGGGTGACGAACTTTTCCTTGCCATCGCGGGCCGTGCTGCGGTGATCCTGCTCGCACGCGAACGGCTGGACTCCCTCCGGTACCGCTTCAGCTCGAGTGCGACCTGGCTTGCCGCCTGCGTCCGCTCATGCGGGTCCTTCTCCAGGCAATCGAGGACGATCGCATCGAGCTCGGGAGTGATCTCCGGCTTGATCGCCGACATCGGCGGCGAATCGACATTCACGATCTCGTATGCGATGGCTGTTTCATGCATCCCCTTGAAAGGGGGCTGACCCGTGAGCATCTCGTAGAGGATCACACCAAGTGAGAAGATGTCGGAGCGATGGTCGGTCTCCTGTCCCTGCACCTGCTCCGGCGACATGTATCCTGCGGTACCGACGGTCGAACCGTCCTTGGTCAGCCGTGAAGCGCCGCGCAGCTTTGCAAGTCCGAAGTCCATGATCTGCACGCGGCCATCCTTGCGGACCATAATGTTCTCGGGTTTGATGTCGCGGTGCACGATGCCATGTTCGTGCGCGGCTGCCAGGCCTTCTGCGATCTGGATCCCGACGTCGATCGATTCCTTCATCGAGAGGGATGGGATCTTCTCGGACAACATGCGGCCATCCACGAACTCCATAACGATGAAATGCTTTGCCCCGAGCGCAGTCGACGGGTCGTCAGCCTTCTCGATCCCGAAGATCGTACAAATGTTCGGGTGATTGAGAGCAGCCGCGGCCTTGGCCTCCTGGACGAAACGCTCCAGGTCGGCCGGTTTGGAGGCTGCGTACTCGGGAAGAAATTTCAGGGCGACCTGGCGGTCGAGGTTGGTGTCAGTGGCCTTATAGACGACGCCCATCCCGCCTTCACCAAGCTTTGATTCGATCTTGTAGTGACCTATTGTTGATCCGATCATGTTCTGGCTGCCCGATATTGGTTCTCGCAACGGCGCAAAGACCGCAACGCCAGCAGATATGGTGACGCAGAAGCGTCTTTCCAGTCTTCCATTATTCCAACATTCCAATCATCCCTGAACTCCGCCTGCCTACTCATCAGTATCCTCCTCCGGCCGTTACTCCCGATTCCCCTTCTTCTCCACCATCATGTCCCAGTTCACGAGCAGGGAGAGATTGTGCTTCTCGCCCTGGTTCGTGTTCCGCTGTGCGAGGAATCGTTTCCCGTCCGGCGTGATATCGTAGACGTTCAACCCTGATTCTGCCCCGACCGAGAAAAGGGCGGTCTGCGGGCCGAGCCTCGGGACTCCGCCGGTCAGATCGACGCGGACGCTCACGAAGGCTGATCCGGACCTGAAGAATATCTCGCCGGAAGGTTTCCACCAGGGAAGGGAACCGCCGCCGGACGAGACCTGGATCTTTGCACCATCCTGTGGAAATGGCCGGATGTAGACCTCATCTTTTCCGGATTCGTTCGACGCGAACGCAAACCAGCGGCCGTCGGGGGAGAAGGAGCCGCCATAGTCCTGAAATCCGGATCTGACCAGCTCCGTCTGTTCATTGCCGTCGCTTACGGGACTGTATCCGATCATACCACGCCCTGTTCCCTCGAACCGTGTCCACAGGAGGAATCTGCCATCCGGGGAGACCTCTGTCCCATAGACCGAACCGCGCTCTGCAGCGACGAAACGCTCCTCTTTGCTCAGACCATCCGACCGTTTTCGGAACAAGTGGAACTCGCCGGAACTTCCGTTGGAATAATAGACCGTCTTGCCGTCCCTGCTCCAGAAGGAGAACAGATCGCGGGCGAGGTCGAATGTGAATCGTGAGATAACGCCCCGGTTCAGGTCGTGGATCCAGATGTCCGTATTGCCATCGACATCGCTTTCGTAGGAAATCCTCTGTCCGTCGGGTGAGATTTTGGCCGACCCCGCATTGGTCCTGGTGATCTGCGTCTGTCCGCCTTTTCTGTCCACCCAGAGGAGTTCTCCGACAGATTCCTTAAAGACCGGCGCGAACAGCAGGAGGCCGCTCTGTGAGACCGTGAAGTCTCCCTTCGCCCGCTGGGGCCAGAAGTTGACGTTCGACTGGATCGGTACAGGTGAGCCGCGAAGTTCATAGGTGTCGGGATCGAACGGCTGGGCGATAAGCGTACCCTGGCGAAGATACACGAGGTGTCCGGACGCATACATGACGTTCGAGACCCCGGTAAGGGGAAGAGCAGTGACAGAGCCGTCAAGATCGCCGACGTACGTCTTGAAGTCGTCGCGAGCGGTGGATGCGCCTCCCCCGATCTCGAGGGTGACGAACAGGAAATGCTCACCGTCTGGCAGGAAGAACGGGAATCGGGGATTCGTTCCACCGGCCGAATCGAGATCCGTCAGGCGACGTCCGGCACCACCATCGGCCGGGACGATATACAGATCTTTGTCCTCCGTGTCGGGCGCATATACAATGACCCCTTTCGGGCTCCATGCTCCCCCGCGGCCGTCCCGGGCATCGGCGACGGTGAGAGAAGGTCCGCCTGCGATGTCGGCCCGTTTCATTTTACCGGCTGCGAAGTACCCGATCGAGCGTCCATCCGGCGACCAGAACGGGTAGATGGCGCCCTGCGATTCCGGGATGCGGGCAACGGTTTTGGTCTCCATATCGCGGATAAAGACGCCATCCGCTCCTGCCGAATCGGTCGCGACGAATGCGAGGTGCCTGCCGTCCGGGGATATGGTCGTATTGCCGCCGCGGCCGTAGGTGAACCGAAGGCCGTCCGGCTCCTCGATCGTGACCCACAATGGCTGACCGGGGCCTGTTCGGTCCAGAACGAACGATGCTGCAGCGAAACCCGCTGCAGCAAGGACTATCACCACACCGATAGCGGCGGCAAGATGCTTCCAGGTGTATCGGGCGCCTTCCTCGGGCAGGATCTGTTCATCATGCGTGACCTGTGCGGAGGATGACTGCCGCATGATCGGTCTGGCCGCCGTTATCCTGCTCGCGCGCTGACGGCTGGACTCGCGGCGGTACCGCTTCAGTTCCAGGGCCACCTGACTCGCAGCCTGCGTCCGCTCTTTGGGGTCTTTTTCGAGGCAATCAAGAACGATCGCATCCAACTCCGGTGTGATCTCCGGCTTGATCGCCGACATGGGGGGAGAATCAACGTTCACGATCTCATACGCGATGGCCGTCTCGTGCATCCCCTTGAAGGGGGGCTGACCGGTGAGCATTTCGTAGAGCATGACGCCCAGCGAGAAGATGTCCGATCTGTGATCTGTTTCTTGTCCCTGTACCTGTTCAGGTGACATATACCCGGCAGTGCCGACGGTGGAACCCTCTTTGGTCAACCGTGACGCTCCGCGAAGCTTCGCAAGCCCGAAGTCCATGATCTGGACGATCCCATCCTTGCGGACCATGACGTTCTCGGGTTTCATGTCACGGTGCACGATCCCCTTCTCGTGTGCCGCTGCCAGACCTTCGGCGATCTGGATGCCCGTCTCGATTGCCTGACGCATCGAAACGGAGGACATCTTCTCCGACAGCATTTGGCCGTCGACGAACTCCATCACGATGAAATGTTTGCTGTCCGCCTCGTCGATACCATGGATCGTGCAAATGTTCGGATGGTTGAGGGCCGCTGCAGCCTGAGCCTCCTGAACGAACCTGGCGACGTCCCGCTCTGAAGCGGTGATGTGTTCCGGGAGGAACTTGAGCGCGACGGGACGATTGAGTTTGGTGTCGGTGGCGCGATAGACCACTCCCATCCCTCCCTCGCCCAACTTCTCGGTGATCTGATAATGTCCGATTGTCTGTCCAACCATCTGTGCTCCCCTATCGTCGGGTAATGAATACTATGCGGGACGGGCTGCTGATGTTCGCCTACCTGGAGCGTGTACAGTGCGATTCCGGACAAAAAGAATCCGGACGAAGGATCACGTGATCTCGTCGGGTCGTCGCCTTGTTGCGATCAGGTATGAGCGTTGGAACCGGTCTACAGCGAAAAGCTAGAGCTGTACCCGCAAGGGCACATGTTTCAGCGGCAGAAAAGGACCTTCGGTGTCGCCATGTCCCGGGATCCGAAGGACCAATTCACTGAAAATGACAGGTATGACCTTTTTCAAAGCTGATAGCAAACGGTATGAACCGTTTCCGCTGTGTCTGAAAGGTTGGCTCAGGACAAGCGAATCGTCGGAAGAATATCCCAATTCTTAGAATTCCTGAGGTTGGGAATCTAACGAATGGCAGTCGAAAACCCTAGAAGAATGTGCTTAGAAAGCCATTAATTCTTGGCTTAGAGAGGTCATATGATGAGATTTTCCACACTCGAATGTCCTGAAAGAAAAAGGCCCCGCAGTCGATTGACTGCGGGGCGCTCTGAGGAGCAAGCTTTCTCCCCATTCCGTACTCCGAACTCCCTGCTTGGTTGTCTCTACTCCTGCCCTCCGATCTCATACTCCTTCGGCGGCTCTGCCCCAAGGAGGTGCCTCACAAAGTAATCCCAGCGACGACGGGTCATATAGTTGTTCTGATCCCCGTATCCGTGCCGCTTGCCGGGGTATAGGATGAGGTCGAAGTCCTTGTTCGCATCGATCAGGGCCTCGACCACCACGATCGTATTGTACGGTGGCACATTGTCGTCGAGCAGGCCGTGTGCGAGCAGCAGTTTTCCCTTGAGATTCTTCGCGTACGTCTGGTTCGCCTCGATCTCATAATTATCTGTTCCGTCATCGTTTCTGATGAGCTCACCCTGGTAGCGCTCGCCCCAATCGTCCTCGTACAGCCGCTGGTCATGATTGCCGGACTGTGCGACACCGACCTTGAAGAAGTCCGGATAGTGGAACATCGCCCCTGCGGTGATGAATCCTCCGCCGGAGTGTCCCCACATGCCGGCGCGGTCGATGTCGATCCAGGAGTACTTCTCCGCAAGCTGCTTCATGCCGCCAACCTGGTCGGGCAGGGTATTGTCGCGTCCCATTTTGCCGTAGTAGAAGTCGTGGAAGGACTTCTGCCGGTTCGGTGTTCCCATGCCGTCAATGGTGACAACGACGAATCCCAATTCCGCCAGCGCCTGGTGGCCACCACGGCCGGGTGAGAATGACCTGGGTCCTGTGCTGCCGCTCTGCGGGCCGGGATACGCATAGTTGACGATCGGGTACTTCTTCGATTCGTCAAGATTCGTCGGCCGGAAAAGAAGACCGTAGATATCTGTCGTTCCGTCCCGTCCTTTCAGCTTGACCGGTACCGGAGGCTTCCAGCCCATCTCTTCGAGCCCGGAGATGTCGGCCTCCTCCACATCCATCACGTGTCGTCCATCTCTGTCATAGACCTTCGTGACAGGCGGGATGTCAGGCTGCGAGTAAGTGTCGACGAGATAACCGGCGGTCGGGGAAAGCTGGATGCTGTGATGGCCGTTCTCCGGCGTGAGAAGCGTCAGCCCCTTTCCGTCGAGTCCGGTCCGGTAGTAATGCAGGAAGTATGGGTCGCGGCCTTTCTCCGCACCGTACGCTCCGAAGATGATCTCGCGTTTCTTCTCGTCAAGCTTCGGGATCTCGACCACCATTCCCGGGCTCGGTGTGATCTTGTTCTTCAGTTCCCCGGTGCCAAGGTCGTACACATACAACTGGCCCCAATCGTCCCGCTCGGAATACCAGATGAACTCGTTCGTCTCCCACAGCACCTGCCACTCGCAGTTCATCTCGTAGTGGGTCTTCACATACTCATGATAGACCGTCGTCACTTCTCCATCCTCAGCATCCGCGACGCGGACCCAGGCATCCTTGTGGTAGCGTGAGGTCGAGATGAAGGCGAGCTTCGAGCCGTCGGGGCTCCACTTCAGGTCCTGCATCGTGATGTCGTCCTCGACGGTCCCCCGGTGAAAATCGGGTTCCATCTTCAGACGGATCACTTTCGGGTCTTCGACCTCGATGATGACACGATGTATCATCGAGACAATGCTGTCGCCGGGGAGGGGGTATTTCCACGATTGGAGGACCGGGTGGCCGACATGTGTCTCCACGAGATACATGTCACCGAGGTTCCGGTCGTCCTGCTGCTGGGTGGCTATCTTGCGGGAATCGGGCGACCAGAGCAGGATGGGCCGGTCGCTGTGGCGCCAGCCGGCGTTGTCCGTGGCATAGCCGAAGTTCTCCACGCCGTCCGTTGTCAACTGTGTCTCCTGTTTGGTCTTCTTATCGCGGACCCAGAGGTTCCAGTCCCGGATGAACGCCTCCTTTTTCCCGTCGGGCGATGCAACGGTGGAACCCATCATGTGCATCCATCGGGACCGTCGGCCACCGGCGGTGTCCTCCGGTGACGGTTCATACACCGAGCGTGTCGCAGCAGAGGCATCGATGAGGATGTATTCGTCCCCCTCAGGACGCTCCGCCTTGTACCAGAAGGTGTTGTCGGAGTTCCATGTGGCACGGATGGAACCGTTCTTCACGAGCGGATTCACGGTGGGAGACAGGAATTTTTCCGCCCTTGCGTAGTCGTCGGCGGTCAGCGCCGCCGGCTGGGCGACCGTGAGGAACGGAAGGCAGAACAGGACGAACAGCAAGGTCTTTCTCATGATGCTTCCTCGTGGATGCGATGAATTTTATGACGGGGCATTGTACGGGATTTGATGCCGAAAGGAAACACGGGATGGGACCCACAGATCAGGAGGCGGCGAACGTCCTCATGAAGGATTCCTCCGCTTCGCTTGTGCCGATGAGGATCATCTCCGAGCCGGCCGTGAGGAGGTCATCCCTGCCGGGGGTGAGGTGCATGCCCGTCCTGTTGCGGACGGCTATCAGACAGCATCCGCTTCGCTTCTGAAGGTCGGCGGCGTCGGCGGTTGTCCCGATCAGCTTTCTCGGGACCGGCACCTTGAAGACATTCAGCCCCTCGGTGACGAGGAGGACGTTGCCCCGGCGCAGATAGTTGAAGATGGCGTTCGCACCCATCGAGGCATATGAGATGACGAAGTCCGCACCTGCCCGGTGGAGCGTCCGGATGTTCGTTTCCTGCGTTGCGCGGCTGGAGATCTGGAGATCTGCGCGCATGCGGCGGACGTATGTGGTGAGGAAGATGTTCGTGTCGTCGTCGTGGGACGTGATGATCACGGCCGGTGCATTCCCGATACCGGCCTCCTGGAGAACGGCCGGGTCCAGAGCATTCCCGATAATGACCTCAGCGGAGGCGTCAATACGTCCGCGGACGGCCTCGATGTACCGATGCGCGATGCCCCGCTGCTTCAGTGCGTTGCCCGTTGCGCGTCCCACGCGCCCGCCTCCGACGATAATGACGGGGGCGTCGGAGACGTGGTAGATGCAGAAGAGCTCGTTATAGATGTCGATCTGTTCCTGCGATCCTGCGAGGATGAGCACCATATTCTGCGTCACGAGGGTGTCCGGCGTGGCCGGGCGGAACTCCCCACGATCGAGGACTCCCACGATGCTGTTGCCGATGATGCGGGACACATTCTCGCTCGCAAGGGTCTTTCCGACAAGCGGCGTTCCGGACACCATCGCTTCTGCGATGAGGACGCTGTCGACCTGCCCGACGATATGGGCCAGGGCATCCGCGCCCAGCACTCGTCGCGCGAGCGCTTGCCCCATCAGTTCCGGCAGCTCAAGGACATGTGAACTGCCAGCGCCGCGAAGCACTTCGACCGACGCTGCGCCGTGGCCCGAGGTGAGAAGGGGAGTCCGGGGGGCGACCTCGCGAATGGTGTAGGCGATGTTCGCATTGACCTGGTCTGCTGCTGTGCTGGCGATCAGCGATGCATGTTCGGCGCGGGCATTCCTGAAGGTGGCCGGATCGTGCAGATCGCCGACCATAACGCGCATCCCCTGGTCGTACAATGTAAGCGCTGCGTTCAGGTCTTCCAGCACAAGCGCATAGGGATGACGGTACCGCTGGAGCCGCTTGATGAGAGCGACGGCGATGGGATCATACGCGGTCAGGATGACGTGGTTCTTCGTCCCCGGCGGCAGCTCGCGCGGTGCGCGGGCCGTCGATTGGAAGAGCTGGACGAACAGGAAGGGGATGAAGATGAGAAGGATGACGAGTCCGGACAGATGGACGACGATGGTGAAGGCACGGCCGATGTCTGACACGAAAGCGATGTCCCCAAGCCCCAGCGTGGACATGTTCGTGATGGTCCAGTAGAATGCCGTAACCCAGGAGTGTTCTTTCCCCTCGCCGGCCATCACGACGAGGAAGAGAGCAGCATAGATGACCGTCATAGTGACGGTGAGAAAGAAGAGGGATATGAGCAGCCGGATGTTCTGCCGGCTGGCGCGGAACCGGAGGCCGTATGCCGATTCGGAGAGGAGCTTCATGGAGAACCCCGCGCAGGGGAACACGCGGACGCACAGGGGAATATAGGTCTATTTCCCGTTTCTTTGCGCCCTTTGTGATCCCCGCGCGAGATCCGGGGCGTACTAATCGACGATGATCTTCGGAGGCGAGCCCCCCTCTGCGTACTCCTTCGGTCCGAGGCAGAAGGCTGCGTACACGTACGTCCCATTGGCGACGTTGCCGACGACGAGGTTCAGTGTCTTCCCGTTCTGGAGGTACTTCGTATGGCCTCCGAACAGCCCGGTCTCGCCGAACTGGAAGTACACGTCAGTTCCCTCGGCGCTGAAGATGATCTTCTGTCCCTTCTTCGCGCGAACGTCCGTGTTCGTCGTGCCGGTCTGCACGACCTTCCAGACCTGTCCGACCTTTTTCACGGAGAGTGAGATGGTCGGCAGACCTTGTGGAGCTTCTGCCGGTCCCTCCGGCAATGGTACGGCTCCCCCGAGCATGAGCAGAAGCGGAATGGTGAAGAACGCGATAAGACCTCGCATGCGGGCCTCCCGATTGAAGTGATACAGAATTCCCCCGCACCAATGCGAAGGATGTGGCAGAACTACCTGTGATCGTCCGGACCCCGCGTGGCATCCATCATTGCCTGGTATCGCGGGTCCTTGTACAGCTCTGTGAGCTCCGGCTGGCCGGCGATCTCGCTCCTTGAATATCCGGCTTCGAGAGCTTTCCTGATCCATTCTAACGCCCGGTCCCGGTCGCCGATCCGTTCGTATGTCGTTCCTGCCCGGAACATCCCCTCCGCATCCGAAGGATCGACCGACAACGCCCGTTCCGCAAATTCGATGGCGCGGAGCGTATCGTCGACCATCGCATAGTATCCCCCCAGGGCGGCCATGGCATCAGCATCCGCCGGATTCACGTCGAGCTGGCTGTGTGCAAGTCCGATGGCGCGGCGGAAGGTCGCGGCGGCTTTTTCACGTCCTCCGGGCATCCAATAGTACGCTGAGGCGAGGTTGCCCGTCACGACGTGGTCGTTCGCATTGTGCTTCAGGGCCTCCTCATACCATCGTGCAGCATCGGCATACCGGCGCTCGGCGTAGTTGAGCGTCCCCACATTCGACGCTGTCCGATAGGATGGCCGTATGGTATATGACCGCTCGAACATCTCCCGCGCTTCACTCCATCGCTCGAGCATGTAGTACATCGCACCGAGATTATTGAAACCTTTATTGTTGTCGGGCGTGAGCTCTGTGACCCGCCGAAAGGCCGCGATCGCATCGTCGTACCGGGTCTTTCTGAAATAGAACGAGCCGAGGTCGTTGTACCCGGCCCAGTATGTCGGCCGGAGATCGATGGCCCGCTTGTACGTCTGCTCCGCGCGGGCATCATCACGCAAGGCCTCATACGCCGTCGCGAGGCCGCGGTAGGCCTCCGAGAGGGCCGGATCGATGGACAATGCTGTTTCGAACAGCCGGATGGCCCTCTCCGGCTCACCGGTGCCGGCATAGACGATGCCGAGGGTGACCATCGCGGGGGCGAGGTCCGGGTCCAGAGCCATCGCGCGTTCACAATGATGGATCGCCTCGCTCACCCAGCGGGTGTCCTTGCCGAACTCATACTTCCGCCAGAGCGCTTCTCCGAGTGCAGCATATGCGAGTGCAAAGACCGTGTCTTCCCGGACGGCCTGCCGGAATGCGAGCACGGCTGCGTCGATGTTCTCCTCCGCCTCAAATCGCAGGAGGGCACCACGGCCGCGGAGGTAATACTCATATGCTGCGGGGACGGTCGTTCCTCCCGTCTGCAGGACGCCGCGCATCTCAGGATGGAGTTCGACGTGCAGCATCTCGAGGACACGGATGACGGATTCGTCGTGAAGCGATGCAATGTGCTGCTGGTCGATGTCGATCGAGGAGGACCCGAGCTGCCGGAGCGAACCGGCATCGACAAGATTGAGCGAGATCCTGTACCGGTCGCCGATGCGTTGGAGAGATCCGTCCAGGACGAGATTGACCCCGAATGCCTTGCGGGCCTCTTCCGCGCTCAGGATATTGGCCCGGCGCACCTCGGTCGATGGAACGACCCACAGGGCGCCCTGAAACTGCTCCAATTGGGTGAGCTGGCTCGTCATGGTCTCTGTCAGGCCGTCGCAGAGCGCCTGGCGTTCCGTGTCGTTGCCGATGTTGGCGATGGGAAGAACGGCGAGATGCTTCTCATCCGGGATTTCCGTCGTGACGAGACCTTCGAGCGCATGCCACACGCTTGGGGGTGCGAACACCGTGAACAGTGAGACGGCGAGGAGCACGGAGAGCGTGGGGACGAGCCATCGGCGCTGAGGCCTGGCGGACTCGTCCGCCGCAGCGATGTGATGTTCATGCGAAGCGAGCGTGCCGCCTGACTGCGCAACGGAAAGGTCTTCCCGGAGTTGCTGTATCGTCTGATATCTGTCGTCCGGCAGCTTTTCGAGGCAGCGCGCCACGATCGCATCGATCGCTGAGGAGATCTGTTTTCCGGATGAGGAGGGCGGGTCGGGAACCTCGTTCAGGACCTGGTAGAGAAGCGCATGTTCGTACGGTGCGTCGAATGGCCGCTTGCCGGTGAGCAGTTCGTACAGGACCACGCCGACCGCATAGATGTCGGCCCGCTGATCGACCTCTTCGCCCCGTGCCTGTTCCGGAGGGAGATAGGCCATGGTCCCGACGGTCGATCCTGCGGATGTGAGGTCGGAGGATCCGCCCGTCTTCGCGAGCCCGAAATCCATGATCTTCACGCGGCCATCAGTGGTGAGCATGATGTTGCTGCTCTTGATGTCGCGGTGCACGATGTCCCGCGCATGCGCAGCAGAGAGACCGTCGCAGACCTGGTCAACGATGCGAAGCGCTGTCTTCTCATCGACGTTGCCGGCTGATGCCAGCAATTCCTTCCCTTCAACATACTCCATGACGATGAAGAGCTGTCCGTCATGCTCGTTGATATCATGGATCGTGCAGATGTTCGGATGATTGAGGG
The DNA here is from genome assembly GCA_964534125.1 of uncultured Ignavibacteriaceae bacterium. Lineage (GTDB taxonomy): Bacteria > Bacteroidota > Ignavibacteria > UBA10030 > UBA10030 > 2-02-FULL-55-14. Next base: position 22,253 of record CAZHOJ010000011.1, read on the forward strand.
AGGATGCTGCCCTGGCCTCCTGTATGAAGCGGTCCTTGTCCGCCTGGGACGATGCGAGCGTGCGCGAGAGGAACTTGAGCGCAACACTTCGGTGCAGCTTTGTGTCGGTGGCGCGATAGACCACTCCCATTCCTCCTTCACCTACCGTCGTTTCAATCTTGTAGTGGCCTATTTCAGTTCCGACCATAGTATCCTCTCGCGGCAGCTCCCGCCTTTGGGCGGGACGCTCAAAGGCGCATCGACTCGACGTGACTCAGCTCGTCGGCGACTTTGGCGCTTGTAGACGACGCCCATCCCCCCGGCACCTAGCTGAGATTCGATACGATATTGAGAGATGGTGTCGCTGATCATGGATCGCTGCATCCTTGCACTATGGTCACGGCGCGGAGTACAGAGCTCCGCCGGGAGATTGAATACCTCTGATCACGCAGAAGGGGATTCGAAAGCCTAGGAATCTACTGATTGCGGGACGAAAACGCTACCGATGGGAATGGGAGAAAGAGCCGGAGGATCATTCTGTCTTGCCGAGCGAGATGACCCCTCGCCCGAACCTCTTTCGCAGCGCGTCGACCGCCTCGAGAATGTGCTCCTCTTTCGCTCCCTTTCCCATGAAATCGAGCTCGAGCTGCTCGACCTCGACGAGAGCGGAGAGTCGTACGCCCACGAGGCGGAGCTTGCGGCGGCGGTCGAGGTTCGTGCGGAGAAGCATCGATGCGACCGAGAAGATGTCGACGTCATTGTTGGTCTCTTCGACGACCCGGTCGCGTGTGAGAGTGGTGAAATCGGAATACCGGAGCTTCACAGATACCTTGCGGGTCCTCAGGTGTTTCTTCCGGAGCGTCGAGCAGACGTCCGTTGTCAGGTCCTTCAGGACCCGTTCGAGCTCTCCGATATCGCCGATATCCGTTCCGAAGGTCTCTTCGCGGCTGATGCTCTTTCGTGTATGGTCGGTCGAAACGTGAGTGGATCCCTTTCCCTGCGCTGCCCCGTGGATCCAGGCCCCGTGCTTTCCCATCAGCTTGATGAATGTCTGCTGATCATGCCGTTGGATATCGGCGACGGTCCGGAATCCTTTCGAGCGAAGGTACTCGCCGGTCTTCGTTCCGACGCCGGGGATGACATCGATCGGGAGTGGGGCGAGGAAGATGCGCTCCTCCCCGTGCCGTATGGTGATGACGCCATTCGGCTTCACCGTGTTCGCGGCGATCTTCGAGACAAGCTTGTTCGAAGAGAGTGCAATGGTGCAGGGGAGGGAGAATTCAGTGCGGACGAGCTGCTGCAATGTGTGCATGTATGCGGGAAGGTCGTTGCCGTAGAGCTTTTCCGTTCCGGTGAAATCGAGATACATCTCGTCGATGGACGCCCGCTCGACACCGGGAGCGATCTCCGTCATGCGACGATACAGTCGGTCGGAGATGTCGCTGTACTGATGGTAGTGGCCCCGGACGAAAATGAGGTGAGGGCAAAGACGCCTGGCCTGACTTGCCGGCATCGCTGACCGGACGCCAAACTTCCGTGCCTCGTAGGAAGCGGATGCAACAACGCCCCGGCCCTGCGGACTTCCCCCGACGACGACAGGTTTACCGTTCAACTGAGGGTCGTTGATTCTTTCTACAGAAACGTAGAAGCAATCCAGGTCAAGATGGGCAATATAGGGGACAGGCGAAGACATGGGGGGTAATTTCGAAATTCGAATTTCGAAATCCGAAACAATTGTCGGGATCCGGAATCCAAAAATCGAAGCGCAAAAATGCCAGAAATCCTAAAATTAAGAAATGGAGGGGCGGCAAGATGCTCTGCCTGAGGCCTGTGCATGAACCAGAACTCTTTGCCTACGGATATGGATCGTATGTCCGGCAGCTGGGGAAGGACAGGAGGATCATGTGGCACAGGCTTTGTTAGAAATGAGAAGCCAAAGATCTCATCATTTCCCAAGGAGGCCGACGTGGCTGGCACAAGGATCGAAGACAATGCCCCCGGCAAGTACTATGTAACGACCGATTGCAATGGTTGCGGCATCTGTTTCTCGTATGCGCTGCAGAACTTCATGTACACGAGCGACTCGTCGATGTACTACGTCCTGAATCAGCCGGCGGACGAGCGCGAGGAGGAGGACATCCGCAGGGCGATGGATGTATGCCCGATGGAATGCATAAAGGATGATGGCGTACCTGCCTGACGGCGGGAATATCGAAATCCGAAGTTCGAATTTCGAAAGCAAATCCGAGTCCGGAATGTCGAGTGTCGAAAGGCAGATCCTTTCGCGGCTCCGGGCTCGGATTGTTCTTGTACCGTGCACTTCCTTTTGATATTCGAGCTTTGACCCTCGGCATTCTTTCGAAATTGATCACTCGAATTTCGAAATTCTGCCTGTCCTCAGATATTTCTCCAATTGACTCCTCTTAGCGATCACATCATTGTGCTCCAGATCTGTATGTATGAACAGGATCCTGTTCGTCGTCAGGTCTGAATCGGCCAGAGCAGTCTCTTCCACCATCCCGTACGGGATCTTCCAGGCGTTGAGGTCCTCCATCAGGCTTTCCGTCGTCCCCTTCGTCCCTCCTCCGTCAGTATAGATCGCCACGAACCGTCCGCGGGAATGGTCCAGCCAATAGGAGTACTTCTCCAGCTGTCCGTACAGCGCGTCGAAGAGATAGACCTCCCGGATGCGCTCCGTAAGCCCTCCCCGCGCGAGGATGAATGAGATCATCCGGTAGGCGCCGCTGTGCCCGCTCAGGATGATCCCCGGCTCCGCATCCTTGCTGACGATGCTGCGGTCGCGGAGGACGCTCATCACATCGCCGATGAATGCGGCGAAGACGCCCGTCTCTTCGAGGCGGCCGCCGAACGAGTCGGGGGCGTTCTTCGGTCCTTCCGGAACGACGAGGATGACGTTCCGTGCGCTGCGGGACACCTGCGCTGCCAGCTCAAAATGCGAGAATGACGAATCAACATTGTTCCACCATCCATGGATGTGGACGATGATATCGAACGGCTTGTCCGATTCGAACTGGTCCGGTACGAAGATGACGACCGTGCTGTCGGTGTAATGGTCCCCGGCAGGGTAATGCTTCCCGTCCCAGGTGTGGCCGTTCTGTCGTGCAGGATGCGGAAAGGGGGCGGTTGGGAGTGCCGTGATGATGGTCCGTCCGATCATCTCGTACCGCGTCCCGAGCGGAAGCGTCTGTGTGTGAGAACATGCGGATGCGAGGAAGGTCATCACAACGACATACATCAGGACGTTCTGGGGTCTCATCGGTTCATCTCCCTGTTCATCGGCTCTCCGCAGGATGGAAGACAACGGTCCAGGCGTGCGATGACGGAGGGTGTGCCCGGACATCGTCGGGTATGGTGATGGTCGTTGTCTCGCCAATCTGGTCCCAGCTGAGTTCCCGGTCGATTCCCAGCATGCGCACAGAGGTCCCGCTGACTGGCGTGAAGGAGCGCAGTTCGACGACCGACGGCGGAGCATTCTCGCCCTCCATTGCCAGAACGATAGCGTTGATGGACCCGTCGCGATTCCGGGTGTAGCAGACATTCCCCTCTTTGTACGGCGGGACGGCGCGCGTCCCATGGATCGCACTTCCGTTCACGCGCATCCAGTCGCCGATGCCGTGAAGGCGATCGTATGCGTCGGGTGCGAACTCCCCCTGCGGGCTTGGGCCGATGTTGAGCAGGAAATTTCCTCCCTTCGCGACGATGTCGACCAGGATATGAACGAGCTGCCTGGTCGGTTTGTACACGTCCCCTTCAACGTAGCTCCATGACGTTGCCATCGTCATGCAGGTCTCCCACAGGTAGGGAGGGGGCTGGTCCGGCACATGCTGCTCGGGAGTCCGGTAGTCCTGATAGTCTCCTTCGACCGCGCGGTCGACGATGATAAGTCCGGGTTGATGCGCGCGCGCCATCGTGGCAATGCGGGGCATGTCGATGTCCTGGTCCATCGGATTCTTCCCCCAGCGTGGAGAGGTCCCGGTCACAGGCTGCACCCAGCCTCCGTCCAGCCACAGGATGTCGATGGGGCCGTAGTCCCGCATCAGCTCCTCGATCTGACTGTAGGTGAAGGTCTTGAAAGCCTCCCATCTCTCCGGGTATTTTCCGATGTCGTAGTTCACGTTCCGGTCGAACGGCGGAAAGTACCGCCACCAGTAGTCGTTCGAATGCCAGTCGGGTTTCGAGAAGTAGGCGCCGACGCCGAATCCCCGCTCCCTGAAGGCATTGAAGATCTCGCGCGTCACGTTCGACCGGGGGTGTACACTGAACGGGCACCCGGCGTCGGTGATCCTGTAATCGGTCTGTTTGGTGTCGAACATGCAGAACCCATCGTGGTGCTTCGTCGTGAAGACCACGTACCGCATGCCCGCCTCATATGCTGCCGTGGCCCATTTGTCCGGATCGAACAGCGTCGGATCGAATGTCGTCTTGAGGTCCTCGTATGCGCGGCGGTAGCCGTAATAATCGTCCGCATAGGGCCCTTTCCGCTGTGTCCAGCCCTCGTCCTCCGGGCAAATGCTCCAGCTTTCGACGACGCTCCACTGGCTGTACGGCCCCCAGTGCATAAGAAGGCCGAACCTGGCGTCCTGGAACCACTCGAGCTTTGCAAAGAGCACCGGGTTATGTTGTGCGAAGAGAGGGAGGCTGTACATGAGAAGGACCACCGCACGCAGTGCATGCCGGTGGTCCTTCAGTATACTGGTTCGATTCATCGTCCCTCCCGTGCGAGAAGGTGATATGAGGAGCTTTTAATCTCTGCCGAGCGCCGATTCGAGGTAGAGCGGTGCGCCGGGGCCGAGAGGAATGTCGAGCGCGATCCATCCCATCAGAAAGATCGCCCAGGCGAGCAGGAACATGAATGTATAGGGAAGCATCATCGCCATGATCGTGCCGATCCCCGCGTCCTTCTTATACTGCTGTGAGAAGGCCACGATGAGTGCGAAGTAGGACATCATCGGCGTTACGACATTCGTCGCCGAGTCGCCGATACGATAGAGCACCTGTGTCAGCTCGGGAGAGTATCCCAGCAGCATGAACATGGGGATGAAGACCGGTGCCATGATCGCCCACTTCGCGGATGCGCTCCCCATGAAAAGGTTCAGAACTGTCGCCACGAGGATGAATGCGAGCATCAGCGGAATTCCGGTGAGGCCGATCGACTTGAGGAACTCCGCTCCGTCGATGGCGAAGATGATGCCGAGGTTCGTCCAGCCGAAGAACGCAACAAACTGGGCGGCGAAGAAGACCAGGACGATGTATGTGCCGAGGGCGCTCATCTGCTTCGACATGGCGTTCACCGCGTCCTCATCGTTCTTGATGCTCTTCGTCGCGATGCCGTACGCAAGCCCGGGGAGGAGGAAGAACGCGAAGATGATGGCCACGATGCCGCGGAGGAACGGGGAATACAGTATGCCCCCCGTTTCGGGGTCGCGGAGCGCGCCCCCCTCGGGAATGACAAGCGCACCGAGGACGATGATGAACAGGAGGGAAGAGATGCCAGCCCACCGCAGGCCCTTCTTCTCCGCTGTTGTCAGCGGCTCGAGCGTTTGTTCTGTCGCTTCGCCGTACGAGCCGAGACGCGGCTCGACGATCTTCTCCGTCACCACCGTACCGATGATCGTGAGGAGGAAGGTGGAAACGAACATGAAGTAGTAGTTCGCGGCCGGGTTCACGTCGTACGCCGGGTCGAGGATGCGGGCTGCCTCTGTCGAGATGCCTGAGAGGAGAGGGTCGACGGTGCCGAGGAGGAGGTTCGCGCTGTACCCGCCCGAGACGCCGGCGAACGCAGCCGCCATGCCCGCGAGCGGATGACGCCCGACGGACATGAAGATGATCGCGCCGAGGGGAACGAGGATGACATAGCCCGCCTCGGATGCGGTGTTGGAAAGGATGCCGGCGAACACGATCACGACCGTGATGAGGCGTTTCGGTGCCGACAGTACCATCGCGCGCAACCCGGCTCCAAGCATACCCGACCCTTCGGCAACACCGACGCCAAGCATGGCGACCAGAACTGTGCCAAGGGGTGCGAAGTTCGTGAAGTTCGTCACGAGCCCGACGGTGATCCGTCGAAGGCCTTCGCCCGACAGGAGATTGATGGGCTCGATGAGCACGCCCGTGCTCGGGTGCGTCGCGGAGATGCCGAGTTCCGTGAACACCCATGACAGGAAGATCACGCCGACGGCGAACAGCGCGAACAGAGTTGCAGGATGCGGAAGCTTGTTCCCGACGTACTCGATGAGGTCGAGGGCACGGTACAGGAAGGGCCGCTTGGCTGTGGTCTCAGTCATTGGGTCCTGTAGGAATTCATGGACAATGGCGGACTTCGGATGGTGGACTTCGGAATGGTTCTGCAGACCCTCGTTCGGGAATCTGCACCTCCCCCGGTCATCAAGCCGAATATCGTTACGCTTCTTTCAGTGCCTCGAGGCTCTTCTCCAGCTTCGAGATGCTGGATTCCACGGAGGCCTGTTTCTCTTTTTCCTTTTCAACGACGGCAGGAGGAGCCTTGTCGACAAAGCTGCTGTTCGACAGCTTCTTCCCGATGGATGCCTGCAGCCCTTTCAGACGTTCGATCTCCTTCTCCAGGCGTGCGCGTTCTGCCGAGAGGTCGATGAGGCCGGCGAGGGGCACGTACAGTTCGGCACCGTCCACGACGGCAGATGCTGCCGGCTGCGGTTTCTGTTCCGCCGATATCGCTGTCACGCTCGACACGCGGGCGAGCTTCGAGAAATAGCGGTCGTACTTCTGCAGGACTCCACGCTGGTCGTCCGCTGCGATAAGGGAGACGGTGATCTCCTTCGACGGTGCAACATTGTTCTCGCCGCGGATGTTCCTGACCGCGTCGATGGCCCGCTGTACGAAGCCCATCTGCTCCTCGGTCCGACTGTCGATGAGCGAGGCGTCGGCGACCGGCCAGGAGGCCCGGATGAGATACTCATCCTGCCGCTCGGTCAGGTGCTGCCACAGCTCTTCCGTGACGAACGGCATAAAGGGATGGAGGAGCCGCAGTGCGCTGTCGAAAATTGCCAGCGCGCGCCGGACAACGACCGTCTTCACATCGGCCGGTTCCTCACCGTAGAAGCGTGTTTTCACGAGCTCGATGTACCAATCGCAGAAGTCATGCCAGATAAAGTCGTAGAGGGTCTTCGACGCTTCGTTCGCATGGAAGGCGTCGAGCGACGTCTGCACGCTCCGGACGGTGCTGTTCAGCCGGGAGAGGATCCACGTGTCCGCGAGGTCGAGGTGATCCATCGGTATCGTCCCAAGATCCAGAGCGCCGGCGCCGCAGATCTCCTGCTTGTTCATCAGGAGGAATCGTCCCGCGTTCCAGATCTTGTTCGCGAAGTTCCTGCCCAGCTCGCACTTGTCGGGCGAGAAGAGGACATCCTGCCCCAGGGGTGCAAGGAACGTGATGGTGAACCGGAGCGCATCGGCCCCGTAGCTGTCGATCACGTCGAGCGGATCGGGTGAGTTCCCCAGCGATTTGCTCATCTTCCGGCCCTGCATGTCGCGAACGATGCTCGTGAGGTACACGTCGCGGAACGGTACGAGGTCGGCGTCGGACTCGCGGGGTTTCCCCTTGTGATTGGGCATGCCCTTCATGAACTCCATGTTCGCCATCACCATCCGCGCGACCCAGAAGAAGATGATGTCGGGTCCGGTGACGAGTGTGTCCGTCGGATTGAAGTAGCGCAAGTCCTCGTTGTCCTCGGGCCAGCCGAGGATCGAGAAAGGCCACAGCCAGGAGGAGAACCAGGTGTCGAGCACGTCCTCGTCCTGCCGGACTGCCGTGTCCGCCGGAAGGCCAAGCTTCTGTCGAGCCTCTGCCTCATCGCGGGCTGCGGTGTATGTACCGTCGGGGGCATAATACACCGGGATGCGGTGGCCCCACCAGAGCTGTCGCGAGATGCACCAGTCGCGGATGTTGTCCATCCAGTGCTCGTACACCTTGACCCAGCGGTCGGGGTGGAGCCGGATGGTCCCGTTCTTGACCACGCGGAGGGCGGGCTTTGCCAGCGGCTGCATGCGTACGAACCACTGGTCCGACAGGTACGGCTCGATGACCGTATGGCACCGGTAGCAGGTGCCGACGTTCGTCTTGTGGACCTCGGTCTTCTCGAGGAGCCCCTGCTCTTCGAGGTCCTTTACGAGCACCTTGCGGCATGCGAAGCGGTCCATCCCTTCGTACTTCTGTGGCGCTGCATGGTTCATGATGCCACGGTCGGTCATCACGTTCACCTGCGCCAGGTCATGTCGCTGACCGAGGATGAAATCGTTCGGATCGTGCGCGGGCGTGACCTTCATGAATCCCGTGCCGAAGGACATGTCGATGTAGTCGTCCGCGATGATCGGCAGCCGGCGCCCGACGATGGGGAGGATGGCTGTTCGGCCGATGAGGTGCTTGTACCGCTCGTCTTTCGGGTTCACGCAGAGCGCCGTATCCCCGAGCATTGTCTCGGGACGTGTGGTCGCGATGAGCGCGTTCTCGTGCGTTCCTTCGATGGCATACCGGATGTAGTAGAGCTTGCCGTCGGTCTCCTTGTGCTCGACCTCGTCGTCCGACAGCGCGGTCTGATGATGTGGGCACCAGTTGACGATGTACTTCCCGCGGTAGATGAGGCCCTTGTCGAACATGCGGATGAAGACCTCTTTCACCGCTTCGGAAAGGCCCTCGTCAAGCGTGAAGCGCTCACGCTCCCAGTCCGCGGAGATCCCCAGCTTACGGAGCTGGCGGATGATGGTACTGCCGTACTCTTCCTTCCACGACCAGACATGCTCCAGGAATTTCTCGCGCCCCATCTCGCGCCGGTCGAGCCCCTTCGCGATCAGCGACTTCTCGACAACGTTCTGCGTGGCGATGCCCGCATGGTCCGTTCCGGGGATCCAGCAGGCCTCGTATCCGGCCATGCGCTTCCAGCGGATGAAGACGTCCTGCAGCGTATTGTTGAGGACGTGCCCCATCGTGAGGATGCCCGTGATGTTCGGAGGGGGGATGATGATGGTGTAGGGCTTCCGGTCGGGATTGACGCGTCCGTGGAAATGCCCTTTCGATTCCCAGGTGGCGTACCACCGGTCCTCGACGTCTTTGGGGGAGTATGTCTTGGAGAGTTCGTTTGTCATGGCCCTGAAGATTTCACGCAGAGGCGCTAAGGAGGCAGAGTGCGCTGAGATGATTGGAATGAGTGATGCTGCCGTCCATCTGCTTTTTTCTCTGCGCTCTCACACGGAATTCGAGGTGACGCTCAGCGCCATTGCGTGAAACATCACCCGGCACAAAACAGAAATACCGCAGGCCTCACAATGAACCATCCCGGAGAGAACTGCGGCACTTCAATGTACCAAAAAGATGCGGGAATTCAACGACGCGGAGGGGGCCTCAGCGGGTGGTGAACCGGACGGACCTGCTGCTGCGATTTCCCATCTGGTCCGCGACGGAAACGACGATGGTGTGGCTTCCGGGCTTCAGATGGATCGTTTCACCCAGCCGCGCCATGTCCTGCTCGGTCTCGTACGCCGGTATGACCTGCGCCCCATCGACCTCGACGCGAAGACTTGTCACATCCACGCCGGCCCTGCTGTCCGTGACGCGGAAGGAACCGCTGAGCCAGTCGTTCCGGTACTGGAGCGAGATGCGTCCGATCGACGGTCCTTCCTCATCCGCCAGGACCACGTACGAGCCGAGGAACCTGCTGACGTGTCCGCGGAGCCTGGTCTTCCTGCCGGGCGGAGTCCAGTCGAGCAGGCCAAATCCTGATCCGCGCTGTGAGAAGAGCCCCACGCGGCGGCTCCTCAGGGCAGCGGGGACCTCCATCTCGACGTTCGCGCCGCGGTCGAGCAGCACGTCCCACGGCCGCACGTCGTACGCATCCTCCACGTGCTCGAGCCTGACGAACGTATCGGTGAACACGCCCCCCGGCGGGAACACCAGCCGGAAGGAGGCGTCGTCGGAGAGCACCACGCCGCCCCGCTCCGCTGTGATAGGATGGACCGTGAACACATCGATCCCCTCGACGTCGGTCGCCCCGTTAATATCAGCCAGCGCACGAACGACGATGGGATGTTCCCCGAGAAGCCCGAGCGAGAACGAGCCGAAGAATGAACGCGCCGAAAGCGACCGGACATGCAGGTCGGCCTCGACCGGTCCGCTCAGCACTTTGATGCTCGGGCGACCTGCGATGGGCAGCGACGACGACACGGAGACATAGGCGAAGTCCCTGTAGAAAGAGGTCTCGATGGAGAGCGACGTATTGCTCGTGCGGCGCTCGTCGGACGGGATCCAATGGCCGGCGGAGCTGGTGCCGAACTCGTTCTCTGCGAGCACATTCACGGCGCCGTGGTCCCCATCCGGGTACGGGACCGTCCAGCTCGTGTCGCTGCTCATGGAAAGATCGTCGACTGCATAGACGGTGCGGGAATCTACGGCAATGCCATCACGCGTGGTCTCCAGAACGATGCGCTCGATATCCTTTGCGGCCGATCCGATGATGATGCCATGGTCTCCGGGAAGCACGGAGATCTCGGGAGGATGGTTGAAGACGAGGGTGCCTGTCAGGACAGACGTATTGCCATGGATGTCAGTGGCCGTGACGCGGTATGTATGGTACCCGCGAAGTTCGCTGTCCGACCGGAGCATGCCCGCCCCGTGCGGGCGGCGGTCATAGAACGGGAGGCGGTTACCGTGGTCAAGGAACAGCTTCTGATGGTGGTTCTTGCCATTTCCTCGTGCCGACCAATCATAGTGAAGGGCGATCTGTTTTGTCTCCCTGCTGGCTATCCGGGCGATCTCCGAGGTGAACAGGAGTGTACTGTCCAGCTCGAACGTCAGGGCAACACCGCGGTTGCGGTACTGCCGTGGTCCGACGCCGTCGCGCACTTTGACGGTGAGCCCGAGTGTGCCCGTGACATGAACGACGGTGCTGAGCCGGTATTCCTGCTGTCCCCGTCTGATCGGCCGGAGGTAGAACGGCTGTGTGTCGCCTTGAATGAACGTCGATGCCTTCAGCGGAAGGAACCCGACCTCCTCGAACACCGGAAACGCATCGTCCCTCGCACGCGGGGCGAGCGGCTCGGCCAGGAGCGGATCGACGGGATTTCCGTTCTGGTCCCGTATCTCAAAATGAAGGTGGGGCCCGCCCGCACCACTGCTGCCGGTGTAGGCGATATGGTCCCCCTGGTTCACAGCGAACTGTCCGCGTGACGGGCGCAGGGTGACCTGGTATCTGCTCTTCTTTTTCTGAAGCTGCTTCACGGCTTCTTCGATGTCGGGCGAGAATCGCTGGAGGTGTGCGTAGAGCGTCGTGAATCCGTCCGGATGCGTCACCCTGACCGACTTGCCATATCCGCTCGAGGAGACCTGCACGAGCGAGACATATCCTTCCCGCATCGCATAGACCTTGAACCCTTCTTCACCGCGGGTCGACACGTCGACGCCGGCATGGAAGTGTGTTTCGCGGAAATCCGCGAAGACGGATGTGGTCGCGTGCCGGGTCTGAAGCGGCCAGGCGTACGCCGAAAGGTCGGTCATCAGCGTGTCGAAATCGCCGTAGATGCGGTCGAGTTCGGACATCGACGCTCGTGGATCGACGGGATCTGACGCGATCGTAAAATGCAGCACGATCAGCGCGGCAAGGGGGGCGGTGAGACGGACGATCGGGCTGTGCACCTAGGCAACGCCCTCAAGCGTGGTGGCAGATCGGGCGGCCACAGCCTGATGCATGGCCATCAGTTCGCGGGCGAGTTCCATGTAGCCGAGCGTCCCTTTCGATTGAGCATTGAAGAGAATGGACGGCTTGCCGTAGAACGATGCTTCGGTAAGATGGGTGTTCTTTGGGATCGCTGTCCGCAGCATGTGCCTCCGGTATCGCTGGCGCAGCTCCCTGTCCGTGATCTCCGTGACCTTCAGGTGTGGTTCGTACATCGTCTGAAGGATCCCTTCCACGGCGAGGGCTTTGTTGGAAGTCTCGCGGACCCAGTCGAGGTGTTTGAACAGGCGGTCGACCCCCTCGAGAGAGAAGTGTCCGGACTTCATCGGGACGAGGACGCTGTCGGAGCATGAGAGGGCGTTGGTCGTCAGGCCGCGCAGCACGGGCGGCGTGTCGATGATGATGTAGTCGTACTGCGGAATGATCTGCCGCAGCACGTTGCGCATCATTGTGCGGTTCTCCGAAAGGCGAAGCAGGCGTTCCTCCTGCTGCACCGTCCGCACATTCGCGGGAATGAAGTCGAGGAAGGCCAGTTCCGTCCGGTGGATGACCTGTGAAATGCCGTACACGAAATTGAAGACCTCATAGAGGCCGCCGGTCACCTTCTCCGGCGTGAATCCGAGGGACAGACTGCACGCACCGAACGGATCGGCATCGACGAGGAGTGTCCGTTTTTCATACGCCGCGAAGGAGGCCGCCAGGTTGACCGCCGAGGTGGTCTTCCCGACCCCGCCCTTCGGGATCGCTATGGTGATGATACGGGCCATGGCTGATGTACTGTCAGAGAGATTTCTTGATTGATGATTTTCAATTGACGATTGCCCGGAAAATGACAAGCACTTCTCAGAGAATCGTCAATCATCAATTGCGAATTGTCAAAGTTCCGGTTCTCCGCTAGAACAGTTTTCCCAATATATAGCCGATGGTGATGCCAATCAAGACCATCAGCGCCATGATGCGGGTGTTCAGGATCTCCTTCGTGTATCCGCGCTTGATGGCGATCACGGAGGCGATATAGCCGATGCCATTGAGGACCCAGATGAGGGGGATGGTAAGCGCTTTGACGATGAGCGGTCCGACGACCGGCACCAGGCCCACCCAGACGCCGAGCGCTGCGAACGCCTGGCCGATGATGCCGACCAGGAGGATGGCCGCTCCCAGCACGTGCTCGTCCCATGAGTAGTAGATGCCCATCGCGATGATCCATGCGATGATGATCCATGCGATGAGCGCGTTCTCGTAGTTCTTTATGAAAGTTCTGAGACGGCCCATGACCTCTAGGCGACTCCCACGCTGAGCGAGACGAGGGTGGAGTCGTCCGGACGCTGCAGCGACGCATGCAGCTTGTCGCCGGGGAGTGCCTGGGCGACCCCTTCCGGCGTTCCGGTGAAGATGACGTCCCCTTCCTCGAGGGTGATGTACTGCGAGATGTACGCGATCAGCCGTTCAACAGAGAAGATCAGGTCCGAGAGCTTTCCACGCTGGCGCACCTCGCCGTTCACCGTGAGCTCTATCTGCAGCGCGGAGGGATCGGGAACATCGGCAGGCGGAACGAAGTGCGAGAGCGGAGCCGATGTATCAAATCCTTTCGCGAGGGTCCACGGAAGGCCTTTGGACTTTGCCTCGGCCTGGACGTCACGCAGGGTCATGTCGAGGCCGATGCCGTACCCGGCAATGTGCTTCCGCGCCTGCGACTCCTGGATGTTCTTGCCCCCCTTCCCGATGAGGAGCGTCATCTCCACTTCGTGGTGAAGCTCCTTTGAGATGGGAGGGATGCGGATCAGCTGCCCTTCGCCGATGATGGCCGACGGCGGTTTCAGGAAGAAGACAGGCTGTGCGGGCACTTCTGCCTTCATCTCCTTTGCATGCTCAGCATAGTTCCTGCCGATGCAGATGATCTTGCTGACGGTGAATGCGGGTGAGGCGGAGACGATCGATACTTTTGTCATGGAAATGGAGCTCTGCAAGGATAGTGGACGTTGGCCAGGGGGATCGTACCGGCGATCGGCTGTTCGGGGTGTATAATATAGAGAGAGCGCGGTGGTGAAGCAAGAAATGTCGCCGGAAGAGGCCGCATTCCCAGCATTGGGACAGCGGCAGGGCGGAGTATCGCACGATATTCCTGCGTATCTTATGCGGCACAGAACGAACCGTACCCATTCGTCACCCTCTGCGCCACCCCATGACAACGTATAGATCCTCCGGTGTTGATATCGATGCAGGCGAAGAACTCGTTCGCCGCATCAAGAAGCCCATTCGCTCCACCTTCTCATCGCGGGTCCTGAACGACATCGGACTGTTCGGGGGGTTCTTCAAGGCATCCTTTCCAGGCATCCGGCAGCCGGTGCTCGTCTCCTCCGTCGACGGCGTCGGGACGAAGCTGAAGGTCGCGATCGCGATGGACAAGCACGACACGGTCGGCCAGGACCTCGTCAATCACTGCGTGAACGACATCCTGGTGTGTGGCGCACGCCCGCTGTTCTTCCTCGACTACTTCGCCGCCGGAAAGCTGGACCCTGATGTCGCGGAGAAAGTGATCCTGGGATTTGTGAAGGCATGCAAGGAGAACGGATGTGCGCTCATCGGCGGCGAAACGGCGGAGATGCCCGGTGTCTATGCGCCGGCCGACTACGACCTTGCAGGAACCGTCGTTGGCGTCGTCGACAAGAAGAAGATCGTGGACGGGAAGAAGATCCGGGAAGGCGACATTCTCATCGGCCTCCCGTCGACCGGGCTCCACACGAACGGGTACTCGCTGGCACGGAAGGTCCTGTTCAGCGTCTTTCCGGTCACACAACATATCGATGAGGTGGGTGCGTCGGTAGGAGAGGCCCTGCTCTCCGTGCATCGGTCCTATCTGAAGGCGGTCCATCCTCTGCTCTCCAGGCATCGAATCCTTGGCCTTGCGCATATCACCGGAGGCGGACTCGAAGGGAATACCCGCCGCGTTCTGCCGAATGGCCGGACGCTCGCAGTCGACTGGCAGGCCTGGGAACGTCCTCCGATCTTCCGGCTCATACAGAGGACCGGCCGGGTCCCCGAGGAGGACATGCGCCGGACGTTCAACCTCGGCGTCGGCATGGTCATCATCACGCGTCCCCGTGACGCCGACACGGTCCTGCGCGCGCTGCGCCGGGAGCGCCCCTTCATCGTCGGGGAGGTCCGCTGACCGGGACCGTGGAACACCGCCGCCACATCCTGTTCATCTCTGCGTTCGAAACTTCGTTCATCCGCTCGGACCTCGCCTTCCTGCGTTCCCGGTACCATGTGACGGCGGGCATCGGGACGGGCGTCATGCATACTCTCGGATTGCTCCTCGATACGGCCCGTGCCGATGTTGTCTTCTCCTGGTTCGCCTCGGTCTACGGCTCGCTCGCTGTGCTCTGGGGGAGATTCCTCGGCAAACGGACCATCATCCAGATCGGAGGAGTCGATATGGCGAAGGACGACGCGTCCGGATACGGGACCTGGACGAGCGCTTGGCGGTCGTTCATTGTCGGGCGGGCGCTTCGGTTTGCCGACCATGTGCTTGTGGTCGATCAGTCGCTCGGTTCGGAAGCGAGGCAACGTGCCGCCTATGCCGGGGAGAACATAGAAGTGCTCGAAACGCGGTTCTCGCCTGAAGAGTGGTGCCCGGAAGGGGAGAAGGAAGATCATGTGCTGACCGTGGCGATGGTGGATGACATGGCGCGTGCGCGCGTCAAAGGGCTCGACCTCCTCCTGCTTGCTGCGGAACGGTCCCCGTCGTTCAGGTTCCTCATCGTAGGAGTGCATAAAGATGTTGAGAGCCAGCTCCGCATTCCCCCGAACGTGGCCATTGAGGGTCCCCTCGGAACAGATGAGCTTCGCCGCAGGATGCAGAGTGCGAAGGTCTACTGCCAGCCGTCGCGCCGCGAAGGGCTCTCGAACGCATTGTGCGAGGCAATGCTGTGCGGGTGTATCCCCGTGGCCACGGATGTTGGCGGGAGCAGGAGGGCCGTCGGAACGACGGGATTCGTCGTCTCTCGCGGGGACGAAAGGGCACTCGCAGATGCGATCGCCCGTGCGATGGGGACGGACAGCGCCCTCGGCCTGGAAGCACGGGAACGGATCAAAACGGAATTTCCGGAAGACAAACGGCTGAGCAGGTTGCGAGCCATCATCGAGTCATAGGCAAGCAGACCTGAATGCATTTTCCATCTTTCGTCTAACATCTTCCATCTAACATCTTTCATCTCCTTTCTCCATCTCCCATCCCCCAATTGTCCCGTCTCACCCATAACATATCGTTCCTCGTAAGCTCTGAGATCGCCCGGCGCATCTTCGGGTTCTTCTCGGTCGCATATATGGCGCGGGTCCTGGCGGTCGAGGGATTCGGTCAGGTCATGATCGGGTTGACGGTGCTCTCGTATGTTGCTCTGGCGGGGAGTGCGGGTCTGCATGTGCTCGGCACACGCTCAGTGGCCCGCGGCGAGTCCGGCCTGGCTCCCGGAACGCTCCTGGCCGCCCGGGTCGTCAACACCGTGGTTGCGTATCTCGTCGTGCTTGTCGTGACGCTTCTGTTCGTCGGCAATGCTGCGCTGCGCGATGTCATTCTCATCTCGTCGGTCTCGGCCTTTCTGCACGCATTGTTCCTCGAATGGTACTTCCAGGGGAAGGAGACGATGATGCCGAACGCCGTCGCGCGGACGCTCGGTGCCTTCGTATATCTTCTTGCACTGCTGATGTTCGTCCATTCTCCCGGCGATATCCGGCTGGCGGCTGTGGCTGCGGTGGCAGGCGACATCGCATCCACCGGATTCCTGCTCGGCCGGTTCAGGCGGCTCGGTGAACGTCTGCGTTTCCGGCTCACACCCGGAGTGTGGCGTGACCTGATGAAGCGGGCCATTCCGTTCGGGGCTGGTTCGGTGCTCGGGCATGTCTCCGTCAATCTGCCGATCATTCTCATCGGAGCGCTCCTCGGGTCGGCTGATGCCGGGATCTTCTCGGCGGCATCGAAGCTCGTGTTCTTCCTGCTGATGATCGACCGCATCCTCGGCACGGTCCTGCTTCCGGCCTCCGTCCGCCTGCATGCTCTCTCACCCGATGTGCTGCATGCGAACCTTACGACGGCGATGCGATGGATCGTCATCGTGGCCCTGCCGCTCTGTCTCGGCGGTGTTGTCCTCGGCCAGGACCTTATCCTGCTTGTCTATGGGCCGGCGTTCGCCGGGGCCGGAGCGCTGTTCGCTGTCCTTGTCTGGTTCGTCCTGATGACGCTTCTTCACACGGTGTACACGTCAGCGGTGATCGCTTCGGGAGGGGATACGGCGTACCGGAACGTGATGGTCCTGAGCGCTGTGCTGTATGCAGTGTTCATCACGTCGGGTATCCTCGTCGGCGGGTTGTTCGGTGCGGCGGCAGGCATGGTCCTTGCCGAGGCGCTGACGGTGCTTCGCATGCGTCGCGCGATGCGTGCATTGCTCCCCGAGATCCGCCCGGCGCGGTTCGGGCGCATCGTGCTGAGCACGCTTGTCATGGGGGGTATCCTTCTTGTCCTCCCGGGGATGCACGTGCTGCTTCACGTATCGATCGGTGCCGTGACATACGTTCTTGCAACGTTCGCACTTAAGGCCGTATCATTCGGGGACTATCGGACACTGATGGGACGCTTCGTATGAATCTGCGCACAGGGATCCTGGGCGAGCCGGACGGTTGGAAGGCGATCCTCCAGCAGGAGGGGCTGCCCCACAACGTCGCCCATGGCGATGTAACGCCGGATTCGTATGCGGTGCTTGTGGTGAATGACGGGGCGGACGACCGGGACTTGGGCGTTGCGCGGCAGTTCCTGCGCGGCGGCGGAAGCATTCTGTGTTCCGCGAGGACACTGGCGACCATCAAGAGCACCACGTACGAACGCCGGGAGATCGCCCATGTTCATGCGACGGGAGGATCGGTATTCGCGTCAGCGGGCCTGGTGGAGGTTGGCAAGGAAGGTGCCGTGGCGTGGAATGCGAACGACCTCCCGTGCCAGGATGGGACGCCAACAGCGTATGTCGGTCCGGCCGACGGAGGGCATTGTGTAGCGTTCCCGTTCGACCCGTCCGCACTCATCGCGAGCGCCACGACGGTCAGGAGGTCCTTCTACAGCGCGTCGAGCCGGCTGCCATTCGAGCGGGTGTCGTCGGTCAACAAGAACGGTGTCCGTCGCCTTGTTCGGGCAGCATTGCAGCACCTGTATGCGGTACGTGCACTTCCCTTTGTCCACCTGTGGTACTATCCGGAGGCTGCTCCATCCGCCTTCGTCTTCCGGATCGATACGGACCAAAGCTCGCTCGGCGACATCGAGCATCTCTACGAGCTTCTCCGAGCACACCGCGTTCCGGCTACGTGGTTTGTTCATGTGAAGAGCCAGGAGTCGTTCCTCTGGCGATTCGTTCAGATGCAGGGGCAGGAGATCGGTATTCACTGCTACGAGCATCGCACGTATGACGATGAGATGAGGAACCACGAGAACATCCTGAAGGCTCGGACACGATTCCGGGACATGAGCCTCGGCGCCGTTGGCTTCGCGGCCCCCTACGGCATCTGGAATACGGCCCTCGCAAAGGTCGTCAAGGAGTTCCGGTTCGACTACTCGAGCGAATTCTCCTGGGACTACGACAACCTTCCATCCGAACCATGGATCGACAGGAAGACCCGCGGCGTCCTCCAGGTGCCGGTCCACCCGATCAGCATCGGCACGCTGCGGAGGCAGGGATACTCCCCGGACGATATGCGCGCCTACTTCATGCGCGTCGTGGACGAAAAGCTTTCACTGAGCGAGCCTCTTTTCTTCTATCATCATCCCAGGGACCGGCATCATGATGTGCTCGAAGCGCTCATCACGCGGGCGTTCGACGCCGGAGCGACTGCCCTGACGATGAGCGGGTATGCAACGTGGTGGAACACCCGGCGATCTGAGGGAATGCACATCGATCTGCAGGGGCATCAGCTGGTGGTCGACCAGGCCTTGGCGCCCCCCGGGCACCATCTGAGGATCGTCGGCCGGGAGGGGAAGGCGGCCATTGTTCCCATCGAAGGCACGATCGACCTCGATGCTGCCGTATGGAAGTGGATGCCGAAGCCGAATACGCAACCCGCCGACATTACCCGTGTCACGTCCTTCAATCCACGCATTCCCCTGACGCTCGCGGTCGACGCGCTCTCTTCGTTCCGGTCGAAGACATGAAGGTCGCCCTCCTGACACATCCTGCATCATCCGTCCTGCGCGGCGGCCCCCGCGTTCAACTGGAACAGACGGCCCGGGAGCTTTCGCGGCTCGGCGTGGAGGTCCGGCAGATCACCGGAGAGAACCAGGTGTCAGGACGGGATGTCGACCTGGTGCATATCTTCGGTGCGGGCATGGGCACGTACCACGTCGCACGGGCTCTTCACAGTATGTCGATCCCCATTGTGCTCACTCCTATTTATATCACCCGGCGACCGCCCATGCAGGTCAGGGTCGTTCGGTCGGTCGACAGGCTGATGCGGCGGCTGTTGCCTGGTTTCTGGACGGATTATGGCATGATCGCGGAGATGTGCTCGTGGTCGCGCTTGGTGGCCCCCAACACGCAGGAGGAATCGGAGCTGTTCCGGACCGCATTCGGGGTCGGGCAGGAAAAGCTCATGACCATCCCGAACGGCGTGGAAGAACGGTTCGCGCACGGAGATCCGACGCTCTTCACCGGAACATACAACGTCGCAGATTTTGTCCTCAGTGTCGGACACATCGGGCCCGCGCGGAAGAATGTGGGGCGGTTGATAGAGGCCCTGGAAGGTGTCGATGCACCGGCAGTGATCGTCGGGCGGATCGAGGAGAGCCGTGAGGCGCAGGCACTCGTGGCGCGCGCGCGCGCCAATCCCCGGGTGACCGTGCTCGATCACATCGACCACACATCGGATATGCTCGCTTCCGCCTACGCTGCCTGCACGGTATTTGTCCTTCCATCCCTGTTCGAAACGCCCGGTATTGCGGCGCTGGAGGCAGGCCTGGCAGGTGCTCGGGTGGTCATCACGCCGCATGGCGGAACGCGGGACTACTTCAGCGACCATGCTGCGTACGTTGATCCGTACTCAGTCGCAGACATCCGCCGGGGGATCGTCGAAGCTCTCAGGGCCCCCCGCACACCGGACCTGTCGAACCACATCGTATCACGGTTCCTGTGGCGGCATGTGGCAGAACGCACGCGCGAGGTCTACGCGAGAGCGCTTCAGGGATGATCCCTGCGTTCCATCCCAGGCAATGGATGGGTATATTGATCCGTGCCTGCGGTCCGCTATCCCCGCTCATGAATGGAAGAACGATCGACCCCTCCTATGACCTCTGACAACATTACAACCGTCCTCTTTGTCGGCGACATCAACGGCCGGCCCGGCCTCGACCTGCTCACGACGCTCCTTAAGCAGTATGTGCAAAAGTATGCCGTCGACTGCGTGGTGGTCAATGGCGAGAACACGGACAACGGCAAGAGCATCACGGCCGACCAGGCGAAGGAGATGTTCTCCCTGGGTGTTCATGTGATCACCTCCGGGAATCACATCTGGGACAACTGGAAGGTAAAGGCACTACTGGGCGAGTCGAAGACCATCCTGCGGCCTCTCAACTATCCCCGCGACAATGCCGGGTATGGGTACACGGTGGTGGACCTGAAAGAGAAGGGGCAGCTCGGCGTGATCAACCTGCAGGGCCGGACGTACATGCAGCCCATCGATGATCCGTTCCGGGCGGCTGACTGGGCGTTGAGCAAGATCTCGCAGGAGACCAACATGGTGCTCATCGATATGCACGCGGAGGCGACGGCGGAGAAGATGGCACTCGCGTGGTATCTCGATGGCCGTATCAGCGCGCTGGTGGGGACGCACACGCACATTCCGACAGCGGACGCACGCGTCCTCCCCGGAGGGACCGCGTACATCACGGACGTTGGTATGACGGGACCGTATGACTCCGTGATCGGCATGAAGAAGGAGATAGCCATCAAGCGGTTCCTGCATCATACACCGTTCAAGTTCGAGCTCGCGCAGCATGATGTGCGGTTCTGCGGCGTTGTCATCCGCATCGACCGCACGACCGGCAAAGCACAGAGCATCGAGCAGATCATCTTCCCCGCATTCTGAGAGAGGCCAGACCCGATGCCCGCGCAGATCATCGACGGAAAGGCGATCGCAGCAACGATCCGACAAGAGGTGGCTGTCTCGGTGAAGGACCTTACCAAGAAGAACATTGCGCCGGGACTGGCCTTCGTTCTTGTCGGGGAGAATCCGGCTTCAGAGGTCTACGTGCGGATGAAGGGGAAGGCATGCGAGGAGGCCGGCATTGTATCGCGCACGGACCGGCTTCCTGCAACGACCAGCGAGGCGGAGCTGCTGGGTCTGCTGGGGCAGTTGAACGAGGACCCCGCGTATCATGGCATCCTCGTGCAGTTACCGCTGCCGGACCACATCGATGAGAAGCGGATCATTGAGTCGATCGCACCTGCGAAGGATGTCGATGGTTTTCATCCGGTCAATGTCGGCAAGCTGGTGATCGGTGAGGAGACGCTTCGTCCCTGCACGCCGGCCGGCATTCAGGAGCTGCTCGTCCGGTCGGGCAATGATCCTGCGGGAAAGCATGTGGTGGTGGTCGGCCGGAGCAACATTGTCGGGAAGCCTATCGCGAACATGCTGCTGCAGAAGCAGCCGGGTGCGAATGCCGCCGTGACCGTTGTTCACACGGGTGCGAAGGACCTTCGTGCGTACCTTCCGGAAGCGGACATCCTGATCGCAGCGATCGGGCGGCCGGAATTCATCCGCGGTGAGGACCTGAAAAGGGGTGCTGTCGTCATCGATGTCGGTATCAACAGGGTAGATGATGCCACGAAGAAGTCGGGGTACCGCATCGTCGGGGATGTGCACTATGCATCTGCCCTTGAGGTGGCTTCCGCCATAACCCCCGTCCCCGGCGGCGTCGGTCCTATGACCATTGCTATGCTGCTGAAGAACACCCTTAAAGCTTGCCGCAACCTGTCAGGTCTTACCTAGAGTACCCAGGTATATCTAGATATTCATAGAGAGACCTGTCAGGTCTCCCACCCCTCGATTTTCCCTCAAAATCCACGATTTTCTTGCAGTGATGCGGGAACTCCACTCCCGGGTCGGTGGTTCTATAAACGTGCAAACCGTGCAAACCGCTCAACTGCAAAAAGTCCAATGAAAAGCACCTATTCCACCGCTGAGCTCGCCGAGATGTTCGACGTCAACGAATCCACCGTCAAACGGTGGTCGGACCAAGGACACATCGAGTGCGTGAAGACAAAGGGGGGACACCGCAGGTTTCCGATCCGCTCGGTCCTGAGGTTCGTCCATGAGAACGCGATGTCCGTGCCGCATCTGGATCCCCAGCTCCTGACCGACAGTCAGCTCCGGTCAAGCGTTATCGAAGGGAATGTCGCAGTGCTCGTTCCCCATCTGCGAAAGGCCATGATGGCCGGCGATACCGAAGAGGTCCTCCGTATCCTCCGCATAGGGCTCGCGGCGAAGCCGGACCTCCTTGCACTGTATCACGCGCTTGTCTTTCCGCCGCTGGCCGATATCGGCGCGCGCTGGGCAAGCGGCGAGATCACCGTGGACATCGAGCACCTGGCGTCCCACTCTGTTCACGATGCCCTCCAGCGGCTGCAATCCGAACTCTTCCAGAAACCATACAACGGACGGACCGCGCTGCTCGCCTGTTACGAGGACGATCAGCACGAGATCGCACTCCGATGCATCAATCAGTACCTCACCTCGCAGGGATGGCGGACCCTCTTCCTCGGTTCACGTACGCCGACACAATCACTCGTCTTCTCCATCAACCGCAACAAACCGGACCTGGTCGTTCTCAGTTCTCTTGTGGTCGATGACGAGGACAAGTTCATCCGGGATATCAATGACGACATCATGCCTGCCGTGCAGGGCGTCGGGGGCAGGCTCGCGGTGGGCGGAGCGAACATGACAGAGAGATTCAACGGACGCATCACCGCCAGCTATATCACTGATTCGATCCTCGACTACGAGCGTATCGCTCACGGGACGGACCGATGACGCTTGTCGACATGTCCCCGTCGAGTGTGCGCTCGCTCAAGCACCTGGTATGCACCCGGTGCAGCGGCAGCATGGACCCGGGGACGGAAAGCCTTACGTGCGGAAAATGCGGGACGACATACCCCGTCGATGAGAATGGCATCGTACGGGTCCTGCCGAAAGCGCCTGCACGCATGAATCCGGCCGTGCGGATGGGGCAGTGGAACTGGGTGGCCGCCGTGTACGACAGATTCTGGCGGACACGCGCCATGACCTTTCTGACCGGCGAGATGTTCCCGCCCGAGCGGGAGACCGACATTGTAGCAGACTCCATCGGATTGAAGCGCGGCAGTCTGTTCCTCGATAATGCGTGCGCGAACGGATTCTATGCGCGCCGGATCGCACAACGGCTCATACGGGACGGCCAGGAGGGGGTGGTCTTCGCCGTCGATGCTTCGATGCCGATGCTGCGGATAGCACAACGGCTCGCCCGGAACGAGGGTGTTGCGGACAGGATCGTGTTCGTGCATGCAGATGCTGAACAACTGCCATTTGCCGACGGACTGTTCGACGGGATCATGTGCGGCGGGAGCCTGAACGAGTTCACGGCCCCCGACCAGGTGCTGAGGGAACTCCGGCGTGTTCTCGAGCCGGGCAATGGCAACCTCAGCATGATGTTCCAGGTCCGGGCACAACGAGGAGTGAAGGCAGCTGCACAGTGGCTCTCATCCAGGCTCCTGGGATTGCGGATCCTCAACCTGCGTGACAGCATCGAAATGGTCCGAAGCGTGCTCGAACCGGAGATCCGGTTCTATGGCGGCATGGTCCTGATGCTGCGTTGTACCTCCCGTATCCAAACGATCGAGTATCAGCCCATCCTGAGATTCACCGCTCCGGTTGCAGCGGCGTAGGATCACAAACTTCTGACAGAGGAAAGGACCGAACGTGTCTGCATCATTCGATACCACATTCAGCTCTCCGTACACGTCGCAGCATCCCGGCCGTCCCGCGAACGGGAACGGCGACCGGCACGACAATGGCCACCATCAGCACACGACCGCAGATGCGTTGCAGGACCACTACGCCGGCCTGATCGCCGAGGCAGGGGAAGACCGGACGCGCGAGGGCCTGCTCAAGACCCCCCAGCGTGCGGCAAAGGCGTGGCAGTTCCTGACGAGCGGATACGACACCGATGCACGGGAGATCCTCGAATCTGCCGTTTTCGAAGAGGATTTCCCCAGTATGGTCCTCATCAAGGATGTCGAGTTCTACTCCCTGTGCGAGCACCATCTCCTCCCGTTCTTCGGCAAGGCGCACATCGCCTACGTCCCGGACGGACGCATCGTCGGCCTGAGCAAGGTGCCCCGCATGTTAGATGCCCTCGCCCGGCGACTGCAGGTGCAGGAGCGGATGACAAAACAGGCCGCAGAAGCCATGTCCGACGCGCTGCGCCCGCTCGGCGTCGCCGTCTGGATCGAGGCCTCGCACTTGTGCATGATGATGCGGGGCGTCGAGAAGCAGGGATCGGCCACGGCCACCTCCCACTTCACCGGCGTGTTCGAATCGGATGACAGGCTGCGCAACCAATTCCTTGCCGGCATCGGCAAGAGCTGATCGCACGACCGATGCCGCAGGCAGCCTCACCGACGCCGGCGTCGGGTGATCCCTCCATTCGTCGTGACGCGTACGATGTCATCATCGTAGGGGCAGGAGTGTCCGGCCTGTCTCTGGCTGCCCTGCTTGCGAAGTCCGGCAGGTCGGTACTCGTACTTGAAGCGATCCATTACCCCGGCGGGTGCGCATCGTCGTATGAGAAACGGTCCGCGTGGTTCGACGTCGGCGCGACGACCTTCTGCGGTGCAGACCCGGGCCAGCCGATGTCCCTTCTTTTCGACGAGATCGGGCGGTTCCCCGGACTCATACCGACGGTCCCGACGCTCGCAGTCGTCACAGACGGACGACGGCTCGATCTCACCACCAACAGGCATTCGTGGATCGAGCGTGCGTCTTCGTTCTTCGGCCGGGACCAGCTTCCCTTCTGGAACGATGTCTTCGCCGTTTCCGATGCGGTCTATGCTGCAGCAGCACGTGCACCATTTCTCCCTCCGCTGAACTTTTCCCAGTTCGTCCAGGACCTTCCTGCTGCGTCCTTCAGCCTTGTGAGGCGGCTTCCCATCCTGTTCTCATCTGTGCTACAGCAGATGGAGCGCCGGAAGGTCAGTACGCCGCTCTTCCGTCAATATGCTGATGCCCAGCTCCTCATCACAAACCAGACCTCCGCAGACGACGCATATATGCTCAACGGGTCGCTCGGACTGTCATATGCGAACGGGCAGATCTTCTCGGTCCGGGGCGGCATGATCTCGTTCGCACGGTTCCTCGAGGAACGGGCCCGCGCATTCGGTGCGGATGTTGCATACCGTCAAAGGGTGACGGGGATACGACGATCCGGCGGGGAATGGGAGGTGCAGACAGCGAAAAAGGTGAGCCTTCGTGCCGCGACCGTGGTCACCCAGCTTCCGCTCCACAACCTGCCGGCGCTGACTGACGGAGAGGTGGAACAATACTTCTCGTCGGTCATTCGGTCCATCGCGGAGGCGGGCGTCTCTCAATGGGGCGCTGTGACCGTGAACGCGCTCATCCGTGACGATCTACCGGCGGGATTTCCAGTCAATCTTCAGGCTGTGCTCGATCAGCCGCTTCCGTCTCTGGGTTCGTCCACACTTTTTTGTACGTTCTCCCACGAGAAGGACCGCGAGCGTTGTCCCTCAGGATTCAGGACGCTCAGCGTCAGCACGCATGTGAGCCCGGACTGGCTTCCGGAGGACATGAGTACCGGGGCATACGCGGAGCTGAAGGCGAGATGCCGGGATGAGATCCTGGCCGCTCTCCGGCGATCGGTGCCGGAACTCGGGGACCTCCGGCCGGTATTCGAAGAGGTCGGGACTCCAAGGACCTTCCGCAAGTACACCGGAAGACACGAGGGCCTTGTCGGTGGCATTCCATTGTCGAAGAAGGTCTTTCCGTGGAAGTATCCAGGGCCAGTGACACCATTCAAAGGATTGTTCACGATGGGCGATACATTCTTTCCCGGTCAGGGGATCCCGGGGGTAGTGCTGGGGGCGCTCGGTATCCATCGCCGCATCACGCGAGGAGATCGCAGCGCATGAGGCCTGTGATCGTCTGGTTCCGGCGTGACCTGAGAGTGGAAGACCATGCGGCGCTCGATGCCGCGTCCCGGCTGGGCATTCCTGTCGTGCCGCTGTTCATTTTCGACAGGCAGCTCATCGCCCGGCTCCCCTCGGATGGTGCTGTGTTCGACTTCCAGGCGCAGGCTCTGCTCGACCTTCAGTCTGCCATCGCTGGTCTCGGGGGAAAGCTGATCCTCCGGGAAGGCGAGGTCACTGAGGTGCACAGGCAGCTCATCGACGACCTGAAGCCGATCGGCCTCTATTATAACGGGGACTACGAGCCCTCCGCCAGAGAACGGGACGAAATTGTGGAGCGGCTTTATACGGAGCGGGGCTTGGAGGTTCTCTCGTTCAAGGACGCGGTCGTCCATGAGCCGACGGAGGTCCTCACCGGCGACGGACGCCCGTATGTTGTCTTCACCCCCTTCTCGAGGACGTGGAAGTCACTCGACCATCCGGAACCGTTCGGGACGCCTGAGCGCATCTCGACTCCGCGTCTCTCGTCCGGAAAGGTCCTTGGCGCGCGCGACCTGGGGATCACGACGAACATCGTAAAGCCCGCCTTCATCGGCGGAGCATCGCAGGCACGGAGCGCATGGACGGCGTTTCTCGAACGGCGGATCGGTTCGTACGATTCGGGGAGGGACATCCCGGCCGACAACGGGACCAGCCGCATGTCGCCGTACCTTCGCTTCGGATGTATCTCTCCGCGTCAGCTCCTCGCCGAGTGTTCCGATGCGTACCGCTCGTCAGGCGTCACGGCGCAGGGAGCGATACGGAAATATGTGGACGAGCTCATCTGGCGTGAGTTCTATCAGGCGGTCCTGTATCATTTCCCTCATCTGGTCACCTCCAATTACCGCCGGGAGTTCGACCGCATGTCCTGGAGCCGGTCGGAGAAGACGCTGTCGGCATGGCGTGAAGGGAGGACCGGCTATCCGTTGGTCGATGCCGGCATGCGGGAGCTCAACACGACCGGCTGGATGCACAACCGTGTGCGGATGGTCGTCGCATCATTCCTGACGAAGGACCTGTTGCAGCACTGGAAGAAGGGGGAGAGGATTTTCGAGGAGAAGCTGCTGGACATCGAGACCGCGTCGAACAACGGCGGATGGCAATGGTCCGCATCGACGGGTGTCGATCCAAAACCGCTGCGCATCTTCAATCCCACGCTGCAGGCCCGGCGGTACGATCAGCAGGGTGCGTATATCCGCCGGTATGTTCCGGAGCTGACGAACGTTCCCGATAAGTTCATCCACGCCCCTCACGTGATGCCTCCCGTTCTTCAGAAGGAGGTGGGCTGTGTGATCGGAAAGGATTATCCGTCGCCGATCGTGGACCACGCCGAGGCATCGAAACGGTTCAAAGAGGCGTACTACGCGGCGAAGGAAATGTCCAATCGCCGCTGATCAATCACCCGTGCGACACGGCAGTCGCTCTTGTCTACCGGACCCATCTACTTTTCCCCTGCTCCTGCTTCATTCTCCCTCGAAGTACCCGAGCGCAAATAAAAAGAACGGGCAGCCCGCGGTGTACGCAGGACTGCCCGTGTTGATGAATTCCTGAAATCGTGCGAAGCGCGCCGGGGCGATGCGGCTAGAACCGTTCCCAGAGATTATGCTTGCAGACGGGGCATTCCACCGCTTCGGACTGGTCCACCTGTATGTATCCGCAATGCTGACAGACACAGTACGTCGCGATGGAGAGGACGCCGCGGCGGTCCTGAGCGTTCGTCAATAGCTCGGCATGACGCAGGTCCGCCTGCCGGAACTGTGTGAATTGCTCTGCCGCTTCAGGCCAGTTCTCCGTTGCGGCTGCCTGCTGCATCGCGGGATACAGGCCTGTGGTTTCCGTCGCCTCGAGTGAGATGCCCATCTTCAGCGCCTGCCGGACGGTCCCGAGTGGCAGTGAAGAGGATTTTGTCGTGTCAGTCGCCTCGCTGTGTTGCTTCAGGAACTCCTCGTGTCCCGCGGCATGGATCTGCTCCGAGCGGGCAATGGCTCGGTACATTTTTGCGAGGTTTCCGAGGCGCTCCTGTTCCGCCTGTTTACCGGCGGCGGCATAGTAAGCCGCACGATGATAGGCGGCAGCGTGGGCGACCTTGAGGTTCTCGATCGTCGTCTCCGGACGAGGCGGTTTGTCAGGCTCGGACTTGCAGCCGAGGTACACCAGCGTGAAGAGGGGAAGGATGATGAAGAACAAGAGGCGCATCTTCATGGTCGAGCCTCCGGATCTTGAGGTGAATGGACAAGCGTCCGTAATCTGCGGGATTTCTTGTTCAGAGTCAGCACTCAACCTACGTGCCAGAGCAGGGGCTTCGCCAGCGCAGAATTCATCAGAAGCGTCATATCGATTACCAGACCTGACAAGATATTGAGTTTCAAAAATGAGAATTGCGAGATGGAAGGCATAACGGTCCGCGGACACCTCCTCTTTGTCAAAGGATTTTCCCGTCTTTGGTATTACGCGTTGCATCCATATTTTCCCGTAGTCGTATGCTATGGTCATCCGGCATACCCATTCTTTCATGAAAGGCCCTCCGATGAATCGCCTGCTCCTTTCCTTTGCCGCCCTCTGGCTCTTCGTCTCATGCACAGAGGCGCAGCCCGCCTCACAGTTTCGCGAAGCCTATACGAAGAAGGAGGTCATGGTCCCGATGCGCGATGGGGTGAAGCTCTTCACCGCGATCTACGCACCGAAAGATAGGTCGAAGGACCATCCCATCATCCTCATGCGCACGCCGTACAGCAGCGCTCCGTACGGAGAGCAGTACCGCGTGTGGTGGGGAACGCAGGGGTATCACTACATCGACAAAGGATATATCCTCGTCGTCCAGGACGTCCGGGGCCGGTTCATGTCGGAGGGTGACTTCATCGATGTGAGGCCGTACATCCCGGAAAAGAAGTCGGCCACGGATATCGATGAGAGTTCGGACACGTATGACACCGTGGAGTGGCTGATCAACAACGTCGAAGGGAATAACGGAAAGGTCGGCATCCACGGCATCTCGTATCCGGGTTTTTACGCATGGATGGGGACACTGTCCGGACATCCGGCCGTTGTGGCCACCTCACCGCAGGCACCCGTGTCAGAATGGATGGGGGGAGACGATTTCTACCATAACGGAGCCCTCCTCATCTCGCATGCGTTCGGATTCTACGCATACTTCGGCTGGCCCCGCGAGGGCGGCCCGACGTCGACGTACCCCAGCCGCTTTCAGTACCCGTGCCAGGACGGCTACAAGTTCTATCTTTCCGTTGGCGCTCTTCCCAATTTCAACGGCCGGTTCCTCCACGATTCCGTCCAGATGTGGAACGACCTGAGCGAGCATTGGACGTGGGACGACTATTGGGCGAAGCGCACCGTCCGTCCGCACTTGAAGGACATTATCACCCCCGTGCTCGTCGTCGGCGGATGGTTCGATGCCGAGAACCTCTACGGTGCGCTCCGCAGCTATGAATCAGCGAACTCACAGAGCCCGGACAACCGGGTCAGGATCGTCATGGGCCCGTGGGCGCACGGTTGGTGGCAGCAACCGGGACTCGATTCGCTCGGGGATATCAAGTTCGGCTCGGTCACGACCACCTGGTTCACGGAGAATGTCATCGGCCCCTTCTTCGATATGCACCTCAACGCAGCCCCGGCCGCGGATATCGCCGAAGCGACGATGTTCATGACCGGCCAGAACGAGTGGCGCAAACTGGATGCCTGGCCGCCGAAAGGGCTGAAGAAGGTATCATACTACTTCGGCGGGGGAAGTTCGCTCAGCACGAAGAAGCCGACAGCTGCAAGCGCGCATGACGAGTATGTGAACGATCCCGCCAAACCGGTCCCGTACACGGCCGAAGTAAGGCAGTGGTATAACGCCTCCTACATGCTGGAAGACCAGCGCTTTGCCTCAAGGCGGCCCGACGTCCTCGTGTTCCAGACGGAGGAGCTCGGCGAGGATGTCACCATCGCCGGACCGATCTCGGTGAACCTCTACGCATCGACGTCCGGCACGGACTGCGACTGGGTGGTGAAGGTGATCGACGTCTTCCCGGATACGATGGCGACTCCTCCGAACCATCGGGCGCGCGGCGTGCAGCTGGGAGGATATGAGATGATGGTGAGGGGCGATGTGCTCCGCGGGAAGTTCCGGAAAAGTCTGGCGAAGCCCGAGCCCTTCACGCCGGACGAACCGACGAAGGTCTCGTTCGTATTGCAGGACGTGTTCCATCGGTTCAAGAAAGGCCACAGGATCATGGTGCATGTCCAGTCCAGCTGGTTCCCTAAGATCGATCGCAATCCCGGGAAGTTCATGAACATCTTCCAGGCGACGGACGGGGATTTTGTGAGAACGACGCAGCGCGTCTACAGGACCGCGTCGATGCCGTCGCATGTGGAGTTCGGGACGTATTCGGAATGAAGCAGAGCGGATGTCTGGAATCGGGGAATGGTGGAATAATGGAATAGTGGAATAATGGAAGTAAGGAAGGCGGGAATGGGGATTCCTGTTGTGTGTGAACCCGTTTCCGCCTACCTTTTCCGAAGCGGCCGGATCACCGGCAATCGACAATTGTATCCGCCGAAGTGTCACCGGGTCTTCAGGACACGCAGGCGGGCGACAATCGACATTCGACAATCGAAAATCGACAATCTCACGACTCCTCCTATGACTTCCGACGACTCCATGGATGAGCCCACCACCGGATTCCAGTGGAAGTGGGTCATCCTTTCCCTGTTGATGTATCTCATCTTCTACTTTCTTCCCCTTATGCTGGTGCCCGGCGGTATCATCGCTGGCGGTGTCGCGAACGAGCTGTCGATGTATGTCATCGGCATCTGGGGCACGGCCGGAGTGTTCATCATCTCGGCCGTGATGGCGTACTTCTCACCCGGCATCACGGTATGGGAGGCGGTCGTCTCCGCCGTCGGTGTGGTCATCCTGATGGTGGTGGTCCTCTCGCTTGAGACGAGCCAGCTCCTCATCGCGACCACGAGCGATGCGGTCGGCTTCGTCATCATTCTGCTGGTGGTCTTCGGCATGGCCTACATGGGCGGATGGTGGGGTGAGCGCCTCCAGAACATCCGCGAGATCATCGAGGACCATCCGATGGACCTCGAGAGTGTGGAAGAAGCAGCGGAGCACGAGGAGAAGGAGGAAAGATAGCGCATGGGAAAAGAAGCCCGGGAGAGACCATCAGTGCGAAGCCCTGATTACGGAGTTCGGAGCGCGTGCGACTGACCCTTCTCACGATCGCGCTTTGTGCATTCCTCTTTGCCGATCTTCCCGTCCTCCTCGCCCAGCGCCCGCCGTTCCCGTTCCTCGATCCCTCTGTCCCGGCAGAATCCCGCCTGAACGACCTGATCGGCCGGCTTACCCTCGAAGAAAAAGTCTCCCAGCTGCTCTACGACGCTCCTGCCATCGAACGGCTGCAGATCCCCGCGTACAACTGGTGGAACGAAGCGCTCCACGGCGTCGCCCGCGCCGGTCGTGCCACGGTCTTCCCGCAGGCCATCGGCCTCGCTGCGACGTGGGACAAGCAGCTGATGTTCGACGTTGCGGCCGTCATCTCTGACGAAGCGCGCGCGAAGCACCACGATGCCGTCCGCCATGGGAGGCGCGGCATCTATGAAGGCCTCACCTTCTGGTCCCCCAACATCAACATCTTTCGCGATCCCCGTTGGGGACGCGGTATGGAGACCTTCGGCGAGGACCCGTACCTCAGCGGTCAGCTCGGCGTGCAGTTCGTGCGCGGCATGCAGGGGGACGACCCGACGTACCTCAAAACGATCGCCACGCCGAAGCACTATGCCGTCCACAGCGGACCGGAGCCGCTGCGTCACGTCTTCAATGCGGTCGTCAGCGAACGCGACCTTCGGGAGACATATCTGCCGGCGTTCCGTGCTGCTGTCATCGAAGGAGGCGCTCAGTCTGTGATGTGCGCCTACAACCAGTTCCGGGACCGCCCCTGCTGCGGGAGCGACGAGCTGCTTGCCTCCATCCTGCGGGGCGAATGGAAGTTCAGGGGATATGTCGTCTCCGATTGCTGGGCCCTCATGGACATCTACAACATGCAGCATGCAGTGCCGACAGTGGCAGAAGCGGCCGCGATGGCGATCCGGGCAGGCACCGACCTGAACTGCGGCGTTGCCTTCGACAGTCTTGTCACAGCTGTGCGGCTGGGCCTCGTTCCGGAAGGTCTTATCGACCTCTCGCTGCGGAGACTCTTCCGCGCGCGTTTGCGCCTGGGCATGTTCGACCCGCCGGAACGGGTCGCCTACGCTCAGATCCCCATAGACATGAATGATGCTCCGCCTCATAGAGCGCTCGCCGCCGAGGCCGCCCGGCGCTCGATCGTACTGCTGAAGAACGAGGGAGACCTCCTGCCCCTGAGGTCTGGTATCTCCCGCATCGCCGTCATCGGTCCGAATGCGGATGATATCGAGGTCCTGCTTGGCAACTACAACGGGACGCCGGCAGAACCGGTGGCTGTCCTCGCGGGGATCCGGCGTCAGGTTCAGCCGCAGACGGAGGTCATCTACGAACGAGGCACGAACCACACAGACCAAACGCCGTCTTTGTCCGTGGTCCCGCCTGGCGTGTTTTCGCATGAACGGAACGGAGAACGTCACGCCGGGCTCTGGGCTGAGTACTTCAATGATGCTGCCTGGTCGGGTTCGCCCATGGTGTCGCGGGCAGAGCCATCCGTCAATGTGACGTGGTGGGACGGTCACCCCGCGGAAGGGATACGTGCGGACAGTTTCAGTGTCCGATGGTCAGGCATGTTCACGCCTTCCGTGACGGGCCATTATCAGCTCGGCGCGCGTGTCTACGGATCGTTCCGACTGTATCTGGCGGATACGATCGTCGTTGACCGCAGCGACCGGAACACCGTCCGCGGAGAAGCGGAAGGCATATACCTGCAAGGCGGTACAGCATATCCGTTCCGGCTGGAGTTCAGGGACCGGCGACCGCATGCGTCCGCTCAATGTGTGTGGGAGATGCCCGATCCCGACCTCAGGTCGCGGGCGCTGAAAGCAGCGAAGGGTGCGGATGTCGTCGTGCTCGTGATGGGTCTCTCGCCAAGGCTGGAGGGGGAGGAACTGCCGGTCTCGATGGAGGGATTCGCCGGCGGGGACCGGACGAAGATCCGGCTTCCCAAGAACCAGGAAGCTCTCATTCGCGACATCTCGGCTCTCGGAACACCGGTCGTCCTGGTGCTGCTCAATGGTTCTGCCGTATCCGTCGTGGATGTGTCGGACAATGTTCGCGCGATCGTAGAAGCATGGTACCCCGGGCAGGCCGCAGGGACCGCCGTCGCTGATGTCCTGTTCGGGAAGACCAATCCCGGCGGTCGTTTGCCCGTGACCTTCTACCGGTCGGTGGAGCAGCTTCCCCCGTTCGACGACTATGCGATGACGGGGAGGACCTACCGGTACTTCGAAGGTGAGCCGTGGTATCCATTCGGGTTCGGGCTCAGCTACACGACGTTCTCCTACAGCAACATGCGGATGAAGGAACGCATCCCGGCCGGCGACGACCTGATGGTGACGGTCGATGTGAAGAACACGGGCCGCCGCGCAGGGGACGAGGTCGTCCAGCTGTACGTGTCAGACCTTGAAGCGTCGGTCCCGGTTGCGAGATCTTCTCTTGCCGGTTTCGAACGCGTTCATCTGGAGCCGGGCCAGACGAAGAGTGTCTCTTTTATGATCTCGTCACGGGCATTCTCGCTCATCGATGCGGCGAACGCCCGCGTGATCGAGCAGGGATCGTTCGACGTGACCGTGGGCGGCGAACAGCCGGGTATGACCGGCCGTCTGCACGCTCCGACGACGCAGACCATCACGCGGAGGGTGTTCGTGAACGGCACCGCCACACTCGAACCATGAACAGCGCTGCGGTCATGCGAGGTATTCTCATCTCGGCTCTCCTGTTCCCTCTCCTGGCAACCGCACAGTCCACCGAGCCACGCGCAACCACCTGTTCAACTGTCCTGCTGAAGGGCACGTCATCGTTGCTTGTCGGTCATAACCTCGATGAAGTGTTCCATACTCCAGGATGGCTGATCGTGTCGCCCCGTGGCGTTGCCCGGCGGGACGTATGCGGCCATGAACTGCTCGGACAAACGTGTCCCACGCCCGACCTTCAATGGATCGCCCGCTATGGTTCGGTCGCGTTCGGTTTCAGCGCTGATCTGGCCGATGGCGGGATGAACGAGGCCGGACTGACCATCAATGAAATGGGACTTGCGGAGACCCGCCATCCATTCCACAGTGACCGGCCCACGCTGCTGACCCGTCTGTGGATAAGGTACCAGCTCGACATGTTCGCCAGCGTCGAAGAGGTGATCGCCCATCTGGATTCGCTCAACATCGACGGGAACAACCTCTATGCACCCATCGCGGTCACCCGGGCTCACTATTTTATCACGGATGCCCGCGGACAGTATGCGGTCATCGAGTTCCTCGACGGGAAGGCCGTTGTCCGTACCGGTGATGCGGCCGACGTGCCGGTCCTCTGCAATGACGTGTACAGCAGAGAACGTGCCGCTCTGAAACGGTACTGGCGGTTTGGAGGGTGGATGCCGATCTTCGAGACCCTCATGTCCACGTATCCGCGGTTCGTGCAGGGGGCGTATCTCTCCTCCGCGTACGTCGAGCGGACATCCGCAGAGAACGTATCGTATGCGTTCGACATGCTCGGGACGATGCAGCGGCCGGACACGAAACAATGGAGCATTGTGTATGATGTGAAGGAGCGCCGGGCCTGGTTCCGGACGGTAAAGGGTCCTTCGGTCCGCTTCCTGGACATGGACGACCTCTCCTTCGGCTCTCAGGAGCCTATCCGCATCCTGACGGATATCCATGCCGACGGAACCGGCGACATGTTACCGCGGCTTGTTACGTGGTCCGCGAAGGCTCAGGAGGATCTGATCAGCCATCTGATCACAACGTATGCGTCATGGGTGGCGCACAACAACGGATGGACGGATATAGACGCCTATCTGAACATGGAGGAATCGGGGCTTGACCTGGACAGGTATATTCAACGCGCTGTTCGGGCAGCTGCAATGATGCACAGGTAGACTTCGCTGTCGTTCATCCGCTCTTTTTTCGTCCCCTCCGTTCCATTTCTGAACATCTCCTTGTAGGTTGATACGTGCACCGTAAACCGTGAACCGCGAGCCGGATGACCGGAACTGGCCTGACGTACACTTTTCCCTTTTCGCTTATCACTTTTCGCTTCCTCCATGCTTTCCGTTGACCATCTCACTGTCGGATTCGGTTCCCGAACGCTGTTCGAGGACGTGTCGTTCTTTGTGCAGCCGCACGACCGCATAGGACTTGCAGGTCCGAACGGCAGCGGGAAGACCACGTTGATGAAGATCCTTGCGGGCTGGCAGGAGGCTGACGGGGGTACGATCAATACCGCGTCATACGTCACGGTCGGATATCTGCCCCAGGAAGGTATAACGGCAGCGGGAAAGACCCTGTATGCGGAGGCGGAGACGGCCTTCGATGACCTCCAGACGACACAGCGCCGGTACGATGAAGCGGTGGAATCGCTTCACCGCCATGCTGCAGAATCCCCGGAGCATGCGGAGCTGCTCGAGATCATCGGAGAGCTTCAACACCGCCTTGAGGAGATGGACGCGTACACGGTCCGGTCGCGTATCGAAAAGGTATTGATGGGGCTCGGCTTCAGCGTTCCGGACCTTGAGCGGATGACGGACGAGTTCAGCGGCGGCTGGCAAATGCGTATTGCCCTCGCAAAACTTCTGCTGAAGACGCCATCAGTGCTCCTGCTCGACGAACCCACGAACCATCTCGACATCGAATCGCAGGCCTGGCTCGAACAATACCTTTCGACGTACGATGGCGCTGTCATTCTTGTGTCCCATGACATTGTCTTCCTCGACAGCGTGACGAACCGAACGCTCGCGCTCGAACGAAAGAACGTCGAGGACCACTCAGGCTCTTTTTCGGATTATCTGAAGCATGCGGCGCTTCGTCAGGAGCAGCTGGAAAAGGACTACGCAAGCCAGCAGGCCCACATCAAGCGGACGATGCAGTTCGTCGACCGGTTCCGCTACAAGGCGACAAAGGCGCGTCAGGCGCAGAGCCGCCTCAAACAGCTGGAGAAGCTTGAACGGATAGAGCTGGAAGACGATGCTGATGAGATCGATTTCCATTTTCCGGATCCTCCCTCGTCCGGCAGGATCCTGCTCACCATCAAGGACCTCTCGAAATCGTACGGTGAGAAGCAGGTCTTTCGGGACCTGTCGCTCACCGTCGAGCGGGGAGACCGGATCGCCGTGGTCGGTGTGAATGGTGCGGGGAAGTCCACGATGGCCCGTATCCTTGCAGGTGTTGAACCGTTCCAGTCGGGTGAGCGCGTGACGGGGCATAATCTTGTCCTCTCCTACTACGCACAGCACCAGGCGGACGAGCTCGACCTGGACAGCGATGCTCTTGGAGTCCTCGATACGGTCGCGACGGGTGACATCAGACGGCGGCTGCGCTCCATCCTGGGGTCGTTCCTGTTCCGGGGGGACGATGTTTTCAAGAAGGTATTGGTCCTCTCCGGCGGAGAGAAAAGCCGTCTTGCCCTCGCGCGGATGCTTCTGAAGCCGGCGAACCTTCTCATCCTCGACGAACCGACGAACCATCTGGATATGCGCTCGAAAGCCGTACTGCAGGAGGCGCTCGAGACATACGAAGGGTCCTTCATTATCGTGTCGCACGACAGGGGATTCCTGGACCCGATCGTGAACAAGGTCGTGGAGGTATCAACCAACGGGATCCGGACGTTCCTTATGAACGTCTCGGAGTACCTCGAGAAACGCCAGAGGGAGTTGCGGGAGATGGCTGCAGGACCGATGCGATCGGCCGAAAAGGGGCCGAGGGTCTCAGCAAAAGAAAGACGCCGCGTGGAAGCAGAACGACGGAAGGAAATGAATCATATCCTGCAGCCGTTGCGGAAACGGCTGAAGCAGAACGAGGGGGAGATCCAGCGCCTGGAAGCGCAGATCGCCGCCATTGAATCGGACCTGACCCGCAAGGAAGTATACGACGACCCGGATGCTGTCATCCGCCTCGGTGCCGAGCTGAAAGAGCTGAAGAAGAGTCTGGAAACGGTGCTTATCGAGTGGGAGTCGGTGGGGGTGGAGCTGGAGGAGAAGGAGAAAGAGTGGAGGGAGTAGGGAGTAGTGAGAGGGGAGACGGGAGATGAAAGATGGAAGATGGAAGATGGGAGAAGGGAGATGAAAGATGGAAGACTATGCTTCAGTCTTGAGTCTTCCTACTCTATACCTCCATCCGCCACGACATACTCTGAATTGTCCCCGAATAGCTCCATCTGATTGTGTCCTGCCTGCCTTTCAAACATCGTCCCCTTCACCTGCGCATCGTAGGTTCGTTTCGAGCGAATGCCCTGCCATCGCCGCGGGTAGGACGCCTCGGCCTTGAGAAGGATCATCTGATTGTCAGGGAGCTGCTTCTTGCGTGATCGTCGCGGCATGAGGCCGGGGTGCTGTGACAGTTGGCTCAAAATATGGATGTCTTTTGATTGCAGCAAGCGGCTCCCGGTGCAGGGGCCATCCCCGGCGGGCATTCTCTCCGGAAAAATCGTATATACACCGTCAGATGTTGACCATCCATTGAACATTCGCAGGTCCGACCATGGCCAGGATCCTTATTATAGACGATGAAGATGCCATTCGTGCGCTCGTCGCCACGATCCTGCAGGCGCAGGGGCACACAACCATCGAAAAAGAGGACGGAGAGCAGGGTCTGAAGGCTCTGGAGGAGGAGACACCAGACCTTGTCATCAGCGACATCCTGATGCCCGGCCTGACGGGATTCGATTTCGTCGGGGAGATGCGCAAGCGTCCCGAGACGGCCTCCGTCCCGCTCATCTTCATCACGGGTGTCCAGGATGAATACCTGATGCGCCGCGGGATGGAGCTCGGCGCCGACGATTTTCTCCAGAAACCCTTCTCTTCCGAAGCGCTCACGACTGCCGTCGAGACCCGCCTTAAGATGCGCGATGCCCTCCGGAAGCAGTCGGATGAGCGCCTCGAGCATCTGCGGCAGAACATCACCCTCAGCCTGCCGCATGAGCTCCGTACGCCCCTCAATGCCATCCTCGCCTTTTCGCAGATCATGTCGGCCGACCCCGAATCATTGGACGCGCACGACGTGAAGAAGCTCGCCACGAGCATCAACAGCGCCGGCAAACGGCTGCACAGCCTCATCGAAAGCTACCTTCTCTACGCGCAGATCGAGATCGCCGGATTCGACCCGAAAGCGAAGGAGCAGTTCACCGGCCAGGTCGCCGAACGCGCGGACAAGGTCGTCCGCACCTACGCCCGCGACGAGGCCCGCGAGTATGAGCGCGAGAAGGACCTGACGTTCGACCTGACCGAAACATCCGTCGCCGCAACACACGACCATCTCGCCCGTATCGTGACTGAAGTGACCGACAACGCGCTCAAGTTCTCCCAACCCGGTAGCCCGATCCGCATCACGCTCACGGCCGAGGGTCCCATCGCGCGGCTCCGCGTCGAAGACAAGGGGAGCGGCATCAAGACCGATGATGTCTCCTCCATAGGGGCGTTCATGCAGTTCGAGCGGAAAGTGCGCGAGCAGCAGGGGACAGGGCTCGGACTCGCCATCACGCGCAGCCTTGCGCAGCTCTACGGCGGGGACCTCGAGGTGTCGTCAGCCTCCGGCAGGGGGACCACCATCGACGTAACGTTCCGCATCCCACAGGCATCATAGCGGCGTCGGTCCGCTGTTCACATCTGATCGTTCGTTCTTTCACCCTCACGCGAAAGGTGCTCAGGATGAGAACCTCCGTCTTGTGTCTTCTTGTGTCATTGTGTGCCGCTCTTGCCTCTGCTGATGGGCCGCTGTGGCTGCGCTATCCGGCTCTCTCGCCCGACGGCTCCACGATCGTCTTCAGCTATCAAGGCAATCTCTTCTCCGTTCCCGCAACAGGCGGGACTGCAGTGCAGCTCACATCTCACCCCGCGCATGACAGCTACCCGGTATGGTCGAAGGACGGTTCGCGCATCGCGTTCGCATCCGACCGGCACGGGAACTTCGACGTGTTCGTGATGCCCGCCTCAGGCGGAGCGGCGGAACGGCTGACGTACCATTCCAACGACGACTATCCGTATGCGTTCGACAAGGACGATGCGACGGTCCTTTTCTCGTCGTACAGGATCGACGACCCCACGAACGCGCAGTTCCCCTCCGGCAGCCAGCAGGAGCTGTACAGCATTCCTGCCACGGGCGGCCGCGTTCATCAGGTCCTGACGCTTCCCGCTGAGGATGTGTCCGTCCAGGGGGATGTTCTCTATTATCATGACCGCAAAGGGTACGAAGACCCGTGGCGGAAACATCACATGTCTTCCATCGCGCGCGATGTCTGGTCGTACGACCGGAAGAGCGGTGCGTTCACAAAGCTGACCGATTTTGCGGGTGAGGACAGGGACCCTGTGCCGGTCAACGGGAGGGTCTTCTATCTGTCGGAGCGATCAGGATCGTTCAACGTCTGGTCGATGAATGCCGACGGATCGGACCAGCAGCAGGCGACGCAGTTCACGACGCATCCGGTGCGGTTCCTCACTGCCTCCGCATCCGGCACGCTCTGCTTCACGTGGGACGGACGCATCTACACGAAGGGGAGCGGTGAGCCGGTACCGGTGAGCGTACAGGTCGCCAGCGACATCTCCATCAACCGGCGATCGAACGAGACCTACACCGACAAGGCCACCGAGATCGCGGTCAGCCCGAACGGAAAGGAACTGGCATTCGTGGTGCGCGGTGAGGTCTACGTCGTCTCCACGGCCAATGATGTGACCAAGCAGATCACGAACACGCCGGAGCAGGAACGAACCGTTTCGTTCAGCCCCGACGGCCGTTCCATCCTGTATGCCGGCGAGCGGAACGGAAGCTGGAACCTCTATCAGACCAGCCTGACACGGAAGGAAGAGAAGTACTTCCACCTCGCCACCGTGCTGAAGGAGGAGGCCATCCTGGCCACCGAGAAGGAGGAATTCCAGCCGGCATATTCCCCCGACGGCAAGGAGGTGGCGTTCCTCGAGGAACGGACGACGCTCCGGGTGCTGAACCTGGCGTCGAAGGAGGTCCGCACGGTGCTGCCCGGCGAGTACAACTATTCCTATGCCGACGGAGATATGTCGTATGAGTGGTCGCCGGACGGCAAATGGTTCGTCGTCTCCTACAACGCCAACGAGACTTGGCCGGAGAAGGACCTCGGGTTCATCGCAGCGGACGGAAAGTCGCCGATCGTCAACCTGACCCAGTCGGGCTACTCCGAGTTCTGGGGCTCCTGGTGGATGGACGGGAACGTCATTCTCTACGGCGGCGACCGGTACGGACGGCGGTCGCATGCGAGCTGGGGTGCCGACGCCGATGTGTTCGCCATCTTCATGAACCAGAAGACGATGGATGCGTTCGAGCTCACCGAAGCCGAACGCGCGGTGGTCGAAGAGGCGGAGAAAGACAAGAAGAAGGACGACAAGAAGGATGACGAAAAGAAGGACGAGGACAAGAAGGACGAGAAACTCAAACCGATCACGATCGAGCTGGACGGCATCCTCGATCGGGTGAAGCGGCTGACGATCAATTCGTCGCAGCTCAGGGGAGCGGTCCTGACGCCCAAAGGAGAGAAGCTGTACTACCTCGCGCGGTTCGAGAAGGGGTACGACCTGTGGGTGAACGACCTGGTGAAAGGGGAGACGAAGCTGCTGCAGAAGCTCGGTCCCGGCACGGGTGCGCTCATCATGGATGCGAAAGGGGAGAACCTCTACGTCATCGACGGAGGACGCATCTCCAAGATCGGCGTGAAGGGGGACGGTGCGAAGAAGGAGGGGATCGGCTTCCGCGCGGAGTTCACCTACCGGCCGTATGAGGAACGTGCGTACATGTTCGAGCACGCCTGGAGGCAGATCTATAAGAAGTTCTACGACCCGGGCATGCATGGGGTCGACTGGGAGATGTACAAGAAGGAATACATGAAATTCCTCCCGTATGTCACGGACGGCTACGATTTCGCGGATATGCTGGGCGAGATGCTCGGCGAGCTGAACGGGTCGCACACGGGAGGGAGGTACGGATCGTCGGAGCCGAACGGAGACCGGACCGCAGCGTTGGGTGCGTACATCGACTGGTCCTATACAGGGCCCGGACTGAAGGTCGCTGAGATCCTCCCCGGAAGCCCGCTCATCGAGGAAGGGTCGAAGATAAAACCTGGCGTCATCATCGAGAAGATCGGCGGCGACGTCATCGGTGCGAATGACAACGTGAACTTGTCCCTCAACCGGCTGACGGACAAGCCGGTGCTTCTCTCATTGTACGACCCCGACTCGAAGGACCGCTGGGATGAGACCGTGAAGCCGATCTCGCTCGGCGAGGAGAACCAGCTCCGGTACAAGCGCTGGGTCAGGCGGAACCAGGAGTTCACGGAATCGTACTCGAAGGGGAAGGTGGGGTACGTGCACGTGCGCGGTATGAACGATGCGAGCTACAGGGACGTGTTCAACGACCTCCTCGGCAAGCTCAATACGAAGGAGGCCGTCGTGGTCGACACGCGCTTTAACGGAGGCGGATGGCTGCACGACGACCTGGCCGTGCTGCTCTCCGGGAGAAAATACATGACCTTCTCTCCCCGCGGTCAGGAGAACCTTGGCCATGAGCCTATCTGGCGATGGACGAAGCCTTCGGTCGTGATCATGGGAGAGGGGAACTACTCCGACGCGCATATGTTCCCCTACACGTACAAAGCGCTCGGCATTGGAAAGCTGGTAGGCATGCCGGTGCCCGGGACCGGGACGGCAGTATGGTGGGAGCAAATGATCGACGGCGAGACCGTCTTCGGCATCCCGCAGGTGGGGATGAAGGGGAATGACGGAAAATACCTCGAGAATCAGCAGCTGGAGCCGGACATAAAGGTCATGAACGAACCTGCGAAGATGATCACAGGGGAGGACCAGCAGCTGAAGAGGGCGATCGAGGAAATGTTGGATGAGATTGGAGACGAAAGATGACAGATGTCAGACAAAAGATGAAAGACAGAAGTCAGAAGACAGGTAACTGACGCAAGGGATTGGGCTGCGAAGATGCGGTGGTGCGAGCGATCGTCCATCGCATCTTCGTTTCTATTCGTTCTTTATGGCTATGCCTGCAGGCGCGATGGTTTGAAAGTGATCTGAAAGGCGTTGCGCGCGTTGCGAGAACCTTTTCTCAACAAGCTCTACTGCAGCACCACTCCCCATTCGGCTGCGACGTAACCGCGGCGGATGGGCGTCGGAAGCACGGGGGTACGCAGAGCGGGAGCAGGTCCCTCCAATGTCCTTATGACGAAGAAGAGCCTGATGAGCACATCCGGTTCCGGCGCGATGCGGAGGCGGATGAGCCCGTCGAGCTGCTCCTGCAATTGCGGATAGATGATGTATGACCTGTCAGGTGAGAGCAACGGGACCCAATACTCGATGAAATCCCCGGTCTCTGCGTCGGAGAATCCTGCTCCGGCCATGACGCGCCGGAAGAACTGCTCCAGCGTGCTCCCTTCGATGATCCATCCTGCTGAGTACTGATATCGGTCCGGTGTCCGCGCTTCGTAGAACAGGTACCGGTATCTCCCCTCGATCAGTCCTGACGGCTCGACGCTGACCGTCCATCCATCGTTGTATGCCGGGTCGCTGGCGAGGACACTTCCGCCGCCGGGAAAACCGAGCCTGACCGAGAACGTTGTCTGCTCCGTTGGGTAGAGGTACAGGTTCGGTTTCCGGACGACCACGTCCGAGGTATCCATGGGCTCTTCGACAGGCTCAACGACGCCCACCTTGTCGCACGATGCGGCGAACAGACCCAGAACAAGCAATGTGACGGCGGCCGTCCATGCATTCCGTCCAGGATCTGTGGGCCTATTTCTGATTGTCATGTCTTTGTGCATGCTGAACCCCTACGGGGTTCGATCGAATGGATTCGATCTTGTGCAGGAAATGTGCGATCCCTGACGGGATCGGTGTCTCCAGACAACGCAGTCTTTCGTCTTCTATCTTCCATCTTCAGTCTGTTATCTGACCTCTGACCTCTGATATCTGTTGTCCGTCCTCTTCCATCTTCAGTCTGACGACTCTTCCGTTACCATTCAGGGACATGCATTTTCCCAATGAACACCACCGTTCCGGAGTTCGTATCCCTGATCGCGAAGACGAACGGCCGGTCGAACGAGATGTATTGAGGCATGCTGGTCAGGCTGACCTCGACGGAGGTCACAGCTGCCGCCTCGGTCCCTTCCTCATCCACCTGCACGAAGGTCTTGTGTTTGACCTCGGAGATGAAGAGTTGTCCTGCAGGATTGATGCGGGTGAAATCTGCACCGGCAGGATTGAATGCGATCCCCATTCCCATGGCGCCAAGGTCCTCTTTCAGCGAACGCTCATATTCCATCCGGAACTTCGGCACGCGGATCATAAGCTCCTGCTCCTGCAGAGAGCTGATGTACGCCTCCCACGCCGCGTCGGTCAGGCCGGCGATGAATGCATCCACAGTGGTGGACGTTGGCGG
The DNA here is from genome assembly GCA_964534125.1 of uncultured Ignavibacteriaceae bacterium. Classification (GTDB taxonomy): domain Bacteria; phylum Bacteroidota; class Ignavibacteria; order UBA10030; family UBA10030; genus 2-02-FULL-55-14. Next base: position 65,772 of record CAZHOJ010000011.1, read on the forward strand.
GAGCAGGAAGGTCATCCGGAAATGACCGGCACCGTAACTGAGCTCGAGTACTGTCGTTCCGTCCTGAGCGAAGCCGGCGAGGACGGGAGCTTCCATCGTCATGAAGGGAGTAGTGATCTGGGAGCCGTCCTGCTTCGTGAAGGTCAGGTCGCGCGTCAGTGTTGGGTCGAACTGCAGCGTCCACGTTCCCTTGAAGTAGAGGGCGTTGATGAGATACATCACGGCGTCGGGCGGGATCGGGTCCGGGACGATCTCCGTAATGCGTGCGTGGGTCGCGTCGCTTACCCATGCGTTGATGGTCGGAGCGGCCGAAGCAGCGGAGAAGTCGATCCCCTGCACGCGTGCGCTGTACCATGCCGTCAGTGCGTCGATGAATGTCTGTTCCACGCTGAAGTTCGACCGGTACCAGACGGAGTTCGCGATGTCCATCGTCACCGCCGGGTCGGTCGCGAGCAACAGGGCCATCAGGCTCTGGTATGACTGGTTGATCTCGTCCTGGGTCAGTCCGTTCAGTTCCAGTGTCGCCTTCATCGAATCGTATGTCCCGGTGTTGGCGCCGTTCAGGGTCATCCCGAGCGCCAGTGCAACGCTCACAGGAGAAATGAACTGGTTCTCCGTGGCGGCGGTCGAGCTCATCTGGCGGAAGAGCTTCAGACCGAACGATTGTGAGGCATCTGCGAGCCGCTTCTCGAGGACGGTCGGCTCCCGGACCGGTTCCTGTTCGGTGTCGACGGGTGAGTTGCTGCAGGAAAGGAGAAGAAGAACACAGGCGAGAGGCAGAGTTGGATGCTTCATAGTACACCTCGTTGGATCACGTGAAGATCATGCATCAATGTACTGATTCGGCGGATGCCCTGCATCGGGCGTCGGGCTCCTGGCGGTGCGAACGATTCTCGAATCTTTTTCGTATAGATTGTTTTGAAGCCATCTCAAAATTATTTCTCGCCTGCCTGACGAACACCTGCCCGCCGAATATCTGCAGGCGGGCCTGCAGGCAGGCAACGACCGCAACGGTAGAATAGAGAGCTCGCAACGTGGGATCCATACATTATTTTAATGTTCTGCGTTGCGGGCGTTGCCTTCTTTGCGAGCGTTGCGAGAAACCATCCTGTGCAGAAAATTTTTTGAGATAGCTTCTTGTCAATCCTGGGAATATTTAGGAGAGGTGCTCGTATGAGGCATATCGTTATCGCAACGGCGTTCCTCGTGCTCGTTTCGTGCTCGGACAGCGGCGAACCTGCCGGATCGCAGGTCCAGGCGAAGGACCCGGCAACAGCGGTCCGGGCCGTCGTCGATCGGTTCAATGATTCATCGGGGACCCTCTACGTGCGCGACGGGCAGAACGGATTGCCTGCAGCGAACGCACCTGTCAATATGGACGTCGATCCGTTCATCACGCTCGGTCTAGGGCCGGCCGGGCAGAAGGTGCGTTACTACAACTTCGATGTCCAGCCAGCCGTTCCGAAGCAGGTGTACACATTCGCGTACGACCGGGGCGGAGCCTCCATGGCAGGCCAGCTGAATATCATCGACGTGATACCCGGAGATATCGGATATACGGACTTCTGGCAGGTCTACACAGTATTCGTGCCGGAGGGATTCGTGGCGAACTCTGTGACGAGCGCACAGGAGATCGCACAGGGAGGGTATCGTGTCGAGGCACAGCAGCTCATCGTGAATTGTCCTGTGGTCCCCGAGGGATCGACCGCATCCCTTCGTCTGGGGGCCGAGCCCGCGACGCTCCACCAGGGATGGTACAAAGGGCTCGCCGTGTTCTACTTTACATTCGAAGAAAAGCAGCTCGTTCCGGCTGGCGGGACGGTCCCGATCTCTCCCATCTATGTGACGTTCACCATCAACCCCGATCAGCCGGGCGGCGGTCCTCCGTCAGGATTCGCGACCGAGACGGGAACTGCGCAGACGCATAACGTGATAGCCAGTGTCCCATCGGACGCCTCCTATTCGCCGCTGTGGCTGGTGAACATGTACGACAATGCGTTCTTCAACAGCGTCTCGGACCTGGCCACGGCTCAGGTAGCGACGATTCTCGTGGCGAATGCGGCGCTGGTGAATTGCCCGGTGGTGTTTGTGGAGTGAGAAGCAAGGAGTAAGAAGCAAGAAGAGAGAAGCAAGAAGGATCAGATAAGCAAAGGATGATACAGCAAAGCCGGCGGGGGGAGGTCCCGGCCGGCTTCGTCGTTTCTGAGGGATGGCAAATGTGCCCGGATCAGTCCTTAGATCCGTCCCTGTTGTTGTCCTTGAACACCCTGATCGATGCTTTCAGGTTCTCGTCAATGATGCCTTCGTTGTTCGTATCGGAAGGGTCCACGAGATCGCCCTGTTGGTTCCGGAACCAATCTGCCGAGCTGATAAGCATGGTCGTGTTGACCTCGGTGCTTCCCTCATCGATAATGAGGGGAGGGTCGAGGTCGAGCTTCTGTTTGGCGTCGACCTTCGAGCGATAGACGAATGCTGCCGGAGTTCCCCCCGTCGGTGTGTACGTTCCCTCGATGATGATGCTGTACCGTTCTCCCGCCAGGAAGTCAGCGAACTGTGCCTGCTGGTCGGCAGGGAGGCCAGCGATGATCGGCTGCTCGACACGGTGCACGTCAAACTCGATCCGGCGATATTCACCGAACTTCGCCGGGACCGAGGAGACAGTCTGTGATGCGCCAGCCAGGTTCAGGTCGAGCACAAAGGGAGCCGTCTTGAAGTTCAGGCTGTCCTCGCCGACGGATTTGAACTTGATGTCGCGAAGGACGAAGCGGGCGCGTGTGACCGTGAGCTCGGCAACGGTACCTGTGGATTTTCCCAGGATACGTGTTGTCCCGGCCGGGAGCACTGAGTGCATCGCCGACAGCGAGAGAGTTCCGTCTGTTCCGGGTTCGGTCGATGAATCGCAGCCTGCCCAGAAGAGGCCTGTGGCCAGAAGCATCAGGATGGCGAAGGTGGTGTGCCGCATATGGATATTCCTCACTTGGTGGAGAGATTGTGGATCGGTTATATGACTAAGATATGCTTTCGGGGGCGAGTGGAGCGTGATGCTTCTCACAATTGAGAATATAAAGCCGTGCCGGTGCTCACATCCGTGGATTCCGGATCGACCGTGATTGATTCTGACCATCAAGCGCAGCAGATTGCAGGCAGAAAGATCGGGAAGGGAGTGGGGCAAGGCAGGAGGGAACGCGAGATCAGAGTGATCGTCAAGTGATCGTTTGAAAAGACTGAGGAGCCGTCATGGCAGAACCAGCGAACATCATGAAGTGGCCCGAGACCAGACCGGGCACGTGGGCGATCTACACCATCCTGGGATTCTTCGCGTTCATGGTGGTCTTCTATACGCTCGTGGCGACAGGACAACGCGGAGGGGAGACCTTTTTCTCAAATCCGTACCTGGCGATCACCATCCTCTGTGCGAGCGCATCCGGGATCGCGAGCGCATTCCTCTCCTTCTGGGCTCTCGTGTTCGCAAAGGACAGGAAGCTCGTGCTCGCAATGTCGCTCCTCGTGGGGGCCTTCGTCCTCGTGTTCACGCTCGGAGAGCTCTTCGGGAGCCACTAGGTGCTTGGGAGAAGCGTTTCTCGCCACGGACGCAGCGGCCAGGATGAACCATGTTCGCAGCGCCCGCGACGTTTTGGAGAAGATAAGGATTGAATAAAGATCCGATGTCGCGGTCGTCGCTTTCGTTGCGGTCGCTGCGAGAGATGGCCCCGCTGAATATCTGCTACAGCCGCAACTGCAGTCCCCCGACCACCTCGAAGCCATCCAGGTCCACAGTCTCCTTGATCGCTCCCTCGATCGGAAATCCCGCCGTCATGTACCGCGCTTCGAAGTGCAGACAGATGTTGCTCTCCGTCTCGAACCGAAGCCCCGCCATACCAATGAACGCGAATGCAGAGGTGCTTCCTTCGAGCGTCACGCCGTAGGTCTTCAGTTTGCTGTCGTTCACGCTGACCGGCCCGTAGCCCACCCCCAGCCCGATGAAAGGTGTTACGGGGGATGCCTCAGCGAGGAGGTACCGGGCGTTCGCCGAAATGTCGACCCACGTCACCTCATTGCCCGGGATGCCGAGTATGGGCTTCTCGAGGAACTTCACCCCCACATCTGCGCTCAGCAGCACACGCTTGATGATCTTGATGTAGTACCCCCCTCCAAGCACCATGCTCGTGGCACCGTCCTTCGAGGAGTGGTACCCGATGTTCGCCGAGGCGAACCGCTCCTCGTCGTCCTGGGCCGACAGCTGTGAACCGCCGGCGAGGACGACGAGAAGGATGGCGATCCCCGCGGGACGCATCATTGCCCGAGGCCGACGCCCGAATGATACACGAGGGAATGCGACGCGAAGAACTGCTCGGGGTCGATACCCTGGTCCCTGAGCTCAGCGATGAGCATCGAGGTCTTGATGGGCGTTCCTTCCACCGAGAATCCGAACGACCCGACGAGCAGGAAGACGTTGAAATGGTTGTAGATCACTCCGTCCAGGAGCGCGTCGTAACCCGGACCGGCGGCCTCGATGGCGCGGTCCAGTGCGTTCTTCACCTGGGGATTGCCGAGCGGGAAGATGAAGTAGACGGCCTTATCTTCGCCTTTGACCCGCTGGCCTTTCCCCTCGTCCTTGACGCGGAGGTTGGTGTTCTTGCTGCTGATCACAGTGAAGTCGAGAATGCGCTGGGTGCACCCTGAGGTGCCGAGGAGGAACAGGGCGCCGAGAAGAAGGACCGATGCAGTGCGGATGTGGCGAGACATACGATGCTCCTGTGCGAATGTGTCGTGAGGTGTGCTCGTGCATGACGGGCTGGTGCAAGTATCGTGGAATTCCGGACGAGAAACAATGAACGAGAGCTTTGCGCCTCCTCCGGGAAAACCGTAGTTTAGTCGCATGAGAACTCTCGTCCTTCTCCTGCTCGCCGCACTGCCGGTCGTCTCTGCTCAGCGCCTTCCTTTGCCCGAACGCAATCCATTCTCGCTCACGGGGAGCCAGCTCGTTCCCGTCCTGAGTCCACTGACGCGTGAGGCGCGCGAGGAGCGCATCTTTCAGGAGGTCCTGCAGGGGAATGTGCCTGCATTCCTGCGGCAGCTTGTGCCGATCACGTACTCAATCTCCGGGAAGAGCATCACGGTCTACGTGACCCCGGATTACATGGCCCTGGGAAGCGATGACGACTACTTCCTGATGCCGATGGGAGGGCCGCTCGCCCAGCGCGTGGCCAATCTGCTCGGTTGTTCGATGCCCACGCGTCCGCTTGTCGACAGGATCTACCAGGCCGCTCCGCTCAGGATGGCTGCACAACCGATCTCTCCGTCCGCCGAGATGATCACCATCCCGGTGTTCTGGCAGCACCGTGACCTGGTATGGCCCGTCCGGCAGGCGAACCTCGCGTCGCACCCGCTCGGCACACTTGTCGGCGGACACAAAAAGGACGTCATCCTGTCGCACAAGATCTACGAAGAGCTCAGGACGAACGTCCCCAAACCGGTGGTGATCTACGGCTGGAACTGGGCCGATGGGTCGGTCATCCAGCCGGTCTATAACGGCCACGTCGAATGGTATGCGGACTATAGCCACGGCATTCGACTGGTGTCCGATACCGTGCTGGTCGACAGTGTCGTTCATTCGTACCGCTCCCTCCTGATGGACGCGTCGCTGTTTACGCTTGTGTCTGAGTCAAAGGCGATGACAAAGCCATACTATACGTCGCCGACGGGAGTGGAGGAGTTCGAAGAAGGAGGTCCTCAGGGATTCATGCTCGACCAGAATCATCCGAATCCGTTCAATCCCGCGACCGTGATATCCTTTACGGTCGCGGCCCCGAGCGCGGTCGAGGGGCCTGCACGTGTACGTCTTTCGATCCACGACATGCTCGGGCGTCAGGTAGCTCGCCTCGTAGACCAGGAGATGTCACCCGGATCCCATTCAGTAACCTGGAAAGCCGACGGCATGCCGAGCGGCACGTATGTCTGCAGGCTCCGGTTGGAGGGGGCCGGGGGGCATTCGGCCACTGCCACCCGGCGGATGCTGCTGGTACGCTGAGAGGCCCATTCCGGCCCCTTGCTGCATTCTTTCCCCGCTTTTCTCTACATTGTCCCACCAGTTCCTCCGCACACCATAGGTTTCCCGCACCTTCCATCAGGGAGATTTCGATGGTCTTCATCTGGCTGCTCGCAGGAATGCTCGGTATCGCTGCCGCTTTCCTCATCCCCGACTCGTCCATGGACCTCTGGCCGGCGTTGAACTCGGCAGGGGTCGCTCTTGCTGTCTACCTCATCGCACTTGCCGTCTTCATGCTCCGGCCTCCGCTTCCTCTCCGGAAGCGCCTCATTGCCGGGCTCGTTGCGGCCGTGTGGATCATCTCTGTGGCCTCGCTCTGGACCGGACATCAGACGCAGGCGGAATACCAGCGCGATCAGTTGATCACGATCCGCTCGACCATCGGCCGGGGGATCATCCTCGACCAGGTGCCGGCCGCGATCATGCCGGTGCTGGAGGACTACTACGCGCAGGGTCAGCGCAGGAAAATGTCGATCGGCGACCTCTTCGGGCAGCGGTATCCGCACGCAGTGGCCGGAGAGAACTTCCGGGAGCCGATGTGGGAGGGGGACACGCAGGGTGTCTTCATCCCCGCACGGCTGGAGAACGACGTGGTCGAGATCATTGCCGTCGACCGTGTCGGCCGGGGCAAGGACCCGGCGTTCGCGAACACCGGAGGAACTGTCGGCCGCATCGAGGAACGGTTCGTCCTGACCGCGAAAGGAGTGAGCCATGACATCCTCAACTGAACGCACAGGTCACCCGGAATATGAGTTCACCACCGGGTTCGTGGTGACGATGGTCGTCCTGACGGTCGCGACGCTCCTCCTGTTCGCTGTCGTTGGCGGGAAGGAGGGCAAGAACCAGTTCGATTATGTGGAGCCGCAGTTCGTGTGGGCCCCCTACATCACTGCTGCCGGACATACGCTCTCGCAGGGACTTACCCAGTTCTCGCGTGCTGTCGATGAGCCTGTCAAGGAAGGGGCGCACACGCTCGTCCTGGCAGGACTGCTCGTCTTCTATGTTCTCTTGCCCACTGTACTGCTGTTCACCTGGAGGGAACGGACGCTTCGGCGGACAGAAGGGCATGCAAGGGGTCCGGAGGGAATGGGATATGCGGTGCTCATCTCGTCGGGCCTGCTGTTCCTCTTCATGTTCCTCGGATCGGTGGGAGGAGCGGTCACGCAGCGCATAACCTATCAGAATCTCGTATCTGCGCAGGAGGTCCAGACGAGCAAGGACCACCTGATCAATACGCTCAACGATGTGATGTGGCGGCTGCGCCAGCACCGCGCATTGCCGGCATCGCTCGGCGGGGGAGAGGGATCGTACGACGGTTTCGAACTTCCCAGCGATCTCACCGAAACAACGGATGGAAGGGTCGTGCTCGACATCGTGCCGGACGATGTGACGATCACGGCCAAATCGACGATGTACGACGGATCCTCCATCACCGTCATTTATACGCCGAACGGCATCACGTCGTGGACATTCGAAGGGCGCTACCGATGACGAGCGAACGTAAACACCTTTGGGCCTTCAGGCCGATCGACTGGAAGTGGGTAGGCATGGGGTACTGCTTCTTCGTCGTTTTCCATATGCTTCCGTCCTACTTCATCACAGGCGTCGCTACTATATCGTGGTCCCGCATGGAGTTCCTGCCGGGACTGTGGCTGTTCGTCGGCCTCGCCTACGTCGGGTTCCTTGTGGGCTACCGATCGCACGGAGTGACCATCGCGGAGCCGGGCATTTCCAGCCTGTTGTACGCCCTGACGCTTCTCTTCTATATGGGCGAATACACGGGTCAGGACATATCCGCGCGCACCATCGGCTTCGCCTACGTGACCATCGTCGCCATCTTCGTTACTGCGGTCGTCAGCGCCTGGCTGGGGGAGAAGGCGCAGGAGAGGATGGAACAGCGGAATGTGAAAGCGGCTGAAGATCTTCGGTAACGACCAATTGACGATAGGCCCTTCGGGAAATATCAACTGACAACATTCAACTGACACCGACTGCCAACTGACAAAATACCCTTCGGGAACTCACAATCGCCCCGCCTACACTACGTTGCGGCGGGCAGGCAACTATCAACTGACAATGAATGCCAACTGACAAAATACCCTTCGGGAACAAACCCTTCGGGAACTACCAATCGTCAACTATCAACTAGCAATGATTGCCAACTGACAAAAGGAGAACTGCTAAAAAGAACGGACCCGTCTAAAACCATTCTCTTTGACAATTGACGATTGGCGGTTGTCTGTTCAGTGGCATTTGTTAGCTTGGCAGTTACCGAGCCCTTCGGGCAACTATCAACTAACAACGTACAATCGACAATGAACTGTCAATCGCCAAGAAGAGAACTGCAAAAAGAATGGTCGAGTCTGATAAACAAGCTTTTTGACCGTTTGCAGTTGGCAGTTATCTGTTCAGTGGCAGTTGCCTGCCTGCCGTAACAACAGTGAAGGCGGGCGAGCTTGGCAGTTGGCAGTGATTCGTATAGCTGTTCTCGTGTTCCTTCCACCTACTATCTGAGGTATCTGATGCGGCGGTTGCTCTTATGTGTCCTGTTCCCGGTCTCCCTGTTCGCCCAAAGACCTGCTCACTTCACAGACCCTGACCGCGCAGACAAGGTCCGGGCAACGGCCCCTGTCGTCGAACAGATCTTCAGCGAGTTCCGTGAAAAAGGGCACATGCCCGGGTTCGTCTACGGCGTGGTGCTGGATGGCGAGCTGCTGTATGCCGGCCAGTTCGGCCACACGAACCTGGAAAAGGAGATCCCCGCCGATGCACGCTCGCTGTTCCGTATCGCGTCGATGAGCAAGAGCTTCACGGCCATGGCCATCCTGCAATTGCGGGATGCGGGCAAGCTCGACCTTGACGAACCGGCATCGAAGTACATCCCCGAGATGAAGAACATGACGTACCTCTTCACGGACGCACCGGAGATTTCGATACGCCATCTGCTGACGCATGGCGCAGGATTTCCGGAGGACAATCCCTGGGGCGACCGTCAGCTGGCCGATTCCGACGAGGAGCTCCGCCAGCTCATGGCTGATGGCCCGTCCTTCTCCAACGTGCCGGACGTCGCATACGAATACAGCAATACAGGGTTTGCTCTCCTGGGACAGATCGTGCAGGTCGTGTCCGGAATGGACCTTCAGGAATACACGAAGACGCATATCTTCGGACCGCTGGGGATGTCGGCCACGATCTGGGAATACACCGACGCCCCGGAGGAGAGGCTGGCCCTGGGCTACGATTGGGAGGACTCATCGTACGTGAATATCCCCTTGGAGCATCATGGGTCGTACGGCGCGATGGGGGGACTGATCACGTCCATCGACGACCTGTCGAAGTATGTCGCCATGCATCTCGCCGCGTGGCCGCCCAGGAGCGACGAGGAGACTGCGCCGCTGAAGCGGAGTTCGTTGCGCGAAATGCAGCATCCGTGGCGGTTCGCATCGCTCTCCCGTGCCTACACGTACCCGAGCGGCCGTATCTCGCCGGCCACGCGTGCGTATGGATACGGATTGAGCTGGTCGCGCGATGCCGACGGCAGGGTGTACGTGGGGCACAGCGGCGGCCTTCCGGGATTCGGCAGCAACTGGACAATGATGCCCGACTACGGACTCGCGGTGATGTCGTTCGACAACAGGACATACGGGGGGACGAGCACCGTGAACACCGCCGTGCTCGACACCATCGTGTCGCTGGCTGGACTGATGCCGCGGGAACTGCCGGTGTCGGATATTCTCACCAGGCGAATGAAGGAGCTGGCGGCATTCCTCCCCGACTGGAAGGATGCGGAGAGCTCGGAGCTGTTCGCCGAGAACTTCTGGATGGACAACCGCTTCCAGGACATAGTGAGGCGGACGAAGGAACTGTATGAGGAAGCTGGGAAGATCATGAAGGTGGGGGAGATGCATCCGTGGAACCAGCTGCGGGGGTACTTCACGCTCGAAGGGGAGAAAAAGGACCTGAACGTGTGGTTTACGCTGACGCCGGAGAAGGACCCGAAGATCCAGCAGGTGAGAATGTGGAATACAGAGAAGAAGAATGCAGAATAGTGGCTGGTGGCTGAGATCCGAATATCGAGATCCGAAACAAGCCCAACGGCCGAAATGAGAGTGAAAGAAAGCACATGCATCGTGATCGGCACAGACCTGTGGTCTTCGAATTAACAATTCGTATGTGAAGCTTGTTTCGCATTTCGGCATTCGTATTTCGGATTTCCCAAAGGAGGTCCTATGAAGAAATTCACCACTGAGCTCGCATGGGGTGGCATATTTGTCATCGTTGCTCTCTGCTGGATGTATTTTGAGAAGCTCATGGGCTGGCACGGGGAGAATATCGACCAGCACATGGTGATGACGAACATGTTCGCCATCGTCGCCACAGCGGTCTTCGTGCTCGCACTGCGGGACAAACGGAAGAGGGACCTGAACGGCGAGATGACCTGGAGGCAGGGCTTCACGAGCGGGGGGATCATCACAGCCGTCATTGCAGTGCTGAGTCCTCTGGCCCAGTGGGTCGAGCACACATACCTCTCCCCGGAGTACTTTCCAAACATCATCGCATACTCGGTGCAGCAGGGAAAGGCCACGGTGGAGCAGGCTGAGGCGTACTTCAATCTCGAGAGCTATATCGTCCAGAGCATGATCATGGCGGTTGTGATGGGATTGCTCACCTCTGCCCTGGCGGCGTTCTTCGTGCGGACTGAGAAGTAGGTTTACACGGAGGACCACAGAGAACCACGGAGGACCACGGAGAACAAGAGATGGACGTATGACTTTTCCCTCCGTGGCTCTCCGTGTCTATTTTCCAACGGGGACGAGAAGCTGACACGGAGGACCACAGAGAACCACTGAGGACCACGGAGAAGAGGAGATGGACGTATGACTTTTCCTTCCGTGGTGCTCCGTGTCTTCCCCGTGGCTCTCTGTGTATGCTTTCCTCCACGGCGGAGAGACTTACACGGAGGACCACGGAGAGCCACAGAGGACCACGGAGAAATGGAAGAGATGAAGTTCCCCTCCGTGGCTCCCCGTGTGCGCTTTTTCCTCATAAAACATATCGGCGGATCCCCTCCTTGAGTCTCAACACATTGAAGTTGATCAGTAGCCCGACCTCTTTCCGCGCGAAGCGAAGATAGGTCAGGATCTGAGCCTCGTGGACTGGGTTCAGTGCCTCCACCGACTTTATCTCGACGATGATCTTGCCGTCCACGAGAAGGTCAAGTCGGTATCCCTGGTTCAGATAGATCTCTTTGTACTCGAGCGGTACGGGGAATTGTCTCTCGTATTGCATTCCAGCCAATCCAATTTCATATGCCAGACATTCTTCGTAGGCAGATTCGAGAAGTCCTGGCCCCAGAAGTTTGTGAACCTCCAATGCACAAGAGATGATCCCGCCGGAAATTGTTGCATGCTTCATTGGTAGTCCCCCTGCCTGTTTAGAATGTAGACCTCTTGCTTAGTATAGCCAGAATCGATAAGCGTGTGGTGACTTCAGTATAGCCGTCGAGAATGTCGCGAATGTGCAGCCAGGGCACAGATGAGAGAAGCATACACGGAGGACCACGGAGTAATGGAAAAGATGAAGCCACCCTCCGTGGTTCCCTGTGTCGCTCTGTGGCTCTCCGTGTACATCTCTCCGGATGTTGAAGAGCATACACGGAGGATCACTGAGGACCACAGAGAATCACGGAGAAAGGGAAGAGATGAAGTTACCCTCCGTGGTTCCCCGTGTCGCTCCCTGCCCGACTGGCGTCAGGCAGGCGGGCGTGGCTCTCCGTGTCCATCTCTCCGGATGTTGAGGAGCATACACGGAGGATCACTGAGGACCACAGAGAACCACGGAGAAAGGGAGGAGATGAGGTTGCCCTCCGTGGTTCCCCGTGTCGCTCCCTGCCCGACTGGCGTCAGGCAGGCGGGCGTGGCTCTCCGTGTCCATCTCTCCGGATGTTGAGGAGCATACACGGAGGATCACTGAGGACCACAGAGAACCACGGAGAAAGGGAGGAGATGAAGTTACCCTCCGTGGTTCCCCGTGTCGCTCTGTGGCTCTCCGTGTACATCTCTCCGGATGTTGAAGAGCATACACGGAGGATCACTGAGGATCATGGAGAACCACCGGGAAATGGGAGGGAGTAGAATGCCTCTCCGCGGTCCCTTTGTATGGCACAATGTCCGCAGAGCTTGTGATTCCCCGCATCTTCCTGTAGCTTCTGTCACCCCACTGCACCATCTCTCACAGAAGGATCTCTCATGAAGAACATCCTCACACCATTACTGCTCATTGTTGTGCTGGCAGGGATCCAGTCCTGCGGACCGCAGGCCAGGACCGACGTGCCGGAGTACACGATCGAGCAGTTCTACAAGAACGTCCGCATCGGCGGCGGGACATTCTCGTCGGACGAGACGAAGCTGCTCGTCAGCAGCAACGAATCGGGGATCTACAATGTCTACGAGATCACCATTGTGGACGCGGGCATGCAGCCCGTCACGACCTCCACTGTCGAGTCGTTCTTCGCCATCGATTATGTCCCGGGGACGGGTGACATCCTGTACTCGGCCGACAAAGGCGGGAACGAGAACAACCATATCTACCTGCTGAAGGCAGACGGCACAACGACGGACCTCACACCCGGCGAGAACGAGAAGGCCGCGTTCGCGGGATGGTCGAAGGACGAGACGGCGTTCTTCTACCTCTCGAACAAGCGGAATCCGCGGTTCTTTGATGTCTACCGCATGACCGTGGAGGGCTGGACGTCGTCGCTTCTGTACAAGAACGACAAGGGGTGGAACGTCGCGGATATTTCCGATGACGGCAATATGGTCGTGCTGAACGAATCCATCACCACCAGCGAGAACAGGCTCTACCTCTACGATGTCGCCGCCGGAAACCTGACGGAGATCTCCGAGGCCGATAAGCCCGGCTCCTACAGCGCATCCGGCTTCACGGACGACGGAAAGATATACTTCTACACGACGGATGTTGGCAAGGAATTCCGCTACCTGGCCAGATACGACATCGCCACAGGCACGCGCGGGACCGTGTTCGAGACGAACTGGGACGTGATGTACAGCTACCTGTCCGAGAACGAAAAGTACCGGGTGATCGGCGTGAACGAGGATGCGAAGAACGTCCTCACTGTCCTCGACAACGAGACAGGCGAGAAGGTGGACATGCCAGACATCGAGGACGGCGATGTGCTTGCCGTGCAGATCTCCGACAGCGAGAACCTTATGCGCCTCACCATCGGCACCTCGGTATCGCCCAGCAACATCTACGTCTACGACTTCAGAACGAAAGAGCTGAAGAAGCTCACCAATACGCTCAATCCCGAGATAGACCCGAACAACCTGGTCCCCGCGCAGGTCGTGCGGTACAAGTCATTCGACGGGCTCGAGATACCGGCCGTTCTCTACAAGCCCCTCACGGCCTCAGACAACAACAAGGTCCCCGCGCTCGTGTGGGTGCATGGCGGCCCGGGCGGACAGTCGCGCGTCGGTTTCTCCGAGCTCATCCAGTATCTGGCCAATCACGGCTATGCGGTGCTTGCGGTGAACAACCGCGGCAGCAGCGGTTATGGCAAGACGTTCTACAAGATGGACGACCAGAACCACGGCGACAAGGACCTGATGGATTGTGTGTACGGCAAGAAGTACCTGCAGTCCCTCGACGATATTGATGGTGAGAAGATCGGTATCATCGGCGGGTCATATGGAGGTTTCATGACGATGGCGGCCATGGCTTTCCAGCCGGACGAGTTCAAGGTCGGCGTGAACCTCTTCGGCGTCACCAACTGGCTGCGCACGCTGAAGTCCATTCCGCCGTACTGGGAGGCGTTCCGCGAGGCGCTCTATGCAGAGATGGGAGATCCCTTCACGGAAGATTCTGTGCGGCTCTACAATATCTCGCCTGTGTTCCATGGCGACAAGGTGAAACATCCGGTCATGGTCCTTCAGGGGGCGAACGACGTGCGCGTGCTGCAGGTGGAATCGGACGAGATGGTCGAGGCGATCCGGGCGAACAATGTTCCGGTGGAATATGTGATCTTCCCCGATGAGGGACACGGTTTCATGAAAAAGGAGAATCAGATCAAGGGATACGGGCAGATCCTGGAGTTCCTGGACACGTACCTTGCTGAGAAAGAGATGAAAGCGGAGGAGAAGACAGAGGAAGCGGCGAGCAGCGAGTAACAGGACGTAAGAAGTAAGAAGTGGGAAGTAAGAGGCAAGAAAATGCAGGAGAAATCCCGGGTGATCTCAGCCCGGGATCTCTTGTTTCTGGACCGGGTGCCGGCAGGGACTGTATGGCAGGGATCAATACAAGTACGAGCCGAAGAGAAGCGTCCCGGTATTCGGACCATTCCATCGTCGAATATTCCTGATTTGGAAATCGGCTCTTTGTGATGTTCCTCTCCCTCTGCTCAACTTTTTCCCTTCCTTGTTCGTATACAGATCCGTCACTCTTCCGTTGACGATCCTATGACTTCCTTCCTCCTCTGGCTCCTTCTCCTCATCGTCTGCTGGCCGCTGGCGCTGGCAGCGCTCGTTCTCTACCCTATTGTGTGGCTTCTGCTGCTGCCGTTTCGGCTGTTGGGGATCGCGGTGGAGGGGGTGTTCGAGCTGCTGCGCTCGATCATTCTGCTGCCGGCGAGAGTGTTGGGGGGAACGAGGTAAAGCAAGTGCGGAGCACGGAGTATGGAGGTGGGAGAAAGATGATGCGCTCTCTCCGTCCTCAGTACTCAGTACTCAGCACTCCGCACGTGACCTTCGATCAGAACGCCGCTACAAATCCCACGCTCACCCGTTGGGCGCTTGCTTCCATGTCGTGCGTCACTTCTCCTACCAGCCGCAGGTTGCGGGCGAGCATATAATGCAGGCTTCCTGTGACCGTTTGGTATTTGTATCCCGCGAGGTCTGAGTCGACTGTATTATAGAGGAGCACACCGTACCAGAGGCTCTTGTCCAGGTCGGGCGAGTAGATGAGCTCCGCAAATCCTCCCTGTGTCTTGATGTCCTGCGCGGCGACGGTAAAGTTGGGCCGGTCGTCGGTGCGCATCACATACTGTGCGTTCAGTTCGAGAGGCCCGAACGACAGGGTGAGGTCCGGGCCGTACATCATCGTTTCGTTCTCCAGTCCGAGCTTTGCCTCTTTCCCGTAGTAGCCGAACCCGCCGATACGGACGCCTTCCATGAGGTCCTGGGTCACCCGCAGCATCCCGTTCTTGTTCCCGTCGGAATCGAACCGGCGCGCGGCGTCTGCGCTCCCGATGCCGTTGCCGTTCACGACCTCAGCAATGATGTCGGTTCCCGTCTCCAGGCCAAGGCTCACCGTGATGCCCCGCTCATACGTCAGGGTGGGGGTCGCAAGGCCAACTTTCGTGCGGTAGATCTGGTAATCCTCCCGCGTCAGGCGGAGCTCTCTTTTAAAGAGAGGGTCTGACACCTGGAACTGCCCCACGGCCACGTCGAGGTCGATGCCGAACAGGTTGTTGAACATGATGAAGGCATCTTCGACCCCGGCCTGCTCACCCCGTTCGCTCAGGAAGAAGTAGAAATAGTAGGAGACCATCGGCGTGATCTGTCCCCCCGAGAGCAGCTTCAGCAGGTAAGGCGTCTGCAGGTCCGCATTCCTTCCGTTCTCCGTGCGCCCTTCGATGAACCCGTCCAACCGAACCGCCAGCGGGAACTCCCGCATCAGCGTGAGCAGCTCGTCTCCCGTGTCGCGCAGGTACCGGGGCGGCTCTTTCCCTTCGAGCATGAATCCGTTGCCGGCAAAATCCTCGCCGTACGGCTTGAGCCGCGGCGCCGGATTGTGGCACGTCATGCAGGACATGTCGTACTTGCGGGCGAAGGCAGGAATGGCCTCCGCTGTGGATGCAGCGAAACCGATCAGGATAATAGCAGAGAGAAATTTGTTCATAACAGGTCTCCGGTTTTGCGGTCGTGGGGCTGTGGTAGCCCTGGGGAAAATCTGAAATTCGAACCCGCCTGCTGCCTGTCGGCGGACAGGTATCGAAATGCGAAACAAACGCCAAATGCGAATCGCAAAATCCTGATCCCTCCAGTTGCACCAACCCAGACTTTCTTCTTTCGCATTTCAGAAGTTGAAATTGTTTAGCATTTCGGATTTTGCATTTAGCATTTTCTTCAAGGATATATCTCGAGTGTCGTCGAATGCTCGTTCACCAGTATCGTCTCCGTCTCGTCCTCCGGCACTCCCAGGAACTTCGCCACCGGAGTGGGGAGGCGCTGGTAATACAGGGAGGCCGTGACCGTCAATGTCCCCGGCGCAGCAGTGGCCGGCACTTTCCAGGTGAATGTCTCCATTTTCGTCTCGCGCGGGCCGATGCGGTAGTCGGTCGCCTGCGACGCGGTGTTCCATTGCATGATGGTCATCCGCCCCTGCGGGTCGAGGTAGGGGAGGCGATAAATGCGGTCCCCGACAGGCACGCCGTCACGCTCGACGCCGGCAAAGTTCTCGATGCCCAGCGGTATACCCATGTCCTGATAGGCGAGAGTCGAAGCCGCGATCGTGTACTCCTCTCCGTCGAATCCCTTCGGGTCCACGGGCAGGTGATAGACGTTCCCCGCAGCGTCCTTCGCTTCCACGTGCAGCCACACCATGCGCTCTTCGGCGGACCCGGTGGGGAATTTGTGTCCGGTCTTCTGATTGAACAGCGCCACCGTGAACACCACGGGCTCCGTCGGCTCGATGCCGCGCGTGTCGGGATGGATCCGGAGCTCGATGGTTCCTTTGATCTTGCCGGGATCATGTGCCCCATGAAAGAGGTGCTGGCGTGCATCGGTGACCTTCGGCGTCAGGTTCGCAATGCTTGCCTCGGCCTTCGGCATATGGCAATCCTGGCACTGCACGCCTTCTTTCGAATATGGGCCTTCCTTCCACTCAAGCTGCGTCGCTTTGACCCACACGCCATACGGGCTCTTCTCGTTGTGGCAGGTTCCGCAGAACTCAGCTTTCTTTATGAATTCCAGGGCGCGGGTCTCATGCGCCGGGGAGACCAGCCCCGGCCGGGGACCTTGCTTTGTGCGTCCGGGCTCGGAGAAGAAATTGAAGTTGTGTGGCGTGTCGCCTTCGAAGCCGGTGATGGTGTGGCAGACGTCGCAGGAGACAGACTCGTTGGCCCGGCTGTTCTCTTCGGGTTTCGGGGGAGGGACGTCGCCGGCCATGAACGCGATGGGAGAATGGCATCCGTTACAGCCGGCCTTCACACCGGCCACCATCGGGTCCTTCTCCGCGTGCGGGACGGCAAGCTTGAAGTACTCGATCTCGTCCCAGTGGTGCGTATATGCCTGCGACATCATCGACTGCGACCACTGCTCGTAGAAGTCAACATGGCACGACTGGCGGCAGGTCTTCGGGCGCTCGAAATCGTCGTAGCTGCGGGTGCCGAGTGCGGCATCACCTGCCTTGGGCTGGGCTGAAAGGGATGCCGCAAGGAGTATCAATACAGGAAGGAGTGCGCGCATGGAGTGCTCCGTTTGGGTGGACTGGACGGTTGTCAGGTTCCTGCAAATGACGTACCGAATCGGAACCGTCGATTACGCAAGAAAATCGAGTGCGGTTATCAGGTTCGGGACGGGTTGTTCGGTTTTGGGAAGAGAGGGGGGAATCGAGGATAGAGGATGGAAGTCAGGATGAGAGCCTTGGAATGGAATAATGGAAGACCGGTGAAGAGCAGGGATTTGGAATGATGGAAGGCGGTTGGAGAGCGGGGATTTGGAATGGAGGAAGGCGGGGAAAAGTCGGGTGAGTTGGAATCATGGAAGGCAATCACAGGGCTGGGATGTGGAAGGCTGGGAGGCCTGCGCAGCCATACGTCATTCCGGCATGATTTTAGCCGCCTGCACGCCGGCTTTCTGGCGTGGAATCGCCTTCAATACGAATGCACCCGCATTCGATTCAGCATCTGTACAAAGACCACATAGAGGGGCTGGCGTATGGATTCTGACTTACGTCCCGCGCTGAGTGGACCTCCAAACGGGACTAGAAGCCATCTCAAAAACATTTCTCGCCCGCCTGACTCGCGTCAGGCGAGGCAGGCAACGACCGCAACGGAAAAAAAAGAAAGCTCGCAACGTAGGACCCCTACATTATGTTAAATTTTACGTTGCGGGCGTTGCCTTCTTTGCGAGCTTTGCCTGCCTCGCCTTGCTCGGCAAGGCGGGCGAGAAACCATCCTGTGCAGAGTATTTTTGAGATAGCTTCTAGTCAGGATGACAATGGAGGGCTGAGAAGTATGCCTGGATCTCCTGCAATTCCGGCTCACCCGCCTACGCCCCTCGACCTTTCGACCCTTTGACCCTTCGACAAGCACAGGGCTCGGGGCTTCGTCGGGCAGGCGGTTCACGGTTCACGGTTTGCGGTTTACGGTTTACGGTTCACGATTTACGGTTCACTGTTTCCCGTTCACGGCCTTCCGCTTCAGTCTCACATCTCAATACTCAGATACTTCCATCGATCCGCCCCGCTTTATCCGTACTCAGTGCGGCGGTGTGAGCACTCGTCTTTCTCCTCTTAAAATCAGTAACATCTTCTCCTCCGCCCGACAGAACTTCCTTGCGAACCCTCTTTCCGTCCTGGATTCGCCACTCGTCAGGAACAGGTTCTTCCGTTCATCCCGTTCGTCAGAAAGTATATGTGCGTGGTATCACCTTTGCTCATTGATTCCGCACTATCGCACAAGTACTATTGAATACGCTGTATCACGGGTTCTTCACCTTCCATCTGAAAGCGTCAGTCGTGAAGCGGCATCCGCGTCTGGCCACTCCTTCGTCTTCGCACAGAGGCGCCCGCCTCTCATCACATACCTGTTCCCAATCACGCATTCGCATCGCCATCTTCGGAGAAAGACCATGAAACACCGGGTCGTTCTGCTCGCCCTTTTGTCCATCCAGCTCGTCACCGCACAGACCAACGTGTCCGGATGGATCCAGGCCGATTCCACGTGGGACCTTGCACATAGTCCCTTCGTCGTTACCGGCACACTCTGGCTCGATGCCGGCTACACGCTCACCGTCGACTCCGGCGTCGTCGTCCTCTTCCGTCAGGGGACCAACTTCAACGTGTCGGGAACGGTGATGGCCAGGCACGCGGTCTTCACGTCGGAGAAGGACACTGCCGGGGGATCGCCGTCCAAGGGCGACTGGAGCTACATCAGAGTGGGCGACAACGGTGTGCATGCACGGGCGGTGTTCGATACATGCCGGATCAAGTACGGCGGTACGGCAAGCACCTACAACGACACAGAGGGCTCCCTCTGGCTCCTCGGCGGTACGGCTGTCGTTCGCGGATGTGAGATCTCGCAGTCGTTGAACTCCGGCATCCGCGTGGGCGGGACCAGCGAGACCGATTCGCTGCTCATCGCGGACACGAAGATATTCTCGTGCACCTGGCCGGTGTCATACGCCGGCAAGTGTCAGGTCGTCCCCGGAAGCGGGAACCTCTTCACCGGCAACACGCACGACGCTTTCAGGGTCGCGTTCAACGACCTGTATGTGAACATGACGCTCCCGGCGATCGACATCCCCTACGCGTTCCTCAACTGGATCACCGTACGGACAGGAGCCACGCTCACCGTCGCGTCGGGCAACATCCTGAAGTTCGGGGAGGGGGTGGGACTCACCATCGAGGGCGGCTTCTCCGCAGTGGCCGATGTGGCCGCGACCATCCTGTTCACGGCATACACGGACGACAATGCCGGCGGCGATTCCAATGCCGATGCGGCCGCCACCTTCCCGGCGCAAAGCTACTGGTATGGCCTCTTCTTCGACGACGCAAGCGCAGATGCGAACTGCATCGTCCGGAGGGCCACGTTCCAATTCGGCGGCAGGGGGAATAACGGAGCGGTGACGACCACCGACGCCAGCCCCACAATCGATAGCTGTGACTTCGCAAGCAACTACATCGGTGCAATGCTTCGCGGCGTGTCGAACCCCGTGCTCTCAAACAACACCATCGGGTCGAGCTATCTCGTTCCGATCGCCATGTCCTTCTCGTCGTCTCCTGTCTTCACGAACAATACCTTCTCCTTCTCCGACAACCGGTTCGACGCCATCGGCCTTCTCGGGGGCGACCTGCCTGCGAACGCAATGCTCCCCATTCGCTCAGTGACCGCCATTCCGAACGTCACCTACCTGCTCTTGGAGACGCTGGTCATTCCGTCGGGCAAGACGCTCACCATCAATAAAGGGATCGTCATCAAGGGGCATAGCGAATGGTCCTGGAATCCTTCGCGCATCGTAGTGCAGGGGAAACTGGTCGCAAGCGGCACGGCGGACAGCATGATCGTGTTCACCTCGGCCAAGGACGATATCTACGGCAACCCGTTCGACACGAACAAGGACGGCACCGACAGCAATCCCGAGCGTCACGACTGGGGCGGCATCACGTTCGAAGGGGGGAGCGACCCGACGTCAGTGCTGAACTACTGCCGCATCCGGTTCGCAACGATGCAGTCCATCTATTATAACACGCGATGGATCTCCGGCGGGGCGGTGACCTTCATCAACGCAAGCCCCACCATCTCCAACTGCATCATCTCCGACGCTGAGTACGGCCTGTATGCCTTCCAGGGCTCGAATCCGGCCGTTTCGTCCACCACCATCTCCAACACGCAATACACACCGATAGCGATGTCCGTCTCGGCCAATCCGACCCTCACCGCCCTGACGTTCGTCAACACGGCGTGGACGGCGCTCGGCATCATCGGCGAGCCGCTGGGACTGAGCGGTACGCTCACGCAGCGGAACGTGGCAGGATACACGAACATCACCTACCTGCTGCTGGAGGACCTGACGATCAACGCGGGGACGTATGTGACCGTGGATCCCGGCGTGGTGGTCAAGGCGAACAACGCGGGCATCTTCGTCGACGGCGGCCTCAAGGCCAAGGGGACTATAGCCGGTGGGCGAGTGACCTTCACCTCCATCAAGGATGACAACGTCGGGAACCCGACGGATACAAACGGCGACGGCAACGCCACCTCGCCGCAACATGGCAACTGGCGGACCATCCGCTTCCAGGGGACGAGCGACGACGCGTTCTGCCTCCTCGACAGCTGCACCATCCGGTTCGGCGGCACGGGCTCGGATAACTGGGGGCTCGTGACGTTCGCCGATGCGGGGGGGAAGATCTCCAACTCGCTCATCACCGACAGCCAGCGCTACGGCGTCTCGGCCGAAGGGAGTGCGACGCCCGTCGTACAGAACGTCACGATACAGAATTGTCAGCTCGATCCGCTGGCAATATCGCTGACGGCGAATCCGACGTACAGCGGCATCGTCTTCTCCGGCAACCGGAGCTCGGGCATCAAGATCCTCGAGGGAACGCTCTCCTCGGATGCACGCCTCTTCAAGCGGGATGTCGCGGGCATTAATAATATCGCCTATATCGTCGAGTACCTGACCATCGGACAGAATGCGGTGCTGACCATCGACCCGGGCGTGGTGGTCAAGTTCGTTCCCGACTGGGTGTATCGCTATCTCACCGTCGAGGGAGGTCTTATCGCCAACGGCACCGCATCGCAGAAGATCATCTTCACGTCGCTCAAGGACGATTCCAACGGCGGCGACACGAACAACGACGGGAACGCAACGAGCCCGAACAAGGGAGACTGGTGGGCCATCTCGTTCGAGGACGTGTCGCGCGACAGCGTCAATTCGATGAGACACTGCGACATCCGGTACGGCGGTGCGTACTCGTGGAACGATACCGATGAAAAGCACCAGGCAATGGTCCGCATCTCGAGCGCGAAGGTCGTGGTCGACAGCTGTGTGCTGGAACAGTCCTCGTCGGCGGGGTTCGGCATCTACGGCAGCGCTAATCCGTCGATCACGAACACGAAGCTCTACAACATCACCCTGACGCCGGTAACGATGAGCATGTTCTCCCAGCCGACTTTTGCCGGCAACACGGCCCTCAATGTGGGAAACATGGCCCTCGGTATCGTGCCGGAGAACTACTCGGTCGATGCCACTGTCCCGGTGCGGAACTTCGGCGGGTACACGAACATCACCTACTACCTCTATTATAACGGCTATACCGGAGATCCGGCGGTCAATTCCGGTACGGTCATCACGATCCCGGCCGGCGTTGTGTTCAAGGGACCGGCCGGACTGAAGGTGAGCGGTACGCTGATCGTCAACGGGTCCGATGCGCAGCCGGTGGTCTTCACGGACGAGCGGGACGACTCGTACGGTAACCCGATGGACACGAACGGGGACGGGATGTCGACGATACCGACGCAGATGGATTGGCGTTTCGCTGTCGAGTTCAACGACGTGAGCGAAGACGCCGCCTGCGTTGTCCGGAACGCCGTCATCCGGTACAAAGAGCACGGCATCATCCTGCAGCAGGCCTCTCCCGTGATCCGGAAGGTGCGGTTCGAGGCTGACAAGTGGGGAGTCCGGCTGAACGGGGTCTCCACGCCCGCGGTCGATTCATGCGCGTTCGTCGATCTCGTCTACGCGCCGCTGAAGATATCCCTTGTCTCATACCCGAGAACAACGCTTGCCAACACGATCTCCGGCACGACGTACAGGGCCATCGGTGTGCTGGGCGAGACGCTGGCACAGGACATCACGCTCCTGCGGCGCACGTTCGCCGGCATCGAAGCGATCCCGTACTTCTTCTTCGAGGACTACTCCATCGGCACGAGCGCAGTGTTGACGATCGAACCGGGCGTCGTGTGCAAGTTCTATGAGAGCAGGCGGCTGACGGTGCGGAAGGGGCTCATCGCCGAGGGGAAGGACGCGCCCGACAGTACCATCGTCTTCACCGACTTCCGTGACGACACGTATGGCGGAGATATGAACGCCAACGGCACCGCGACCGTGCCGGCAATGGACGGCCTCGCCTGGGCAGGCATCCTGTTCGAAGGGGAGTCGCTCGATCCCCTGTGCCGCCTGAGCTACGTGGCCATCCGATGGGCGGGGCATAACTGGTGGAACTACGATCAATGGGGCGGCGTCGTGACCTCGAACGCAAGCCCCACCGTCACCTACGCTTCCATCACGCGCAACCACCATGGCGTACTTGTGCAGGGGGCTTCCGATCCGGTCATCAATTACTCAGATATCTACCAGAATAGCGGCTACGGCATCAAGAACGCCGACCTTTCGTTCACCATCGACGCTACGAACAACTGGTGGGGGACGAACGACGGGCCTACGCACACCGGCAATCCGGACGGCACAGGCGACGATGTTACGGACGGTGTGAACTACACGCCATTCACCACCGCGGGTTCTGCAAATCCCGTTATCGGCGACGTGAGCCTGAACGGCTCGGTCCAGGCCTTTGATGCGGCGAAGATCCTGCGCTGGGTGGTGAGCAAGACAGGACCGGACTCGCTGAGCGACAAGCAGAAGCGCGTGGCCGACGTGAGCGGCAACGGCGGAGTGGATACCGTTGCAATAACAGCATACGATGCCTCGCTCATTCTCCAGTACGTCGTCGGCATCATCCCGTCGTTCCCTGCAGCAGGAACGGAAGGAACGGGCGGTCTGCGCCTCGCCGACGGCATGCTGAAGGCGGGTGATGTGCAGGCATCTGCTTCGCTTGCATCCGGAACGGTCGGGCGAGGGGCAGCAATCAGTCTGCCGCTGCAGATAACCGGCGCATCCGGCATGACCTCATTCCAGGCATTCGTTCGGTTCGATGAGAAGATCTTCACCGTCGAGGGCGTCGTCCCGGCAGGGATCGCCGCGGGCAGGACGCTCGAATATGCCGTCTCCGCCCCCGGAGAGCTGCGCATCGCCTGCGCAGGAACATCGGCGATGGGTGAGGCGGGAACGGTCGCAGAGATACGGCTGACCGCTTCGAACGACGTGCAGGGTACGGTCACCTCCGGGATCACCGTCGAACATTTCCTGGCGAACGAATCGCTCCTGAGCGCTTCCATTGTGACAGGTGTGGTGGAAGTGATCGGGCGGCCGGTGTCGTACGAGCTCCGGCAGAACTATCCCAACCCGTTCAACCCGACGACGACCATACGGTTCGACGTGCCGGATGACAACGCCGATGTGCAGGTTGTCATCTTCAACCTGCTCGGCCAGCATGTGCGGACGCTGGTGAGCGGCCAGCTGATCGCTGGCGTACACACTGCGGTGTGGGACGGCCGGGATGACGCGGGACGGCAGGTAACGAGCGGCACGTACATCTGCCTCATGCGCTCCGGAGAGTTCCGGATGACGCGAAAACTCATGCTCCTGCGATGATGAGAAGGATCACGCCAGAAGCGGCCTCAAGAATTATTGGCCGCAGAGAACACAAAGAGCACAAAAGAGATATCTCTTTTCGGTCTGTGTTCTATGCGTTCTTTGCGGCTCATTCACTTCTCTTCGCGGAGATGACATCGTGAAACGATCAGTTGTGTGGATCGCGGTGCTCCTTCTGAGCGCGGCCTCGCTGCGCGCACAGGGGGTCACCGTATCGATGCCCGATACGTCGATCACCGGACGGGGGACGATCACTGTCCCCGTGACCCTCTCAGGAGTGTCGCCCGGCACCATCTACGCGTATCAGCTGCGCATCGAGTGGAATCCCTATCACCTTGCGGTCGATTCGGTCATTATTGACGGCACCTCGACCGCACGCGCAGGCTTCCAGCTGGCGTTCAATCGCCTGTCGGATGCCGAGGTCCTCATTGCTGCAGGGGGAGGGGCAAGCCTCGACGAAGAGGGGGTGATGCTCTACCTGCGCTTCAGGGTGCTCCATGCGGGAGGCACGGCGGTCAATTTCGACCCTGTGAGCGACAACTTCTTCAACGAGGGGGACCCGGCGGCGGCGTTCATCAACGGCAACGTATGGATCACCGACCCTCCGGCGCTCAGCATGCAGTATGAGAGGGAACCGATCTACGTCGGCGAAACGATACAGACCTGGGCCTGGGGAGGGACACAACCGTACATGTACGATGTGGCTAATCACGCGGTCGCGACCATCGACCAGAGCGGGAACATCACGGGCCTGGCGCATGGGCAGACGTACGTGATCATCACCGACAACGCCGGACTGACAGACACCAGCGACTCGCCCGTGCGGGTGTGGCCGTTCGGGATGATCGTGCGCGACACGACGATGTATGCGTCCCCGCTGATGAGCGTTCCTGTGGAGACCTCCCCGCTGACCGGACTGAACGTGCTCGCCGGCAAGGCGACGTTCCGGTTCGTCGAACATTATGTACATGTGACGGACGTACGCGCAGCAGGGGGACTGGCGGCCGTTGGTGCAGACCCTGTATGGAATGTGAAGCCGAACGGCGTGCTCGAGGTCTCGTTCGCTTCGTCGACGCCCGTTCAGGGTGGGGGCCCGCTGCTCATCATAGACTTCGCATCGGTAGAAGGGCACTACGGCGGATGGACGCTGGAAGTGACGGACGTGCTGTTCAACGAGGACCTGCCGGGCGCCGGCCGGAACGGCTATGTGCAGGTCTCGGACCCGCAGGTTGCCACCCTCTCACCCGCGACGCTCGAAACGACCGTGGGCGAGCAGACAGACTTTTCGTTCTCCAGCGGAACAGCTCCGTTCGAGTGGTGGGTGTCCGATACGTCGGTGGCGTCGGTCGACGCAACGGGACGCCTCACGGCGCTGAAGCGCGGCGTGACGCGCGTGTATGCGCGTGACGTAACGGGCGCGGTCGGCGCGAGCGATGATGTGACGGTGTATGACACGCGTATCTCGATCCCCGACCTCACAGCGAGGATCGGAGGCGTGTTCGACGTTCCCTTCATGATGGACCCGGTGCCGCTCGATCCGCAGGCCTCGTCGCTTCAATGCGTCGTCCAGTACGACACGACGGTATTGCGCTACGTGGGACTGGAGAATGAGCTGACGCTCACGCACGGATGGACGTTCGTGCACAGCGCCGCTGCGTCGGAGCTGAGAATAGCGGGCGCGGGAGCTTCGGGAATGTACGGCCAGGGAATGCCGGTGCTGCTGAGGCTGCAGTTCGAGGTCAGGCCGGAGGCGGGGCAGACCTGGACGGCGCTGACCATCTCGTCGCTCATGCTCAACGAGGGGCTGCCGACGGCGCTGACGGTGAGCAACGGAGTGACGACCGTGCTGAATTTCCCACCAACGGCTCCGGTGCTCGCAGAACCGGCAGACGGGGACACGGTGCAGATGGGAGAGAGCGCTCCTGCAGATATTCTGTTCCACTGGTATGCATCCAACGATCCGGACGGGGATGCGCTGCTGTATACGTTCAGCTTCAACGGCCCGGGCATCGACACGACGATCGCCGACATCAACGATACGACGGTCACGCTCAGCGTCGTGCCGCAGCTTTGGGCCGAGTCGGCCTATGCATGGACCATCAGTGTGACGGACGGACAGGAGGTCGTGCTGGCATCGCAGTGGTTCACCCTGTACACGTCGGCCATCCCGAACAGGCCCCCGACGGCTCCCGTGCTGATCGCGCCGGCCGATGGGGACTCGTTAGACTTCCGGACGGCCGGAGCCTTCCAGTTCACATGGCACCCTTCCTTCGACCCTGACGGAGACCCGCTCTCGTACGGGCTGCAGATCCTGGGGCTGGGAGTGGATACGGTCTTTGCCTCCACCGCAGACACAACGCTGTACCTGGACCTCGTGCTGTACCTCCCTCTTGACCAATCCTTTTCCTGGACGGTGAGTGCGTTCGACGGAGAAGTTACTGTCGCCTCGGCCCCCTCGGTCTTCTTCGCCTACGCCACGGCAGGCAATCTACCTCCGACACCGCCGGTGCTTGCATACCCGGCTGATGGCGACTCGGTGATCCTTGGAGTCACCACTTCGACGGTCATCCATTTTGGATGGTATCCGTCGACCGACCCGGATGGCGACGCGCTGACCTACACGCTCATTTTCCGCGGGCCGGGTGCAGACATCGCCGAGGCGGGCCTGACAGACACATCGCACACGTTGACCTTCGTGTCGCCGCTTCTGCCCGCGGCCGAATATCATTGGTATGTGCTGGTGACGGACGGACAGGAAACAGTGCAGAGTGTTGATTCGTTCTTCGTACGGACAGTGGTGGTGCTGGATGTGGAGGTAGGAGAGGAGGTGACGGATTACGCGCTGGAGCAGAACTACCCGAATCCGTTCAATCCTTCGACAAAGATCGGATGGCGGATGAAGGAGAGAGGATGGGTGAAAGTATCTGTAATGAACCTGCTCGGGCAGGAGGTGGCAGTGCTGGTCAGTGGAGAGAGGGACGCGGGTATCCATTCGGCCATATGGAATGCGGAAAAATTCCCGGCCGGGATCTATTTGTGCAAGATGGAGGCGGGGAATCTCGTGCAGGTGAAGAGGATGGTTCTTTTGAAATAGCTGGGGATAGTGCGGACTTCGCAGTACTCAGTGCTCAGAAAGATGAGGGTGTTCCAGAAGTCTGCCTTCAGACGTACGCTCGTGTGCGTCGGGGACAGACTTCCGGTTTTTTGGGGGATTGGGACACGGAGGACGGAGTCGGCGGATGTTGGATTACCTAAAAATCGAAGCCCGCCAAGCTCCACGTCACCCCGTCGTGCTTCTAGACGGGGTCGCCTTTCAAGGACCCTCAGTCAATGGAAGGCGATTCCCCGCCTTCAAGAAAAGACGTACCAGGCTCCCGGCCGGAGGCAGACTTCTGGTTTCTATTCGACTCACCCTGAGCATCATTCAGAGAGGTATCTGCACCGAAACAAGCATCACTTGCCCGCCTTCGATATCAAAATCCTTTGGAGGCCCATATGCCATCGTTCTTATTCGTCCCCTCCCGTTGTCGTTCATCGTGGTCCCTCATGTTTGTGGTCGTCTGTGCGGTGCTGGTCATTCTGAACAGCTGCAAGAAGGAAGAGGCCGGCCCCACAGATCCCGAACCTGAATCCGGCCAGGGGACGTGGGTCCACCTCGGCAATTTTTCCGGGACCGCCCGCGTTGGAGCAGTCGCATTCACCATCGGAGACAAGGGCTATCTGGGGCTCGGCAATGATGGGAATCTCTGCAAGGATTTTTGGGAGTACGATCCAGCAACAGACCAATGGACGCGTAAGGCAGATTTTGGTGGATCGGCCCGATCATTGGCCGTTGGTTTTGCCATCGGATCGAAGGGCTACGTAGGTACCGGTTCCGACGGATCTACCAGAAGGGATTTTTGGGAATACGATCCCGCAGCGAACACCTGGACCCAGAAGGCATCGTTCCCCGGATCGTCACGTTTCGGGGCAGTGGGATTCTCCGCCGGAGGCAAGGGGTACATCGGCACCGGATTCGTAAGCTTGTTCACGTACGAGGACGACCTCTACGAATACGATCCGGCTACCAATGTGTGGACAAAGAAGACGGATTTTCCCGGCGTCGGACGGTTTGACGCGGCGACGTTCTCAGTTGGGGGGAAAGCGTATATCGTGACCGGCTTCAGCCTTTCAGCCGATTGCCTGGACATGTGGTCGTTTGATCCCGGGACGAACGCATGGAGCGCCTGTCCGCCCTTTCCGGGTGCTGAACGAAACTGCTCGTTTGCCTTCGTCGTCGGGACGCGGGCGTATGTCGGCGGAGGCTGGGATGGAGCGGAATATTTCGATGATGTGTGGACATATGATGTAACATCGAACGCCTGGACGGAGACTGCGGACTTTGCCGGCGGGCCGCGTCAGCGGGCACACTCGTTTGCTGTCTCTGCTGCCGGATACGTGATCATGGGAGCGGATTCGCTCACCAAGGGTGATGTGTGGAAGTACGTTCCGTAGGGGGAAATGGAGAAGGGGCGTACCAGAAGTCTGTCTTGATAGTATGATTCGGTCTATTTCGATTCTGGGCATCACACCAGACAGTCCCTCGCCGTCGGTTGCGACGGCTCCACGTGTAACATCTTGAATGAATGCGATGCTATGAAACCATCCAGATGGATTAGATATCTTGGCGTAGTCGTGCTCGGCACCAATGTGCTCCCCGTTTCTTTGTCTGCTCAAGACAGCAAGGACGACCTGTTTACAGGCGGAGTCTATGTCCGGGTGGGTTATACGAAATTCGACATGGCATTATTGCTTGACGAATTTGGCAACAACGAAATACCGATATCCCAGGCTAAGAAGATGGTCTCCTTCGGTATTGGTGTGGCAGCCGTACCACTGGTTCAAGGGATAGGACTAAACCTCGGCGCGAATTTCTGGACAACAAGCCTCGAGAATTTCCGAATTGGCACATCTTTGTACGATCCGATATACAAGGACATCAGCTACTCGATGTTGCTATTCGATCTGGACCTCTATCTGACACCGATTTCCGGCATTCCGGTTGCCTTCACGTTTGGACTTGGGCTTGGCTGCTCTTTTCAGGGCTACACCTTCACCTCCGACATTCCAAACACCCTTCTCAATGCCGGCGACAAGTCACATACCATGTTTCGGTATGGAACAACGCTTGGATGCAAAATCACACCATGGAAGTATTTCTCCATCGATTTCGAATACCGTCCGATGAGCAGCTATTCCACCACGCAAGGATTGGAATTCTTGTACTCTGACGGCACATACAATTACTATAAACGTACCGGGGAGAAGAAAGAGGGTCCCTCGGAGAAAGTATTCAGTCTCGCTCTGTCACTCTATGTTGTCGTTCCTCAGTGAGCTCATCGATGTGTCAGTTCCGTCAGACAGGGGTCGCCTTCCTGGGATGACAACAGAAGTCTGCCTTCAGATGTACCATGTTCTCCGCTGAAGGCTGATGTCAGAGTTCCTGAGCCGGATAGTGGATTGCAGGCAACCGGCATCTACGTTCCGGTGTCATCAACACTCAGACGTCAGGCCGGTCGACCCCGTAGGGGTCGCAGCTTTCTAACCCAAGCCCGACGCAAGAAGTCCGAA
The DNA here is from genome assembly GCA_964534125.1 of uncultured Ignavibacteriaceae bacterium. GTDB lineage: Bacteria > Bacteroidota > Ignavibacteria > UBA10030 > UBA10030 > 2-02-FULL-55-14. Next base: position 95,664 of record CAZHOJ010000011.1, read on the forward strand.
CACCGTAGGTGTTCCATATGGTCCGGGAGAGATATGGAACCCTTACAGGGTTCAGATCCTCTTTCCGGGATAAGAACAAGAAATGTTGAACCCCTCCGGGGTTCGAAGCTCAGGAAAACCTCAGAAATCTGCCTTCGGATGTACCAGGTTCCTGCTGAAGGCAGGCTTCGGAGAGTGCATCAAATGACATGACACAAATGAAGAAACGCCCCGGGAGGCGTTTTAGACTCATAAATTCAGTTTTGCAGTTTGTTTAGCATTTCCCACCACTTATCACCGGCGGGCAGACGTAGCTTTTCAGTGGAATTGCCAACAGCCAACCAGCAACCGACAAGGACTATCATCTGCCAATCGGTAACAAAAAAAGGGACCTACAAAGTCCCAGGCTTAGCATTTAACAGTTGTCAGTTCTCTGTTCAGTGGCAGTTGTCGGTTGTACGTTGACAGTTGCCTCCAGTCGTTACTTCTGCAATAATCCTGCATTCGTCTCCAGAAAGTCCTTCAGAAACAGTTTCACCAGTCCCTCCACTGCGCGATCCATCTCCGGGGGAGAGTCCCCTTCGCCGGTCTGTGTCGCTGACCAGACCGGTTCTGCGAACTCTTCCTTGATCCAATCCACACTCGCCCGGTATGTTTTGCCGTCCGTACGAAGCTGCAAGAGCATCTGCGGGTATTCGTTGACATAGACCGGATGCATGCCGGCCTTCCGGAGGGCGATCCCCGTGCGGGACCGGATCCGGTCTATCGTGATGTCCGCGATCCCCTCGGTCTGCACCTGGAAGCAGAAGGTGGATGTGTCACAGGCCAGGTCGGCCTTGTCCCCCGTCACTTTCGGACCCTCCTGCGCAGCCACTGTGGCGCTGAGGAGGACAGATACTGCAAGGACGAACAGTTCTCTCATGATGACTCCTCCGATATGCGGAGAATAAAAAAAGAAAATCCCCGGAAGTTCAAGAGAAAATGCAGATACAATAAGAATAGCGGGGATGGAAAATGCTAAATGCTAAACTTCACCCCGAGCCACGAGCGAGGCGCACAGTGCCGAGTCGAGTGGTCGAGGGGGTAGAAATGCTAACCAAGAACGAAATAGTAACGCCCAAAAAAGCATGCCTCTCGCAAAGTGCGCCAAGTCCGCGAAGAAAATGGACAGGGATCTGTTCTTTGCGCTCTTTGCGAGCTTGGCGAGAGGTTCTTTAAAGCGTGCCTCTCGCAGAGTGCGCTAAGTCCGCAAAGACGGTGAACAGAAATATTCACCACTGATACATCTGTCCTTTGCGCTCTTTGCGAGCTTGGCGAGAGATTCTTTAAAGCGTGCCTCTCGCAAAGTGCGCCAAGTCCGCAAAGGAAATGAACAGGGATCTGTTCTTTGCGCTCTTTGCGAGCTTGGCGAGAGATTCTTTAAAGCGTACCTCTCGCAGAGTGCGCTAAGTCCGCAAAGACGGTGAACAGAAATATTCGCCACTGATACACATGTTCTTTGCGCCCTTAGCGAGCTTGGCGAGAGACCATCTTCTGCTCAGTGACAGTTGACCCTCACGAAATCCTGGCGCCAAAAAAAGAAAAACGCCTGATGAGGCGTTTCGGATCTCGAATTTCAGATTTGCTATTTGGTTAGCATTTTGGCCTGCGTCTTTCAGCAGGCCCGTTTAGTATTTAGCGTTTTCCTCCAGTTACTTCCCTTCTGCTGGCTTGTGCACCGGTTGTCTGCCCGCACCCTCTTCCTCTCTCCTCGGTATGTTCCGCAATGTCATATCTGTGCGCAACAGGTATGTCTGGTCCAGCAGGGACCTGATCTCGTTCAGCATGTGTTCGAGCGACGTTCTCAGGTTCAGGAATGCTTCTTCCCGGCTCAGGGCGTCGCCTGAGCGTGCGCTCTCCTGCGTGGCGAGCTCCGCTTCCTGGACGAGCCGGAACGTCTCCATGTACGAGGCCCTGACCCGGTCCGACAGGAACCCGATCGCTTCCTGTATCGAGCGCTGGATCGACTCCCGCTCCTCGTTCCGCAGGCGTTCCTGTTCCCGCCGTATCCGCTCATCCCGGAACAGCTTGCGCTCGTGCAGTCCGCGGATGATGATCGGCAGGCGCTTGAGCTCCAGGTGGTCCTTGCGGATGTAGTCGTAGGCACCCATCTTCAGCGCCTCGACGGCGATGTGTTCGGAGCCTTCCCCCGTCAGCATCAGCGTCGGCACCATCTGTTTCCGTTCGTGCATCCACTGCAGCACATTGAGCCCCGTCATGCCGGGCATCTTGTGGTCGAGCACCATCACGTCGATGCTGCCGGAGCGGAGCCGTTCGACGGCCGCCTCGCCGGTCGCACAGGTGAGGATCTCGAAGTCCGTCGTCTTTGATAGCAGATGTTCTGCCGTCAGGCGAAGCGAATCGTCGTCGTCGACGAGAAGGACACGTATGCGTGAACTGGCCATGATGTTGTGTGCCCGGGCGATTGATGCCTGGGTCTCCTGACAAACGTTACGCTATGCGCCGCGCGGAGTCAAGATGGGGAGTGACTGCGGTCACCCGTCGGCTATGCGGTGGCGCTCACCGTACGTCATGATGTGCTTGTACAGAAGCCACTTCAGAAGAGCAACTCACGAAATCCATGATATGTTAGAACTTTCTTACATCGGTTGAGGAGGCGGGGATCGTGAATCGTGAACCGGAACGACGAGTAATCAGTAGTCAGATGACAGTAGAACCTATCTCAAAAATAGGCTACACAGGATGGTTCTCGCAAAGCCCGCAACGATAGCAGCGCACGCAACGCAAAACATAACAAAATGAAGGATTTCCACGTTGCGATCTCTCTATGCAACCGTTGCGCTCGTTGCCTGCCTCGCCTGACGCGAGTCAGGCGGGCGAGAAATGTTTTTGAGATGGCTTCTAGTCAGACCGAAGCGGCAATATGAGGCACCTTGGGGGAACTGACAAGCGCCAAGCGAGCAATTAGCACTGAAAAGACAACTGCCGACTATCAACGTCGAAACAGAATGATTTTGGACTACACCAGTGCATTGTCAGTTATCCTTTTGTCAGTTGATAGTTGCCTGCCCGCCGCAACGTAGTGTAGGCGGGGTGATTGGTAGTTCCCGAAGGGCTTGTTTCCGAAGGCCTTCTTGTCCTGGCCCTGTCTTTTCTTCTCATTCCATCCCATCTTTCCGCATGAACATTCTCCTGACCGGCGCCAACGGATACATCGGCCGCAGACTTCTGCCCGTTCTGCTCCAGCAGGGGCATACGGTCACGGTCGTCGTGCGCGATGCGGCCCGCTTCTCACCCCCGGCCGAAGGTGCAGACCGTATCCGCGTGCTTCAGCTCGATCTGCTCGATCCGCAGCACGATCCAGCCTTCCCCCCGGAGACCGACCTCGCGTTCTTCCTCGTCCACTCCATGAGCTCCACGCGCGGTGACTTCGAATCGCTCGAGCAGCGCACGGCGCACACCTTCGTTTCCCTCGTGCAGAGAACCTCCGCGAAGCAGATCATCTATCTCGGTGGTCTGGCGAATTCCGACGAGCTGAGCAAACATCTCCGGTCGCGGAAACGGGTGGAGGACGTGCTCGCATCCGGGCCGATACCGCTGACGACGCTGCGGGCGGGGATCATTCTGGGCTCGGGCAGCGCGTCGTTCGAGATCATCCGCGACCTGGTGGAAAAGCTGCCGGTGATGGTCACCCCGCAATGGCTCAACACCCGCTGTCAGCCCATCGCCATCAGGAACGTGATCGAATACCTGACCGGCGTCATGCTGAAACAGGAGACGTTCGGGAAGACGTACGACATCGGGGGTCCCGACATCCTCACGTATAAGGAGATGCTCCTTGGCATGGCGCGGGTCCGCGGACTGCGCCGTTCCATCATCACGCTGCCGGTGATGACGCCGAGGCTCTCGTCGTACTGGCTCTACTTCGTGACGGCCACCTCCTACAACCTGGCGGTGAACCTTGTCGACAGCATGAAGATCGAGGTGGTCTGCGGCAACGACGACATCCGCTCTGTCGTCCCCGTTCAGCTGGTCACCTTCGAGGAGGCCATCCGGCGCGCGTTCGACCGTATCGAGCATCACAACGTCCTGTCGAGCTGGAAGGATGCCATGGTGGCAGGGGGCCGTGTGTACAGTCTGGCGTCGACGATCGGCGTTCCGGAGCACGGGTGCTTCACGGACCGGCAGCGGGTGTCCATCCCTGCCGGCAGCGACAGGGTGCTCGACAACCTCTGGAGCATCGGAGGCGACCGGGGATGGTATTATGCGGACCTGCTGTGGGCGGTGCGGGGATTCCTGGACAAGCTTGCCGGAGGGGTCGGGTTGCGCCGCGGGCGGACGAACCCGGCAGCGATACATGCGGGAGATGCGCTCGATTTCTGGCGCGTGCTTCTTGCGGACCGGAAGGAGAGGAGGCTGCTGCTGTTCGCCGAGATGAAGCTTCCCGGCGAGGCGTGGCTGGAGTTCAGGATCCGCGCTGAAGGGGACCGGGACGTTCTGGAGCAGACCGCCACCTTCCGGCCCCGGGGGCTGTTCGGGAGATTGTACTGGTACTCCCTGTATCCTTTCCACGTCTTCATCTTCGGCAATATGGCGAAGAACATTGTGGCCTATGGAGCCGACAGGCAGGCGGTTGCATAGACACCGACGTTCGCCGGAACAACGAGAGTACTGGGCAAATGTTGCCAGGTTGACCCCCTCTTCTTTATAGTTCTCCTTTTGTCAGTTGGCAATCATTGCTAGTTGATAGTTGACGATTGGTAGTTCCCGAAGGGTTTGTTCCCGAAGGGTATTTTGTTAGTTGGCAGTCCTTGTCAGTTGATAGTTGCCTGCCCGCCGCAACGTAGTGTAGGCGGGTCAGTTGTCAGTTCCCGAAAGGGGTCAGTCCTTGTTAGTTGATAGTTGCCTGCCCGCCGCAACGTAGTGTAGGCGGGACGATTGGTAGTTCCCGAAGGGTTTGTTCCCGAAGGGTATTTTGTCAGTTGGCAGTCATTGTCAGTTGCACGTTGTCAGTTGATATTTGCCCGAAGGGCTCGGTAACTACCACTGAACAGTCAACTGTAAACCGTGAACCGTGAACCGTGAACCGTGAATCGTGAGCCGTGAATCGTGAGCCGGAGGAGCAAGAAGTCTGCCTTCAGATGTACCGGGTTCTTTGCAGAAGGCTGACTTCGGAGTTTCCTCGACAGGCAAAAAGCTGGCGGGAAGCCCACGCAAGCCCCACGTCACCCCCGCACGTTTTAAGCGGGGGTCGCCATTGTCGGACCTTCCGTCAAGGAAGGCGATTCCCACTAGAAACATGTGGGAATGACGAAGGGCTAGATGGGCGTAGTGAGTAAACATCACAGCAGGAAGCCCACGCAAGCCCCACGTCACCCCCGCACGTTTTAAGCGGGGGTCGCCAT
>CAZHOJ010000012.1:0-12481 GCA_964534125.1 uncultured Ignavibacteriaceae bacterium
TAGCCGCGGTCGAACTGCATACCCTCGACCACATCCAGCTCGGTTTCCGTTCCCTTCGCTTCCTCGACGGTGATGACGCCGTCCTTACCGACCTTCTCCATCGCGTCCGCGATAAGGTCGCCGATGGTCCGATCGCTGTTGGCGGAAATCGTTCCGACCTGGGCGATCTTTTCCTTGTCGTCGCCGACCTTTTTCGAAAGACCCTTCAGCTCTTCAACGACCTTCTTCACCGCGAGGTCGATGCCGCGCTTCAGGTCCATCGGGTTCGCACCGGCCGTGACGTTCTTCAGGCCCTCGCGAACAATGGCCTGGGCGAGAACGGTCGCGGTCGTGGTGCCGTCGCCGGCAACGTCGGAGGTCTTCGAAGCGACCTCGCGGACCATCTGCGCGCCCATGTTCTCCACGGGATCCGTCAGCTCGATCTCCTTGGCAACAGTGACGCCGTCCTTTGTGACGGTCGGCGCACCGAACTTCTTGTCGATGACCACGTTACGGCCTTTCGGACCGAGGGTCACCTTCACTGCATTCGCCAGCTGGTCCACGCCCCGCTTAAGGGCCGAACGGGCATCGCTGTCGAAATCGATAAGCTTTGCGCTCATATCTGTAAACTCCTTTCCTTACTTGGGCATGATCGCGAAGAGGTCGCTCTCACGCATAATGAGCAGCTCCTCGCCATCGATTGTGACTTCGGTTCCGGAATATTTGCCATACAGCACCTTGTCGCCGACCTTCACCTCGGTCGGGATGACCTTCCCGTCATCGCTCATCCGGCCAGGTCCTGCTGCGATCACTTCCCCCCACACCGGCTTCTCTTTTGCGGTGTCAGGAACGATGATGCCACCCTTGGTCTTCTCCTCCGCCTCGGAAGGCCTCACCACCACACGGTCAGCCAACGGCTTGATCTTCATGACTGCATCTCCTGTGATTTGATTGTTTGGTTAAAGTATTGAAACGTATAGACTTAAGGGCAATTAGCACTCTTACTGTGTGAGTGATAACAAATATACAAGACAGAAGTTCCTTTGTCAAGTGGATGATGTGGAGAGATTACCTTGGAAATCGGAGGTTCAGCGTTGGGAGTCGGGATTTCGCGGAGGGGACAGACGAGATCGGAAATTCGCAGAATCTGAGAGATGGGAGCGGGACCAGGAATTCGGGGAATTTCCCCGGTTTCCCAGCCCCTATCTTCGAACCAGAGCCCCAATCTTCGTCCGGAGCATTCTGTCGAGCAACACCAGGGCAATGACGGACGTGGCTACCAGCACTAGGTTCCCCTCCCCGGAGATGGGCGGAAGGTTGACCATTCCCAGCAGGCTACCGACGACACCGGAAAATCCTTCCCACAGCCTGGATGCGGCATCGGCCCCAGATGTCAGGTCCAGTGTCGGCATGGTAAGGCCTTCGGACCGGTCTCCGAACACAACAGACCCGGTCACTCCCAGAACGGCCATCATCGCGAACATCGCCCCCATGTTGTCCAACACCCACCGCACAGCGACCCGGCGCCTCGACGGAACGATGCTCGCCATCACGCGGCGGGTGAACGACCGCGAAGGCATCATCAGGCCCGACCGCCGAGCCGTCCTCAAAAGTGCCTTCTGAAGCTCCACTTCCCTCCGGCACCGCTCACACGTGGCGAGGTGATTCGTGCAGGTGGCCTGCGTCATATAGTCGGCAGTTGCGTCGACAAATGATTGTATCTGCTGCTCAGTGAGGTGTTTCATGCTGCCTGTTCCTTCTTCTTGTTCCGGCCGCCACTCAGCTCAAGCTGCGCAGCCACTGCATCACGCAGTATGGCCCGGGCCCTGAAAATACGCGCTTTTACTGTGCCAAGTGCGACACCGGTGATCTCAACAATCTCATCATAGCTCTTCTCGTGTACTGCGAACAGCAGGAAGGTCGTCCCGTAGGCCTCCGGGAGCCTGTCGATCTCCTCCCGTATGATCGCCGCTGCCTGGTCCGATTCGAACTGCACATCAGGGAGCGGCCCGGTGTCCTCCTGACGCTCCACGAGGTCTCCGTCGATGTCCGACAGGTGACTGCTCCCCTCCCTCGCACGAGACATACGCGTCGCACATACATTGTAGACGATACGGTAGAACCATGTCGCGAACGACGACTTCATCTCGAACTTCGGGAGAGCCCTGAAGGCCCTGACGAATGCGTCCTGGAGCGCCTCTTCCGCCTCTTCCCGGCTCCGCAGCATACTGTGTGCGAGCGCCATCCCCCGTTCCTTGTGCCTGTCCACCAGCAGCGCGAATGACCGTGCGTCCCCGCCGCGAATGCGGTGGATGATCTCCTCATCGCTGTCAGGATGCGTGGTCGCGGCTGTCATGACTCTGGAATAATGTAGCGATTTATCGCTCGCTCTGATGGGACATCCCCGTTCCTCTGATGTGCCGAAAACCTCCTGAAATTGCCGCATCTGGACAGCGGGAAGAGACCTCTGGGTCCTGCTCCTTTGACCCCGCTCGTGCCGGGAATGTTTCAGGAAACCTTCCCGAAAAACCTGTGGTCAAAGATTACAAAGGGATCATAAGACCACAGCATCATCGGAGGCAGTCATGGGACCAATTCTCGTAGTGTTCATCATATTCGGCTCGATCGGGGCAGTCGTGTGGAAGTACCTCGACGGCCGTCACCTGGAAAGGATGGCAATGATCGACAAAGGAGTCAAGGCGGAGGACCTCAAGTCTTCGTTCAGCTTCGGCCGCATCAGCCCCCTCTCGAACCTGAAGTGGGGCCTCTTCTTCGCGGCCATCGGTCTGGGCATTGGCATTGCGTCGTACCTCGATGAGACGCTGGGCTGGGAAGAGTCGGTCTACCCGGCGATGATCTTCCTGTTCGGCGGCGCAGCCCTGATCACCTTCTACACGCTCGCGAAGAACAAGATCGCAGAACGTTAGACGCACCCGATATCATCGGGGGGAAAAGAACAGAGAGCCCTTGAGGAACACGGGATTCCTCGGGGGCTCTCTGTGGCATGTACGGGGAAGATGAGGGACAACCGATGGGAATGTGGACCCCAGGAATCCTCAGACCCAAGTGCAATAGGCCCCTCGTCACCCCCGCATGTTGTTGGCGGGGGTCGCCATCTTGGATCTATGTTCGCCCACAAAGGCGACCCCGGCCAGAAGCATGCCGGGGTGACGTACATCGATCAGATCCGGTACGTAGAATTCATCTGACGTCCTCTATGTGCGTCTCCCATACCTCCCCAAAACCTCCCTCACCCTCTCCACCGGCATCGCATATACCGTGTTCCCGTCCCTCCCCGTCATCGTCTCCGCCGCTACCATGGCATTGATCACCGCTTCCTCGGTCGCCTGGATAGTCGCTGCGAAGACCTTCCCGAGATCGTTGTTCGGAAGCATCGTCAGAGATGCAACGGCATCCTTCCGGCTTGCGCCGGGATTGGCGGTCGAGAAGGCGAGGAAGATGTCTCCCGAGGAATTGTCCCCTATGCCTCCGGTCTTCCCTACCCCAAGCGTGACCCGCTTCGCCACACGCTTCAGCTGATGCGGAAGCAGCGGCGCATCGGTGGCGACAATGGCGATGACAGACCCTCCGCCAACATCCCCCATCGTCGGCAGGAGGTCTGCGATCTCCTTCCCCACCGGTACGCCGGCTATCGTGAGCTCCGGCCTTGTCCCGTAGTTACCTTGCACCAGCACGCCGATGGTGTAGTCGGTCCCGTGCACGTTGATAGTTCGTGACGCCGTTCCGATCCCTCCTTTGAAGGCATGCAGGATCATCCCGGTTCCGCCTCCGACGTTCCCCTCGACAACCGGTCCGCCCGAAGCTCCCTGGAGCGCCTGAAGGACATGTTCCTCGCGAACATGGAACCCGTTGATGTCGTTCAGCCAGGCGTCCGACGTCTCCGCTACCACCGGAAGCGACCAGGGCTGGAACGTCTCACCGAGCTTCTTCCTCTGCCACCGGATGACCGCATCGCGCACTGTCCCGACACTGTGCGTGTTCGTGATCGTAACAGGGCCCTCGAGGAATCCCGATTCTTCGACCCACAAGGTCCCGGTCATTTCGCCGTTCCCGTTGAGTGCAAACCACGCTGCCATCACCTGATCAGCGGAATCCTTCCCCCGGGGATGGATGGCCGTCACTCCCGTGCGTGCAGGCCCCTTCCCCTCCTGCAGTGGACCGTCACCGAAGATCACTGTCGAATGGCCGACCTCCACACCGCCGACATCTGTGATGGCATTGAAGCGGCCGGGCGTCCCCTCGAAGGGGATCCCTGCATCACGGGCACGCGGTCTGACGGAGGTCTGATGTTTTGCTGACACTGCTGGTCTTCCTGGTGGGTCGAGCGTGTGAGGATCTGGTACGGCGCTGGTGGCCGCTATCGCAGCGCGGCGCCTCGGAGTCTATTCTCCGAACCACGCATCCACCAGCTTGCGGGTGGTGTGCTGGTCGTTCGTGTGGACATATTCGTTCGTCGTGGGGGAATAGGTGTACTCCCGTTCCCATTCCTTCGCATGCTCCCGGATCTCGCGCAATGCTGAGATGAATGCCTCCGCTTCGCTGTCCAGCGTCGTTGGATGCAGCGATGCACGGACCCATCCCGGTTTCATTGAGAGGTCACCGTGATCGATGTGCTCGGTGATCTCTTTCGACGTCGACTGGTCCACATGAAGGAGATAGTGTCCGTAGGTGCCGGCACAGGAACAGCCGCCCCGGACCTGGATGCCGTACCGGTCGTTCAGGAGCCGCACGATGAGGTTGTAGTGGATGTCGTCGATATAGAAAGAGATGATCGGCAGGCGGTCGGTGACACCGTCGGCGAGGATATGCAGACCGGGAATGCTCTTGAGGCCTGCAAAGAGCTTGGCCACGAGGTATGCCTCACGGTCGTGTATATTGCCGGTCCCCATCTCCTCTTTGAGCTGGACGGCAAGCGCCGCCTTGATGGCCTGCAGAAAACCTGGCGTGCCGCCATCTTCACGGAGCTCGATGTCATCGTAGAACCGGTGCCCGCCCCAGGGATTCGTCCACAACACTGTCCCTCCCCCCGGTTGGTCTGGCGTCCTCAGGTTGTAGAGGCTCGAGTCAAAAATAAGAACTCCGGATGAGCCGGGTCCGCCGAGGAATTTGTGGGGAGAGAAGGTGATCGCGTCCAGCTTCCCGAGCGGATCGGCCGGATGCATGTCGATGTCGGCATACGGAGCGCAGGCCGCAAGATCGACGAAACAGAGCCCGCCGTGCTTATGCATGATGCGAGCGAGCGAATGGTATGGCGTGAAGATGCCCGTCACATTCGAACAGGCCGTGAAAGCGCCGATCTTCATCGGCCGGTCGCGGAACTCCTGCAGCTTCTGTTCGAGCTCTGACGGTTCAACAAGCCCGTCCTCTTTCGCGGGCAGAACGACCACATCAGCTATGGTCTCTTCCCACGATGTCTGGTTCGAGTGGTGTTCCATGTGCGTGACGAACACCACCGGCCGTTTGTCCGGCGCGATCACCAGCTTGTCCTGCACCTGCTCGGGTATGCGCAGCCCCAGCATCCGCTGCAGCTTGCAGACGGCGGATGTCATGCCGAAGCCGACGAACAGCAGCGCGTCGGTCTTCGCGGCGTTCACGTGGCGTTTGATGATGTCATGCGCGCGGTGGTATGCCTCGGTCATCACCCCGCCCGTGATGTTCGATTCCGAGTGGGTGTTGCCGACCAGCGGACCCATCTCGTTCAGCAGCTTCTCTTCGATAGGCCTGTAGAGACGCCCGCTTGCGGTCCAGTCGATGTATGTCACCTGCCTGCGTCCGTACGGCCCGTCGAAGGACGCATCGATACCGACGATGCCCTTTCGGAAGCGGGAAAACGCCGATTCCAGCGTCTCTGAGGCAGTATGAGGGTGGGCAACCATTGTATTCTTCTGGCGTAGAAACTATGAATTCGGCCCCCGAAAAACAAGGAAAAGCCCTATCATGCGCTTTGGCCTTGTCACCCCCGATGGGCTGTGCTCTGCTTTCCGATCCTATCGTAAGGAGGAAGTATGCCTCGGACGATCCCTGCGTTTCTCCTCGGCCTTCTGCTCATCGCGCCGCTTCCTGCACAGCAGTCCCCGCTTGTATCAGCGGACTGGCTGATGGAACACATCAGCGACCCTGATCTCGTGGTCCTGCATGTGGCTTCCGCACGACGGGACTATGCATCGGGACACATACCGGGTGCGCGCTTCGTGTGGTGGGGCGGGATCGCTCCCTCGACACCGGAGAGCGCAACGGAGCTGCCGTCCTTAGAGGAGGCTCAAGCTCTTCTTCGCGAGGCAAGCGTCAGGACAGACTCCCGTATCGTCGTCGCGTTCGGGGGGCGCTCCATCACCTCGGGGACGAGAACGCTCTACACGCTTCAGTACTTCGGCCTCGCTGAGCGGACGTTCCTCCTGGATGGAGGGACCGAGGCGTGGAAGGCCGCGGGTGGAGAGGTTTCGACAGACGTACCAACGGTTGTCGAAGGGGATGTCGTCCTCTCGACACATCCGGAGGTCTTCGCCGATGCGGAATTCGTGAAGGACCATCTGGACGACACCGGAGTAACGATCGTGGACGCCAGGACTGATGTGTACTACAACGGCCGGCCCGCCGGTCAACCGCGAAGCGGACACATCCGCGGTGCGGTGAATGTTCAGTATTCGGCCATCGTCGACAGTCTCAACCGGTTCAGATCAGTAGATGAGCTGCAGAAGGCGTTCGAAGGAGCGGGCGTGAGGACCGGGAGCACTGTTGTGACCTATTGCCATATCGGACAACAAGCCAGCGTCGCCCTCCTCGCAGCCCGGCTTCTGGGCCATGCCGTGAAGCTGTACGACGGGTCGTTCGAGGAATGGGGTTATCTGGGGGAAGAATATCCGGTGGAAAAGACAGAGGAGCAGTAAGCAGTATGCAGGTACCGGCAGGCGAAGGGCGCAATATCTTTTCCTGCCCCCCGCCTGCTATCTCCTGCCTACTCTCAAAGCGCTCTACTTCAGTATGTTCCCATCCCCGTCCAGGAACCTGATCTCCCCATAATTGAGCGACCGGATGCTCTCCTCGATCTTCGAGCGGTCACCCACCACCACCCATGTGAGGTTCCCCGGCTTCACCAGCATCTTCGCCGCGTCATTCAGGTCCGAGAGCGATGTCTTGCTCACCTTTTCCGGATACGTCGCATAGTAATCGTCCGGATATCCGTAGCGGACGAGATTATTGATCGCTCCGCCGACGGCGTTGTTCGTCTCCCATGAACCCGGAAGTTCCAGGATCTTGCTTGCGCGCGTGCGGTCGAGCTCTTCGTTCGTGATCGGCTTGTCGCTCACCACGCCCGTGAATTCCTTCGTGATCTCCATCATCGACTCCTTCGTCTTGTCCGTCTGCACGGGAGCATAGGCGAAGAAGGGGCGCTGCGCTTTGGCCGACCAGAGGATCGAGAATGCACCGTAGGCCCAGTGCTTGTCCTCACGCAGGTTCATGTTGATGCGGGAGATGAACGCGCCGCCGAGGGCGGTGTTCATCATATCGATGGCAATGGCCTGGGGATTGTTCTCGGGTGGGGCCACGTGCCCTGCAAAAATGATCGATTGCTGCGCGCCGGGTTTGTCCATGATATAGACGGCGGGATTCGTTACAAGGCCCACCTCGGCGATGTTCTTGACCGGCACGTCGCCGGACTTCCAGCCCTTGAACAGCTTCTCCAGTTTCGGCTTGATCTCGTCCATCGTCGTTGCACCGACCACGACGAGCGTTGCGTTATTCGGCCGGATCCATGTGCTGTGGTACTTCTGGAGGTCCTCCCTCTTCATCGAGGAGACAGACTCCTCCGTTCCCGACCCGGTCAGCGGATTGCTGTAGGCATGGCCTTCGCCATAGAGGAGCCGCGGGAAGACACGCAGGGCCATCTGGATGGGGGTCGCCTTCTCCCGCTGGATACCCGCGAGCACCTGCTTCTGCAGCCGCGCGAAGTCCTCCTGCGGAAAAACGGGATTCAGGATGACGTCCGCGAACAGGTCGAGCGAAGCGTCGAGATTGGCCTTGAGGGCCGACATCGTCACGGACGACTGGTCGAGGTTGGACCCCGCACCCAGCGTTGCACCGAGCATCGCCAGCTCCTCGCTGATCCCAAGCGCCGTGCGCGTCTTTGTACCTTCGTCGATCATAGCCATCGCAAGGTTCGCCGCTCCGGGCTTGGCGAACTGGTCGGCCGCATAGCCGGCGTCGAACTGCATCCAGAAGTTCACCACAGGCACGACGTCCCGCTCGGCCAGAATGACCTTCAGGCCGTTGGACAGCGTCGTGCGCTGGATGGCCGGGAAGGTCGCCTTCGGAGGTTCGCCCGCCTCGGGCACTTTGTCGCGGATGCCGGGGAGGGTCGGGGCGACCATGTACGACGGGAAAGGATATACTTCGAGTGTATAGTCGCCGTCGGAGAGCCAGTCCTGACCGGCCTTCTTGATCTGGGCGGCGGTGATCGACTGTACCTGCTTCAGCGTGGTCCTGTAAAAATCGGGAGAGCCGTGGTAGGTCTCGTTCATCGCCAGGATGTCCGACTTCCCCCCGAAACCGCCGATGCGCTCAGCGCCACGGACGAAGTTGGCAACATACTGGGTCTGAACGCGCTTCACTTCCTTGTCAGTCGGCCCGTCCTTCAGTAGTTTCGCCATCTCCTCGTTGACCATCGTCTCGATCTTCGAGAGGTCCTCGCCCGGCTTCGCCGTCACACGTACATACAGCAGGCTGGCGATCTCTCGGGCGTCCACGAATGCCGCGACATCCGTCGCCACCTGTTCATCATACACGAGCCGCTTAAAGAGCCGCGAGGTCTTGCCGGAGGAAAGGATGTCCGTCAGCAGGTCGAGCCGCTGGAACTCCTCGGTCCCCATGGGCGGGATGTTCCACACTTTGTGGAGTCGTGCCTGCGGAACGCGGTCCTGCATAGACTGCCGGATGGACCCGGTGCGTTTCGCGATCCAGGTGTCGTACTTCGCCACCGGAGGGCCGGAGGGGATATCACCGAAGAATTTCTTCACCTTGTCGAGGGCGGTCTTCGAGTCGATGTCGCCGGCGACGACAATGACCGCATTGGCCGGTCCGTAGTAGGTCTTGAACCAGTCCTGCACATCCTCCATCGAGGCGGCGTTCAGATCATCCATCGAGCCGATGACCGTCCAGGAGTATGGATGTCCCTTCGGCCAGACGGAATTCGTGATCAGGTCCTCGACCAGGCCATATGGCTGGTTCTCCCCCTGTCGCTTCTCGTTCTGCACCACGCCGCGCTGCTCGTCCAGCTTTGCCTGGGTGATGGCGCCGAGCAGATGACCCATGCGGTCGGATTCCATCCAAAGGACGACGTCGAGCGCTGAGGTGGGGACGTTCTGGAAGTAGTTCGTCCGGTCCTCGTTCGTCGTACCGTTCAGGTCCGTGGCACCGAGCTTCTCGAGCACCTTGAAATAGTCGTCGTTGAAGTTCTCGGACCCGTTGAACATGAGATGCTCGAACAGGTGGGCAAAACCGCTCTTGCCCGGCTTCTCGTTCTTCGACCCGACGTGGTACCACATGTTGACGGCAACGATGGGGGCCTTCCGGTCCTCATGCACGATGAGCGTCAATCCGTTGTCGAGCGTGAATTTCTCGTAGGGAATGTCAACCTCCACAGCCGCGGCCTTCTTCTGGGCCAGGACGGCCAGGGGAAACAGAAGAACGCAGCTCAGAGTGAGCAGTGATTTAAGCATGAAAAGATCCTCCATAAGGGTTCTTGGTCAGTCCTTATAGTACGTGGTCGGTGGAAAATGGTTGCGCTGAATATACGAATGATTCGCTCGGCCTGAGGGCGGATGGACCGAGACCCCAATGTTAAATCGCGCAGGGACCTGCCGATTTCACTTGACACAATGATATCATTATTATATCATTGCGATAGCATTCACAAGGAGGCTGACATGGAGAAGATAACGGAACGCAAAGCAACGAAGTTGAACGGTTTCGCGGCACTGTTCGCCTGGTTCCTTGGCATCGGGCTCGAGGCTTGGCTCATTTATACCGCCGCATACTGGGAGGACCCGACGTACCTTTTGGGCATCATCCCATGGTTCATCGTGCTCATCATCTGCATGGGTGGATTCTTCATCGTCCACCCCAACGAGGCGAAGGCTCTCGTGCTGTTCGGCAAGTATACCGGCACGGTCCGGGAGAACGGGTTCTGGTTCGTCAATCCCTTCGTCGTCAAGAAGGCCATCTCGCTGAAGATCCACAACTTCAACAGCGAGAAGATCAAGGTGAACGACCATGACGGCAACCCCATCGAGATCGCGGCTGTCGTCGTGTGGAGAGTGGTCGAGACCGCAAGCGCTCTCTTCGACGTCGAGAACTACGAACAGTTCGTGGACGTGCAGAGCGAAACGGCGATCCGGGCCCTTGCATCGGAATATCCGTACGATTCCCACGAGGACGACCGTGATTCGCTTCGCGGGAGCCCGCAGGTGATCGCAGATGCGCTGCAGAAACAGGTCCAGACCAGGCTTGAGATCGCCGGCGTTGAGATCCTCGAAGCCCGCATAAGCCATCTGGCATATGCACATGAGATCGCACAGGCGATGCTCCGCCGTCAGCAGGCACAGGCCATCGTTGCTGCCCGGAAGAAGATCGTCGAAGGAGCAGTGGGGATGGTACAGGATGCATTGACGATGCTGAGCGAGCAGAAGATCGTCGAACTGGACGAGGACAAAAAGGCAACGATGGTGAACAACCTGATGGTCGCTCTCGTGTCCGAGTCGGACGCTCAGCCGGTCATCAACACGGGGACGCTGTACCAGTAAGGGGGGATGGACGATCATGCGCACGTCTGGACAGACAATCACCGGAATCCGTTCTCACGCCGGATCAGTGCTGGCCGTCAAACAGACAAGCATCTGGAAAGGGATCCACGAGCTTCGAGCAGGGGAGGTAACGATCGGAACGATGACCTTCACGTCCTTGCTGGGGCACGAGGCCACGGTTTCGTGCCCCGAAGGATCGTGGAGGTTCCGGCAATCGGGATTCTGGAAGCCGAAGCTGACCGTCGAAGATGCGGCGACAGGGAGCGTATTGGCGGAAGTCCCCGTCGGTCCGTTCGCGAGAACTCTCACCATCACCCTTCGGAACCGGGGCCACGAGAAGCTCACGCTTGAGCTCAATCTGTGGGCAACCCGGTTCACGCTCACGGGCCGGATGGGGCATGAACTGGTGCGACTCGAGTCGAAGGTGTTCTCTTTCGCATCGGCGGATATTCATATCGGGCCAAAGGCAGCGGCGTACGAGGAGCTTCCGTGGATGCTGTGCCTTGTGTGGTACCTTGCAACAACGACCCGGCAATCCCAGGCATCCGTGCATGTTTCCTGACACACGAAGAGCAAATGACCAAGAACGAAAAGAAGCGGTTCCTTCTCCGGCTTGACGGAGACCTCTTCGAGGCGCTCGAACGCTGGGCCGCCCAGGAACTCCGGAGCGTGAACGGACAGATCGAGTACATCCTTCACGAGGCCGTCCGCACAACGGGACGCAGCAGATCCTCCGGGGACGAGAAGACCGACCAGAAGGACGGACGCAAAAAGACCTGACCTTCGCCGCGATCCTTGACTTTCCCGTCAGAATTCAGCATCAATTTTCCCGGTTATCATTGGACAACTCGTCCGAAGATGTCGGATAGGATCACGCTTGTATGTCCTTCTCCCTCTTCTCTTCCCTTCACATCATCATCCTGTCCACCATTGCCATCCTCGGCACATCCCTTGGCCTCCATGCACGGCATTATCCCAACCGCCGCACGATCATCCTGAGAGCGGGTGCGGGAGTCCTCGTCGTTCTCGAGCTGATCTGGTACGGATATCTGCTTCGGCGCCCCTTCCCTGTCTGGCCCGGAATACTGCCACTTCATCTGTGCGATGTGGTCGTGTGGCTGACGGCACTCTCATGCTTCACCCGCTGGCAGCCTGTACGCGAGCTTGCGTACTACTACGGTCTTGCCGGGACGACCCTCGCCCTTCTCATGCCCGACGTGCAGGGGCTTCGTGTGTCGTATCCGGTCATACAGTTCTTCGTGTCGCATGGGCTCGTCGTGACCCTCCTCCTGATCCTCGTCCTGTCACGGGAATTTGCACCAGGAAGGGGCTCGCTGATCAGGGCCATTGTCGTCCTCCACATCTACGCCGCTCTGCTGGGAGGCTTCAATGCTGCGTTCGGAACGAACTACATGTACCTGTGCAGCCGCCCGGGCGGGGAATCGATCCTCGATATGATGGGCGAGTGGCCGTGGTATCTGGTGGGTGCAGATATCATCGGGATAGGGCTTTTCGGTCTGTTGTGGTGGCCGTTCCGGGAGGTTCACCGCGTCACTGCGTGACGCGTTCCCCTAAGTCGTTCTCCAAGGGTCGACCATGAATGGTCGACCCTGAGTTCATGTGGTCGCTGCGCGACCGGGCCCAAGACCATGTGAGACGCAGGATCGGCAATTCCGAGCCTC
>CAZHOJ010000012.1:12581-94624 GCA_964534125.1 uncultured Ignavibacteriaceae bacterium
ACCGCGGTATTCCGTGACGCACTCAGCCTGATCGTTCTCATTCGGTCGATCAGACGAGGGCACCCATGAGACCGTATGTTCACTACGCGACCGGGCCCAAGACCATGTGAGACGCAGGATCGGCAATTCCGAGCCTCACCGCGGTATTCCGTGACGCACTCAGCCTGATCGTTCTCATTCGGTCGATCAGACAAGGGCAACCATGAGACCGTATGTTAACTACGCGACCGGGCCCAAGACCATTTGAGACGTAGGATCGGCAGCCTCACCGCGGTATTCCGTAGCACGCTCAGCCTGATCGTTCTTATTCGGTCGATCGGACAAGGTCAACCTTGTGACCGTATGTTCGCTGCGCGACCGGGCACCAAGCCTTCGGGACGCAGGACCGGCAATTCAGAGCCTCATCGCGGTATCCCGTAACGCGCTCAGCCTGATCGTTCTTATTCGGTCGATCGGACAAGGTCAACCTTGTGACCGTATGTTCGCTGCGCGACCGGGCACCAAGCCTTCGGGACGCAGGACCGGCAATTCCGAGCATCACCGCGGTACTCCGTGACGTGGTCCAGAGGGTCGTTATGCTTCGCTCCACCGAGCACGGCTTACGCTGAGGCCGTATAGTAACCGCGCGACCTGATGGCGACGAGCGGTCCAGCCCGGAACCTTCGTGAGCAGTCCGGAGATGGACAAAAAAAACCCCGTCATTCGACGGGGTTCTAAGGTATGAGTGTTCTCCAGACTACCAGTGCATCCTATCTCTCTGGCGACCACCGCGTTCGTCGTGCCTCATCTCCCCCCGCTGTTCCATGCACCCGGGACGGTCGAATCCTCTCGCTGCTCGTTCCCGCATCATCGGTCCGAACTCCTCTTTCCATTTCTTCTGCTGGTCCGGGGTCAGCACCGACCGAACCGCGAACCATTGGTCGACGCGCGCATTCTCCTGCGCCAGCCGTAGGTCAGCTATCTCCTTCATCTTCTTTGTGATCGCCGCCTTATCCGGAATCTCCGCCGTCATCAGGTCCCGGAGATCGATCCGTGCCTTCTTGATAGCAGCCTGATGGTCTGTCATATCCTTCTGATGGTCCGAACGAAGGTCCTTGATCTTTGCGACCTGTTCGTCCGAGAGGTTCAGCTCCTTTGCGATCTTCCCCCCCATGCCGGGTCCCGGCTGTGCCTGCGCGATAAGCGAAACGGCCAGAACCATGGCCGAAACAAGCATCAGAATATTTCTAGTCTTCATGTTGCACTCCTTGTGAATACGAATCGATGTAGGTTCTGTCTCGTACCTTCGCGAACGTGAGTCTTTGACACGGTGAGGGACCCCCGGGTTTAGCCACGGGGCGGGGGAGAAAGGAATGCGAGGAAACGGGCCGAAAGGGGGCTATTCGCCTTTGGCGTCGCGGGTCATGAGGTCGAAGGTCGCTTCGTAAGGGTCTTTTCCCTCGAACAGGACCCTATAGACCTCCGTAGCCATCGGCATGTTGATGTTGTGCTTGATAGAAAGCTCGTGTATGGCCTTCGATGTGGCGACTCCCTCGGCGACCATGACCATTTCGTTGATGACATCGTCGAGTTTCCTCCCCTTGCCGATCTGCTCCCCCACATGCCGGTTGCGGCTGTGCCGGCTCATGCACGTGACGATGAGGTCCCCGATGCCGGTCAGACCGGCGAACGTGATGGGACGGGCCCCCATCTTTACCCCCAGCCGGGTGATCTCATAGACGCCCCTCGTCATGATGGCCGCCTTGGTGTTGTCGCCGAAGCCGGCCCCATCCGAGATGCCCGCCGCGATAGCGATGACGTTCTTTACCGCTCCGCCCAGCTCGACGCCCAGGATATCGTCGTTCACATAGACGCGGAAGTACGAGGTCATGAACGCTTCCTGGACGATCTTCGCCGTCCTGTGCTTGAACGACGCAGCGACCACGGCGGTCGGCATCTTCCGGCAGACCTCCTCGGCATGGCTCGGTCCGGAGAGAATGGCGAGATTCTCCTTGCGCTCGTGTTCGAGGACGTCGAGCATCACCTGCGACATCGTTTTGAGCGATGTGGCCTCGATACCTTTGGCGACATTGCAGATGACCGTTTCGGTGAGGTCGAGGTGGCGGATCTTTTCGAGAACAGAGCGGAGGAACTGCGCGGGAACCGCTGCGACGATCATCTCTCGGTCCGCGCAGGCCTCTTCGATGTCTGTGGCGATTGCGAGAAGGGGCGGAAGGGACACACCGGGGAGGAAATCGGGGTTTTCCCGTTTTGTGCGGAGGACCTCCGCCTGCGTTTCCTTGTAGGTCCAGAGAGTGACCTGGTGACCTTTTTCGACAAGGACGAGCGCAAGGGTCGTCCCCCAGCTACCGGCTCCAAGGACGGTGATCTTCATTCCAGTAGCGTGGGTGCTGGTCCCGGTGGATCAGCGATCGAGATCGACAGTCTCGCGTTTCGGACGGAGCGTGATCTTGTTCTCCGTACCGGTGAGAAGACGTTTGATGTTCGTTCGGTGCGCGTACAGCAGAAAGAGCGCCACCGCGATGCTGAAATAGATGAGCGTCGCGTAGCTTGGGATCTCGTCCATGAAGATGTTATAGCGGACAACGAGCGTGACCGGAAAGGCGATGGCGGCCGCGATAGACCCGAGGGACACATAGCGGGACGCGAACAGGACGGTCGCGAAGACAAGTATGGAAACCGCGAACTCTGTCGGGGCCATTCCCAGGAGCATGCCGGCAGCGGTCGCGATGCCCTTGCCGCCACGGAAGCCGGCGAAGACGGTCCACACATGGCCGATGATGGCAGATCCGCCGCAGATCATCTGAATGATGGTGAAATCGTCGAAGGGCGTCGTGTTGTAGAACGGGAGCGTGGGGTCCCAGAAGAGCCGGGAGATGAGCGACGTCGCCACAAGGCCTTTGCCGAGGTCGACGAGCATCACGAAGACGCCCGACTTCCACCCGAGCACACGGAAAACGTTCGTCCCGCCGGCATTGCCGCTTCCCTTCGTCCTGATATCGAACCCATGCCTCCACTTGGAGAGCATGACGCTCGTCGGGATTGACCCAACGATGTAGCTCAGCAGGACGACGATGACGAGATTTTCCATGCAGGATGCTCCAGTTCAGTGACCGCTTATCATACCCCCGTCGGGGCAGACTATGTAAGGTACCATCCCCACCGGTGAAAGGCAACTTCACCGTTTGCCATGCATCCTTTCATAGATGAGCGTCCCAAGCTCGAGGTCCTCTGTGGTCGTTATCTTGATGTTGTCGTACGATCCTTCCACGATGCGGGCCTTGGTGCCGAAATATTCAACGAGTCCTGCTTCATCCGTCGAGTAGAATCGGTCCTTTCTGGCTTTGCGGTACGCCTTCTTCAGCAATCCCGCTTTGAATGCCTGCGGGGTCTGCACCATCCAGATCGCGGTCCTGTCCAGCGTCGCATCGAAGAAACCACCGCCGTTGGAGCGCCGGATGGTGTCCTTCGGCTGGACGGCAAGGACGGCCGCCTGGTGTTCTCTGCACACGTCGATGACCTGCGAGATCTTCTTCGGGTCGACGAACGGCCGGACGCCGTCATGGACGATGATGATGTCCGCTTCCTTCGCTGCAAGCTTGCGGAATACATTGTAGACCGAGTCCTGGCGTTGCTCTCCGCCGGCGATGACCTTGCTCACCTTGTGGAGACGGTACCGGGACACGAACGATTCCACGTCCACCAGTGCTGACTCCGGAACGGCGATGGCGACCTCGTCGATGTCAGGGCAGTGCTCGAACTGCTGGAGGGTGTGCACGAGGATCGGCTTTCCCTTCAGCGGCAGGAACTGCTTCTTGACCGTCGACCCCAGACGCGTACCTGCGCCCGCAGCGGGAATGATCGCGAAGACCTTTGGACGATGTGCAGACATGGTATGGTATGAGTAGTCAGTAGTCAGATATCAGTAGACAGACTGGAGCGGTATGTCAGATGTCAGTATTGAGTCGGCACACGAGCGGCTCGGGAGTGCCCTTGACAACGTGATGGCACTGACCGTCGGGCCTTACAAGAGCCTCTCCCCGACGATCCCCCGGAGTCTGACCACTGAATACTGTCGACTGTCGACCCTCCTACAGGATCAACATCGCATCTCCGTACGAATAGAACCTGTACCCATCCTTCATCGCCTTCTTGTACGCCCGCATCGCGAATTCGTGCCCCGCGAACGCACTGACCATCATCAGGAGCGTCGATTCCGGGAGATGAAAGTTCGTGACGAGCTTATCGGCGATCTTGAAGTCGTATGGGGGGAAGATGAACTTGTCCGTCCATCCTTTGGCCGGTTTGACATGTCCATCGGAGGTGACGCTCGACTCCAACGCACGACACGTGCTTGTCCCCACAACGAAGACGTTCTTCTTGCCGTCAATGGTCTTGTTGATGACCGTCGCCGTCTCTGCCGGTATCTCGTAGTATTCCGAGTCCATCCGGTGCTTCGTGAGGTCTTCCACCTCCACCGGCCGGAAGGACCCCAGGCTGACGTGGAGCGTCACCGGGACGACCTTCACGCCCTTCTTCTGGATCTTGGAGAGCAGGCCTTTGGTGAAATGCAGCCCCGCTGTCGGCGCAGCAACGGCCCCGACATTCTTCGCATACACCGTCTGGTAGCGCTCCTTGTCCTTCTTCGTCGGCTCCCGCTTGATGTACGGCGGCAGCGGCGTCATGCCGATGCGGTCGATGATCTTGAAGAGGTCCCCCTTGTGGTTGAACCGGACCGTCCGGCCGCGGGAGGTCGTATTGTCGATGACCTCGCACCACAGTTTGCCGTTGTCGAAGAAAATCTTATTCCCGATGCGCACCTTCCGGGCCGGATCGACGATAACGTCCCAGATGTTCTCCTCTGCGTTCAACTCCCGCAGCAGGAACACCTCGATCTTGGCGTTCGTCTTCTCCTTCTTGCCGTACAGCCGGGCCTGGAAGACCCGTGTTTCGTTCACGACGAGGCAGTCCCCCTTCTGGAAAAACTGCGCAACGTCGGAGAACTTCCGATCCTCTATCCCCTCGCCCGAACGGTCGAGGACCATCAGGCGGGACCGGTCCCGCGGCGAGACCGGATGCTTCGCCACGAGATTGCGGGGAAGCGGATACCGGAAATCAGAGAGTTTCATGTGTTCGTACCCTTTCTGCCATTCGTTACTCAGGACATCTGCCGGGGGGATGACGGCCTGTCACTCCCCCCGTGATGTCGGATTCATATGTGTCAGCGTTTCCGTCGTGCGGCCTTTGTTGCCCGCTTCGCCTTCTTCGCAACCGGCCGCTTCTTCGCCGCAGCCTTGCTGCCATGCCACAGGGCAGCGCGTGCAGCAGCGAGTCGCGCGATCGGGACGCGGAACGGCGAGCAGGAGACGTAGTTCAGCCCGAGGATGTGACAGAACTCGATGCTGGACGGATCGCCGCCATGTTCACCGCAGATGCCGAGCTTGATCTTCTCGTTCGTCTCCCGGCCCTTCTCCACCGCGATCTTCATCAGCGCTCCCACACCGATCCGGTCGATGACCTCGAACGGGTCCTTTGCGTAGATCTCGCGCTCGACGTACGGCATGAGGAACCGGGCTGCGTCATCGCGGCTCACACCGAGTGTCGTCTGCGTCAGATCGTTGGTACCGAAGCTGAAGAACTCCGCAACGCCGGCGATCTCGTCGGCGGTCAGGGCTCCGCGCGGGATCTCGATCATCGTTCCCACGAGGTACTTGAATTTAGCACCGGTCGAGCGGATGACCTCTTCCGCAACGCGCCGGACGATGGCGGCCTGGTCCTCGAGCTCCTTGACGTTCCCGACGAGCGGGATCATCACCTCTGGCTCGACGTTGATGCCGCGCTGCTTCACCGCCGCGGCAGCCTGGAATATCGCACGCGCCTGCATCTCGGTGATCTCGGGGTAGATGATGCCCAGACGGCAGCCCCGGAATCCAAGCATGGGATTGAACTCATGGAGGGCGCTGATCCGCTCCCGTATCTTCTCCACGTTGATCCCCATCTGTGAGGCGAGATGCTTCTGTGACTTCTCGTCGTGCGGGAGGAACTCGTGCAGCGGCGGGTCGATGGTACGGATCGTCACCGGACGGCCTGCCATGACCTCGAAGATGCCCTCAAAGTCCTTCTGCTGCAGCGGCAGCAATTTTGCCAGCGCCGCCGTGCGCGCTGCGAGAGAGTCCGCAAGGATCATCTCGCGCATCGGGCCGATCTTCCCTTCACCGAAGAACATGCGCTCCGTGCGGCACAGGCCGATGCCCTCGGCCCCGAACGCGATGGCGTTCGCCGACTGGTCGGGCTGGTCTGCGTTCGTACGAATGCGGAGCGTGCGGTGGGTGTCTGCCCACTTCATGATCTTCGCGAATTCCTGATAGACGGGAGCCTTGGAGGGCTCGAGCGTCTTGTCGAGCAGCACCTGCAGGACCTCCGACGGGCGAGTCTGCAGCTTGCCTTCGATGACCTCGCCGGTCGAACCGTCGAGGGAGATCCAGTCCCCTTCACGGATAACCTTCCCCTTCACCGTCATCGTGCGCTGGCCGTAGTTGATCGACAGCTCATCGCACCCGGCGACGCAGACCTTTCCCATCTGTCGGGCGACGAGCGCCGCGTGCGACGTCATGCCGCCACGGGCTGTGAGGATGCCATCAGCGGCATCCATGCCCTTGATGTCCTCCGGAGAGGTCTCGATGCGGGTGAGGATGACCTTCTCGCCGCGCTTTGCCCACGCCTCGGCATCGGGAGCGTTGAAGACCACCCGGCCTGTGGCCGCGCCGGGTCCCGCGTTCAATCCCTTGGCCAGCAGGCGACCGCTCTCGACGACCGTGGCCTTCTCCTTCAGGTCGAAGATGGGTCGGAGCAACTGGTTCAGCGCGTCGGGTTCGATGCGAAGCAGTGCATCCTTGTCAGAGATGAGCTTCTCGCCCACCATGTCCACCGCGATCTTGATGGCGGCGAACGCCGTCCGCTTGCCGACGCGGCACTGCAGCATGTAGAGCGTTCCCTGCTGGATGGTAAACTCGACGTCCATCATCTCTTTGTAGTGCTTCTCGAGGGTCTTGCGCACCTTCTCCAGCTGGTCGTAGACCTTCTTATTGTACTTCGTCAGCTCCTTGATGGGAAGCGGGGTGCGGGTGCCGGCAACGACGTCCTCTCCCTGCGCGTTCATCAGGAACTCGCCGTAGAAAACATTCTCGCCCGTGGCCGCATCGCGCGTGAATGCGACGCCCGTACCCGAATCCTCGCCCATGTTGCCGAAGACCATCGACTGGATATTGACGGCCGTTCCCCACGACTCAGGGATATCGTACAGCTTCCGGTAGGCGATGGCACGATCGTTCATCCACGACCCGAACACTGCGCCAATGGCGCCCCAGAGCTGGTCCAACGGGTTCTGTGGGAACTCATGGCCCGTCTTCTCCTTGATGGCCCGCTTGAAGGACTGGACGAGCTCTTTCAGGTCGTCTGTCGAGAGGTCCGTATCGAGCTTCACGCCTTTCCGGTGCTTGACTCCCTCGATGATCTCCTCGAACGGGTCGATGGCATCCTTGCCCTCGGGTCGAAGTCCGAGAACGACATCGCCGTACATCTGGACGAACCGGCGGTATGAATCGTAAACGAACCGGGGATTGTTGGTCTTTGCGATGAGCGCATCGGCCGTCGTGTCATTGAGGCCAAGGTTGAGGATCGTGTCCATCATGCCGGGCATGGATGCGCGGGCGCCGGAGCGGACCGAGACGAGGAGCGGATTCTTCTTGTCGCCGAACGTTGCCCCCATCGCCTTCTCCACCTTCTTCATCGCCTCGAGGACCTGCTTCTTCAGGACCGAGGGGTATGTCCGCTTGTGCTGGTAGTAGTATGTGCAGACCTCCGTGGAGATCGTGAATCCCGGCGGTACGGGGAGGCCGATATTCACCATCTCGGCGAGGTTGGCACCCTTTCCACCCAGGAGGCCCTTCATGTCAGCCCTTCCCTCGGCCTTCCTGCCGCCGAAGAAATAGACGTACTTCTGCTTCGTTCCCATTGGTCGTTCTATCCTTTCGATGCTGCTGTGAGTATGTTATTCTGTCCGATCGTCATGAGTGCGTAGCGTTGCACATCTTTCAGGAACAGCATGCCGATGTTCCTGGAGAGTTCCGTTCCCGCATGCCGCTCCGGATGCCACTGGACCCCGAGCATGAACGGCATATTGTCCTTGTGCGCCCATTCGACCGCTTCGACGACACCGTCGGGCGAGATGGCGACCGCCTTGATGCCCCGGCCGAGCTTGTCGAGCGCCTGATGATGGAGCGTGTTGATCTCCACCTGCGGCGTCCCGGCCGCGAAATACAGCATCGCGTGAGGGTCGATGTGCACCGGATGGACGTTCGGTGCATCCATCGGGCTCCTATGGTCGTTGTACCCCGCGGTGCGGAGGTCAACGATGATGGAGCCTCCCAGCGCGACGTTGAGGAGCTGCATTCCGCGGCATACGGCCATGATGGGGAGGTCCCGTTCGAGCGCCCGGTCCACGAGCTTGAATTCGAACTCGTCGCGGTGCTCGTTCACCTCTTCCACGATCTCGATGGCCTCCGGCCTGCCGTAGTATTGCGGATGAATATCGCCCCCGCCCGTGAGCAGCACGCCATCGACGGCGTTCACCTCGTCGAGATTGTTGAGGAGATAGGAGACCTTCACGATCTCGAGCGACGGCTCGATGCCTGTCAGCCACTCGGGGTAATAGTCGAAGATCGGCTTCGGCCGGAAATTATCCGTCACCAGCACGCGCATCGGCCGTGTTCCATTTCCACTCATTCGTAGATCGCCCTTCCTTCCTCGAACTCGCGCAGGAGAAGGTCCGTCACCGCTCCCAGATCGTTCGTCCGTTCAAAGACCTTTCGCTGTCTCACATAGCTCGGGCCGTTCACAACGATGCGCTTGAGCGTGTCGAGATAGGCCTCTGTTCCGAACTTCACGGCGTACGGCCGCACCCTGTCGATGAGCGCCAGCACTTCGTTGCGCAGCAGTCCTGTCTTCCCTTTCGGGTTCAGAATGATCTCTGCGTCCAGGCCGTAGCGGGACGATTTCCATTTGTTCTCGCGGACGATCCACATCGTCGGCGGATCGACCACATCACCGTCATGGTACCGCTCGTCGAACCACGCGTAGAGTGCCTGTACAAAAGCGACGAGTGCGGTCGTCTCCTCGAGCGATGGCAGGCCGTCACACACACGAAGTTCGACCGTACCGTAGTCCGGATGCGGCCTGATGTCCCACCAGATGTCCTTGATGGATGTGATGGACCGGGATTCGATGAGGGCGTCGTAGAATGCCTCGAACGCTTCCCATGTGGAGAACACCTCCGGATGCCCTCCGGTCGGCAATGCCTCGAAGACGGTCGTCCGCGCAGATGCAAGGCCGGTGTCCGAACCCTGCCAGAATGGAGAGCTTGCAGACACTCCCAGGAGATGCGGCAGGCAGTATGCCATTGCATTGTTCATCGCCATCGCGTGGTGCGCATTCCGCATGCCGACATGCACATGGAGGCCGAAGATCATCAGCCGGCGGGCGATCCATCTGTTCCGGTCGATGAGGTACGAATACCGTTCTGCCGGATAGATGATGCGTTCCCGATGCCGCGCGAAGGGATGCGATCCGGACGTCGCGAACGTCAACCCGAGCTCTTTGCCCAGCTCACGCAACTGTCCGAGGCGTTGGCCCAGGTCCTTTTCAACCTCCTGCACCGACCGGCAGACCTTCGTGCTTACCTCGATCATCGCCTGCAGGAGTTCCGGTTTGAGGTGGTCCTGCACACCGCCAAGCTTCTCGAAGATACGCGGAGAGCCTGGCGTGAGGTCCTTGGAGTCCGGATCGATGATCTGGAGCTCCACCTCGACCCCGAGGGTCAGGAACTCGGACGATTTGAATGCCAGTCCCACGTCGGTTATGTGTCCTTTCGGTGTGTCACCATCGTACTGATCTCCCGCTCATATGCACTGCCTCCGCCGATCCATTCGAGACGCATGAGCGCATAGTATACGCTCACTCCCTTGAGGACACCGGCAGCCGCATCCTTCTTCAGACGCACAACATCCTTCTGGGTCATCACCACGGCGTCGCAGGTCTCCCTGCGGCATTCGTCTCTCAGCGCGTACAAGTCGCCCGGCGTGAACTCATGATGGTCACCGAACGCGATGTGCGATACGACATCCATCCCCGCCCGGGCCAGCGACTCGCGGAACGACGACGGATTCCCGATGCCCGATACCGCAAGAATCCGCTTCCGGGCCAGCTGCTTCGCGTCGAAGAACCTGTCCGACACCGCGTCCCGGAATCCCGTCAGGACGGGGTACGTATAGAAAATGTCCAGATCGGTCAGGGACCCGAGCCGTTCTCTCAACTTCATGCACAGATTGTCCTGTACACATCCTGTGACAACGACCGCCTGTGCACGCCGGAGCGAGCTCATCGGCTCCCGCAACCGCCCGGCCGGGAGCAGCACGCCACGCTCAAGAACTTCCGGTGCAGTCATGACGACGACGTCGTAGCAGCGTCCGATCCATCTGTGCTGGAACGCATCGTCCAGCACCAGTGCTCCGATGCCCTCTTCTGCGATCATCGTCTGTGCCCCCTCCACCCTATCCTCACACACGGCCACGAAGGCCTCTCGCAGGTTGAGCGCCAGCTGCACCGGCTCATCGCCGCATTGCTGGCTGTCTGTGTCCACCGTCGTCCCGCGCCGCACCCACCGGAATCCCACGCTCTCCCGGCCGTACCCTCTGCTCAGGATCCCCGTGCGGACCCCATGCTTCGCCAGCATGCGGGCGGTCTCTTCGACGAGCGGGGTCTTGCCCGTTCCCCCTGCGGAGATGTTCCCCACAGAGATGACGGGGATGCCAACGTCGTGCGTTCGGAAGAGGCCGCTGTCGAACGCTGCGTTGCGGAGCGCGATAACGCCTCCGTAGAGCCACGATGCCGGGAGCAGGAGAGGTCGCACAGGTCCCCGGCTCACGCCTCCGCCATGACCTTCTCGGCCACCCTGCCCGACGCTCCCGTCGTTCCAAGGAGGTCGCGTACCGCCGCGAGTTCCCGCCGCATCGATGCGAGCCTGCCGTCATCCTCAAGAAGGGCCATGACCGTCTCTGCAAGGTGCCGTGCTGTCGCACGATGCTGGATGCATTCAGGAACGATAGTCCGGCCGGCAACGATGTTCACAAGGCCAATATTCCTGACTCGGATGAGCAGCCTCCCGATGAGGTACGTCAGCCACGACGTGCGGTAGACCACGACCATCGGCGTCGTGAACAGCGCTGTCTCCAGGGTCGCCGTGCCTGAGGTGACCATCGCGAACGCCGCGTGGTGCATCAGATCGTACGTCCCGCCCCGCACGAGCGGAACGTCGCCGGTCGCATGCATCGTCCTGAAATATCCCTCTTCGAGCGTCGGTGCCACACCGATGGCGACCTGCATGCCGCGCTCGCGTGCGACCGCTTTCGCTGCCGACAGCATCGCCGGAAGGATCATATCGATCTCCTGCCGCCTGCTTCCGGGGAGCACGGCAAGGATGGGCTTCTCGGGGTCGAGGCCGAACCGTTTGCGGAAGTGCCGGTCCTCCATCGTCGATTCGACGACCTCGAGGAGCGGATGTCCCACGAACTCCACGGGCACCCCTTCCTTCTCATAGAACGGCACTTCGAACGGAAAGATGACGAGCATCCTGTCCACCCGTTTCCGGATCTGCGTGACGCGCGAGCGATGCCATGCCCACACCTGCGGGCTGATATAGTAGACGACCCTGATGCCGTGTTTCTTCGCGATCTTCGCGAACCGGAGATTGAACCCGGGGTAATCGACGAGCACCAGCACGTCGGGACGTTTCAGCCTGATGATCTGTTCGAGCGTGAACGTCACGGCCCGGATCGTCGGGAGATGCCTGATCACCTCCACGAAGCCCATGAAGTTGAGCTCACGGATATGGTAGATCAGCTTGAAGCCCTCGGCGACCATTTTGTCGCCGCCGATACCATAGACCTCGACATCCGGATGATGCTTCCTCATCTCCCGGATGACACCTGACGCGTGGAGGTCCCCGGAGGCCTCCCCCACGATCATCATCACACGCTCAACCATACGTCCGTATCCCCCAGGCGATAAGAAGAAGGACGGTCACCGTCCCGATCGCCTGGAACGTTCGCCGCTCGGACCGTGCCCCCGCTTTCCAGTCCGGACGCTGCTTCTCCTGCACCGGGTGCCGGTATGGAATCACCCGCGGCAGGAACCGCGGCACATTCTTCTTGTATTCAGCATACTGGTCGCCGAACTCCCCCGCCAGGAACTCCTCCTCGCGCGAGACGATGAGGGCGTACTGAACGCAGAAAAAGACGAACGTCACGACAGCGAGCCAGGGCCAGAGTGCCTGCGACATTACGGCGACGCCTGTGTACAGCAGGATGTTCCCGATATACAGCGGGTTCCGCACACGCGCGAACGGCCCCGAGACGATCACGTCCGGCGCCCCCACACTGCCAGTCACCCGTGTGAGACTCCCGGCGTAGGACACTCCCCAGTACCGAAGGAACTCACCGAGCAACGCGATGGCCGCCCCGACGGCCATGGACACAGGCGTTGGGTCCGCCCATCCGAGAGCTGCAAGGATGAACGGAATGGGCATGTAGCTGCGCCACGTGAAGAGCTTGTCCCTGATGTCTGCCATGATCCTGTTCAGCCCCGCTGGAAAACAGCGCGGCGGGCCATGACCGCCTCACGCCGTTGTTTCAATCCGCGCTGCTCCGCCAGCGCGGCAAGACGCATCTTCACCTCGCCGAAACTGCGGAACGTGTGGTAGGTGATGTTCTTCGCCTGGCAGTGCGCAATGAGCGATCCCCGCGCGAACACGATGTCGGCATATTCCACTGAACACCGGTCGGACAAGCCGTCCCCGATGTAGACCACGACATCATCATCAGCGCTCAGCGTCACGACATGGTTCCGTTTGCAGTTGGCACACTCCTCACATACCTCATCGCGGTACGGAAAGGAGACCTTCATACCTGCCGTTGTTGCCGGATCGAAAGCTGCCGCATTCGCGAACACCTGCAGGTGGCCGAATCCGGCCGACCGCAGGATCCTGTTCACATAGATGTCGAGACCGTCGCTCACCACCGTCACCATGGCCCCATGTCCGTCGCACCAGTCCAGAAAACCGCCGAAGGTCTGATCCACCCGGAACTGGTCGACGAATTCCTCGAGCTGGTCCTGAGTGACATGCGCGACGGTCCGGCTCTCCGCCTCGAGGCACTGCCGGGCGTTGAGTGAACCGGACCGGTAGCCTTCGACGGCTCGCTCCGCCGCCGGGCCGCCGAATGTCCGGAAGAACCGATTGCCGACATCCTCATGGACGATCGTGCCGTCGAAATCGCAGAAGATGCGGAGTGCCATCAGTTGGAGGTCGCCTCGTTGAACCGTACCGAGACGAGCTTCGACACTCCCTCTTCTTCCTGCGTCACGCCGTACATCGCGTTCGCCGCCTCCATTGTCCGCTTGTTGTGCGTGACGATGACGAACTGTGTATTGTCGGAGAACCGCCGGATGATCCTCGTGAACCGGTCGATGTTCATGTCGTCCAGCGGAGCGTCCACCTCGTCGAGAATGCAGAACGGGCTCGGTTTCACAAGATAGATGGCGAACAGCAACGCGATGGCCGTGAGCGTCTTCTCACCGCCGGAAAGAAGGTCGATGGAGGTCGGCCTCTTGCCGCGCGGCTTCGCCATGATCGCAATGCGGGCCTCGAGCGGGTCCGCGTCCTCCTCCAGGATCAGGTCCGCTTCATCGCCCTCGTCGAACAGCCCCTTGAAGGTCATGATGAAGTTCTCTCTGATCTTCTCGAACGTCTCCATGAACTGGCGCTGCGCTGTTGTGTTGATCTCGTCGATGGTCTCAAGGAGCGTCCGTTCGGATTCCTCCAGGTCGTTCCGCTGGGCGACCATGAAATCCAGCCGTTCCTTTTCGCTCTTGAACTCGTCGAACGCAGCGAAGTTGACGGGGCCGAGGGTGCGGAGCTTCTCTTTGAGGATGTGGATCTCTTCGCGGGCGGCAGCGAGGTCGAACGCCTCGTCATCATCGAAGGTCCGCTTCCCGAGCGTGAGCGAGAACTCGTCCTGCGCACGCTCGACAAGGGCGGCCGCCTTGGATTCGAGGTCATGGATCTTGAGCTCCAGGTCGTGCGCCGCCTTGAGCGATCCCTGTTGCCGCAGGCGCTCGTCCTTGAGCTTCAGTTCGATGGCGTGGATCTGGGAGCGCTTTGCCGCATGGTCCTTATCGACAACCTTCTTGCGGTCCGCCTCGAAGGAGAACTCGAGCTGCGCCGATTCGAGGGCCTTTTCTGTCTCCTCGATCGCCGACCGGAGGTTCTCGGCCTCTTTCTTGGCCTCCTCGATCTGCCGGAATCGTTGCGCCACCGTGGCCTCCATCGTGGCGATCGTCGCGCCGGCATGCTCGATCCGCTCGCGCACTGATCGCTCCTCCCCCCGGATGTTCATCAGGGCAACATTGGCCTCTCCGGCCCGGTTCGAATGTTCCTGCCAAAGCACCTCCATCGTCTCCAGCTCAGAGACCGTCGAGCCGACCTCCTGTTCTGCGTTGGTCTTTTCCGCGTCAAGCTTCTGTACCTGCGGCGTGAGCTCTGCGAGCGCCTTCTGGAGCTCTTCCATTTCCGCGGAGAGCTTCACGCCCTCGCTCTCGTTCCGGACGATGCTCTCCTCGGCGCGCTTCTTCTCGAACTCGAGCTGAGCGATGGTCACTTCGAGCTGCACCTTCTCCTGCTCGAGCGACCGGGCGTCCTCCACAAGGTCCTTCGTGCCGACCTCTTCGAGCCGCTTCTTCTGTGTCGCGATCTCTGCGAGGAGGGTCTTCCGCTCTTCCTTCAGCCGTGCGGCCTCATGCTCCATCTCCTCGATCTGGGCCTTCTTCGAGAGGTGTCCTCCCTCGTCCTGACGCGGGCTGCCGCCACGGATGACCTCACGCGCCGTCACGACGTCGCCGTCGAGCGTGATGCACCGGATGTCCGCATGCTCTGCCGTGACCCTCCGGGCAGCATCGATGTCCTCGACGAGCAGTGTGTGCTTCAGCAGGTAGGTCATGAGCCGGTCGTAGACCGCGTCGACCGTGACGAGATCCCTCGCCCATCCGATAATGCCGTTGCCGCTGACCCTCGGCGTATGGTCCTCGATGGCCGGGATGCGGTCGAGGCAGATGAACGTCGCGCGTCCTTTCCGCTCCTGCTTGAGATGGTCCATGGCCGCATATGCCGCGTCGGCCGAGTCGACGACGACGAACCCGACCGTCTCGCCGAGGGCATTCTCCAGCGCAATCCGGAACCGGGGGTCCGTCTCGACCGTCTCTCCGACGGTCGTCCGCACCCGGGCCTTCCAGGCGTCGACGCTGAACAGGTAGCGGGCCCCGTCCGAGACGCCGTCCATCGATTCGACGAGGCCTTTCAGGAACTCCATACGGGCGTGTGTGCGCTCGAGGGCCGCCCGCAGGTCGTACTCCTGGTGCCGCAGCTCGTCGATCGACGCGCGAAGCGATGTCTTGTATTCCTCGGACTGGTGGACCCTCACCTCCGCCTCCGCAGCACGCTTGCGCACGTCCTTGTGCTTCTGCGTGATCTCTGCGATGCGCCCGACGATAGCCGTGATCTCGTCCCGGTAGGACTGGCTCTCTTCCGACGTGTAGCCGACGCGCCCACGGATGTTCTCGATGCGCGCGCGAGCGTGGCTTTCACGATTCCTCACGTCGCCCAGCGACTGGAGCAGGCTGATGA
The DNA here is from genome assembly GCA_964534125.1 of uncultured Ignavibacteriaceae bacterium. Lineage (GTDB taxonomy): Bacteria > Bacteroidota > Ignavibacteria > UBA10030 > UBA10030 > 2-02-FULL-55-14. The sequence goes on from CAZHOJ010000012.1 coordinate 28,372, forward strand.
CAAGGTCCTGGGCTGTCTTGAGGTCAGTGCGCTTCTGGTTGAGCTGCACCTCGAAGGCCTGCAACTCTTTCGACCGCCGCGCAAACTCTGCCTCGGCCTCTGCGATACGCTGGCCGAGCGCCGTCAGTCCCACCTCCATGGCCGAGCGCTCGTCGCGCAGGGACTGCATCCTCTGCTCGAGGTCGCGGATCTCCTGCGTGTACCGGTCGGCCGTATCTTCCAGCGAACGCCGCCGTTCGCGCGCTGTGGCCTGGTCCTGCTTGTACGAATGGATCTGGTTCTGCTTCGACGTGAGCGTTTCCTGTGCAGCGTGGAGCTCGTCCTCGAGCTCGTTCAGCTCCGACCGCAGGACATCGAGCAGGGCCTCCTCCTGCCTCACCTCGACCTCGATGCGGTCCTTCTCACCGACCGCAACACTCAGCTCATGCTTGAGCGGGCCGATGCGTTTCTGCGCTGCGTGGTATTCACGCTCCAGGAGCTCGATCTCCTTCTCGTGCAGACCGGACGATATCTCGTTGTGCTTCTCGGCCTTGTCCGCCTGACGCTCGAGGGTCGAGACCTGCTTTTCGACCCCGCGAAGGATGTCGTTGACACGTACGAGGTCTGCGCGGACGTGGTCGAGGCGACGGTACGCTTCTTTCCTGCGGTGCTTGTACTTCGTCACACCGGCAGACTCTTCGAAGAGCCGCCGCCGCTCGTCCGACTTCTCGCTCAGGATCTGCTCGACCATCTTCAGCTCAATGACCGAGTAGGCATCGGAGCCCATACCGGTGTCCATGAAAAGGTCGCGGATGTCCTTCAGCCGGCATTGGGCCTTGTTGATGAAGTACTCACTCTCGCCCGAGCGGAACACGCGGCGTGTGATGGTGACCTCGGTGTACTCGGACGGCAGGATGCCTTTTGAGTTCTCGATGGTGATGGACACCTCGGCCATCCCGAGCGGCTTCCGCGACTTGGTGCCGTTGAAGATGACGTCTTCCATCTTGTCCGACCGGAGCATCGTCGGCTTCTGTTCGCCCAGCGCCCAGCGGATGGCGTCGACGACGTTCGTCTTTCCGCAGCCGTTGGGGCCCACGATGGCAGTCATCCCCTCGTCGAACCTGAGCTGGATCTTGTTCGCGAAGGACTTGAACCCGATGATATCGAGTTTGGAGAGATACACTAGCGCGCAACCCCAATAGCAGCGTCGAGGTGCTCAAGGTAGGCTGAGAAGGCCCACTGGTTCTCGGCGATCAGGAAGAGGCCGCCTGCAACGACCAGACAGACGACGAGGGCGAGCGTGTAGGTCTTCATGGTGCTCATGTCGAGAACAACGGATGTCCCCTTGATGATGCGGACAAGGGCCCACAGGCAGACAAGCGTGATGAGGAGGACCACCGGGAGGACGAATGCCTGTGTTTCCATGATCTTGAAGAGGCTCATACCGACCGGGCTCAGGGCCATCAGCGGCAACGCCCCCCAGATGGTGATGTTCCAGGCAGTCGCCAAGCGAAGCCGGACACGGGCTATCAGGGACACGACCTTGATGAGGCCCGTGAAGAGGAGGAGCATCAGGAACGACAGGGCAGCGAAGACCCCAATGCCCCACATCGGGTCCCATGACGCCCTGATCATCTCCAGCTTCAGGCCGTCCCACGGGATCAGCAGCGTCATGACCGCATCTGCTGTCGCATCCGTTCGATAGTGATAGAGCATGCTCGCCAGCACCACACCGAGCGTGATGGACAGGCAGACGGACAAAACGAACGTCGCAACAGGCGGTACATCCCCGCGATCGCGCAGATCGGCGAAGAAGTTGTATGAGCGGAGCAACGCCCGCCGCACCGACTCACCGAACCGGCGGTTGTAGGAATACTGGTAACCGAAGACAATGATGAGCAGGAGCCCTGCGATGACCTGCGATGCCGGGAACCGTGCCTTGAATGTTCCTGCCGGGATCGCGGAGAACTTTTCCTCCTGGTACTGCGACCGGACAACATCGAATGCCAGACGCTTCTCCCGGTCCGTGTTCACCAGCCCGAGCGGATGGAGTGTCCGGTCATCACCCCGCACGGTCAGCACAGGACGGTCCCCCCGCCAGTCAGAAAAAGCCTCGACGAAGCCGCCAGAGAAGCCGCTCTCTTTCACGGCCGCGATGTGCTGCAGGAAATACCGTGCCTGCGCCTCCTGCGACCACGGATCGCGGTAACCGTTCCTGTTCTCGTGCTCCACCTGCACACCATACGAGATCACCACCGCGGGCCGGTCGGCGTAGGTCACCTTGAGAGACCGCAGCGTCGTACGGAACTCCTTGACGTCCGATGCGGAGACCATGAGCGCCGCGATGTCGAGCGCCCCTGTCGTCCTGTCGCCGTCACCCGGTTCTTCAGCAATGTACACAGGCCGCGGGTCGAGCGACTCTACCGTCGCCCGCAGCGACACAGCATACTGGCCCACGCGGTCATCGTCCGGGTCCAGCGACCCGCCGAGCCCCCATGCCATGACGGCGGGATGGTGGCGGAGCTGTTCGACCGTCTCGCGGATCGATTGCTGGGCCAGGACACGGAAGGGTTCCTGATCGAGGACCGCCGCGGGGACGTTCCACACTGGGATCTCGACGAACGCGTAGAGTCCGTACCGGGAACAGAGGTCGAGCAGGTACGGATGCGGTGGATGGAATGCGAACCGTACGGCATTCGCCCCGAGCGACTTGATCATCGCCATGTCGCGCTCCATCTGCTCGTATGTGAGCGACGCTCCGCTCTCGGAGGATTCCTCGTGCCACACGATACCGCGAAGCTGCAGGGCTGCGCCGCGTTCGTAGAACCGTCCTTCCCGCGAGGTGACCTGCGGAAATCCGACCGTCAGCGACGTCTCATCGACGATGACCTGCGTGCGGCGGTCCTGCGTCAGCACGCGTGCACGAAGGACGTAGAGGTCCGGACGACCGGGATACCACACCTTCGCACCGGGGACCGTGAGGGAGGTGCGAAGTTCGATAGACTTATTGGGCTCGGGGATGAACACCTGGGGCGCGGACCGGGCGACCTCGGTGCCGCTCTGGGAATCGGTGATGGTCACTTCGTACAGGTACGATTCCGACGCATCGACGACGAGGACAGAGTCGCCCTCTTCCTGGCGGGAGCGCACTCCCGAGATGACGGTCGTCAACCGCACCACGCCGGCACCTGAAGCGGCGTCAAAGCTGCATGCCGGCTCGATCTGGTCCACCCAGAGATGCGGGAGCGCGACGAGGAACGCCTCGCGGACGATGCCGCCGTACGATCTCCATCCCCACGATTGCTGCCTGACGGGCACAGTCGAGCGGGCAGAAAGCTCGTTGTGGACGATGACCTCGATGGCATTCTCGGATCCCTGTTGCAGTACGCCCGCCGGTATCTCGAACGCGAACGACGTGTATCCGCCGATATGCCGGCCGACATAGACATCGTTCACGAACACTTCGGCGTCGTGATTCATGCCCAGCCCGACGAACTTGAACATTCTCCCCGTCAGCACGTCCGCTGGGATGTTGACCGTGCGGCGGAAGATGAACCTGCCAGTAGCGTCGATGGAGGAAGGAACCCATGCATCCTGCCATTCTTCGCCGTCGGCAGAGACGGCCCAAACGCCGGAGAGATCGATCAAAGATCGGGTTTCAGACGGGGGGAAAAGGCCCGCGTCGGGAACGCGCTTGGGGGAACCGCCGCTCTCAAGAACCGGGAGCTGACCGTACCCGCTGACAGTGATGAGGGGGAGCAGGAAAAAGAAATATGAGGAACGAAGGATCTTCTTCAGAAGAGGCAATGATTGGCCCGAAAAAGAGTGAAAAAAGGCGATTTCTAGCTCAAAAGAGCAGAAACCGCATAATCGAGCCAATATACGAAAGGAAGGGAGCGATTGCAATCAGACGAAGGGGGTGCGCCGGAAAGTGCACCCCGCTAAGTCTTTCGCATATAAGGGATTAGAGAGAAACTGAAGAGGATACCTACCGGATACCACTTTTTACGATACAGAGGAATGAATCCGCCTTGAGACAGGCCCCTCCAACGAGCGCGCCGTCGATATCGGGCTGATCAAGAAGGTCCCTTGCGTTGTCCGGCTTCACGCTGCCGCCGTACTGAATGACGATCCTCAAGGCAACGTCCCTGCCATGGAGCGAGGACAGCAACGTCCGGATCGTGGCGTGCACCTCCTGGGCCTGGCCGGGTGTCGCGGTCTTGCCCGTTCCGATCGCCCAGACGGGCTCGTACGCGATGATCACTCTTTCCGCTTGTCCCGCGGTCAGCCCTTCAAGCCCCGACTTCACCTGACGGGTCACCACATCGTTCGTCACACCCTTCTCACGTTCTACGAGCGATTCGCCGACGCACATGATCGGCGTGAGGCCCGAGGCGAGTGCCTTCTTCACTTTTGTGTTGACGCCTGCGTCTGTCTCCCCGAAGATCTTCCGTCGCTCGGAGTGCCCGATGATCACATGCGAACAACCGGCCGACAGGATCATCCCCGGAGACACCTCACCCGTGAATGCCCCTTCATCCTCGTGGTACATGTTCTGCGCTCCAAGGCCGATCGGGCTTCCTTCGATGAGCTTCGACGCAAGCGAGAGCGATGTGAACGGGGGACAGATGATGACCTGGACATTCTTCAGATCGAAGGTAAGTCCGGAAATGAGCCCGCTGACGAGCTTCTCCGTCCCCTCCAGGTCGTTGTACATCTTCCAGTTACCAGCAATTATTATCGGTCTCATTCGATTCTCAATAGGATATCATACTGCGGTGATGGACTCCGTTCCCCGACCTACGGTCTGACTACTGACCACTGATTACTGTCTACTGTCCTCACGCAGCTATCGCTTTCGTCACCTTCAGCGCTGCGTCCTTGAAGCTGTTCGCAACGAGGAACCTGAGTCCGGACTTCTTCAGGATCTCTGCCGCGATATCGGCGTTCGTTCCCGCCAGCCGGATCACGATCGGCACCTTCACCTCAACATTGTGCGCAGCCTGGATGACACCGTTGGCGACACGGTCGCACCGCACGATACCGCCGAAGATGTTGATGAGGATAGCCTTGACGTTCGGGTCCTTCAGGATGATCTTGAATCCCGCTTCGACCGTCGTGGCGCTCGCGCCGCCCCCCACATCGAGGAAGTTCGCCGGCATGCCTCCCGCCAGCTTGATGATGTCCATCGTTCCCATTGCCAGTCCAGCGCCGTTCACCATGCATCCGACGTTCCCGTCGAGCTTGATATAGTTCAGGTTCGATGCGGATGCTTCGACCTCGAGAGGGTCCTCCTCGTCAAGGTCGCGCAACTGGGCGAACTCCGGATGCCGGTAGAGCGCATTGTCGTCGAAATTGATCTTCGCATCGAGGGCGTAGACCTCCCCCTCTTTCGTTACGACGAGAGGATTGATCTCCGCAAGCGACGCATCGGTCGCCTCGTAGGCCTTATAGAGTGCGAGCATGAACTTCACGCCGTTCTTGAACGCATCACCCTTGAGGCCGAGGCCGAAGCAGAGGTTGCGGGCCTGATAGGCCTGCATGCCGATGCCGGGAAGGATGAACTCCTTGAGGATCTTCTCCGGCGTCTCCGCCGCGACCTTCTCGATCTCGACGCCCCCCTCGGTCGATGCCATCACGACGTTCTGCGATGTGCTCCGGTCGAGCGTGATGCCGACGTAGAGCTCACGTTCGATGTTCATCCCCTGCTCGACGAGGAGCCGTTTGACGATACGGCCCTCCGAACCTGTCTGATGTGTCACGAGGCGCATCCCCAGGATCTCCCCTGAACGCTCGCGCACTTCATCGATGCTGCGGGCCAGCTTGACGCCGCCCCCCTTTCCACGCCCGCCGGCGTGGATCTGGGCCTTCACGACCCAGACATTGCCGCCGATGTTCTGTGCAGCTCGCACTGCCTCGTCCTCCGTGAACGCTACCTGGCCGAGCGGAACGGCAACGCCGAACTTCTTGAGGATGTCCTTGCCCTGATATTCATGGATCTTCATGCCTTGCTCCGATAGAACTGAACGTCGTGTTTGGAATTCTATGTTCTGTGATGCTTCTTCCGCTTCTCCGTGCCGCAGATACACGGGACGGAAGCGGGACTACCATTCATCGTCATCCGTCGACACTTCCCGCCCGGTGCTCCACTCGTTGAGGACGATCAGCGCCCGTTCGTAGTCCAGGATGGGGACAAAGACCTTCGCTTGCTTCCGCAGCAGGCTCCGAGAGAGCGCCGTATCTCCTGCGCCGTCCCACACATACCCGATCGGCGTGAAGTCGCGCACGACGACGTGGAATCCTCTCGAATCGAGGATGGCCTTTGCCAGTTCAGCGTCCTTGATGTCAGTGGACGAATAGACCATCGCAAAATCCTGCTCGATCTTCACTCCCGCATGGCTGGAGCAGAGCGCCCTGCCGTCGATGAGCTTGCAGCACTCGGCACAGAAGGGGGCCTGACAGACCACGCAGACCGCTCTGGCCGGCCGGGAGCCGTGCTTGGAACAGAAGACTCCGGTGGCGGACGGGAAGAGGGTCCCGCATGACGGGCAGAAATCGCTCGAAGAGGAACAGAGAGAACCGCAGGCGACGCAGTTCTTCCCCGCGTCCGCCTCCCTCCGCACTATCGTGCCCTTCTTTCCGATCAGACTTTCTCCGAGATGAGCTTCGCCTGCGTCAGCAGCAGCAGGTAATCATACCCGCCTGCCTTCGAGTCCGTTCCGGACATATTGAAGCCCCCGAACGGATGGACGCCGACGAGCGCGCCGGTTATCTTGCGATTGACGTAGAAGTTGCCGACATGGAACTCGTTCTTCGCCCGCTCTATCTTCGTGCGGTCTTTCGTGAACACGCCGCCGGTCAGGCCGAACTGCGTGTCGTTGGCGACCTTCATCCCCTCGTCGAAATCCTTCACCTTGATGATGGCAAGCACCGGGCCGAAGATCTCTTCCTGCGCGATGGTGTCGGTCGGCTTCACGTCCGCGATAACGGTGGGCTGGATGAAGTATCCTGACGAGCCGGTCGTGCCACCACCTGCGACGAGCCATCCGCCCTCGCGCACGGCCGTATCGATGTACGTGAGGATCTTCTCGTACGAGGCGCGGTTGACGACGGGCCCCATGAAGTTCTCTTTCAGATGCGATGGGCCGACGGTGAGCGCTTCCGTCTTTTCGCGCACAAGCTGCACGAACTTATCGTAGACCTTTTCCACCACGATCGCTCGTGAAGCGGCGGAGCACTTCTGACCCTGGAACCCGAAGGCCGAGGCGACCGTTGCGGCTGCAGCAGCGTCGATATCGGTCTTGTCGTCGACGAGGATACCATCCTTGCCCCCCATTTCGGCAATGACCCGCTTGAGCCACTTCTGTCCCGGCTGGACCTTCGCGGCAAGTTCGTTGATCTGGATGCCGACCTCCATCGAGCCGGTGAACGAGACGAACCGGACCTGCGGATGCGCCACGAGGGTATTCCCCACCGCTCCGCCGGGACCGGTCACGAAATTGATGACACCCTTCGGGAGGCCCACTTCTTTCATGAGCTGGAAGAACATCCACCCGATGAGGGGCGCGTCGCTCGAGGGTTTGAGGACGACCGTGTTGCCCGCCACAACGGCGGCAGTCGCCATGCCGGCCAGGATCGCGAGAGGGAAGTTCCACGGTGGGATGATGGCACCGACGCCGAGCGGGATATAGCGAAGCTCGTTCTTCTCGCCGGGGATCTTCACCAGGGCCGGCGCCTTCGCGATGCGCAGCATCTCACGGGCGTAGAAGTCCATGAAGTCGATCGCCTCGGCCGTATCAGCATCCGCCTCCGGCCATGTCTTGCCGACCTCGTAGACCATGCAGGCGCTGAACTCATGCTTCCGTTTACGCATAAGGGCCGCGGCCTTGAACAGATACTCGGCCCGTTTCTTTGCCGGAACGAACTTCCAGCTTTCGAATGCATGCAACGCGGCGTCAACAGCCTGCCGGGCAAGGGCTGCGTCCCCCTTCTGGAATGTGCCAACCACCTGTGACGGGTCGGACGGATTGACCGACGCGAAGGTCTCGCTCGCACGTATCTCTTTTCCGTCGATGACGATGGGATGCTCTTTGCCGAGCTTCGCAGCGACCTTTTTCAGGGACTGTTCCATCGCCCGCCGGTTGGCGGCCTTGGAGAAATCTGTGAGTGCCTCATTCTTGAACTTTGGGATAGCCATGACTGTCCTTTCACATGTACCTACTGTGGAACCTGAAAATATACGAACAAATCATCACGCAAGGACCACGCCTACTCCGCCGCCGGCACCGCCCCGATAGCCCTATAGATGGCTTCATGCACTGCCGGACGGACCTGGAAGATCTTGCGTGTGTCCCGGGTAGGATAGACGCGGTTCGTCAGCAGGATGACGATGAGGTTGTTCTCAGGGTCCGCGAGCACCGATGTTCCGGTGAAGCCGGTGTGGAGGAACGACCGCATCGACGAGTATTGTCCCGACCACGACCGTCCCTCGCTCTTCGTGTCCCATCCGATGCCCCGGCTGCTCTGATCTGACTGGCGCCTGGTGAACTCGCGGATGGTCTCTTCTTTCAGGAACCGCTCTGCTCCGTAGGTCCCTCCGTTCAGGAGCATCTGCATCAACACGGCAAGGTCGCCGGCGTTCGAGAACAGCCCGGCATGCCCCGAGACGCCTCCGAGCGTGGCGGCGTTCTCATCATGGACCCTCCCCTGCACCGCCTCTCCGGTCTTCTGCCAGTAGGTGTCAACCTCCGTCGGCGCTATTCTGTCCCGTATGCCTCCCGGGGGGTTGTACCTCGTGGAACGCATGCCAAGCGGCCGGAAGAAGACCGAGTCCACGAACATGTCGAGGGGCTTTCCCGAGACCCGCCGAACAAGCACGCCCATGCTGATAAGGCCGAGGTCGGAATACACGGTCTTCTCTCCCGTCGTGTACTCGAGGGGTGTCGCCCAGATGGAGTCCAGAACGCATTCCGGCGTGTCGCAGAACTCGTAGAACTTCCGCCACGCCGGCAGGCCACCGTTGTGGACCATGAGATTATAGACCGTCAGGTCCTGCTTTCCATTCGCCCCAAACTCGGGTATGTACTTCGTCACCTTATCGGACAGTGCGATCTTTCCGTCGTCGACGAGGCGCATCACGGCGCTGGTGGTCGCTATCACCTTCGTGACCGAAGCCAGGTCGTAGACCGTTCGGGTCCGGACATAATCGGGATACGTATCGTATGTGAACCCCCCGAACGCCTTCTCATAGAAGATGACGCCATCCTTCGCGGCAAGCAGGACAGCGCCGGGAAATGCCGTATCACGGACGGCCTGTTGCATGACAGCATCCACGTCCCTGAGGAGCGCCGGATCCGCTCCGACCTCGAGCGGGTCCCCCTGGCGCAGCCTCATCTTTGGATAGCTCACTCCCTCACCGTACATATACATCGACGGGATGGTGATGGGGAGCTTTCCGTGTGCGGGTTCCTCGGCGAACATGACCTCGACGAGGGCCTGCTGCATCACGGGAGCATCAGAATATGTGCAGACATACGTGTCGAACGTCGGCAGGTCCATGCAGATGTATGGGTTCCCGAACGAGACACCGATCATCGGCTTGCCCAGGTCCTTGAGGCGCTTCACCAGGTCGGCCTTCGCCGAATCGACGAATCCGCTCATCGCGCCGCTTCGCGTGTAGAGATGCATCTGGAGGAGGATCACGTCCGATCGTGCCGCACGGGCGACGACCGTATCGTACACCGACGGATTGCATCCCGGATTCACGCGGGCGAAGCTGACCGGACCGGCCCAGCGCTCGCGGAGCATCTGATGGACGCCCCGGCCGTCATCGGGTTGTTCGTCGTCGGAGATCACAACATCGAGCAGCCTGCGGTCATCGACGGGGGACAGCGGCAGCAGGCCTGTCGAGTTACCGAGCACGGTCACGGCCTTCCGGGCGATCTCGAGGGCCTTCAGATGATGCGCTTTGACGTTGACCACCGATGAGAGCTTGTCCACGTCGACATACCGGTTCGCGTGAAGCCCGCACCATGCCTTTTCTTGCAGGAGCTTGCGCACCGAGTGGTCGAGACGTGCTTCCGTGATCTCGCCCCGCTGCACAGCTTCGACGAGCGCGTCGATCGCAATGTCCGCATCTACCGGCATCAGGACGAGATCGATGCCCGCCTTGATGGCGAGGATGACAGCCTCGGCAGGGTGATACTTCGATGCGACGCCTTCCATCACCATCGCATCAGTCACCACAAGACCTTTGAAACCCAGGCGCTCCTGGAGAAGTCCCGTCGTCAGGAACGGCGAGACTGTCGCAGGGATGCCCGACGCTGTGTCGTAGGCGGGCACGGAGAGGTGGCCGACCATCACGGACCGGACGCCCGCGTTGAACGCCGCCGTGAACGGAGGGAGTTCGAGAGAATCGAGCCGGCCCTTCGAAAAATTGAGAGTGGACAACCCGAGATGCGTGTCCACATCGGTATCGCCGTGTCCGGGGAAATGCTTCACGGTCGAGATGATGCCGGCATCCTGCGTCCCTTTCACGTACTCGACTCCCATCTCCGTGACAAGGTCGACATCGTCGCCGAATGCGCGCGTATTGATGACGGGATTGCGGGGATTATTGTTCACGTCCACCGTCGGCGCATAGTTCTGATGAACCCCAAGTGCACGCCCTTCGAGCCCGGTGATATATCCGACATCGTAGGCATACTTCGGATTGCGCGTCGCTCCGATGGCCATCGTGCGGGGAAATATGGTCGCTTCCTTCAGGCGCATGCCGGCACCCCACTCGAAGTCCACGCCGATAAGCAGGGGGACCTTCGAGAGCTTCTGGAGCTTGTTGATCTGAACAGCGTACTCGTACGGCTGCCCGATGGAGAAGATGAAGCCGCCGATCTTGCGTTCGACCACCAGCCGCTCGAGCTCTTTCCAGTGGTCGGAATCCTCGGGATAGTACCCTGAAAGCGTCCATACATGGATGAGCTGTGCAGCCTTTTCTTCAAGGGTCATTGCCGCGAGCGTCTGGTCTACCCATGCGGACGCAGAGGCAGGAGTCTCACTGCCGGAGGGGCGCTGCGAAGCGCACCCGGCGATGAGCGCGAGAAGGAGAACGGTCACGAGGTGACGGAACGTCGGATGTGTCATGCCTGAGCTTCCTTTTTCTTCCCGAATTCCGGGTCGATATGGACGAGCTTCGCCATGATGAAGCCGGGAATGGTGGCGATGCAGATCCAGATGAAGAACGCCGAATATCCTATCGCCTCCTGTATCCATCCGCTGAACATGCCGGGGATCATCATGCCGAGGGCCATGAATCCCGTGCACAGGGCGTAATGCGCCGTCGCGTGCTTTCCGCGGGAGACGTAGATCATGTACATCATGTACGCAGTGAATCCAAAGCCGTAGCCGAGCTGTTCGAGCGCGACAGCGATGTTGATGGTGATGAACGATTCCGGGCGCGCCACCGACAGGAAGACATAGACCAGGTCCGGGATATTGATCGAGAGGATCATCGGCCAGAGCCAGTACTTGAGCCCCTGACGTGAGACGGCAATGCCGCCGACGATGCCGCCGATGGTGAGCGCCAGCACGCCGACCGTGCCGTAGACGAAACCGACGTCCGATGTCGTCAGCCCGAGCCCACCCGCCTCCACATCGTCCAGCAGGAACGGCGATGCGAGCTTGATGAGCTGTGCCTCGCCCAACCGGTAGAGCAGAAGGAACCCGAGAACGATAAGGATCTTGTCCCGACGAAAGAAGCTGACGAACGTCTCGACAAAGTCCTTCAAAAAGGTCGCCGTGGAGCCTGAACCAGCCGGCACGTCGACTGCCGGCCGGGGCAGGACGAACAGATGGTACACGGCGAATACGATGAAGAGCGCGGCTATGATGCCGAGCGTCACGGCCCACGCTGCGGGAATGGAGCCCCCGAGGCCGAGAATCGTGCCGACCTCGAGCTCGCCGGCCAGGATGACGAGCAAGCCTTGTCCCGAGATCATCGCGATACGGTAGAACGTGCTCCGGATGCCGACAAAGAAGGCCTGCTCCTGGTCGTCGAGCGCCAGCATGTAGAACCCGTCCGCGGCGATGTCATGCGTGGCCGAGCTGAACGCCATGAGCCAGAGGACGGCGAGCGTGTACTGGAAGAACGCCGGCCCGGGAATGGCAAGCGCGACGCCAGCGAGGGACGCGCCGATCAGGAACTGGAGGGTGACGATCCAGAAGCGCTTCGTCCGGAGGATGTCAACGACCGGGCTCCACAGCGGCTTGATGACCCACGGAAGATACAGCCATGATGTATAGAACGCGATATCCGTGTTGGAGATCCCGAGGCGCTTGTACATGATGACCGAGACCGTCATCACGATGACGTATGGAACGCCCTGCGCGAAGTAGAGCGTAGGGATCCAGGACCAGGGATTTCGAGCGGTGCGAGAAGAGGTCATGATGGAGACCTTGTCTGTCGATGAAGAAGAGTGCCGCTGCTGCCAGGATCCACGAGAAGGTATGCCGGATCGTCCGGGCCTTCAGCGCGATCCCTACTCGTACAATCGCTTCAGTTCAGCTCCGTTGAAGAAATGCAGAACGATGTCTTCGGCCTTCTTACCTGCGGCCGCCATTGCGGCCGCTCCGATCTGACAGAGGCCGACGCCATGCCCCCACCCCGCACCGTGCAGGGTGAACGTTCCGGCCTTCGCATCATGCTCGACATAGAATGCAGAGCTGTACAGATGACTGGGTGAAAGCCACTTCCTGATCTCGAGTTCCTTGCCAACGATCATCGTCTGCTTCGTGCCGACAATGCGGAGCCTGAATATCCGCCCGGACGGTCCCCTGTCCAGCGGCTCGAGCGACGTGATGGTGCCGAAATCGATGCCCGACCGCTTCAATATTATAGAAGAGAGTTCTTCGGCAGCATACGAGACCTTCCATCGGAAGAAATCGGTCGTTTCCTGGTCGAAATCAGGAAGGATGGTCCGCAGCAGCGCAGGATCAGCGGTGTTGCACCATGCCTTGGGGGACGCATCGATGAAGGACCTCGCTTCCTCCTCGGACCCTACCGGAGCGATCTCCATCTCCGCATCGCTCACGGAGCGGAGGTACGGCACATCGGAATCATCCCACGCATGCCGGAACTCTTCCGTGCGTCCGCCGCATGCCTTGAAGAAGCGGGCGTCGCAGACACTTTTCCCCGCCACGAGGAACTGCCCTCGTGTTGCCTCCACCGCTGACCGCGCCTCCTGCGAGATGATCTTGCTGACGCCCTGGTAGCGCTGGCAGTGGTCGTCGGCGCAGACATCGAAGAGCGTATGGTCCTCCCTGTCGTACCACCGGACGATCTCCTTTTCGCTCACGCGCTCCCGCACGGACGGGCGCGTACCGTGGTCGCTCCTCATCTGCAGCATCGCTGCCAGCCATGACCGCGACGTGATCGCATGGGCTTTGAGAAGTTCGACGGGAGAGGACGAGCTCATCTCGGAGGAGATGACGCTGGCGAGGTACGGCTCAAGGCCGATGCGGTTCACAACGGTTATGCCGTCGCCGTCGGCGATGAGGTGCAGGTCGCCGTCGAAGAGCTGGTCTTCCTTCCGTTCCCAGTGAAAATTGATGCCAATGACGACATCGCGAAGAAGGAACGTCGAGCCCGGCTCCGCCCTGAACGTGACGGTATACCCGGACCCGACGATGGAGTCGTGACTGTCGACAACGAAGAGCATCTGCCCGTGACGTTCGACCGCGAAACGTCCTGAGATGCGATGGCGCCCGGGAGTATGGAAGAGTCCGCGGAACTCTCCCGCGACAGCCGGTGCCCGTTCGATGATACCGACTGAAAGGATGGGCTCGGCGGAGATCATATCGCGTGGATGATGTCCATGAGCATGGCAGGCGGCACACTGACCTCGTTGTACATCCGTTCGATGTACTGGCCGTCGATGGCATGAAAGTCCTTCTCCACCGGCGTGACGATATGGCCGCCGATGTCGACAGATGCCGGGCTGACCATGACCTGCTCCTCCGCCTCCTTGAAATAATCGTCCGGACGATGCTTGCTGCGGAGGAACACGAGGAGCGACACCTCACCATCATGCACGACCGAGAGAAGGTTCAGCATCGGTTCCTCGTCGCTTCCGGCGACCGCCTTCCATGCGCCGATGAACCGTCGGAAGGCAGCGGCCAGTGCTTCCGGGTCTGTGCCCGAGAGCACGCAGTGGGTCCGGCCATAGAACGGCACCTTCCAGAACAGGATGCCGTCCCGCTCGACGAGCCGGTCCTTCTTTGTCGCCCCCTTCACGTCGTTCTCCGCCGGGATGGAGCCTGTGCCGACCGCCTGAAAATGCAGATGGTCCGGCGCGGACGCCCCGCACTTCGGCCCGTTGTAAAACGTCACGTATGATCCTCCAAGGTCGCGCGCCAACGAGAGCATGAGCTCGAGGCCGTCAAGGACCTGCTGCGGCCTGTGCGTCACATGTGTGACCGTGAAGTGGGTCCGGAAAATGGGGGCCGGATTACAGAGCACGAGATATTCGTCCCGGTACAGGATTCCCTGTTGCTCCTGCGGGAGGTTCTCGACGCAGAGGAAACACCGGCGGGCCTTGATGGACGACGGGTCGACCTTCGCCGACGTGCTCACGATCCTCTGGGGATTCCAGTGCAGGCGGACGGGCATCCCGTTCGCGTTGAGGGTCCTTATCTCCGCCTGGTCGAGCGCGGCATGCCCCTTCGCGCAGGCGGGCCATGCCTGCTTCTGCTGCCCGAGCAAGGCCTCGGCGAGTGCCGGGAGCGTCTTGCTGCCGTCGCCCGGGAACCGGGCAAACACTTTCTCATCCGGGACCATCATCCGTGCTCTACCGTCCCTTCTTCACGGCCTTCTGGCGCGCGAGCAGCTCGATGGTCCGGATCCTGTCCTTATAGAGGTCGTTCCGGTTGACCTTCTCCACCGACAATGCTGCATCGGTGTTCCCCTCCCACCTGCGGCAAAGATAGATCGGCTCATAGATGCGCCCGATCTGATATTCACGGGAGAGCCGGAGGGCGATGGCATAGTCCTCGCCGTATGAGACGTTCGGAATGGGCTCCTGACGGAGAAGGAACGTCCGGAAGGCCCGGGGCGCTCCGAGGCCGTTGATGCGCAACGCATTGTTCCGGCCGTTGGACGGCGTCCATTCACGATGATCGATCAGCCCCGGCGGGATCTCCTCGAGGTCCTTGTTGACGAGCTTGTAGGAGCCGATCACCATGGCGACGTTCTTCCCGGCGAAGCCGTCGACGATGCGCTGCAGCGTTCCCTCATCGCTGTAGATGTCGTCGGAATCCAGCTGGACCGCGTATCGGCCGCAGAATTGTGACTGGACCGCTTCGTTCCAGCATCCGCCGATCGCGAGATCATGCCGTGCGGGAATGATGTGATGCACGCGCGGGTCGCTCGCTGCGAGGTGCTTGAGGATAACGGTCGTGCGGTCCGTGGAATGATTGTCGACGACGATGACGTTGAAGGGAACGGATAATTTCTGACGCAGGACACTGTTGACCGCGTCGGCGACGGTCTTTTCCCGGTTTCGCACCGGGATGATCACGCTGGCTTCGACAGGGTATGTGCCCGGATCGCGCGGTATCGTCCTGAAGACCGGCGGCAGGTACGCGCCGATGTTCTTCAGATGCTGCGTGACGATCTTCTCCATCTCCACCTGCACTGCCCGGTTCTTCGGGTCGACGTAGTCGAACAGCTTCTCCCCCGACGTCCGGACATCGGCTTCGACCTTCGTGTACAGATACTCGGACAGGTGGAACACGGGATGGGCAATGGAGACCTTGAGGCGAAGGTCGTACAATCCGCCGCTCTTCACGCCACGCATCACACCATACTTCTTCAGCGCTGCCTTGGCCGCCTTCGCGGAGAACATCATCACCGGGCCGAACTCGAACGAATCTCGAAGGCTGCCCCATTGATAATCGATGAGCGGATGCTCGCTCCGGGCCCCTTGCTTGATCTCCACATAGTCCGCGTAGAGAAGCCCCGCGCTTGTTTGCCGGGCGACGGCGGTCATGCGTTCGAGCGCCGCCTGTCCGAACTGCATCTCATGCGGCTGCGTGATGAAGAGCAGATATTCCGAGCTGACGCGCTCGACGACCGCCGCAATGGAGCGGGAGGACAACGGCGTATCGACCTTCCGGAGCGAGACCTTCGCCCCGGAGACGGCGCCGCCTCCCTGATGAAGGACGATGATCTCCTTCACCGCTGGCGAAGCCCGCAGGGCATCGAGCGTCAGCGTGAAGGATGGAAGGTCCGCATATGGAAGAGCAACTGTGATGGCTGACATGACGAATAGGTCCGGTTAGAACAACAGTTCAGAGAAGGCGCAGCGCCATCAGCGATGCACCATGAACGGGAGGCGCATCGGGCGGAAGGACCTTCACCTGCGGGCACGTCCGGCGCAGCGCACGACGGACAGCCGCTGAGAATACATTCTTTGATGAGAGCACACTGCCGACGAACACGAGCGGCACCTTGGACCTTTTTCCCAGCGCGGCGGCAACGGGCTGGATGACATCCACGAGCGATGTTGCTGTTCTGCTGAGGATCTCGCGGGCGACAGTATCCTTCTTCGCGGCCGCTTTCGTTACAAGGGGGGCCACGGATGCAACGTCGAATCCCTCTTTATATATGGCGCGGATGATGTCCTGCTGGGTTCTCAGGCCGGCGGCCCTCGCAAGCATCGTTCGGAGCATGGATCTCCGGCCCCGCCCGTCCAGCTCCGCCGCGACGGCCCGGAACAGTTCGATGCCGAGAGTATACCCGCTCCCTTCGTCTCCGATGATCCTTCCCCAACCGCCCGAGCGGACGACGCGTCCCCTCCGGTCCTTGCCGAACACGATCGACCCTGTTCCGGCGATAACGATGATGCCTGGTCCGCCCGAAAATGCTCCTTCGAGGGCGATGCGTGCGTCACTCTCGACCGCAACGCGCCGTATCCTCAGGCCGCGTCGCCGGGCTTCCGCACGTACAGCCGCCGCCATCCGCTCCTGGTCATACGCGCGCCCGGCACCCGTCAGACCGGCCAGGACTGAACCGATATTCCCGATCGGGCATCCAACACTGTGGCAGCAGGTCTCGACGAGATCGACGATCGTCCGAGCGGCCTGTTCTGTGCCGATCACCTGGAAATTGGAGGGTCCGCCTGAAGTGGTGGCCAGGACCCGGCCCTGAGCGTCGCACAGCTCTGCAGCCGTTTTGGTCCCGCCGCCATCGAGTCCGATGACGTATCGAAGGGGTTTCACGGGGCTGTCATGATAGAGAGAAATGGCGGAAAGTGCAATGAAATCGCAGGTTTGTTTCCTCACCGGACATTTTTCGATACATTTTAAAATGTGAGAAATTTGTCGCCCCTCGCGGAATTGCAGTGCAGGGTTCCGGTGTTCAGATATCGATTGAAGTTCTCACATAACCACAGGAGAGATACCCCTATGCAACGTTTCGTCACACTCATCGCCATCCTTCTGATCCTTCCCGTCCTCGCCCTCGGAACGGATAAAAAGAAGGCACCGGATTTCTCACTGAAGACCGCTGAGGGGAAGGTGGTCTCCCTGTCCTCCCTGAAGGGGAAGGTGGTGGTCGTGAATTTCTGGGCGACGTGGTGCGGGCCGTGCCGGAAGGAGATCCCCGATTTTATCGAGGTCTATAAAGAATATGCTCCGAAGGGACTCGAGATCGTGGGGATCGCCCTGGACACCGGCGGATGGGATGACGTCACGCCGTTCCTGAAGAAGACCCCTATCCCCTATCCTATCGTGATCGGCGACGCGTATGTGGTCCGTCCGTGGGGGAATATTCAGTACATTCCGACCACCTTCATCGTCGATAAGGAAGGCTACATCGTGACATCGCACGCAGGCATCATGAGCCGGTCGATGCTTCTCAATTCCATCACTCCTCTTCTCTGACCCATGCGCACAGCCCTTCTGTTCTTCGTCGTGCTCCTGCTTCCGCTGCAGGCAGGAGCCCAACTGATGTCCACTGCCGACAAGGTCGACGTCTCGGTCGTTCTGTCGGCCGATGCGGTGCAGCCGGGCGGCTCGATCGACGCCGCAGTCATCCTGGACATCAGGGAGACGTGGCACATCAACTCTCACACACCAACGTATGACTACCTGATCGGCACTGCGCTGCGGGTATCACCGGCCGAAGGATACATCATCGCCGACACCCGGTACCCGAAGGGGCATTCGCTCTTGCTCGGTTTCGCCGAGGAACCCATTTCTGTCTACGATGGCCGGTCCATCATCTTTCTTTCGCTGAAGGTCTCGCAGAAGATCGGGCCGGGCGTCGACACGATCGGCGCTGTCCTGACCATCCAGGCCTGCAACGACCAGGTGTGTCTTGCGCCATCCCGCGTGCAGGTGCCTATCATCGTCACGGTGGTCAATACGGCAACAGCCGTCAACCCCGCTCATGCGGACATCTTCTCGCAGATGCAGAGCGAGCAGTATGTCCACGCGAACACTGACCAGGGGGAGATCGCCACAATGCTCGAGACAGACGGCTCGCTCGTGACCCTGCTGGCCATCTTCCTCATCGGTCTCGCACTGAACCTCACCCCGTGCGTTTACCCGATGCTCTCCGTGACGGTCTCGCTGT
The DNA here is from genome assembly GCA_964534125.1 of uncultured Ignavibacteriaceae bacterium. Lineage (GTDB taxonomy): Bacteria > Bacteroidota > Ignavibacteria > UBA10030 > UBA10030 > 2-02-FULL-55-14. The sequence goes on from CAZHOJ010000012.1 coordinate 46,979, forward strand.
TCGGCGGACAAACGGAGACGCGGCTCGGAAAGGTCTTTTTCAAGGCCGTCGTGTATGTGCTTGGCATTGCGACGATGTACACGGTCCTCGGCGTCTCTGCGGCGCTCAGCGGCGGACTGTTCGGGTCGTGGCTGCAAAGCCCCTTCGTCCTCGGCGGCATCGCTCTCCTGTTGTTCGGCCTGGCACTGAGCTCATTCGGCCTGTATCAGATCACCGTACCATATTGGGTCACGCAGCGTCTCGGAGGCCAGACAGGGACGGGACTGATCGCTCTCTATCTTTCCGGGCTTGTCGTCGGCGTGTTCGCCGCACCCTGCATCGGGCCTCCGGTCATCGCATTGCTGACGCTCGTCGGCGCAAAAGGTGACCCGCTGTTCGGTTTCCAGGTCTTCTTTGCACTGTCCATGGGCCTCGGATTCCCGTACCTCATCCTCGGCACGTTCTCGGGATTGCTGAAGAAGATCCCGAAATCGGGGCCGTGGCTCGTGTGGGTCGAGCGCATCTTCGGCGTCGTTCTCACCGGAGCGGCGCTCTTCTATCTCGCGCTTGCCATTGCGCCGCAGTACTCTGTGTATGTCGTCCCGCTGACGCTGTTCCTCGGCGGCCTGTATCTCGGCTTCTTCGACCATTCCGGCCGGGGCAAGAAGGTCATGCAGCGCGTCCAGTGGGCCTTCGGCATCGTGGCCATCGTGTTCGGCGTCGTGACGGCCCGGGCCCTCGCAAGCGATACCGTCGAATGGGAACCATTCTCCGACGACAGGCTGACGGAAGCAGCGGAGAACGGCCAGCCGGTCATCATGGATTTCTATGCCGACTGGTGTATCCCCTGCATCGAGCTCGACCGCAATACCTTCACCGATGAGCAGGTGATCCGGGCAACGAAGGACATCGTCCGGTTCAAGGTCGACCTGACGCACTTCGATTCACCCGAGGCCGAGGCGCTGCGCAGGCGGTTCGATGTCTCAGGTGTTCCGACGATCGTCTTCCTGTATGCGGACGGCAGCGAAGAACGGCCCTCGCGCATCGTGGGATTCGTCCCTCCGGACGACTTCCTGAAACGGTTGGAACCGATCCTCGCACAGTAAGGGGAGACAGCCCGCGTGTTCAGGAACCTCCACATCTCCACGAAGGTCTTTCTCATCCTCGCACCGCTGCTGGTGGTGACCTTTGGTGCGGTGGTCTACTTCACGTACACCTTCCAGGAGCAGCAGGTCCTTCGGATGGCACAGCTGTCCGCCGAATCGCAGGCGTCCATCATCAAGAAATCGCTCGTGCATATGATGCAGACGCAGGAGGAGGTCGACGATTCCTACCTCCGTCAGATCAGTGCGAGCGGAGAGATCGAGAATCTGCAGATCATCTTCCACCTGGACAGTCTTCATCTGAAGGAACAGTATCTCACCCCCTTCCGGGTACGGAAGCTCCAGCGCCGGCAGGCGCAGGTGGGCGAGAAGGTGTCGATGTATGCCTCTGAAGTGTTCTCCGGCATGCAGCCGGTCTGGAGCATCTCCTGCGACTCGACGGCGCATGATGACCTCACCGTTCACGCGCCCGAGTATCGACTGACGTCGCTCGAAGAGGGGATCCCCAATCCGTTCTGGACATGCGGGAAGTTGCGCATCATCCAGCCCTTCACCGCTGAGCGCAAATGCCAGCAGTGCCACCAGGTGGAGGTCGGCACCGTCCTCGGCGCCGCGTCGATGGATATTCCCATCGGGCAGACCGTCACGGCAATCCAGGACAACGCCGTCCGGTCCATTTCCATCTTCCTCGTACTCGTCGGCGCTGTGTCCATCCTCGGTACGTTCATCTTCCGCCGTTTCGTCGCCGTTCCTGTGGAGAAGCTGGTCGAGGCCACAAAGACCTTCAAGGTCGGCTCTGCGCAGGTACGCCTGCAGGACCAGTTCGAGAACGACGAGTTCGGCGAGCTCGCACGTTCGTTCGACGACATGCAGCTCCGTCTCAAGGAAGCACAGGATAAAGTGATCGAGCGGGAGCGGTTGTCGACCATCGGACAGATGGCCAGCGGCATCATCCATGATTTCCGCAATCCGATGACGAACATCTCCGTCGGCTTGCAGGTGCTGGAATCACAGCGGGCACTGAACGACGACAAACGCAAGGACCTGTTCAGGACCATCCGCGATTCGGTGGACCGGATGGTGCGCATGACGCAGGAGCTGCTCGAGTTCGCGCGCGGAGAGACGAGGCTGCAGTACCAGCAAGTGGAGATCGACGCGTTCGCTGCGAGGATCGAGCAGATCATCCGCCCATCGATCGAAAAGAGCGGCGTGGGTTTCAGCATCTCCGTCGAGAGGCCGATGTCGTGCTCGCTCGACCCGGACCGCATCGAACGGTCCATCGTGAATCTCATCAACAATGCGGACGACGTGCTCAATGGAAAGGGAGATATCACCCTTCGTGTACTGTGTGAGGACGGGAAGATCGTGGTCTTCGAGGTCACGGACAACGGCCCGGGAATTCCGGAGAGCATCCAGGCGACGTTATTCGATCCATTCGTGACGATGGGGAAGGCAAAGGGAACCGGCCTCGGGCTGGCCATAACGAAGCGCGTGGTGGAGCAGCATGGAGGGACCATCACCTTTGACACCGCACCTGGAAAGGGGACAACGTTTCGGATTCGGATACCAAACAAGAGTGGTCAGTAGGCGGTCGTCAGAAGTCAGACTGAAGCGGAATGGCACGAGGGCCCGGGAAACCGGGCCTTTTCTTTTTTGGGGAGCAACTCTGTCAGACGACCGGAGTGCATGGCCTCTCTTTGCTCTTGCCCTTAGCCATCCGTACTTTGCACGCTCACCGCGGAGAATCCCCCATGCGATCCCTGATGTCTGTCATCCTTCTCATACCCATCATCCTCAGCAGCTGCTCCCCTTCGCACGATTTCGACGTCCTGATCCGCAACGGGACCGTGTACGACGGTCTGGGCGGACCAGGGGTCGCGGCCGACGTCGGCATTGTCAGCGACTCCATCGTGTTCATCGGAAGCGCCGGAGCCCGCACCGGCCATGTCGAAGTGGATGCGACAGGACACGCAGTTGCGCCGGGCTTCATCAACATGCTCAGCTGGGCGACAGAGACGCTTATCGAGGATGGGCGCTCACAGGGAGACATCCGCCAGGGAGTCACCCTCGAGATCTTCGGCGAGGGGGAATCGATGGGGCCGCTCAACGAGGCAATGAAGGCGGACCTGCGCAAGCAGCAGCGCGACATCCAGTACGAAATCCCCTGGACGACGCTGGACGAATATCTCACCTACCTGACGAACAAGGGGGTCTCGACGAACGTTGCGTCGTTCATCGGAGCGACGACCATACGGGTGCACGAGCTCGGATACGAGGACCGTCCTCCGACGCCCGAAGAGCTCGAGCGCATGAAAGAGCTCGTGCGGAGGGCAATGGAGGACGGCGCGGTCGGAGTGGGAGCCTCGCTTATCTACGCCCCCGCGTTCTACGCAAAGACCGACGAGCTCGTTGAGCTGAGCAAGGTCGCGGCAGAGAACGGCGGGCGATACATCGCACACATGCGCAGCGAGGGGAACCGCCTGCTTGAGGGTGTCGACGAGGTCATCACAATAGCCCGCGAGGCCGGTATCGGTGCCGAGATCTACCACCTGAAAGCTGCGGGCGAAAAGAACTGGCCCAAACTGGACACGGTCATTGCAAAGGTCGAAGCTGCCCGGAAGGACGGTTTGGACATCACCGCTGACATGTACCTCTACACGGCAGGGGCGACGGGATTCGACGCCGCGATGCCTCCGTGGGTGCAGGAAGGAGGGCTCGATGCGTGGGTGGAGCGATTGAAGGACCCGGACGTTCGCAGGAAGGTCGCCCAGGAGATGCGCACGCCGACGAACGACTGGGAGAATCTCTACCTCGCAGCGGGGTCGACGGACCGGGTGCTCGTCATCGGGTTCAAGGAAGACTCGCTCAAGTACCTGACCGGCAAGACGCTGACCGAGGTCATGGCCATCCGGGGGACGAACGCTGAGGAAACGATCATGGACCTGGTCATCGACGACCACAACCGGGTGGGCGTCGTGTACTTCCTGATGTCCGAGGAGAACGTGAAGAAGCAGATCGGCCTGCCGTGGATGGCATTCTGCTCAGACGCGGAGTCGAGCAGTCCCGAAGGGGTCTTCCTGAAATCGAATCCCCATCCGAGGGCATACGGGAATTTTTCGCGACTCCTCGGGAAATATGTGCGAGACGAGAAGGTCGTTCCGCTGGAGGAGGCCATCAGGCGGCTGACCTCCTTCCCCGCCGACAACCTGAAGCTCCAACGCCGCGGACGGCTGGCCGAGGGATACTTTGCTGATATCGTCGTGTTCGATCCTGCGACCATCCAGGACCATGCGACATTTGATACGCCGCATCAACTTTCGACCGGCGTGAAGGATGTGTTCGTGAACGGGATACAGGTGCTGAAGGACGGGGAACATACGGGGCTGTTTCCGGGACGGGTCGTGAGGGGACCGGGATGGAAGAAGACAGGAGGGAGTGCGCAGTAGGGAGTGCGGAGAAAGCGTGTACTGCAAACCGTGAGATGGGAGGACTAGAAGCTATCTCAAAAATACTCTACACAGGTTGGTTTCTCGCCCGCCTTGCCGAGCAAGGCGAGGCAGGCAAAGCTCGCAAAGAAGGCAACGCCCCTGCCTGCGGCAGGCAGGCGCAACGAAAAAATTAACATAATGTAAGGGTCCCACGTTGCGGGCCCTCTTTTCTACCGTTGCGGTCGTTGCAAGAAATAATTTTGAGATGGCTTCTATTCTCATCATAGCAATCCTTCCTTGATTCTTCGTCGTACAGGCAAACTCCGACGTCAGCGAAGGCGGGGAATCGCCATTTATTGAGCTGGTCGACGAGTGGAAAAACGAGAAGAATGTTTACGGAGGAGCTCCGGAGCATGATGTACACATAAAGCGCCTGCTTCCGATAGGACCTGTTCGTAACCTTGCTCTTCTCGCTCGATTCAGGTATCCTACACCCCACAATTCCATAGTTTCCCACCAAGAAGCACCATGGACAACATCCTCCTCGCCGTCTTCGGCACGATCTCCGTTCTTGGCATCAGCTTCGGCGTGTTCTGCACCTGGATGGCAGTTCGCATCGCTAGAGCCAATAAGAAGGATGCCGACGTCGGAATGGCACTATGGAGCATGGGCTCCGTGGCCGGATTCGCCGTGGGCGGAATGAGCTTCGCGTATTTTGTTCTCCCCATCCTCTGGAACCGGCTCTGATATCGTCGACTCCCAATCCCGGCACATAGTCACCTATCTCATTCACGGAGGCCGCTCATGAAAAGGCCATGCCTGCTCCTTCCCTTCCTGTTTCTCATCCTGATATCCCACCTCGCGCTGGCACAGAAGGTATACGCTCCGGATGAGGTCCTGACCCCGGACCCGCAGATCACCATCGGGCAGTTCGATAACGGGCTCCGGTACTACATCCGGCACAACGAAAAGCCTGAGGACCGGCTGGAACTCCGGCTTGTCGTCAAGGCCGGTTCCGTCCTCGAGGACGACGACCAGCAGGGGCTCGCTCACTTCGTCGAGCACATGGCGTTCAATGGAACGAAGAACTTCCCGAAGCTCGGGGTGGTCAACTTCCTCGAACGCATCGGCATGCGGTTCGGCCCGCATATCAACGCGTACACATCCTTCGACGAGACGGTCTACATGATCCGCGTGCCCACCGACTCTGTCCATCTCGTGGAGAAGGCGTTCCAGATACTCGAGGACTGGGCGCACAACCTGTCGTTCGAGCCGGAGGAGATAGACAAGGAACGGGGCGTCGTCGGCGAGGAGTGGCGACTGGGGCTTGGCGCTGGAGAACGGATCCAGAACAAGCACAATCCGACCATCTTCTACAAGTCGAAGTATGCTGAGCGCCTCCCGATCGGCAAGAAAGAGGTCATCGACACAGCACCCTACGAGGTGCTTACGCGCTACTACAGGGACTGGTACCGCCCGGACCTGATGGCCGTCGTGGCCGTCGGTTCGTACGATACGGACAAGATCAAAGCCCTCATCGAGAAGCACTTTGCGGGGCTGACGAACCCGGCCGATGAGCGAACGCGGGAGGAGTACACGCTTCCGGACCACAACGAGACGCTCGTCTCCGTCGCGACGGACAAGGAGATGCCGGTCGTGCAGGTGCAGATGCTGTTCAAGCGCCGCAAGGATGAGGACCGAACGGTCAGCGACTACAGGCGATACATCCTGAACTCGCTCTACGACGGCATGCTCAATGCGCGGGTGAACGAGCGACTGCAGAAGCCGAACCCCCCGTTCGTGGCCGGCGGTGCGGGCAATTTCAACTTCGTGGGAGACGTCCAGGCGTATGCGCTCTACGCCCTGGCGAAGGAGGATGGCATTCTGGGCGGCACACAAGCCATCCTCGAAGAAGCATACAGAGTGGCTCAGCACGGATTCACAGCGACCGAACTTGAACGCCAGAAGGCGAACGCGCTCCGGTCGATCGAACGGGCATACAATGAGCGCGACAAGACCGAATCCGAACAACATGCAGCCGAGTACATCCGCAATTTCCTCGAGGGCGAGCTCATTCCCGGCATGACAGCTGAGTACGAGCTCTACAAGCAGCTGCTGCCGACCGTCACGCTCGAGGAGGTCAATGCGCTCACAGCCGTGCGCATGACGGACAAGAATCGCGTTGTCGTCGTCTCCGCCCCCGAAAAAGAAGGCATGGCCATCCCATCGGCGGAGGATTTCCGGGCCACGATCGCGGCGGTCGCGGCTTCGAAGACCGAGCCCTACGTGGATGCCGCTTCTCAAAAACCGCTTCTGCCGGCCATGCCGACCGCAGGAAGTATCACGTCGATGAAAAAGCTCGGGGGACTCGACGCTGAAGAATGGACCCTGTCGAACGGCGCACGCATCGTGGTCAGGCCGACGGACTTCAAGAACGACGAGGTGCTCTTCGGCGCGTGGAGCCCCGGCGGCCATTCGCTCGTGTCCGACGCGGATTTCGTCTCCGCTGCCAATGCGTCGCAGGTCATCGGCCTGAGCGGCGTCGGGGAGTTCGACGCCGTGACGCTCCAGAAGATGCTTGCAGGGAAGGTCGTCTCCGTGTCGCCGTCGATGGGAGAGCTGTCGGAGGGCGTCCGCGGCTCGGCCTCGCCCAAGGACCTCGAGACGCTGTTCCAGCTGACGTATCTGTACTTCACCGCCCCCCGGCTGGACGAACCAGCGATCGGCGCTTTCATGCAACGCTACAAGGCGTATCTGGCCAATTTCAAACTCTCTCCCGAGGCCGCGTTCCAGGATACGGTCCAGGTGACGCTCACCGACTACCATTTCCGCGGACGTCCAGTGACGCCGGAGATCCTGGATGAGATCGACCCGAAGCGTGCATTCTCTCTTTATAAAGAACGGTACGCAGATGCTGACGATTTCGTCTTTTTCATCGTCGGCGCGTTCGACCCTGCTCAGGTGAGACCGCTGGTAGAGACATACCTCGCAAGCCTTCCGACCGACCCGCGCACCGACGCATGGAAGGATGTGGGGATGCACTATCCGGAAGGGAAATCCGGCAAGACGGTCCAGAGGGGGATCGAACCGAAGGCGCAGGTCCATCTGAGCACATCAGGGCCGTTCACGTGGAGCGCTGATGAGCGGTTCACCTTCAACGCTGCGATCGAGGTGCTGAAGATCAAGCTCCGCGAGGTCCTCCGTGAGGACAAAGGAGGCGTGTACGGCGTCACTGTGAGCGGCAATCCGTCGAAATATCCACGCAATGAGTACACGATAACGATCCGATTCGGCTGCGACCCGGAGCGAGTCGAGGAACTCATCGGAGCGGTCAATCTACAGATGGACAGCCTTGCCTTGGGACCGGCCGATGCGGACTATGTCGGGAAGGTCAAGGAGCTCCTGCGGCGTGACCGTGAGACGAGTCTGAAGCAGAATGGCTGGTGGCTCAGCATGTTCAGGGTGTCGTATGCGAACGGAGAGAATCCGGCGGAGATGTTGGAGTACGACACGCGGATAGACGGCCTCACGGCGGCGGACATCCAGGAAGCCGCAAAGGCATATTTCACTCGGAAGAACTACGTGAGACTGGTGCTGCTGCCGGAGGAGGGGAAGTAGAGAGATGAGAGTAGAGAGCAGAAAGTAGAAAGACGACTGTCTTGAGCCCGACGCGGCCATCTCTAGCGGGCGTGAGTGCCTTGCTGACAGATTCCCTCAGCATTGCCGTAGTATTTGCCGGGCTTGTGGTCGCTACGGCAGGAAGGTATGGCTGGATGGGGGATGAGCTATACTACATCGCCTGCAGCAAGCACCTGGCTTTCGGGTACGTCGATCACCCTCCGCTTGTTGCCTGGTTGGCGTTCATCGTCAGGTCGGTCTTCGGCGAATCCATCCTCGCCTTCCGTGTGGCGTCGGGACTCGCAGGGGCTGGCACGGTCCTTCTGACAGCCAGGATCGCCAGGCAGCTGGGTGGTGGAGCGTGGGCTGAAGCACTCGCCAGCCTTCTCATCCTGTGCTCCGCAACATTTCCCGCGCTTGCCGGGTACTATTCAATGAACGCGTTCGACCTTCTGCTCGTCAGCGCATTCATCCTGCAGGGCATTCGCACGGTCGAGAGGCCGGACCTCCGGTCGTGGATGCTCCTCGGCATTGTGAGCGGCATCGGACTCCTCAATAAATACACATTTCTCGTTCTGGGATTTTCTTTTGTCCTCGCCCTTCTGCTGACAGACAAGCGGCGTCTGCTTGCCTCCCCCCATCCCTACATCGGCGGAACGATCGCCCTCCTGGTCTTTCTTCCGCATGTACTCTGGCAGGTGCTGAATGATTTTCCGACCCGCGAGTTCATTCAGAATGCTACGAGCTTCAAGAATATCTCGTTGTCGCCGCTGGCGTTCCTGAAACAGCTGACGATCGCACTGAATCCTGTCACCTTCCCGATCTGGACCGCAGGGCTCTGGTCTCTCTTACGATTCCGGGCGGGAAAAGAGACCAGATATCTTGGAGTGATGATCCTCGTTTTCCTGGGGGTGTACATCGTACAGAGCTCCAAATTCTATTACGTCGTGCCGGTGTTTCCTCTCCTCTTCGCCGCAGGTTCCGTCAGCTTCGAGCGATGGTGGTCGCATCCCGGACGATCGTGGCTTCGCCGTACTGTCTTTGCAGCCGTGGCCGTGTCCGGACTCGTGCTCCTGCCGCTTTCGATCCCTGTTCTCAACGTTCAGAGCTTCGTTTCCTATTCCAGGTTCCTTGGACTGTGGGATGCTGTTCGAATGGAGACGTGGGAAGGAGACACGCTTCCCATCCACTTTGTTCATCGCCTCGGATGGCCGGAGCTCGTTGACAGTGTCGCGGCGGCGTATCAGTCATTGACGGAAGAAGAACGATCGGTCTGCGGGATCGTCGGGAGCTGGTATGGCCCGGCTGCAGCTGTTGACCATTTCGGCCCGCGGTTCGGTCTCCCACGGGCGATCTCAGGCCACAACAGCTACTGGACATGGGGAGACGGAGGATACTCGGGTGAGGTCATGATCGCGATCAGCTTCCCGCCGGAAGAGCTGCAACAGTTCTATGAGGAAGTGCAACCGGCCGGGTCGGTGTGGCCAGCGTACGGGTCGCGGAGATATCTTTACGTGTGCAGGAGGCCTCGAGCGCCATTCCCGGAGATCTGGCAACGACTGCGGCATTTCATCTGACCCCAGAGTTGAAAATCGGGCATCAGATTCTTTCCTAGAAACAGTAAGGATTCTCGATTTCCCTTATTAGTAGGATGTTTGTGCCGTCCGTAGCATGGCAAGGAACTTGTGAAACACCTGCCCGACCCGGGGATAGCTGCACCTCTTTCGTTCCCCATCCCTGCACCGCATCACCAAGAAGGAGACTCTCATGAATTTCCCCGTCTGGGAGGTTCCGTACCTGGGGGGACCGTTGCTGATCGGGATCATCTCGGTCGTACACGTGTTCGTCTCGCATTTCGCCGTCGGCGGAGGATTCTTCCTCGTCATGACCGAGATGAAGGCGTATCGCGAGAACTCGCCCTCCCTCCTGTCGTACGTCAAGATGCACTCGAAGTTCTTCATGCTCCTGTCGGTCGTGTTCGGCGCGATGACAGGCGTGGCGATCTGGTTCACCATCCAGCTCGTCCATCCATCCGGCACGTCGGCCCTGATCCACTCGTTCGTCTGGGGGTGGGCCATTGAATGGGTCTTCTTCATCGTCGAGGTCTCGTCGATCATCATCTACGTCGCAATGTGGGACCGGATGTCCCGGAAAGCTCACGTGACGGTCGGGTGGATCTACGCTGCGAGCGGCTTCCTGACCCTGGCGGTGATCAACGCCATTGTTGCGTTCATGCTGACGCCCGGCGACTGGCTTGAGACGAAGAGCTTCTGGGACGGTATCTTCAATCCTACCTATCTCCCTGCGCTCGTGACGCGCTTCCTCCTCTGCATTGCCCTCGCGGGGGTGTATGCGTTCCTGACGGCGGCATACTTCAAGGATACGGACACGAAGGCCAACGTGGTCCGGTATGCGTCGAAGTGGGTGCTGCTCGGTGTCGTGCTGCTTCCGCTCGCTCTCTGGTGGTACATGTCCCTCATTCCGGAGAGTGCGGTGACGATCATGCAGGACGGCATCCCGTACATCGCCCTGACGGCAGAGTATGGGATCTACGTCATTGCGCTGCTCTTCCTGCTAACGCTCGTGCCGCTCATCCGTCCGCGGTCGTTCAACATGGCGATGGCCATCGTCATCTTCCTCCTCGCATCCGGCGTGATGTTCACCTTCGAGCGGGTACGCGAGGCGTCTCGGAAGCCGTATGTCATCTACGGCTACATGTATTCCAATTCGGTCCGTGTCGATGATGTCGAGCCGACACGCGAAGCGGGTCTGCTCGCAACAGCAAAATGGATCTCACACACAGAGATCACGGAAGAGAACAAGGTCGCTGTCGGCCAGGAGATCTTCCGCGTCCAGTGTTCCAGCTGTCACACGACCGCAGGATACCAGAACATCGTGCCATATCTCGAAGACAGGACTGAGGACGACCTGTACATCATCATTACCGACCTCGATATGTTCCGTGGGTTCATGCCGCCGTTCGCGGGGAACGACGACGAGAAGCTCGCCCTCGCTGCATACCTGATGACGCTGAAACAGCCAGCCGCACCGCTGGCCGGGGAAGGAGAGTGAGCCATGGAACAATTGCTGATACCCGCGGCTGACGCGATGCCCATTCCGGCACCCGTCTGGCTCCTGAAGTTCCTTCTTCTGTTCACGTTCTTCCTCCACCTCATCCCGATGAACATCATCCTCGGGGGAAGCTTCACGACGCTGTTCGCCGACTGGTTCGGACGGAAGAAGAACAGCGAATACCATCTCGCCCTTGCCCGGTCATTCTCGAAGGCGATCCCGACCGCAATGGCGTTCACGATCACGCTCGGCATCGCTCCCCTCCTCTTCCTGCAGGTGCTCTACGGGCAGCTCTTCTACGCGTCCAGCATCCTGATGGGGTGGCCCTGGCTGCTGATCGTTGGGCTCATCATCACGGCATATTACAGCTTCTATACCTACTCCTACCGCTGGGAGAAGATGCACGCTGCCCGACTCGCGGTCATCGCTCTCGGCGCAGTACTCGTCGGCATCGTAGCAATGATCTACCGGAACAACATGACGCTCATGCTCCTGCCCGAGACGTTTCGCGCGACCTACTTCCAGGACCCGGCAGGAACGCTGATGAGCGTCGATGAGGCCACGTCCCTGCCGCGTTTCCTGCACTTCTTCATCGGCGCATTCGCCGTAACAGGGCTGTTCATCGTCGTCTACGCGCTGCGGAAGCTGAGCTCGAGCGAAGCGTACGGACGGTGGGCACTGCGGTTCGGTGTGATCCTGTTCGCGTCGGCGACGCTGGTCGAGATGGCAGTGGGGATCTGGTACCTCGTAGCTTTGCCCAAGGATGTGATGATGCTCTTTATGGGAGGCAGCATTCTCGGCACTGCCTCGCTTGGCCTGGGCATCCTGCTCCCGTTCGGGAGCATGATGCTGCTGATGATGTCGATGAAGGCCGAGAGACCGGCGAAGCAGGCATGGGGCGGCATCGGATTGCTCGTGCTGACGCTGGTGTTCATGGTGATCATGCGGGACATCGTACGGGACGGCTACCTGGCGGGGACGTTCGACGTGTATGACCGGGTGACCGATCCGCAGTGGGGAGTCATCGCGATCTTCACGGTTCTCCTTCTGCTGGGCCTTGGCGTGGTGGGATACATGCTGAAGCTGGTAATGGACGCGATGAAAGGTCCGAAGCCGAACTGAACGGAACATGTCAGCCGATACAAGCGAAGAAGGCCGGACAGAGCGCTCCGGCCTTCTTGTGTGTACGCAGGTGTGGCTGTTCAGGGGGCGAACTTCTGCTTCAGGGCCCGGATCTGTTCGCCATAGACAGGGCCGAGGTCCGATCCGTTGTCAAGCCCTTCTGCAAAGTCGATCCAGTGCATGGCCTCATCGTTCTTCTCCGCCGTGTGCAGCTCATCCGCCAGCGTGATCGCCGCATAGATGACATTGCGGACGATGTTCTTCGTCCCCACCCGCCGGACCGGGCTCCTGTCCTGTTCGCTCACCCACGGGCCGAAGAAATCCTCGACGCGGAACGACTCCAGCGACAGTCGCAACTGATCTGCATCCGGTACTGGTTCCGGGTCCATGGTTACCAACCGTGAGGCTCCGGCGTATACCAACGGCTCTCCGAACTTTTCCGCATAGGTCTCAGGAACGGTCATCGCGAACGCTACCGGGTTCCGGATCTTCCCCGCCTTCCACATACTGATCCATCCGCGAATGATGTCCTCAGCGGGAGTCTCGATGACCCCATCCTCCCCTTGCCGCACCGTCAGGCCATCGAGTTCTGCATCACTGAACGGCAGCGCAACGCCGCGGACATCGCGAAGGTATCGGGCACACCACGGTTCACTCAGCATCCCCCGGTTCACGACCACCACATCGGGCCTGCGTTCTTCGACCACCTGCATCGCGACGCAGGGGTAGGTATCCATGTCGCCGTTCGTGATCAGGATAGCGTTCTTCGGGAGCGACGTCAGGACCCATTCCGTGTAGGAGAGAAGCGCCTTAGGGAAGAATCCGGTCTCGATCATTTTCTCGGCGGCCTGCGACATCACCTCCCGGTCGCCACGCCGCACCGACTCACCCCACAGTGTCAGCCAGGGATTTCCGTCCTTCGGGTCGCACCGGGCAGCTTCACGCAGGTGGACCCACGTCGTCTCGGAGTCGGCCCCTTCCCATTCGCCCACGAGCGGATTCGATGCTTCAGCGATCACCGTGTGGGCAAAGGAATTGCACGGCTCCATCTCCAGGGCACGGCGGGCGGTCTCGACGGCCTTTTGCTTCTTCCCGAATCGTCTGTACGTATCCGCGAGATAGGCGAGCGTCCGGCCATCCACGGCCTCTGATGCGGCGATCTCTTCGAAGATGGGGAGTGCTTGTTCGAGGCTGTTCTGCTCGTAGAGAAATAATGCTGCCTCGAAATCAGCCGGCTCGCGTGTACAGGAGAAGAGGAGAACAAGGAGAAAGGGAAGGATCAGTGATGGAGGTCTCATGATCGGATCTCCTTCGAAATGATTATGACAGGATCTCCGGACAACATCGTACAAAGGTGAAGAGTGTGTACAGCAAAGTCAAACTGCATCGGTATGCAGAAACAGGAATGCGCAAACAAACACGCACAGGTGGGGAATTCTGACATTCAATCGACGTCGTTCGACAGCTTCGTGCGCGACTCCCACTGCTCCAGAGCCGGGCTGTTCCGGGATAGATCAAATGATTCCCGGAATTCCCTCACCAACCTCGAAATCCCTGGTCTCTGACCTCTGTCTTCTGACTACTGTCTGCTGCCTTCTGCCTCTTGTTTCTCCCACACATTATTCTTTCTATCAAGGTCCGCGAAGTAGTACTTCGGATCTATCTCGACCTTCACCACCGGCGACGCGGCAGGCACGGTGATGGATGCCGTCATCTTTCCCGACAACCATTCATCTTCGGATATCCGGTACTCGCCTGTCGATCCATCCTCATGGGTGACGGTCAGCAGAACCGGCATCGGCACCCAACCCTTGTCCTCGACGGTTATGACGGCACCGTCGGCGGTCTGCTCCACTCCGGCCACAGCCTGGTCGAGCGTCCAGGTCTCGTAGTACCACGCACGGACGAACCAGCTCAGGTCCTTGCCGCTCTCAGCGGAGAAGATGTTGAACATATCCCATGGGTACGGATGCTTCCACGCCCACGTCTGCATGTACTTTCTGTACGCTTTCAGGAACATCTCTTCTCCCAAGACCCCCTTGTACATGTGCAGAATGGACGCAGGTTTCGCGTATGATGCGACCCCATATGCCCAGCCGTTGCTGTGGAAATTGGACCAACGCATGATCTCCCCCTCCTGCCCTGCTCGTGCGATGGGGAGATAGCCGTTGAACCTGTCCGCGGCATCCGCTGAATCCGGAAAGATCCCACGGATCGCCTCGTCCGTGTGGAATGACGTTGTCCCTTCGTCCATCCAGCTGTAGCGCCGCTCATCGGTGTTGACGATCATCGGCACCCACATGTGTGCCTCCTCGTGCGCATGGACGCCGAACAGGCTCATCAGGGGAGCGCGATCGTAGCCGCCGATGACGGTCATCATCGGAAATTCCATCCCGCCGCCGATGATACCGTCTGCCTCGACAGCGGTCATGTGCGGCCATGGATACGGCACCGATGTATATCCCGAGAGGAACGCGATGGATTTCTGCGTGTATTCGACGGAGTGCTTCCATTTCGGTTGGGTCTCGCGCCAGAACGCATGCGCCATCGCAAAGCGGCCTTTCCCGACGGGTGTGCGTGCGGCCTCCCAGGTGGAATGCCGTGTGGCCAGGAAGGCCACATCGTGGACATTCTTTGCTGAGAAGGTCCAGCTGAGCCAGCCGTTCTTCCCCTTCTTTGTCGCCGTCCCGAAATCTTCCGGACCGACGATGCGATACGTTTCGTCGCTTTCCCGGGCGGTCTTCAGCCTCCCGAACACAGCGTCAGACAGGTTGTCCTTCGCATTCACAAGCTCTCCTGTTCCCCACAACAGCCAATCCTCCGGCATCTCGATGGTGTACTCGTAGTCCCCGAACGGCGCATAGAATTCGGCGACGCCGAGGAACGCATCGCTCTGCCATCCGACAACGTCATTGAAGACCTGCATCTGCGGGTACCAGTATCCGATATAAAAGAGGCTGTCGGTATCGTAGCCCATGCGCGCGCTGATCCCCTTCTGCGGGATGGCGAACGCATAGTCGATGGCGATGGTGCTCGTGCCACCGGGAGGGAGCGGGTCCGGCGAGAAGACCGTCATGCTCGTTCCATTCACGAAATACCGCGCGCCCGATCGGCCTCCTTCGTGCAGGCGCATGCCTCCCACGACGACATCATGCAGCTCGATGCCGTCGGTCGTCTCGACGCGAAGGAGCCGCATCGCATCATCCGTATGGATGTTCTGCAGGAGCGACAGCCGGAGTGTCCGGAGCGTATCGGGGGAGTTGTTGTGGTAGGTGATGACCGCTTTCCCCTCGAGACGTTTGTGCTCGGGGAGGATACGGGCATGAATGACATAGTCGGCAGTGTTCTGCCAGTACTTCTCTCCGGGGACGCCGGTATCGGTGCGTGTACCGGCCTTCACCGCACGCTGGAAGTCCTGATCGGGTACGACCGGGTAAGGTCGCGGGCGTTCCACCTGTGCCGCGGCAGCAGTGACGAGGAACAATACGACAAACATCGCTCTTGACATGATCGGCTCCTATTGACACAAAGGAATGGTACCGGAGAGTGTACGGATTTCGGGGCCCCGGGTTGCTATCGGGTCCATTTCGCGCCGGCCTGCACTCGGGTGCGTCACCGACGCCAGGACGGACTTCTCATAGACGGGGATTACGCGGAGCTGAACTCCGTCGGGGGGCCGAGATACTTCTTGAAGACGTCCTGCAGCTCTCTTGCCGGGACGGGTTTGGTGAGGATGTGCACGACGCCCGGGAGCTGTTTCAGGCTTTGGTCGCGGATACTGTCGAGCGCCGTGATAATGATGACAGGAATGTCCTTCGTTTTCGGGTCGGCTCTCAGTGCGCTGAGGACCTCGAAGCCGCTCATTCCCGGCATCATGATGTCGAGGAGGATGAGCCGCACCGGTTCTGACCGGGCGAGCCGAAGCGCTTCTTCGCCATCGCCGGCAGTGATCGGGTCGTAGCCGGCGAACTTTGCTAGTCTCTCCTGGATGAGAAGGAGCGACTCCTGGTCGTCGACGATCAGGACCTTCTTTTTCTGAATGGGCATAGGTACAGACCTTCGTTGTCAGACGCTGTGTTCATCCGGTACGGTAGCGAGTATTGCCTGAAGAGTAAAGAGGGTCGTGCGGATCCGCATCACGGGCCGCCTTCCGGTCCCGGCGGGCCGTGCGGCCCTGCCGTTGAAGGACCATCAAGCCGGGCGCCGCAGTGCTTGCAGTATTGGGCGTCCTCTTCGTGGGACGACAATCCGCAGGAGCCGCACGCCCGGCCCCGCGTTGTCCTCGCCATGCCAAGCTCAACAGTAACGATACCCGTCGGGACGGCGATGATGCCGTACCCGATGATCATGATGATCGACGCGAACGCCTGTCCGAGAGGTGTCCGAGGGGAGATGTCGCCATACCCGACGGTCGTCAGGGTGACGATGGCCCAGTAGATGGACCGCGGGATGCTCGTGAAGCCGTTCTCCGGCCCTTCGACAAGGTACATGAACGAGCCGATGACGACCACAATGGTCAGTACAGCGAACAGGAAGAGCATGATCTTCCGCCGCGCACCCCTGAGGGCAGTCATCAGCATGCGAGCTTCGCCGATGTACCGCACGAACTTGAGCACACGGAACACGCGGAGCACGCGAAGGATGCGGACGACCAGCAGATACTGGGATCCCGCGATCACCAGACTGAGATAGGTTGGGATGATGGCGAGAAGGTCGACAATACCGAAGAAACTGAGCGCATAGGCGAGCGGTTGCCGGATGGATATGAGGCGGAGCAGATACTCAATGGTGAAGAGGATGGTGAAGAACCACTCGACCATGAACAAGAGCTCGCCGTACTGCGCACGGACCTCGCTCATGCTGTCGAACATGACCACCACAACACTGAGGATGATGCTCCACATCAGGACAATGTCGAAGAAGCGTCCGGCACGTGTATCATGGCCAAAGATGACAGTGTACAGCGCATAGCGCCATCCTTTCTTGGCCTGGTGGGTCTCGGGGTTCAATCCTGTGTCGATCATCGCTCTGTCCCGCCTTTCATGACCTAAGGTAGCAACAAAAGACCCGCCGGGCATCATCTCCCGGCGGGTCATGGATAACAGGACGGATGCGTCCTACCAGATCTTCACGCGAATCTCGTCGGAGCGGTACATCGGATCTCCCTCCGTCACGTCAAAAGCGGCGTAGAATTCGGGCATGTTCGATACGATGCCGTTCGTACGGTACTGGCTGGGGCTGTGCGGATCTGTCACGAGCCGATTGCGGAGCTCGTCGTCCCGGTACTTGCGGCCCCAGACCTGCGCCCATCCGAGGAAGAACCGCTGGTCGCCCGTGAAGCCGTCGACGACAGGAGCCTCCTTGCCGTCGAGCGACCGCTGGTACGCGTAGTATGCGATGGTCAGGCCGCCCAGGTCTGCGATGTTCTCGCCGAGCGTGAGCTTGCCGTTGACAGAGAGCGAGTCGATGGGACTGTATGCCCCGTACTGGTCGATCATCACCTGCGCCCTCTTCTCGAACTCGGTGCCGTCGGATTCCGTCCACCAATCGGACAGGTTCCCCTCTCCGTCGTACTTCCGTCCCTGATCGTCGAAGCCGTGCGTCAGCTCATGGCCGATGACTGCGCCGATACCGCCGTAGTTCACCGCATCATCGGCCGCCATGTTGAAGAACGGCGGCTGCAGGATGGCTGCGGGGAAGACGACCTCGTTCATGGTCGGGCTGTAGTATGCGTTGACCGTCTGCGGCGTCATGCCCCATTCCGTCCGGTCGATCGGCTCCCCCAGCTTGTTCAGCTGGCGCTGGGTCTCGAACTCTGCGGACGTCCGGAGGTTCTCGATCAGGTCATCCGGCTTGATCCCGAGCGACGTGTAATCGCGCCACTTGTCGGGATAGCCTATCTTCGAATTGAACTTCTCGAGCTTGGCGAGCGCTTTCTTTTTCGTCTCCTCGCCCATCCATTCCAGACCGTTGATGCGTTCCTTGAACGCCTCGCGGAGATTCGTCACGAGCTGCTGCATGCGCTCCTTCGCCTGGGGCGGGAAGTGCTTCTCCACGTAGAGCTTGCCCAGCATGAAGCCCAGATTGCGCTGAACGACGCTGATGCCCCGCTTCCAACGCGGCCGCTCTTCCTCCACTCCGCGGAGCGTCTTGCTGAAGAACGCAAAATCCTCTTCCGCGAAACTTGTGCTCATGTACGGCGCGCTCGCGGTGAGCAGACGCCATGCGAAGTAGTCCTTCCAGTCCTGCAAGCCGGCGGTCTTGAAGAGCGATCCGAATGCTTTGAGATAGGTCGGCTGATAGACACGGACGTACTTCTGGTCTGCAAAGCCTGCGATGGCCGCGTAGCTTTGCCAATCGAAACCGTTCGCGGTGCGCCCGAGGTCCTTCAGGGCCACTTTGTTGTAGGTCTTGTCAGGGTCGCGGTTGTCCACGCGCGCCCAGTGTGCCTTCGCGATCTTCATCTCAAGGTCGAACACACGTTTGGCCATGCCGGCCGCGTCATCGTACCCGGCGAGCGAGAACATCTTCTCCATGTGCGCGACCAGCTTCGTGCGGAACTCCGCGAACTTTGCATCCTCGCGAAGATAGTAATCGCGGTCGGGAAGGCTCAGACCAGCCTGGTAAAGATTGACGATGTACTCGGTCGAGTTCTTCGCGTCCTGTCCGACGAACTCCGAGAACGGGCCCGAGATGCCTACCCGCGACAGGCGAGCGGCGTGCTCGGCGAGGGCTTTCTTGTTCTCCAGCGCCTGGATCGCGTCGAGCTCCTCTTTGATGGCGCCAATGCCGAGCTCCTCGATGCGGGTGGTGTCCATGAAGCTCGCATACAGGTCGCCGATCTTCTGCTGGTCCGATCCTGGCTGCCTATCGGGCGCCTTTGCAGCGGCCTCGACGATTGTCCGGAGGTTCGCTTCGGCATCGTCGGAGAGCTTCGTGAAAGAACCGTAGTTCGACTTGTCCGCCGGGATCTCGAAGGACCTCAGCCACGTACCGTTCATATACTCGTAGAAATCGTCCTGCGGACGGACCGACGTGTCCATCATGGACGTATCGATGCCCGACTTGGGGCCCTGACAGGCTGCAAGTACAAGTGCGAACATCATAAAGGGAAGAATTCTCCTCATCGGGTGACTCCTGGATGATATGTTGGGGGGTGAACGACGACGCTCCCCGGGAGGGAGCGACAGCATCCGTACGTCATGAATATACGGGAATTCGGCCGATCCTGTTGCAGGGACCATGATATGAGATGCGTGCGAAGAACGAAAGATTCGCTTGGAATTGACCGGAAGATTCACCATATTAATGACAGCAGTTAACGTACACCGTCGTTTATCCTCTTGGATGTCTGACGGGCCGTCAACGGCACGTCAGGCTGGTCTACACATCCCTCTGATAGTCCGGAACAATCCTTCCAAGGTTGTATAGCCGTCTTTCAGGTAAGCCCGGGTGATGAGCCAGGGTTCAGTGGTTTGCAGGTCTGATGTTCGGCGTACACCTTTCCCGCTGGTCAAGCCGGGAGCAATACATACACGAAAGGACCGTTCCATGGAAAAAGGAACAGTCAAATGGTTCAACGCAGCTAAGGGATTTGGTTTCATCGCACGCTCGACGGGTGAGGACGTGTTCGTCCACTTCCGTTCGATCAAGGGTGACGGGTACAAGACCCTGAACGACGGTGACCAGGTTCAGTTCGACGTCGAAGAAGGCCCGAAGGGCCTTCAGGCTGCGAACGTCAGCGTTATCTAACGCTGTCTGCCTGAACGTAATGAAACCCCGCCTCTCGGCGGGGTTTTTTTATGTACGGGACGTGCGGATGCATCGCGGCGGCCTCCACCGGGAGGGATTGGCACGGATGTACGCGCGGATGTTTTCCAGGGCGGTGTGGTCGCGGATGATGTGCTCGTAGAAGCGGGGTTGCCACGAGAAGGCGGGGGAATTCTCGGATCGTATACGAACCGTCGCTGCCGCCTTGAACCCCCGTATGATGGATGCCAGATTGTGTGATTGCGGTCCGAAGGTATTCCCGGCATATGCAATGCCGGCGCGCGGGGGGATGGACGGTATGCCATGCCGTGACGGCATATCATCCGGTGACGGCATGGCATACCGTAGAGACGCGCCGCGGCGCGTCTCTACGTCGTCGGATGATGCATCATCCGACGACGCACATCCCCCCGTGCGCCGTTCATGTTCCATTGGGGTTATCACAATGATCCCATGCAAATGGTCCGGCATGATCACCCATTCATCCAGGTGCACATACGGTCGGATAGCAGGTGTTCGCAACCATTCATCCGCAGCAATGATCCCGGCGGGCGACATCACCATCCTGCCGTCAATGACATCACCGAACCACGGCATCCTTCCCTTGGTGCATATGGTGACGAAGTACCATCCCAGCCAACCATAGTTCCAGTGCTTCAGGCGAACCGTATCGATGCGGTATTTTCCCTGGAATTCTCTCCGTAGCACCTTCATCCGCCCCCTCCTGCTGATCATCTCTCCACAATACCCATCATGACCGTCCGGCACAAGACATCGTCACCACCTCAGTATATCCCCGATCGTCTGTTGACTCCCAATCGCCGGGAGAGTACGTTATACGTACGCTCTTTCCCCTTTTGCAGGGTGATCATCATGACGACGAAACGCTTTTTCCTCCTCCCTCTCCTCCTCCTTCTGGCTGCCGGCTGCGAAGAGACGGTCAATGAAACGACGATCGAAGCTTACCCGGACCCGATCTACACCCAGCCTGTCGCGATCGACACGGCGGTGCTCAAGGCCAGGCGCGATGAGCTGATGAGCGGCCTTCCGGCCGGCACGATGGTGTTCATCACCACGAACGAGCTCCCCATCCGCAACTACGACGTCACATACGACTTCCGCCCGTCATCGACGTTCTACTACCTGACGGGATTCAGCGAGCCGAACTGCGTTGCGGTGATCCGCCATAGCGCAACCACGCCCGGGGAGAGCGAACTGGTGATGTTCGTCGAAGAGCGGACCGCGGGGGAGATCCAATGGCTGGGGTCTGTTCATGGGATCCAGGGAGCAATAACGACATTCGGTGCGGATTCTGCGTACGATGTCGACGCATGGACGCAGGTCGTGCTGTCATACATTCAGTCCGGCAGCGTCGCGGAGATCTACGCCAATTTCGAGGAGAACGACGCTGTCAACGACGCCTTCGCCGGCATCATGGTCGTCAACATGCCTGTTTTCAGCGTCCGGGCTCTCGTTGACGAGCAGCGATTCATCAAATCTGCGGGCGAGATCGAGAATATCCGCCGCGCCGTGAACATTTCCGTCCAGGCTTTTTCAGAAGCCATCGTCCGCATCAAGCCGGGGCGTTTCGAGTACGAGACGGAGGCCGTGTTCGACCTTATCTTCCGGCTGAACGGGTGCACTGGCACGGCATTCCCCAGCATCGTCGCCTCAGGACCGAACATCACGACGCTCCACTACGACGCGAACACGCGGCAGATGGCGAGCGGTGACCTTGTGATGATCGACATCGGGGCGGAGTATGGATACTACGCAGCGGACGTGACGCGGACGCTCCCGGTGAACGGGACGTTCACGCACGAGCAGGCCGTGGTGTATGACATCGTGAAGAAGGCGTACGACGCCGTGGTGGCGGCAGCAGGGCCGGGCGTGTCGTATGGCGCCGTGTTTGCACTGCAGCGGGACATCATCATCGACGAGATGCTGGCGGCGGGGATCATCAGCGGCACCAGGGAGATGATCATCGAAAGCAATGGCTACCGGCAGTACATTCTGGCAGGCCTCGGACATTCCGTAGGTTTGGATGTCCATGACCCATGGCCGAGAGAGTCTGACAATAACCGGTACTTCCGCGCGGGAATGGTCTTTGCACTGGAGCCGCACATCTACCTGAACTGGAACGACGTCACCGTTGCGCCCGCCTACCGCGGCGTGTGCGCCCGGATCGAGGACGACCTGCTCATCACGCAGACAGGTGCCGAGGTCCTGAGCGCCACCCTCCCCTCCGACCGTGCAACGCTGGAAGCGATGATGCGCTGGTAGCTATTTCAGACATCCTCGAGGCACGGGATATTTCGCCGCAGAGAACGCGGAACGAGAGGTAGGTTACCGGTCTGTCCTCGTGCCTGCCACGAGTTGGGAAGGGGGTCTCTTCAGCGGGTGGGCCTCGGTGTTGAAGACGACCGCATCAAGGTCGAGCGTGCCTTCGGGGCCGAGAAGCAGATACAGGTATTTGAGGGTCTCCGCCAGGAAGTAGCTCTCCATGTTGTCCGCCTGCTCTTTCGTACGCACGTCCTTCAGATGTGCATACCCGCCCTCCACACGGCAATACTTCACCAGATCGTTGAAGATCGTCTGTCCCATCTCTTTGTACCGCTCTTTCCCTGTCAACACGTACAGAGAATACGCAGACTCAACGAGCTCCGGCCGCAGAGGGTATCCGGGGTAGACCACGGTGTCGGCAACGTAGTCGTACTTCTCCGGCTCGATACCGAACTTCGTCCACATGCCGAACGCTGACTCCTGGAGCTTCTCAGCGCGCTCGATGTCGCCGCCGAGAGCCAGCACGGCCGGGAAGAACGCATCCAACGCCCCGAACCGGGTGAAGGTCCGCTCGCCGCTCAGCATGTCCGCATGCCCATACCATAACGATCCGCCGACCGTATCCGGAAGGTGCCTGTTGACAGCGCGCATGCTCTCGTCGAACATCAGACGGCAATCCTCGTCACCGAACAGGAGCCATCCTTTCAGGAGATACTCGTAGTACGAATCGATCGCGCCGCTGACATGGCTGTCCGGCACGAGCCACTTCCCCGTCTCTACATCGATCCATGTGCCGACAAGCCCGATGGATGATCGGTGTTGGTACAGGGCGGCGAGGGCCTTTTTCGCCGCATCGTAGTAGGACGGATCACCCGTATGGCGGCTCAGGGTGCCGAACTCGAGCAGAAGTGTTCCGATCTCCGCCGGATTGCTCATCGAGGTGGGCTTTCCTTCGGGAAATCCACCCGGCGGGACGACAGCGGGGATCTTTCCGGTCCGAAGGTTGACATACCGGTACGGCATTCCGGTGGGCGAGGCAAAGACGGGCATGAGCCGGTCTCCCAGGTCACGGGCCAATGCCAGCACTGCGGTATCGCCGCTCATTTCGTACATCGACAGAAGGCCGCCGAGCAGCCTGATCGACACTTCGAAGACCTGCACATCGATGTCGTGGTCGAATGTCAGGCTATCCAGCACCAGTTGCTTCGCTTCAGCCGCCTCCACATCCAGTCCCATCAGGACCATGGTGTCGTACGCATCCACCGGGGTCATACAGAGCGATATGCCGTACCAGTCCCGCGCCGTCATGCTGATCGGCCGCAGCGCATCATGACCCCATGCAGACTGCTTATATCCGTTCCAGGCATGGAGGAATTCCGCCCTGACGTTGTCGCCGGGAACATACGGCGGCGAACAAGAAAAAGAGGCAGGAAGCACGAGACAGACTGAAAGGAGCGTGAGGATCCGTGCAGGATTCATTGTCGTCACCGGGAGTGGACTTGTCAGGACACAGGATACGGGTATTCACCTTCGGATGACAGAAGCAGTTGCATGTTGCATATGCTCACTCCAACCGCTACTTTTTTCGGTCATGGCACCGGACCAGCAACCCTACCATCTCGCATATCCTTCCCCCCCCGTCGACCAGGTCGGCGCCGAGGAGCGGGCCGCCCGTCTGACAACGAGAAGCCTGAAAAAAGGCTCAAAGGTCACCGGCCTGAAGCTGGCACTCAGCATGATCGACCTGACGACGCTCGAAGGAAGCGATTCTCCGGGCAAGGTCCGCCAGCTATGCCGTAAAGCCCTCCATCTGCATGATACCCTCCCCGGCCTCCCGCACGTGGCCGCCATCTGCGTCTATCCGACGATGATCGGCGTGGCGCAGCAGGAACTGAAAGGGACCGGCATCAGGCTTGCCTCGGTGGCGACGGCCTTCCCGAGCGGACAGAGCTCGAAAGAGACGAAGATGGAGGAGATCAGGTACGCCCTCGGCGAAGGGGCAGACGAGATAGATATGGTCATCTCGCGCGGCGCATTCCTCCGGGGGGACCTCCAGTATGTGTACGACGAGATCGCCGAGGCGAAATCCATCTGCGGGAACAAGGCGCACCTGAAGGTCATCCTCGAGACGGGGGAACTTCAGACGTACGACAGGGTGCGACGCGCCAGCGATCTTGCACTCGCCGCCGGCGGAGATTTCATCAAGACCTCGACCGGAAAGGTCTCTCCGGCCGCGACGCTTCCGGTGACGCTGGTGATGCTCGAGGCCATACGCGATTTCCATCGCCGGACGGGCCAGAAGCGCGGCATGAAACCGGCCGGCGGCATCCGCACGGCGAAGCAAGCGCTGCAGTATCTCGTCATGCTCCAGGAGACGCTGGGCAGGGAATGGATGACGCCGGACCTGTTCCGCTTCGGAGCAAGCTCTCTCGCCAACGACATCCTGATGCAGCTGGCAACGCAGGAATCCGGTGTCTATCAATCGATCGATTATTTCTCGCAGGCATAGAACGTGACCGACCAGACAACGACCCCTCCCCTCGACTGGACGTACGACCGGGCGCCGGAATCGACAGACCCGCGCATCAAGGAGACGTACGACCTGTTCATCAATAATTCGTTCACGCGTGCGACGGAGGGCGAGTACCGGACGCTCATAAATCCGGCGACCGGGAAGCCCCTTTGCCGCGTGGCGGAGGCCGGTGCGGCGGATGTCGACAAGGCGGTGAAAGCGGCGCGGAAAGCCCACGACAGCGTGTGGACGAAGATCCCGGCCCGTGACCGCAGCAAATACATCTTCCGCATCGCCCGGCTGATGCAGGAGCGGGCCCGGGAACTTGCGGTTGCCGAAACGGTCAACGGCGGCAAACCGATCCGCGAAAGCCGGGATATCGACATCCCTCTTTCCGTGGCGTACTTCTTCTATTATGCCGGTTGGGCAGACAAACTGCAGTACGCTTTCCCCGGCTCCGTTGGCCGCCCGGTCGGCGTCTGCGGGCAGATCATCCCATGGAACTTTCCGCTCCTGATGGCCGCGTGGAAGATCGCCCCGGCGCTCGCCGCCGGCAACACGGTGGTCCTGAAACCCGCCGAGACCACGCCGGTGACGGCGCTGAAGCTGGCGGAGATCATCCGGGATGCGGACCTCCCCCCCGGCGTCGTGAACATCATACCGGGAGGGCGTGCGGCAGGACAAAAGCTGGTCGAGCATCCGGGCATCAACAAGGTGGCGTTCACCGGCTCGACAGCCGCGGGCAAGTGGATCATGAACGCCATTGCGGCGACCGATAAAACGTACACGCTCGAGCTTGGCGGCAAAGCGGCGAACATCATCTTCGAGGACGCCGACATCGACCAGGCGGTCGAGGGCATCATCAACGCCATCTTCTTCAACCAGGGGCACGTCTGCTGTGCAGGGTCACGGCTGCTGGTGCAGGAAGGGATCGCGCAGGAGGTCCTCGACAAGCTGAAGGACCGCATCGGCACGCTCATCCTCGGCGATCCGCTCGACAAGAACACGGACGTCGGCGCGGTCAACTCGGGGGAGCAGCTGTCGCGGATCCATGCCTACCTGAAGATCGGAGCTGAGGAAGGCGCCGAGATGTGGCAGCCCGACATGCCCGTACCCGCCGAGGGGTTCTGGTGCCGGCCGACGCTGTTCACGAACGTCTCACAGTCCCATCGGATCTCGCAGGAAGAGATCTTCGGCCCTGTGCTCACCATCCAGACCTTCCGCACCGAGAGCGAGGCCATCGAGAAGGCCAACAACACGGCATACGGGCTGAGCGCCGGCGTGTGGACAGACAAGGGAGCGAAGGTCTTCAAGATCACGAAGCAGATGCGGGCTGGCGTTATCTGGGCCAATACGTTCAATAAGTTCGACCCGACCTCCCCGTTCGGTGGCTACAAAGAGAGCGGCATGGGACGCGAAGGAGGCTGGCACGGGCTTCTTCCTTATGTCCGGACGGAGGTCCTATGAGCGCGCGCATCTCGGTCCTCAAGACCTACAAGCTGTACATCAACGGCGAATTTCCGCGCAGCGAGTCGGGACGCAGCTTTGAGCTGTCGAATGCGCGGGGCAAGGTCATCGCGAACGTCTGCCAGGCATCGAGGAAGGACTTCCGGAATGCCGTGGTGGCGGCCCGCGGGGCGCAGGCGAAGTGGGGGGGCCGGTCGGGATACAACCGCGGTCAGATCTTCTACCGGCTTGCGGAGCATGTCGAGGGACGCCGCGCACAGTTCATCGAGGAGCTTCGGCGCGAAGGGATGAAGCCGAAACAGGCAGACATCGAGATCGACCACACCATCGACCGGCTGGTGTACATGGCGGGCTGGTCCGACAAGTACCAACAGCTCTTCAGCACCGTCAATCCGGTCGCCTCCTCGCACTACGTGTTCTCTGTCCCCGAGCCGACGGGGGTCGTGTCGGTCCTGCAGGGACCGGACCAGGGTCTTCTGTCGCTCGTCTCCCTCATCAGTCCCGTCATCGTCGGCGGGAACACTGTCGTCATTCTTGCCGACGACAAGCATCCCCTCAGCGCCATCACCTTCTCAGAGGTGCTCGCAGCAGGGGACGTGCCTCCGGGTGTCGTGAACATCCTGACAGGGTATCGCTCGGAGCTCGTCGTCCATATGGCGAGCCACATGGACGTGAACGCCATCATCTATGCGGGAAGCGATGCGGAGGAGAAGAAGCTCGTGCAGGCGGAAGGATCGAGGAACCTGAAGCGGGTGTTCTTCGCGCCCGCTGCTCCTCCCGAGGGGAAGCATTGGGAAGACCCGCGCCTGATCCTGAACACGCAGGAGATCAAGACGACGTGGCACCCTGTGGGAATGTAGGAGACGAAATTCTGTAGATCACGAAGAGACAAGATACAAGAGACAAGGAAGGACCAAGAGACAACTCGAAGGACCAAATATTTTGGTCTTTGCTCTTGGTCCTTTGTATTTCCTTGTATCTTGAGGTCCTACGTCATTTCTCTCCAGGAAGATCCAGTCCGTATTTTCCGCTGATATCCAACGCCGGCATGGGGCCGCCCAGAGGCCTGGCGTCCTTCACGTACCAGTCGTACCAGTCGAGCACACGATAGAGCACATCGATGCGGCCCGGCTGGCGGCCATTGCCGTGCCCCTCCCCGGGATACTGCACAAGGCGGACCGCCGGATGGTCGTTCATCTTCATCTGACGGTACAATTCCATGCTCTGCGACGGGTGCACCCGCGGGTCGGCCGCACCGCCGAAGATGAGCGTCGCTGTTTTGCTCTGATGCGCATAGTAGATCGGGCTCCGCTTCAGGCTCAGTTCCCACATCTCCTCCAGCTTCTTCCCCGAGTGCACGAACAGCTCTTCATACGGAATATCCGTCGTGCCGCGCTTGCTCGTCACATCGCTGATGCCGACGAACACGCACGCCGCCTTGATGTACGTCGTGTAGTAGGTGGCGAACCAGGCTGACGCGTAGCCGCCGTACGACCCTCCCCCCATCCCAACGCGCTCCTTGTCCGCAATGCCTTCCTTCACGAGATGATCTATCGCATCGGCAAGGTCGTCGAATTCCACACCTGCCGGATCACCGTACCCAGCCATCGCGAACCCGAGGCCATAGCCGGTGCTTGCACGGTAGTTCGTGTACATCACCGCGTACCCTTTGCCCGCCAGCACCTGGTCCGGCGTTGAATAGCCGGTCTGCCAGTCGTTGGAGTGATGGCTTTCCGGGCCGCCGTGCACGAACATGACGAGCGGATACCGCGTCCCCTTCTGATAGCCGACAGGAAGGATCAGGAGCCCCTCGACCGTCTGGCCGTCGCGGGCCGCGTAGGAGATGACCTTCTGCTCACCGAGCGCCCGCTCGGCGATGAAGGGATTCACGTTCGTCAACCGCTTCATCTCCTCCCCCTCCTCCCACAGATACAGGTCGCTCGGCATCGTGGGGGATGAGCAGACAAGAGCGAACTTTTCGAACTCGGCATCGAAGCTTGGGGGATTGAAGATGAGGCCATTGGACCGAGAATCCAGGATCACTTCCCGCTCTCCGCCCTGCCTGCTGACCGTGCTCAGGGACATATTGACCCCCTCGCCGGCCCGGTACACGACGGTCCCCTCGTCCTGCCAATCGACCCAGTTGATGTGACCTTTGAAGTCCCTGGGCGTCACATTGACGGCCTCTCCGCCTGCGATCGGCACAACGAAGGCCTGGCTGACGGCGTGGTCCTTCTGGTCGAGAGCGGCCGAGTATGCGAGGTACTTGCCGTCAGGGCTGAA
The DNA here is from genome assembly GCA_964534125.1 of uncultured Ignavibacteriaceae bacterium. GTDB lineage: Bacteria > Bacteroidota > Ignavibacteria > UBA10030 > UBA10030 > 2-02-FULL-55-14. The sequence continues at coordinate 75,616 of CAZHOJ010000012.1, forward strand.
GGCATAATTCCCCATCTTCCCCTCATTGCGCGAGACCATCCTCGGAGCGCTTCCCTTCGTGTCAACAACATACAGGTAATGGAACGCGTACCGGTAGTCGATGAGGTTCTTCTCGGACGCTCCGATGACGATCGTTACGCCATCGGGAGAGAATGCGAACGTCCAGACGTTGATGTTCGACGTGAGCTGCCGCCCCGCAGAGGCCTTGTTGCCGGCGCCGACGTCGGCGACGAAGAGATCCCGGTTCTTCAGGTTCTCCTCATAGTAGATGAACCCGTACCCCTTCTCCTGCAGCGCCTTTTCGCGCTCCGTTGGACCATCCATGCTGATGTAGCCGATCTGCCTGCCCGACGGGTGCCACGCAAAGGCGCTGACACCGCGGGGAACGTCGGTCACCTGGGTCGGCTCGCCTCCTCCAGCCGGGATCACGAAGACCTGTGCGCGCCCGCCGTCCGGGGCCGTGATGTAGGAGATCTGGTCTGTGCCGGGCCTCCATGCAATGCCGGACACGTGGACCTTCCCCGTCACAAGCGGCACAATGTCCGCCGTTGAGGTGGACACGAGGTAGAGCTCGGCGTAGGCGTATCCTGCGGGATCATCGGCCGGGCGCTGGCTCGAGACCGTGTAGGCGATCCATTGGCCGTCGGGACTGATGGCCGCCTCCGAGATCGTCCGGGTGGCCAACACATCTGCCGGTGTGAATGGCTGCTGTGCGGACAGAACACCCGCGCAGACGATGAACAGGATGAGGAACGGGAGCAATCGGATCTGTTTCATGCTGAACTCCTGGTCAAGAATGAGCATATGCAGATGGAGGAACACGCGGCGTCACGAAGGTACCGAACCGCTGCCGGCAAGCAGTGCCACGGTCGCAATGCCGAGCCAGGCATTCCTGATGAAGAACTCCATGTTGAAGTAGGTTAGAAGGTCATAGCGCGAATGGTAATACTGGTTGAAATCTCCGCCCGCGATCTCTTCGATCATCATGACGGCCGATCTGTTGTGCGTCCAGAACGACGCGTGATCGCTCCTGTTGCTGCCCGGATTCATGATGACCGTGTTCAGTCCCAGCCCGAGGGACCTGTTGACGAACACCAGCGTATCTGCGAGCGCATTCGAGGAGGCGATGTCGCGTGTGTGGATCTCGAGCACATGGTCATTGTCGGAGTCCCACGCAACCATGTCCAGATTGATGACATACGTGTCGGCATAGCTGGACGTCTTGAACAGCTGCGCATATTCTGCGCTTCCCCACAGCCCCTGCTCTTCCTCGTTGAAGAGGGCAAAGATGATCGTCGCGTCGGAGGTGTACCCGGATAGCAACCGTGCCGCTTCGAGCACGACGGCCGTTCCGCTGGCATTATCATCGGCTCCCGGTATCGTGTCGGTCTGCGAGGTGTTGTCGAAGTGTGCGCAGATGATGATCCGTCTATCGGGGTAGAGCGTCCCGGTCTTCGTCGCGATCACGTTCGGCCGGGACGGGTCCTGTCTGTGATAGATGGTGGTCAGACCGTAACCGCTCAGCCGCTCATGAAGGTACTGGGCTGCCAGGTAGTTCGCGTCGGTCCCTGTCTTTCGCGTGAAGAGAAGTACCTGACGACCACCGATGGTGGCCATCTGCTCTCCGGAAAGGTCCCTGACGGTGCGGGTCAGCGAGTCGAGGCTTACGTCCTCGAGAATGGCCTGTATCCGTGAAAGGTCGGGTCCCTGATCGGGGTTCGTCGACTCGTCGCATGACAGAGCGATGAGCCCGAGGAGGAGGAATGGAATGAGCCTTTTCATCACGATGCTCCTTGCGGCGGGGGATTGTAATGTAGGGAATTGGGTGAGGAGATGGGAGATATCAGAGGACAGTAGACAGAAGACAGATATCAGATGTCAGACTGAGGATAGAAGATTAGAGATGATAGATTGAAGATGAAAGATGCGGGGGTTTGGGGGTCGCGGAGCGACCGTGTGAGCCGCAGACCGGTCCTTTGGGGCCGGGCGGGAGAAATGGGAACCTACAGAGGCCGGACACCAACGCTGCCAATACAGGCTATCGCTGAGTCGAATTGACGAGCCGGACTCCGACTCCCTGGATCGTCTCGATCGGCTGCCGAAGTCCTTTGCGATCGAGCTTTCTGCGGAGGTGTGACAGGTGCACATTGACCACATTCGGATCCCGGTCAAAATGCGATTGCCATACGTCCCTGAGCAGGTCCTTCTTGCTTACCGTTTTTCCGTGGTGCTCTATCAGGTACAGCAGAAGCTCAAATTCGCGAACGGTCAACTCTTCTGTTACACCGGCCCGCCCAACGGTGCGGTGCCTGCGGCTGATGACCATGTCGCCTACCTCGATCCGGCCGAGTGAGGCGGCAGAGACCTTCAGAAGGTTTTCGATCCGAAGACACACTTCGCGGAGGTCGAAAGGTTTCGGGATATAGTCGTCTGCTCCCTCCCTCAACCCTCTCACCCGGTCCTCGAGGTCAGATCGAGCAGAGAGCACCACCACCTTGCTTCGTATCCCCTCGAGGCGCATGTTGCGAAGCACATCGAAGCCGCTCATATTCGGCAACATGATATCGAGAATAATTGCGTCGAAGCGGGGTTCGCGGCGCGCAAGCTCAAGGCCGGCCAGCCCGTCATCGGCGACCTCGACCGAAAAGCCAGCACTTTTCAAGCGGGCGCGCAGTACCGATGAGGTGGCGGGATCATCCTCGATGACAAGGATCGAAGCTGAATGCAAGGGAGAAGCGTTCCGTGCTAGTTCATGATGGCACAAATATACATTCGGAACACGTAAGAAGAAAAGGGTCGTCACATGGGGGATTCCCCTTATTCCAAGGCAACGCAGATCATCGCGCTTTGCGCTGATACATCCGACCGCTTGTCCTTCCAGCCTCTCCAGAAGAGACATGTATCGGATGACTCTGCTCCTTGAAGCTGCCCGGGAGAAGGAACCATCGATGCTTTCAATGGATTCGTCCCTAGATCCCCTTGGGAGGTTGAACCCCATATGATCCCGCAAGGACTCTGACAGTCCAGACATAAGCAAAAGGGCCCCAACCTCGGGGCCCTTATAAAGAGATTCTTCAAACTGGATCTAGATATTCTGATTTATCACTGGAGCAGCGTACTGCGGTCGATCGAGCGATCCACCGCATTTTGCGGAGTCTCGTTGTCTTTCGTCCCGTTGTAGGTGAATCCGAGACCACTCGGAGGCACGTCAGCTGATTCTCCGTTCACATTGTGCGAGCCATAGGCATAGAAGCTTGTGATCTGCAATCCGCCTTTGATGGAGGAACCGAGCAGATCATAGCCGGAATCAAGCCAGCCCAGCGCCTCGAGTTTCGCGAGGAGCTGTGCGATCTCTGCATCGAGATCCCTGCCACCATCCCAGGAATCGACCTTGATAGTGTAATAACCATCAAGAGCGTTGAAATTTCTGGATACTGGCTGGCTGCCGAGATCATCATTCACATCCCCACCGCCGAGCGGTTCCACAAAATTGCCCGGCCACGATTCGCCAGTGAACACCAGGATAATGTGCGAAATATCCTGACCCCACGTCGGGAAATTCTGACCTGTGGGCGGCGGAGGCGTTGTCACGCACACAAAGGTGAAGCTCTCCGAAGCATCCGGTCCGATGGTCACCTGCTTCGACAGCGTGTTGTTGACGACGTCTGCGTTCGTCGTGACGGTGACTGTGTAGATGCCGGCCGGGATGTTGTTGAACGACCAGGTGCCATTGGTATTCACAGGCGCCAGCGTGCTGCCTTCGAGAACGACGGTCACATCGCCCGAGCAATCGCCCTCGAACGACACGTTCACATCGATGTCATAGAAGCAGTCGACCGTGTACGTCACAAAGCCCCACCACGCACCCTTGCCGTTCACGAAAGGATTCGAGCCTGCGTATGCAGTTTCTCCCGCATTGGTGTTGTCGCCGCCATCGCCATCGTTCACCAGCGCTGCATGGGCCGACACGTAGAATGTGCTGCCGCAGGCAACGTCCACCGGGATCGCCATGGTGTAGCTGTTTGCATTGATGTTCTCAGCCTTCCACGGGGTCTGCCCGGGAGCCGGACGCTTGTCAGGGATCTGCGACGTGCTTGACCAGACATACACATGTACCTCGCCGAGGTCAGCGGATCCATTTGTCGTGTACGTCACGTAGAGGAACGAATTGTCATTCGTGATGGTCACTGTACCTGCATCCCCCGTCTTTCCGGCCCAGAGGCCGAAGGAATACGAGCCGTAGGTCGGGTTGTCCGTGGACTCATTGAAACCCGCCCATGTACCCGTGCCGGCGTTCGCATCATACGACGTGCTCGCAGTGCCTTTAGCGAGGCTGGTGATGTCGAGATCGCCGGAGGTGGCGATATCATCGGCGGCGGTCGGAGCACCCTGCTCGCAACCGACGAAACCGATCCCGATGGTCAGGATGACCGCGAGGACCGGGAAAACGGAACGCATCTTCATTCTAGCCTTCCTTCTGGAAGTGTGAGCGAAAAGTGTATTGGTGTAATAACGGTTACAAACATACGATGAGGAGCATAGGGTTCGCAACGAAAATGGGATTCATGGACCATAAATAGCCTTCATGGACATAAGAATTCCCTCACATTAAGTCGTCGGGTCAGGTAAGGACGTCGATCGGCGCACAACGACCATACCGGGTCGTCGTCGACGGAGGAAAGAACGATTGAGGGGATGAGCCGCCCGGTCGAAGCGGGAAGGTCAGATGTGAAGCTTTATGCCGGCACCATGCACGGTCTCGATCGGCTGAGGGAGGTCCTTGCGTTCGAGCTTCTTGCGGAGGTAGGAGATATAGACGTTGACGATGTTGGGTTCGCGTTCGAAATCGGACTTCCAGACGTGGGCCAGGAGGGTCTCCTTGGAGATGACCTCCCCCGCGCGCTCCATTACATAGAGGAGCAGCTCGTACTCTCTTTCGGTCAGTTCTTCTGTGATCCCGGCACGTTCGACAGACCGTTTGAGCTTGTCGAGCGTGATATCGCCGACGACCAGGGATGCCGGTTCCCCGGTCGCGAGGAGGTTCCTGATGCGCAGGATGACCTCTCTGTAATCGAACGGCTTCGACAGGTAATCGTCGGCACCGGCCTCAAGCCCCTGCACGCGTGAATCGAACTCGACCTTTGCGGTGAGCATGAGGATCTTCGTGTGGACATGCTCCTCGCGCAGGTTCTTGAGGATATCAAATCCATCCATCCCGGGGAGCATGATGTCGAGGACAAGGGCGTCGAACTCCCCGGTGCGGGCCCGCTCATAGCCAGATGTACCGGTATCCTCCAACGTTGCGACGTATCCCGCCTCCTTCAGGCGGTACAACAACACCTGACCAACCGAAGGGTCATCCTCGATGATCAATACTTTGTGCTGGGAATTCATAAGAGGATTTTAATGAACAGAATGAAGAATTCAAAACGAATGGTGTGCTTCCGCGCACTCTATAGGGGGAAATGCAGGACGGGGAGGACTGAGGAACTTGCCTGGCATCGATGTGGCAACCATACAGCCTCAATTGCTTCACTTTTTCGACATCCAACGCACAGGGAGCCGCCGATACCTGCCGCATTCAAGACGAAGGGGCGCACGGACCGTCCCGGTTGCCGGGAAGACCATGCGCCCCTTCAGGAAAAATCGAAACGACTGTCTAGCGCTTCGTCAATGTGCAGGTAACGCTCGCCGCTTCGTCCGTCCCGTTGTCATCGAAGTCGAACGGCTCCTGGAACATGACGACCATCGTGTTCCCTGACACGGCCCACGTAATGACCGTCGGCCCGTCAGCTGTGGTGGCAATGACCTGATTGCCGCTGAAGACCATCGTCCCGGTGTCGGTGCTGGGGGTCATGGAGCCCGGATCGGTCCAGGTACCGCTGAACGTCCCGTTCGAATTGATCGTAATGGTCCACGAGGCCCCTGCCGTAATGGCGTCGAAGACCTGCTGCGGGTTGGACAGATTCACGAAGACATACGAGGTCGCATCCCATATCCCCACCACTTCGCTCGGGACGGTGCCTCCTCCCGTATTCGGAGGGGTCTTCGACATGACGATCGTCAGGACTGCATTCTCATAGACGCCGTTATCGTCGAAATCGAACTCCTCCCCCTGCCTGATCAGTGTGAACACTCCATTGACGAGCGTATAGGTCATTGTCGTGGTCTCGCCATCCTCGACGACAGTCATCTGGCCATTGGCTGCCGTCATGGTGCCGGTCATCACCTCGCTGCCGGAATAGGGGTCCGTCATCGTCGCGGTGTAGGATCCATCCTCATTGACGACGAGCATGAACGACGCTCCGTACGTCAGGACGTTGATCGACTGTGCCGGATTCGATGCATTCGTGAACGTGAAGGCTGACGCATACCAGGTTCCTACAAGGTCGGTTGGTACGCCGCTGTCAGGGTCGGTCGCCTCCTTGCACTCCTCCACCACGGTGACGAGAGCAAGCAGACCGATCATCCAGAGTTTTCCCATTTTTATGCCTTTCTGTAAAGAGCTGGAAGATACAGGGCGGACGCCCCGCGAAGAGAGACGCCCGGCTGCGCCGCTGCGGGCAAGACCAGCCAACGTTTCCCTGTCACAAAAAACTATGAAAGAATTTCGAACGATGAAAGTCGATTCGGTCCGGCGTGACCGTCCGCACACTGTCTAAGAAAATTCTTAGATCAGCGTGGACGGTCGCTGCGGTCGCTCTCCTCATCCTGCAACCGCCTCATCACATCCCAGACCTGATGGTAGGAGTGAAGTTTCCCGCGTTGCCCCTCGGTGGTGGCGATCTTCGCCTTGAAGTTATCGTAATCGACGCTCTGCAGGAGATGCATCATGATGGTCCGGTACACCTCTCCCCCAACGACCAACCTGTACCGGTAGTCCGCGTCGTCCGACTCCGAGATCTCCTTCACGAGCCGGACCGACTCCCGGAGGTCCTCAAGGTCCTGCCTCACGCGCGCGCGGATGTGGTACTCGTTCGGGGACTTCCGGACGATGGAAAAGAAGCCGTGTTTGGTGAACAGCCACATGGGGGGAAATTCGAGATGCGAAACACGAAATGCGAAACAAATTCGAAGCCCGGAGCACGAAGGTCGAAAGGTACCCGGGATCGGCTCCGGGAGCCAACCGCCATGCCCGGCCTACTCCTGGTCCTGACCTTCCTGCTGTTCGTCTGTTCCCGCTTCCTCGTCCCCGCCCGCTCCCTCAGGCGCTTCGCCTGGCTTTTCCTGCTTCGCCTCAAGCTTCTTCTGCCGCTTCTCTTCCTTCTTCTTCTTCTTCGCGAGCTCGCGCTTCCGCTTCTCGAACGAGTAGTTTGTCCGGGCCATCAGATCTCCTCTTTTGTATTCTATGGATTGTGGACGTATAGGGTAAGGATAATTTGAGACGGATGTAAGGGAGAGGAGGGGGAAATTGAGGAAGGATGGAGGCTGGGTAGATCTTGACGGCGAGTATCCAGTAAGCAGCAGGCAGGTTTCAAGCAGGCGAAGAGCCGGGAGGAGTTGGAGTAGGCACTAAGCAGGTGTCATGCAGGCGTTGGACATGTGTACGATTTTCGCCTCCGAATCACCTGCCGGTACGTGCCTACTGTCTGCTGCCTTCTACCTTCTGCCTACTGTCTTCTTTCTTCTCCCCCATATATCTCGCCTGCGTCCAGAAGACCGTCAGGATGAGCGCCTCGACGATGAGGCCGAACAGCAGAAGATGGAGGATAGGGATGGGAAATGCATCCGAGAGAAGGTATGCCGCACCGTTCAGCGCAAGCAGAAGACCGTACGCAATGCCGCCCCAGAAGTACGCCTTGCTCGCCCGCCGCCAGAGCGGTCCCATGAGGAGCTTCGCCCCGCAGGAATCGCATGTGATGCTCGTGCTATCGAGGGCAAAGACGAACTTCCCGAGCGATATCGGCGGCTTGTTGCAGGACGGACAGTTCATGGGCTTGGCCTCATGGTCGAGTCTGTGGTCGATCAGAATGAGGGTAGGCAGTACGCACTATGCAGTACGCAGAGGACAGTTCTCAGTGCTCACCGCTCAGTACCCAGAAAGCACAAGGGCTCTGAAGCTCATATGATGCCACCGTCTGCTACCCAAGCATACAAACATCATGGTCGATGCTTTCTGAGTACTGCGTAGTGAGTACTTCTCCATGTGGTTCTATTTCAGTCCTCTTTTCATCAGCAGCGGCTCAATGCTCGGCTCTTTGCCGCGGAAGCGCTTGTAGAGCGTCATCCCGTCCTCCGTTGCGCCGGCGGAGAGGATATTCTTCCGGAACGCATCGGCAGTCTTCTTGTCGAAAATGTTGCCCGTCTCCTTGAATGCCTGGAACGCGTCCGCATCCAGCACCTCGGCCCACACGTACGAATAATACCCTGCCGCGTACCCGCCAGAGAAGATGTGGTTGAAATACGGGCTCCGGTAGCGGGAAATGATCTCCGGGATAAGGCCAAGGTCTTTCAGCACGCGGTCCTCGAAGGACATGACATCCTCGCCGATCGGGGCTTCGAGCGTATGCCACGCCAGGTCGAGGAAGGAAGCCGCCAGGTATTCGGTGGTGGCGAAGCCCTGGTTGAACGTGGACGACTGCCGGATCTTCCTGATGAGCTCGTCAGGAATGGGCTCGTTCGTCTGGTAATGGCGCGCATACGTCCGCAGCACCTCGGGTTCGAACGCCCAGTTCTCCATGATCTGCGACGGGAGCTCCACAAAGTCCCGCTGGACGTTCGTTCCTGCGAGCGTCTCATACGTGCACTCCGACAGCAGGCTGTGCAGCGCGTGGCCGAACTCGTGGAACAGGGTTGCCGCTTCGTCCAGGCTCAGCAGCGACGGAGCATCGGCCGTCGGCTTGGTGAAGTTCCCCACGTTATAGACTACCGGCCGGATGTCCGCGTCCCCCATCCGGTGCTGCTCCCGGAACTCTCCCATCCATGCCCCGCCCCGCTTGCTCTCGCGCGGGAAGTAGTCGACGTAGAGGATCCCCACCTGACTGCTGTCGGCATCCAGCACCTCGAACACCTCCACGTCCGGATGGTAGATCGTCACGTTCGCCAGGGGCCTGAACTGCAGGCCGTAGAGCTTTGACGCCACATCGAACACGCCCTGCCGCACCTTTCCGAGCTCAAAGTAGGGACGCAGCATCTCCTCGTCAAGGTCATACTTCTCCTTGCGGATCTTCTCGGCATAGTACCACCAGTCCCACGATGCCACCTTGAACTTCCCCCCCTCGGCATCGATCATCTTCTGCATGTCGGCCCGCTCGGCCTTTGCACGCTTCAGGGCGGGCCTCCAAAGCCGGTTCAGGAGTTCGTACACTTTCGACGGCTCCTTGGCCATGTTCTCTTCGAGCACATAGTGGGCGTGTGTGGGATAGCCGAGCAGCTTCGCCCGTTCGCTCCGGAGGTTTGCGATCTTCAGGAGCGTGGCCTTGTTGTCGAGCGAGTCGCCGTTGTTCCCGCGGTTGATGTAGCCCATGTAGAGCTTCTCGCGCAGGTCCCGGTTGTCGGCGTACGTCAGGAACGGGATCATGCTGGGCTTGTGCGTGGTGAAGACCCACTTTCCCTCATGTCCACGCTCCCCGGCAGCTTCCGCTGCAGCGTCGATCGAGCTCTGCGGGAGTCCCGCGAGGTCCGATTCATTGTCCACTACCATCTCGAAGGCATTGGTCTCTTCGAGCACATGGTCGCCGAAGGTGAGCGTCAGCACCGACAGCTCTTCGTTCAGCTTTTCCAGTTTTCCCTTGCTCTCGGGGTCCAGGTCTGCACCACCGCGCACGAAGCGCTTATAGAGCTTCGTCGTCAGCTGCTTCTGTTCCTCGGTCAGGCTGGCCTCGTCCATCGTCTCATAGACCTGTTTGACCCGCTGGAAGAGCTTGTCGTTGAGCAGGAACGCGTCCGAATGGCGCGACAGTTTGGGTGAGATGTCCTTGGCGAGCGCCTGCATCTCCTTGTTGGACATCGAGGAGAGCATCGGGAAGAAGGTGCGCGCTACCTGCGACAGCAAGGCGCCGCTGTGCTCGAAGGCCTCGACGGTGTTGGCAAAGGTCGGCTCCTCAGCGCTGCCGATGATGGCATCGACCTCGGCAACCTGTTCCTGCATGCCGCGCTCGAACGCGGGGGCATAGTGGGCCAGCTCGATGCGGTCGAACGGCGGCGTGCCGTGTGGCGTGTTCCATTCGGTGAAGAAGGGATTCTCCTGCGACGCGCAGCCGGCGATGATGATGGTCATAACGATGGCGAAACTCCGAGTGAAGGGTGACATGACTGGATCCGATCGGGTGATGAGAGTATGGAAAGACAAATCGTCGATGAATATGGGAGGGATGGAGAAGAATTTCAAACGGTGGATTCCCAGAATCGAGACGGGCAGAACGGATGGGAGTCGGGACTACGGAGAAAGCGGGGAAATCAACAGAAGTCTGCCTTCAGATTTATTCAGTTCTTCTGAAGGCTGACTTCGGATGAGTAAAGCACGCCCCGGAGGGGACCTCCGGGGCGAGGAGCATCCTGGCTTTTCCGAAGTCCATCGCGAGGCTGACTTCGGCTGTATGGGAGATGAGCAGGAGGAGATAAATGCTAAACGCTAAACTTCGAAATGCTAAACAAGGACGAAATTGTAAATCCAAAAAAGAGAAAATCCGGGAGGGCGTTTCTGATCTCTGATGTCGTGCTCTGTATGTGGTCAGCGTTTCATATGTAGCATGTAGCATTTCCTCACATTCTACTCTGCGATCGTCCTCTGCTCCACGAAATCATACAGCGTCAGCCGCCGCAGACGATAATACGCTGACCAGAAATCCCACAGCGTCTGCACCCGCTGCCGGCGGGCGGAGTCCTTTTCGTTCTGCGCCAGGAAGAGGTTCGTGACATCGATCTTCCCGATCAGGTACCGGTCCTTCGATACCTCGAACCGCCTCTGCCCCATGGTGTCTGCCCGTGCAGAGATGGCCACCTGCTCGCTGAGCAGCTGCAGCCGCTTCACGAGAGCCTGCACATCATCCTCGAGCGTGTTCAGCGCTATCTCGCTGGCGCCATCGAGCCTTCGCTTCTCCGCCTCGGCCGCCTCCACCTCTTCTGAGCCGGCTCCCCACTGGATGAGCGGCACCTCGAAGGAAATATTCAGCTGCTGCTGGTCGAGCAGGCCTCGATATGCCTCCGAGACCGATCCCGCACGCTGATTGAGTCCCGCATTGGCGACCAATGTCGCCGAGAACATGTTCCTCAGCTCCGCATCGCGAACCCCCCGCTCCGCCTGCAGCTTCTGAAGGTCTATCGAGGCGATGTCGCTCCGATTCTGCCGTGCCTCCCGCAGCGCCACATCTGCTTCAAGGTGAAGCTCCGGGATGCCATCCGGGGCGACGAGCTGCAACGGCGTGTCCTTTGGCAGTCCGACGGAGAACGCCAGCACCTTCTGCGCCCGCTCGTACTCGATGAGGGCGTTCGCGAGGCTCGTCCGTGCGTTGAGCAGCGCGATCTCGCTCTGCAGCAGGTCGTTCTCGGCGATCTTGCCGACGTTGTAGCGGCCGATGGAGATCTGGTAGAGCGTGTCGTTGATCTGCACATTGTTGCGCGAGTTCGCGACGTTCATCGATGCCATGGAGGCCGCGAAGAATGCGTTCGTCACGTCCATCGCGATCTGTTCCCGCGATTCCCTCCACCGCCGCGCGGCGATCTCCCTGCCCAGCGACTGCACTTCAGAGGTCCACCAGATGGTGTTCAGCTGGAAGATCGGCTGACGGTACATGACGGACAGCGGCGTCGACCGGTAGAACACGGAGTTCGACTCGAGGAGGTCGATGCGGTTCAGCCCGCTCGATACGGAGAGCACTCCGCCGGTGAACGGTATCTGCTGCGACAGCGACAGACTCAGCGTGGAGCTGGCCTGGCTCTGGGGTGTGAAGAGCGTCGTGCCGTCGGGCTGCACGACCGGCGTGATCGACCGCGCATACCCCGGCGCGGTCCCGTCCAGCCGCAGCTGAGGATACAGCGACGAGCGGAAGCTGTTGTAGGAAGCGACGGACGCATTGTAATCCTCGCGCGCCACAACGATCGCAGGACCTTTCTCGAGCGCCATGGATATCGCGCCATCGAGGGTGAGGGTCATGGGAACCGGCTGAGCCGGCACGATGGCGGGACCCATGAGGAATAAAAGAATGCAGACCCGCACGAATGCGGAGACCGGGCCCTCACGATCGATCCTCATCGGCTTCTTACTTCCTGCTTTGTGCATCCCTGACTTTTCTCAACTTCGGATTTATAGTTTGTTTAGCATTTCGAGTTTCGAGTTTAGCATTTCTCATTCGTATCTCAACGACACGATCGGGTCCTGTTCCGCCGCCTTCTTCGCCGGGAACAGGCCGAACCCCACGCCGATGGCGACGGAGATGATGAACGAAAGGAAGACGGACGGGGCCGTTACGATGGTCAGGATGTCCGTGGCGCGCTCGATGACATAGCTGAGGACGAATCCCAGGACAATGCCGATGAACCCTCCCGTGATGCTGATGGAGACCGCCTCGCTCAGGAACTGGAAGATCACGTCGTTCCGAGACGCGCCGAGCGAGCGCCGGATGCCGATCTCCTTCGTCCGCTCGAGCACCGAGGCCAGCATGATGTTCATGATGCCGATACCCCCCACCAGCAGCGAAATGGATGCGATTGCGCCCAGCACGATGTTGAAGATCTGCTTCGTGCGCTGTTCCTGACGCAGAAGCACCTCCGGTACGATCACCTGGTAATCCACCACGCCGTAATGCCTTCGCTGGAGCATCCGGCTGATGACATCGGCCGCCGGGACGACGTACCTGCTGTCCGCCATCTGCACGATGAGCCGGTCCAGCTGATGGTAGTTCGGCTTGGGCTTCTTCTCGTCGTTGTCCTCCCGGTGCGCCCGCGACGCCTCCTGGATGTCCTGCCTCGTGATGAGCGTCCGGTTCTTGTACCGAAGCAGCAGCGTGCTCACAGGCGTGTAGATGTCCATATTGATGTTGCGCAGACCGAGATGGGTCAGCGACTGGTCGCTCACGGACCTGTCCTCCAGGACGCCCACGACTGTCAGCCACAGCGACCCGCACTTGATCTGCTTGCCGATAGGGCTCTCACGGGTGAAGAACTTCGTCCTGATCCCGTAGCCGATGACGCACACCGGCAGCGCCTCCTCGCTCTGGATCTTCGAGAACCCTCCCCCGGCAAGGAACGCGAAGTCGGACGTGCGGAAGTACGTCGTATCGACCCCGACGAGCTTCCCCGAACGCTTCAGCCCTTCGCGGATGACGGTGGTCTCCACGACGATCTCGGGGCTGACGAGCTCCACCTCGGGCACCGTCTCGAGGATCGCCGTCGCGTCCAGCAGCGTCAGGCCGGGCGAGAACTTCTCCTTCTCGTTCGACTTCTCGGACGACGACGTCGATTCCACCTCCCCCTCCTCCTGTTCCACGATCGGCGTGACGATGACGTTGTTCGTGCCGAGCAGGCGCATCTGTTCCAGGATCTCCTGCTGGGCGCCGTTCCCCACGGCGAGCATCGAGATGACGGAAGCGACGCCAAACACGATGCCGAGCGACGTCAGGATGCCGCGCAGCTTGTTATGCCGGATGGCCTGGATGGCCACCGGAAAGTTGAGGATGAGGGTCTGGCGGAGGGATCTCATTGGACCGGGGGGAGTGCCTGGAGCGTGTCGGTGGGAATGCCGTCCAGGTCCCGCGGAACGGAGAGATGGACGATGTCGCCTTCCGTCAGGCCGCGTTCGACGATAACAGCGTTCTCGTTCATCGTCCCGAGACCGACCTCCTGCCGTGTGATGCCGGACCCATTCTCTTTATACACGAAGGAGCGTTCCCCCTCCGTATGGATCGCTTCGAGCGGCACCGACAGCACATCTTCGAAGACCTCCACAACGATCTCGTTGCTCGTGGTCATGGCCGGGCGAAGAGTGGTGTCGGACTCGTGAACGACGATCTTCACCTCGAACACCTTTGCGTCAGCGTTCGGCCGCTGCTCGCCGATGTTGGCGACGCTCGTTATCTTCCCGGTGAGCTTCTTGTCCGGGTCGGCGTCCAGGCGGATGTTCACCGACTGGCCCTGGCGCACCTTCTGGATGTCGACCTCGTTCACGTAGGTGATCGATTCCATTTCCGTCAGGTCGGGCAGAGTGGCGACGGTGGAGCTCCAGGGATTGACCATCGAACCCACGATGCGCTTCTTGCCGTCCCATTCCCGGGCATAGATGACCATCCCCGGGGCGGGGGCCGAGACGCGGAACTGCATGAGCGTCTGCTGAAGGATGTCCCTCCTGTTCTTTTCTTTGATGAGGTCGAGCTCGACGGCGCGGATCTTTGCCACGGACTGCTTTTGCTTCGTGACGTAGTTCTTCCGTGCCTGGGCGTACGCACGTTGCGCGCGTTCGTAGTCGATCTCCGCCTGGCGCTGCATGGCGGGGGCCTCGTAGATCGATTGCTCCTTGGCGATCTTCTTCTCCTCGAGCGCGAAGCGGAGGTTCACGAGCTCGTCCCGCGCCTGGGAGAGCGCGAGCGTGCTGTCGAGGATAGCCTGGTCGTACTGCGACTGGAACTTCTCGACGGAAAGCTCGGAATCCTTCATCTTCTGGGTGATCTCGGACCTGTCGAGTTCTGCAACGAAGTCGCCGCTGTCGACCACCGTCCCTTCCGGAACAAGGTTCGCGATCTTCATCTGCCAGATACCGGCGGAACGTGCCCCTTCCGGTCCCTGGATCTCGATCGAGTTCTTCGCCTGCAGTTCGCCGGTGGTCGTGACGGAGACGACGAACGGACCCTTAGCGACGGGGACGAGGAGCGAGGCCTCGGCCTCGGAGGAACCCGATGTGGAGAACCACACGATGAGAAGGACAAGGAGGAGAGCGCCTCCGGCGGCGAGGAGTCTGTTGCGTGTCATAGGTAGGCCTGGCATCGGTCAGCGATCATGTTTAGACCCGGTGATACGCAAAATCGTTCCTTAGGATGCCAAATGAAAGCGGCGGAGGGGCTTTATTCCCAGGGGGAAGTATCTTTGGGGCCTTTTTTCACGCTCCGCAACCCCTAAACGAGGGCGTCTTCCATCTTCCTACTTTCATCTTCAGTCTGATATCTGACGTCTGTCTACTGTCGTCTTCCATCTTCATACTTCTATCTTCAGTCTGATATCTTCTATCTTCTATCTTCTATCTTCTATCTTCTATCTTCTATCTCCCATCTCCCGTCTCCCATCTCCTCTGCAACTTCCCTCCAAATTCCCGTAAAAGGGAACATTCCCGGCCTGATCCCGGGGCCGTCATTCGAAGGGAACTCATCGATACGTCGATCTTTCGTCTCACAGTCTCCTATCTCTCATCTTACCCCCTTGGAGGTCTCCCTCATGTCGTTCGCAAATAGTCTCAATCGCTATCTCCTCCTCCCGCTCTTCGTCCTCTTCGTAAGCTGCACGCCGCCCCAATCGGGCGAGAAAGCCGGTCCCGTCGTGACATACAATGTCGACATCACCCGGCCGCTGGAGGACCAGTTCGACGTGACCATCACCGTCAGCGGCCTGACCTCCGCGAACAACGTGTACAACATGCCGGCCACAGCGCCGGGCACGTACCAGAATCTCGACTTCGGACGGTACGTCAACGAGTTCAGGGCATACGATGCATCGGGCGATCTGGTCCCGGTGGAACAGACCTCGATGAACACCTGGACCATCTCTGACCCCACGCGGGTGGTGAAGGTGACGTACAAAGCGGACGATACGTTCGATACGCCGGTCGAGGGAGAGATGCCGGCACCGATGTCGGGCAGCGGCATCGACAGCACGTACGCGGCGTTCAACACGTTCGCCGTGCTCGGATACTTCCAAGGGATGCAATCCGTTCCCGTACGCATGAAGGTGGACTGCGTGCCCGGCTGGACGGTCGCCACCGCGCTCGATGAGGATCCCAGCGGATACTACGTGGCGGAGACGTACGACCGGCTTGTGGATTCACCCGTGCTCGCCGGAGAACTGACGGAGGCCACAACCAGGGTGCGTGATATGGACGTGTCGGTCTATGTGTGGTCGCGGGATTCGGCGCTGAGCGCACAGAACATCATGAGCGTGGCCAACGACGTGCTGCTGGCCGGCGGCGACTTTGCGGGCTCCTCCCCCGTCCCCTACTACAAATTCCTGATGGTCCTTATCGACATGGACATGTTCCAGCGGTATGGTCTGCGGAGCGCCGGTGCGCTGGAGCATTCGTACAGCTCCATCTATGTCATGCCGTCGGCCGGCTCGACGCCGCAATCGCTGCGGAGCACGATGGCGCATGAGTTCATGCACATCCTCACCCCCCTCAACCTGCACAGCGAGATCATCGACACGTACAACTTTGCAGAAGCGACCCCCTCGCAGCACCTGTGGCTGTATGAAGGAGTGACCGAATGGGTGGCGGACATCATGCAGCTGCGCGGCGGGCTCATCACTCCCGACGTATACTTCCGCGAAGTGTCGTCGAAGATGCGCACCTCTGAGGTGTTCCCGAACGAACTGAGCCTCACCGACATGGCGAAGCAGGTGTATACCGACGCCGGAAGCCGCGAGTATGCGAACATCTATTCCAAGGGGGCTTTGACGGCCATGTGCCTCGACTTCCGGCTGCTGGAGCTCTCCGGCGAGAAGCGCGGACTGCGTGAGGTCTTCCTGGAAATGCTGGACCAGTATGGAAAGAACCGGCCGTTCCCTGAGGAGACGTTCTTCGACGTGTTCGTGAAGGCGACCTACCCGGAGATACAGCAGTTCTTCGACGACCACGTCAAGGCGAACAAGCCGCTGCCGATCGCGCAGTATGCAGAGAAGGTCGGGTTCCGGTATGTCGCACAGAGGCCGTCAGCGAATCCTGTTCCGACCCTGGGTGCGATGATCACCGTCGACACGCTGCAGCACCTGGTGATCGCCAGGATGACGGACGAGGGGAAGGCCGCGTCGGAGCTCAGGGAGGGGGATATCCTGGTGAAGCTGTTCGGTTCGGACCTGACGATGCAGACCGCTCGTGAGGTCCTGGGGAAAGTGCGTGAAATGAAGGCGGGAGACCCGTACGAGGCCGTCGTGATCCGTGACGGACAGGAGATGACCGTCAAGGGGGCCACCGTACAGCGGATGGACCGTCATGCGTTCGAGGAGATGGAGGAACTGACCACGGCGCAGCAGCATTTTCGGCAGGTGTGGAGCAGTAATTTGGAGAGGGGAAAGTAGCAATTGGAGAAAAGAAGGATGGGGATGAAGGAATGAGGATGTTTGAAGGGGGAGAGGGAATGATGGAAGGTGGCGGTAGGGCCGGGGATTGGAATATTTGAAGGCAGCGGTAGAGCGGGGAATTGGAATGTTGGAGAACCGGGAAGCCCACCCCGCTCTTTTGTCATCCCGGCATGTTGTTAGCCGGGATCGCCTTTGTTGGATCCTCACTCACTGATGGGCGATTCCCCCGCCCGAACGACCGATATGTAGTGCAGAATGTTCGGTCGGGCGGGCGCCTACAACTTGCGGGAATGACGTGAGTCGGGTTTGGCCGCGGCTTGTGATGACAAAGAACGAAGCCCACCCTGACGTACGTCACCCCTAACTGACAGCTTACACGGAGAACCACGGGGAACCACAGAGAGCCACGGAGAAGCCGATGAACGATTTCTTTCCTCCGCGTCGCTCCGTGGTCCTCCGTGGCTCTCCGTGTTGAATTCCCACGAGGGAAGGTATCCTTTCCATCCTCGTCCCTCCGGCTCACCCGCCTACGCCCCTCGACCTTTCGACCGTTCGACCCCTCGACTTCGCTCGGGGCTCAGGGCTCGGGGCTTCGTCGGGCACGCGGTTCACGGTTCACGGTTTCTCGTCTACTGTCCCTCAAATCTCATCTCCAGCCTCTTTCCCATTACAGCGCACTCCCGCAGGTACAGGTTCATCAGCGTCTGGTACGGGATCCCGGTTTCATCTGCCATCGACCTGAAGTACTCGATCGTCGCCTCGTCGATGCGCATCGTCACCTGCTTCTTCAGCCTGGCGGCATAGGGATTCTTGCGCGCTTTTGAAAAATCATACTGCTTCTTCATGAGCTTCCTCTCGACACATATTGTTGCTGTTCTTTCTTCGTGGCCTTGCGGGCGGAGATGATCCTGATGACATCATCGCCCTCCCGGTAGCAATGGCACACCACGAGCAGGCGCAGACGCGTACTCATGCCGAGGAGAATGAATCTATCCTCCCCGAGAGAATGATCTGGATCGTCAATGACGAGAGCGAACTCATCCGCACATGCCGTCGATGCCTCTTCGAACGTGACGCCATGCTTCGCCGCGTTCAGCCTCCCTTTCCGCTCGTCCCACTCAACCCTGAGGTCACTCATAATGATATTATAATTATTATGTAATTACAAGCTCCTTCCGGCTTGCCGTGGGACCAATATCCGGCATGGAACGTTCAGATGCGTTGGATGCTATACTGAGGAGGGAGAAAGAGGGAAGGCGGGGGGGGGAAACGAGGATGGAGCAAGGAATGATGGAAGTCAGCGTTAGAGCCCTGGAATGGAATATTGGAAGGCAGGTGAAGAGCAGGGATTTGGAATGATGGGAGCGGTTGGAGAGCAGGGATTTGGAATGGAGGAACGCGGGGAAAAGTCGGGTGATTTGGAATAATGGAAGGCAATGACAGGGCTGGGAGGCCTACGCGGTCATACGTCATTCCGGCATGCTTTTAGCCGGAATCGCCTTCGATGGACCTTCAATCAATGAAAGGCGATTCCCGCTAGCATCATGCGGGAATGACGGAGGTCGGTGTTGGCATGGGAGCGAGAGAGCAAAGAATACGGAAACCCACACGAGCTTCACCTCACCCTGGCACGCTTCAGGCCACCAGAAGCACGTGGGAATGACGAAGGTCTGTGGTTGCCTGAGAAACAAAGAACCAGGATGATACCAATCGAATAGCACCTCCCCCCACCCCGGTCTACCGGCTCACCCGCCTACGCCCCTCGACCTTTCGACCCTTTGACCCTTCGACAAGC
>CAZHOJ010000013.1:0-78422 GCA_964534125.1 uncultured Ignavibacteriaceae bacterium
TGCGCGAAACCTACTTGGCTGACTTTTTCCGCAGCCTGCTAGGTTCTGGTGAGCGGCTCGAGCGGGTCGAGATGGCGTTTGAAATGCTTCACAAGGATCTCGTAGTGCAGGTCCTCGTTCGCGTCGAGGCAGGCGAGCAGCCTCTCCTTGAAGAGCGGCATGCCGGCCGTGTCCGCGCTCGTCAGGACCTTGCCGAACGTCACGTGAAGCACCTGCCGGGCGTCGTCCGATGTGAACAGTCCCGGGAGCTGTTCGTCCGTCAGCGCGCTCCCGCGCTGCACTTTCGAGAGTTGTGCGGACACGTGATAGGAGGCCTTCTCTTGTTCGAAGAGCCCATGGGAGAAATCGAGGATCTCCCGGAACAGGCCGGTGTCCTTGAACGCCGCGACCTTGAGGGCCTCCAGGTAGCTCGTTCCTGCTGTCTTGACATGCACTCTCCCGCGCCCTGTCTTTCCGACCGTCTCGTACACGCCGAATTTGTCGCTCCCTGAATGGAAGCTGATCTTGTAGGAGCCGAAGAACTCGGAGATGTCAACGTGGCGGAGATATTCTTCTTTAAAGATGTCGAGGGAGCCCTTATAGTCGATCCCTTTCTCGAAATCGCCGATGAACCGCGGTGCAAGGCTGACGATCTCGACCTTCAGTCGCTGCAGCTCGGAAGCCATGAAGAAGTGCTCGAAAGGGGACGTGACGGACTCGGTCTCGTCGACGGAGACCTCGATCTCCTTGGGATGCCCGGGGTGGCGCTGCCTCAGGTGATCGTTGAGGCGCTTGATGTGCGCGAGCGACCCGCCGTACTTGACGACTGCACGCAGCACATCGAGCCGTGTTGGTGTGAGGGAGAAGGACTTCGAGATCGTGACCGCCTTGCTTTCGTACCGGCCGATCAGCGCTTCGAGAGTGTCCTGGAGGTCTCCCCACGGGTGTTGTTTTGCCCTCTGCACGAGGGCCTGCTCGTCCAGCGTATCGGCCTCGTTCACCACGAACTCGCTGGGATCGAACGTGAACATGGTGAATCCTGCTTTCACCATCCTGTCGATATCGGCCGTGGTCTTCAGGTGGTCGGCGTCGGCGCCGAATCCCTTGGTATAGCCCTCCTGGACGACGGCCCAGATGGCGGCATCCATGACCTCTTCGGCCTCACGCTGTGTCCGCGTGAGTTCCCTGATCGACTGCTGCGCCAGGACCGGCACGAACCCGCTCTTCTCCAGTGACCGGACATGCCCGGGATTGGCAACACCCAGCCGGTCGCCAAAGCCGAAGGACTGTCGCAGTCCCACCACCCGCGGCCGGGCAAAGAAAAGGATCTTCTGCAGCATAGCGGCATTGGCGTGGGTCAGATCACAGGCCCGGAACTGGCCTTTCGCGGACCCGCCATCGACCGGTGTCCCCTGCAGTTTCGTTGCCTCTCCGGTTATGTTCCCCGGATCGTAGCAGAACAGCTTCTTCGCACCGTTGAGGCGACCCATGAGCACTCGCGTCGAACCGATAGCCTGGACGGACCGCGGGAAGATCCGGAGATCGGTCGATCCCCAGGATGCCTGCTGCAGAGTGTTGACGTGTGCCTGCCCGGAGGAAGAGAGAACGTCGCTCAGTGTCTTCATGATCAGCCTTTCGAGTTGAACCGGTACGCGTCGCGGACCAGGTTGTACGCCAGGTCCGTGGCGATCTTCCCGGCCTCCTGTCTGCTGAGGATGTGCCGGGCGACGAGACGCGCAAGAACGTTCGCATCGACCCTGCGCGATAGGTCATGCCGGGCTGGGATGGAAAGGAATGCACGCGTGTCGTCGATGAAACCGACGGTGTTGTAGAATCCAGCCGTCTCCGTGATGCGTTCGCGGAACCGCTCCATGCCGTTTATGCTGTCGTGGAACCACCATGGCGGGCCGAGACGCATCGACGGGTAATGACCTGCCAGCGGAGCAAGCTCGCGGGAATAGGTCGATTCGTCGAGCGTGAAGACGACGACCCGGAACCGGGGATCGTTGCCGAACGCATTGAGGAGCTCCCGGAGCCCATCCGTGTACTCGGTCGTGCGGGGAATATCGGCCCCCTTGTCGGGACCGTAGACGTCGTAGACGACCGCGTTGTGGTTCCGGTCTGCGCCGGGATGGATCTGCATCACAAGGCCGTCATCGGTGCTCATGCGGGCCAGTTCCATCAGCATGTGGGCAGTGAATGCAGCTGCATCCTTCGCTGTGGCTTTTCCCTTGAGTGCTTTCGTGAAGAGGGCGGAGGCTTGTAATGTGGTCAGGCGATGAGTGTAGGGGGATGTGACCCCGTGATCCGTCGCGGTCGCCCCATGCTTCTTGAAGTACTCCCGCCGGTTCTCCAGGGCGTCGATGAATCCCTTATACGAACGGATCTCCTTCCCAACGCTCGCGCCCAGCGCTTTGATATTCTTCTTCCAGGCCGGGTCGGCCAGATTGGTCACTCCATCCGGCCGGAAGGTCGGAACGATGCCATTCTTCCATGTGCCTTTGCGAAGGGCCGCGTGATGTTCAAGCTGATCGGTCGCAGCGTCGGTCGTGGCAAGGATCTCGAGCCTGAAGGAATCGTAGAGCGCCCGGGGAAGGAATGCGGGGGTCTGCAGCCGTTCGCTGATCTGGTCATACACCCGCTGTGCGTTCTTCGGGGTCAGCGGGTCGGGAAGGCCGAGGATGACGTGGAACTCGTAGTCGAGCCATGCCTTCGACGGCGTTCCCGCAAAAAGATAGAAATGGTCGGCGAACAGCTGCCAGATCCTGCGCGGGTCTGTCTCCCCTCTCGAACCGTCCCTGTGCGGAATGCCGAGCGCTTCCATGGAGATGCCCTGGGAATAAAGCATCCGGAAGAGGTAATGGTCCGGGATCAGGAAGAGTTCGGTGGGATTCGGGAACGGTTCGTTCCGGACAAAGAGGGAGGGGTCCACATGCCCGTGCGGGCTGACCAGGGGGAGGTCCTTGATGCTGGCGTAAATGTCGCGTGCGACGGAGCGAACAGAGGTGTCGGAGTCAAAGTATCGGTCTGCTTGAAGCTGGTAGGGATTCATGGTCGTCCTCGGTATCTTGCCTTCAGGACCAGAGCAGTTGTCGGGCGAATGTAACTTGAAGCATTACTTTACCGATAAAGCTTCGTAAAAATAAATACTTTCAATGATGTATGCAATACAACATTTCGGAGAATACCCGAACTAGCGGGTAAGATAACTTCCCTTGAAGTCCTGGTTTCGGACCTCGATCGTGGAAGGACCAAGGGATGATGGCGCAAATCTTATCGATGCCTGCCCGTTCGCCATCTCTATTACCGAACTTCCGTCTGGAGTTCCCATCCTATCCAGAAGTCTGCCGGGACCGTCTGAAGTGAAGTAGACCCGCTTTTCGTAGTCCAAACATCGTTGGCCCTGTGCATCAACCACTGTCGCAGAAATTAGAATTGTCCCGTTGGAAAGTGGCATGGATTCGAGCATGATCCTGTCCGGAGTTGTGTTGCGTCGAATGCTGTAGTTCAGCGTGAGCGTATCAGTACAGACCTCCGTTCCGGCATTGAAGCCCCTGGCGAGGAGAGTATTTCCGCCCGAAGCGAACCTGACCTTCCAGACAAATCCCTGGGCAGGATACAATGCTTTGTCCCGAGGCAGCTTCCCGAGTGACGTGCCGTTGTGCACGAGTTCGACCTCACCACAGTTACTAAAAACCGCGATCTCCTTCTCGGCCTGCTCGGGGCCGCTCCGTTCTGTCCATGTATGGGATTCGATGTAGCAGAACGATGGAGACGTCGTCCAGTGGCTTTTGAAAACGTAATACGCATCCTTGGGATTGCCGGCCCGATCGACCAGTCCCTTCTGGTTGATGTACGGTATCGGGTTCTCAGGCCTGAGTGGAGTCGGGAAGTCCTTGAAGGCCCACTGGGCGTTCCCTGTCAGCCAGTCGAGTCCCTCCGATACATGGAGGCCCCAATCGAAGAGGTCGACGATGTAGTTCTCGTTCCAATCGCTGAGCTGAGATACATTCTTCACCTTCTGCGGCTTGATCTTCTCCTCCCAACCGTCCCCCGCCTCGATGCCATCTCCCGAAATGGGCGCCTCGCTGTGACGGCCGACATGGGATGAACCGCCCCATTCAGCGTGGAAGAATCGTGCGTACTTCTTTCGGGCATCTTCGTACGCAGGTCCGAACATCTTATAGTATCCGCTGTACCAGCCCGGCCAGATGGAGGGGGATACAAGGTCAACGAGGTCGGCTCCTTCAGTGAATTTTCGTGTTGCTGTCAGTCGTCCAGGATCGAGCTCATGCGAGATCGCATGTAGTTCAGCGATCATAGCTTTGAGCGAGTCCGTATCGTCCCCTCCCGGAAAGTCAGGGAGCCAGTACATCTCGTTCCCGAGGGAGCGTATGATGATGGAGGGGTGATTGTAGTATCGCAGGATCTGCTCTTTGAGCAGCCGCCGCGTGTTTGCCTTCCATTCCTCGCCCCCCATGCCGCCGCGGCACCATGGAAGTTCGTCCCACACAAGCAGGCCCAGTTCGTCGCAGCTGCGGTACACTTCAGGGTCCTGCGGATAGTGTCCGAGCCGTACGAAGTTCGCGCCAACCTCCTTGATCAGTTCCATGTCCCGGCGGTGCAGCGAATCCGGCATTGCATTGGCGTACCCGGCCCAGTCCTCGTGCCGATGCGTCCCGCGCAGCAGCAACCGTTTCCCATTCAGGAGGAACGGCCCGTGCTCCACGAACTGGAACCACCGGTACCCGACGCGGTCGGCCACTTCGTCGATGACGTCTTTCCCGCTCAGCAGGCGCGTCCTGATGGTATAGAGATATGGATCATCGGGCGACCAGAGGCGGGGGCTGGGGACAGGGGGCAGGGTGATAGAGTATCCGGAGGCACTGGGCGCCGGCCCGACAAGCTCGACCTTCGATGCGCAGACTGTCCCCTCGTCGTCGATGATCGCACACTCAAGAGCGTACGACGGGGCCGCGTCAGGTTTGTTCGCCAGGTCAACGTCCACGACCGTCGATGCTGCCGCGGTGGACACTTCCGGGGTCCTGATCCGGAGGGCGCTGATAGACGTCGAAGGTACTGTGAGAAGCCATACATCCCTCGTGATCCCCCCGTAGAGGAAGAAATCCGATTTCTGGGATGGGATGAGGTGAGGATTGTATGCGTTGCTGACGCGGATCAGAAGCTCGTTCTGGCCGGCCGCTTTCAGGAAGGGAGTGATGTCGATCGTGAATCCGACATAGCCGCCGACATGGCCTCCGGCTCTTTCTCCGTTCACATAGATGTCGCATTCGAAGTTGACGCCCTCGAAATCCAGGAGAACGCGTCCTCCACCGATTCTCCGGACCTCCGGCAAAGGGCGCCGGTACCAGCTGATGTCGCGGCGGTAGCCCGGCTGGGCATCCACGGCATCCCACACGTTCCAGGAGTGGGGAAGGTCGACGTGCTGCCAATGCGCAGTTTCTGCAGGTCCCGCTGGTGTGACCGACCGATCCTCGCTGTATCCCCATCCTTTGTTGATATTCACGCGCGCCCGTCCGTTCGGATGATCGGTGGGATGAGAGTATGCACGTGCGGCCGATGTGCCGGATGCCAGGAAGAGGATGAAGCAGAGAAACAGCGGGAGACGGGCCTGACCTTGATGAATTCGCATGGGTGATCACCAGGGGAATGTGCCGGGAATGGTCCACAGAAGTGGTTGAACGATGGGGAGCGAGCGGCGGACCTCGTTGTTCGCCGGCTCCACGGGCAGCTGCTCCCAGATTCCGATCCAGGGAGACGGCCCGATAGCTGAAGCAGCAAGCAGGAAGCTCGAATGCCTGCCAGGGTAGTCGTCGAAATACATCACATCCTTCGGGTAGGGCCATGTGCTCTTATCGGGAACATGCGGCTGCATGAATGCCATTCCCTTTTCCATTCCGCGTCCGTCCGGCAATGTGAAGGTCCATAGGTCCCGGCCCGGCCTGGACAGC
This sequence comes from uncultured Ignavibacteriaceae bacterium, assembly GCA_964534125.1. Classification (GTDB taxonomy): domain Bacteria; phylum Bacteroidota; class Ignavibacteria; order UBA10030; family UBA10030; genus 2-02-FULL-55-14. The sequence goes on from CAZHOJ010000013.1 coordinate 5,952, forward strand.
AGCGTACTTATGACTGCCATGCCTTCCAGATTGAAGAGCGCATAATTGTACGGTTTGGTCCTGCTCAGCTCGAGCGGAAAGCCGCCGTCCTCTCCCATCTGGCCGGGGAGAAGAACATCCAGGAAACGGTCCGCACACATCGACTGCCGAGCCGTATCCCCGACGGCCTCAGAGAAGGCGGCAACCTGTGCGACCCACCATGTTCCGTGATTGTTCTTTGCGGCCATTTCATCCAGGCCGTACTGATGTGTCGTCAGCCACAGGAGATAATCGCGGAACCAGGCCCGTACCCCGTTCAGAGCATCCTGTGGGATTCCGGGCAGACTGCCGAGAGCTCCGACGGCGCGGGCGATATCGAGAAGATGGATAGTGTCGATGATGCCGATGCCACGGCCGGTCACACGGCCGAAGATGGCCTGAGCGTAGGTCAGCGACGGATTCATCCTCGTCTCTTCGTCAGTGAACCAGGCGTCGAGATGCCGGAGCGCATGATCGGCGAACGACCTGTCCTTCGAGACGATCGCCGCCGCTGTGAGCGTCGACACTGCATCCGCACATGCGATCATCGCTTCACGGTGCCTGACGAAATTATCGGGATTGGTCTGGCCGTCCTTCCGGATGTACGGTCCCTCCGGGTTCGAACTGTCGGGCCACCAGTAGTCGCCTTCGGAATAGAAATCATGCGGCCCTCCTGCGCTCCGAATGGCCGGGAAGGCTGTGATCGTAACCGGTACCCGCTGCAGCTCCTCGGCTGCGCGGGCCAGGATCCTGTCGCCGTCCATTCGAACGACCGCCTCGAAGACCTCCTCCTCGACCATTCTCTTGTGTCTGAGGAGGGCCTCGATGAAATAATAGTCCGCATAGATGAGGGAGACATCGACCTCTGAATTCTTTGGCATGTGCCCGACCGCGTGGTTCAGGATCCCCTGCGATGGTGTCCCTTGTGCCAGATAGGGGGGACGGGCGAGCGCGGTAAGGATCTTCTCAGCGGCGGCCCTGTAGGTGCTCTGTTTCGCCGCACTGCTTGCCATCCGGGAAAGCTGCAGCAGACCGGACGCTGCTATCGCTCCCGCCGAGGCGTCCCGATCGACATCCGGAAATCCAGGGGCCTGGAAATCCCAATGCGGCACCCCGTCCTCAGGCAGGTGAGCGATGAAATAGTCGGCGCAGGATTCCGCCGTTCCCAGAAATCTTTCTTCGCGGGTGTACGCATACACCATCGTAAATCCATACACCGCCCAGGCCTGTCCCCGCGCCCAGCATGATTCATCGGACGCTCCCTGGTGTGTCACTTTCCCGAGGACGTCGCCCGTCGTCGAGTCGAAGCTGACAACATGATAGGTCGAACCGTCCGCACGCACGTGGTGCTCACGCGTGCGATCGGCATGCGAGATGGCGATGTCCCTCAGTCCCGCATCGCCGCCGTTCGCCGCGGCCCACAGGAGAAGCTCCAGGTTCATCATATTATCGATGATCACAGGATAGGGCCACGCCCTGTTGTCCCAGGACTTGATCGCTCCGACGGCGGGGGAATACCGCGATGCAAGCGTCGACGCCGTCCGGAGAATGACGTCCCTGTCGTCCGGCCTGCCGAGAAGCCTGTATGCTCTTCCGTAGCTGCTGAAGATCATGAATCCGACATCGTGCGTTCGGGAATGGTCCTTGATATGCCTGAGCCTGTCTGTGAAGGTCCGGGCAAGGCCCAGCATGTCAGTTGTGCCGGTTTCTCCGTACATCATCCAGAGAAGCCCGGGGAAGAAGCCGCTCGTCCATTGTTCGGCCTTCTCGCCATGCCAGGTGCCGTCCGGATTCGTGCTTCGGGGGAACAGGGCGGTGTCGCTGAACGTCTCTGCGGTCCGGACGAGGCGTTCATGTGCGAAGGAGAGCGCACGGCGGGAAAGGATGGAGAGGTTCGCGTCCTGGCCATTGAGCGATGGAATGAGCAGGCATACGGCCAGAGTGGCCCGGGCGATGGCAATACATGAACGGCGTACGGGCATAGATCGGTCCCCTACGTAGGGTGTCTCCGGCTCGGGCCGGAGACAGTGTTCGGATATGTGCGCTGGATCTGCTGATCAGCGAAGAAGAAGAATTCTCCGCTGCACCGTTGCAGCGCCGGTGCGAAGCCGGACAAGATACACGCCTGATGCTTCTGTGGCGGGATCCCAGTCGACCGTATGATGCCCGGGATCGTAGGACCCCTCCGTCAGTACCGATACTTCCCGCCCGAGCAGGTCGTGGATGCTCACCCGGATGTCAGCCTGGCCGGGGAGAGTGAAGCCTATCGTTGTCTTTGGATTGAACGGATTCGGGAAGTTCGGGTCGAGCGTCGCGTACAAAGGGACCTGTCCGTCATGTCCTGCAGCGGACGACGTACCCTCCTGGATGAAGAAACCGGCGAACCGGACGGCTTCATCGCGGAGATACGATGGTGAAAGGAGGCTCCGGTATATGCCCCACTTGGGACGGATGAAATCGTTGTCCGCACGTATCGTATTGATGCTCGCATTACTGTATGACAGCAGCACGGCCCCGTCGCTCACCCGCGTGATGTGCATCGCGTACGATCCGACGGCGCCCACTGTGATCGTCTCGGTGCACTCCACCCATGTCCCCTCGAACTGGGAAAGCGGTGCAATCGCAAGATTGGTCGCGCTGTGATGTCGAAGCTCGATACGGTTCGGCGTTCCTGTGCGGACCGTGATCGTGAAGATCGGATCACCGTCATCTCCTCCCACTGCTTTGATCTGATGGATATGGGTGAAGTTGGGCGACGGCTGGAAGCCGGCCGGGAGCCGGAATTTCCACTTGTAGGTGATCGTCTCGCCAGGAGTCCCGATCCTGTCGGCAGGCGATGAAGCGTAGGTCTTTATCTCCATGCGCTGCCTGTCGAAATAGAGGCATCGGTCATTGTCGGGCGTGACATGGATATAGAACTCGAACACGTGCTGGTTCAGCTCGGCATCCCAGACCTCTGCAACGTGGCGTCCGAACTCGGGATGAGCACACTCCGGGTTTTCGACGGCGTTCGCACCCGGCGCGAGGGCCTGATTGATGAGCTCATAGGTATCGCCCGGGCCGTCGGCGTCGAGCATGACCTGCGAGGAAACAGCCTGAGCACCTCCAAGGAGCAGGATGGCGAGAACAAGACCGTGCACCGTGTGGGAGGCGGATATCCGTCGGAACTGCATACTGTTACCGTCCGAGCTCGAGGGCGGCCAGAATGAAGGGGCCGACCCCCTTGAGATCGTTCGTGCGTTGCGGCTCGCCGATGTAATACTCGTAACTCCCGTCCCTGTAGGGATTACCGCCCAGTCCGGAGACTGAGCAGACGTGATGGAGGCTGACGAGTCCGTCGCCCTCTTCGGTCACGAATTCCTGGAGCATGCCATCAAATGCTTTCTGTGCGATGCCGATAGCTGCGCTGTCGAGGTATCCCTTCCGGACACCCTTGGCCATGGCGTATGTGAACATCGCTGTGCATGATGCCTCCCGATAGTTCCCCTCCCGGCCTCCCTGGTCGAGCACCTGATACCATGTCCCGGTCGACGGATCCTGGTATGGAATGACAGCGTCGATGAGTCGCTGCAGGACGGCGATGATCTCGTTCCGCTGTGGGTGGTCGTGCGGAAAGACATCGAGCACATCGACAATGCCCATGGCGTACCAACCCATCGCCCGTCCCCAGAAGTTGGGTGAGCGGCCCGTCTCTTTGTCGGCCCATTGCTGTTGCCGGCTCTCGTCCCATCCGTGGTGCAGGAGCCCGGTCTTCGGGTCTCGCGTGCGGCGCTCGATCTCCAGTATCTGGAATGCTATGTCGTCATACGCGGCGCTGTCGCCGAAGGTCGCAGCATAGCGCGCATAGAAAGGTTCCGCCATGTAGATACCGTCAAGCCACATCTGGTACGGGTAGATCTTCTTGTGCCAGAATCCACCGCTGTTCGTACGGGGATGATGGCGGAGCTGCGTGCGGAGTGTCTCGACAGCTGCACGGTATTTCGGTTCTCCCGTCCTCTCGTAGAGGAAGAGCACCGGCCGCCCCGCATTGATGTTGTCTATGTTGTATGAGAGAAGGTCGTAGGTGCGGATCGAACCATCCTCCTGGACGAACCGGTCGATGTTGTCCTGCAGATATCGGATATACTTTTCCTCGCCGATGGCGAATGAGACCTGCTTCAGGGCTTCCAGGACCAGGCCCTGTTCGTAGTCCCATCGTTCCGGTCTCCTGGAATCAGGATACGAGATCGAATCAGGATTGCGGGCCATGAAGGCGTCTGCCATCCGGACCGACCATGCGTTGTCCGGGGGGGCCGGGACCTCCGAACGCGGTGTCCGTTCGCTGCAGGCCATAAGCAGCGCCAGCAGCGCTATCGATATGAACGAAAGGATGTTCTGTCCTGCGGATGCAGGAGGAGTGATACGGTTGTCAGAAATCATAGCCGATGCTCAGTCTGTTGACGCCCTTGAAGTATGTGAAAGCAGAATATGAATAATCGAATCGGACCTTCTGGTCAAGGATATCCGGGGAAACGCCGACGCCTGCCGACCAGGAGGCGATGTCCCGGTTCGTTTGCAGACCACCCCGGAGGGTCAGCACGCGTCCGAATGTGTACGCGCATCCCACATTCGCCCGTTCCGAGTAGTAGTTCTGATGGAGAAAATCCGCGCTCACGATGAACTGGTGCCCGTCCACGGGCTCTCCGGCGATCAGTTCGATGGCGTCGACGGCGACGCCCAGCACGAATGTGAGCGGCAGGGTCTCTTCGATCTCCTCGCGTTTGACATCCGACGCAAAGTGCCGGATGGCCATTGCAAAGCTGAAGCTCCGGATCCCTGTGTGATACCGGACGCCGGCATCGTACACGAACTTTGCGGCGTTGTTCTCCCTGGACTCTCCGGGCGAGAACGAGCTCGTCCCCAGCTGCTGGGCTGCATACCGGACGGTCCCGCCGATGGAGAACATGGGAGTGATCTGCCGTGAATACGAGAGGCCGATGGCATACGCGCCGACGTTGGACAGGGGGCCGTTGTCCTTGTACCCGAGCGGATACAGTCCCTGCTCTCCCGGGCCAAGAAGGGAGGTTCCGATGATGGTTCCGTAGTCGACGACCACCATGCTTGCCCCGAACGTCCCGAGGCCGCCTACGGTCATGGCGACACCTCCGAAGAGGTAGTCGATGTCCGCGATCCACTGCGTCAATCCGGCGATGGCAGTGATAGATGCGGACTGTTCGGCCAGGCCAGCGGGGTTATAGAACATGCTCTCAGCGCCCGTGCTGAGCGTGGTGTATGCGTCACCCATGCCGCTCGCGGCCGGAGAGACACTGACGGTCAGGAAGTTCATCGTACTCTGGGCGAGCTTGTTCAGGCCGACCTGCCCGAGGAGGGTGCCTGTCAGGAGCAGGACCAGGGCGGACGACCGAAGCGCTCGCCACACGTGGACTGCCGTCGTATGCGTTCCGTTGCGTTCCATTAGCGCACCACGAGGAATTTTTGGTAGACAAGTTCACCGCCCGGCTTCTCGAACACGGCGATATAGACGCCGCTGTTGATGATCTGCTGGCTGTCCGTCGTCATGTCCCAGGTGACGGAACCGGCCCGCACCGTGCTCGTATGTTCGAGCGTCCGGACGAGGTCGCCGTTCTCCGTGAAGATCCGGATGGTGACGGTCGATGGCAGGTTGAAGAAGATGATACCGCGCTGGTCTGTGAATCCGTAGCTGAGCAGATTCGGGTCGTTGATGTTGTACGGATTGGGCGCAATGCGGATCTGCGACATGTCCTCGGTCGAGAATCGCGGCGGATTGATCCAGGACACGTTCGGGACGAACAATCGTGAGCTTGCGATGAGCATGCCGAGGGTTGTCGGGTCCGCGTTCGGGTCGTTCGCATCGATGCGGGCCAGGCTCTGGATGTAGTAGTAGTACTGTGCTCCCGAATACGCCGTCTGGTCCTTGAAGAAGTGCTGTGTGGCCTTGTCGGCTGCATCCGACTCGTAGATGATCTCATAGAATGAGGTATCCCGGTTGGATACACGCCTCATGATGCGATGGCCGGCGAAATCGGGGCGTGCCTCGGCGGCGGCATTCTCCCATGTGATCTCAACGCCGTCGCCGTATCCTGTGATCTCGATCGAGGAGGGGGGAGGAGGCGCCTGCGGGATCTGGTACCCGTGGTCGAAATTCCATGTGGCCCTCCATGCCGACAGCATCACGGAATCGATGCCCATGCTGATCCATCTGTCCTTGCGTTTGTCCATCTCGGTCGCGTCCGCCGGAAATGCGAAGTTCGACGGGAGCCAGCCGGTGCTCGGGTCGGGCATTCCCGGAGGATCCGGCAGTGTGCCATCGAGCCAACTCTCCCCGACCCATTTGGCCGACTCGACTCCGATGCCAGCAACGCCGCTCGCATACGCGATCCGGAGCTTTTGTCCCGGTGCGAACGTGTATGGTCCGAACGAACAGTACCTCTTGGCGTTGTTGTTCTGGCTCGTTCCTCCGGGGTAATTGTAGAATGCGGCAGATCCCGTCTCGTCATTGTTCCCGGCATGGAACGTCCCCGGCCAGGTGTTGCTCATCGGGAAGATGGAGGCGAGGCCGCCGCGTATCGCCCAGTAGTTCTTGTTCCCGTACGGATCGTCCGAGGGATTGGGGAACTCCGTGCTTTTCCCGTGGTACGTGACCCGAGGTTGGAGGAGATCGTCGACGTCCTGCGATGGGTCCGTGTACGGAGCCTGGGATGCGTGGAGGATCGCGTAATAGAAGAAGTTCGAGTTCGCAAGCCGACCGCCCTGCGAGGCAACGGGGGTTCCCATGTCATCGCCAGGCTTGTTCGGATCGTCCGCATGGTACTCATAAAAGACCCGCATGGTATCACCGACCCTGCCGCCATAGTAGTGCATCCAGGTGTTGGTGATGAGCGATCGTTCGCCAGCCGGGATGGTCGGATTCAGGCCATACGAATCGTAGCGGTTTCCCGCTCCCTGCTGCATGGAGATGTAGAAATCGTGGAGCGTATCGGGTGAGGTATTGGTGAACTCGATGTCCGTGATGATGTAGTCGTCGTTGAACGACTGGCTCCAGACGAGAATGCGGCGCCTGTAGTCCACGCCGAGGATGTTCTGGTTCGTCACCTCGGCGATCTGATCGTATGTTCCTCCGGAGAACCTGGCCGGATCGACCGTTGCCACGTCCGTCAGGGCGACAGGAGTGCCATCCACCACCTGAGAAGGGTATCCGAACCGAAGGTAGTTCGTCAGCGGGACGATGACCTTCCCATTCGGGAGATAATCGTTCCTCGGGCCGTATACCGCGGCCCGATATGCGGTATCGAGCGGGCCTTTCCACCACGATGTGGCCATCACGATGCCTGCTCCCGTGTAGCTGTCGTTCTCCTGCCCCCGGAAAGCCGCGATGTTGTAATCGTTCGGGAAGAATCCGGCGCGGAAATCGAACGATGCCTTATCGCCGTTGGCTGTGATGCCGCTCCAGATCCGGGCCAGGCGCGTCGCACCCGTTTCCGATTCAGGGACCTGAGCGGGCAGGCGAACCGAGCCTGCTGCGATCAGTCCGATGAATGCGACGATATGCAAGGTCCTGTTCATTGTATGGTCCTGAGTGCTCATGGTCAGAAATCGATCCGTATGCCGAACCAGATGTCGCGTGGCCGGCCGAAGAGGAAGAACGGATAGTTGGGATCGTTGATGTATGGTTTGTCCGCGCTCCGGAGCTCGCCCGGAGAATCGTTGCCGGCGATGTAGAGGCCCGGGTTCGCGGCTCGAAGCTGGTCGAACTCGGAGGATGCGTACATCGGCAGGCGCAGCGACGCCATGTACTTTTCACGGTCGCCAACATCGCCATCGAAGGCGTATCCGCGGGAGAGCAGGTTCACCTTCAGATTGAGGACGTTCGAGACGTCGAGGAAGAACGTGAAGGATGTTCCGTAGATGGAGAACCGCTTGTTGAGCTTCAGGTCGAACATGGTGTAGTCCGGCCACTGCAGATTGGCGCTCACATGAGGGCGGCCGAGCGGGTTCCAGGTAAAGTAGCTGCCGGTCTTCCATTCCCCGAAGAGCGTCAGGGACCAGTCGTTCAGGAGGAGCGCAAGCAGGGCATCATCCTGGATGATCGATTTCGACCGGAACGTGATGTTCGCATTCACGGAGGGGAGAGGGAGTGTCCGTGATTCCTGCCCTGCATAGAGGCCTTCGCGGTCGTCATTGACCGTCAGGTCCGTGACCAGCTCCCGGCCTGTGAGCCCGGACTTCTTCAGCATGTAATTGAAGTTGATCCATCCTGTCAGCCACGAATTGTCGTTCTTGGTGAGATTCACCTCCAGCCCGCGGATGTCCTCATAGTTGTTGTTCGACCATCCATCGTAGTTCAGCGTTCCGTCCGCGCTTGCGTAGGTGATCTCTCCCTGCTGGCCCGTGACGTCCTTCGAATAGCCGGATATCGTTATGATGTAGGAGTCGTAGAAATTGTACGCGACGCCAAGTTCGTACGAGACCGTCCGCGGCGGCTCGAGGTTGGGATTGGCCATATCGTACAGGCCGTTCTTCGTGTACCGGTACCGGTACATATACATCGAGTAGTACGGAGGGTTCGAACGGAAATGGCCGTAATTGAAGTAGAACTTCGAGTTCTCTGTGACGGGGAATGCGATGCCGATCCGGGGACTGACCGTCGTGTAGTTCTTGACCGGCTGGAGGAATCCGGGATTGAGGCTGTCATACGCCTCCCACAGTTCCCAGACGAGCGAACGACCCGAGGCCAGGAGGGAGTACAGGGAAGTGTCAACATACACCGGCACGAAAGCCCCAAGGGCGAACGGATCGCCGGACGGCCACTTGCCGCCCCCTCCGTTGTAGTGGTCCATGCGCAGGCCGATGTTCGCGACGATGCCCTCGTACGAGATCTGGTCCTGCACGTAGATGCCCGTCTGGCTCGGCGTTCTCTGGAAGTTGAACTCGTACGTGTTGTATGCGTTGTTGTTCCACATCATCCAGAGGTTGTGGTCGATATCGATGAAGTTGTACTCGAATCCAGCTTTGAGAAAATGATGTTGTGTCAGCTGGCTGGCAATGGCCCCGCGCGCCTGGTACTGGTTCGTGCGGACGTTGGCGTGCAGATCGCCTTCCTTGCCGCGGAACCGGCGCGGCACTCCGGGCAGTGCGTCATAGCTCGGATAGGCATAGGTCAGCGTGTCGGTCCCGAAGATACCGGTGACCCTGTGCGTCCCCCAGAGGTACTTGCCGTACGGCATCTCGTCGACGACGAACGGCCCGAAGTGCGTGATCGCGGTGGTATTGCGGCTGAATCCTGTCGGTGAGCCGTCCCGGATCGAAAGCGTGTTCAGCGACAGCTCCCAGTAGGTCGATTCGCTGAGGATATGATTGATGCTGATGCCTCCCATGAGGGTGGTCTGGTAGTAGAGAGGCTGGAGCGGTGGATCGTACCAGTAGATGGGGTCGCGTACGAACGACCGCATATTGTCGATCGGCATGAAGCCGCCGTAGTTTGCGGCGTTCGGGAAATCACCGTTCGGCGGAACGATGGGGCTGACCCCGATCTGCCGTTTCCAGAGTCCGTTGAGCGTGACCGTGAGGTCCTCGCGCGGCGTGGAACGCAGCGTCAGGAATGTCGTGTGCAGGTCTTCCTTCGGCCGTGTCACCGGCATCACGTAGTGCCGTTCGAGTGTGCTGTGCGACAGGTAGAAGGTGGCGTTCCCGAGCATCTCGCTCACGAAAGGGAGGGGGCCCCCGAAGCCGCCGTCGAAGTTCCTGTCGATCCCCCCTTCCTTTCCGGCATGCTCGGCGAACAATTTCTTCTGTTCCTCAGAGACCATATACCCGAGCTTCGCAAGACCTTCATAGTCCGGGATGACCGTGTGCAGCCAGGCAGCGAGCAGGTACAGGTCCAGCGGAGTAGCCTGCTCCTCGGGTGCCTTGCCGATATTGAACTGCTGAGCAAGGTCGTTCCACCCGGGAAAGGAGTAGTGCTGTTCCAGCGCATACGGATCGTTCGCCCACGCTGTGGCCGTGCCGACGAAGGCGACATCGGGATCGAGATATGGCTGGAGCTGCTGGTTCTTCGTGTCGTACAATGAGGGGCCGAAGCGCTTCGTCGTGAAGCTGTTGCGCGAAAAGGAGAACGTTCCATGATAACCGTCGCGAGAACCGGCCTTCGTGGTGACATTGATGAGGCCCGAACGGAAGTTCCCGTACTCGGCATTGAAACCGCCAGAGAGCAGCGAGACCTGGTCTATGGCGCTCAGGGGGATGCTCGTCTCTGCATTCCCGACGATGGCGTTATTGTACCCGATGCCGTTGATCATCGTACCGGTCTGATCCGCCGAACCGCCCCGGATGGCCAGAAAATCGTTGTCGGTCGATGCGCCAGGAAGCTTCTGCAGGAATGCGTTGATCTCACGGATGCCCGCTGCATCGACGATCTGCTCATCCGTGACGACGGTCTGGGTGTTCGAGACCTCTTTATGCAGCTCATTTCGTTCTGCCGTCACCACCATCTCCTGCATCTCGATCTCGGTCGGAGCAAGGGCCGGTTCCAGCGTCGTGGTGCGGTCCGAGGAGACCATCACTTCGCGGATGACGAGCGTGGTGTAGCCGAGCATGGAGACCCGGATGTCGTATGTCCCTACCGGCACGGCGATGATGGAGAAGAAGCCCTCCGGATCCGTCGATGCGCCGAGAGGCGTTCCAACAAGCAGCACGTTGGCGCCCATGAGGGGTTCGCCCGTCTGGCTGTCGGTCACGGTCCCGAGGATCCTGCTCCGGACCTGTGCGTCTGCCGTCCCCTGCATGAAGGTTGACATGAGCATGACGGCACAGGCCGCAGCACGTAGGCTCCGGGCGCAGGAATGTTCGATGGTACGCGTTCTCATACGTATCTCCCCAGGTCGGCTTCAGTTGCTACTACTTGTGCAGCAGGTCCTGCAGCGTTACCTCCTGACCATTCATGCGGACGTTCCGGAAGGACGCAGCGCCGAGATGCTCCACGACGTTCCCCTCGCTCACGTTGTCGAAGGTGCAGTCCTCGAGGTGTATCCCTTCGGCCGGACTGTTCTCATAGGCCCGTATCCAGACGCCGTAGCGGCTCTTTTTGCTGGTGACGTTGGACATGGAAACGGTCCGGACGCTTGGGATGAACGCCCCGTCCGCCCCCTCTTCGTAATGAAAATTGATCTTGAGGACGGCTTCCGCCACCTCTCCCACAGTCACGTCCCTGAAGAACACGTTCTCGACAAAGCCGCCCCTGACGGCATTCGTCTTGATGCGGAGGGCCCGGTCAAGGTTCGGGCTGTCCATGGTGCACCGTTCGGCAAAGACGTTCCGGACCCCGCCGCTCATCTCGCTGCCGATGACCACGCCGCCGTGGCCATCCCGCATCGTGCAGTCCTGGACGATGATGTTCTCGCTGGGGACATTGATCCGCCGCCCGTCCGCGTTCCGGCCGGATTTGATGGCGATGCAGTCGTCTCCCGTGTCGAAGAAACATCCTTTGATGAGCACGTCGCTGCTCGACTCAGGGTCGCAGCCATCGTTGTTCGGTCCATGACCCTGCACAGTGACATCGATGAACGAGAGATTCGTACTGAGGACGGGGTGAAGGAACCACATCGGTGAGTCTCTGAAGGTGACACCCTGGACCAGGATGTTCGTGCATCGGTAGGGCTGGAAGAAGTTGGGCCGGAGATAGGAGCCTTCTCCGAACACCCTGTCCGCGACGGGAACGCCCGCCTCAGCCATGTCGAACAATTTCTTCCGGCCGGCCTTCTGGTTCGGCATTCCTTCGGTCCATCCGTACTGCGGCTTGCCGTTCCATGACCACCAGTTGTCGTTCGCACCCTGACCGTCGAGGATCCCTTCGCCCGTGATTGCGATGTTCGTTTGCTCGAAGGCGTAGAGAAGAGGGGAGTAGTTCATGCACTCGACCCCTTCCCATCTCGTGAGAACCAGGGGAAGATAATCGGCCGGGTTGGTGCTGAAGAGGATCACGGCTTCTTTCCCGACCACCAGGTTGACATTCGACCGGAGATGAATTGCCCCGGTCAGGTATCGCCCCGGAGGAACGACGACCCTGCCGCCCCCCGCTGCGTTGCAGGAGTCGATGGCCCTCCGGAAGGCCTGCGTGCAGTCTGTCGTCCCGTCCCCTACGGCCCCGAAATCGAGGATCGAGAGAGAGCGGTCGGGGAAGGTCGGGGGTGTGATGCGCTGGAGGAGCCCTGGAAGGTCCTGCCATCCGGTGACCTGTATCGGACCCTGGGAACATGCCAGGCCGGTGAGTGCAAGCAGACCTCCGAATATCCGGGGTATCCGTCGAGTGATGTTCATGGCGATTGCTCCGCTAAGGCATTGAGAAAGAGCTCAAGGTTCGAGTACCCTGAGTCAGTGATGCTTCGGGCGTCCGCGGGTTGGTCCGGATCAAGTCCGTGAGCACGCTCCCACGCGTCGGGTATCCCATCCATGTCCGTATCGTCCGGCGGCTGCAGCGACCTCAGGTCCGGCCATCCGCCCACGCTTGTCTGCGAGTCGATGATGCCGAGCGGTATGTCGGTGCGGAGCTTCGGATGGTCCGTGCGATACGATGCACCCTCATACGTCGGTCTGCCGCTCTGCACTTCGGCAATGATGCGCCGGTCGACGGTGTCGCGGCGGGGGAGCGCGGCACCTGCGTGGAGGAGCACAGCGTGGTAGGCCTCCTCCGCGGTCTGTGTTGCCGACAGTTCGCTCAGGAACGGCGTCTCGGATCTCCGGGCGTCGTCGTCCTTCAGGGAGACGCCATTGACCCAATTATCGTCTGCGACCTTTGGATGCCCTTCGACGATATTCCCATCGACGTACCATGTCCCTTCATCGTCCCAGACCTCGAGGAATGTGGCCGGGTGGAGGGTCGCCGGCCCGGGTTTGAAGTAGTTTGCGACGACGTTCTGTTTCCCCTTCTCTCCGCCGTAGGCGCATTCGAATCCCCAGTTGAAGACGACATTGTTCCTGAAGTCGACCTCTTCCTTGTCTTCCCACCCATCCCCTCGTCCTCCCTGGAACCGGGGGTTTCTGGACGTGTGATGGGCGAGGAGGTTATGATGGAACGTCGCGCGGTATCCTCCCCAGATCGCGCCGTATCCGTGCTTGCCTTTCGGATGGTACGAATCCGCAAGGCTCTCAGAGATGATGGACCATTGGAGCGTGAAGTTCTCGTTGTTGTAGAATGTGGCTGTTTCGTCCATGCCCCAGCTGAACGAGCAGTGATCGATGATGATGTCCTTCCGCCCGATGCCCATCATCGCATCCGCGGCCTGCTGCCTCTCGTCCCCAAGCCGGAACCGAACGAAGCGGATGATGATATTGTCCGCGTTGATGATCGTGGGATAGTTGCGGACGCATATGCCGTCGCCCGGAGCGGTCTGGCCTGCGATCGTCAGGTTCCCGTGCCGTATCACGAGGTCCGATTCGAGGGCGATCGTCCCGGACACCCTGAAGATTATCGTCCGGGCCCCATCCTCATTGACCGCCTCGCGGAGGCTTCCAGGACCGTTGTCGGCCAACGTCGACACGAAGAGGACGCGCCCCCCTCGCCCTCCGCTGGTGTACTTACCAAACCCGTCGGCCCCCGGGAAGGAGAGGACCTGGCTGAGTGCGCTGGTTCCAGCAGAGGCGATGAGCAAGGAGCCGAATATGAAAGTGCGGATCATGGTCATTTCACAAGTTGGATGTGCATCGCCCGCATGCGTGTCCCTTGTCGGACGACAACGATGTACGTTCCCGATGACGCAGGTCGCGATACAGCGTCTGTGCCGTTCCAGTGGACCCTCAGGATGCCCGACGGACGGACGTCATCGACAAGTTCCTTCGTCAATCGTCCCAGAAGGTCATAGATGCGAACGGTCGCTCGCCCTGACGCAGGAAGGAGAGCGTCGATGGTTGTTGACGGATTGAAGGGATTCGGATACGCAGTGAGAACGATGTCGGGATCCTTCGGGATTGCCATGCCCGCCCACTCGTGCACCGATGTGATGGTCAGCGCGTTCAGATATTCTTCGAGCATCGTATATCCGCTCGATGCGATGAGGTTTCTGTCCTCCGCATTGTCGGAGTCCAGTCCCTTCATCGATTCCCAGCTGTCCGGCATGCCGTCATGGTCGGTATCAGCTGGTGGCGCGGCGCTCCGGAGGTCCGGCCAGCCGCCGGCATCGGAGGCATGGTCGATGATGCCGCGTGCGATGGATGTATCCATCGATTGATTGATCGGATACGTCAGTGCTCCGTACGTTGCGATGCCCGTCCGCGCATCGTCGATGATACGGTTGTCGACAGCATCGCGTCGGGGGAGAGTTGCCCCTGCTTTGTCCAGCACGAGCTGGTAAGCATCCTCCGGCGATTGGTATGTAACCGGGACGTAGGGGAACGGCGTTGAAGCGCGGATGGAAGGAAGCGACGCGAACGATCCCTGCACTCCGCCCGCCCAGTTGTTCGCAGTGATGGCACTGCTGCCGGTCATGTAGTTCCCTTCGACGTGCCAGCGGGCCAGGCTGTCCGATGGCTGCAGGATCCTGTATCGCACGCTGGACTTGGTCGCAGGCCCCTGCTTAAAGTAGTTCCCCACAATGTTGACCGTGCTTGCCTCGCCCCCATAGATACTGTTGAATCCCCAGTTGTAGATCACATTGTTCCGGAGGTCGAGGTTGTGTGCGACGATGGTTGTGCCTTCGCCTGAGACCCTGGGTGTTCTGCTCGTGTGGTGGGCGATGAGGTTATGGTGGAACGATGCGTCCGTCCCGCCCCAGATGCCTCCGTAACTATGGAGCCCTTTGGGGTGGGTCGACTGATACAACCCTTCGCTGATGATGCACCACTGAACGGTCGTGCTGTCATTGCCATAGAATGAGAAGACCTCGTCGTTCCCCCAGCTTGCTGAGCAATGATCGACGATGATGTGCGCGCCATCGCGTCCGCTGAATGCATCCTGCTCGCCCCCGGCTTCGTCTCCCGTCCTGAATCGCAGATAGCGGATGATGACATGCTGGGCCTGTACGGAAACGCCGTACCTCCGGATAGCGATGCCGTCACCGGGAGCCGTCTGACCGGCGATGGTGATGGAATCGTTGCTGATGGCGAGCGGAGAGTTCAGGATGATCGTCCCTGAGACACGAAAGACGACGGTCCGTGCACCTGAGGCCTGGATCGCCGCGCGGAGACTGCCCGTCCCCGCATCGTCCAGTGTCGTTACCTCGATGACCGCACCTCCGCGGCCGCCGGCGGAGAACATGCCCGCTCCTTCCGCTCCCGGGAAAGAAGGCAGCTGCGCGAGCAGGGGAGTGACCGTACACAGGAAGGGGACGGAAACGAAAAAGGTGAGACGGAGAGAACGAAGCAGGAAGGATGGGATCATAAAGGCATCATCAGGACCGCGCGATTACGCTCCGGCACATCGGGCCGTTCCCTCTGCGGGAACGGCCCGGTACCGGGGAGGTACTACTTGAGAAGGACCATCTTCCGCAGGGACACGTTCGTTCCCGACGTCAGCTGGCACAGGTATACACCTGCTGCCACGTTGCTCGCATCCCACGTCACAGAGTACGTGCCGGGTGCGACATCCTGCGACAGGAGCGTCGCCACTTCGCGGCCGAGGAGGTCCATGACCTTCAGCGTCGTGACGCCGGATTCCTCAAGGGTGAAGCGGATCTGGGTCGACGGGTTGAAGGGATTGGGGAAGTTCTGTTCGAGGGCGAAGGAACTCGGAACGTCAGAGACCTTATCGACGGACGTTCCAGGGCTCACGAGGGTGTTCTCCGTTGTTCCGGTTGCCCTGGCGAGCGCCAGGTAGATCGCGCCGCCGTCCTTGTTGAAGCGGTTGTACACCGAGTCGCTCTCGATGAACACGGAATCGAAATCGGTGGTGTGGAGGACCGCAAGGGGACCTCCGTTCATCCAGGTCGTGCCCGTTGAGTCGGTGACAGCGACACGCAGATTCGTGTTCCCTTCCGCGACTCCATCGTCAGCGCTGTATGGCACGGAATACTCATCGGCATCCATATAGGCAGCCCCGCTGCCCGAGTAGACCTTGTACGACATCGAGTAATACCGGACCTCAGATACCTTGTCGATCCCTGCACCAAGCGCAGAGGTAACGGTCGTTGCGTTCCCCGGGATGGCACTCACAAGCACGGCATGTCCGGTCGAATTGCCGGGAGCTTGGAAGTGGATCGTGACAGGTCGGTAGCCAGTCTCGTCGCCGACCGGGAATTCCTTCGTTGTTCCGCCGCCGCCGTTCGAGATGCCTCGAGCGACGGTTCCGATCACATATGAATCCGGGCCGTAGCCCTGGAAGGAGGAACTGGTGGTCCAAATGGAAGCAAGCACTCCCGGACGGGCCTCGATCAGCCCTGATTCGAAGCGGATGTAGGGATTGACGTTGGCGGCAGAGCTGCTCGAGCCGCCGGCATTGACGAGGTCCTTCTCCAGCGTGACCTTGGCACCGCCGGTCTTGCGGATGGTGACTCCGCCGAACTCGTTCGTGGAGCTGTTCACGTACGGGGTGCACGAGAATGTCGTATTCGTGGCCCCTGTAAAGATAAGTCGCGCGGTGGTCTTCGAACTTCCTGCGGAACCGGAAACGAAATCGATGGTGCCGAAGTTCAGGAAGTCGCCGCTGACCAGGATCGAATCCGCCACCTCAAGCCCTGTCGTGCTCGAATTCACATTGAACAGGGAGTTGGCCTCGATGACGATGGAGCCGTTGACTGTGAGCGTGAACTGTCCGGTCGTCACGAACCGCAGACGTGCCCCGCCTGTCGACTCACCTACCGTCAGCCCTGCGATCACTGCACTCGTGTCCACATACATCGTGTCGCCAGCAACGATAACGACAGTATTGCTGGGACCAGGAATAACGCCCCCGACCCATGAGCTGGGATCGCTCCAGTTCAATTCCCCGCCTGAGCCGGCAGATGTTATCTCCTGCGCTTGGGCAGAGAGGGAGACGACGAAAAGGATCGCCATCAACCCACTAAGCAATTTGAAAAGACTTCTCATGATTCCTCCTGCCTGATGGTGGTTGATGTGGCCTGACTTCCGGGATAGAGGTCAGATGGAGCTGCAGCTACTTGTATGATGTCATACATAGTCGACTGAGTCGGAACAATACATCAATCTCTTGAACCTGGGCTGTAGATCGCATTCATCGAAGAAAACCTTCACTTTCGCGGTTACTGAATCGCTTGTCAAAGTATATCTTGTCAATGAGAGTGTCAAGCAAACTCTTCTCGGTACTGATAATTCTCACGAATGAGAATCGCGAATGAGCTACTGAATTTTGGCCTCAAGAGGATGGCTTATCCTCTCCCGGACCCTCGCAACCTCCTGCTCGATTGTCTTTTCGTCAAGTCTCAATATTCCCTCATCCTCCCATATGGCTGAAAGCCGAATCGTCGTCGCAGATCCGGGGGCGACGGGGAAGACAATTCCATGGTCGGATTCTGACTCGAATGCCCTCGCTCCAGTTTCAGGTGCGAACGAGATGAGCATGAAGAGTCCATCGCCGGCCCTGGACTGGTCCCCCATCGTGTAGATGTATCCATCCTCGACGCGGCTCGTGACGGATGCTGAGGCATGCTTTGCGATGCCGGTCGCAACGATGATATCGGCTGAACTGGCGATGCGATGCTCGGTGACCCGATCGGTGGCGTAGATCAGAAGTGTCGAGGTCAGGTCCACAGCCCGGTTGCCGACTTTCCAGCCCGAGTACTCGATCCGAACCACGGCACGGACCGGCCCGCGTGCCACGATGTGGGTCCGCCGCCCGCTCAGAACTTCCGGCTTGACCGCCTTTCCGTCATCCATGATGCCGAATCCGCCGAATCCGAATGCGGGACCGACATGGAGCACGTCCATTCCCCACGAGGCGTCGAGTTGATAATTGGTACCCGTCCGGCCGATGAAATCCCACACGAGCACCCCGTCACGCTTGCCCTGGATGTCCATAGCATTCCGTTCATCCAGATACAGTCTGTATGCTATGACCATCGATTCCCATCCGACGCCATCGAACGGATAGAGATTGTCCGCGCGAAGTGTTCCCGGTCCGGCGTCGTCGAGGAGAGACATCTTTTTTCCTTCGACACGCTTGTAGTTCACTGCGTCGGTCAGTGGCGGACCGACAGGGGAAGCCAGCGAGTCCCGCTCAGCGGTCAGGAGGAATGTCCGCGATTCCGCAGGGGCCATCGTCGCGAGGAATGCCATCTCATCGCGCGATCCATCTCCGTCCAGGTCGTCGATCTGGAACGGTATCGACCTGTTCGCCTCGTCCACAAGGCGCAGACGCTTCTCGTCGATGCCGCTGAAGGTCCCGGCGATCACGTCCCACCCAAGGACGACAGGCTCGTTGAGGCGGTGCTGGTGTGAGGGATTCGTGACCTGTATGGACGCGTTCTGTGCATCGAGTCTGCCTGCAGCGAGCGCAGCCAGACATATGCTCAGGAGGAAGAGGCGGTTTCGGGTCATATCGGATTCTCCTATGGGTGAATGTCCGGTAGTATGCAAAGACAGGGAGTGGTCAGTGATGGGGGGAGATACGGAACCAGTCGACGGAGACCGCTCCTGCTGATGATGAATCTGAAGCAAGTGCATAAAGACCGATGCGCGCTCCCACCCATCGTCCCGATTGAACGGGGATCTCACCTGCGACGTCTTCGAAGATGACACCATCCAGGGATAGGCTCAGCCGACACGATGGGCTCTTGCCGAAAGTCGCCCTGAGATAGACGACATCGGTGTCGAGCAGGCGCTCATGCGTCCACACGTCAGGTGCCTCCTCGTCGAGCAGGTGTCCGACACCTCGCTCGAGCGACAGGGTGCCGTCCTTCCGCTGCACTCCGAGAGTGCTGTATTCATTCCCCAGGACGACAAGGCCGGCCCGGTCGCCCTCGGCAAGGCCTCCGGCATCCATGAGTGCTGTTACAACGAACGCGGGGGCCGGGATCTTCTGCAGCAGGATGGCGGGACATTCTCTGATGTCGGCACCAGGATGGGGCAATGCGACCGGTGTGAGGACAAGATGCCCATCCCGCAGGGCATAGAACCCGCCTGACCCGCCGACGTTCGCCTGCCATTGCCACTGCAAACCGAGGTCCGGGCCGTTGAATTCGTCCGAGGTCTGCGGCTCCATGAGGATTCCCTGTGAGCTGCTCACAGGTTTCCTGAAGGTGGCCACAGGCTCACCGATCCCGTCACCGTCGGTATCCACGCCGATCAGCGGCCATCCCCCGTGCCACGCAACAGGCTGGAGGTGCGTGATGCGTCCATAGGCGCCCTTGTCCTGGAAATGGACGAACCAGGACGCGCCGGAGACGTCCTCGATCCATGCCCCCTGATGCGGTCCGTTGATCTCGGTCCGTCCCTGGTGAAGTATAATACGGTCCTCATAGGGCCCCGTCAGGGACTGTGCCCGGAGAACGGTCTGCCATCCCTGCTTTACCCCTCCTGCCGGGGCGAATATATAATAGAGGCCATGTCTTTTATAGAGCTTGGGACCCTCGATGGTCGGATGCCGGTCCGGGTCCGAGAACACATTCACACTGTCACCGACCACCGCCGTCCCTTCCGCGTTCATCCGGCGAAGGGTGAGGACGCCATTGAAACCCGCTCTGCTCTTCGCCCAGGCGTGGACCAGGTACGCTCCTCCGTCATCATCCCAGAACGGACAGGGATCGATCCATCCTTTGGCGGCCTGAACGAGGACCGGATCACTCCATGGTCCGGCGGGATCGAAAGATGAGACGCGGAAAATGCCGTGGTCCGGATCGCCATAGTAGATCATGTACAATCCGTCACGGAAGCGGAGCGAGGGGGCCCATACCCCGTGTCCATGCCGGGGGATGCTGTAATGAGATTCCGGTGGCACCATCCGGAGTGCATGTCCGATGATGGTCCAGTTCACGAGGTCGGCGGAGCGCAGGACAGGGAGGCCGGGTGAACTCGAAAAGCTCGACGAGGTCATGTAGTAAGCATCGTCGACGCGGATGACGTCAGGGTCGGAGTAGTCGGCGTAGAGGATCGGATTGGCGTAGGTGCCGTCGAGCCGGTCGGGTCTCCACACCGCGGCAGCATGGTTCTCGCCGTGGTCTGTGCAGCCGAAGACGCCGAAGCACACGAACAGGACCAGGGCGTGGACCGTGGCATCATTTGCGATTGAGCCGTGGAGAGGTCCGTGAGAGATCATTTCAGGAAGAACATTTTGACGGTACGCGTGGTTGTCCCGAATCTGATGGTCGCAAAATACACTCCACTGGACAGCGCATAGCCTTCCGTTCCGCCGGCGTTCCATCGGAAGGAGTACGTCCCGGCCCCGGGGATCACCTGTTCCTCTGAGGACACGGTCCGGCCGGTCAGATCGTGGATGGCGACCACGACCCTGCCCGCTGCCGGTGCGGTGAATTCGATCCGCGTCTCGGGATTGAACGGGTTCGGATAGTTCTGCGATACCCGGAATCCGTCTGGAACCTCGCCCCGCAGATCGACGGCGGTGCTGGGATCGTATTCGAATGCGCCGAGGTCTATCGCCGGTCCGAGATATGGAAGACCAACGTCCGTACCGGCATCGATGAGATCGCTCCCCTGCGCAAGACGGAGGAACCCGACCACCGGCAATGATCCGTCAGGCTGACGGGGACCCCGTACGCCCGTCGTGTCGATGCTGATGAAATCGGCCTCGCTCACGGAAGAGGATCCGGTCCAGCTGCTCGAGGTTACGGCAGCGGAGGCCGACACCGTTCCGACAGGGCCGAAGGCCACACAGTTCGTCAGCGTTAGAGAGGCGGTGCTGTCGACAGGGCCGGGCAGGCTGTAATTCGTGCCGTTACGGTGCGAGGTCCCGTTGAGGATCGTCATGCTTCCACGATTGTTGTTCTGGTCGAATCCCTTCACCCTGTTATCAAAGGCAAGACATCGCCGGAGGATCATATTGTGCCGGAGCGTCTTGTCATCACTTCCTCCCATCTTGAACCCGTTCCCGTCGCCGTTGGGCAGGCTAGGAGTTCCGTCCTTGAGATACCCGTTCCTGAACGACCAGCAATTCTCGAGCGTCGTCGTCACGTCGTTGGCCTCACGGAGATAGCCGTCCCACCCGTCGTCAGCGTTCTCCCACGCGCGGCAGCCGACAAAGACATTGCCCGATCCCACGGAGAGCTTCGGGGCAAAGCCATCCGCATTCTCGAAGGTTGGATCGGCGTTATGGTATGAATCGCAGTTGATGAAGCGGTTATTCGCGGCACCGTTATCGAGCTGTACGCCGCTGTCGCGGTTCTCGAAAAAGGAACAGTGCTCGACGATGTTCTCCGATCCCGACATCTGAAGGCCGTTGTCGCCGGCCCCCTTTATGTCCAGCCCGGAGACGTACCAAAAGCTGCCGGTGATCCGCAGGCCCCGATTGCTGCTCCCGGTCGCCATGGACGAGAAGTCGAGGAGCGGTCGGTCGCCGGGAAGCGCGATGAGAACGTTCCTCCCGGTCGCAAGGCCCGATTTCGACAGGGTGGCGGTGATCGTGTACTGGTATGTCCCGCCGGCGACGTAAATGGTGTCGCCAATGGCGAGCACCGCGTGCGCCTTGAAGATCGAATAGAACGGTTGTTCCTGCGTTCCGGGATTCGTATCGCTCCCATGCGGAGCGACGTACCATTGTGCGGCGAGGTCTGAGGGGCCTATGAACGCTGCAAGAAGGAAGAGCCAGGATAGGGATAGTTTCATGCAAGATTCGTGATGATCATCGATGGTTATCTGTAATATGGCCGAATTGATGTCCTATGATGTGACGCACATCGCTTTTCAGTTGGCTGGCTGACGTCGTTTCGCGAGTGGGTGGTCCATGGCCTCAAGCGCCTCGACCGCGAGACGTGCCATGAGGCGCGCACCGTACTCCGAAAAATGGGTATTGTCCTGTTTGCCTTCGGGAAGAGAGGCAAATACGCCGGGTGCGATCCACAGGAAGATCCGCTTCGAGCCTTCCGGACCATGCTCAATGATGACCTTCTCGCTCAGGCGGTGCATGTCCACAAGCGGCACATCCAGTTCCGCGGCTGCCCCGCGGACAAGGTCCGGGTAGACACCATGGACGTCGTAGAACGTTCCCGTCGAATCGAACCGCCGCCGCATGATGGGTGTGCAGAGGATCGGGTACGCCTCTCTGGACCGGGTCTCCCGGACGAATCGCCGGAGATTCTCTTTGAAGGTTTCAGGCGGAGTGTATCGGTCCCCTTTCTCTTTGCTCTGGTCGTTGTGCCCGAACTGGATGATGACATAGTCCCCTGCGTGCAGGCGGGCCATCACGGTGTCCCATCGTCCTTCGCGGATGAACGAGCCGGTGCTGCGGCCGTTCCGTGCATGGTTCTCGATGCGCACATCGTCGGTGAAGAATTCTGGAAATATCTGGCCCCAGCCGCGCTCGGGATTATCCTCGAGAGGTTTGTCGGCCATGGTGGAGTCGCCGATCATGAAGACTGTGATGACGCCGTCCTGCAGATGATGGATCGTTCCGGCAACGATCACCACGAGAAGCGCCAGAGTTCTCATCGTTCGGTCCTGAATGTCCACTGATCGCTCCGGGCGGGTCCGTCCGGCCCGTCGGATTCAACGTACCAAAAATATTGTGTACCTGACTGCAGTGTATCTGTCATGAATGTCGAGTGGGTCACTGTGTGCAGCTGAAGTGCATCCGGGTCAGTTCCCAGCGCGATACGTTCTGCGGTCGCTCCCCGGGCTGGCGTCCATGTGAGTATCGCTCCATGTCGCGGAATCTCGTAGGCCCCATCGGCAGGGACCGGAAGCGCAGGGAAGGGAAGGACCGGCGGTAGCGTGCGTTCTGGGTCCCACCTTCCGTCGAATGTCCATACGGGACCGATCTGACGGTGATCCGGCTGCCCCTCGGCGGTCTCGAGGTTGTCCGCATGCCACGCGTAGTCCCCTCCCTCGCGTGTGCAGTTCCAGAAATAATGCCGTGCGCCCCACTGCCACGCAACGAGATTCGGAGAATCCGGCGCATAGATGGGCGTGTCGGCCATGGCCTTGCTGAACGTGCAGTCGAGCAGGAAGAACTGCGCATCGCGGTGGTGTCGCCCAAGCGGAAAACCTGGACGGCCGTCGAAGGCGGAATGCCTGATGACGAACTTCTGAGACCGCTCAGCGCTCCCGTCGTGCCAGATGCTCGCGCTCATGTTGTGGCCGAAAAAGGACGAATTCGTGACGTAGCACCATCCCCGCGGGCAGACATAATCGACCCACCCTTCGAACGAGCAGAACGCGTGGTAGTACATGCCGGATTCCCGGTTCCAGAGGCTCACAGCATCGCCACCGGCAGAACGGATAATACAATAGAGGAGCGAGATCCGGGTCGCGTCGAAACCCCTTATGGTGAACTGATGGCTTCGGTCTTTCGCGCTGTCGCCGTAGGTGTTCTCGATCGTCATGTTCCCTATGACGACGTTGCTGGCCCCCTTTCCAAGGGAAACGACAGCGGCGCCCCAGTCATCGCCGTGTATCGCGACCCATGATGACCGGTGGACGGGGTATCGTAAAATGGTCGACGTTCGGTCTTCGCCGATGATCGCGATGCTTCCGTTTGTGATGCATACCTTCTCTGCATACACCCCTTGACGTACGAGGATGAGTCGAATGTGTGAACCATCGTTGTCCAGCATGTCGAGCGCTTCCTGTACCGAGCGGGCATCTCCTTTCCCGGCTTTGTCCACAATGAGGGTGCGGCCGACGGACTGTCGCAATGTCGTCTCTGTGGCAGGATCTGTGCAAGCAATGAAGCTTAGAGCGCTCACGCAGATCGGCAGGATAAGGTATTGATGGGTCAAGGCGAATTTCAGGTAATCCCAGCTGGCGTCCGAGAATTATCGTTCACTTTATCGTTTAAGAAATTCGGCATTCGCGGCAACTTAGTCAATTAGAATCTTGTGAGGCGGAGCATGCATTCCCATAAATGGGAATGTTGCCAATTCTCTTTAAGTTTTTCAGAGATCTCTATTGACACTCCCAAAGTATTGCGATACAATTTGTATGACATCATACAAGTTAGGACTCCAATGGGAAAGTTCTCACCTGTCAAGAAGCAGCAATCGCTCAGCAAGCATGTCGAGTCTGAGATCGAAGCAGCCATTCGGTCCAGGCGCTTTATCCCCGGTTCGAAGCTTCCGTCCGAGAATGTCCTGTGCACGCAGTTTGGTGTCAGCCGTACGGCGATCCGGGAGGCGATCCGGATGCTGAACGCACGCGGGATGGTCGAGGTCTTCAAGGGGAGGGGAGTCTTCGTCAGCCATGTGAGCGCATCGAGTGTTACGGAACCACTCTCGCTGTATCTCGAACTGACTTCGGAGCGGCATCACGTTCTTCATGTCGTCCATGCGCGCCAGATCATCGAGCCCCCCATCGCAGCATCGGCCGCACAGTATCACACGGAAGAAGATGCAGCGCGCCTCCTGAAAGACATCGAGGACCTCAGGACCTGCGATGGTGATTTTGCAGAGCTTGCGGCTCTCGATATGCGCTTCCATCTCAACATCGCGCGGTCATCAGAGAATCCGATCATCCCCCTCATCCTGGAACCCATCCATCGGCTGCTTCCTCAGATCAAATCGACGATCTATGCAAGCGTCGACGATGCGAAGGATTCCGCGCTCATTTGGCATCAGAAGATCATTGACCGTATCCTCGCCCGGGATAGCGAAGGAGCGAGGGAAGCAATGACAAATCATCTTATCATCGCAGAGGAACATGCACGGAAGATGCTTGACAGTACAACGGGTCAGAAAGACAAAATCTGATGAGTACCTCAGGGTACGTTGGCGGACGGAAGTCGATGGCCGCTCCGCACAAGGGACGACGTTGCTGTCTCGAAAAGGGACTGACAGCCAGGTCGCTTCTTCTTCTCATCGTCCTGCTTCACGCCGGATACGCCCAGTCCCGAAAGCTCTTCCCGAGCGATACCATCCCCAGGGACCGATTGCTGAGCACAGGTGAACTTCTGCAGTTGCTCGACCCGACCGATCCTTCCCTCGGGCAGATACATTCCCGGCTCACCTCCGGCGATACCTCCGCCGCAGCATCCCTCTTCCTCGACCACCTCCGATCCAGACCATTCCCCGTATACTTCTTCCGTCCCTCCGAAATGACGGAGAGAGTGCGCGCATACGCGGCGGAGTATCCGGAGGATCTCGATTATGCCCAGCGCACAGCCCGTCGGTACGTGGAACAATATGGATCCGATGTGGACTGGAAGGTCCCTGGCGCGGACCTGCGTGGCGAAGCTCATACGCCGAACACGGTCAGGTTCCTCGCCCGGCAGCTCTACGCTGAGAACTTCGCCGTCCTGGCCCTGCTCCGCGGGGACAGAACGACGGCGGATTTTCAGATGGCACAGCTCCGTGATTTTCTGCAGGACTTTGCCGCGGGCAACGTAGAGCGGGGCGGCAATGACGTCTTCGAACGGTTCTACGGCGGGCATCGCATCCGGAACCTGATGATGTTCCAGCAGATGCTCCTCGCCTCGGAATTCCTGACTGACGACGATCACATGCTGCTTCTCCGCTCGTTCATGCTGCACGGGGCCATCATCATCGAGAAGTGCTCGAAGTTCAATTGGGGCAACCACCAGCTGGTGGGCCTCTGTGCGCTCTACGAAATGACGATGATGTACCCTGAGTTTCCCGTGATGCGCGAGTGGAATGCGACAGTGTTCACCCTGATCCTGGAACACCTGGAGAAAGAAGTGAAGGCGGACGGATTCCAGTTCGAGCGGGCGTCGCATTATTTTAAGCTGGATATCTACAATTACTTCCGCGTCTTCCAGCTTGCTGAACGCAATGGCATGATTCTCCCGGATTGGGCGACGGACCGCTACCGCCGCATGTTCGATGCGATCGTCGCAGTGCTGATGCCGAACGGTTCCATGCCACCGCTGCAGGACGCCCAGGACACATACATCGGCTACCGGAACATCGACGATGCCCGGAAGTCGCTTGGGGTCTCTGAGACGAGCAACTCGGCGGAGCTTGTGGATCCCTCGGAGGGTCCCTTCATGGCGCTCGGCGCGTACCTGTTCCGTGAGCCCCGCTTCAAAGCGTTCGGGGATGCGAAACTCCATCCGGCATTCCGCTGGTTCCTGCCCACCGACGCCGATGACGTCTATCAGACCCTTGCTGTGTCCCCTCCGGCGTTCACGTCTGTCGCTCTCCACGAGAGCGGCTACTACGTTATGCGGGGAGGATGGGAGAAGAACGCTTCGTACATGATCATCGACGGCGGGCTCGCCGAATACAAACCGGACCATACGCATGGCGGCGTTCTGGGTGTCATCGCATATTCGCATGGCGCAATGGTCCTTCCCAACTACAGGGTACGGTACAGCGATCCCTCCTATCCTTTCCTCAAAAATTCCTACGTCAAGAATGTCGCGCTTGCCGACAGCATCGAGCAGGGCAGACGGTGGATCGGGAATGCGGCACGTACGGGATTCGGAAAGTGGGCCTGGCTGCCGACCCCCAGTGTCCACCGATGGGTGACCGGCCGGTCCGCTGACTTCTTTTCTGCCACGCACAATGCGTTCGATACGGTGGGCGTGCAGTATTCGCGAAGCATCATCTTCCTCAGGCCTTCAGCCTGGCTCGTTATCGATGATTTTGACGGCGGCTCTTCACCTCACACGTACCAGCAACTCTGGCAGGGATCCTTCACAGAAGGTCCCGGCGCCGTTGCCGCGACAGTCGTTGGTCCTGCCCGGCTGGTCGTCCGTCAGGCCGAACCCTCCCTGACCGTCTCAAAGGGGGAACGGTATGGGACGACCTCCGTCGCGTTCGCGTCGAACGCCTCGCCCTCGCACACGTTCATAACGATGGTGCAGGCATCGTCGTCCGGCGAGACGGCCGGTGCAGGAACTGTGTCGCGGCATGAAGGAACGATCAGGTTGTCCATCGGCAGCACGGAAGCATCGGTCACGTTCCCCGGGCATCAGTTCGGCACGGGGAAGCCGATCGGGAGCGCTGTCGTTCGGACACGCGACGCTTCCGGGCAGTACTGTGTGACGGCGATCGGCGTCAGAACCGTTGACCTGGAGGGTGCCGATCTCCTGTCGGACACTTCGGTGTCCCTCGAACTTGAGGAGGTCTCAGCCAACACGTGGGAAGGGCGCATCTTTGAAGGAGATGCGGGATCTCTTTCGCTCAGAATGTCGAATGGAACGATATCAACGATCGCCGTCTCAGGCGACAAAACCTTCAATATAAGGTGGTAATGCTATGACAGGACCGAACAGAAGGTTGTGGATGGTGCTGTTCCTCGGAGCAGCGCTGGGACTCTCTGCATTTGCTCAGGATGCCGGAAAGGTCTCAGGCCGGGTCGTGGACAAGGCGACCGGTGAGGGGATGATCAGTGCGAATGTGATCATCAAGGGGACCCGGCTGGGTGCAGCGACAGACCTTGACGGGTACTATTTCATCCTGAACGTTGCCCCGGGTGAGTACGAGGTGTCCGCAAGCATGCTGGGGTATCAGACGATGACCCAGCAGCAGGTGATCGTGAACATCAACAGGACAACGACGCTCGATTTTACGCTCCAGGAAACGACGGTCGACATCGGTGAAGAGATCACCGTTGTAGCCGAGCGTCCGGACGTCCAGCCGGAGAAGACCTCGACGAGCGAGATCGTGCGCGCCATCGAGGTCTATGATCTGCCGGGCATCAGCGACCTCAGCTCGGTGCTCAACCTTTCGGCAGACGTCGTCGACGGCCACTTCCGTGGAGGCCGGGAAGGGGAGGAGCTCTACAACCTCGGTGGTATGGGTATCGTCAATCCTCTGAATGCCGCGGCGGCGTTCGTTCCCAACCTGAGCGCGGTAGAGGAGGTCGAGGTGATCACGAGCGGATTCAGCGCCCAGTACGGGAACGCGCAGTCCGGTGTCGTGAACATCTCTATGAAAGAGGGGGGCGCCAAATGGCGTGCCCGTGCGGAGCTTCGCGCGCGCGTCCCCGGCTACAAGTTCTTCGGGACCAATCCCTTCAGTGAGAAGGGGAATCCTTACCTCCAGATCTTCAACTCGCCGGAGAAGTGGGCGGGAGTCGATACTGCCACCGGAAGCTGGTACCTCGACGTCATCTCGTACGGGTTCACCACCCGCTACGGCAAGGACACGATCCAGGCATCGCAGATCGCCTATGAACTGTGGCGCCAGGCGCGGCGGAACCTCAACCGCGAGTTCGACAACACGTGGGACCACACCGTCGATGTGACCATCGGCGGGCCGGTCTCGGACGACGTCCGGATGTTCATGTCCGCGCGGATGGAGAAGGAGTGGCCCATCGTGCCGACGCTGGAGCCGGACGAGAACCGTCAGCTGATGGGGAACGTAGCGGTCGACGTCGCGCATGGGATGAACCTCCGGTTCTCGAGTGCATGGAGCACCAGGCGCGACAACCTGTTCGCCGGCCTGGGGGGGACGAGCTACTCGTCATTCACCCGGTGGCTGTGGGACCCGGGGCAGGGCATCAGCCGCTCGTTGCAGGACAACCTCCAACTCGGCGTCCGATTCGTCCACACGCTCAGCGACAGGACATTCTATGAAGTGAAAGTGAACAGGCTCGCCACTTCCTACCGGGATGGCGCGCCGGTCGTCAGTCCCGACCGGTATGTCAGCGACGATCAGAACATTGCCATCTGGCGGTACTTCAACACCCCGGATAATTTCCGTGTCGCACAGACCGACAACGATTTCCGGAACGAGACCACGCGCACGCTGTCGATCGACGCCGCCCTGACGAGCCAGGTGACACAGTCGCACCTGCTGCTCGCGGGCCTGCAAATGAACCAGTACACGATCGACGTCCTGAACCGGCTCAGCATGAGCACAGCAGCGACCGAGCAGTATGAGGCATATGCCGCCAAGCCGTTCGAATGGGGCGTGTTCGTGCAGGACAAGATGGAGTTCGAAGGGATGATCGCGAACATCGGCCTCCGCTTCGATTATTACAACCAGAACGTCGATTACTACAGCGATCCGTTCTTC
This sequence comes from uncultured Ignavibacteriaceae bacterium, assembly GCA_964534125.1. Classification (GTDB taxonomy): domain Bacteria; phylum Bacteroidota; class Ignavibacteria; order UBA10030; family UBA10030; genus 2-02-FULL-55-14. Next base: position 35,018 of record CAZHOJ010000013.1, read on the forward strand.
CCGTACCGGTCATTCGATTCGCTCGGCATCCCGGTCTACGATCCGGATCTCGCGCCGAGAATGAGGACACCGGCGGTGACGCGGCTGCAGCCGAGGATCGGCATCTCCTTCCCCGTCTCTGAGAACACCGTGTTCCACCTGAACTACGGCTCGTTCCTCCAGCGGCCGTCGTTCGAACGGACCGTCTACTCCCGCATCTCGCGGTCGAACCTGACCCAGGTGCGTTTGGGGAACCCGACGCTCAAACCGCAGGATACGAAGAGCTATGATGTGGGGATAACGCAAGGGCTCGGGGAGGGATTCACGCTCGACGTCAGCGGCTACTACAAGGACGTCAGCAACCTTTTGCAGCTGGCGTTCTTCTTCGATTCGCAGAACTTCGCCTATCAGACCTTCGTGAACAGGGACTATGCTGACATCAGGGGATTCAGCCTCTCCCTGCGCAAACGAAAAGGGGACATCCGGGGGTCGATCAAGTACCGCTATGAGGTGGCCACCGGCAAGAGCGCGACGCCTTTCAATGCCACACCGACCTTTTACGAGCCGAGGGGGACCAACACGCCTCAGGATGTGCTCCCCTCGCCCAAGGACATCATCCTCGACTTCGACAGGACGCATAACGTCATCGTCAACGTCATCTACAGTACGGACCGGGAGTTCGGCCCGGTGCTCTTTGACTATCCGGTCCTCGGGGATGTCACCGTCTCGGCGAATGCGCGCTTCCGCAGCGGCCGGCCCTATACATACAACACGCAGGGCCTGAACCTCATCAATAACAAGCGCTCGCCGTTCGAGCAGAGCACGGATTTCAAGATCAGCAAACGTGTCCGCGACTTCTTCGGCGCGGATGCGACGTTCCAGATCGAGATCTTCAACGTGTTCAACGACCGGATGTACGACTACTCGTCGGTCTTCCAGAGCATCACATCGACCTCGGCCGGAAGCAGCTCGAACAACAGGAACATCGAGAAGTACGAATCGAACGAGTACATCAATGTCGCGGACGAGTTCAGCCCATCGGGCTTCACCCGGGCTCCTTCGCTCCATTATTACGACGAATTCTATCCGTTCCTGGTCAACCAGGAATGGCTGCTCTATGAGAACCAGCCGCGTTCGATCTGGTTCGGGATTGTGTTCAATCTATGAGGACCTCCATGATACGTGCAGGCATGAAACTTCTTCCCGTGCTGCTGCTGGCCGTCCAGACGGCCGCGATAGCGCAGCTTCGGGACTATGCGATCCATAAGCGCGGCATGCTCCATGAGTCGGTGTACAATACCGGCGAGATTGGCCGTGCGTATGATCAGGGGAACGGGGGCACGATCCTCGGTGTCCCCTGCTTCCAGTGGCCGGGGAATTCGAGCGTCATCGTCGATGGCGTGCGCTACAACGGCCAGAACAACTCCTTCGGCGGGGGGATGTATCTCGCCGTCAACGCCGCCGACACATCCGGAAGGATCTACGCATTCTGCGGCGGCGTCGGATCGAGCTCACCGGAGGCCGTTGCGGGCATCCACAGCTTCCCGCTCGCGCTGACGCGGACGGAGAACTATCCGATCCTTTCTGACGGGCAGCTGAATCCGGCATACGACCCCAACGAGGCCGAGGAGATCATTGTTACGAAATGGGCATCGAGCACAGGGCTGACGATCACCCGGACGTCCCGGGCGTGGAGCCTGCCGGACTATGACGATTTCATCATCTATGAATATGAGATCGAGAACACCGGCGACAGGGACGGTAAGCCCGGGGCAGAATCTACTGCTGACCTGACGGATGTCCTGGTGGCGTTCGCGTGGGGACTGAACCCTTCACAGTTCGGCTATCAGCGCACCTACAACCAGTGGGTGTACAACAATTTCGAATCCAACGATATGCGCCGCAGGTGGGACCGGAACCGCTGGCTGAACTACTCTCTCGACCGCGACGGGAAGCCCGAGTTGAACTATTTTACCGATTGGGCATCGTCGAACCGGTACGGGGGGGGTCTTCTCTCGCCCCAGGCCGTCGGTTTCGCAATGCTCTATTTTGATACGCTGAACCTCGCGACGGTCGGCCAGACGGCGATGCAGTACACGGACGCCGAGTCCCTCTACATCTGGACCGAAAGCGGGCGGCTGAAGCAGCCCTATATGAACCGGGTCGAGACCTCCAACCTGCGCTCCTCGAAGGTGCAGCCGTATCTCGATGTCGCACTCAACCGGAAGCTCCCTCCGTATCGCGATTCGGTGGTTTTTGGGAATGACTGGTACGGACGAGGATCGTTCAATGCGCGTCAGAGCAAGAAGTTCGGCGTCGGCTCCATCTTCGTCCTGGGACCGTACACCGTCCCCTACGGCACGACGATCAGGTTCGCTCTCGCCCAGGTGGCCGGATACGGGGCAGCGTCACTTGCCCAGACGAACGTCGGGCTCATGGATGAAGGCGGTTCATGCGGCGAGCTCTGCGGAGAGCCGTGGCCTGCCCTCTCATTCTTTCCCGTCCCGAACTGGACGCAGGAGACCGTCTACGGATATGACAATACGGTGTACGGAAGTTCGTACCTCACGACATATCCTCTCCCGGAGTATGTGAACTCGAACACCGTGACCATCCGCGACGTGACCGACCGCGCTATCGAGGCTTATACGGGGAATGCGTTCGTGACGCACGATTCGGTGCAGTACTGGCCGGAACTCGCCCCCTCCCGCGGGGTGTATCAGCTGCCGACGATGGTGCCGTCGCCGGCCATCGACGTTTCCAGCAACGATCTCGCTCAGAACGTGGTCGCCTGGACCCCTTCGGTGGAAGCATTCGCGGCGCCGAGGCTCGTTGCCGCGTTGAGCCACTATGAAGTGTACAAGGCGAACCATCCGCTCGGGCCGTGGGCGAAGCTCGATAGCATCGGCATCGCCGATGCGCGATACTATGCCAACGGTGAGTACAAGCTCACAGACCCCTCCACGCGGGTCGGCGAATCGTTCTACTACTCGGTCGTCTCTGTCGATGCTGCAGGCAACCGGGCCGGCAGGACGAACGTGACCCTCCACGAGACGCAGATCGGGGGGACCGAAACACTGGAAGAGGTCATCGTCGTCCCGAACCCGTTCATCGTGCGGTCCGGCTTCTCAGGTGTCACATCCACAGGAGCGGATGCGAGCGGCAAGATCGGGTTCTACAATCTGCCGAAGCAATGCATCATCAGGGTGTTCTCGTACAGCGGCCAGCTCGTCCAGACCATCGAGCATGATTCGGGCCTCTATTCGACCGAATACATGCAGGTGACGCGGAACAATCAGCTGCTGGCGTCCGGCGTCTATTTCTACGTCGTCGAAACACCGACCGGAGACCGCACCAATGGTAAATTTGTCATTATTCACTAGGGAAGGAGCGACAGCAATGAGAACGCTACGAAGTGCCGGCCTGATCGGCGTCCTCCTTCTTGGAACGACCGGAATGGTCGCACAGAAGGTCGGGACGACCTCCATGCAGTTCCTCAAGGTCATGCCGACGGCGCGTGCCACCGCGATGGGCGATGCCTTTGCCACGCTGGCCACGGGTGCCGACGCGGTCTTCTGGAACCCGGCGGGATTGACAAGCTCGGCGATGATCGAAGCATCGACGACAGTAACGATGTGGCTGTTCGACACAAAACAGGGAGCGCTCGCAGCATCCGTTCCACTGGGCAACTTCGGGACCGTCGGTGTCCAGGTTCAGTATGTGGACTTCGGCGACATCCGGGAGACCAGGGTCGACGAGCTCCAGTTTGTCGGAAGTGGATCCAACCAGCGCTACAATCCCGGTCTCACCGGGTCTACCTTCTCTCCCTCGTCCTATCTTGTGGGTGTGTCATATGCGCGGTCGTTCACGGACAAGTTCGCCGCTGGACTGACCCTCAAGTACGCCCGCGAATCGCTGTATGGCTCGACGACGGCGGTCGTCCGCAATCCGAACGACGGAACGACGGAGACGGTCAATACCTATGCCGGAGTGGTCCTGTTCGACTTCGGTATGTTCTACAACACGGGATTCCATTCTATCCGGATCGGCGTCGCGCTGCAGAATTTCGGTCCCCAGGTGCTGTTCGCCAAAGAGGCGTTCCCCGCACCCCTGGGATTCCGGCTTGGCACCGCGATGGACCTGCTCGGGTCCAACAGCCTGCTGGGGGGCGACGAGGACAACCGTCTGACGTTCGCGTACGACATCTTCCAGCCCAACGACTATGCACAGCAGATGCATTTCGGGCTGGAGTATGAGTTCAGCGGCCTGTTGGCAGTGCGGGCTGGATACAAGGACAACTACGACAATGAGGGTCTCACCTACGGTGGTGGCGTGCATACGACAGTAGCGGATTTCGGTGTCGCTCTGGACTACAGCTACGCCGGGATGGGTGATTACCTTGGGGATGCCCATCGCATCAGTCTGGGGGTGAAATTCTGATGAAACGACGACCAGAAGCTCTGATCATTGCTGTCGCGCTGCTGCTGAGCGGTGGCATCTTTCACATGAAAGCCCAGGGGGTCGCAGACCCGCTGGGTATCTATGGCCTGGACAGGTTCGTGACGCCGGATGTTCGGACGAGGGGGATGGGGTGGGCGGGGACTGCCGCTGCGGAACACGCCGGGGCCTTGTTCACCAATCCGGCCCTGCTGACGACCGTCAATTCGCTCGAACTGCAGGTCGGCGGATCCTACCGCGGTACGCGATACGACCAGCGTCAGGAATGGTATCCTGACAAGCCGTATGCAACGCTGAGCCTGTTGTTCGAGGACCGCCTCGACGGGATCCTCGATACCAACAGTCTCCAGACCCGTCCGCTGGAGCGTGCATACGACGACATCGGACCCAACTGGGAGAAGGAACGGACCGCGACGCGGCCAGCGAGCATCGTCGCAGCCTATCCGATCGAGGTGGCCGGCCTTCGGTTCGTGGCAGCCGCGGGATACGGCGAGGCCATCAATCTGGACCATTACTTCCAGAACAACAATGCCCTCTCTCCCTATATCGGTGCCTTTCAGCCCGCACCCATTCCGAGGCCGGCACCGTTCGAGACGGTCAAGGTAGCCTGGTACCAGCATTTCGTGGAGCGGACGGGCTCGGTCTACGGGATCACGCCCGGGCTTGCGGTGGGAATTTCGGACCAGCTGAGCGTAGGCCTTGCCGCGACAATTCTCAGCGGCACGAGCGACGATACCGAAGGGCGGGTCGAACGGGGTCTGCTCAATCTGACCACGAGCCCATCGGGCAACTTCAACTATTACTCGATCGACTCTCTCTATTCAAAGGTGACTGCGACGGGCACATCGACCTACTCCGGCGTGCTTCCGACCCTCGGCGTCACGTATCGTACGTCCTATGTGGCTCTTGGTGTGTCCTACCGGCTCCCGGCGACGATCACCAGGTCATGGGACCGGACGACCGTCACGGATACGACGGGCGCATTGCGCACCGTGTCCACGTCCGGGGAGGACAAGGTCGAACTTCCTTCGAACATGTCGATCGGTCTGGCGATCTATCCGCATGACCGCTGGAAGCTGGGGATCGATTACGTGATCAACAACCTTTCCGATGCGGTGCATACGCCTGCTGCTGATACCGGAAGGAATCCATGGCTCAGCGGGAAGTTCTTCCGGATCGGTGCCGAGGTGAGGGTCATGGATGGACTGTACCTTCGTGGCGGTTTCCGGGAGGACATGCTTGCCTACGGCGCGACGGGGAGCGCCATCTCGGGGGACCCGGTCAGGGGATCGTCGTACTCCCTGGGCGTCGGCATTCAGGTGTGGGTGGCGACGCTGGACCTCTCCTATGAGCGGAGTACGGTCGAGTATCATGATACATGGACATCGAACATCAATTATAACGGTCGGACAGAGGATGTCTTCTCTGCAGAGCTGAGCATCGCTCTCTGACCGCGGACAACCAGACAGGAGAAACGATGAAGGACTTCAAAGGTAAGGTTGCGCTCGTATCCGGTGGCGGCCGGGACATCGGCCGGGCAGTCGTTGTGAAGCTCGCATCGATGGGTGCGAAGGTCTGCTTCAGCTACTTCGAGAGCGAGGACCAATCGAAGGATACCCATGCCGCCGTGAAGGCGGTGGGGGGCGAGAGTGTGGGCCACTACATGGATGCGACGAAAGAGGATGATATCAAGGCGCTGGTGAAGGCGTGCACCGACCGGTTCGGTAACACGATCCACTACGTGGTGAATGTTGTCGGCGGGCTCGTCGCGCGCAAGAAGATAGACGAGATGGACGCAGCATTCTGGGATTTCCTGTTCGCAGTGAACACCAGGAGCTCTTTCCTGGTCACGAAACATGCGCTTGCCCACATACCGGAAGGGGGGGCGATCGTGAACTTTGCTTCTCAGGCAGCGCGGGACGGCGGCGGTCCCGGTGCCATCGCCTACGCCTCGTCCAAAGGCGCTGTCCTCACGATGACACGCGGGATGGCGAAGGAGCTCGGTTCGCGGAAGATCCGTGTGAATGCAGTCTCTCCGGGAATGATCGCCACGACGTTCCACGACACCTTCACGAAGCCGGAGGTCCGGGAACGGGTCGCTTCGATGACGCCGCTTGGGCGCGAGGGTGACGCGAAGGAGGTCGCGGACCTCGTTACCTATCTGCTGTCGGACGAGTCCTCGTTCGTCAACGGCGAGGCGATCGACATCAACGGCGGCATCTACTTCTGTTAGGCGATCCGGAGACCTCATGATGTTCCGACACATGGTGAGAGGGATCCTTCTCGTTCTCGTCCTCACCGGCGTCCTCCCAGGACAGCAATCCCATCCGCGGCTCATGCTCACCAGCCCAGAGGCGGAGGCGATCCGGGCCGCTCTGGGAACGCTTCCCGCGCTCGATACGACCATCGCGCGGGCGCGGAGAGCCGTGGACGCCGCCCTGGCACGTCCAATGGACGTGCCACGCCCGCTCGATGCGGGCGGTCCCGCGCATCAGCGCCACAAGGAGAACTACACCGGGATGCAGCAGGCAGGGATCCTGTTCGCTGTCACCGGGGAGGAGCGGTACGCGCGGTTCGTCCGGGACATGTTCATGCTGTACGTAGACCTGTGGCCGACACTTCCGGTCCATCCAATGGCAAGGGAAGAAGCATACGGACGCTTGTTCTGGCAGTCCCTGAACGAGACCGTTTGGCTCGTCCATGCGACACAGGCGTACGACTGTGTCTATTCGTGGCTAAGCCCTGAGGACCGGACGGTCATCGAAACAAAGCTCCTGCGCCCCATGGCCGAGTACTTCGTGAAGGAACATACGCATGAGCTGGACCGGATCCACAATCATGGCACGTGGACCGTCGCAGCTGTTGGCATGGCGGGCTACGTCATGGGGGATGAGGACCTCATCGCCATGTCCCTCAAGGGTTCCGCCAAGGACGGCACCGGCGGGTTCCTCAGGCAGCTTGACCTGTTGTTCTCTCCCGGCGGGTTCTACACGGAGGGGCCGTACTACGTCAGGTATGCGATCATGCCCTTCGTGGTGTTCGCTCAGGTGATACAGAACAACGATCCCGGTCTGAAGATCTTCCAATACCGTGACCAGATCCTTCGAAAGGCGTTCTACGCCGCCATGCAGCAGACCTACACGAACGGGGCGTTCATTCCGTTCAACGATGCGATGAAGGAGAAGACATTCCTCTCTCCTGAGATCATCATTGCTCTCGACATCGTCTTTGAACAGTACGATGAAGATCCGGGATTGCTCTGGATCGCACAGCAGCATGGAGAGGTCCTGCTGAACGGTGCAGGCCTGAAGGTGGCTCGGGCCCTTCACGACCGCTCAGAGGTCCCGCCATTCCCGTATGGGAGCGTTCGCTACACTGACGGCGCTGACGGAAACGAGGGTGGCATCGGCATGCTCCGGTACGGTCCGGTATCAGACCAGTCCCTTGTGCTCCTGAAGTACACCGGGCATGGACTGTCGCACGGTCATTTCGACAAGCTCGGGCTCATTTACTATGATCAGGGGCGGGAGATCCTGCAGGACTACGGCGCTGCACGGTTCATCAACGTCGAACCGAAGTACGGTGGGCGATATCTCCCTGAGAACTCGACATGGGCAAAGCAAACGATCGCACACAACACGCTCGTGGTCGACGGACGGTCGCACTTTGGCGGAAAACGGGAGGTGTCGGACCAGCACCATGGGGTGCTTCACTATTTTGACGCTCCCGGTCCGGACCTGCAGGTGATGAGCGCGACCATGGAGGGGGCCTTTCCGGGCGTATCGATGCAACGGACCGTCGCGCTGGCCGCGGACGAACGGTTCGCCAATCCTCTTGTGATAGACATTTTCAGGGTCGTCTCAGCGGAAAAGCACGCCTACGACCTGGCCTACTACTACCAGGGACATCTCATCAATACGAATGTCGCACTCACTGCGTTCCAGACGGAGCGCAGGCCGCTTGGGACGAAGCATGGATACCAGCATCTCTGGGTCGAGGCTGAAGGGAAGGCGACCGGAGCGGCGTCCGTCTCGTGGCTGAACTCCCGGCGCTACTATACGCTGACGACATCCGCGGGTGAGCCGACGACCGTCTACTACACACGCATCGGTGCGTCAGACCCCGATTTCAATCTTCGGTCCGATCCAGGACTGGTCTTCCGACGCACCGCAGCATCGACGGTCTTTGCGACCGTGATCGAACCGCATGGAACATTCGACCCGATAAAGGAATTTTCAGTCGGAGTCCGGCCGACCATCACGGCCGTCAGGGTGCTCGCATCGACGGAAGCGGGGACCGTGGTTGAACTGACCGGCCGCGACGGATTTCGATGGGTCTTTATGACGTCCAACCAGCCCGCGGATCCTGGTGCACAGCATGAGATAACGGTGGATGGGACGGCATATCGCTGGACGGGTACCCATTCACTGCAACGGAACTAGCAGAGGAGCATACGACATGGCGCATACAACCGACGATGTATTCGTGTTCGGAGACTCGAAACAGTGGCAAAAGGCAGGTGAGGGGGTCAACCGGAAGATCATGGGCTACGATGACAATCTGATGCTCGTTGATGTCACGTTCAAGAAGGGCTCGATCGGGCCGATCCACCGGCATCATCATACGCAGGTGACCTACATCACCTCGGGATCGTTCGAGGTGAACATCGGCAGCGAGAAAAAGATCATGCGCGGAGGTGATTGCTATTTCATTCCCCCGAATGTGGACCATGGCGTTGTCGCCCTGGAAGACAGTTCGCTCGTTGACGTCTTCACGCCGGTGCGTGAGGATTTCCTCGCCCCCACAAAGTAGATACAGAAGGACTATCCGATGAAGGCAGTCAAAGGACTACGGTGGTGGATCATCACGCTGATCGGGATCGCGACGGTCATCAACTATATCGACCGCAATGCGCTCGCCGTCATGTGGCCCGACATATCAGAAGATGTCGGCCTCTCGAAAGAGGACTATGCGGCGATCATATCGTTCTTCATGGTCGCGTATGCCCTCGGACAGAGCATATCAGGCAGGTTGTTCGACTGGGTCGGTACACGTATCGGGTTTGTCATCACAATTTCGGTCTGGTCGGTCTCGTGCATGCTGCACGGCCTCGCACGCTCGCTTCCCACCTTCGGACTGTTTCGGGCCATGCTTGGCCTCAGCGAGGCCGGGAACTGGCCCGGTGCCACAAAATCGAATGCGGAGTGGTTCCCCATCAAAGAGCGCGCCTTTGCGCAGGGCATCTTCAATGCCGGCGCTTCCATCGGCGCGGTCATCTCTGCACCGCTGGTCGCGTTCCTGTATCTCTATCTCGGCTGGCAGGCGACGTTCATCGTGATAGGGGCTCTCGGGATCATCTGGATCGTTCCATGGTGGTTCGTCAACAAGGCCGAACCGGCGAACCATCCCTGGCTCTCCGACGGGGAACGTGAATATATACTGACGGGACAACGCACAGCGGTCGCTGTTTCTGACGCTGATGAGCGCGTCCTGTCGTGGTCTGAGCTGCTCTCGTACAAGCAGAGCTGGTCGGTCATTCTTTCCAGGTTCTTCATCGATCCCATCTGGTGGCTGTTCGTGAACTGGCTGCCCATTTATCTTGCAGAGGCCTTCGGGTTTGACATCAAGCAGATCGGGCTGTTCGCCTGGTTCCCGTATGTCGGAGCGGCCGGGGGTAGCTTGTTGGGCGGGTGGTGGTCGGGACATATGATCCAACGCGGCTGGACGACGAATAAGGCCCGCAAGTGGGCGATCGTGATCGGCGGCATCATTTCCTTCCCGGCTCTCGTGGCAACGGCGTACGCTTCTGAGCCGGTGCTGGCTGTGGTCCTCATCGCCGTCATTCTTTTTGGGTTCCAGGTCTCCATCAACAATATTCAGACGCTGCCGAGCGATTTCTTCTCCGGGAAATCCGTCGGATCACTGGCTGGTCTCGGCGGCACGAGCGCTATCACTGGAGTGCTCATCACGACCTGGATCGTGCCCGCCATCTCCGAAACAAGCTACCTTCCTGTGTTCCTGATGGGTGCATCGCTGGTGCCGCTGGCACTTATCTCGATGCTCGTCCTTGCGGGCACGATCGAGCGTGTGAAGTTGAAGCCACAGGCGGATTGACCGGGATCACATCCACAGCTGCGTTTGGAGGCGGCACTCAATGACACATCCATTCGATCTCACAGGCATGTCGGCGGTCGTCACAGGGGCGAGCACCGGCCTTGGAGCCGGTATGACGCTGGCTCTCGCTGATGCAGGAGCCGAGGTCCTCCTTGTCGATCGCCGGGAGCAGTCGGAAACGGTCGAGCATCTTCGCGAGCATGGCAAGGTCGCACATGTCTTCCAGGCCGATCTGATGGACCAAGATGCTCCGCAGAGGATCATCGATGCGGCGCTGAGCGAATTCGGGAAGGTTGACATCCTTGTCAACAACGCTGGGATCATCCGCCGTGCGCCGGCCCTGGAATTCAGCGCGGAGGACTGGGACGAGGTCATGGCCATCAACAGCCGGGCGGTATTCTTCCTGTCGCAGGCGGCGGGTCGCGACATGGTCAAGCGAAAACGCGGCAAGATCATCAATGTGGCATCGCTGCTCTCGTTTCAGGGAGGGATCATCGTTCCATCGTACTCCGCCAGCAAAGGGGCAGTCGCCCAGATCACGAAAGCCCTCGCGAACGAATGGGCTTCGCTCGGCATCAACGTCAATGCCATTGCTCCCGGGTACATGGTGACGAACAACACTGCACAGCTTCGGGCGAACACCGAGCGGTATCGCCAGATCACGGAACGGATCCCGGCAGGCCGCTGGGGGGAACCGTCGGACCTGGGCGGTGCAGCCGTCTTTCTTGCATCGAAGGCTTCGGACTATGTCAACGGCCACGTTCTTGTCGTCGACGGCGGATGGATGGCCCGTTAATGCATCATCATCAACTTGCAGAACTGTATCCGGTTATTCTGGAATCGACATGACACAGCACCATCCTGTTCTGGAAAAACTCCACGCGATTGGCATCATTCCCGTCATCGCCATCGACCGTGCTGACGATGCGGTTCCTCTGGCACGTGCGCTCACAGACGGCGGCCTCCCGTGCGCAGAGGTCACCTTCCGGACGGCGGCAGCAGAGGCCTCCATAGCCGCCATCGCAAAGGCATATCCGGATATGGCTCTGGGCGCAGGGACGGTGCTCACCACCGAGCAGGTCGATAGGGCCATCGGTGCAGGAGCGACATACATTGTGTCACCCGGCCTGAATCCCCGGGTTGTCGAACATTGCCGCACCAAAGGTGTTCCGGTCACTCCCGGCGTTGTGACGCCGTCCGAGGTCGAACGAGGGATCGAGCTGGGCCTGACTGTGCTGAAGTACTTCCCGGCAGAGGCCTCGGGCGGGATTCCCTATCTGAAAGCGATCTCTGCCCCGTACAAGGGTCTGAAGTTCATTCCGACGGGCGGTGTCGATGAATCGAACCTTCTGTCGTATCTGAAGCTTCCAAACGTTCTCGCGTGCGGAGGGAGCTGGATGGTGAAGCAGGACCTCATAGCCGCCGGACAGTTCGACAAGATCCGTTCCATGACAGCCTCGGCCGTCGCTCTCCGCGATTCACAGAAAGGCGTATGAACGTGAGGAAATGTGCACTCGTTGCTTGTGCTGGCCTGGTTGTTTCTGCTGCATGGGCCGATGTCTATCCGGTGACGTCGCCCCAGCAGATAACGACGGTCATGGCATCAGCGAAGCCCGGCGATACGCTGACGATGGCGAACGGCACATGGACGAATGTCCTGATCGCGTTTGCAGGCCATGGGGACAGCCTCAATCCGATCGTGCTTCGGGCGGAGACCCCCGGACAGGTCCTCGTCACGGGCGCGAGCAACCTCCGGATCAGCGGATCCTGGCTGATCGTTGAGGGGCTCCGGTTCGAGGACGGTCTCAGTCCGTCCGGCGCCGTGGTGGAATTTCGGGGCACGCTCGGTGAGGCGCAGCACTGCCGCTTGACGGGGACGTCCGTGGTGAATTTCAATCCCCCGGACATCAACACAGATTACAAATGGGTATCCCTCTACGGCGCGAACAACCGCGTCGACCACTGCTATCTCGCCAACAAGACCCATTCGGGAACGACGCTCGTCATCTGGCTGGGTCCGCAACCGAACTATCATCGCATCGACCACAACTACTTCGGGCCGCGCCCGGCTCTGGGCTTCAATGGAGGTGAGACCATCCGCGTCGGGACAAGCGATTGGTCCATGTACGATTCGTACACCATCGTCGAGGACAATTACTTCTATCAGTGCAATGGCGAGGTCGAGATCATCTCCAGCAAGTCGTGCGAGAACATCTACCGGCGCAACACCTTTGTTTCGTGTGCAGGAGCGCTGACGCTGCGTCATGGCAACAGATGTACGGTGGAGGGGAACTTCTTCTTCGGCAATAAGGTGGGCGATTCCGGGGGCATCCGCGTCATCGGCGAGGACCATGTTGTCGTCAACAATTACATGGCTGACCTTATCGGGAGCAGCACCAAGTCTGCTCTTCCGATCATGAACGGCGTTCCCGACAGCCCGTTGAATCGCTATTTCCAGGTCCAACGGGCGATCATCGCACACAACACGATCGTCGACTGCACCTATCCGATCACCATCGGGGTCGGGAAGAGCACAGAGCTCTCACTGCCGCCGAGGGATTGCCTCATCGGGAACAACATCATCCGTGGGACACGCAGTCCGCTGATCACGATCGTGGACAACCCGATCGATTTCGTCTGGCAGGCGAACATCTTCTCCGGAGGGAGTCTCGGCATCACCCAACCTCCGGGCATCACTTTGACGGATCCGCTCCTTGTGAAGGGAGCCGACGGTCTGTGGCGCCCCGGTGCATCAAGCCCTGCGATCGATAGTGCCAGCGGGAGCTACCCCATGGCACAGTACGATATGGATGGTCAGGTGCGGACCGGACTGCGCGATATCGGTGCTGACGAAGTGTCGGACGATCCGATCGCCTCGCGCCCTCTGGCGCCCGAGGATGTCGGACCCGGCTGGATGGTCGTTCAGACATCGGTGCCTTCGGATGGCTCTGCGGTCCCGGTCAGCATTGTGCTCGAACAGAACTATCCGAATCCGTTCAATCCGTCGACGAGGATACGGTTCGCCGTCACAACAAGCCAGCACGTGGTCCTTTCGATACATGACGTTTCAGGCCGCAGGATTGCCGAGCTTATCAACGGATTGGTCCCCCCTGGCCTCCATGACGCCACCTTCACTGCGTCCGGGTTGTCTTCAGGGATATATTATGCGCGGCTGATGACGGAGACAGGTATGCTGTCGCGCTCGATGATTCTACTGAAATGAGAACATACCATATCTGTATGATGCTCGTGCTGCTTGCGGGCGGGTCCGCGGCTCAGACCCTGGACCTCTCTACGGCCGATCCAATGGTCCTCATCCGCGTGCGCGATGATCTGCGGTCAGGCTCAAAGACCTTTGTTCCGGCGTATCGCAAGCTGGGACGGGAGGCCGAGGCGGCGCTGGACTATGCACCAGTCTCGGTCATGGACAAAGAAAGGATACCGCCAAGCGGAGACAAACATGACTATCTGAGTCAGGGACGGTACTGGTGGGCGGACCCTGATGCTCCCGATGGCGTACCCTACATCCGCCGCGATGGCGAAGTGAACCCGGAAGCAGCCACGATCCCCGACCATGAGAATCTTTCGACGATGTCCCAGCATGTCGAAACGCTTGCCCTCATGTACTTCTTCTCCGGCGAGGAGCGATTTGCCCGGCACGCGGCGAGATTGATCCGTGTCTGGTTCCTCGACTCTCTGACGCGGATGAACCCTCACCTCCGTTTCGGTCAGTCCGTTCCCGGACGCTCGGATGACCGCGGGGCAGGTGTCCTCGAAGGGCGGCGCTTCCCGCTCATCATCGACGCGGCGACGATACTCCGGACATCGCAATCCTGGACGCCGGAAGATCACGAGTCGCTCCGGGCATGGTTCGCCGAGTACCTGACTTGGGTGACGGAAAGCAAGAAGGGAAAGGCCGAGGCACGGGCCGCGAACAATCACGGCACGTGGTATGATCAGCAAGTGATCCCCGTCGCGGCTTTTGCCGGGAAGCGGGACCTGGCGTACCAGATGGCCAGGGAGATACCTGGGAAGCGGATCTTTTCCCAGATCGAACCGGATGGTACACAGCCGCATGAGCTGCAACGCACGCGCTCCTGGCATTACTGCATTTTCAACCTGGATGCGTTCGTGAGGTTGTCAGTGATTGCACGCCAGTTCGGTATATCGTTGTGGGATTCTGCATCCGCGGATGGCAGGTCCCTCGGGAAAGCGATCGATGTGCTCCTCCCGTACGCATTGGGAGAGCAGTCGTGGGAACATCAGGATATCGCCGGATTCGAGGGCATTCTCCTGGCACCGGCCCTCCTGGCCTCATATGCTGGTACGGGAAACGAAGACCATCTCCGGGCAGCGCGGAAGCTTGCGGGGCGACGGCTAACGACGGACAGAAGGGTCCTCACGTTCGGTATCAGACCCTGAGGCGATGTCGAGAATATGTTTCCAGTTCACAAACACCATAGCTACAACAATCCACACCATCCACCCACAGTCCTCTTGGAGGATATATGAACACCTTCGTCCGAAGGTTACTGACGACGATGATCGTCGCGGGAATCGCCACCACAGTGGTGCTTGCCCAATCGATCACGTCCACGGGTTCCGGTACCTGGAGCTCGACAACTCCTGACGCGCCATGGCCGGGCGGGATCGTCCCGACGGCTGCCGACAGCGTCATCGTCGCAGATGGCCACACCGTTACGATCGATTCCGGTGCTGTCTGCCGAACACTGATCGTCGGCACAACCGGGGCATCGACGACGACTGCCCGTTTCTCCATTGACGGCACACTCGGAACGCTGACGGTGAGCGAAAATATCGTTCTCGCAGCATCCACCAGCAGGTTCCGCGTTGAGACACGGAGTCCCGCAGGTGTATCGAACTCGTTCGTCGAGCACCTTCTCAATCTCTCGGGAGATCTCGATAACACAGCCGGGGGGACGCTTGACTTCCGCGGAGGCTCGAACAGCAGCGGCACGTCCAATGGCGTCCTGCTGACGCTCGAGGGTTCCGGGAACTCCACGATTACGCTCAGCCGCACGGCCTATGGAAGCTCGAACGAGGAATTCAACGGTATCACCGTGAACAAGACCGGCGGTGCAAAGGTCATCCTCGCGGGTGGCAATCTGTATATGTCGAATAATTCGTCGGTCGGTGCGACGATCCTCACCCTTACGAGTGGAATCATCGAGACGGGTGTGAACAACTGGGTCCTGCTTTCCACGAACGGCAGCGGTATTGTCGATGCATCAGACGCCAGCCATATCGTTGGGAACCTGGGACGCGGGACATCCAACAGCACGAACGCAACGCGTACCTTCCCCGTCGGCGATGTGGACGGCTACAGACCTCTGACCGTGAGTGCGACGACCTCCGGCTCAGCGACAGGACACCACGTGCTGGTCTCTGTCGTGCAGGGTGATGCAAACACGGGCAGCAGTGCGTTCGCTGGGAGTATCGATAAGGTCTCTGCGATCCGATACTACAAGGTCACGTATCTGAAAGGTGCTTCGGGCGCGGACTCCATGGGATTCAATTACTACGCCCCGAGCTATCGCGATGACGACGGTGTTGCAGAGGGGAATACGGACCTCCGCGTCGGCTACTCCGCTGACGAACGGGCGACATGGAACGGCATAGCGCAGACCAACGCCCATACGACGGCCCTTACGTCGCAGCCGGTCGAGATCGCACCGGATTCCGTGAGCGCGATGTACCTTGTCAGTGGTTCGAGCACGTACGTCGCCTTAGCGCGTGCCACCGGCACGACGACAAATGCGCTCTCCCTGAAGGTCGACGGTATCTCGAAATCCTCAGGGAAGTTTGGTGCATGGAGTTCTCCCTCGACATGGCTCGGCAACGTTCTCCCGGTTGCCGGGGATGATGTCATCATTGCCACCGGCGACACTGTCTTCTTCGATATGGACAGCGTTGCTGTCAAGAGCATCCTCGTGGGTGAAGACTCTATGGGCGTCTTCCTCTTCGATGCGACGAAGAACACCGCCCTGCTCGTCGACGGCAACATCCACGTCACAGCGCGAAGCGTTTTCAAGGTGCAGAGCAGAACAGTGACGGGGCCGGGAACATCCGACCTGATTCATAATGTCTATCTCTATGGCGACCTGTTGCATGAGGGTTCCGGCCTCGACTTCCGGTCCGGATCCACGAATACAAATGCCGCCGTTGCGAACTTCCATCTCGTCGGTTCGGCCGATCAGGGACTGACGGTCACCACCCCGTTCACGACATCGAACGGAGAGTTCAATTCGATCCAGGTCAAGAAGTCCGGATCCGGAAAGATCTTCCTCGGGAGCAACATCTATCTTGCAGGGGGGTCGAGCTCGAATCCGGCAACATTCCCGTGGCTGAATCTCGAGAGCGGTATCATCCAAACGGGCGAGTTCGCCATCATCCACCGCTATGCCTCCAATACCGGCTCGATCATGGGCGGTTCCAGCGCAAGCTATGTCATTGGCGCTGTCGGACGCGGAATGGGGAACAGTGGCGGGGCGACCCGGACGTTCCCGGTCGGCGACGAGAACGGTTATCGACCGTTCACCGTGCGCTCGACGACGGGCGGAAGCAGCACGGGTCACCATATCATCGTGCGCGCTCATGCCGGGAATGCCAATACGGGATCGAGCACGCTCTCACCTGCGATCGATAAGGTCTCCCAGATCCGGTACTATGATGTGCAGTACGTACAGGGTGGCGGGGCTGCGACAATGGACGTTGATCGTTTGACGATCACGTATGGCGCCGATGACGGTGTGGGCACGGGGAATGTCGACCTTCGCATTGCCACCTCCCTCGACGCACGAGCGACCTGGACCGCCCTCGGACAGCTCATCCCGGACACGACGTACACTCCGAACGAAGCTATCCAGGACAGCATGGCGGTCGTTACGCTGACGCCTGCAACGACTGTCCTCTACGCAACGCTCGGTCGGCTAACAGGAACGACCACGAACAGCCTCGGAACGGGCACTGCAGTCGAGCCGGTCGATGGAACGCCGACCTCGTGGGCCCTCGGACAGAACTATCCGAATCCTTTCAATCCCGAGACCAGGATCGGATTCTCGCTGCTGTCATCGACACATGTGAAACTGACCGTGATGAACCTCCTCGGACAGCAGGTGACGACGCTCGTCAGCGGGGAGCTTCCGGCCGGATCACAGGCAATTCGGTGGAATGGCCGGGACGATGCGGGTCGTGTTATGCCCAGCGGTGTCTATTTCTATCGGATCGAAACACCTGAGTTCACTCAGACGAAACGCATGATCCTGATGAAGTAGTAGATGTCACTCCGGACGGGGCAGGCTTTCGCTGTCCTGCCCCGTCACGGTTGTCCAGATCACCACACTCCATTGATCCAGACCATGACAGATCTGAAAGTTGTGACGTTCGGGGAGCTCATGCTCCGCCTCAAGACCCCTGAATTCCTGCGTTTTGTCCAGGCTTCCACCCTCGAAGCGACATTTGGCGGCGGGGAAGCCAATGTTGCAGTATCGCTCGCCAATTTTGGCCTCGATGCACACTACGTGACCGTCCTGCCGAAGCATGACATCGGGCAGGCTGCCGTCAATGCGCTCCGAAAGCACGGGGTGAGGACGGAATCGATAGTTCGGGCGGGCGACAGGATCGGCATCTATTTCCTGGAATCAGGTGCCTCGCAACGGCCGTCGAAGGTCATTTATGACCGGGCAGGAGCTGCAATTGCAGACGTGAAGCCGGGAATGATCCCGTGGCAGGATGTCCTCAAGGGGGCATCGTGGTTCCATGTCACAGGCATCACGCCTGCCCTCAGTCCCTCGGCCTCCGAGGCCACGATCGAGGCCGTGCAGGCTGCGCGGAAAGCGGGTGTGACAGTATCATGCGACCTCAACTACAGGAAGAAGCTCTGGTCGCGTGAGCGGGCTGGGGAGATCATGGCACGCGTCATGGACCACGTCGACGTGGTGATCGCAAACGAAGAGGATGCCGACATGGTGTTCGGCATCAAGGCCGCCGGGGCAGATGTCGAGAAGGGTCACGTGGAAGCCCGCACCTATCAGTCTGTGGCGGAGCAGCTGATGAAGCGGTTCCCGTCGCTGAAGACCGTGACGATCACGCTGCGTGAGAGCCTTTCTGCTTCGGATAATAACTGGTCGGCAGTGGCGTGGGATGGATCCTCGTTCGTTGAGAGCAAAAAATACAGTATCCGGATAGTAGACCGGGTCGGCGGAGGAGATTCCTTCGGAGCGGGCCTGATCTACGGACTTGTACAAAAAAGGCCGCTCGCTGATGCGCTCGAGTTCGCAGTTGCGGCATCGTGCCTCAAGCACACTATTCCCGGCGACTTCAACCATGTGAGCGTTGCAGAGGTCGAAGAGCTCATGAAAGGTGGAGGCTCCGGGCGCGTTCAGCGATGATCAGATAGAGATCTCTCGCGGGGGCGTCTGCACACTGCAGGTGCCCCTTTCTTTTGGCTGTATCTCCGGAAAGATCACAAATGACAAAGACCGTTGGCACGAAATGGCTGGGCACCCTGCTTGTCCTCATCATGAGCGTATCCGGAGCAGCTGTTGGCCAGCTTTCCGTGGGGACGCCGTTCGGAGATCACATGGTGGTCCAGCGTGACCAGCAGAATCCGTTCTGGGGGTGGGCAGGACCAGGATCATGGATCGAGGTAACATTCAATGGTTTGACGCTTACGGCGAAGAGTGGCGATGATGGAAAATGGTCCGTTCTCCTTCCCCGGACGCCCGCAGGCGGGCCACACACATTGTCGGTCGTTTCGGGTTCCGATACGCTGTGGATCCGTGATATTCTTGCAGGCGAGGTGTGGCTCGCCTCCGGACAGTCGAACATGAGTTTCAGGCTCGATCAGACCTCCGGGGCTGATGCTGATATTCCGGATGCATCGTCATCGTTGCTGCGTTTGTGCACGGTCCCCAGGATGCGTTCCGATACTGCGCAAGCGACCGGAAAGGCTGTCTGGGAGGTCTGCACGCCGAAAGTTGCCGCGCGGTTCAGCGCTGTCGGGTACTACTTTGGTGATTCACTGGCAAGGATGCTCAAGGTCCCTGTCGGCATCATCCATGCGTCGTGGGGTGGAACCCCCGCTGAATCGTGGGTGCCGACGTCCGTGCTGCAGGGAGACCCGATGCTCCATCCGATCCTCGTGCGGTGGGACGAAGCAGCGGCGACCTTTCCGGAGGCCAATGCTGCCTTTCAGCGCGAGTTGCCTCAGCTGATGGAGAAATGGCGTAAGGACTCAGCAGATGCGGTGAACAAAGGGATGGCCCCGCCTTCCCGTCCGCAGGCCCCAAAAGGACCCGGTCATCGCGATTCGCCGGCAGGCCAGTGGAACGCGATGATCAATCCGCTTGTACCCTACGGCATACGTGGCGTCATCTGGTATCAAGGGGAAGCGAACGCATCGCGAGCCTATCAGTACAGGACGTTGTTTCCGGCTCTCATCAGACATTGGCGGGATGCCTGGAAGGAAGATCTCCCATTCTACTATGTCCAGCTTCCGAACCTGAAGAGGAGATCGGGCAGCGGGTGGCCCGAGCTGCGGGAGGCTCAGCTCATGACCCTGTCCGTCCCTCACACCGGAATGGTCGTCTCGATCGATGTCGGGGATTCTCTGGATCTGCATCCCCGCAATAAGAAACCCGTCGGCCATCGCCTTGCCTCGATCGCCCTCAGGGAGACCTACGGAAGCGGGCATGCATCGGGGATGGGCCCCCTCTATGCAGGGAGCATCATCGGGAATGGGCGCATCCGGATCAGGTTCACGTGCGCCAACGGCGGACTTCAGTTGCTGAAGACGGGCTCCACCGGATTCGTCATTGCCGGCGAGGACAGTGTGTTCCATGATGCGCAGGCGGCAGTCGAAGGACAGGATGTGGTCGTCTGGAGCACAAAGGTGACGACCCCGATCGCGGTGCGATACGCATGGGGTGAAAATCCCGCATGGTCGCTCCTGGATGGGAGCAGATCGCCGGCATCACCCTTCAGGACCGATGACTGGCCGGAGACGACCTATTCGAGGAGATGACGGTGTCAATGTGGAAGTGGATGCATGACTGACAGGGGGAAGGCACCGGCCGCGTGTAACGTTACATTCAGGATTTTCGTACCATAGGGGACATCCGGGCGTCGTTCCGGATGTCCCTTCTTCTTTTTCCACGGATGGATGGTGTCATGAATCGGATGTCACTCCTGATGCTGGTCATGATGACAGCTCATGGCCTTCTCATCTCCCAGCAGGATTTCACCGGGACACTCTCCGGGCTCGTGGTGGATGTCCGAACGCTCGACCCCATCCTGGGCGCAAATGTGGTCGTCGTGCAACTGCCCACCCGCGGAGCAGCGTCCGACGAAACAGGCCGGTTCCACATTCCGGACCTGCCGGTGGGGACATACAGCGTTCGCGTGACCGCGCTCGGCTATCAGACGCGCGTCGTGACGAACATCATCGTGACGACAGGACGATCCACACCGGTGCGGATCTCCCTCACAGAAGGTGAGATCACCGCAGAGGAGGTCGTCGTGCAGGCCTCCTACTTCAGCCGGGCACAACAGCTGTCCCCCATCAGCACGAACATCTACGATCGTTCGGAGATCATGCGCACGCCAGGGAGCGTCCAGGATGTCCAGCGCATCGTGCAGAACCTTCCGGGTGTGGCCAGCTCCACCGACAATATCAACGAGCTCATTGTCCGCGGCGGGGCGCCGTTCGAGAATCTCACCGTCCTCGACGGCATGGAGATCCCGTCCATCAACCATTACGCGAACCAGTTCAACTCCGCTGGGCCGATCAACATGGTCAATGCGGACATGATCGAGGATGTGCAGTTCTCCGCCGGCGGATATCCGGCCCAGTTCGGGGATAAATCATCATCCATCATGAATGTGACGGTCCGACAGGGGGATCGCCGTACGCCTTTCGCATCGAACTCGGGATTCAACTTCGCGGGCATCGGAACGCTCATCGAAGGAGGGATGTTCGACGGCAGGGGGTCGTATATCTTCTCCGCCCGGAACAGTCTCCTGGAGGTGTTCGATAAGATCCTTGGTCTCGGCGCCATCTCGCTGACCGCCGTGCCGCGGTACTGGGACGTCCAGACGAAGCTTGTCTATGATCTCACCCCGTCCAGCTCGATCATCTTCAACGGACTGTACGGTGACAGCCGTATCACGTTCGAGGGAGAACCGGAAGAGATGGATGAGCTGCGTGCGAACACCGTGGACACCTCAGGCGTCGAGCGCCTGGATCCCGTGACGAAACAGTACGCGGCCGGCCTGACGTACCGGAGTCTCATCGGGGATAAGGGATTCGCGAGGATCATCCTCTATTCGCAGGGGACGACGGGTGAAGTGGATGTGTTCAATGACGTGTATCATCGGGTGTACGACAGGTCGGGGAACGTGGTACAGCGGCAGCTCCTTTCAAGCTCACGCGTCTTCCGGAACTCCTCGTTCGAATCCTTCGCGGCGCTCAAGGCGGAGGCGGTCTACAAGGTCCATCCACGGCATGACCTGAGCGTTGGCGGCCTCGCAGGTACCTCGGTGGACTGGAAGAACGATGTGTACACCCAGAACGATACGCTCCGGTTCGACATCGACCAGAACGGAACGTTTGAGACCGGTCCCATCGTCCGGCCGGGATGGGATTTCACAATGGAACAGCCGTTCGGTCAGACATGGAAAGCATACCTGTACGCCAGCGACAAGATCGCTCTGTCACAACATCTCTCGCTGACGCTCGGGCTGCGATATGACTGGTTCTCGTATGCCGACCGTTCCACCATCTCCCCGCGCGGGAGCATCTCCTGGCAGGTCCTCCCACCGACGACCGTGCTGACGTTCTCCGTCGGCCGCTATACGCAAACGCATCCGTTCCCGTTCTACGGCGATGCCCGGAATACCGGCATCAACAGGAACCTGGACTACATGTCCGCTATGCATTATGTGGTGGGAGCGGAGCATATCCTCGACGATGGCCTGAAGCTGAGCGTCGAAGCGTACTACAAGATGTATGATAACATCGCCCTCGATGAGGACTTCATCCGGAGCGCGGACGAGACATTCTTCTCCGAAAAGCGGCTTACCGTTGGAGAGCGTCGAGCGTACGGATTTGAGTTCTTTCTGCAGAAGAAGCAGGTCGAGGACTGGTTCGGGACCTTTAGCCTTTCCCTCTCCAGGACGCGCGATGCGGATAAGCGGATACCTCCCTTGACAGACTGGTATGCCTCGGAGTTCGACTATCCTGTCATCATGACTGTCGTCGGCGGCAAGACGGTCAAGGGGGTGCGGGACTGGCTGGATGATGCGCCATTCTTCCTGAAATATCCTTCGTACATCCTGCCGTTCTCAAACGAAATGGAAGTGGGCTTCAAATACCGGTATCAGAGCGGCAGACCGTATACGCCCAGTGATTTTGTGACGTGGCGGCAAAGGCGGATGGGGGGCATACGATGGACGTCAGGGACGTGGGTCATGAGCGACAGGGTGAACGCCGAACGGTATCCCGACTACAGCCGGCTCGACATTCAATGGCTCAGCAGGTACTACTTCCGCTCGTGGAACATCACAGTCTACCTCGCCATCCAGAACCTCCTCAACACGCAGAACGTGTTCTTCGAAGGGCTCCGGTCTGACGGCAAGAAAGAGACGGTCTATCAGTTCCAGTTCTTCCCGGTAGGAGGGATCGAGATAGAGTTCTGACCGTCGCGGCCTGCCCAGAGGACAACGACAATGAATACGGGCTGCAAGAGAAGCCTGAGAAGCAGGCCGACGGTTTCCCCGCCCAGTCCGGTCTCGCCAAAGGAGACCGACGCCATGTGGATATTGGCAGGGAAGATGGCAATGAGCAGGGCGACAAGCCCCCAACCCGCCCACCTCCGAAGCCTCGGCACAAGAAGGCCGATCCCCCCGAGGACCTCAGCGAGGCCGCTCACATACAATGCGGCGAGCGGGAACGGGATCCACGGAGGCATCTGATGCTCCAGATACCACTCAGGCGTGACGAAGTGGTTCGCGCCCGCGAGTACGAAGAACGATGCAAGGCCGTATCGCATCCATGTACGACCCCGTCCCCCGGAGCGTCGATCCGGATCTGCCGCTCCTCTGCCCGATTCTAGTCCGTTTTCGTCAATTTTGTGCTCATTCATCGGAACGTTAAGCCCCTCCCTCCCTGTTCATATTGTGTGATCCTGGATTTTTCCATTCTTGAGACTCATGTGGCTGGAACCCCCGGTACATAGACAAAATTCCTCCCATGTGCCATCAGCCCTGATACACTAACACCAGAAAGGAATTACATGAGGAAATCGACGGTCACGTGCGATCTTGAAGGTGTTATTGAGACCTTCAACGAAGGAGCCGAGAGCATCTTCGGATACTCGGCAGAGGAGGTGGTAGGGAAGAAGCGGGTATCGCTCTTCTCACCCGGACAGATCGTGCTCCAGAACGTGGAAGGATGGCTGAAGGAGGCCCGGGAACAGAAGGAATACTCCGGAAAGACCGTCTTCGTTCGGAAGGACGGCTCGACGTTCCCCGCGCGGATCCGCATCACACCGACCTATCGGAATGGAGAGATGGTCGGATACTGCGGCGTGACAGAACCGCTCGAGAATGAGATGGTCGAGGTACCCATCCGGTGGTCGACGAAGCTCATCACGGGGCTCGTCATCACCCGTGCGCCGTTCTTGTCGGCTGCTCTTATGCCGTTGTTCATCGGGGGCGCCTTTGCTGCGACAATGCTGGGCGATGCACCATTCCCGACGGTCAACTTCCTGCTGACGGTCCTGGGCGTTGCGCTCCTTCATCTTGCCTCGAATGTCTTCAATGACTACTTCGACTGGAAGAACGGAACAGACCTTGCCAACGCAAAGTACTTCCTCAAATACAGCGGAGGCAGCAGGGCCATAGAGCTGGGACTCATCTCCCTGCAGGGGACATTCAAGCTGGCCGTTGCACTCCTGTCTATCTCGGTCATCATCGGATTGTACCTGACGTTGTTCGTGGGGACCGGCGTCCTTGTGCTGGGTTCCGTTGGCGCGCTTCTGGGGTACGCATATACCGCGCCTCCGCTCCGGCTTGTGGCCCGCAAGGGGCTTGGTGAGCTGGCCATCAGTCTTGCTTTCGGTCCGCTCATCACCGCCGGCGTCGGGTATGTCGTGCTTGGCGACTATGACCCGACCTGGATGACGTTCCTCATCGGTGTCCCCGTCGGCCTGCTCACGACGAACATCCTCGTCATCAACCAGGTGCCGGATGCTGAATCGGATGCAACGACGGGCAAGAACCATCTTGTCGTGGTCCTTGGTGAGAAGAACACACCCTGGCTTTATGGCGGCATCGTTGCCCTGGCAACAGCTGTGCATGCATGGCTTGCTCTCAACGGCAACGCAGCCGGTCCGCTCTGGTGGATGCCGTTCGGTATTCTCGTCGCCTATGGTGTGTACATCATCCGGTACATGGTCCGCTTCATCGACAAGCGGGAGCTTGTGCATGCGAACATCCAGACCATCATTCTGAATGTCGTCTATGGTACTGTGTTCGCGGGTATCATTACTTTCTTCTGATGTACGCTCTTTCTTCGGATCCCGGGAAGGCTCTTCCTCTGAGAGCCCTTCACGGGATCCTGCGCTCTATGACCCATCCTCCAACCTGTGACCCGAAACCTGTTACCTGCAACCTCAATTCTGCAACCCTTCCCCCGAAACCCATGTCCTGCTATCGTTTCGTTCCTTCCCCGCTCTTCCCCTCATCGTGCGACCACCACTACCCGCTTCTCGCTCACCGAGAATCCGTGCTGGGCGTTCCACACCTCCATGGCCAGTATGTACGGTCCTCTGCGGACCCTCCGGCCGCTGTTGTCCAGCCCATCCCACACGAGCATATCCTGGCCTGAATACAGGCCTCCGTCCGCGAGCATGCGGACCTCCCGTCCGCGATCATCGAACACGATTGCCTTGATGAAGACAGAAGGGATCGCATACGCATACGCCACGAAGGCCATCTCTTCATATCCATCCCCATCCGGAGAGAATGGATTTGGGTGGATTTCCAGCTGCGAGGCGGTTTGACGGATAGGAGGGAGGGCGAGATTGGGCTTCCCGGGCGAAGCTTTGACCGGTCCGGGAGCCGAGGACCATGTGCGTGCTTCGGTTCCGGGTATGTCGGTCCGCAATCGCTCAAGGGAGCGGCCCTCTTCATCCACTGACGGATTGTGCCAGGCAGCCGAGTAGAGAGTACTGTCGATCGTTCTGCCGGTCGGATCTGCAAGTACGATTCCGTCCTCCGATGCATTGAGACCAAGTCCGTTCGACCTATTCAGGAGCAGGACGCGAGAACGGAACGGCTCTGTGCGCAGCCAGGAGAACCGGGCAAACAATGAAGAGTCCCCGGCGATCACCGCCAAGCCGCCCGGGGGGAGGATGATTGCTGTGTCCAGTACCGTCATTGTTCTCAGGCCCGATGCGGTCGGAAGGTCTGTCAGCGTCCACCTGTTGAGGGGGATGCTGACGTCACGGAGGTTGAGCAGCTCTATCCATTCGCATTCCCCGGGGGGCGGATCGAACATGATCTCGTTCACGACGAGTGACGCCGGAGCGTAGGGAATATCAATAGCTGCCGTGAGGGTATCATCGAACCGGTCCATGTCTCCCGGAATGTCGAGCCGGGCCACGAGCGTGATAGTCCCCTCGTCCTTGGGTGTCCATTCATATTCGAGCATCGACTGCGCGTCGGGCTGAAGCGGTCCGACAGGTACACTGCCAACGAGGCGAGGTTCTGCAACGGGTATTGACGATGCTGCAAGAATGTGTAAGGTGCCGGGCGGCGTGGCGTTACGTCCGGGATTATCGATGCTCGCATGTATGCTCACCGCGGACCTCTCGTTCACCCATATTGCGACGAGGCTGTCGATGGCACCGTTCAGCAATGACCGTTGAACGGAATTGACCCGCCCCGGCGTTCCACCCGTCGCTGACCGTGAAGGCAGCCACGTGTCCGAAAGTTCGGAGGGGAGAAGCCAGTCCCGTCGTTCGAGGCTCGTGCCCGGAATACCCCAGGATGGATCATACGCAACGCTATCGAGCACGAAGCCGTACGAGTCCCTCAGGACAACTGCGTCGGGCGATGTGTTGTTGAGCGAACTGAACCGGGCCGACTGCCATCGGACCCCCACGAGGTTATGCACATCACCGAGCAGCGAAGAGGCCGAGATGACGACATACTCGCCCGGGACGATGAGGAATTCGGTCGGGCTGACGATGGTGTGCTGTGTACCCTTGTCGGAGAGCGTGAGATTCCTGCCATCGATCACGTTGGGACCGGGATTGTAGATCTCGATCCATTCCGGTTCGTCCTCGCGGAGCGGTGCGAACATGAACTCTGTTATCACTGCTGCCCGGGGTGCATACCTGACGGCGAAACTGACTGACGCTGTATCGTTGGACAGGTCCTGGTCATCCGGCCAGTGGAGGGTGCAGGATGCCGTATGCATACCGTACTTCCGGGTGGCGAAAGGATACCGGAACACGAGAGAATCCCCGGCAGGCACGAGCGGGAGGATCGCAATATGACGTTCGATATGCGAGGACGTTTCGGTCAGACTGATGATGACCTCGATCGATGCCCCTGCCGCATCCCTCTGCCTGAGATTCCGGACCGTTGAAGAGATGGTGCCTGCTTCGCCGAGCACCATCGGGAGGATGTCCGGGGGAGCGATGGAGAGGGACAGGTCTGCGCGGGGATCTGCTGCGAGGCCGACATCGTCGATGCGGAGTACGCCGGAGGAGCTTGTGCTGTCCGCCTGCACTTCGAACACGAACCTGCCCGGAGCCGATGACGGAAGAAGATGCACGGTGAGATCGACCCGGCGTTCCTGGTATGAATTCGCCGCGTCGATAGAGTCGAATCTTGAGAGCATCAGGCGACCAGAGTCCGATTCGTGATATACAATGAGAACGAATGGAACGGCTGTTCCGGAGCGGCGCTCGTACCAGCTGAGGGTTCTGAGTGCCCGCTCCGTCGGATCGATCGCGGCGGTGATGAGGGTCTGGACCACCATGTTGCCGCGGGCGAGGAGGCAGTTGGGAGATGAGCGAGGAACGGATGTTGAAAGCTCGAAGCCGGATACAGCCCAGCCGTCGGGCAATATGTCTGTTCGGTCGAAAGATTCAGTGAACGGATGGACAGTGAGCTGACCCATTGCCGATGGAGATGCGGCAAGGAACAGCACAACAGAGACCATGATCAGATGCTTCATGGCTTCCCCCTCTGGTGTGGTGATTGTTATTCCCTGGCCGGGAGCAGAACTCCCGGCCTGATGATGACCCAATCCCCGGTCCGGAGCTCCGCTCCGGACCGACACCTCAATCCAGAATAACCCTCAAAAGGCGGAGCTTTGCTCCGGACTGTAACTCCACCCCTGGTTTCCCTCGATCCCTACAAACCCAGCTTCTCTGCTTCTTCTCTCAGCAACACCCGGTATGACGGCTGGTATCGGGCCTCATACGACGGCGAATGATGAACGGCGGGAAATCCTTCCGTCCGTCGCTGACTGATGTAGTCCTTCAGAACTTCAGGGTTGAACGGGAGTTCGCCCTCTGCGGACAATTCGATCGCTTCCTGCCACCAATACTCAAGCACTGCCGTCCCATCATACGATGCTGCGGCAGATCGTTCCATTGCCGCCCACAGGTCCTGGGGATCTCCCCCGCGTGCCTTGAACGGACGAAGATTCAGCCGGACGACCTTGCCGCTGGGCGATAGGTCCACAAGCATCTGTTCATCGGGATCAGGCTGGACCTCATCCCATTCCTGGAGCAGATAGAGCTTCGCGTCGCCATGTTCGAGCATGTGAGCATTGCCCAGTGCGGCCTGGTGGATGAACTTGTACAGGTCCTCAGGCTGTTCCACCGGCTGCCGTTGCTGCTCGGCCCTGAGGTTTGGCATGATCGATGGCATGTTCGGGCCGCAGGAGAGTCCCATCGCAACGACGGCGGCGGCAACTCCGACTGTCGCGGATCTACGAGCCACGCTTCAGGATCTCGTCGATAGTGAGGTACGAGACCGAATGGTATCCCGGACGCGCCGTGGCATAGATCTTCTTCGCCAGAGAACGTCCCTCCTCGGTCTTCACAAGTTCCTCATACAGTGGCTTCAGGAATTTCCGGCGTCCCTGTGAGGTCAGGAAGTTCTCGAGGGACCCGTAGGCATCCTTGTACCCGGACTTGATGGCCCGGAGCAGCCATGCTTCCAGTATCTCCGAGTTCCCGGATTGCGTGAAATGGAACGACTTGTCGAGCTCCCTCATGCGCTTCACGTCCGTGTCTTCCGGAAGGCTCCGGATGAAGTGCAGCCAGTGATGGGTCGTCCAATCTTTGGTGTCGGCCAGGGAAGGGAGGACATTGTTCTGCAGGGCAGCCACCTTCTCCTCGACCTTCGCGAACTCGTCAGAGCTGACCTGCGGCACGTCCGCCGGAAGCCCCGGCGAGTAGATCCAGCCGTCAATGTTGATCTTTGCCTCGAGGTCTGCGTCGCCGTCGATGAGGTTCGAGCGGAGATACTCCACGAACTTCTCCGTCGTCATCGAGGTGAAGGCGAACTTCTCGAAGTATCCTCTCAGGAAGACATCCCAGGCCTCCCTGCCGACCGCCTCTTCGCAGTGCCGGAGGAAGAACATACCTTTGTTGTATGCGATGTCGTTCATCCCGGCATCGGGGTCGCGGCCTGCAAGCTCCAGCTTCAGTCTCGTATCGGGGCTTTCTGGTCCGAGCTCAGCGATCGTTGCCTTGAGGTCCTGCATCGCGAGCGTCGAGAGCATCTCTTCATAGGTCCGGCCGTACAGCACCTCCATGATCCGGCTCTCGAAGTACGTCGTGAACCCTTCGTTCAGCCAGAAATCGTTCCAATTCGCGTTGGTCACGAGATTGCCCGACCAGGAATGCGCCAGCTCGTGCGCCACCAGTGAGACGAGCGACTTGTCGCCCGCAAGCACCGTCGGTGTGGCGAATGTCAGGCGCGGATTCTCCATTCCCCCGAACGGGAACGATGGAGGGAGCACGATGATGTCATACCGTTCCCATTTGTACGGTCCGTAGAGCTTCTCCGCCGCTTCGATCATGCTCTCCGTGTCTTCGAACTCTTTCGCGGCTTTCGTGAGGACGGAGGGCTCTGCGTAGACGCCCGACCGCGCACCGATCGGGGCAAATGCGATGTCCCCAACAGCGAGTGCGAGCAGGTACGAAGGGATGGGTTGCTTCATCTCAAAGGAATAGACGCCGTTTTCGGATCGTCCGGTCGGATTCGTGGCGCTCATGAGGGCGAGAAGTTCGGGCTGCGTCCTGATGGTCGCGGAATAGGTCATCCGTACGCCGGGTCCATCCTGACAGGGCACCCACGTCCGGGCGAGGATCGCCTGCGACTGTGTGAACAGGAACGGATGTTTCTTTCCCGCGGTCTGTGCTGGCTCCAGCCATTGGAGTGCCGCGGCCTTCGGATCGGTGGAGTACTCGATGAGGATGCTCTCGGTCTCGGGCGTGATGCCGATGGCCAGGTCGTTCCCGAGGTAGGGGACCGGGTCGCTCATCGAATAATGTGCGGCCATGCCGGAAGGGAGGAGGGTCATCTCCTTGATGTGAATGTCCCGGACGTCGAGATGTATCTCCTTCGCGCCGGCCACTTTTTCAATGTCGAGCCGGGCCGTGCCGGAGAGTACCTTCGAAGCGAAATCGACCGTCAGGTCGAGATGCAGATGCTTCACCCGAGCTTCTCCGGGCTTGGCAAAGGAATGAGGATCTGAGATCATATCTTCTTCCGTCGGTGAACACGAGAGGAGGACTCCCAGCATTACCGGTCCGATGAATGAGAGGATGTTCTTCATGTGTGTCTCACGAGAGGTGCTGTGTCAGGGTGTTTGTGAAGGGCCGACATTAATCCATACCGATAGAGAACATGCGCTCCAGATCGTGCTTCGAGAACGACCGGAAGGCAATGAGCGTCTCTGATGATGTCAGGCCGTCGATCTTTCGGATATGTTCGGTGACAACCTCGGCGAGTTTTTCGTTGTCCGGGACGCGAACGATCGCAGCCAGGTCGTACCTGCCCGCGACGGAATAGACCTCGCTGATGCCTTCAGTCGCCGCCAGCGCCTCCGCTGCCGGATTGACCTTGTCCTTGGATGCGTTGAGGAGAACGATAGCTGTTACCATGGGGAGACCTGGTTGATGTCAAAGATGAGTGAACAGTGAACCATGAACTGTGAGCCGGATTTCCCGAATCGCGAAGAGCGATCTCTAAAACCCATCTCAAAAATACTCAGCCGCAAAGAACTCATGGGTGATTGTTCTTTTTCTTGCCCTCTGTGCGTTCTTTGTGGCTATTTGTCGAGATCGAAAATGGTTTATGAGATGGCTTCTAGTCTCGTTCCCATTCCACCCGCTGTCCCACGACGATCCCGTATCGGTCGCAGAAGCCGCCATTCACCTCCAGGACGTATTGTCCGAGGCCGTCGGCGGGATAGCTTTCTTTCGAGAAGGGAACCGCGCTCCTGTGGATGGTGATGATCTCCTTGTCAGCATTCAGGAAGATCATGTCTAAGGTGATCATCGTGTTCATCATCCAGAAGGAGAGATACTGCTCTTCTTCGAAAATGAACAGCATCCCATGGTTCTCAGCCATCGTCGGACGGCCCATCATGCCCGTTTCCCGGGCCTGGGGCGTCTCTGCGATCTCGATGTCGATGGTGGTGATGCGGTTGCCATCGGCATCGAGGAATGTCAGCACACCTTCCTTCTGGAACATGCTCGAAATGGGTCTTTGCTGTGTCTGTGGTTTGTTTCCGCATCCTGCCATGACGAGAAGAACGAGAAGCGGGATCGCGGTTCGGAATGATGCAGTCATACGATTAGGTCCCCTGTGCGATGAACACGGCTTAATATACCCAGATCTCACCTCCCGCGCATCACCTCAGTGTACCATCTCGCCGGAGGCAGGTATATCAGGAGTGGAAATCATCCCTCTGCACCCCAATGGTTAGCTTTCTTCCGTCTATCATCTTCCATCTTCCATCTTTCATCTTTCATCTTCCATCTTTCATCTTCCATCTTTCATCTTCCATCTTTCATCTTCCATCTTTCATCTCTCATCTCTCATCTCTCATCTAACTACTCCCATCTCCGATCTCCTCATTAGAATACCCATCTCACCAGCGTGAAGGTCGCCGCTGCGATCAGCACCGCTCCGATCAGGTTCATCCATATCCCCGCCCTCATCATGTCCGGTATCGTGAGTCGTTCGCTGCCAAAAACGATCGTGTTCGGCGGTGTGGCAACAGGCAGCATGAAGGCGCAGGAAGCGCTGATCACGACGGGGATGAAGATAAGGATAGCTTCGGTGTGGACGGAGCTCATGAACGAGAACAGGACAGGAAGGATGAGGAACGTCGAGGCCGAATTGGATGTCAGTTCTGTCAGGAACGTCATGAAAAGGCAGAGCGTCAGCACTATGAGGAACGGATGCAGCGATCCGATCCCGCTCAGTCCTTCAGCCAGCCACGTCGACAGCCCTGAGGTTTCGAAACCTTTCGCAAGCGCAAATCCACCGCCGAACAGGAAAATGATGCCCAGGGGGAGACGCATGACCTCCTTCCACCTGATCAGGCCCCCTTTTTCCGTCCGGGAGGGGATCACATACAGGATCCCGGCCATAGTCATGGCTATCGTGCTCTCTTTTATATAGTCGCTGTACTCACGGAAGGGGGGTAGGCTTGTCCAGCCGGGGAGCGTGAATGCGCCGAAGGAAATATCCTTCATGAAGAACCACAGCAGGACCGTGATGCCGAACACTATGGAAAGCACCTTTTCCTGATACGAGAACGGGCCGAGCTTCTCGTACTCGCTCCTGCAATACTCCGTACTGATCTGTTCACCGCGGAAGGCGTCCCTGAAGATGGTCCTGAGGATGCCGACGCACACGAGGAAGAGGATGATGCTGAGCGGAAAACCGAAGGCGAACCAGTTCGCGAAGTTGATCTGCGGTTCCGCGTAGCGCTCGTTGAAGAATGACATGAAAATAAGGTTCGGCGGCGTGCCGACGATGGTCGCCATCCCCCCGATTGAAGATGCGTACGCAAGGCCGAGAAGGAGAGGTGTCGCGAGTCGGGTCTTCTCTCCCTTGCGTTGCTCGTCGAGCTGGGAAATGACGGCGAGTGCAGCGGGAAGGAGCATCGTCACGGTGGCCGTGTTCGAGATCCACATGGAAAGGAAGTAGCTCGACAGCATGAATCCGACGAGGATGCTGGTCGGCGTGGCTCCGACGAGAAGTATCAACCGCAGCGCGATGCGCCGGTGGAGGTTCCACCGCTCCAGGCCGAAGGCGATGAGAAAACCTCCGATGAACAGGAAGATGATCTCCTTCGTGTACTGCGGAGCGACCTCGCTCATCGGAGCAACGCCAAGGAGGGGGAAGAGCATGAGCGGAAGGAGGGCTGTGAAGTAGATCTTTACCGCCTCCGTCATCCACCAGAACGCCATCCAAGCAACGATCCCTGCCACCTTGGCGATCGTGCCCGATTCCGGGAAGATCAGGAACACGATCAGGCCCAGCACCGGCCCGACGATGATCAATAGATTCGCTTTTGTCATCATTCAGTTCCCACTCTTCCTCTTCATAACAAAGCATCCCAGGAGACTTACCGCGGAGACGCAGAGCGCGCAGAGATTAGAACCACATAACTATAGAAGATATGACATACCCTCTGCGCGAAACCAACCATGGCATTCGATCTTATCCTATCCAATCCCCCGACCTACCCTCTGCGCCCTCTGCCTCCTTTGCGTGCTTTGCGCGAAACCAACCATGGTATTCGATCTTATCCTATCCAATCCCCCGACCTACCCTCTGCGCCCTCTGCCTCCTTTGCGTGCTTTGCGCGAAACCAACCATGGTATTCGATCTTATCCTATCCAATCCCCCGACCTACCCTCTGCGCTCTCTGCCTCCTTTGCGTGCTTTGCGCGAAACCAACCATGGTAATCGATCTTATCCTATCCAATCCCCTGACTTACCCTCTCCGTCTCTTGCGTCTCTGCGTGCACATCTTCCCCTTGGTTTTCACCCAATTCCACCCGAATATTCCAATCCCTTCAGGGAAAAGCAATCCGAAAGGTCTTACCAATCGACAATCGTCAATCGTCATTCGACAATCCCGATGTTCTCGTCCTTGGCGCCGGCGCTGCCGGCCTCTTCTGCGCTCTCACAGCCGGGAAGCGGGGACGCAAAGTCGTCGTCCTCGAGCATAACGACCGCATCGGGGAAAAGATACGCATCTCCGGGGGTGGCCGCTGCAACTTCACGAACCTGAACGTAACGCCCGCGAACTTCCTGTCCCACAACCCGCATTTCTGCACGTCAGCTCTCGCGCGATACACCCAGCATGATTTCATCCGCCTCGTGGAACAACACAAGATCGCTTATCACGAGAAGAAGGACGGGCAGCTCTTCTGTGATGACGGCGCGGGGAAGGTTATCGACATGCTGTTGAGGGAATGCAGGGAAGCGGGGGTGGAGATACTCACGGGACATGACGTGCGGGGAGTGAAGAAGACGACGCGGTATGAAGTGGAGATCGAAGCTGGCAAAGGGCAGGGGGCAGGGGGCATAGGGATATACACAGCGTCGGCTCTGGTTGTCGCCACCGGCGGGCTTTCCATCCCGAAGCTTGGGGCGACGGGGCTCGGCTACGACATCGCTCGTCAGTTCGGTATCCCGATCGTGGATCCCCGGCCGGGCCTCGTTCCGTTCACGCTTCGCGACACTGAAGGAATTAAGGACTGGAATATGTTATCCGGCATATCGCTCCGGGCGACGGTCACGGCGTCTGACGCATCGTTCACGGATGATATGCTCCTGACGCACAGGGGATTGAGCGGACCGGCGGTCCTTCAGGCCTCGTCCTATTGGAAGGATGGGACTCCGCTCACCATCGATCTGCTGCCGGACGTCTCATTGGAGGATATCCTTGAGGGCCGCACCGGGAGATCGATCCGGACTGCCTTCGAGGGGGTCTGGCCGAAGCGGTTTGCCGAAGCATGGCTCCCGGCCGATCTGGCCGGGAAGAGAGTTGAGCACCTTTCAAAGAAGGTCCTGCGCGACCTCGAGCGGAGCATGCATGCCTGGGTCGTTCAACCGGATGGAACGGAAGGTTTTGCCAAGGCAGAAGTGACCGCCGGGGGGGTCGATACCAATGCCCTGTCGTCAAAGACCATGGAGTCCCGGGACGTAAGGGGACTCTTCTTTATAGGTGAGGTAGTGGACGTGACCGGCTGGCTTGGTGGCTATAACTTCCAGTGGGCGTGGTCCTCAGGATTTGCCGCAGGCTCTGCGGTGTAACACCTGGCAGGCGGTTCGTTGGTTCTTGTCACCTGGATCCAGGTTCTTCCCTCAGGGCAAGGGGCTTGGTCGAGCGGAAATGCGGCTGTTTCGTTTCAGGAGCATCCTCCAACCGATCAGGACAGTGTGTCTTTGAGGAACTCCTGCAGTACTGCGCGGACTGCCACACGAGCAAAAGCAGCAAAGGAATAACGAATTGGGTCCCTTTCATTTCACACCTCCTTGCAATGGATTTGCAGAGCGCGTGAACGACCCATAGAGAGTACTCGGTGGGTCGTCAGGGAGGGGAGGATCACCCGGCGGCACACCGACTAATGCAATAAGTCAGAAAGCGCAAGAGTAAAGGAACGATTGGTGCACCACTTTGAGTCGCTACCTGACGAGCATCATTTTCATCGTCTGATCATACTGACCGGCGATCAGGCGGCAGAAGTACATCCCGCTGGGCAGTGCGGCTGCATCCCAGGTGGCTTTGAAGGTTCCAGCTGGCTGGTCTCCATCCGCCAGCTGTGCGACCTCCTCTCCCAGAACGTTATAGACCTTGAGGGTCACATAACCAGAGTGTGGCAGGTCGTATTCAATGACCGTGCTCGGGTTGAATGGATTCGGGTAGTTCTGGTGAAGCACGAACTCGCCAGGCAACGGGCTCGTCACGGGGTCGACCGAGGTAACCATCTCCGACAAGGATCGCCTCCAGAGACCGCCTGTAATACTTCCGGCAAAGAGATACGTGCTGGAAACGGCGAGATCCCATTCGGCCTGGCCCGGCAAGCCGGTACCTGCTGCACTCCAACTAGTACCGCTATCGGTGGAAAGAAAGACACCATCGTTATACGTCCCGGCAAAAAGATTCGTACCAGAGACAGCAAAAGCCGTGACATTTGTGTCACTTAGGCCGGTATTCGCCTCGGTCCAACTTGTGCCGCTATCGGTGGAAAGAAAGACACCATCGTCATACGTCCCGGCAAAAAGATTCGTACCAGAGACAGCAAAAGCCCTGACAATTGCGTCGGATAGGCCGGTATTCGCCACGGTCCAGCTTGTGCCATTATTGGTGGAACGAAAGACTCCCTCCCAGTACCCGGCATAGAGATTCGTCCCGGAGACAACAATATCAAATACGTCTCGACTCTCCGGCAAGCCCGTACTCGCAGCATTCCAGCTTGCGCCGCTATCGGCGGAACGATAGACACCGCCGCCCCTTGTCCCGGCAAAAAGATTCGTACCAGAGACAGCAAAAGCCCTGACAATTGCGTCGGTTAGGCCGGTATTCGCCACAGTCCAGCTTCTGCCGCTATCGGCGGAACGATAGACACCGCCGCCGACTGTCCCGGCAAAGAGATTCGTGCCCGAGGCAGCAAGAGCACCGACTGTTTTGTCCGTTAAGCCGGCACTCGCCGCAGTCCAACTTGTGCCAATATCGGTGGAACGAAAGACACCGCCGCCAAGAGTCCCGGCAAAGAGATTTGGACCGGACATAGCAAGCGCAGTTACCTGAGCTTTCGGCAGGCCTGTACTCGCAGCATTCCAGCTTGCGCCGCTGTCGGTGGAAAGAAAGACACCGCCGCCACGAGTCCCGGCAAAGAGATTCGTACCGGAGAAAGCAAGAGCCCCGACCTGGGTGTTCCACAAGCCGGTATTGGCCACAGTCCAACTTGTGCCGCTATCGGTAGAAAGAAAAACGCCGTCACCGGTCCCGACAAAGATACTCGTCGCGGACATAGCAAAAGCAGTTACTTGGGCTTTCGGCAAACCCGTACTCACAGCATTCCAGCTTGCGCCGCTATCGGTGGAAATAAAAACACTCTCGTGATACGTCCCGGCGAGGAGATTTGTCCCGGAAGCAGCAAGGATAGAGACCGAAGTATCCGACAGGCCGGTATTCGTCGCAGTCCAGCTTTCGCCGGTATCGGTGGAAACAAATACACCAGACGAAGTTCCGGCAAAGAGATTCGTACCAGAGACAGCAAGAGCCCGGACATATGAATCCGTCAAGCCGGTATTTGCCACAGTCCAGCTTGTGCCGCTATCGGTCGAGAGAAAGACACCCCTTGAAGTTCCAGCAAAGAGATTTGTGCCGGAGACAACAAGACCAGAAACCAAAGGGCCATAATAATACATTGGCAAGAGGGTATCTCCCTCAGTCCAACTTGTTCCGTTATCGGTTGAGAGAAAGACACTCCAGTACCCGGCACCGAGATTCGTGGAGAGGGCAAAAAGATTGGTGCCTGAGACAGCCAGGGCGCTGACACCGATCGTCAAGCCGGTATTTGCCAAAGTCCAGCTTGTGCCACTATCGGTGGAACGATACACACCCTTTGAAGTTCCGGCAAAGAGATTTGTGCCGGAAACGGCGAAACAGCTTACATAGCCGCCATAGGGTCCACTGGT
This sequence comes from uncultured Ignavibacteriaceae bacterium, assembly GCA_964534125.1. GTDB lineage: Bacteria > Bacteroidota > Ignavibacteria > UBA10030 > UBA10030 > 2-02-FULL-55-14. The sequence goes on from CAZHOJ010000013.1 coordinate 72,356, forward strand.
CTGCACCCATTGGGCCTGCGCGGACTGCCACACGAGCAAAAGCAGCAAAGGAATAACGAATTGGGTCACTTTCATTTCACACCTCCTTGCAATGATTTTGCAATGCGCGTGTACGACTTTGAGCAAGCACTCGACGGGTCGGCAACGAGAGGAGGACCACCCGGCGGCACACCGACTAATGCAAAGTCAGAACGCGCAAGGGTCAAGGAACGGTTGGTGCAACACTATGATTTCCTAGATTACATAGAAACGGCTGGACGCCAATCCACTCGACATGCACTCTACCAAAGACCGGACCATACTGCCTCACCCATGCAGTATCAACAGAGGCGGCGTTCACCCGGTGAAGGTATGGGGTTGACCTGCACAGATCGACGTGACAAAGAGGGAGAGAGCAAGGCCAGGGAGAAATGTTCTTTTCATCGTTCATACCCTTCCAGAGTTAGGGGCGAGGATTTATCCGTCTTCCGGGTCCGGTGATGGCAAGGCTAGAAGTCGTTTCTCGGTTGTTATTGGCTCATTCTTCGAGTTCACACCCGGAGTCCGGTCGTGGGATCGTCACAGTCAGCAGTCCCGTGACGTCGCTCCATACTCCTGGTCGCAATGAATTCACCCGCCGTCAGTACATAGGATGATACCCCCTCGGGCACCGATGCGGCGTCCAGGACGACCTCAAAGGTGCCTGCAGGTTTTTCCCCGTCCACCGGCTGATCGAGAAGGGAACCATCCGGGGCATAGACAGAGAGCATGATTCTGCAGGTAAATGGCACGCAGAATTTAATAGTTGTCCGGACAGTGAATGGGTTTGGATGGTTCTGTCCAAGGAAAAATTCCGACGGGACCAATTCATCTATCACTGTTCACGTTCCTGGAGTGATAGGAAGATGGTGAGACACAGAAAGATACCACGCTCGAGAGGTCTGCCGCTACCAGGATTGTATCAAACCCTTACACATTTGTCGCACGCAGGGGTTGCAGTGTTCAGCGGGAGGAAAATTGTTTCGAATACTGAGAAGGGGGGACGCCGTACTGTCTCTTGAAGCACTCCGAAAAATAGGAAGGATTGGTGAAACCGACTTCGAATGCTACCTCTGCCATGTTGCCGGAGCGTCTTATGATAAGCTCAGCCGCCCGGGCCAGGCGAAACCTTCGAATGAGTTCCACCGGAGGTTGGCCGGTGAGAGAGACGATCTTCCGATGCAGCACTGACCGGCTGACGCCGACCATCTCCGCCAGAGATTCAACGTGCAACGATTGGTTCGAAAGATCGCGTGCGATAGCCTCCTCCACACGGGCCAGGAACCGCCTGTCTGCAGATACCAAGGCCGAGTTATCGAGCGCCCCTAGCCCCCGTTTTGCATACTGCTCATGCAGTCTGCTCCGCTGTGCCAGAAGATTCCTGATCGTCGCTAGGAGTTCTTCCGGTTCGAAGGGTTTGGTGATATACGCGTCGGCACCGGTCTCCAGACCTTCGATCCGGTCACGCATTGTCGCCTTTGCTGTCAAAAGAATGATCGGAATGTGACAGGTCCGTTCATCCGCCTTGATCCGCGAACACAGTTCCATCCCATCCATCCGTGGCATCATAACGTCGCATACGACCAGGTCGGGCAGATGCTGCAGACATGCAGATATTCCTTCTTCGCCGTCAACGCTTTGAATCACCCTGAAGTCGTGATCGAGTGTGGAGGCGACATACGTCCGGACGTCGTGATTGTCCTCTACGATAAGCAGGGATGGCTTGTCTTTGATTCTCGCCCGGGCCGGATCGTATGGGGTGTTCGCAAGGAGCACGGTATCTGACAGTTCCGGCGCTGTTGCGGTCCCGTCCACCATTGTCGTCGGGGCATCCGAGATTTCTTCCGGCAAAAGGTGCTCGCTTCCCAAGGGGAGGGTCACCGTGAACGTCGTCCCTCGGCCTTCTTCGCTTTCGACAGCAATGGTTCCCTTATGCAGCATGACAAGGTCTCGTGTGAGCGAAAGGCCGACCCCCGTCCCTTGCCCCGTCCGCGGATGTCCCGAGCTCACCTGGTAGAACCGGTCGAAGATCCGCGGAAGAGACGTCGTCGCGATCCCGATGCCGGTATCGGCGACCGTGATCTTCAGCATGCCATGTGCGCGTTCTGCCGCAACGTCTATACGTCCGCCTTCGGGCGTGAAAGCGAAGGCGTTCGACAACAGGTTCATGATGATCTTCTCGGCCTGCTCCCGGTCCAGATAGACGCTGATGCCCGCCTCGGGAGCCGTCAACTGAAGCGTGATACGTTTCCGGTCCGCGTGAGGCGAAAACGATTGTGTGACCTCCTTCAGGAACGGCACGACGTCCATCGGCGCGGCGCGGAGTTGCATGCTGCCGGACTCCAGCTTGGCGATGTCCAGCAATTGGTTGACAAGACGGAGCAAGCGTCGGGCATTCCGTTGGACCATCTGAAGTTCGTCACGGAGTTTTCCGTCGCGCGTCGACTCTGCGATCTGCTTCACGGGTCCGAGGATAAGGGAGAGGGGCGTGCGGAACTCATGAGAGATATTCGTGAAGAACCGGGATTTCATCTCGTCGATCTCGGCGAGCTTCTGCGCCTGGAACCTCGATGTTTCGTACGCATGCACCATTGCCAGCCGCCGGGCCTTCATCCGCCAGGCCCCATACAGGAAGCCGATCAGCACCATGAGGAAAAGCGCGAAGGCCCATGAAGTTCGCCACCACGGAGGCGTGACGACAATCGGGAGAGATGTTCCCTGCATGTTCCAGACCCCGTCATTGTTGGCAGCTCTGACGCGGAACGTGTATTCCCCGGGAGTCAGGGTGCCGTATCGGATCGTGTTCACTGTCCCAAGCGACAACCAGTCCTCGTCCAGACCCTCCAGTTTCACGGAGTAGATGTTTCCCTCAGGAGCGGCAAAATCGAGTGCCGCGAACCGAAATTCCAGCGGCCCCTGATCATACGGGATCTCCATCGGTCCGGGCTCGCGAAGTCCCAGGTTGGAAAAGGGATGGGGAGGACTGGCAGGAGAAGTGGTCGTCATGACTGCGGTGATGACGACCGGCGGCGGGACATAGTTCCATCGAATACTCTCCGGATGGAACGTGATGATGCCATCTCCGGAACCGAGTACGATCATCCCATTGCTCTTCACGAACGTTGATGAAGTGCCAAATGCAACGTGTGCGCCGAGTGATGTGACGGGATACCCCTGATGTGCCCCGATATCACGGCCCTGTCTTGTCATCGGGTCAAACCGGATGATACGACCCATACCGATGAGCCACAGGATCCCTGCGTCATCCTGAATAATATCAATGATGCCCGGAGGGTATCCGGATGCGGGATCCTCAGGGACATGTTCAAATGTCTCGGTCTCCCGGAGCAGAAGATCCAGCCCGGCGTCCGACCCGACCCACAACTGCCCGAGGTGGTCTTCATGGATCGAGGTGAATCGTTTTCCCGCCCCGATACGATGCCATTCACCCGACAGCGGGTCCAGTCGAACGATACCGTTCGCCCCGCCGGCGACCCATACATCCCCCCGGTTGTCTCGGAGCATTTGGCGAATGCCATCGGAGAGCACATCGGGGAAGGAGTCAAGTTCGAACATTTTGACCGGCGAACCATCCGCCGGGAGGCACCCGACCGCGATTCCCTCAAAACCAAGCCACAAGTTGCCGTCGCGGTCGAGCGTCACCGCTGTTACGACACCCCGTTCGTGACCTTTGGATGATCGGAGGAATGACCGTGCGGATGTGATCCGGGTGGTCCTGGTGTCGACCTTCCAGAATCCTGCCGGCTCACGTGTGCTCACCCACAGAAGACCACGATGGTCAGCGCACATCGCAGCGACGATACCCTCTATTCCGGGGACCCGCTTGCATGTCTTGTCGTTGAACGTGAACACTGAAACACCGGCCCCTCTCGAGCCGATCCACACTCGGCCTTCTTCGTCGGCGACCGTCGACACGATCGGCTCGGGTGGAGGACTCGAGGGATCGTCGGGATCATGAATGATGTGGAGAAACGGTTTATGCGATCGGGCCGACCAACTCAGTCCCTTTGCGGTCCCCACCCAGAGGTTACCTGCCCGGTCGATGAAGACATCGTGAATATGATTGCTCGAAATACTACCGGGATCGTGAAGGCTGTTGCGGAGTGTTGTCCAATGTCCAGATCCCGGTTGGAGGATCTTGAGTCCACCCGACATGCTCCCGACATACATCACACCGCTGGTGTCGAACACTACCTGAACGGCATCGATGCGATTCCCATCCTCTGTGACCTCAGTCGGCTGGAGCGAGCGGGGATCGATGGCCTGCAATCCGAATGTGATATTCCCGCACGCCCAGATCGTTCCATCAGGACCGACGGCCATCCCCACCCAAACCTGTCGTGGATCCAACGGTACGCGATCGACGCTCCGTGAGCCTTTCGTGAATCGAATGATCGACGTTCGGGAGCCGATCCAGAGATGGCCTCGCTTGTCATCGACCATCGAGATGATCGGGGATGTGACGACACCGGTGATCCTTTCAAACGATCTGCTCTCCGGATCAAAGCGGTCAAGGCCGTTACTGTGTCCGAGCCAGAACGTTCCATCCTCATCCTCCACAAGGGCTCTGACGTCCACGCCCCCCAGCGAGTACGGGTCTTTGGGGTCGTGGATATAAACAACCAGGGAATCGCCAGCGGTGTCGAGTTGTGCGAGCCCTCTGCCACACATCCAGAATCTTCCCTTTTTGTCCGTGTGGAATACTCCGACCAGGCCGGTAGGAATAGTGCGAACAGACATTCCGTCGAATCGTGAGGCTCCGTTCAGCGTCCCGAACCAGATGAATCCATCCGCGTCCTGGCTTATCGAGAACACATTCTGCAGCGGAAGCGAACCGTCCGTGAGGAGGTGTTGAAATCTGACCTCCAGGCCTGGGTAGGGGGAGACGTTCTGGGCGAAGGAGAACGATGGGAAGAGGATCAGGAATGCCGATATGAGACCGAACCGGCTTTGCATGCGGATCGAGGTACAAAATGACGAGGTCGCCATCAAAGATACTCGGCTTCCATTACCATTGCTGGGAATTACTGGACGAGTTCTTCCCTCTGCAAAACGGGGAAACCACATGGATAAGTCCCATCCAGCCGGGAATATCCCACGCCAAGAATATCATCTGCTCCGATGATCAAGTGAAAATGCGAAGGAGGAAACCTCGAACGAGACCCTCGAACTCCTCAGGGGAGTCTGCATGAACCCAGTGCCCTGCTTCCTCGATCGTCTCTATGCGGGCCTTCGGGAAAAGGGCTTCAATGGTAGGTTTGTCGGTCGGAAGAATGTATTCGCCCCGGCCTCCGCGGATGAACAGGGCGGGTCCGTCATACCAATCGGGACCTGAAATACCCGCGAGGATGTTCTCATACTCCGCATGGAGTGTCTGGAGATTCAGCTTCCAGGCGAATTCCCCCTCGTCGGTCCGTGCAAGGTTTTTCAGAAGAAACTGGGCGGTGGCATCGGCCTTGACGTGCTTCTTCATGTGCTCAAGAGCGTCGCCGCGGGTTGCGATACTCTCGAGCGGAAGAGAGAAGAGGGCATCGAATATCGGGTCGTGCAGTCCCTGATACGTTCTTGGTGCGCTGTCGACGACCACGAGTCCGTTCACCAGGAGAGAATGCCTCAGCGCCAGTTCCATCGCGACCTTTCCACCCATGGAATGCCCCAGCACCGCTGCGGAGGGGATTGCCTCTGCCTCCAGATACTCCACCACATCCGCAGCCATGTCTGGATACGTCATGGAAACATGGTGAGGGGAGCGTCCGTGGTTCCGCAGGTCCAGCGTATGCACCCGATACGCATCCGAGAGTGAACGTGCGAAGGAGTGCCAGTTGTCTGACATGCCGAACAGGCCGTGCAGGATGATGACGTGAGGGCCGGACTCTCCATATGTGCGCGAGTGGAGCTGCATGAGGGAAACGTACGGAGGAATGTGGAGAAAGGGGAGGACGTGCTGGGGAGAACTTTGGGACTAAGCAGTAAGTGACAAGTGCCATGACATCGTGTACGTGTATTTGTGCCATAACATCGAGTACAA
>CAZHOJ010000014.1:0-62711 GCA_964534125.1 uncultured Ignavibacteriaceae bacterium
TTTGTACTCGATGTTATGGCACAAATACACGTACACGATGTCATGGCACTTGTCAGCTATTGAATAAGCATTTCGCGCCTGCCTGACTGCGTCACGCAGGCAGGCAACGTTCGCCATGAGAGCAACGCCCGCAACGGAAAAAGAAACTTAACGTAGGGTTCTTTCGTTGCGGTCTCTCTTTGCACCGTTGCGATCGTTGCGAGAAACATCCTTGAGATGGCTTCCAGTGTAAATGTCATCAAAATGCACCCTATTGTGAACACAGACGAGGATGGATGGGTTTCAGAAGCGTCCATTTTCGTTGCTCTTGCGCTGTTTTCGGGCTATATTAGTGCACTTTCGAAGAGTAAAGAGCCCTCCTCTTTACTCTTTCTTGTTTTTGCGTCCCCTGAAAAACATTCCATGAAGCATATCCGCAATTTCTGCATCATCGCCCACATCGACCATGGAAAATCCACCCTGGCCGACCGGCTCCTTGAATTCACGGGGGCATACACCGCACGGGAGATGACGACAAAACAGGTCCTCGACGATATGGACCTGGAGCAGGAGCGGGGCATTACCATCAAGCTTCATGCGATCCAGCTGCATTACAAGGCCCGGTCCGGGCAATCCCACACGCTTAACCTCATCGATACTCCCGGCCACGTCGATTTCACCTACGAGGTCTCCCGCTCGCTCGCAGCATGCGAAGGGGCCATTCTTGTCGTCGACGCCACGCAGGGAGTCGAAGCACAGACCATCTCAAACCTGTACCTGGCCATCGACGCGGGGCTCGAGATCATCCCGTTCATCAATAAGACCGACCTTCAGAGCGCACAGACGATGCTGCCTGAGGTGAAGCGGCAGGTGATGGACCTGATCGGCTGCAAGGAAGAGGAGATCATCCTGGGGAGCGCAAAGTCGGGGCTCGGGACGGAGGAAGTGCTGGAGGCGGTCGTCGCCCGGGTGCCTCCCCCCACCGGAGATCCGGACGCTCCGCTCACCGCGTTGATCTTCGATTCGATGTTCGATGAGTTCAGGGGTGCAGTCGCTTATGTGCGGATCATGGACGGTACGATCCGTGAGCGTGATTGGGTACGGCTCTTCTATAATGGGAAGGAATTCCAGGCAGACGATATCGGTGTCCTGCAGAAACAGCGGAAACGTACCGGTGAGCTCTCCGCAGGGGACGTCGGCTACATCATCGCGAACATCAAGGATGTCCATGACACGAAGGTCGGGGACACCATAACGCTGGCGAAGAATCCCGCATCGAAGCCTCTTCCGGGCTACAAGGACGTCAAGCCGATGGTGTTCAGCGGCATTTACCCGTCGGTGAGCGACGATTTCGAGGAGCTGCGGGACGCGCTCGATAAGCTGCGCCTCAACGACGCCTCGCTCGTGTTCGAGCCGGAATCATCCCTGGCGCTCGGCTTCGGGTTCCGGGCCGGGTTCCTCGGCCTGCTCCACATGGAGATCATCCGGGAGCGCCTCGAGCGGGAGTATGGCCAGACGCTCATCAATACGGTCCCGAACGTCGAGTACCGCGTCATCAGGACGAACGGCGAGGTGGTGCTGGTCGACAATCCGTCGCTGATGCCGGATGCGGGTGTCATCGAGCGTGTGGAGGAACCCTACGTGAAGGCGCAGATCATCACGCCGTCGGAGTACATCGGCAGCATCATGAAGCTGTGCATGGACCGCCGGGGCATCCACCGGAACACGACATACCTCGGACCGGAGCGCGCCGATATCTGGTTCGAGATCCCGCTGGCAGAGATCATCTTCGACTTCTACGACAAACTGAAATCGATGTCGCGGGGATATGCGTCGTTCGATTATGAGATCCTCGATTACCGCGAATCGAAGCTCGTCAAGCTCGATATCCTTCTGAACACGGAGGCGGTCGATGCGCTCTCGACCATCGTACACCGCGACAAGGCATACGACTGGGGCAGGAAGCTCTGCTCGAAACTCCGCGAACTCATCCCACGCCAGATGTTCGAGGTGGCCATTCAGGCGGCGATCGGCAGCAAGGTCATCGCGCGGGAGACGATAAGCGCGATGCGGAAGAACGTGACGGCAAAGTGCTACGGCGGCGACATCAGCCGGAAGCGGAAGCTCCTCGAGCGGCAGAAGGAAGGGAAGCGGCGGATGAAGCAGGTGGGTCGTGTGGAGGTGCCGCAGGAGGCTTTCCTTGCAGTTCTGCAGATGGACCAGTAGCGGGCGAAAAACCGTTTCACGCGGCGAACGCAAAGGGGGCAACGCACGCGGCGATTGTCCGTCCATTGGGATTCTCCCCGGAGCATTTGCCACAAAGAACGCATAGACCACATAAAGAATGCATAGGGATCATTCTGCGTTCTTTGCGTTCTATGCGGTTCGTGTTCTTCAGAGTATCACCGCTATCCGAAAGGTATGCGGGTAGAACAAGAAAACAAAGAAAGGCCGAATGTGAGTTCGAACAGGAATCACAAAGAGAAGCAGAGCCAGGCGACAGAGAATGATGAGCGGACGCTGAAGGAGAAGGTGCTCGCCGGATTGAAGGAGGCGGGGATCGTTCTCGGCCTCTTCATCCTCATCAACAATTTCGTCGTCGCATCCTTCCTCGTCCCCACCGGATCGATGGAGAACGAGGTCATCACCGGCGAACTGCTGTTCGTGAACAAGTTCATCTATGGCCCGACCACGCCCCGGACGGTCCCGCTCACGGGGATCGAGCTCGGATTTCTGCAGATCCCTCCAGTGAAGCTCCCCTGGTTCCGTTTCCCCGGATTCACGGACGTGGAGCGGGGCGACGTCATTGTGTTCGAGTTCCCGGGGTACCGTGACGAGGTGGAGGCGGCGGAGTTCCAGTTCTATCTGAAACGCTGCGTCGGGCTGCCCGGCGACACCCTCCAGATACGGGAACGGGTGCTGTATGTGAACGGCGAGGTGTTTCCGCTGCCGCGCAACATCAAATTCGACCGCCCATGGCCGGTCTCCGAGGAGTATCCGGACGAGCGCATCTTCCCGCCGGGCGCCCCATGGAACGAGGATTACTACGGCCCGCTGGTCATCCCCTTCGAAGGCATGGTCATCCCCATGGACCCCGATACGGTCCAGTACTGGGAGACATTCATCAGGCGTGAAGGGCACACGGTCGCCGTGGTCGGCGGACAGGTCATGATCGATGGAGGTATCGCAACAGAGTACCGCGTCGAGCGCGACTACCTTTTCGGGATGGGCGACCACCGGGACAACAGTCTCGACAGCCGGTTCTGGGGATTCATCCCTGAGGAGAACCTCGTGGGCACGCCGATCATCGTCTACTGGTCCTGGAACACAGACATCCCGCTGTACGACGTCCCCGGACGGCTGAGCTCCATCCGCTGGGGCAGGATCTTTTCACTCGTCCGGTAACGATGTCCCCGATGGACACGCAGCGGGAGGATACCGGGACACGAAAGGGATCTGGCGGTGGACGGGATGTCCTCCTCATCCTCCTGGTGACCATCGTCTGCGCCGTCGCGCTCCGGCTGTTCGTCATCGAGGCGTACAGTATTCCTTCCGTCTCGATGGAGAACACGCTCCTGCCCGGCGACCTCATCCTGGTCAACAAGGTCGCGTACGGGCTTCGGCTCCCGGCTTCCGTTCCTTTTCTGTCCATTCCCGATATCCCGCGGTACATCCTTCCGCTGGCGAACATCCGCCGGGGCGACATCATCGTGTTCAGCATGCCCGGTGGGGTGGAGGATGGCAGCATCACGGATCGCACGACATTCGTGAAACGTTGCATCGCCGTCGCGGGCGACACGATCGAGATCAGGCATGGACGCGTGTTCGTCAATCGCCGCGAGATGCTTCCCCCGCCGACCGTCCGAACGCCGTCGTTCCAGCGGATCTCGTACTCCCGTCCCGTCTTTCCCGACGGAGCAGGGTTCACCGCATGGGACTACGGGCCGCTGCGCGTGCCCCGAAGAGGAGATGTGGTATCCTTGACCGCCGAGTCCCTCGCATGGTGGCAGCGAGTGCTCGAGCGGGAAGGGCACCGGGTCGACCTCTCGGGAGATGCGGTCCTTGTAGATGGCATCGGAACGGACTCATACGAACTGTCGAAGGACTATTGCTTCGTCCTCGGCGACAATCTGGAGAACAGCACCGACAGCCGCATGTGGGGATTTGTCTGCGAGGACGATATCGTCGGGGAAGCGATGCTGGTGTACTGGTCCTCGTCACCCGACGATGACGGGGCCGAGGCATATCCCTTCCGGAACATCCGCTGGTCACGCCTGGGGCAGTTGATACGGTAGCATGGCGGGACTGTACGTCCATATTCCCTTCTGCGAGCACAAGTGCGTGTACTGCGATTTCTATTCCATCGCTCCGTCTGAGGAGAAGATGGACGAGAAGGCGCTGATGTCGACCTTCACGGACCGGCTGGTCAGGGAGATCGGGATCAGGGCCTCCGAACATAATGGAGAGGGGGCGTTCACCTCGGTCTTCTTCGGGGGCGGAACGCCTTCCTTGCTCGAGCCGGAGGATGCACGCTCGATCCTCGCGGCGCTGCAGCGCGGGTTTCAGATCGCGGATGAGGCGGAGGTGACGCTGGAGGCGAACCCGGGAACGGTCAGCCCGGAGCGGTTGCGGGCATTCCGCGAGATGGGATTCAACCGCGTCAGTTTCGGCGTGCAGTCCTTCCAGGCAGAAGAGCTGGCGTTCCTCACGCGCATCCATTCCGCAGAGCAGGCCGAGCGGAGCGTCCGCGACGCCCGCGATGCTGGGTTCGATAATCTGAGCATCGACCTGATGTTCGGACTTCCCGGTCAGACCCTCGACTCGTGGATGGACACGCTCGGACGGGCGATGGAGCTGAAACCGGAACACATCTCTTGCTACAGCCTGACGGTGGAACAGAACACGCCGCTTGCGCGTATGGTCGGGTCGGGTCGTGTGCGCATGCTCGACCGGAACATCGATGCAGACCTGTACGAACGGACCATCGGCTACCTCGCCGGGCAGGGATACGCTCAGTACGAGGTCTCGAACTTCTGCAGGCCCGGTTTCCGTTCATGGCACAATCTGAACTACTGGACGCACGGCGAATATCTCGGGTTCGGGCCATCGGCCCACTCGTATGCCGGGGGCGTGCGGTGGTGGAACAGCGCGAACCTCTCCACCTATGTCGAGCGGCTGGGGAACGGGACGCTGCCCGTCGAGGGAGAGGAGCGTCTCACAGAGGATCAGCTGCGCCTGGAACAGATCTTCCTTGGTCTTCGAGGTCCCGGCCTCGACCTCGACCGGTACGAGCGTCAGTTCGGAAGGTCGTTCCTGGAGGAACAGCGCGGGACCGTGGACGCGCTCCTTCGCGAGGGCCACGCAGCCGTCACCGGCTCCGTCCTTACGCTGACCCGGCAGGGATACATGATCTGCGATGAGATCTGCGCATCGCTGGCCTGACAGCGTCCGATCGTTATTGAGATTGAGGCCTTTTCCCGATAGATTGAAAATCTTGAGTTGACCATTCTGTATCTCGTTCGAGGACTCCATGCCCCATAAGAAACTGAACCGGATCATCGGTGTCGCCCTGTTCTTCGTGGCACTGCTCAACTACTGGCTCACGCTCTCGCCGACCGTCGTGTTCTGGGATGTCGGAGAGTTCGCTGCTGCGGCCTACACGCTGCAGGTGCCTCATCCTCCCGGAGCCCCGCTCTTCCTGTTGATCGGCCGGTTGTTCAGCATGGTGCCCTTCGTTGCTGACATCGCCGTGCGGATGCATTTCATCTCCTCGCTCGCCAGCGCTGCGACGGTGATGTTCCTGTACCTTATCACCGTCCGGTTCCTGCTGATGATGCGGGGCAAGCCCGAGACGAACACCGAAAAGATCACCCTCTACGGAAGCGCTGCCATCGGGGCCCTTGCGCTGACGTTCAGCAAGACGTTCTGGTTCAACGCCATCGAGGCGGAGGTGTACGGCCTCAGCATGTTCTTCGTCAGCGGCATGGTGTGGCTGGGCCTGCGCTGGTATGAACGGGCGGAGTGGAGCCGCAGCGATGTCTACCTGCTCCTCATCGCCTACATGGTCGGGTTGTCGGTCGGCGTTCATCTGCTGGCGATCCTTACCCTGTTCATCATCATGCTGCTCATCTACTTCCGCTGGTACGAGTTCTCGCCGCAGTCGTTCCTCCGGTTGGGCGTCGTCTCGCTTCTCGTGTTCGGGACGGTCTATCCGCTGATCATCAAGGAGTTTCCGTCGATGCTGGACGGCGAGATCGGAGGGGTCCGCAGCGAGCTCTTCTCGTTCATCCCCCACATCGCCGTCGGCGGCGCGCTGTACGGCCTCTATTATGCCATCCGCAACAAGAAGCGGAAGCTCAACGTCGCACTTCTGGCATTCCTGTTCATCGTCCTCGGCTACTCGACCTATACGATGGTCTACATCCGGGCCAACGCACAGCCGCCGATGAACGAGAACGATCCGAGCACGATCAGCCGGCTGGTCTCGTACCTGAACCGTGAGCAGTACGGCAGCCAGCCCTTCGTCAACAGGCGATGGGACCCGGACCCGGAGAAGCAGGCGAACCATCAGAAGTACTCGAGCGACTTCGATTTCTTCTGGCGGTTCCAGTTGGGGCACATGTACTTCAGGTACTTCGGATGGAACTTCGTCGGCTCAGCCGGCGACGTGAAGGAGTCGGGTGTCGACTGGTCGAAGCTCTACGGCATTCCGCTGCTCCTGGGACTGTTCGGCGTGTATACGCATTGGCGCAGAGACCCGAGGATGGCGTTCGTGAACACGTCGTTGTTCCTCATTATGGGCATCGTCCTCGTGCTCTATTTCAACATGCAGGAACCACAACCACGTGAACGCGACTACTTCTACGTGGGGTCGTTCTTCGCCTTCTGTGTCTGGATCGGCATAGGCGTTTCGGGCCTTATCGACCAGGTGCAGGAATGGCTGAAGCAGGAACGCGCATCGACGCCCGTGGTCGCGGGAACGCTCGCACTGGCGTTCATCTTCGTCCCGGCGAACATGTACCGCGTCAACGAGCATGAGAACAACCGGACTGGCAACTATGTGGCGTGGGACTATTCCTACAACCTGCTGCAGAGCGTGGAGGAGGACGGCATCCTGTTCACCAACGGTGATAATGATACGTTCCCTCTCTGGTATCTGCAGGATGTCGAGGGTGTTCGCCGCGACGTGCGCATCGTGAACCTGAGCTTGCTGAACACGAACTGGTACATCAAGCAGCTCAAGCATGAGGAGCCGTACGGGGCGAAGAAGGTGCCCATCAGCACGTCCGATGTGGACATCGAGCGGATCGGACCCATCCCGTGGAAGCAGCGGGAACTCGAGCTTCCCGTCGCGCCGGATGTGGTGAAACTGTACGAGCAGGAAGTGACTACGACGGCGGTGCTCGATACGAGCATCATCAACAGGGGTGTGCTGAAGTTCACACTGGCCCCGACGCTGAGCTTCGGCGAGGTCCAGGCGCTCCGCGTCCAGGACATCATGGTCTACGATATCATCCGTACCTCCGCATGGAAGCGGCCCATCTACTTCGCGATGACGGTCGCCGATGACGGCAAGATCGGCCTGAGCTATCACATGCAGCTTCGGGGCCTGGCCTTCAAGCTGACGCCACGGCGCGGGCCGTACTGGCAGAACCTCGATACAGAACAGATCGAGAAGCACCTGTTCAACGAACCAGCGGAGCCGTCCCTCACGCCGCAGACAGGATACCGGTGGAGGGGACTACAAAATCCGGAGACGTACTTCGACGAGGACTCGCGCAGGCTGGTGATGTCGAACTACCGGAACCTGTTCCTGACGCTGGCCGATCAGTACATGTATACAGTGCGGGACTATGAGAACGGCCTGAAGGTCCTCGGTCGGATGGAAGAGGTCATTCCAAGGTCCGTGATCGAGATGGACCCGAACATGAAGTACCGGGTGGCGATGCACTACAGCGAGGCGGGCGACACGACGACCATGCACGCACTGCTGCACGAGGTCGTGTCTCAGATAGAACCGGAGCGGGATGTCTGGCTCACGCAGCAGCTGACGCAGTTCAGTCCGCTGCTCGTACTGTTCTACTCCTACATGGAGCTGGACAGGTTCGATGAGGCCGATGACCTTCTTCGCACGATGTCCGCAACCTATGCCTCACAGCCGGGAATGTCGCAGGCCCTCCAGCAGCTCCAATTCCAGCTCGCTGCGCGGCGGGAGTTCCGCGGTCTCGGGCGCGATACGACGCAGTAGGGCTGCTGTGGCGCAACGCTCCTCGGAAAAACAGCATTGGGAGACGTTCTGGGACGAGAAGCAGAACGTCGGGCAGGTCTATTCGAACGCCGACAGGGTGCTCGAGCATCTCTCCCGTGTGACCGACCTCGACGGAAAGCTGATCCTCGAGATCGGCGCGGGCACAGGCCGTGACAGTTTTCCCCTCGCACAGAGGGGTGCACGCGTCGTCCAGCTCGATTATGCCATCAACTCGCTCAAACTGCTGAAAAAGATCTCGCAGGACGAGCGCATTCCGGTCCAGATCCTCGGCGGCGATACGTTCGCCCTCCCGTTCCGGAACGGCACGTTCGATGTCGTGTTCCACCAGGGGCTGCTCGAGCACTTCCGGCCCGAAGTGTCACAGAAGCTCGTCGAGGAGAACGTACGCGTTCTGAAGCAGGGAGGATTGCTCCTCATCGATGTGCCCCAGCGGTATCACGTCTACACCATCGTCAAGCACATCCTCATCGCTCTCAACAAGTGGTTCGCGGGCTGGGAGAGGTCATTCTCGGTCCGCGAGCTGGGCAGGGTCATGAGGCGTAACGGCCTGGAACCCGAACACCGGTACGGCGTGTGGATGTATCCGAGCTTCTTCTATCGTTCAGCGCGTGAGGCGCTTCGCGTCATCGGCCTCAGGCTTCCGCTCTATCCATCTCTTCATCCGGTCACGATCAGAATGAGAGGCCGCATCCGCGGGCTGCTGCAGCGGACATCGCTGCCGCTGTATTCAGGCATCTCTATAGGCATCATCGCGCGTAAGCGATGAAGATCCTGGTCCTCAACTGGCAGGATATCAGGAATCCCTTCGGGGGCGGGGCCGAGGTCCATCTGCATCAGATCTTCCGGAGGCTGGTCCAGCAAGGCCATGAGGTGACCCTCTTCTGCAGCTCTTTCGAGGGTGCTGATCCGGAAGAGGACATCGACGGCATCCACATCGTCCGCCAGGGTCACCGGAACACCTTCAACTTTGTCGTTCCCTCGGCGTATCGCCGGCGGTTCAGCCATGACCGCTACGACGTGGTCGTCGACGACATCAACAAGATCCCCTTCTACACACCTCTCTTCGTGCGGGAACCTCTCCTCGGGATGGTGCTGCATCTCTTCAGCACCAGCATCTTCCGCGAGGCGTCATTCCCGGCTGCATCCTACGTGTATGCCACCGAGCGCCTTGCTCTGAAGGTCTATCGCCAGACCCCGATCGCCGTTATCTCTGAAAGCACGCGCCAGGAGCTTCTGAGCAACCGGTTCCCTGAGGAGAATCTCATCGATGTCGGCGTTGCGGTCGATCACACGATCTATCATCCAGTCGATGTTCCGCGCAGCGGTTTTCCGCATATCGGATACGTCGGCCGTATCAAGAAGTACAAGAGCGTCGACCATCTCCTGCATGCGTTCGCCATCGTCCGTCAGCGACTTCCGGAAGCGCGTCTGACGGTCATCGGCGACGGCGACGGAAAACCGGCCCTCGAAAAGCTCGCTCGTTCGCTCGGTTTGTCGGAAGCAGTGACGTTCACCGGGTACCTTCCCGCCAGCGAGAAGGTGCGCCTGATGAACACCATGCACGTTGTGGCGAACACGTCCGTCAAGGAGGGATGGGGGCTCACCGTCACGGAAGCGAATGCCTGCGGCGTTCCCGTTGTGGCCAGCAACGTCCCGGGCCTGCGCGATGCGATACGGGACGGAACGACCGGACTTCTGTACACCTATGGACGGACGGATGAACTGGCGGAGAAACTTCTGCGGCTTCTCCAGGACGGAGCATTGCGCGAGAGGATGGGGAAGGCTGCCCTTGAATGTGCGGGCACTTTCACGTGGGACCGGTGTGCTGACACGATGACGAAGGCGATCGACCTGGCCCTCGGGCGCTCCCGCGCCCGGTGATCCCTTCTTTCAATTTCCTTCAGCGACAGACCATCAGATGCCCCGTGACGGGCGCGCGAACCATTCGACCAGTCTGCGACTGACCGCATCCGCATCCGGAACGCCGGATATGACCGACCTCACCCACGCCGATCGCTGCATGCCGAACTCATGCGACAGCACCCCGAGGACCGGGTCCCAGAACGTTCCGTACAGTACGATAGGACGCGGCGTGATGAACTCTTTGTTCATCGCCTCGAGCACGTAGGCCAGCTCGAGGAGCGTTCCGGTACCGCCGGGAAGCAGGACGTAGCCGTTTCCCCGCGCGACAAGCGTCTTCAGCCGATCTTCCAACGTGTCGGTGAGGACCTCTTCCGCGATCCACTCGTTGACCGTTCTGTCGAAGATCCTGCACGTCACGCCGACCGTATGACCCCCGGCAGACCGCGCCCCTTTCGCCGAACCCTCCATCGTTCCGCCGTAGCCGCCGTTGCAGATGGCGAATCCGCTCTTTGCCAGGGCCTCTCCTATCCGCGAAGCAGTTCTGTATGCTTCGTCGGTTGGTCCCGGGATGGCGCTGCCGAATATGGTAATGGTCTTTATCATCGTTGGCTGCAGTGATCCGGGTTCTTCAGAAACCAGAGATGCCCGACAGACGAGAGCAGAAAGAATGACCTTTGCGAGCTTTGCGAGATGCACCCCACGTTGTGCGCTCGTCTTTGTGTCTTTTCAATCGAAGAATCTCCAGCGCACCCCGAGGCTGAACCGCCTGTCGGACATCGGGAATGTCGCCATCTTGAAGTAGTTCGTGTTCAGGATGTTCTCCCAGGCGAGGCTAATGAACGCGTTGCCGATCTCCATAATGACGGACCCGTCCAGCCGCGTCATGCGCCCGACCGGCGTCGACGACTGCAGGACGAACAGTCCGGTGCGTCCGTCAGGGGAAAGACCATCGTACCGGTCATAGAATGTCCCCCGCAGCGATGCCTGCAGGCCGAGCTCATCACCGAACAACCTCTCCTTCCAACCCACTTCCCATCGCGCCCACAATGGGGGGTGGACCTTCTCGACCAGGGCCGAAGCGGTGATCTCCATTACCGTCATCCCAGCGGAGACATAAAAAGGCCCAAGTCCGAAGCGCCCGGAAACCTGCACGCCGGCCACGTCGACATTCTCATAGACAACCCTGACAGCCGGAGTGCCGGATGCCGTCGTGTCTGCTGCGTAGAAAAGCCGGTCGGACTGGTTCCTGGAGAATCCTTCCAGCGACACAATGACATCCTCCGAGAACCGCCAGCTTGCTGATAGCGACATGAACCGCTCGGAACCCACCGGTCTGGATGCTGGAACAAGCACAAGGCTGTCCCGCCAGGCCGATTCCCGCAGTCCCGGGAACAACGCACGCTGCTCGTATGCTGCAATGACAGAGAGGCCGTCAGTGATATTCAGGCCGAGGGATGCTCCGATCGCGGGGCGTGAACCCTCGGGAACGTTGTCCATTCTGAGGCCGATGGCCGGAACGATCATGGAGCTGAAACGGCCTTCGATCGAAACACCGTACGCAGTGGCCTTTCGGTCCGCTGCGCGCAGGACCGTGGAATCCACCGTCGATGCGGAGGTCAACTGCGCCATGCCGCGTAGGGTGAGGAACGGGAGCGCGAGCGATTGTTCCAGCCGCACGTGCGATCCCCCGGAGATCGCATACTCGCGCATCGCAGGACTGTAGATCGACGCGACCGGACGGTTGAATTCACGCTCTTCGTCGGTCCGTGTGACGGTCAGGCGTGTGAGGGAGAGCGAGTCACTGAGGACGTCTGCGAAAGCGTGAAATGCCAGCGTGGTGGCCCCCCGAAGCTCATAGGAATCGGGCTCCACAACGAGTGCAGTGACCTCGTCGAACACCGTGGTCGAGCGGGACCTGTCGATACCGCCATTGATGCCGCGCGAGGTCTTGTCGTACTGCCACGATCCCATCAGATTGAGCCAGGGTGTCGCATTGTACCGGACACGTCCCCGAAGCGACCAGCTGTTGAGCGCGGCGTTCTCGAAACGTCCTTCGCTCGTCCGCCGCTGAAATCCGAAGGTGAGGGTCGTCGACCGGGCGATATTCTGCGTATAGAAACCGTCCGTGAAGATCGTCTCGAACGGGGATTGGACGAACCGGATGCCTGTGCGCGGTTCCGGCGAGGCGAGCTGGTGTGTGCGGAGGTTCCATCTCGTGCCCAGCAGAATGGCTGCCGGGCCGCGCAACAGTTCTATGCCCTGTATGAATTCAAGCGGGAACATTGTTACGGCCCGATCCGGGAACAAGGGTGATCCGGCAGGAGTGCCATCCAGGCTCAGCTGCGTTCCGTCGTTGGAACTCCCGAGGTACCAGGGATAGGCTGATGCTCCTTCTTCGCCACTTTCAAAAGCATAGAAGCCCGGAAGGGATGACATAAGCTCCGGGAGCGTGCGGATATCCGTCCAGTGCCATTGCGAATCTGCGACGATCTCCGTCGGCCGGCCGGGGATCGCATCCCCGATCCCGTCCATCATTCGCATGACAAGAGAGTCGGCAAGCGTCGAGTCGGCAGGGGCCGGACCCGGCTGTGAGCGGGCAGCCAGTACAGCGATGGACAGCAGAATGGCGGCAGAGAAGATGGGGCGCATCATGACAGGCCCGGAGCTGTAACCGAGGTCACGTAAGGAGGGGAGAACAGTGCTGCTGACGTGCGCGCGGTGTCTGCCGAGTCTGTCAGCCCGAACACGGCTGCTCCGCTTCCGCTCATCCTGACGCAGGACAATCCGGCATTCCTGAGCCTCGTCATTGCATCTCCGATCGCTGGATACGCGGGGAGCACAACGTCCTCGAAGTCGTTCACTAAAAGGTCATCGAGAGCGGGGAGACTTTGGAAAGAGGCGGGGAAGGCGCTCTGCAATTCGGAAGAGGCAGTCCCGCGGGCGCGGATCTGACCGTATGCCCAAGCGGTAGAGACGTGCTCCGGCGGTACGACCGTCACGATCCAGAACGGAAGAGCAAGGTCCAGCGGCTGAAGCTGTTCGCCGATGCCCGATGCGAAGCAGAGTCCGCCCCGGACGAAATAGGGAACATCGGCTCCGAGTTCTACTGCACGCTCTGTGAGCTGTTCCGTCGTGACGTTGAGTTCCCAGAGGAGGTTCAGGAGTTTCAGGACACATGCGGCATCGCTGCTTCCTCCGCCGAGACCAGCTCCGACAGGAATGCGTTTGGTCAGCGAGATCCTTGCCCCGACGGGTGTGCGGGCGAGCGGCAGGAGCAGTTCAGCGGCCCGCACGCACAGGTTCGATGCATCCGCCGGTACGGCGATGCCTTCGATGCTGAGCGAGATCCCTTCTTCGGTCCTGTCGCAGGTGATCTCGTCGGACAGGTCGATGGGGCAGAAGACCGTTGCGAGGTCATGATATCCGTCCGGACGTTTCCGGAGGATCTCGAGCCCGAGGTTGACCTTGGCGTGCGCTGTTCCTGTGAGTGTGCGTACAGACATGCGTTGGCAAAATACCGTAACGTGGAAGGAGAAGCAACAAACTGCCTGGTACAAGGGGCTATTTTGACTGTTGGTCCAATTTTCTGTAGGTTGAAAAACTTCATGCACATTGCGATGACCGAATGAAACCAATGACCATTGCAGGCGTCCGCATCGGCGGCGGGGCACCCCTGGTGCTGATCGCAGGGCCCTGTGTCGTGGAAGGGCGCGACCTTGTTCTGCGTACAGCCGAGAGGGTAAAGCTCGCCGCGCGCAGGCAGAAGATGCCCGTGATCTTCAAGGCCTCCTACAAGAAGGCCAACCGGACGAGCGGATCTTCGTTCGCCTCCATCGGTGAGGAAAAGTCTCTCCGGATCCTCGCTGAGGTGAAGGACCTCTTCGGCATGCCCATCCTGACGGATGTGCACTCTCAGGAGGAGGTGCACATGGCCGCGGACGTGGCCGACGTGCTCCAGATCCCCGCCTTCCTCTGCCGTCAGACCGAGCTGCTTCAGGCCGCCGGTAGGTCGGGCCGGGCTGTGAACATCAAGAAGGGGCAATTCGTGGCCCCCGAGGACATGGCCGAGGCGGTGAAGAAGGTGGCCGCCACGGGGAACACGCGAATCCTGCTGACGGAGCGAGGGACAACGTTCGGATATCATAATCTCGTTGTGGATATGCGTTCGCTCGAGATCATGCGCAGAACTGGCTGCCCTGTCGTGTTGGATGCGACGCACTCGGTCCAGCTGCCAGCCGGAGCGGCAGGCATGAGCGGTGGCCAGCCGGAATTCATCTTTCCTATCGCACGCGCCGGTGTCGCTGTCGGGTGCGATGCCCTCTTCGTCGAGACCCACCCGGATCCCAGAAAAGCGCTGAGTGACGCTGCCAGCCAGCTTCCGCTCGACCGGCTGCCAGACCTGCTGAAGCAGGTGAAGGCCATCGATACGGCGCGGCGAAAGGCCGTCCGGCCGTGAAACGCAGGACTCCCACCCCGGCGCGGCTCAGGAAGATCCGGCTCATCCTGATGGATGTCGACGGTGTCATGACGGACGGATCGCTCGTCTATACGAACAGCGGCGAGGCGGGGAGGACATTCAATGTGAAGGATGGATATGGCGTCGTCAAGGCACAGCGGGCAGGACTGGCCTTCGGCATCATCACCGGGAAGGCATCGACCATCGTCCGTCACCGCGCGCGTGTGCTCGGTATCCGCGAAGTGTATCAGGGCGTTCTGGAGAAGGAGAAGGTCTACGATCGGGTCTTGAAGAAGCTCCGGCTGACCGATGATCAGGTGGCATATATCGGAGATGACGAGCCTGACATAGCGGTACTGAAACGTGTCGGGTTCTCGGCAGCCCCCGCAGATGCCGTCCGCTCTGTCCGGGCTGTGGTGCAGTATGTCTGCAGGCAGAAAGGGGGGCATGGCGCTGTCCGGGAGATCATCGACCTCATACTCACGGCACGCGGGGAGTGACGTTCCCATGCGGGAACTCACACCGTTCGAGAGCGATCTGATCCGATGGGTCTTGCCTGAGGACAGGCCGGGGTACCGCAAGGTGCTGGACATGGTGCGTGGTTGGAATGTCGTGGAGCAGGGGAGGCGGGGAGAGGGGCATCTGATCCTGGCTCCTGCTGACACTGTCGTGGACCAGGATTCCCCCTTGTCGCAGGTGCTGGCATTCGGGGAAGTGTTCTACGAGCATGGTGAATGCCTGGTGACGGTGCGCGAACCGCTCGGCCGCCAGGTGGACGTGGAGATCGCAGGTGCGAGCCGTGGCGCAGAGCGGCGGCGGTGGACGCTTTCCACGTGGTCCCCGGGGGAGCCGTGTCCTCAGTGCGGCGGAGCGCTGCGGGAGGTCCGTGCCGACACGGCGGGGGGGAACGCGATCCATCTCTGCATCTGCCCGGCGGACAAACGCCTGTGGGTCCACGAGGCACGCTCAGGGGTCAGCCATCCTGTCCCGATGACACTCTACTACAGCGAGCTTATGCGTCAGACAGGGACGAGGGACCCTGCGATCGCCCTCGATGCGTCCCGCCTGTTCGGTCATCTCGGGTCCTACAGCGACGCAGACATGCTCCGGGCGTTCGCGTCATACAACGAGCTCAGGGCAAAGGTCGCTTCGGATGATCGTATCATCGTCCCGGAGCGTTCCAAAGGTCTCTTTGCCCGCATACTTTCTTTCTTCAGAAGGACATCATGAGCGACATTCGTAACCACGGAAAGCGGGTCGTACAGATAGAAGCTGAGGCGGTTGCCGCACTACTGTCCCGCATCGACGACTCGTTCGAGGCCGCCGTCGACCTTCTCTTTCAGGCGAAAGGGCGCGTCATCATCACGGGGATGGGGAAATCGGGCATCATCGCGCGGAAGATAGCGGCGACGATGAACTCCACGGGAACGCCTGCGATCTTCATGCATCCGTCGGACGCCTTCCACGGCGACCTGGGGATGGTACAGCGAAACGACGTGGTCATCTGCATCTCGAAGAGCGGCGATACGACCGAGATCCGCCAGCTGCTGCCGGTCTTCCGACGCCTCGGTGTTCCCATCATTACAATGGTCGGCAAGCGCGGGTCTGAGCTTGGCGCGGCCAGCAATGTGGTGCTCGACATCAGCGTGAAGGAGGAAGCCTGTCCGCACGATC
The DNA here is from genome assembly GCA_964534125.1 of uncultured Ignavibacteriaceae bacterium. GTDB lineage: Bacteria > Bacteroidota > Ignavibacteria > UBA10030 > UBA10030 > 2-02-FULL-55-14. The sequence goes on from CAZHOJ010000014.1 coordinate 16,242, forward strand.
TCGCTCCCACCAGTTCCACCACCGCCGCGCTCGTGATGGGCGACGCCCTTGCCATCACGCTCCTCCAGATGCGGAATTTCACGCGCGAAGACTTTGCGATGTTCCATCCGGGCGGCAATCTCGGCAAGCAGCTCCTCCTCCAGGTCGAGCACCTGATGATATCCGGAAAGGGAGTGCCGGTCGTATCCGAGACGGTCTCTCTCTCCGAAGCGATCGTGGAGATGACCTCCAAGCGTCTGGGGGCGACGTGCGTTGTGTCAGCTGCCGGCACATTGGCAGGCATCATCACGGACGGTGATCTTCGGCGCCTGCTCCAACGGAACGCATCCATCAAGGAGCTCACGGCCGCGGACGCGATGTCCAGGAATCCCAAGACCGTACGGAGAGGCATCCTTGCCGCGGTGGCGCTCGAAGAAATGGAGCAGTTCAAGATCACGCAGCTCGTGGTCGTCGACGAAGAGCAGAAACCTGTCGGCATCATCCACCTCCACGACCTGGTAAAGGCCGGAATAGGGAACGGGGACAGTCCGTCGTGAAGCAGCTCCTGGTGTGCGTGGCGATCGTGGTGATGACCGGCTGCGAGGAGAAGATCAAGCCGAGCGTCCTGTCGGACATCGACAGCAAGGACCTTCCGCAGCAGGAGAGCTGGAACAGTCAGATCGTCCTGTCCGATTCCGGCCGCATCCGCGCCATCATCGATGCGGGATACCTTCGTGTGTTCGAATCGAGCAAGCGCACGCTCCTCAGCGAGGGGGTGAAGGTCCGGTTCTTCAACCGGGACGGAACGCCCGGTTCGGTGCTGACAAGCGATGAGGGGGCAGTGGACGAGCATACCGACGACCTCGAGGCGCGCGGCAATGTCGTGGTGACCTCCCGGGACCGCACCGTGCTGTATACGGAGGAGCTGTACTGGGACGAGCGGCGTCAGCTCATCCATACGCCCGCATTCGTCCGCATCGAATCGCCGAAGGAGCGGTTGCAGGGCATCGGGCTCGAGTCAGACCAGCAGCTTCGGAACTATCGCATCTTTCGCGTGACCGGTGAGACAACGGGGGGATAATACTGTGCCGTTCCTCCTGCGCCTGATGTTCGTCAGTGCGATACTGCTTCCTGCCGTCCTTCTTGCACAGGACCGCGCCGGAGTGATCGAACTGCGCCATGCGGATCAGTTGACGGGCAAGACCCTTGGCGGTGTTGATGTCCGCGAGCTTCTCGGCAATGTCCGGCTGCGTCAGTACCTCAGGGACGGGGGCGTCGTTCACGTCTGGGCGGACAGGGCCCTCCAGTACATCGCCGCCGAACGGTTCGAGATGGATGGACAGGTCCGTGTGGTCCGTGATTCCGTGACGATCACTGCGGACCAGGGTGAATACTTCGGCGCTGCGCGAAGGGTCGACATGTCCGGCAACGTCAGGCTTGTCCGCACGGGTTCCGTGCTCACCTCGGATTTCGGCGAGTACTTCCTGGACGAGAAGCGCGCTGTCTTCACTGGCAATGTCGATATGGTCGACTCTGCCTCGCACCTGCGGTGCGACCGCCTGGAGTACTTCGAGGAGGAGGAGCGGTCCATTGCGACGGGTGGCGTATCGGTCGTGCAGGTGTCCGACGGAACGACGGTCTTCGGGGACAGTCTGGTGAACCTCGACCTCGAAGGACGCTCCATCGTCGAGAAGAATCCCCTGCTCATGCAGATCGATACATCGGCATCCGGCGTGGTCGACACGTTCCTCGTGGCAAGCGACCGTATGGAATCGATCGAGGACACTGTCCGGACAATGATCGCGCTCGGCTCGGTCCGCATGGTCCGTTCCAATCTCGCAGCCGTCTGTACCGGGGCAGTGTTCGAGGTCGCCGAGGACCTTATCACTCTGACGGGTGAACCGATCGTCTGGCACGAAGGGAATCAGCTCACGGGCGACTCGATCTTCATCTCTGTGCAGGACCGGCGTCTGAAGAGCGTGTGGGTACGGGGACATGCCATGGCCGTGTCGAGTGCGGACTCTCTCCGGTCGGCGCGGTTCAATCAATTATCGGGCAGATACATCACGATGATGTTCCGGGAAGGAACGGTCGACCGGATAGAGGTGGATGAGACGGCACGAAGCCTCTACTATCTGTACGATGACGCTACGCCGAACGGAATGAACCTTTCGAGCGGGAACAGGATCGTCATCGAGTTCGAGGATGGGGTCACCGATAAGATCACGGTCATCGGGGGTGCGGAAGGGGACTACTATCCGGAGCGGATGATCGAGTACAAGGAAGCGGATCACAATCTTGACGGATTCCGGTGGATCAGGGAGCGTCCTGTCCGGCGGGGCATGACAGTCGAGGTCCGGAACGAGGAATGAGCATGACAGAGACCACCACTGCAGATGCAGCAATGAGCACGATCGGATCCAGCCTCCGCTCGACATCCCTCATCAAGCGCTACAAGAAGCGTACGGTGGTGGACAAGGTGACGGTCGGTGTGGAGCAGGGGGAGATCGTCGGCCTTCTTGGCCCCAACGGCGCCGGGAAGACGACGACCTTCTACATGATCGTCGGTATGGTCCGTCCGAACGGGGGACAGGTCTTCCTGGACAATGCGGAGATCACGCGGGAACCGATGTACAAGCGTGCCCGCCTCGGCATCGGATACCTTCCGCAGGAGGCGTCGATCTTCCGGAAGATGTCCGTGCGGGACAATATCCTTGCCGTGCTGCAGACGACGAAGCTGCCGAAGCAGGATCAGAAGGAGAAATGCGAACGGCTGATGGAGGATTTTGGCCTCTCTCACATCGCCGCGAGCGAGGGGATGGTGCTGTCCGGCGGAGAGCGGCGGCGCACGGAGATCGCCCGGGCGCTGGCCCTTGACCCGAAGTTCCTCTTGCTGGACGAGCCGTTCGCGGGAATCGATCCGATCGCTGTAGAGGACATTATGGCCATCGTGTCGACGCTCAAGAAGCGGTCGATCGGGGTGCTCATCACCGATCACAATGTGCACGAGACGCTGTCGATCACGGATCGGTCATACTTGCTGTTCGAAGGAAAGATCCTGAAACACGGAACGCCGAAGGAGCTTGCTGAGGACCCCGAGGCGCGGAAACTCTATCTGGGAGAGAAGTTCAAGCTGGACAGGTATGAGTGAAGCAGTGGGGAGTAGGGAGATGGAAGATGAGAGATGAGAGACGAGAGATGGGAGATGAAAGATGAGAGATGAAAGATGTGAGATATAAGACGAAGGATAGTAGACGTCAGGTTTCAGAGGATGGTGTTGGAACGAAAATCCCGGCAAAGCCGGGATTCTTTGTTTTGTGGGGGGCTACTTCGTGTCGCTTGTGGAGGAGGCTGGTGCTGCCGGTTTCTCCTTCTTCTCGGCCGGCTTTGGGGTGGCGGAGGGGTCCGTCTTGGATGATCCGGACCTTGCGTAGTCGGTCAGGTAGAAACCGCTCCCTTTGAAGATCATTCCCGCTCCGCCGGCCATGAGCCGCTTGAGCGAAGGTTTTCCGCACGCAGGGCAGTCCTTGAGCGGATCAGCCTTCATGCTCTGCAATTCCTCGAACACGTGGCCGCAGTCTGAACATTTATAGTCGTAGGTCGGCATCTATGCGTTTCTTCATTGACTGTGAATCTCAAATATCGGAAAAATGCGCCAAAGAAGACAGTCATGGGTAGAAAAGGGAGTCCCCCAGGATGACATGAAAAACCCCCGACAGAAGATCATCGGGGGTCTCGGGATACTCCCTTATGTGAATTGCGTTCAGATCTTCGGTCCGGCTGCGATGACCTCTTTGGGTGTACCCTCTGCATACTTCTTGAAGTTCTCGATGAAGCGGGAGGCGAGTTGTTTGTACTTCTTCGCGTGGGCATCTGCGCTCGGCCAGGTGTCTGCCGGATTGAGGATATCTCCCGGCACGCCGTCGCATGAGAGAGGAATCTCGAACCCGAACACCGGGTCCTTGCGGTACTTCACCTTCATGAGGGAACCGTCGAGCGCCGCGTTCAGGAGGGCGCGGGTGTATGCGATGCTGATCCGCTTGCCAACCCCATAGGGCCCGCCTATCCATCCGGTGTTCACCAGCCAGCACTGCGCTTTGTAGCGTTCGATCTTGTGTTTCAGCAGCGTAGCGTATGCATGAGGCGGATGGACCATGAACGGCGCCCCGAAGCATGTGCTGAACGTTATCTCAGGCTCCTTCCCCAGGCCTGCTTCGGTGCCGGCGATCTTCGAAGTATACCCTGAGATGAACTGGTACATCGCCTGGTCCGGTGTGAGGCGCGAGATGGGGGGCATAACGCCAGACGCGTCGCACGTCAGGAAGACGATGTTCGAGGGATGCCCCGCCATCCGTGAGGGGATCGCATTGGCGATTGCGTTGAGCGGGTAGGAGGCGCGTGTGTTCTCCGTATTGCGGTCATCGTCAAGGTCGATCAGGCGGGTGACCGGGTCGCTGACGACATTCTCCAGCACGGTGCCGAAGCTGTGGGTTGTAGCATAGATCTGCGGTTCCGCTGTGGGCGAAAGCCGGATCACCTTCGCGTAGCATCCGTCCTCAAAATTGAAGATCCCTTCGTCGCTCCAGCCGTGCTCGTCGTCACCGATGAGCCCGCGGGTCGGGTCGGCAGACAGCGTCGTCTTGCCGGTCCCGGACAGTCCGAAGAAGACCGCGGAGTCCCCCTTCGGGCCGACGTTCGCCGAACAGTGCATCGGCATGACCCCCTCTTGCGGCAAGAGGAAGTTCAGCAGCGTGAACACGGACTTCTTGATCTCGCCTGCGTACCCGGTGTTTCCGATGATGCACAGACGCTGGGCGAAATTGAGGGCAATGAACGTGTTCGTCGACGTCCCGTCGATCATCGGAATGCCCTTGAACGAGGGGAGGCAGAGGAGCGTGAACTCCGGAGCGTGGCGGCGTGCCTCCTCGCTCGTCATCGGGAGGACGAACATGTTGCGCACGAACATCGCATGCCATGCGTGCTCGGTGATGATGCGGATCGGAAGGCGGTAGTTCGGGTCGGTACCTGCGAAGCAATCCTGCACGAACACGTCCCTTCCCTGCAGAAAGCCCTGCATCCTGTTGTACAGGTCGTTGAACTTTTCCGGGCTCATCGGGCGGTTGTATTCCCCCCACCAGATCTGCTCCTCCGTGCTCGGCTCGCGAACGATGAACTTGTCCGCCGCCGCGCGCGACGTGTGCTTCCCTGTAGAGACGACCACCGCGCCTCCCTTCGTGATACGGCCCTCGCGGCGGAACGCGATCTCTTCATACAGCGCCTCGGTCGGCAGGTTCCAGTATGCGGCACGAAGGTTCGTCAGCCCGTGGTTCTCCAGTGCGTAGTCGCTCTTGACGGCCGATGCTTCGGCCTGCGCAGGTGTCTTGATGTCGAGGAGGTTGTTCATAGCCAGTCCCGGACGAGCTTCCGCTCGCCAATATAGATTTCGTTGGGGGATGTCGGGTCGAGCGCCCACTTGATGCGTTCGACGCCCTGTTTGACGTCCTTGACCGTCGTTGCGTAGCTGAGCCGGAGGTGTCCTTCCATGCCGAACTCTTTGCCGGGGACGGTCACGACAAGCGCCTTCTCGAGCAGGAAACGACACAGCTTGACGGAGTCCCTGTTGTAGGCAGAGAAGTCGGGCAGGCAGTAGTAGGTGCCGTCCGGAGGGATCAGCCGGACGCCGGTGAACGCCTTCAGTTCCTGCACCATGACGTTCCTGTTGTTCTCGAGCGTCAGCCTGAGGCTTTCCACTGCGCTCTGGAGTCCGGTCAGGGCCCCTTCGGCAGCGGCCTGGAGCAGGATGGATGTGCACGACGACGTCTGCGACTGCACGTTCGTCATCACGTTCACCAGGTGCTTCGGTGCAACGGCCCACCCGATGCGGAAGCCGGTCATCCCATACAACTTCGAAATGCCGTTGATGATGACCACATTCGTGTTCTCGATGTCCTTCTTCGTGAACCGCAGCGCATTCGGGGTCTTCACGCCTCCGAAGACGAGCTTCTGGTAGATGTCGTCCATGATGAGGGTGATCCCCTTCCGCTCACACAGGCCGACAAGGTCCGCGATGAGCGCCTCCGGATAGACCGCCCCTGAAGGATTGTTGGGGCTGTTGACGATGATGGCCTTCGTCGAGGAGGAGATGGCCTCCTCGATCTCCGCGAGCCGGGGGATGAATCCGCCGTCCTCGGGAGTGACGATCACCGGGATGCCGTAGACCATTTTGATCATCTCCGGATAGCTGACCCAATAGGGGGCCAGGACGATGACCTCATCCTGCGGATTGATCAGGCTATACAGCAGATTGAAGAGGGCCTGCTTCGCTCCCTGCGTGACGATGATGTTCTCGGGGGCGACGATGCGGTCGTACTCCTCTTCTGTGTAGCGGATGACGGCCTTCTTCAGGGACGGGATGCCGTCGCTGGGAGTGTATTTCAGGTCACCCGTGTTGAGGCGGCCTGCCGCTCCAAGGACAGCGCTGATCGGCGCCCTGTTCTTCGGTTCACCCGCCCCGAGATGTACGACGGCCTCGCCCTTTGCACGCAACCGGGCCGCTTCTTCATTGAGTTTGAGTGTGGGTGATTCGACGATGGATTCTGCGAGCTTGCTGATGCTCATGGTGCTCTCCAAGCGTAAGACGTTGGATGACGCTCTGAGGGGGACATCGTGATGCTCCGGTTGGTGACATCTGGTGGAACCGGGGCGGATACCGGGGCTGCAAAAGGCATGCCCGCTGACGTCGCATAAACCAGTAGTTTTGGGGAGCACCTTCGGCGGAAATTTCGTGGTGAAAAAGAAAAACCCCCTGTCCCAGTATTGGGAACAGGGGGTGTCTCTCAGAATTGAAATGGAGGGAACTGGAAGAATTCCTGACGTTAGGAACGCTTCGATGCCTGGAGCTCAGCGAAACCAGTGTGGAGGCGCCGCATGGCCTTCCGGAGGTCGTCCATCGAGGAGGCGTACGACAGCCTTACCCAGTCCTTTGCGCCGAAGCCGGTCCCGGGGACCATCGCCACGTTGTGCTCATTCAGGAAGAACTCGCATATCTGCTCGCTCGTCGTCAGCTTGTCGCCGTTCATGCGGGCGCCGAACCACGGCCGGACGCTGATGAAGAGGGTGAAGGAACCCCGCGGATAGACGAAGGACAGGTGCCTGATCTTCTTCATCTCGGCCATGAGGTACTTCCGGCGTCTGTCGAATTCCCTGACCATCATTCGTACATCGTCGTCGAGGTCGAGCGTCAGTGCGGCGAGTGCGGCCTTCTGGGAAATGGAGGTCGGATTCGATGTCGTCTGGCTCTGGATCTTCTCGATCGCTGCTGCTATCTCCTGATGCGCGCCGAGGTAGCCGATGCGCCATCCGGTCATAGCGAAGACCTTGGAAACGCCGTTGACGGTGATGACCTGGTCCTTGATCGCCTCGATCGAACCGATGCTGAAATGTTTGTACCCGTCGTAGATGATCTTCTCGTAGATCTCGTCCGACAGGACGAAGATGCCCGTCCTCTCGACGACGCGCGCGATGTCCGCGATCTCCTCCGGGGTGTAGACGGCCCCGGTGGGATTGGACGGCGACGTCAGGATGAGCACTCTGGTCTTCGGTGTGATGGCCCGCCGGAGTTGTCCGGGGGTCATCTTGAACTGGTTCTTCGCGTGCGTGTGGAGGATCACGGGTGTCGCATCCACAAGCTTGGCCATTTCCGGGTAGCTGACCCAGTAGGGAGCGGGGATGATCACCTCATCTCCCTTGTTACAGATGGCGAGAAGTGCGTTGAACAGGGAATGCTTCGCTCCGCATGAGACCACGACCTGCGATGGTTCCAGGTGGATGTTGTTGTCATACCGGAACTTCGCCGCTATCGCCTGCCGAAGTTCGATCATACCTTGCGGAGCAGTATAGCGCGTGAAATTCGCCTCGATGGCCTCGATGGCGGCGTCCTTGATGCGGCGGGGTGTCGGGAAGTCCGGCTCACCGGCCGTAAGGCTGACGACATCGATGCCGTCGGCCTTCATTTTGCCCGCCCGCGCGGCGAGGGCCATGGTCTGGGATTCTTCGAGCTTGGCGATCTTCCGGGATATCAGGTTCATGGTGCTGGATCGTGATGGATGATGGGAAATGTGCGGCTGCCGTGCACGGCAGCGTTGCGAAGGCTGCTGCTCCTTCGTGCGTCAGTCCTTGCGTACTGTCATCTTCTTTCGGAGAGCCCGATGGACCACCGGCGGGACGAAGCTTCGGATGTCCCCGTCCAGCCGGGCGATCTCACGCACGATGCTCGAGCTGAGATACGTGTACTTCTCGTTCGGCATCAGGAAGACCGTTTCGATCTCCTCGTGCAGCTTCCGGTTCATGAGGGCCATCTGGAACTCGTACTCGAAATCGGAAATGACGCGAAGGCCGCGCACGATGGCAATGGCCTTCTTGCGTCGGGCATAGTCGACGAGCAGGCCGCTGAAGCTGTCAACCTCGACGTTCCGGAGGTGTTTCGAAGCCTTCCGGATGAGGTCGATGCGCTCCTCATCGGAGAACAGGGGGTGCTTGGCCGAATTGCGTGCAACGGTGATGATGACGCGGTCGAAGAGCTTGTGGGCCCGTGTGAGGATGTCGAGGTGCCCGTTCGTGATCGGGTCGAACGAACCGGGGTAGATTGCGGTCTTCATGGTTCTCTTTCTGAGAGGTTCCCGTCCTGAGGGGCGTAGTGAAGGATCAGCGCAATGGTCTGTCCCAGCTCCTTGCGGACCACTGCAAACATCGCCGGGTCAGGCTGCACGAGCGAGGTCGACCGGTGCTCCATGACGAGCCATCCCCCGCGCCGGATCACGCCCGAACGGCCGATGGCATCGGGTAGCTGCTCTATCCCGGGCAGGTCGTACGGGGGGTCGGCGAAGACGACATCGAACTCTCTCCGGGCCTGGCGAAGGTACGCATAGACATCGCCACGGACCCGCTCGCACGCGCCCTCGGCCTTGAGGGACCGGATGTTCTGCTCGAGGACGGTGAGCGCGTCGCCCGACCGCTCGACAAACACGACGGAACCTGCCCCGCGGCTGAGTGCCTCGATGCCGAGGCTACCGCTGCCGGCGAAGATGTCCAGGATGGAGACCCCGTCGAGGTCGACACGCGTGGAGAGGACGTCGAAGATGACCTGCTTGGCCCGGTCTGCCGTCGGCCGGACGGCAAGGCTCTTGACGGTCGAGAGCTTTCGTCCGCGGTACGTTCCTGCGATGACTCTCATTGAGTGCGGAGCGCCAGCCCGATGGCTGCCCCGAACCGGTAGATCTCCTTCAGCAGCGGCGCATACACATTCTTCGATACGGTCAGGCGACGGACGGCGTTCATCGCAACCGTTTGTTTGATGCCGGTCTGTTCCCGCAGGTACTTGATGAAATCGCTCTTCACCTCGACGCCATGTATGATGAGTGCGGCCGGTTCGGGGATCTCACGTTCGCGGAGGTAGCGAAGATAGTCCTGCATAGGAATCGATGGGTCTGACGACGGCTCGAGCGTGTATGACCGGTAGTCGGTCATCTGCCCTTCGTGGATGAGACTTGCGTCGATCCCGCCGTAGCGAACGCCGAACAGGACGATCTCATGTTGCAGGATCTCGGGATAGTTCAGGATGACGGTCTTTTCCGTGCTGAACTGGTCGATGTCGACGATGTGCATCTTCAGCTTCAGCGCGGCCGCTGCTTTCTGGACGAACTCCACCATGCCGCGCCGGAGCCCCACCACGAACGCTTGCTGGGAGCTTCCATCGAGTCCCGGAATGATGTGCGAGCCGACGATGAAGTCCTTCTTGCCCGCGTCGGGGAAGTACTGCGCCATCTCCCAGTCGAGGTGGTCCTTCAGGTGCTTTCCCTTGAGCCCGGGATCGACGGGGATAATATTTATGAACAGCGGGTCGGGAGGGAGCGCGAACGAGATGTACTGGGGCGAGAGCTTGTGATGCCTGATGATCGAGGAGAGCTCTTTGACGAATGTGTTGAGCTGCGGGTGAGATGCTGTCAGCTTGGCACCCGCCTGCACGAAGTCCGTCGAGAAGCGGCTTTCGACAAGCGCGGTGAGGCGGACGGTCTTACCGTGCTCGACCTCAGCAAGCTGAACATGGCCTTTCATGAACGAGACGCCGAGATAACGGGGAGGTCGGAACATGGGATCAGTCGATGATCACGAGTGGTCTGAGTTGTTCGATGCGTTTCTTCCCGATACCCCGGACGCGGGTGAGGTTCTCAACGGTCGTGAAGGGTCCGTTGTCCTCGCGTTCGAGCATGATCCGTTCAGCCATCACTTCGCCAACACCGGGAAGTGTCATCAGTTCCGCCTTTGTGGCACTGTTGACACGGACAGGGCCCGAGGGTGCAGGGGAGACAGTCGTGCTCTCCGTTGCGTCTTCCTGTGGTTCGGCCGGCGCTGCTGCAGCGCTGAGGGCGGCGAAAGTGCTGTCGGTGGCAGAGTAATCAAATTTCGCAGGGGAAGCAACCAACTCGCGGGTGAGCTTGACGCCGATGCCGATGACGAATCCGGCGAGGAGGAACTGCAGTACCCGGCGCTCGGCCGTGGTCAGGGACAATGCATCGGCGACGTTCCGGAAGAAGCTGGAGATATGGAAGCTGTCGAATGGCACGTACGGTCGCTGCCGGGCATTGCGGGCGGTCCCTGCGGCAACTGCCCTGATCTACGAGAATGCGTCGCGGACTTTGGAGAAGAACGATTTACTGCTCTTCCGGTCCTCCTCGGTCGGTGTGATGTGCTGCATCGAGGAAAGCTCCTTGAGGAGCTCCTTTTCCCGGGCGTTCAGTTTTGACGGGACCCAGATATTGACACGCACGAGCTGATCCCCTTTTCCGTAGCCGTTCAGGTGCGGGATCCCCCGGTCGCGCATCCGGAGCATGCGGCCGCCGGGCGTTCCCGGCTCGATGGTCAGCCGCGCGCGTCCGGTGAGGGTCGGAACCTCGACCTCGTCGCCCAGGACGGCGGTCGGATAGCTCACGAACAGGTCGTACAGGATGTCGTCGCCGTTCCGTGTGAAGTTCTCATGGTCCTTCTCCTCGATAACGACAATGAGGTCGCCGTCCGGTCCGCCCCGGCGGCCTGCATTCCCCTGACTTCGCAGCGGAATGTAGTTGTCCTGGCTCACGCCGGCAGGAACGCTGACCTTGATGGTGCTCTCTCCGTGGACGCGTCCCTCTCCGTTGCAGGTGGGGCAGGGATCTTCGATGATGGTCCCCTCACCGTCGCACTGCGGACAGGCAGAGATGTTCACGAACTGTCCGAACATCGACCGGGAGACCTGGCGGAGCTCGCCAGACCCCTGGCACTGCGGGCATGCGGACCGGCCGCTGCTGGAGCGGGCGCCGGAGCCGTGACAGGTAGAACACTTCCGCTGCTTCTTCACCTTCAGCTTCTTCTCGACGCCGGTCGCGATCTCCTCGAGGGTCAGCGGCAGACGGACGCGAAGGTCCGACCCAGGCTGTCCCTGGCCGGCACGGCGCCGTCCGCCGCGGGCTCCGCCACCGAACACCTCCTCGAAGATACCACCGCCGAACCCTGATCCAAAGATGTCCCCGAATGCGGAGAAGATATCGTTGACGTTCGTGAAGTCGCGATAGTTGGTGCCGCGGAGGCCGTCGTGCCCGAACTGGTCGTACCGACGCCGCTTCTCAGTGTCCCGGAGGACCTCATATGCTTCGGCCGCTTCCTTGAACTGATTCTCGGCCTCGGCATTCCCTGGATTCTTGTCCGGGTGATACTTGAGAGCGAGCTTGCGGTAGGCCTTCTTGATGTCGTCCGCCGAGGCGTTCCGGGAAAGGCCGAGGATCTCGTAGTAGTCCCGCTTTGTCATGTGTTGGCTTCCTCGTCGCGCTCTTCGCCCGACGCGGCGGGCCGTCCGGCGGAGGGGGCCGAGACGATGACCTTCGCGTGCCGGATCACCTTGCCGTTCATGGCGTAGCCCTTTTCGACCTCTTCGAGGACAGTGTTCGGTTCGACATCGTCCTTCGGCATCTGCATCAGTGCGTCGTGGTAATGGACATCGAACGGCTTTCCCGTGGTCTCAAGGGATGTGACGCCGTGCAATTCGAGCACCTTCCGGAGCTTCTGAAGAATGAGCTCGACGCCCTTCTGAAATGCACCAGTATCGTGGGCTGTCCTCTCCGCCTTGAGAGAGCGCTCGAGGTCGTCCATGACAGGGAGGATGGAGAGGATGACGCTCTCGTTCGCGAGCCGGACGATCCCCTGGATCTCCGATTCCATCCTCTTTTTATAGTTCTCAAAATCTGCTGCTTTGCGGAGGAGCTGATCCTTCAGACCTTCCACCTGGAGTTCAAGGGGGTCCTGTGCTGCGGGGCGTTCTTTGCCGGAGCCGGGTGCGGAGGCTTCTGCCGTCCTCTCCGATGCTTCAGATCCATCGGCCGCCTGGGCAGCGGTCTGCTCCTGCTCGTCGGCCGTATTCGGATTCTTCTGTTCGGTCATAGGGACCGTGTCATTTCGTAAGAATGCGGGCGACGGTGTGAGCGACATACTCCACGATCGGGATCATCTTGGCGTAGTTCATGCGCTTCAGCCCGAGGATGCCGATCTTTCCCGTCACGCCGGCGATGGCGTAATGTGTGGTCAGAAGACTGTAGTTGGATGCGGACTGGTCATTCTCCTGTCCGATGGTGACCACGACATTCCGGCTTCCGGCCTCGTCGTGTCGTTCGAGCAGATGGACGATGATCTCTTCGTTCTCGATCATCTCGATGACACCCCGGAAGTTCCGGGGGTCCACGAACTCAGGCTGCTCGATGATGTCCGTCGCGCCGCCGATGTGTATCTTGTCCTTCTCTTTGGTGTCGGTGAACAACTGGTCGACCGATTCGATGAAGAGCCGGATCAGACCAGTCTTCTCGTTCTGGACGTCCCGGACGCGGTCGACGAACGTCTCCCGGATCTGCTGAAGCGTCAGGCCGGCAAGGCGTTCATTGAGCGTCCTGGAAATATGCTCGAGCAGGTCTCGCCGGAGCTCGGCCCCGACCTCGAGCATGATCGTCCGGACAAGCCCGGACCGGATGGAGATGATGACGAGGATCTTGCTGGACGATACCGGCACAAGCTCGAGCCGTTCGAACGTGCCGGCGCTGAGCTGCGGCGAGGTCACCACACTCAACTGATGTGTGATCTTTCCAAGGAGCCTGGAGGTCTCCCGAAGAAGGTCCTCGGCATTGCTGAGCGCCCCCAGCTTTTCGCTGATGAGGTCCTGTTCTCCCCGGCTGAGCTGCTCGATCTCCATCAGGTAGTCCACATAGTACCGGTAACCCATGTCGGTCGGAACGCGGCCTGCGGACGTGTGGGGATGGCTGAGATATCCGGCCTCTTCCAGGTCGGACATCACATTCCGGATCGTCGCCGGGCTCAGATGAGACTCGAACCGCTTCGAGATGAATCGGGAACCGACGGGGACTGCCGTCTGGATGAAATTATGGACGACATGCCGCAGGACGGATTCCTGGCGCTCACCAAGCTCGTGTGATGCTTGTCCTACTTTTGGCATAAAATCCTTGAAAACACTCTAATTTAGCTAATTTTTCGCTGCCAGTCAATACGATAGCGGGTTATTCGCTCGGCCTCAGTGTAGCCCCCATGGCTAAAAAGCCGCAGAAAGCAGTGAGTCTGGATGAATACGCGGTATCGGTGTGTCGACGAATTGTCACGATGAGCCGCAGATGAAGTGCCTGTCGCACAAAGGCATTCCGCGACAATGGGGCTCTTCCATCGGAGCCATTTTTTACAGTATATTGGAAACTCATGCACGCAGACGAACGGTTCCACCCGTCACAATTCCCCCGGACAATGCCGGCAAGCACCGATAGCCCCCCGCTCCAGCGATCATCCGCTTCGTTCCCGGCGAAGTTGGGCATGCTCTCCGCTTTGGTCCTTGCAGCGTTCGCCGCAGGAAGTTGTTCCTCCTCGGAGGAGACCGGGGCAGCGCGAAGCGCTGCACAGCAACAGACAGGTCCGATTACGAGGGAACCCCTCCCGGACACCTCCCGGGGGAAGGCCATGCATCCCGGAGCGATGGATGTTCCTCTGAGGGACCCCCAGGTCGGGGATCCGACTGTCAGACGGGGGCGGGACACCGTGCGTGCTTCGACGCAGCGCATCTCGCGTTCATCGAACGTCCGGGCACCTCTCGTCAAGCCGCCTGACGCGATGTACACCGTACAGGTTGGTGCCTATCGACGCGCATCAAATGCTCTTGCGATGCAGAAAGTGCTGAAGAAGGAACATGATGCGTTTCCGGTGTTCAACATCTTTGACCAGCCGGAGTCACTGTACCGGGTCACGGTCGGAAAATTCGAGACCCTGCGGGAGGCGACCAACTTCCGAAATACACTGATGAAGCAGCATCCGAAGAGGTTCGCTGAATGCTGGGTAACGTACATAGAACGGTCCCGCTAGGCGCTGCGCTGACCCTCCTCCTGTTCTCGGGGTGCGGGGGTTCGGCCGAGACCGCTGTACGGGGGGAACCGGTGGAAAAGGACACGCCGGTCCTTAGACAGCAGCAGCCCGAGAAGCGCCCCCTCTTGTACTACGAAGCGACCCTTCGTCCGTCGGACTTCGACAAGGAAATCGATGAGGTCCAGCGCATTCACATCGAAGAACGGCCCCACAGCGAGTTGATCATCCCGCGGGACAGCATGGCTCTGGTCGAGGAGACGATCCTCGGATTCCGCATTCAGATCCTCTCTACGTCGAATGTCGATGAGGCAGAAGAGAGCAGGATCGCTGCCCAGCAGCTCTTTCTGAGCGACACCGTGTATGTCATCTACGATCCTCCGGTGTACAAGGTCCGGGTGGGGGATTTTGAGACGAGACTCGAGGCAAACGGGCGGCTCCAGGACGTTCAGGAGCGGGGATATAAGGACGCGTGGGTCGTGCCCGACAACGTGATGCGGAGGAAATGGGTCCCGGTGCGGAAAGAGGGGATGGAGATGGAGAGGAGAGAGTAGTGAGAAGAGAGACAGAGGCCAGAGGACAGATGTCAGAGGACAGAAGACAAGAAGACGACTGCATTACGCGATTCCCTTCCCATCATCACCTTTCCGCCACCAGTGTTACTATTCGGGATCCATCAATAATGAAGGAGGCCACGCCGATGGAGCAAACCGCCCGGGTGAAAGCCTACCTTGACGGGCTGCCGCCTGATGCAAAAAGGGCCCTCACCTCTTTGCGCAGGGCCATCCGTGCTGCTGCTCCGCGTGCAACGGAGGGATTCAGCTATGGCGTGCCGGCGTTCCTGCTGGACGGCCGTCCCATCGTCTGCTACGCAGCGATGAAGAATCACTGCGGTTTCTATCCGATGAGCCCGGGTGTCATGAAGGCGAGTGCGAAGGAGCTGAAGGAGTATGACACGTCGAAAGGGACCATCAGATTCGCCCCATCCAGGGCACTGCCTGCCTCGCTCGTCCGGACGATCGTTCGGCGCCGTATCGCCGACATGACGGCCCGAAAGGCCTGATCGCCGGGCCGTTACGTCAGGTTCTCGTACATCTTCTCGATGAGCCCCGAGAACTTCTGCTCGATCACTCTCCGCCTCACCTTCATGGTCGGTGTTATCTCTCCCGCTTCGATGGTCAGGGCATGCGGGAGGAACTCGAGCCGGCGCACCCGCTCGTAGTGGGGCAGGTCCCTCTGGAGCCTCTCGATCTCCTCGTCGAAGAGCTTCCGCACCTCTGCCTGGTCGAGCAGTTCGTCCTCGCTGACGTGGATGAGGTTCGACGCCTTCGCGAACTCCTTGACGCTGTCGAGGTCGGGCCAGATGAGCGCTGTGCAGAACATACGCCCGTCCCCGAGCAGGACGAACTGATCGATGTACTTGCTCTGGAGGAACAGGTTCTCGATGGGCTGGGGCGCGATGTTCTTCCCGCCTGAGCTCACGAGCAGGTGTTTCTTCCGGTCCGTGATCATCAGATGCCCCTCGGCGTCGAACATCCCGACATCGCCGGTGTGGAACCAGCCGTCAGCGTCGATGACCTCCTGCGTGGCCTTTCTGTTGTTGTAGTATCCCACCATGATGTTCGGGCCTTTGGCGAGGATCTCCCCGTCCTCTGCGATCTTGATCTCGACGCCGGGAATGGTCTTTCCGACCGTCCCGAACTTGTAGTCGTCGGTCCTGTTCACGGTGAGCACCGGCGAGGTCTCGGTCAGTCCGTAACCTTCGATGATGGTGATCCCGACAGCCTCGAAGAACTCGCCCAGTTCGCGCGGCAAGGCCGCCCCGCCCGAGACAAAGAACCGGATCCTTCCACCTGTGCGTTCACGCAGCTTCGCGTACACGAGCCGGTCTGCCACGGCATGCTTGAGGCGCAGTGCAAGCGGGACGGACCCGCGCCGTCGTGCGCGGGCCATCTCCCGGCCTGTCTTGACCGCCCAGTGGAACACCTTCTGGCGCGCAGGGGGAGATGAGTCGATCTGCTTTATCAGCCGGCTATGGATGCGCTCGAACAGCCGAGGCACGGTCGTGACGATGGTCGGATGCACCTCGAGGAGGTTGTCGCGGACCGTCTCGATGCTCTCTGCGTACGCCACGGTCGCACCGACGGCGGTGGCGGTGTAGTACCCCGCCATACGCTCGAACGAATGGCAGAGTGGCAGGAAGGAGAGGAGCGTATCCTTCGCGGTGAACGGTATGACGCTGGCCGACGCGATGAT
Source organism: uncultured Ignavibacteriaceae bacterium (assembly GCA_964534125.1). GTDB lineage: Bacteria > Bacteroidota > Ignavibacteria > UBA10030 > UBA10030 > 2-02-FULL-55-14. The sequence continues at coordinate 32,910 of CAZHOJ010000014.1, forward strand.
ATTGCTGCACATGTTCGCGTGGGTGAGCATCACTCCCTTGGGATTGCCGGTCGTTCCGGACGTGTAGATGATCGTCAGCAGGTCCTCGGGCTTCACGGCATCGATGGCCTGCCTGAGGAAGGAGGGATGGTCGTGGAGGTAGTCGTCTCCCTTCGCATAGACGTTCGAGTATCCCATCACGCCGGGATCGGTGACACCTTTCTCCGTCATGATGATGACATGCTCGAGGGAGGTAATCTCATCCCGTATCTTCTGCACCTTGCTCAGCTGGAACCGGTTCGAGACGATCACGATCCGGATGCCGGCATCCTTGAAGATGTATGCTAATTGCGCGGGCGTCAGCGTGGGGTACACCGGCACATCGACGGCGCCGAGCGACACGGTGGCCATATCGGCGATGACCCATTCGGGTCTGTTCTCCGCGATGATACCGACACGGTCCCCTTTGCGGACGCCGAGCGAGGCCAGCCCGGCGGCGAACCTGGTCACGCGCTGCTTGTACTCAGTGAAGGATATCCCGGAATACGTGCCGTCCGTCTTCACCATCAGCATCGGCCGCTGTTCGTCCGCAAAACGTGCAGTGACCTTCTCGAACATCTCAGGGATCGTCGTGAACGTGTCCGGTACCGCCATTGATCTCTCCTTCTACGGTTCGTGATGAGCGGATACAAAAATACTCGCGGCGATCTGCAGTTGCAATCCCGGTGATGAGGGGGGCTGACCCGCGACCACTCAACGGGGGTCCCCTGGGGGATTTCTTCCGGTAGTGTCAAGCCCCAATCTCAAGAAAAACTTTATGCCAATTTTGCCCTCAGAATTAACTTGACAAAGCTCCGGCAACCGGCTATATTTTCAGCCAGTTGTGCCACCCGGAAGTTCCCTGTGTGCCGCTGGCCCCCACAAGGCGCAATTTCCTGGCTTCCTGATGAGATGGGAAGGGGGCTCCGGGATTCCAAGCTTCACTCAGCCGTCTCCTTTCCATACTAATGAATAACGATCTGGGCGTCGAACGACCGCCAGAGCCACTGGCGGGTTGGTACCTCTTTCGCCCATTTTAGCGTTTTTAGACTTTTCACGATTCTTATCACCTTTTTCAAGTTCGGGAGGTGTCATGCCAGGGACGCATGTCAAAACCCACTCATCCAGTGAATCTGACCAATCTCTTGTCCGTGGGCTGACATTCACGCGTACGTTCACCAGGGCGGGTGTCCACCCGTTCGATGAGATCGAATGGGAGCGCCGCAACGCCGTTATCTCGAATGAGAAGGGCGAGAAGGTCTTCGAGCAAAAAGACGTAGAGATCCCCAAATCGTGGTCTATGACTGCGACGAATGTCGTTGTCTCGAAGTACTTCTACGGGCCGATGAACGCCCCGGAGCGCGAGACAAGCGTCAGGCAACTGGTCGAGCGCGTCGCGAAATCATATCTCGCATGGGGTACCAAAGGGGGATACTTTGCGACCGAGGAGGATGGGAAGATCTTCTATGACGAGCTGCTCTATCTGCTGGTGAACCAATACATGGCCTTCAACAGTCCTGTCTGGTTCAACGTCGGAGTGGAAGAACGGCCGCAATGCTCGGCATGCTTTATCAATTCCGTCAAGGACTCGATGTCCTCCATTCTCGATCTTGCGAAAACCGAGGGCATGCTCTTTAAGTACGGATCAGGAACGGGCTCCAATCTCTCGACGCTGCGCTCTTCGCGTGAGAGGGTCTCGGGCGGCGGCACGGCTTCGGGGCCGGTCTCTTTTATGAAGGGGTTTGATGCATTCGCAGGAGTGATCAAGTCCGGCGGCAAGACGCGCCGTGCGGCGAAGATGATCATCCTCAACGTCGATCATCCGGATGTCGTCGACTTCGTGAACTGCAAGGTCGAAGAGGAAAAGAAGGCGTGGGCCCTGATCGAATCAGGATACGACGGCGGGTTCAACGTTCCCGGCGGTGCCTACGAATCTGTCTTCTTCCAGAACGCGAACCATTCGGTGCGGGTGACCGACGAGTTCATGAAGGCAGTGCTCGAGGACAAGGAATGGTGGACCAGGGCGGTCACGACGGGCAAGCCGGTCGAAAAATATCGCGCGCGTGACGTCCTCCGTCAGATCGCCGACGCCGCGTGGGTCTGCGGCGATCCGGGGTTGCAGTACGACACCACGATCAACACGTGGCACACCTGCTCCGTATCTGCTCCGATCAACTCGTCGAATCCTTGTTCGGAGTACATGTTCCTCGACGACACGGCCTGTAACCTGGCCTCGCTGAACCTGATGAAGTTCCGCCGCACGAACGGCGAGTTCGATGTCGAACGGTTCCGAAAGGCTGTCCAGATCACCATCACTGCGATGGAGATCTCGGTCGATTATTCGTCCTATCCGACGCCGGCCATCACGCAGAACTCGCATGAATACCGACCCCTGGGTCTTGGGTATGCGAACCTTGGGGCCCTCCTGATGTCGCGCGGAGTCGCGTACGACAGCGATGAGGGACGCGACCTCGCCGCTGCGATCACGTCACTGATGTGCGGCGAGGCGTATCGCCAATCCGCCGTCATTTCTTCCGCCCTCGGGCCGTTCAGAGGCTTCGAGAAGAACAGGCCCGCGATGCTCAAGGTGATGGCAAAGCACGGGATCTTTGCAGAGAAGATCGACGTGACCCATGTCCAGCCGGACCTGTGGGAGGCTTCGGTGAGTTCGTGGAAGGACGTCGTTCGCCTTGGTGAGGAATACGGCATCCGGAACGCCCAGGCGACGGTGCTCGCCCCGACCGGCACGATCGGGTTCATGATGGACTGCGATACGACGGGCGTCGAGCCGGACATTGCTTTGGTCAAGTACAAAAAGCTGGTCGGTGGCGGTCTGCTCAAGATCGTGAACACAACGGTGCCGGAAGCGCTGCGGAAGCTCGGGTACGATTCGGAGCAGGTCGAGCACATCGTGGCCTACATCGACAAGAACGACACGATCGAGGGTGCTCCGCACCTGCAGGAGGAACACTTGCCGGTGTTCGACTGTGCCTTCACGCCGGCGAATGGCAAGCGTTCCATCCAATATATGGGGCACATCAAGATGATGGGGGCGGTGCAGCCGTTCCTGTCCGGTGCCATCTCGAAGACAGTCAACATGCCGCACGATGTCACCCCGCAGGATATCGAGCAGGCGTACATCGAGGCATGGCAGCTGGGGCTGAAGGCCATCGCGGTCTACCGCGACGGCTGCAAGCGGACGCAGCCGCTGAGCACCTCGCTGGGTGGCGAGAAGAAGAAGGAAGCGAAGAGCGGAGAGATCCGTCCCAGCCGGCGCCGTCTGCCCGACGAACGCCAGTCGGTGACCCACAAGTTCTCCATCGCCGGCCACGAAGGGTACATCACGGTCGGGATGTACGAGGACGGCGCACCGGGTGAGCTGTTCATCACGATGTCCAAGGAGGGTTCGACCATCTCCGGCCTGATGGATTCGCTCGCAACAGCGGTCTCCATCTCGCTGCAGTACGGCGTTCCGCTCCGTGTGCTTGTCGACAAGTTCAGCCATGCGCGGTACGAACCGTCGGGCTTCACGAACAACGCGGACATTCCGATCGCAAAATCGATCAGCGACTACGTGTTCCGCTGGCTCGGCAAGAAGTTCCTGCACGAGGACGGCTCGCCCATCCTCAAGGACGTGCCGGCATCAGCAACAGGTCACGACGCCCAGAGGACGCTGCAGAAGGCGGCGACGCAGGCATCGAGAATGCTCGAGGAGGACGAGAAGGCCGTGTTCGTGAGTCAGGCGGATGCACCCCCGTGCCACGAATGCGGAGCCATCATGATCAGGAGCGGAAGCTGCTACAAGTGCCTCGAGTGTGGCAGTACATCCGGGTGTTCCTGAACAATCTGTAACCGCTGTACATGCGAAAGGCGCTCCCGGAAGGGGGCGCCTTTCTGCGTTTCGTGGAGAGGTGCGGGTGGAACGGGGTCAGAGCTTCGAGCGGTCGCTCATCAGGACCCAGCTGTTCCCCTCACGCGTCATACCGAGCGGCTTGAGACCGTACGGCTGACCGATATCCCGGTCGCCGAAATCCATCAGCTCGAGCGTCTTCGGCGTGAACCTGATCAGGACGTATTCCTCGTTCTCGGGCCCGCCCGGATAGATGTCTGACCAATGTGCACGCCAGTACTTCTGTTTTGCCTGAACGTCCGTCACGATCTCGGCGGTTCCCATCATTGAGACGTACCCCCCGTGCTGCGGATGCATGAGAGACACGGTCGCTGTGCGGTTCGCCTGTATTTCCTTCACTTTGCGTGAGTCCGGCCCTGCACCGAACCAGAGCGTCAGGTCCGGTTCCGGGTCGAAATGCTGCATCAGACGTGCATGGATGGCGCCACCCGGCCCATAGGTGATGAAAAAGCTGTACTCGGAATCCTTCATCATCCGTCTGATCGTTCGCATCGCCTCATCGACGGTCATCGTGGTCATTGCATCCTCATGTGTTCGTTGAACCTGCGCCTCAAAGTGGGGAGAAAACCTGTCTTTTGCAACGATTCTTCAGTTGTGCGTCCAATGCGGTTGCACCCATGCAGTTGCGCCGCTGGAATCGGTGACCCGGGCACGCACGTATGGTTCATCGCCCCGGAGTTCATAGGCTGCAGCCGGTCCGTGGACAGTTCGGAGGACCCTTCCTTCCGGGCCGATGAATTCTGTCGTGTACCGGAAGTCCCCCTGCGGCACGATCGTTACGGTGAGCGTCCTTTCGGACACGCTCACATCCGACAGCTCAACGCCGGTGCTCGCATAGAAGAGGCCGGCCTCCAGGTGTTCCATCAGTTCCATCGCGTCAAGCCGTTGTGCCTTGATAGCTATCCATCCGCGCCCCGGATTCGAACGCTCCCGGGTGAATTCCCCCCTGAAATGATGCGCGTCATCCGTGGCGATGCCGTAGATGCGCATCCCCTCTGTCAGGAGCGTATCCCACATGGCTTCCATGGAGATTTTCCCCCCACCGCCCAGGTTGTGAACGAGGGGATGCCCGTTGTACACCTCGAGCAGGCGGTCATTGCGCACATGGCGCAGGACCTCGTGGTCGAATGCCCAGCGGAAGTTCGGGTGATTGATGTGGGGCACGCCATGTACGTCACGGACGACGTCGACGTTCCGCTGGATCGTTTCCAGGAGCGTCGCCCCTTTCTGTGCCTCGATGAGATGAGGTATGTTCAGCCCGTTGACGTGCACCGGCCCGGACCCGAATGAAGAGGTGACCTCCTCACCCCCGATGAGCAGAAAGGTGCTGTCCTGCAAATCCCGATAGGCTGACGGGTCTGTGAATACATTGTGGTCGCTCAGGACGAGGAAATGATATCCGTGATCCTTGTACCACCGGGCGACCACCTCGGGGGGCGAGTCCCCGTCGGACTGGGTGGTGTGGGCATGCGTATTGCCCTTCCACCAGGTCATGCCGACCGTCTCGGGCACGATGAAACGGTTCTGTGCGACGGTCGATGAACAGATGACGGCGAGAATGAGGATTCGACGGAACATCGGGCACTCCGGTATGACGTACGGGAAGGCACAATCTACTCAAACGCTTCCCGCGAATCCATCGAAGGGGGGCGCAGCGCTTGATTTTCCACGCTGAATCGGTTATTCTGGAGCGCGATCTTTCAGGAAAGGATAGCATGAAAAAGATATACTCCGTGATCCTCGCGGTGCTGATGGCCGGCGCCTGTGCACAGAAGTCCGAGACCGTTCAGGAGCAGGCCACGCGCCTCGCGCAGGAGACCATCCTCGTCGATACACATGTCGACATCCCCTATCGGCTACACGACACATGGGAGGATATCTCCGGGCGGACGAAGGAGGGTGATTATGACTATGTCAGGGGGAAGGAGGGAGGAGTAGATGCACCGTTCATGTCGATCTATGTGCCGTCGCGCCTGGAGGACAACGGCGCGAAGGAGCTGGCAGATACCCTCATCGACATGGTCGAAGGGCTTATCGCGAAGCATCCGGATAAGTTCGCGCGGGCACGGACGGTCGCTGATGTCCGTGAGAATTTCGCGAAGGGCCTTGTCTCGCTCCCGATGGGCATGGAGAACGGTTCCCCGATCGATCGGAAACTTGGGAACGTCAAGTATTTTGCCGACAGGGGCATCCGGTACATCACACTGGCACACGCGAAAGCGAACCACCTGTCGAACTCTTCGTACGACCCGGAACGCCCATGGAAAAATGGCCTGAGCCCGTTCGGTGAAGAGGTCGTTGCGGAGATGAACCGTGTGGGAGTGATGGTCGACATCTCCCATCTTTCGGACGATGCGGCGAACCGGGTGCTGGACATCGTGAAGGCCCCGGTCATAGCATCCCACTCCTGCTGCCGTGCGTTCACGCCCGGTTTCGAGCGGAACATCTCCGACGACCTGATCCGGCGCGTGAAGGAGAACGGAGGCGTGGTGATGATAGCGTTCGGCTCCGGCTTTCTGACGGAAGCGTTCCAGAAGGCAGAGGATTCTGCCAGGGTCGAGATCATGGAACACATCAGAGAGAAGGGATGGCGCTCACGCTCGCCCGAGGCCCAGCAATACATCAAGGAGTATCAGGAGACCCATCCGATCCCCTACGCCACGGTCAGGGATGTCGCCGACCACATCGATTATGTTGTCACGATCGCCGGTATCGATCACGTCGGGTTCGGTTCCGATTTTGACGGGGTGGGGGACACACTCCCCATCGGATTGAAATCAGCGGCTGATTACCCGAACCTGCTTGCGGAACTCTTGTGGCGGGGATACTCAGAAGAGGACATCCGAAAGGTCTGCGGAGAGAACCTGCTTCGGGTGTGGTCGGAGAACGAGAGGGTAGCGCAAGAGCTGTTGTACTCACCGGACGCCGGATAGGGTCATCTCCGACATCCCGGTGGTGCGGGTGGCCTGCGTTGCACTCTCCGGGGTCGTGAGCCTTTTCCTCCCGGTCCCATCCATCCGCACGATCCAGATCCCCCCGTCACCGGAAGCCGTCCGCGTGTACGCCACCCATTCTCCATCGGGGCTGACGGCAGGATAATCCCCTCCGTCCGTCGTCAGGCCGACCTCCACCCGGGAACTCATTGTGATACGCCGCACCTGTGCGTAGTCGCGCGGCGGCTTCCTGCTAAAGACGAGGTACGATCCATCGGGGCTCAGCGAAAAGAACTCGCAGAGGTGGAACGTCACGAACGAGTAGACCTCTGTCCGTTCTGTGGTCGTTGCATCGACCAGGAAGATAGAATACCGGATCCCTCCCGTCGGATAATCAGATTGCGCATCGGACACCATCACGGTGTTCCCATCGGGTCTCCACAAGGGCGTCGTCCCATACGGATACATCTCGGTGTCCTGGCCGGTCGCCAGCCAGACGAGGCGAATGCCGTAACGGACGTAAGCGATCCTGGCACCATCGGGCGACCACGATGGCCGGATGCTCGGGACCAGCGGAACGATGAGCTCGGGGATGTCCTGCGATACCGGAACCCTGAATATCTGACTGTACTGGGAATAAGCGATGTGCTGCCCGTCCGGGGACCACGAGAGGCCGAGGGCATCGCCGGCGTGGATGAGGCGGAGGTTTGCACCGGACGTGTCGACAGCGTAGATTCCGAGCACATTGTCGAACCGCGCCGTGAAGGCGACTGACTGGCCGTCGGGCGACCACGCGGCGCGAACGTGCTCATAGCTCTCTGTCAGGTACTCATCGTTCGGGGAGCTCGGCTCACATCCGAAGAAGAGCATGGCGATCAGGATCGCTCCACAATGCGAAAGGACTCTCATATGACCCCAAAGTACGATGTGCGCAGGGCCTTCGCAACAGTGATGGTCGTGCTGTTGTCCCACGCGTCTCTCTATACGCAGGAGCCGGGACAGACGTTGCGTGACCTTGGCGTGCCGATCGGGATATTCAGGACCGGCCCGTTCAACGCACTGACAGATGTCGCCGGAGTGCGCGTTGGCCATGTCACGGTGGACGACGGATCATCTGTGCATACAGGAGTGACCGCCATTCTTCCGCATGGCGGCAATCTCTTCCAGGAGAAGGTGCCCGCTTCGATCGTCGTGGGGAACGGTTTTGGGAAGCTGCTGGGGGTAACGCAGGTGCAGGAGCTCGGACAGATCGAGACCCCGATTCTGCTCACGAACACCCTCTCCGTGTGGGATGTTGCCCGTGCCGTCACGACGTATGTGCTCGGTCTGGAAGGGAACGAGGATGTCCGCTCAGTGAATCCTGTCGTCGGAGAGACGAACGACGGTTTCCTGAACGATATCCGCGGCATGCATGTGACCGAGGAGCATGTTCATACGGCCATCCGGTCTGCATCATCCGGTCCGGTCGAACAGGGATCTGTCGGTGCGGGGCGGGGAACGGTCTGCTTCGGATGGAAAGGAGGCATCGGCACCAGCTCACGGGTGGTGCCGTCCTCTCTGGGGGGCTTCACGGTCGGGGCGCTCGTTCAGACGAACTATGGAGGCGTTCTCGATATCGCGGGAGTGCCGGTCGGGCGTGAGCTCGGCAGGTATGCGTTCCAGGTCCCCGCAGAACAACAGGGTGGATCATGTATGATCGTCGTGGCGACGGATGCGCCGCTGGAGCGTCATCAGTTGGAGCGTCTCGCACGCCGGGCGCTCCTCGCCCTGGGACGTACAGGTTCGGCGATGTACAACGGCAGCGGCGATTATGTCATCGCGTTCTCAACAGCATCGGAGATGCGCATGACAGGTGCGATGCGCGACACCGTCCCACGGCTGGCAGCCGATGCTCTGAGCCCGCTGTTCCATGCAACACTGGAGTCGGTCGAGGAGGCGATATACAATTCGCTGCTCATGGCCACAACGATCGAGGGCCGTGAGGGGCGGCGCGTGGAAGCGATCGATGCCGGTAAGGTGAAGGTATTGCTGAGGAAGTACGGGAGGATGGGAGGGACGAACCGGCCCGAAGGGGAAGAAGCGGTGCGCTGACACGCTGCGAGGCGTGCGTGGCTATTTCCTTTCGAGGTACTCCTTGAGAGCCTTCAGAACCCTTGGCCAGCTGTCGGCTACGGACTCATAGTACCAATCCCAGTCGGTACCTCTGCCGTATCCATCCTGCAGCACCGACACCTGGGTCTGCCCTGAGATGCGCCCCACTGTGACCGTCAGGTTCAGCGGTCCCAGGATGGCGTGGTCCGCATTGAAGTAGATCATCTTCTCGATGCGAAGCGATTCCTCTTCAACGTAGCGTGCAATGATGCCCGTACCCGCATAGCGGAACCCCGCTTCGGATCGTTCCCATGCGCATGCCCAGATCCCGCCTTCGCGCACCTGAATGAGGCAGCGGTCGACACCCCACCAGTTCTTCAGATGTTCGATCCCAAGAAAGGCGGCCAGGACATCCTGTGGGGAGGCTGATGTGCGTATAGATGCTTCAACAGTTCGCATGGGATCTCCACGTGACAGTGAAGGAAAGGTCAGGCCGATGACGAAACTCTTTCGCGCTCCATCAGCTGGATGAATTCCGCGAACAGATAATCGCTGTCGTGCGGGCCGGGGGAAGCTTCAGGATGGTACTGCACGGAAAAGACAGGAAGCTCCCTGTGCCGGAGACCCTCGTTCGTGTGATCGTTCAGGTTGGTATGTGTGATCTCGACCGTTGCGGGGTCAAGGGATTCCGGATCGATGGCGAACCCGTGGTTCTGTGATGTGATCTCGATCTCATTGGTGAGGAGGTTCTTGACGGGATGATTGGCGCCCCGGTGCCCGAACTTCAGCTTGAAGCTCTTCCCGCCGAGTGCGAGGGCCAGCAGCTGGTGCCCGAGGCAAATGCCAAAGATGGGACGTCTGCCGATGAGCTTCCTGATGTTCTCGATGCCGTACCGGACCGCCGCCGGATCTCCGGGCCCGTTGGACAAAAAGACGCCATCAGGATCCATCGCGAGCACCTCTTCGGCGGGGAAAGAGGCCGGAACCACCGTCAGAGAGCAGCCGTACGACGTGAGCCGCCTGAGGATGTTGTGTTTGACGCCATAGTCGTACACCACGACCTTCCACCGCTTCCCGTCGGTGCTCACGCGTGCATCTGGGCGCAGGGCGAAGGGCGTCTGGTCGACCGCGTCCCAGTTGTATGGCGAGGAAACGGTGACCTCCTTCGCGAGGTCGAGACCTTGCATCTGCGGTGAGGAACGGACGCGGTCCAGGAGGACCTTCTCATCGGATCCGTCCGTTGAAATGGTCCCCCGCATGGCACCCGTCGTGCGGATCATCCGGGTGAGCATCCTGGTGTCCACGCCCTGAATGCCCAGAATGCCGTGCTCTGCAAGCCATGAACCAAGGCTTCGCTGCGCCCTGAAATTGCTGTAGGCTTCGATATACTCTTTGACGACGAACCCTGCCACCTGCGGCCTGAGGGATTCCATGTCGTCCTCGTTGATGCCGTAGTTCCCCATCTGAGGATTGGTCATCGTGACGATCTGGCCAGCGTAGGAGGGGTCGGTCAGGATCTCCTGATACCCGGTGATGCTCGTATTGAACACGACCTCTCCGGTGGTCTCCCTGTCGGTCGCGCCGAAGGCTTCGCCATCGAAGATGGTGCCGTTCTCAAGGACGAGTTTCGCTTTCATGATGTAGAAAATACGCAAAAACGGCTGTGCAATCAACGCGCGCGTGAGTGGCACACGGGAGGTTTTTTGCGTACCTCATCATGTGGTCATCGGTATCCGGACCGGATCCATTCACACGCTGGACCATGGCTATGAAGACTTCCATCATCATCGGGTTCGGTGCCCTGCGCTCGAACATCATGCGAACAACGTTGTCGACGCTTGGTGTCATCATCGGCGTTGCGTCCCTTGTCGCCATCCTTTCGGTCACCGAGGGGCTTGAGTCCTTCTCGAGGGAGCAGATCGAGCGGACGACGGACCTGCAGACGGTCCTGGTGACCCCCCGGCTGACGGATGTCGTCAACGGTGTCCACATCAGGAGGCCCGAGAAAGTCCTCCTTACAACGCAGGACGTGGCCGGCATGCAGGAGTCGATAGGGGAGAAAGGGCTCGTCACGCTGACGTACACAGGGTCCATGTGGATGACTGTCGAAGAGGACACCGTACGCATTCCTTCTGTCGTGACCGCGATCCTCCCCAACGCCCTCCGGCTGCTCGAAGGGACGATGCAGCAGGGCCGTTTTCTCATCGGCGAGGACGCCGGGGCCTCCACACCGGTGATCGTACTCTCGCAGACGGCAGCGTCGAGGCTCGCTCCCCGCGACAGCGGTACGTCATTGGTCGGGCGCATTGTCAGGGGACAGGACGCGGAGTTCAGGGTCATCGGCGTGGTGCAGATGCCGCGGGAGGAGGACGTTCCGCGCGCGTTCGTATCGTTCGACTCACAGATGGTCGGGCTGCTGGGAAGCGGCTCGGAGAAACCGACGGTCGCAGTAGCGAAGGTCTGGGCAGTCGAGGACGGGAAGGAGGTGAGGCTACGGATCGAGGCCTGGCTGGACCGGACGTACGGGAATCACGACAGGGATTTTGTCGTCGCCAGCCGTCAGGAGCGGGTCGAGCAAGTGGCGCAGGCGATGCTGGTGTTCAAACTCGTGATGGGAGCCATCACGGGCATCTCGCTCATCGTCGGCGGGATCGGTATCATGAACATCCTGCTTGCGTCCGTGAGCGAACGGACACGCGAGATCGGTATCCGTCGGGCGACTGGCGCACGATCGGGAGAGATCCTGCTCCAATTCCTCGCCGAATCCGTGGCGATCTCGGGTCTTGGGAGTATCATCGGCGTCGTGGTCGGTTTTGCCGGATCAGTGGTCATCACAGCCGTCATCCGGAACCTCACGGATGCGCCATTTCATGCAAGCTTCACATGGACAGCAGTGCTCGTTGCGGTGGGAGCGGCATGTGTGGTAGGGATCACCTTTGGTATCTATCCGGCGCGCAGGGCATCGCGCATCTCGCCGGCAGAAGCCATCCGGTACGAATAAGGCACTGTAAGGCCGTGATCAGCTGATCAGGGCAAAATAGAGTGGCATACCGAGCGTGATGTTGAACGGGAACGTAATACCGAGCGCCATGGGGATGTACAGGCCGGGATCGGACTTCGGCACGGCAATACGCATCGCCGCCGGCACGGCGATATAGGATGCGCTTGCAGCAAGGACGGCGAACATCAAGCGGTTCCCCGGGTCATCGGTCACGAACTGGCTCAGAACGGCCACGATCGCGCCGTTCATGGCCGGAATGACCACGGCAAAAAGGGTCGCGAACCAGCCGTAGCGACTGAAGGCCGAGAATCGTTTCGCTGTGACCATCCCCATGTCGAGGAGGAAGACAGCCAGGAATCCTTTGAAGATGTCTGTGGTGAACGGTTTGATACCCTCTGCCTGCTTCGCATCCGCAACGTAGCCTATCACCAGACTCCCCATGATCATCAGCACACTCCCGTTCGTGAAGGAGTGCCGGATGATCTCGCCTAATCTCCGCGATCCCTTTCCCTCCAGGTCGAATTCATCGATAAGGATGACCCCGATGATGATGGCGGGCGCCTCCATGAGTGCCATCACAGCGACCATATGGCCGCCGAAGGAAAGATTCTGGGATTCGAGGAACGATGATGCCGCAACGAACGTGACTGCGCTGACGGAGCCATATGCGGCGGCAACCGCGCCGGCATCGTGGACCGACATCCTGCGTTTGAGAATGAAGAACGTATACAGGGGTATCAGGGCGGCGATCACCAACGCAAACAGGAGAGAGTATCCGATCTCTGCGTTCAATTCACCGAGGGCGAGTTCCTGACCGCCCTTGAAGCCGATGGAAAAAAGGAGATACAACGAGATGAATTTTGCAGAGGTCGAAGGGATCTCGAGGTCGCTTCTGACCAGCGCCGCGATAATGCCCAGAACGAAGAACAGGAGCGTGGGATTCGTCAGGCTGGAAATGAGGAGGCTGAGGTCCATGGGGGGTCTGCGTCTCTGTGCCCGATGAGGGTGGGCTGTTTGCTACCGTCTTGTGATGCCAGTGATGCGGATACCGGAATCTGTCATCGGCCCTTTCACGATGACCGTCTGGCCTGGGGTGAGACCGCGGATCACCTCATACAGGTCCCATTCCCATTGTTCGGGAGGCGGGACCCTGAAGAACGACTGGAGATATGCCGTGACGGACTCCCCCGTTCCGGACCGCAGGGTGATGATGACCCCCCCGTCCACAGGGACTGCATCGTTGATGGACTGGATGGTCCCGGTAAAGACGACCTCTCCCTCCGAAGGGGTCAGCAGCATATCGGAAGGGGTGATCGCTGAGCATGCTCCCAGCAAGAATCCAGCTGCAGCCATGAGAATATGGGATCGCATCTCAGTTCTCCTTCGGTTCATTGTCCGACCAAACGGCGAGGAGATTACCCGCAGGGTCCGCGAAGTGGAAGCGCCTTCCGCCCGGGAACGAGAAGATGTCGACAGTGATCGTCCCGCCTGCTTTCATGACAGCCCTCTTCGCTGCTTCAAGGTCTGTCGCAAAAAGGATCACGAGCGTCGTTCCCTTCACCACATCTCCCTTCCTGAACCCCCCCGCAATGCGGCCATCCTCAAAGCTCACATAATCTTCCCCCCAGTCCTGGAATGTCCATCCGAACGCTTCGGCATAGAAGGATTTCACTGATGCCATGTCGGGGCTGTTGAACTCGATGTAGTCGATCTTTCTGTCTGCAGAATCGGTGGTCATAGGAGTCCCATCTTTTTCCTGAGCTGATGTCCGTGCGGACCCGGTGAGGCCCGTCCCCAAAGCTAGCCCGACGACGACCAGGAGAGCGCCTGCGGTCTTTCGAACGAGACCAATGGTCACATTGGGGAGCACCCGTTTTCCGAGCAATGCACCGAAGAAGGCAGCTGCGATCGCAAGCAGGATAAGAGTGCCCGGCAGAGCGGATGTATCCATAGCGGAACCTATCGATAGGAATGTGGCAGAATACACAATGAGACGCGCGATGTCAACGATGAGTCCGAGGACTGCCTGTGTCGCGGCAAATGCCGCAGGCACAAGACCCAGCGGTCCGAGGAACGCAGCACGCAGGGCTCCCTGATGGCCGGAGAGCCCCCCGAAGAATCCGGACAGGACTCCGCCGAGAGGGATGAATCGAGGGGGCATCCTGAATGAATGCAGGGCCGGCATCAGTTCGAATGCCGCGAATGCAAGGATGAGCAGCGACATGACAAGCCCGACGGGTGTGATCGTCGCTGTCCGGCCGAACACTTCCCAGGTGTGCAGCGATCCCTGCGAGGTCAGCGTAGAAAGAACGTAGGCACCCGCAAAGGCAGAGATGACCGCAGGCCCACCGAACCGGAAAAGGATGGACCGGTCGATGTCCCGGTACAGGAGGGAGGCCTTGAAGAGGTTGTTCGCACCGTGGACAATGGCCGTCGATGCCACTGCGATCTGCACGGGAACGAAGAGAGCGAAGACCGGCAGGAGCAGCGTCCCCAGGCCAAAACCTGTGAAGAGAGTCAGGAAGGACACGAGGAACGCCGACAGGACGAGGACGAGCTCGGTCATATGGTCAGTCGCCTGCCGGGCGTGCGAGCTTCTGCAGCGCGTCGCCCGTCAGCCGGAAGACCGTCCAGTCGTTGAGCGCGACCGCACCGAGCGATTCGTAGAAGCGTATGGCGGGCTCGTTCCAGTCGAGGACAGACCACTCGAAACGGGCACATCCGCGTTCCACTGCGATCTGAGCAAGCCGGACGAGCAGTGTCCTGCCGATCCCTTTACCCCGGTGTTCCTCGAGCACGTAGAGGTCCTCGAGGTATAGTCCCTTCCGGCCTTTGAAGGTCGAGAAGTTGTGGAAGAACAGGGCGAAGCCGACCGGTTCGTCTCCGAGGAACGCGAGCAGGACCTCCGCTGACGGTCTTGCGCCGAAGAGCTCTTCGCGAAGGACCTCCTCGGTCGCCACCACTTCGTGTGCCAGCTGTTCATAGACGGACAGAAGTTTGATGAAGCGGAGGATGAGAGGGACGTCCCGATCGGTTCCGGGCCTGATCGTCAGCGGTCCGTCTGCGGCGTTCGGGGTCATGGGCATGTCCTCCCCGCGTAGCAGCTCATTGACGGCCGATCCTGCTGATGAACCTTTCGGGGACCTGCACAGCCTTTCTCGATCCATAGTCGAAAAAGGTGATCTCGGTGCGTGCGCGTGCCACTTCCTTTCCGGTCGCTTTGTTCATCAGCGCGTAAAAGAGGTCGAAACGAACACCCTCCGGCGGACCCGGTGTGACTCGTATGAGAAGTGTGTCTCCGTAGAATCCCTCGCTCCGGAATACGATATGAGCATCGGACATGATGATCGATGTCCCTTCGATATCGATCTCGGAATACCCGAGGGACGTCAGGTACCGGACGCGGGCCTCGTGGATGAGGGAGAGAACAGCGTCATTGCCGAGATGGCCGCCGTAGTTAATGTCCGAGATGCGCAGGGGGATCTCGGTCTCGAAGGCGAAGGCCTCAGGGATATGAAGTTTGAGCCTGGCCAATGGGATACCTTACTTCAGGACCTCCCTGATCCGGTCGAACGAGCCGTCGTTGGGTGCGGGCTCGAGCCCCAGCATATGGGCGACCAACGCATAGACGTCCACGGCATGGACGCGTTCGACGGCCGCGCCCCTCCTGAACGCGGGGCCGTGAGCGACGAAGAAGGCCTGCATGTCAGGTGCCTCATTGTCATATCCATGCGTTCCACCTGACACAGGTCTCCGCATCGTACGCCGCTGCAGCACCATCCAGCCTTCGTCTGCCAGGGCGATGACGTCCGGAACACGGGGGGTTCTGTTCATCTGAAAACGCTCGCGGAGGACCTCGTCGCTCAGGACGGTGACGTGAGGCCCCAGCCTGCCAAGACGTTCGGATATCACGGACAGGCTCTCGGCCGGGGCATTCAGTGCCAGCAGCGGACCCTGGTCGATGACGGTGACCGTCGAGGGGTCCTGTACGTCGTCCCAATAGATCACGCGCTCAGGGTCAAGTTGGGTCATCCCATGGTCAGAGAGGACGATGAGGTTCACCGTGTCGAAGAGATCCCGTTCGCGAAGCCCATCGATGAGCAGGCCCAGGGCGGAGTCCACGCGGGCGATGGCATCATTGGTCTCCGGTGCCTCCGGTCCGTACCGGTGTCCTGCGCCGTCGGTATCGTCGAAATAGAGCGTGATCAGCGATGGACGCGCCGCTTCCGGAAGGTCGAGCCATTCAAGAGCGGTCCGGACCCTCACCTCATGCGGAACGGAGCCGTCATACTTTTTCCAGTAGGTGGGGTGTACGCCCGCGACCTCGGCCTCCGAGCCGACCCAGAAGAAACATGCCGAGCGCTGGCCCTGTTTCACCGCTGTTGACCAGATGGGCTCACCGTGCCACCAGAGGCTCGACCGTACGGCGACGGTATCCGAGATGCGAAACCATGCGTTGGCATCCTTGTCATACATCGTGTTCGACACGATGCCGTGGTTCGAGGGATATAATCCCGTTGCGATGGAGTAGTGATTGGGGAATGTCTTGGATGGAAAGACGGGTCTCATGCTTTTTGCACGAAGACCGGCCCCGGCCAGGGTGGTCAGGTTTGGGGAGATCCCCCGGTCCATATAGTCATGCCGAAAGCCGTCAAATGACACAAGGATGACCGTCTGACCGGTCTGTGCTCCGGTTTCGGGCGAGCACGCGATGAGTGCGAACAACGCGATGGAAAGGGTGGTGACGAGCTTTTTCATAGAGGATCCGGTTGAAGATGATGTGAACAGATCAGAAGACATGCTGTGAACAAGAGGATACTGAACGACCAATGCTGAATTTCCAATGACCAACGCTTACCCCCCCCGCTAGACTCTATAGTGACACCCCACCGACGACTTGTTCTCCCATGCGGCGATGGCGACGATGAGCGCCGAGCGGACGGCATTGCGGAGCCCGATGAGGCCGTCGGTCAGTCTGACAGCGCGGTAAAAGCGTTCGATCTCGTTCTCAAGGTTTCGGAGTTCCCGGATCGCACGCTGCAGCCGGCGGTCCGTACGCACAAGCCCGACATAGTTCCACATGACATGCTTGATCGCCTGAAGGTCCTGCTGTATCAGCGCTGTATCGGGTTCTTCGGTGCCGGTCTGATGCCAGGATGGGATATCTTCGGGCGCATAAAGCGTTGACTCTCCGATCGTCCTCCTGATCTCCTGGGCGGACCGATAGCCCCATACCAGGCCTTCGAGGAGCGATGTGCTGGCGAGCCGGTTGGCCCCATGGATGCCAGTGCAGGAGACCTCTCCGACAGCGAACAGGTCCCTGATCGTGGATCGTCCCCATTCGTCGACCCACACTCCGCCGCAGAAATAGTGCGCAGCGGGAACGACGGGCACGGGGACCTTTGTCATGTCGATGTCGTAGGTGAGACACTTCTGATGGATCGACGGGAACGATTCCCGGATCCTTTCAGCCGGAAGGACAGAAGCCACATCGAGGAAGACGTTCGAGAGCCCGCGGGAGAGCATTTCCTGGTGGATGCTTCGCGAGACCACGTCACGCGGGGCGAGGTCCTTCCATTCCGGGTCGTATCGCTCCATGAATGGCGTTCCCTCATCATCGACGAGGCGGGCCCCCGCGCCGCGAACGGCCTCAGAGATAAGAAAGCAGGGGGCGTTGACCTTGAAGAACGATGTCGGATGGAACTGGATGAACTCACAATTGATGACCCGGGCGCCGGCGCGGTATGCCATCGCAAGGCCGTCGCCGCGTGCGCCATGCGGGTTGGTCGTGCGGAGGAAGATCTGTCCCAGGCCGCCGGTGGCGAGGACGGTCCGTTTTGCGATGACCCTCACGACCTCGCCCGATGCCTGGTTCAGCACGTAGGCTCCGACACAGGACGGTCTGTCGTAGATCGAGAGCCGGTTCACCGCATGGTGTGCAGGGGTGAGGAGGTCCACCGCTGTGTGGCGGGTGAGCAGCGTGACATTTTTGAACGAGGCGAGGGAATTGAGGAGCTTCTTTTCGATGGCGCTGCCGGTCGCATCTGCAGCGTGGAGGATGCGTTCGAGGGTATGCCCTCCCTCGCGCACCAGCGACAGCCCGTCGGACGAGGTACGGTCGAACGGGACGCCGATCTTGTCGAGGAGCAGCGAGCGAACGAGAGCCGGTCCCTCCCGTGCGAGGATCTCGACCGCCGCGCGGTTGGACATGCCGGCGCCGGCCCGCATGATGTCCTCGATCAGGAGCTCGGGTGAGTCCTCCTCGGCCTGGTAGACGATGCCTCCCTGGGCATAGTAGGTATTGGATTCTTCCGGCCTGGGGGAAAGCGTTACGACGGTCACATCGATCCCTGCCTCGGCCAGTTCGAGGGCGGCGACCCCGCCGGCGATGCCGCAGCCGATAACAAGAACATCTGTCGTCATGAGATCTTTCTGCGCCATGAGTCAGGCCACCTGGAGCATCTTTTCGAGCGCGGCGTAGGCGCGAAGGCGGATATCCTCGGGCACCTCGATCACGTAGCGCGTCTGCCGGAGGGATTCGAGCGTGTCCTCGAGCGTGATCTCGTTCATGTGCGGGCATCGGACCGAACACATGCGGAGCATCTCTTTTTCAGGATGCGATGCCGCGATATTGTCTCCCATCGAACATTCTGTCAGAAGCAGGTATCGGGGGGCCTTCGTCTGCTCGACATATTTCACCATCGCCGAGGTACCGCCGGAAAAATCGACCGCTTCCACAACTTCAGGCCTGCACTCCGGGTGGGCGAGGATAACGACATCGGGGAACTGTGCGCGGACGTTCCGGATATCCTCGACGGTGAATTTGTCATGGACCTCACACTTCGCGGTCCATCCGATCATCTTGTATTCCATCGTCGTGGAACTTGTCTTCGGTATGCCTCTGGTGGGGAAGATGATGTGGCGGCCGGTCTCTTTGGCGACATTGCCGGCAAGGTACTCGTCCGGAAGGAGAATGACGGTCTCGGTCTTCAATGAGCCGACAACGCGGGCGGCATTCCCCGATGTACAGATAATGTCCGATTCGGCCTTGACATCTGCATTCGTGTTGATGTATGAGACGACAGGGACGCCCGGATACTCTTTCCTGAGGTTGCGGACATCCTCTGCGGTGATGCCGTCTGCGAGTGAGCAACCCGCCTTCTTTGCCGGCAGCAGGACGGTCCGGGTGGGATTGAGGATCTTCGCCGTTTCCGCCATGAACCTGACGCCGCAGAACACGATGATGTCTTGTGTCGTTTCGGCGGCCTTCCTGCTCAGTTCGAGCGAATCGCCCCCGAAATCGGGGATGGAGTGGAAGAGAGCGGGTTCCATGTAATTGTGGCCGAGGATCACCGCGTTTCGTTCCCGTTTGAGCCGGTTGATCTCTGCCGCGATGCCCGCCTTGTGGCGGATCTCCGCATCGGGCACGACATCGTGGAGCCTGGTGCGAAGGGCTTCGTAGAGGGTGTCAGCGGATTCTATCGTGTTCATCTGTGCCATAGTGAAAGCGCGTTCTGGATCCGGATCATCCCCGGGAGGTCTCCAGGGTGAGGCTGATGTCCAGAGCCCGTACAGAATGTGTGAGGGCTCCGATGGAGATGTACGCAACGCCGGTCTCTGCGTACAAACGAACATTCTCGGGCGAAACGTTCCCCGAGACCTCCAGGGGGACGGTCCCCGCTGCAAGTGTGACGGCCTTCCTGATCGTGCCGGGATCCATATTGTCGAGCATGATCCGGCTGACGCCCAGCGAGAGCGCTTCGCGAACATCGTCGAGGGTGCGGCATTCGATCTCGACGGGTAGCGTGCGATGCGGACCTTTGCGAACCCGCCCGACGGCCGCTGTCATCGAACCTGCTGCGTCGATATGGTTGTCCTTGATGAGGACCATATCGTAGAGGCCGGCCCGATGGTTCTGTCCGCCGCCGATCCGGACGGCCATCTTATCGAGGATCCTCAGGCCCGGTGCGGTCTTGCGGGTGTCGAGGATAGTGCATCCGGTCCCCTCGACCTCACGGACGAATGCCTGCGTGATGGTGGCGATCCCGGACATGCGCTGGAGGAAGTTCAGTGCCGTGCGTTCTCCTGTCAGGACAGCGCGGGCCGGGCCATCGATCGTTGCCAGCAGCATCCCCGGCGAGACCACGGTGCCGTCGTTGACGGCTGCGGAGAACCTGCAGCCTGGGTCGAGCGTATCGAAAACCATCGCGGCAACGGAGAGGCCCGCGACGATGCCGTCAGCTTTCGCAATGAACCTGCCGTGTGCGATATCCTCCGGAGAAAATATGCTCTCCGTCGTCACATCCGCCGGTCCGATGTCCTCCTGTAATGCGGCCCTGATGAGGGGAGCGATGTCCTCGTGTGCGGTCTTCATTGCGGAAGACCAATATAGAAAAAAACAGGAAGGGAGTCAGAGCGGGGAAGGCAGGATGGAGAGGGAACAGAGACCGGCGAATGCCAAGGCAGACGCAGGTCTCGCATGACAGGTCAGTCGCCTTGTGACCAGGGGGGTGTGACGCCATTCATCCGGGCATACGCGATCGCCTGCCCGAGATGCTCGTGCATATGTCCCAGGGTTGTCAGCATCGCACCCCGGCCGGTCACCGTCTGTCCGAACATGTCCACCTGGGCATTCAGCTGTTCGGCCGTCAGGCTGCCGAGGATCTGCGCAGACCCTTTGAACGATGTCGTGACATGGTTCATCAGGTCGGCCTTGTTCCCGATCCTGTTCTCTCGCGCTTGCTGGTCTGCCGGCATGTTCGGATCGTGGGGCATCCTGCCTCAGACAAATGTCATAAAGAAATGGTTCGCATCTGCGAAGTGAGTGAAGAGCTCCCGGAACGAGCGCACTCCCTCGGCAGGCCTCCAATCGAGCTTCGTGTCCGGTATCGCGTTGAGCAGGGCCGCAAACTTTTCGCCGGACCACGTTGCGTCCTTCATCATCTCCTCTGAAGCGGGATTCCTGCTCTGTGCGTCCTGTGCGCTGAGCGGGAACGAAGAAGCGCCGACAAGCAGAAGAGCGACGAGCATGATCATTCTGCGCATACCTGACCTTCGGATCGTCATGGTGAGAGAAATGGTCTGATGCAGTACGGACGCGGGCGGCTACGTCGCCTTCTCGAACAGGACAATGCGGTTCGTGTTCGTGCCGCGTTCGTTGTTGTCGATGCCCCAGATGTTCGAGGTCTTCGTGAACTGCTGCGCGTTGATGACGATCGCTCTGCACACGAAGCCCTGTGCGACGCCGAGAGGGACCACGACCTCATCGAGATGGATGCTCCGGTTGCGGAGTTCGCCCACCTCGAACGCGACCCATCCGCCTGGGCGTGTGACACGATGCAGTTCCCGGTAGACGCCGGACATGACGTGTCGCCACTCGTCGAGCGATGCTGTGGTCGTGATCGAATCCGCAACGCGGCTGGCATCGATGCCGTTGAACCAGCATCGGAGCCAGTTGTCCGTGGCGTAGTCGACGATGTTCAGGAAAGGCGGGGACGTGACCGTCAGGGAGACGTGCTCTGCGGCGATGCTCTTCGTCCGCCGTGCATCTGTCGTGAGGAACCTGCCGGACTGACCGGCGACGGCGAGGGAGATGTACTGCTCGCGGGTGATGCCGCTGAGGAGCTTCCGGGACTTCTGATGGATGATCTTCCGGACGTCCCGGTAGGCCGGACGCTGCCCAAGGCGGCGGTTGATGATGCGCTGCCGGTCAGGCGTGATGCTCTGGTTGGGCGGGAGCGTGTAGACCGAGAAGAACCCCGACGAATGCCCTGTCAGACGGTTCGTTGCCACCATGCGGATCCATCTGTCGAGAACGTCCTCGCTCCCCGCAGTCCGGCGATGGTCGAGGTACGTCCGGAGCGACACAAGTTCCGCTTCGGTCTCGCGATGGTAGAACATCGAGAGGTCGATGTCTGCCCGGACGCCTGCCCGGAAGGGGATGCGGGAGAGCCGTCGTTCAAGCGCGTGCATGTCGGGCAGGTAGAAGCGCGGACGTGCCAGGATCTTGTGCAGCGGATTGATATCGTTGGTGATGAACATCCGGCCGTTCAGCGCCGCCTCGATGGCGGTGGTTCCCCTCCCTCCGAACGGATCGTAGACGACCTCTTCGGGCTGCGAAAGGTGATCGATGAAGAACTTCACGAGCGCCGGCTTGAAGCACGCGCGATACGATACCTCATGGAGCGCAGATGCAGCACGTTGCTTTGACGTCCAGAACTCCGCCGTGTAGCGGGGAACAGAGATCCCTTCAGCGTCGATGACATCGATGCGGGGTCGGTACGGAAGCAGGAAGCTGGCAGGATCAGACTGCCGTTTCTGCCGGATAGAGAGGACAAAAGCCATGGGAGAGAGTAATGACTAGGAGAGTGAAACGCAAGGGGGGGACAAGACTAGAAGCTATCTCAAAAAATATTCTGCACAGGATGGTTTCTCGCAAAGCTCGCAAAGAAGGCAACGCCCCTGCCTGCGGCAGGCAGGCGCAACGTAGAACTGAACATAATGTAAGGGTCCTACGTTGCGAGCTTTCTTTTTTTTCCGTTGCGGTCGTTGCGAGAAATGTTTTTGAGATGGCTTCCAGAAAGTAGAAAGCAGAGAGGAGAGAGTAGAAAGTAGGAAGCAGGAAGACGAGAGACGGCAGGTCCGGAGAAAACCACCCGGACCATCCCGTCTCTCATCTTCTATCTCTTATCTTCCATCTCTCATCGACATTCCTCGCTCACCACCTGCCCATCGATGACCACACCGCACACATGCGTTGTGTATTCGAACGGGTCGCCATCCCACACAACGAGGTCCGCGTCCTTTCCCTCTTCGAGGGATCCCACGCGCTCCTCGATGCCCAGGATGCGGGCCGGATTGGTCGTTATTGCCGAGAGGGCTGCGTCAAAGGGGAGGCCGTGGCCTGCTGCCACAGCCGCTTCATAGTGCACGATGCGGGTCTTGGGAACATAGCTCTCGTAGCCGCTCTGGAAGGCGAAGAGAATGCCGGCGTCATGCAGTATGCGGGCCGTCTCGAACGACGCGCTCCGGGTGTCCCCGCCGGGTCTTACCATCGTGGGGTGGATGACGACGGGAATGCCGGCCGTTTTTATCTCATCCAGGACGAGCGGGGCCTCGGCCGCTCCGTCGAGGACCATATCGAACCCGAACTCTTCACGTACGCGAAGCGCCGCCTGGATGTCGGTGGCCTTCTGGGCAGTGAAGAGGACCTTCACCTTGCGGTCGAGCACCTCTGCCAGCTTCTCGAGCTTCAGGTCGCGTGACGGCCTTTTGGACTCGTCCTTCGACCGCAGCTTCTCGGAGTATTCTCGGGCTTTCAGCAGCTCGGAGCGGAGGACAGAGATCGCTTTCGCGCTCGTGCCCGGGCTCTGAAAGTTGCTCTGGACCGCCCTGCCAGCGGTGAACGTGACCATTCCGGGATGGATGAGCGCCTCATTGACCGTTCCGCCGACCGTCTTGACGACGATACTGGTCCCACTGGCGAGGGCGCCGGGGGCGTGGCCGGTATGGATCGTGGTCACCCCAAGGTCACGGACGAAGGCAACGAGGTCCTCACGGGGATTGTATGCATCGAGGGCGCGGAGTTCAGGCTGCATCGGTGATGATTTCTCGAGCTGCATCTGATCATGGTCGACATTGAGAATGCCCGCGAGGCCCACAACGGTGTGCGCATCGATGATGCCCGGAGTCACGACCTTGCCCCGGAGGACCTTGAATCCGTCCGGGATGCTGATGTCGGATGCCTTCCCGACCTCTGCGATCTTTCCGTCCCTGATGAGTACAACGCCGTTCGTAACAGGCGGCCCGTCCATGGTATAGATGGTCTCGCCGACAATCGCGGTTTGAGCAGACGCAGGGAGCAGGGGGCAGAGGGCAAGGAGGATCAGAGCCGGGATGTACACGTTTCCCCTTTCACCTTTCGCTCTTCGCTCAAGCAAGGATCTTTTTTTCGTCCTCATCATTCCCCTCCTCCGCAGGCGTCGAGTGTGACGTCGAACGGGTACACGTCATACCCTCCGACCGCAAATTTGTGGTCCTCGGGATCGTTCAGGTCGAATCGCTTCGTTCCCTCTATCCAGGTCTGCTCCACACGGGTATAGACGCTGAACGGGTCGCCCGAGAGGATGAGGAAATCGGCGTCCTTGCCGGGCTTCAGCGAACCGACCCGGTCCTGCAGGTCGAGCATGCGGGCTCCCGCGAGCGTGAGCCCTTCCATCGCCTTCTCGCGCGACAGGCCTCCCCGGATGCCGAAGGCGGCTGACCGGAGGAACAGACGGGAATCCGTGATGCCGTCGTCGGTGTGGAATGCGACATCCACGCCTGCATCGTCGAGGAGCTTCGCGTTGACATAGTTCAGGTTGATGGCCTCCTGTTTGCCCCCCGGGGCATCGATGACAATGATGGAGCAGGGGGCCTTCGCCGCGGCGATCTCATCGGCGACAAGATATGCTTCCGTCACGTGCTGCAGGACGACGCGGAATCCGAACTCCTTCTGAAGGCGAAGGACGGTCATGATGTCGTCCGCCCGGTGCGTGTGGTGGTGGACGATGCGTTTCCCATCAAGGACCTGGAGCATCGCCTCCATCTGCAGGTCGCGCTTGGGCATCTTCTCCTCATCCCCCTTCGCTGCTTCGACCTTCTTCCTGTAGTCAAGCGCTTTCACAAAGAGCTCGCGGACGAGTGCCGCCGACTTGGCCCGCGTGCCGGGGAACGGCTTTTCCCGGATGGAGTTCGTGCCGTTGGCCATCTTCATCCCGCCGCAGATGTCGTTGAGCGGGTCCTTGCAGAAGAGCATGTCCTCGACCGCACGGGCCTCCCGGAGTTTCAGATAGACCGTCTGGCCGCTCATCAGATGTCCTGAGCCCGGCATGACGTTCACCGTTGTGATCCCGCCGGCGAGAGCCTTCTTGAAATCCTCCGACCGCGGATTGATGGCATCCATGATCCGCACGTCCGGGTGTAGCGCGGATGACCTGTCGCCGCCGGAGCCGTCGCCGATGTGGCTATGCGTATCGACGAGGCCGGGCATGATGACCTTGCCGCTGATGTCGATGCGTGTGGCGTTCTCCGGGATGACTGTTCCCAGGGGACCGACCGATACGACCACTCCGTTCGTAACGACGAGGACGCCGTTCTCGATCGGAGGTCCTTCGACAGGGTAAATGAGCGCGCCCGTGAACGCCAGGGGAGTTTCCTGGGCAAGGCCGGGCCAGCAAAGCGCGATGAGCAAAGCGCTGATTGCTAAGAGTTTCATGCGTATGTGACTCCTTGAAATGATCGGGACAACGTGGGATTACATGCCGTGGTACAGACGTTCCGCGAGCTGGGGGGGAAGCCCTGCAGCCCGGATCTTGTTTGCAGCAGTATCGATATCGTACTCGACGCGATGGATGTCGATGGACCACGAGTCTGTGTCGATGAGGCACCACGACGCGCGCGGGTCGCGGTCCCGCGGCTGGCCGACACTGCCGACGTTCACGAGCGCCCGGTAGCCGGGCTTGTCCGGTGTGAGCTTCGGATCCTCGGAGTATACGGCCGCAACATGAGAATGCCCGACGCAGCAGATCTTCTGAGAAAAGGACCTGAATGCATGCTGTGCGTCGACCTCATCGATAATGTATTCCCACTCCTGCGGCTCGTGCGGCGTCGAATGGACCAGGAGTATCTGTTCACGCTCGGCCTTCAGCGGGAAGCTCCTCAGCAATTCCCGTTCTTTCTCCGAAAGGGCGCGGTAGGTCCACTCGACGGCAATGCGGGCGTGAAAATTGAAGTACATCGCCTGTTCGGGATTGAATGCGGCCTCGTCGTGGTTCCCCAGGATGATCATGGAGCATCGTTCATGGATGATGTTGAGGCAGGGGGAGGGGTCTGCACCGTACCCGACGACATCTCCCAGGCAGACTATGTCATCCGGACGATGGGCATCGATGTCCTTCAGGACGGCGTGCAGCGCCTCCAGGTTCGCGTGGATATCGGAGATGACCGCGAGCTTCATACGGTCCTCTTGAGGATGAGCAGCGTCCTGTCGTCCGATTGCGGTGCCCCCTTGCTGAATGCTTCGACTGCTGTGATGAGGGTCTTTGCGATCTCATCTGCCGAGCCATGCCGGACCTTTGTGACGGCCTCGAGGATGCGTTCGCGGCCGAACTGATTAGCCTTCGTATCCATGGACTCTGTGATACCGTCCGAGAACACGATCAGCACATCTGACGGGCCCAACGGCACCTTCGCTTCATCGTACGTCGCCGATTCGAACAGGCCAACGGGGAGTCCCGTCGCGGGGAGTTCCCGCACCGCCCCGTCGGTGGAGAGGAGTATCGCCGGATCGTGGCCGGCATTGGCGTACGTGAGTTCATGCAGGGCATTGTCGATCGTGGCCAGGAAGACTGTGGCGAACTTCTCCGCACTTGTGCTCCGGTGCAGGAGCCGATTCGACTGTTCCAGGACCTTCCCCGGATGTCCGCTTGCTTCGAGCCCGGCCCGGAGCGTTGCCTGCAGATTGGCCATCAGCAGAGCGGCTGGCATACCCTTGCCGGAGACGTCCCCGACGCACAGGGACGTTCCCGCCCCTTCTGCATCGAGAAAGTCATAGTAATCGCCCCCGACGGAGGCAGCCGGGAGCGTGGAGGCGTACAGCTCATAGCCCGGAATGTCCAGCATTGTCGATGGCAGAAGGTCGTTCTGGATGGAGGCCGCGACGGTCAGCTCCTCCCGCATCTTCGCGAACTCCTTCTCTTCCTCTTCCAGCCGTGCGTTCTCCACGATCTGTGCGGACTGGCCGGCGATGATCGCAAGAAGGCGGGCGTTGTCCTCGGTGAAGACGCCGCCGTCCTTGCGGTCGTAGAGGGTCAGGATGCCGATGAGCCGCGACTTGACCATCAGCGGCACGGCGAGGAGCGTGCGGAAGGCCAGTTCGGTGGAGAGATTGCGGAACCGCTGGTCGTTCTCAGGGTCGTTGATCAGAAGCGGCTTCTTGTTCAGGTACATCCACCCGAGCAGCTCCTGGGTGAAGTGGTACTTCTCCTGGCCGAGCGTGCTGACCATGCTCCGTATGAGGGTCTTCATCGAATCCCCTTCGTCCTCCTTCACGAGCGTGATGACGCCCTGTTCGGCGTTCACGGCCCGGATGGAGCGGCGGACGATGGTGTGCATGATGTCCTCGGAGTCCTTCTGGACGGCGATGGAGCGCGCGAGGTCGTTGAGGATCGACAGCTCGTCGATGGCCTGGCGAAGGCGAAAATTCTCCTCGCGGAGCTGTTCGATGGTCTGGTCAGCCATGATTATTCCTGTTTGTGAACACCACTTGTAGAACTCAATATCGGGAAAAAAACGACAAGCGGGAGCGTGGCTGGTTACGCGACCGATGAAGCGATCTAATTCCCAGACCTTCCGGGAAATACCACGATCTTCCGTACCGGACTAGTAATCACGCGATTTCTGAACTCCAGACGCAGTCCGACTGCCGCGAAGACTCCCGGCATATGACAGCTTCCGCCCCATGTGGCCCCGGTGACGCCGATAATGACGGGCGTGAAGCCTTTCTTATCGAACCATCCGCCCGTCGTGTGCACCATGCCGTTCTTCAGCATCCGCATGCGGTACTCCGAGGAGGCGGTCCGGATGATGATCCAGTCGCCAGCACGAAGGTCCTCGCGCATCACCTTGCGGTAGAGGCGGGAGGATCGGGTGATCCTATTGAGGGTCGGGGCCAGCATGATCGATCTCTATTGAAATACGCCCTCAAGCAACACCAGCCTCGAGCTCAGCCGAGGTGTGACGTAGATGACTGTCTTCCCGTCTTCTGACAGGTCGATCGATCCATTGTCCAGGCCCGTGAAGGTATCCTCCAGAGCGCGTTCTCGGCCGTCCAACAGAGAGATCAAGCGCAGCTTTTCGGGGCCATCGAATTGTGCGACCATGCCAGCGGACGTTGCCCAGCTGGTATATCGCGAGAGATAGCTCGGTGCATCATTGATCTTACGGGGTTTTCCCCTGAGTGCAGGCATGACCACATCACCCGGCTGCTTCAGGAGCTCATCAGCCACAAGAGCCTGTGCCTCCACGGACCACCATCCCCGGCTTGCAGGGCGACGGTCATAGTAGACGATCTTCCTGCCGTCTTTGACCATCCAGACGGTCGACGAATCTGTGAAGAATCTTCGCGTTTCCCCGGTCGCAACGGTGTTGATGAACGTGTGCAGGCCGTTTGTGGACAGGGTATGGCCCTTATCGAGCCACAGCACGCTATACCAGGTGCCGGCGAGCTTCGGTGCGCCCGGATTGTCCGCGCTCACCACGTAATGCCGTGGCCGGCCCGTATCTGCTCCTGCCTGCGTCGGGACCATCGTGTAGGCTATGTATTTGCCGTCCGGTGACCAGACAGGGCGGCGTGTGTTCGAATTTCCGTTTGTCAGTCTCCGACGATCCGTTCCGTTCGCATTCACCACGTATAGATCGTTCCTGGGTGTCAGGGGATCCGGGTCGTTCATGACGAATGCGATCCTGCTCATATCGGGCGATTGGGCAGGTTCTATGATCTCCCGCTCATCGAACGTCAACTGCCTTGCCGCACCTCCGTCGATCCTCTGTGTCCAGAGGAATCCGACCTTCTGCTGCTGCAGATAGACGACATTCTGTCCGGAAGCGTCGACAGCGATCCCAATGTCCGGTCCGCCACCTTTCGTCACCTGAACGGCCTCACCGCCTGAGGCCGGGATCGCCCACAGGTTCGTGTTACCGGCCCGATTGGACGAAAAGATGATCCGGTCATCCGAGGTCCATCCCATGTCATCGATATTCTCATCACCTGCCGTGAGGATCCGTTCTTCACCGGTATTGAGGTTGATCGTTACCAGGACATGTGACGATGAAGAATACGACCGTATCCAGGCGATCGATCGACCGTCGTGCGACCAGCAGTAGCCGTACCGGTAGTTGCCTCCCTTCGTCACGAACAGCGTATCCTTGTATTCGAGGCGAAGGTCCTTTCCGTCCCCATCAACGCTCCAGAACTCTATAAAGCCCGACTCCGCATTGATATGCGAATCTCCCGGCTGGCGCTGAAATCCGACCCGCTTGCCGTCCGGCCGCCATTTCGGTGCGATACCCCGCGAGGCCAGCAACCGGCTCGTTCCGCCAAGTGCCGAGATGGCGTAGATGTCATGACTTGCATGGTTGTCGTTCGGTTTGTCGTATGTGATCTCGCTCCCGTCGGGTGAGATATCCGCAGACTGCTGGATGAACTGTGTCGCGTCGTTCGTGATCTTCCGGGGCTCTCCGCCGTTCACGTGCATATAGTAGATGTCCCATTTTCCCGTGGCGTCGGCGGCAGGGAATGCGATCCATTTGCCGTCGGGGGAGAGGCTGGGATATGAGTACTGCGTGAAGGGCACCTGCAGGACCCTTGTGGCCATATCCGGATTGACCGAAATGCCGGAGGGCATCATCACGAACCAACCGATCACTGCAAATACGAGGACGATACCTCCATACAGTCCGTATCGCTTCATCGCACTGGGTGGAGCCGAGCTTTCGGCAGGGATGGACGTCCCCGTAACGGGACCCGTCGCCGGGCCAGACGTCTGGGGCTGAGCCGGCATGTACGACGATGTCCGCATGACGCGGCTGGTCTTCTTCTGTGACCGCCGAAGCTCGCTGACGATGTCTTCCATGTGCTGATACCGGTCGGCTGGGTCCTTTTCGAGGCATTTCTGGATGAGACCAACCAGCAGGGGAGGGGTGTCGGGCCGCAGCTGCTCGATTGCCTGCGGTTCCTCGTTTACTATAGAGTAGATGACGAGTGCCAACACATCGTGTACACCATTCTGTGCCAAGACATCGTGTACATC
>CAZHOJ010000015.1:0-37989 GCA_964534125.1 uncultured Ignavibacteriaceae bacterium
ATGTACACGATGTCTTGGCACAGAATGGTGTACACGATGTGTTGGCACTCGTCAAATAGCCTATAGACGAACCAGACACCCGGAGCGCTCCATGCATATTGTCATAGCCGGCGGATCAGGATTCATAGGCCGCCGCCTCACAACCCGATTACTCGAAGCCGGACACACCGTGGCCACACTCTCGCGGCGAGCTGAGGGCCAGCGGGCGATCCCGTGGGACGGGAGGAGTTCCGGGCCGTGGACCGCCGAGATAGAACACGCCGACGCTGTCGTCAATCTTGCGGGTGAGAATATCGGCGGGGGCTGGTGGACATCCGCGCGCAAGAAGCGGTTGATGGACAGCCGCATCGAAGCGACCCGGGCCATCGTCGAAGCCATCCGCACAGCATCACAGAAGCCCTCCGTGCTGGTCAACGCATCCGCGGTCGGATACTACGGCGATGTACCGAAGGGGGATTGCAACGAGGACCGCGCTCCGGGGAGAGATTTCCTCGCACAAATCTGCATTGCATGGGAGAAAGAGGCGATGAAGGCGGAGCGGTATGGCGTTCGGGTTGCGCTCCCGCGGACGGGGGTGGTGCTCGATCCCACAGGCGGCGCACTCCAGAAGCTTCTCATCCCCTTCAGGCTCTTCGTGGGAGGGCCGCTCGGCTCGGGCCGTCAGTGGTTTCCGTGGGTGCACATCGATGACGAGGTCCGGGCGATCATGCACGCCATCACCACTCCATCCCTTTCCGGACCGTTCAACATTGCCGCGCCGGAATATGTTCGGATGAAGGACTTCGCGAAAGAGCTGGGGAGGATCATGCACCGACCTTCATGGGCTCCGGTGCCGGGGTTCGTTCTGAAGATGATCCTTGGAGAGATGGCCCGACCGCTGGTGCTTTCGGGTCAGAGGGCGGTCTCGAACAAACTGCAGGCGTCCGAATTCAAGTTTGCCTTCCCGAAGCTACGGGCCGCGTTGGAGAACCTCCTCCACACGGGCTAATTGCGCATCTTTGTCGGCTATCCTTCCCGAGGCAGAGCCGTCCTATTTTCCGATCAACACGTATGTTTGAAATCCGTCGTTGCCAACTGCAACAATAACGCTCTCATCCTGCCAAGCTGAAAAATAGGCGATCTGCGGTGCGGTCAGTAGAGAGAACCAGTGCCAGTCTGATCCGTTGTAGTGATAGACCCCCCCGGATCGCCCTACCGCAAAGATGCTGTTCGCGTTCAAGCCACAGATATCGACGATTGGTGAGACGCCATCAAAGAGCAATTGCCATTGCCCGTCCGTTTTTTTATAAACGCCTGGATAGACACTGAAGAGACTCCCATTGATGACCTTGAGATGGACTCCAAATCTTGGAACAGGTGAGCTTGCGGTTTGCACTGAAGAGTCCATGATTGACCACGCAATTCCATCAAAACGGTATAGCAAGTAAAACGTGGTGTCTGTCGGTGGTTGGGTGTCTGCTCGGGATCCGACCATATAGATCTCTGAAGCCGAGAGCCCAGCAATGCTAAGGAGTTGGATATTGTCTGGGACAAAGTGTGGTTGGAATTGCTTCCAACTCACTCCATTATAGTGCAGCACAGTATTCATGCCGGCCGCCCAGATGTCTGTTGGGCTGCTACCCCAAACACACTGCAGCCGGCGACCTCTGCTTGGAGCAATTGATTGTTCCTGCCAAACTGCACCATTATAGTGGATTACCACAGAACTGTCAGAGTAGCCTTCCTGAGGATAGGGATTGTCATATAACCTTTCGCCGACAGCCCAAATGTTATTCGGTCCAAATCCCTGTATAGCCCACAGTCCATCAACCGGTACCGACAATAGTCCCCCTTGAGACACGTTAAGATGGACGTCTGTCCATGAAATCCCATCGTAGTGGAACATTTTACCAAACGCCCTGTCATTCCAGCCGACGATATAAACATTCTCGGGTGAGGTTGAATAGATGTTCCGCATCGCTGTCTGATAGGAGCCCGGATAGGCGATGGTATCGATCTCCCACGCGATCGATCTCCAGTCTTTGCCGTTGTCACCTGGCTGCGTTCCGTTGTCCTTGGAACATGATGATGCCAGCAGTATGAGAACTATTAGGATGGCTCTGAGGAGTTTCATATTGGAAAGGATTATCTGATTAATCCGATTGCGCCACGAAGCAATTTTCTGGCCTTAGGTAGGAAGTAGCCAGTGTCCGAGACAGTCGCATTTACTGCAATAATGTCGAACGGGCGAATCACTGTCAATCCCTAGAATTAGGGAGGACAACCTAAGTGATTGTGCATCACCTGTTTGGCGCGAATGACATCTTGCAGGCCGAGGAACTTGAGCATGATTCCACCACGTCCTGGGATAGGAGCGGAGTTGTCGCGATGAATCCGACTGAAGACCATCCAACAGGTTGCGGAAAATTCCTCGGGAGTAGGTTTCGCGCAACGTTCACAACGGGAGCAACGAGCGCAAAGGGTGAACTTTCACTCAAAATAGCGTTGCGGTCGCTTCATTGCTGAATTTCTTCGATCGTACCGGGCGTTGCCTGCCCGCCGGTATTAAGCACATGCGATGGCAGGCGGGCGAGAAACGTATTTCCGCAAACTCCTAATGGCATCATAGGCGTCAAGCTTCTCATTTCAGGCGTCGCATTCACGTGGCCCACACTTCGCAAAGCGCTGCAGCACCTTCTCCGCACATCCTAATTTTCGTATCTTCAGCAGACATTCTTTCCACCGATAAGCAACCAGGAGGTTTTCATGCGAAAGGTCCTGAGCAGATCGATCCTTTTCCTGCTGACGCTGTCCCTTCTTCACACAGGTCTCATAGCTCAAAGCACCGGCGATCAGCCAAACCTTCTCATCCGCTGCGACGATATCGGCATGTGCCATGACGTCAACCTGGCCATCGAGAAGGTCCTCGCATCCGGACTGCGCATCTCGACCTCTGTGATGTTCGCCTGCCCATGGTATCAGGAGGCGGTCGAGATCCTGAAGCGCTACCCCGAGACATCCGTCGGCATCCACCTCACGCTCAATGCCGAATGGAAGAACTACCGGTGGGGACCTGTGCTCGGTCAGGCGGCGGTGCCGAGCCTTGTGGACAGCAATGGCTTCTTCTTCCCCTCACGCGCAAAACTGCTGGCGAACGGCCCGAAGACGGAAGAGGTGGAGCGTGAGCTCCGCGCACAGATCGAGCGTGCGCTGGCATCCGGGCTTCGGATCGACTACCTCGACCATCACATGGGAGCGGCCGTCGAGAAGGAAGAGTGGCGTGAGATCGTGGAGCGGCTCGCGAAGGAGTACGGGTTCGGCATTCCCCAGTACTTCAACGAGGACTATTCGAGCGGGACATACTATGCGCAGGGAGACAACAAGGCAGATACGCTGGTGGTGCGGGTCGCAGCGCTGAAGCCAGGACGTGTGAATCTTCAGGTCGTCCACGTCGGGCTGGACAATCCTGAGATGGCCGCCCTCGAGGACCTGAACCCGTTCGGGCCGAAGAACATGAGCAAGGAACGGGAGGGGGAACTGAATGCGCTGCTGTCGGAGAAGTTCCGCAAGGCGCTCGAGGAGTACAACGTCCGGCTGATAACCTACCGGGATGTCATCGAGGAGATGGGGCTGGATGCGATGAAGCGGCCGGAGAGTCCGCGGTAGGGGTAGCAGCGTCATTGTCATCCTGAACGTGCCGCCAGGCACGATTCAGGATCCATACGAATGCCCATCACAGCCGACAGACGTATGGATGCTGACTTTCGTCAGCATGACAACGTAGACTGGGTGCCCAGACCGACGACGGTGCCGAGGCAATCCGCTCTCCGTGACCTACCTGAGAACAACCGAGCCTCCACTCGCCTGAAGATCCGTCTGGGCTTCCGGGGCTGCTCTGGCAGAAAGCACAGCCAGCGGATTGCTTCGTCGAATCTGCTGCCGCGGGGTCTAATCCTGACACACAACGCCGATTCGACTCGCAATGACGTCTCCAGTGGTTGGGTTCGCCGCCTCTGATTGCCAGCCTATTCGACCCGATGCCGGCTCGCCGGAGATGGCCCCGGCCGCGCTACCGGCATCGTGAATCGTATCGAAGCCCCCCCGCCGAGGTTCGGCGACACGTCGAACCCGTACAACGCCGCCCCCACATACGCATCGACGATGTTCAGCAGATACGTCAGCCCGAGGTAGACCGCGAACTCGTCCCGCTGGTCCCTGTAGAAATCCCGGATGCTCTTCAGCTGGAGGTTCCCGATGCCGTTGACCGTATCGGCGGCGACCGAGGCCTCGTATTGGGCGCGATAGTCCCTGTACCTGTCGTTCTGCTTCACCACCTCGTTCCCGAAGTAGTAGCCGAACCCCCAGATCACCGGTATCGTGATGTAGCGCTCTGTGTAGACCTGCCCGGCCCCGGGTAGTGCGGCGGAGAAGAGCATCGCCAGGACGGTGGATTTTTCTTCAGGAGTGATATCGACGACCTCCCCTTCGAGCACGACTGCGGGGGTATCGGGCGCAGCAGGGCGGATCAATACGTTGTTGATCCGTTCCTGTGCTGAGGCAGGGGGAAAGATCAAATACAAAAGGAGGAGGAGGAGGCCCGAAGAGAGCCCCCGATCAACCTTCGACAAGCGCGATGGCCTCGATCTCGACACGGACGTCCCTCGGCAAACGTGCGACCTCGACGGCTGACCGGGCGGGGGCTGCTTCGCCCAGGAACTCGGCATACACCTCGTTCATCGCGGCGAACTCTCCCATGTCTTTCAGGAACACGGTCGTCTTGATCACCGACCGGAACGAAGAACGCGCCTCGAGCAGGATCTTCTCGAGATTCTTGAGCACCTGTCGGGTCTGGGCCTGGATGTCCCCGTCGACGAGCTTGCCGGAGTCAGGGTCCAGAGGTATCTGCCCTGCGGTATACACGAACGTGCCATTGACGATGATGGCCTGACTATAGGGACCGATGGGCGCCGGTGCGGCGCTGGTGAAGACTTTTGTGATGGCCATGTCAGATGTCCTTCGGTTATGTCTCGGTATGTTTCTCGCAGCGTCCGCAACGATTGCAACGCACGCAACGATCAGAGGATCTCAGCTTTGCAGCGGCCGGAACGTGATTACGAACCTTTCCCCTCGTTGCGGTCGCCGCTCCCGTTGCGCTCTTTGCGAGAAATTCTTCTTCCGCAAGCTACTAGTGGTACTTCGACGTCAGGATCTCCAGCAGCCGGTCGAACTCGTCCAGCGAATAGAACTCGATGACGATGTCCCCCTTCCCGCCTCCCTTCGCCCGGACCAGCACCTTCGTACCCAGCGCCTGACGCAGCTGCTCCTCGATGCTCTGAATGCCGCTCGGGGATGTCGTAACGCCCCCCTTCTTCGGCTTTGCGGGCGCCTTCCCCGGCACCTTGCGGACGATGTCCTCGACCTTCCGCACAGAAAGCCCTTCGTGGATGATCTTCTCGTACACCTTCAGGAGGCTCTTCTCGCTCGGAATGTTGACCAATGCCCGCGCATGACCCATCGAGATCTTCCCTTTCCGGAGGCCCTCCTGGACCTTCTCGGGAAGCTTCAGCAGACGGAGGAAATTCGTGACCGTCGTGCGGTCTTTCCCCACCCGCTGAGCGACATCCTCCTGCGTGAGCTTGCACTCGTCCAGCAGCCGTTGGTACGCATGCGCTACTTCGATCGGGTTCAGATGCTCCCGCTGGATGTTCTCGATGAGCGCCAACTCCAGCATGTCCTCGTCGGACGAGACCTCGATGATGTACGCCGGGATATCTTTGATCTTCGCCAGCTGTGCTGCCCGAAGACGGCGCTCCCCTGCGATGATCTGGTAGCCGTCCGCCACTTTCCGGACGGTGATCGGCTGGATGATACCCTTCTCCTTGATGGAGCGCATCAGCTCATCGAGGGCCGCCTCATCGAAGTCTGTGCGGGGCTGGAAGGGATTCGGCCTGATGTCGGAGACCGGTATGTTCGCCACCGCTCCCGCGCTCACAGGATCACGCGGACCCTCCGCTGCATCCATGCGCGGCCCTTTGGGAATGAGCGCGCTCAGGCCTCTGCCCAGCACCCGCTTCTTCTGTTGCTGTGTCATGATGTACCCTCTTTACCGGGGGTGAGCGGTGCCGGCGGCACCGGTTCGTACAACGCGTTCCGCTTCATCACTTCCTTGGCCAATTCCATGTAGTTCCGGGTCCCCGAACAGATCGCGTCATACAGCAGGATCGGCTTGCCGAAGCTCGGCGCTTCGCTGAGCCGGATGTTCCGGGACACCACCGTCTTGAACACAGAGTCGCCGAAATACCGCTTCACCTCTTCCACGATCTGGTTGGACAGCCGGAGGCGCGAGTCGTACATCGTCAGGAGGACCCCTTCGATGTCGAGGTTCGGGTTCAGGTTCTTCTTGACCATGTTGATGGTGTTGAAGAGCTGCCCCAGTCCCTCGAGGGCGAAGTACTCGCACTGCACCGGGATCATCACGGAGTCGGCCGCTGTGAGGGCGTTCAGCGTGAGCAATCCCAGCGACGGGGGGCAATCCACCACCACGAAATCGAACCGGTCGTCGACCTTCTTGAGCGCTTCGCGCAGGAGGAATTCCCGCCCTTCCTTGTCGACGATCTCCACCTCCGCACCGACGAGGTTAATGTGTGACGGAAGGACCGACAGGAACGGCATCTGGCTTTCGAGGATGACGTCGTTCGGGTCCATCTCGTTCACAAGGACCTCGTAGGTCGTCTTCCCTTCGTACGGCGTCACGCCGACGCCGCTGGTGGCGTTCGCCTGCGGGTCGATGTCCAGAAGCAGCACCCACTTCTCAGCAGCCGCGAGGGAGGCCGCAAGGTTGATGGCAGTGGTCGTCTTGCCGACCCCGCCTTTTTGGTTCGCTATGACAAGGACTTTTGACATGTATCAGGAATGACAACCCTCTCCGGCCGGTCGGTGCATATGTAGGACCGTCATACAGCCGACAGAGGCCCGGAACCCGTGAATATAGACCTTTTTTAAGCCCCCGGCAACGAAACGGCTCCGCCGAGCCGCATGCCCGCCGAGATGGAAGAACCGCGGAGGAACTCGTCGATGCGCATGCGCTTCCGTCCTTCGAGCATCACCTCCAGAAGCGACAGCGATCCCTCACCGCAGCGTACGATGCACGACTCCGTCGAGACTTGGACCACCGTTCCGGGTACGGCATCGGATTTCCCCTCATCCGGAACGACCGAGGAACGGAACACCTTGAACGTCGATCCCCGGAGCGTCGTCCATGCGCCGGGTTCGGGCGAGAACGCCCGCACACAATTGTGAGCGCTGACGGCAGGACGCGTCCAGTCGATCTGCATGTCCTCCTTGCGCACCTTCCGCGCAAGGCTCACTGCGCGCTCGTCCTGCTCCATTACCTTCGGAGGTCCTGCTTCGAGCATTCTGACCGTGCGGGAGACGACATCTGCCCCGATAGCAGCGAGACGGTCATGCAATTCCCCGCCGTTCTCATCCTCCCGGATGGGGACACGTTCCTGAAGAAGGATGCCGCCGGTATCGACCTTCCGCTTCAGCAGAAAGGTGGTCACGCCCGTCTCAGCATCGCCGTTCAGAATGGCCCATTGGATGGGAGCCGCGCCCCGGTATCGCGGAAGAAGGGACGCATGCAGATTGAAGATGCCGCGGGACGGGATCGAAAAGAGGCTTTCGGGGAGGATCCGGAAGGCGACAACGACAATGATATCCGGCTGATACTCCGTGAGGGCATCGCGGAAGGCCTCATCATTGAGGTCTTCCGGCCGCAGCACGGGAATGCCGCGCGACGCCGCGAGCTCTCCGACCGGCGTATCTGTCAGCTTCTGGCCTCGTCCGCGCTTCCGCTGGGGCGCAGTGACCACCGCAGCGACCGTGTGCCCGTCGTCGAGGAGCCGCTGAAGACTGGGAACGGCGAACGACGGCGTGCCCATGAACACGAGGCTCATGAACGCTCTTTCTCCTCGGCGAGGGAGCGCACAGGATACGTCGCTTCGGTCTGACCCTTCTTGATCTTCCGGAGCTTCGCGGACAACAGGCCCCGTTCCGTCTTCGAAAGATGGTCGATGAAGAGGACGCCGTTCAAGTGGTCGATCTCATGCAGGATGACGCGCGCGAGCAATCCGTTCACGATCAGCTCCTGCTCTTCGAACCTCGTGTCGCGGTACCTGACCCGGATGGTCTCTGCACGTTTGACGTCCGCCCGGACATCAGGAATGCTCAGGCACCCCTCCTCCATTGTCCAGGTGCCATCCTCCGAGAGGACCTCGGGATTGATGAGCGCAAGCTGCGTCGGCAGTCCCGGTGAGGTCCGGTGCTCCGTCCGCTCTTCCTCATTTCCCTCTTCCTCGTCCTCTTCGATGCCTGAGATATCGATCGTGATGACCCGGTGCAGCGCTCCGACCTGGTTCGCCGCCAGGCCGATGCCCCGGGCATTGTGCATCGTCTCGAACATGTCATACACCAGCTTGACGATGTCAGGCTGAATGGACGTTACCGGCTTCGCTTTTTCGCGAAGGACCTCTTCGCCGTACAGATATATTGGTCGTAGCGCCATGCTGTGTTTCTAGCTCTTGAAGCTCTCCTGTGTATGTTTCGCGCAACGCCTGCCTGCCGAACACCTGCAGGCAGGATCGCAGCGGTCAGAGTAGGTCAGACATGCAACGCCCGCAACGTTTTCTTACAGCACTCTATATCTCTGCGTTCGTTGCTCCCGTTGCGTGCTCTGCGCGAAACGCTCTACAAGGATCCTATCGAATGATCCGTTTCGCCCCTTCGTACCGCTTTATGAAGTACGTGCTCTGCAGCGAGGAGACCGTGACGCCAAGCGAAACGCTTGCATGGGCGAACAGGTCGTCGCCAATGTAGATCCCTACGTGCGATGCGGGCTCCCCTGTCGTGTTGAAGAAGACCAGGTCTCCGAACTGCAGATCGTCTTTCCTGACAGGCGCGCCTTCCCGGAACTGGTCCGAGCTCGTGCGCGGCAGCGGGACCTTCATGCTGTTCTTGTACACGACCATCGTGTATCCCGAACAGTCCATCCCCTTCACATCTTCCCCTCCCAACAGGTACGGAACGCCCATGTAACGCGAGATCTCCCTCATCATCCTGCTCTGGTCGAGAGGAGCGATCGCTTCGTTCTTCTCGGTGCGGAACGACCGCTCTCCGGAGGTCACGCTCTTCACCACCTCGGGGGTCGGCCGCTTGTCGTCCTCCCTGTGTTCCTCTTCCGCCTCTTTCGATGCGAACCTGCGGCCGTTATCGCTCCGGGACTCGGGCTTTTTCTCTGCGTGTGGTGTGCTTCCGGTCCGGAAACGGGGCGCAGCGGGCATGCACGACTCGAGCGTCAACAAGACCACGCCGCAGACCGCCAGCACTGCAAAAAAGCCCCGTCGTCCGGGGCTTTGTTTGTGTGGCAGTATGTTCTCAGCCGAGGTACGCACGAAGCGCTTTGCTTCGCGATGCATGGCGAAGCCGCCGGATTGCCTTTTCCTTGATCTGCCTGACGCGCTCCCGCGTGAGGTTGAACTTCTCGCCGATCTCTTCGAGCGTGAGCGAGTGCTCCTGGTCGAGGCCGAAGTAGAGCCGGATGACCTGCGCCTCACGCTCGCTCAGCGTGCTCAGAGCGCGGCGGACCTCCTCGCGAAGGGACTCTTCCATGAGGGTCGTATCGGGCGACGGCTGCCGGGAATCCTGGATCACGTCGAGCAGCCTGTTGTCCTCTCCCTGTGCGAACGGCGCATCCATCGAGAGATGACGGCCTGAGATCTTCAGCGTGTCCGAGACCTCGAAGAGCGACATGTCCAGCTCTTCGGCGAGCTCGCTCGCACTGGGCTCGCGCTCGAACTCCTGCTCGAGCGTACTGAACGCCTTGCCGATCTTGTTCAGGGCCCCGACCCTGTTCAAGGGAAGACGGACGATACGCGACTGTTCAGCGAGCGCCTGGAGGATCGACTGACGGATCCACCACACGGCATAGGAGATGAACTTGAACCCGCGGGTCTCATCGAACCGCTTCGCGGCCTTGATCAATCCGAGGTTCCCCTCGTTGATGAGGTCGCCCAGCGAGAGCCCCTGGTTCTGGTACTGCTTCGCGACGCTCACGACGAACCGCAGGTTCGCTTTCGTCAGTTTCTCGAGGGCCCGCTGGTCCCCCTTCTTGATCCGACGGGCGAGCTCGATCTCTTCCTGCGGCACGAGAAGGTCGACCTTCCCGATCTCCTGCAGGTACTTGTCGAGCGACTGACTTTCCCGGTTCGTGTATTGCTTGCTGATCTTCACGTTCTACCTTTCCTGATAACGCTGCACTCTATCTACGTAGTTTCTTTCATTTCGTTTCCCCCTCCGCTCCCGCTTCGTTCCCGTTCATGAGAACCTGACCGGGGTCCAGGACGGTCAGTCCCAGAATGCCTTCATATGCGGCCTTCCGGCCCGTCACAAGGGGAAGCCGGCTCTCTGTGCATATCCCGGCGATGAGCAGCCGCAGGCTCCCGCCGCGGGGGGCCGCACCGAAGAGGTCCCCGATGCTCTTTCCGCTCTTTGCGTTCAGGCCGAGGATCTTCATCGCCCTCATCGAACGCTCCACTGCATCCCGCTGCGCGTCCGTGCGGCAGAGCCCGAATGCCTCGATGGCATTGAACACGGTCGTATAGCAGAAGGACCGGCCCATCAGCGACCGCAGTCCGGATGGCGCCCCGGCATCCGCATGCATGACATGGTCCAGCAGGATGTCGGTATCGACGATGACCTTGTTCACTCGCCCGACCGCACCCACGCCCCGAACCGCTCCCGTGCATCCGTATCGCCGGCCAGGGATCCCTCGGCCGTCAGGAATGCCAGAACATCCTCCCTCGACTCCCGCTGCATAGCTCCGATAGCGTCGACCTCGGTCTCTGCAACGCCGCGGGCGCGCAGGACCTCGGCGACCGACAGTTCCGTGACGCGAACGGACACCCGCGTACCGCCCCGATATCCAAGCCTCTCCAGGTAGGACGCTGGGATCCGGATGCTTCCGTCAGGCCCGATGTCGGCGACGAATTCCGGCGTCTCGAACTCGCTCATGCGTTCTCCGATGTTCCCACCGTCCGGCACGTTCCGCTCACCGACAGAGCAAAAGGGGACCCTCCTGCATGCCCTGACGCAGGGTCCCGATGCATTGCGAGAGAGGATTGTCCGGTGTGGGCCCGAAGCCGACGCCGAAGGAGCGTGCCCCGCCCGTGGTCAGACCTGCTCTCGTAAAGCGGGTGCCGTGGCGTGGGGATATTGGTCAACGTGCTCGTTCGGACGTCGCGGTTGAGAGGAGACTACCCGAAGATCTCTTTTTCGTTGCACTTGCAGACGTTCACGCGCTGCTTGTTGAACCGGAAAGACCCTTCCGAGGTCTTTACCGCATTCACATACAGCGTGGGTACTTTGATGCCCCCGCACTTGGGGCATTTCACACCCTTCGTATCGCCTTGCTTCTTTACCTTCGACGCAAAATCTGTCGATTTCGCCATACAACTGACTCCAGAGAATAGGATGGAATGAAAACTCTAACGACATATGAGCCGCAAAGAACACAGAGAACGTACAGTCAACCTGGAAGTACCTTTATGTGCTCTTTGTGTTCTCTGTGGCCACTTTTCCGGGCTTGCGCTAGAAGACTCTCACGATGTTCCCCCCCGCCTCGACCGCCTTCTTCAGCACTCTGTCGGCGTTCTCGAGGAGGACCATGTCTGTCAGATCCGCTGCTGCGCCGGACACACCGACGCTGATGGTGACCGAGAAGCTCTTCCCGTCGACGTTCAGCACGTGGCTCGCGACGTTCTTCCGGAGCTTCTCCGCCCAGAGCGACGCCTTGTTGACGGAGGTCTCTGCCAGCAGGATGGCGAACCTGTTCGCGTCGAACCTGCCGACGACATCGTACGGACGCACGAACGAACGGATCATCCTGCCGAGCGTCCGAAGGACGGTGTCGACCGATTCCGCTCCGTACTTGTCGAGGATCTCGTCGATGTTGTCGATGGCGATCATGACCATCGCCAGTTCGCTGCCGAAGTCCGCTGCACGCTGCGTCTCTTCCTGCACCCTGTCGAGGAAGTGCTTGTGCGTCGCGACCCCTGTCACCTCGTCGGTCGAGACGAAGTTCGTCGCAACGTCCGTCAGGCCGAGGATCTCGAGCGCCCACGCGGCTGTGTCTGCCAGCTTCTGCAACAGCTCCTGGTCCGCATCGGCATAGGTCTTCTTGTCCTTGCTCTCGATGAGCAGCGCGCCATAGCAGCGCTTGAAAGAGGTCAGCGGCGTCACGACGAGGGAGCCCCGTGACTCGCACCGCTCGGCCGTGTAGAACCGCGGAAGCTCAGACTCCTCGATGGCATCGACCACTTTCGCCGTGCCGTACTGGATGGAATCCCCGCAGAGGCTGTGCTGCACGTCGATCTCCTGGCCCGCCGGCACATACGGGTCATTCATGCGGTTCATCACCGTATGCAGCGCCCATGTCTTCCGCACCTCATCGAAGATAACGACGGAGATGTAATCCCACGGCACCACCCGCGACGCCTCGTCCACGAGCGCGCGAACGGCATTGTGGATGTCGAACTCGACACGCAGCCGGTCGCGCAACCGTGTAATGGAGCGCAGCACTTCGGAATCGAGGAGCAGGTCATACTTGTCCGTGTAGCTCCGGATGGTGGCCGTGATCAGCTTGGTGAACTGTCCGAGCTGGGCCAGCGTCTCCGGGCCGTACGCGTCCTCATCCATGCAATCGATGGCAAGCACGGCGACCGGCTCTGCAGGCTCCTCGCGGCCGCCGGAGTAGAAGATCGGCACGCCGACGAACGTCTTGACATCCTCCGCCGCATCGTAGTACGGGATGAGGTCGAGCACGCTCAGCGCGTTGACGTCGGTGATCAGCTTCGGCTCGCCGTTGACGCCGACCTGACTGACAAGGTCGGTACCGATCTCGCGCCGGCGGTTCTCAGTGAAGGAGCTGCTGTCCGTGACATGCCCCTCGAGCACGATCTGCTGCTTGTCCCGGTTGATCCAGAACAGCGCCACCGTGTGGGCGAAGTGCACCTCCTTGATGACGGTCAGGATCTTCTTCAAAAGATGGCGGAATTCCGCCTTCGGACCGTCGTCGGATCGTGCTTCCTCGCGTTCGAAGAAATCTGACAATGCGAACTCGTATGCTCGTGGAGGTATCACAGCTTTCTTGCCGGGCACAGGGGGTTTCACATCGCGGACCTCAGCCTCCGCGCTCTTTCGCTCTGCTGACTTCTCCTCCCCGGTGCCCCGTGGTGTCTCGCCTCCGGGGGATGCGGAGCCCGGATCTTCGACGTCGTCGAACATGAGCTTTGTCATAGGCTGGTCTTGTTCCTCCTCGGAAAAGGCCGGATCCTGATCCTCATCGGCGATGTCAAGCTCCCGCTTGGAACGGATGCTGACGATCACCGCAGCGATCGAACCGGCAGCCATTCCCAGGAACACCAGTTTTCCCAGCGCCGTTTCGGCCGACATTCCCATAAAGAACAAAATGACCCCTGCCAGAACTCCGAGTTCCTGCATCAGGGTCAATTTTTGGACCCATGAGCGAAAAGTACGCAGTACTGCGATGTTCGTCATCGAACCTGGGAATGTTGGGAAAAATCCACTAAGCCATTGAAAATTTAGCCATTTAAGGGCCGAATGTCAATGTTTCCTGAGTTCAGACCGATTTCGGCCCGGCCCCTGAGCAACTTCCTGCGATGACTTGAGCCGGCTTATCAGGAAAAACGCCGTTGATCGTTGCCCGGCGTTACGTTTGCATTGCCCGGCTGGTTCTGCTTGCAGGCGGTACCGTTTTTGTATAGATTTTTTGAGCGTTTTTTACCCACCCAAACCGACGTGGACCGATGAAAGCCGTCATAATGGCGGGCGGTTTTGGCACCCGCCTCCGCCCCCTTACCTGCAATATCCCGAAACCGATGGTTCCCATGGTGAATCGTCCCATGATGGAGCACATCGTCGAACTCCTGAAGAAGCACGGCATCCGTGACATCGTCGCCACGCTCTTCTATCAGCCCGATACGATCGCCGGACATTTCGGGGATGGCAGCGCCTTTGGCGTATCCATGCAATACAGACGCTCCGAAGCCGACTATGGCACTGCCGGAAGTGTCGGGAACGCGCGGGATTTTCTGACCGAGCGGTTCCTCATCATCAGCGGCGACGTCCTGACCGACTTCAATCTCTCCGATGCAGTGGCCTTCCATGAGGCGAAAAAGGCCAAGGCCACCATCCTGCTGACCCGCGTGCAGAACCCTCTGCAGTTCGGCGTGGTCATCACACGGGACGACGGAAAGATCACCCGCTTCCTGGAGAAGCCCGCCTGGGGAGAGGTGTTCAGCGACACGATCAACACCGGCATCTACATCATCGAACCGGAGGTCCTCGACCTCATCCCTGAGAAAGAAGAGTTCGACTTCTCCAAGGACCTGTTCCCGCTCCTTCTCGAGCAGGACGCCGGCCTGTACGGGTACGTGTCCAAGGGCTACTGGCGTGATATCGGCAACCTGAACGAGTACCAGGAAGCGCAGATGGACGTCCTCCGCGGCCTTGTGGATGTCCCTATCCGGGGCAAGAAGGTCGGCACATCCTACGTCGGCGATCGGACGGCCATCGAGACCGATCCGGCCCTCATGACGGGCGTGAACATCATCGGGAACAACACGCGCATCCATGCGGGCGCGAACATCAGCAACAGCATCATCGGCGACGACTGCGAGATCAAGAGCGGCGCCATCATCCGCAACAGCATCATCTGGAACGGGACGCAGGTCGGCACGAAAGCAGAGCTGTCCAGCGATGTCGTCGGCTTCAAGAGCATCATCGGCGACGAGACCTCCATCCTCGAGAACGTTTTCATCAGTGACCAGTGCATCATCGGACGGCGGAGCAAGCTTTTGTCGAACATCAAGCTCTGGCCCGAGAAGGCCGTGGAAGAGGGGTCCATCCTCGCCCGCAGCCTCGTGTGGGAAGAGCGCTGGCTCCGCGACCTGTTCAACGATTCCCGCATCTCCGGCCTCTCGAATATCGAGATCAATCCGGAGTTCGGCGCGAAGCTCGGGGCAGCCTTCGGGGCCCTGCTC
The DNA here is from genome assembly GCA_964534125.1 of uncultured Ignavibacteriaceae bacterium. Lineage (GTDB taxonomy): Bacteria > Bacteroidota > Ignavibacteria > UBA10030 > UBA10030 > 2-02-FULL-55-14. Next base: position 15,096 of record CAZHOJ010000015.1, read on the forward strand.
GGAACGGGCGCGACCGTCGTGACCTCGCGCGACAGCGACAACGTCTCCCGGATGATGAACCGTGCGCTCATGTCCGGCCTCATGTCCGCGGGCGTGACCTGCAACGACATGCGGGCGACCTCCATTCCCATCGTGCGGCACAGGCTGCGCACGGGGAAGGACCGGGGCGGCATCCATGTGCGCCGCTCGCCCTACAACCGGAACAATACTGACATCATCTTCTTCGACAGCGGTGGCAAGGACCTTCCGACGAGCAAAACGAAATCGGTCGAACGGCTCTTCTTCGGCGAGGATTTTCCGCGGGCGTCGTTCCGTCAGGTCGGGTCGATCCAGTTCCCCGAACGCGCCACGGAAGGCTACATCGAGCACTTCCTGAATTCGCTCAACACGAAGGAGATCAGGGCCTCCGGCCTCCGGATCGTCATCGATTATTCGCACGGGATCGCCTCGACGATCTTTCCGAGCATTCTCGGCGACATGAACGTGAACGTCGTCGCCCTGAACGCATACCTCGACAGTGACCGCCTCACGCGTTCGCCGGAGCAGCACGAATCGGACATGCGGCAATTGTCCTACGTCGTGACCTCCCTGAAGTACGACATCGGCATCATGCTCGACCCCGGCGCCCAGCGCATCTTCGTGGTCGATGAGCACGGCGCCCACTTCGACAGCGACCGGCTGCTGACGCTGATGACGCGGTACATGGCGAGCGCCCATCCCGGTCTGACACGCGTGGCCGTCCCGGTCACTGCGTCCGCAGAGATAGAAGTGCTCGGCGCCGAACACGGGTTCGAGGTGATCCGGACACGGGACAGCCATCTTGCCCTGATGGACGCGGCATCGTCGAAGGAGCCGCTCTTCGTGGGCGGAACGCGCGGCGGGTTCATCTTCAAGGACTTCCTGATCGCATCCGATGGTATGTTCTCGGCAGCAAAGCTTATCGAGTGCCTTGCCATCACACGCACCTCGATCGGCACGATGGACGCGAAGACCCCGCGGCGGCACCTGATCAAGCGCGACCTCCCATGCCCGTGGCACGTCAAGGGACAGGTGATGCGGCTGGCGATGAAGCATAGCGAGAACATGCAGCGCACCCTCATCGAGGGCGTGAAGGTCTACCCGTACGCGAAGGACCCACTGACCTCAGTGCTGTTGAATCCCGACCGCGCCCGGCCGCTGTTCCATATCTACGTGGATGCTGCCGACCTCAAGCACGCAGAGGCCCTCGCGAAGGAGTACGAAGAGCTCGTCAGCGGCTGGCTCGAGAACGAATGACCGCGCCGGGGTGGTGAGTGGCCGCAATTTGAGGTACATTAGACGGTTCTTTCTGGAACAGTACGATATCCACACTTGATCCGGTACACATGAAGATCACTGACATCCTGAGCGAAGCCAACGTCCGGGTGAACCTCCCCGGCAGCACCAAGGAAGAGATCCTGAACGCCATGATCGACCTGGCCGCGCAGTCGAGCCACGTCACAGACGTGGAGAAGATGCGCACCGCCATCTTCGAGCGCGAGAAGATCATGTCCACGGGCGTCGGGTCAGGTTTTGCCATCCCCCACGGCAAAACGGACGCTGTCTCGAACATCGTCGCTGCCTTCGCCACCACCGAGAACGCCATCGACTATCAGTCGCTCGATGAACAGCCGGTCCGGCTCATCTTCCTGCTCGTCGGCCGCGATACGATGGTCGGCCCGCACATCAAGCTCCTGAGCCGCATCTCCCGGCTGATGAACAAGGAGGATTTCCGGAAGAGGCTGCTCGGCGTGAGCGACGTTCCCGGAATGCTTCACATCTTCAAAGACGAAGAAGCAGCGTACACCGAGGGATGAGTTCCCTCCCGCCCCCCATCCGATGACGTTCCGAAGCATCAAGGGTACCAAAGATATCCTGCCGGCAGACAGTGCGCTCTGGCAGCATGTCGAGGAGACGATCCGTACCGTCATGGCGGATTTCCGGTATGCGGAGATCCGTACGCCGGTGTTCGAACAGACGAGTCTCTTCTCACGCAGCATCGGCGAGCTCACGGACATCGTCAGCAAGGAGATGTACACCTTCACCGACAGGGGCGGCGAGTCGGTGACGCTGCGTCCGGAAGGGACGGCATCCGTCATCCGCGCATACATCCAGCACTCCCTCGGCGGCACCTCCCCCATGACCAAGGTGTACTACACAGGTCCGATGTTCCGCCAGGAACGCCCGCAGGCGGGACGGCTTCGCCAGTTCCATCAGTTCGGGGCGGAAGCGATCGGCAGCCCTTCCCCCTATCTCGACGTGGAGATGATGGTCCTCCCCATCCGTATCTATCAGAATCTTGGCCTGACATCGTTCGCACTCACGATCAATTCTGTGGGATGCGAGAACTGCCGCCCGGCATACAGGGAAAAACTCGTTGCGGCCTTGCGCGACATCCGGGACACGCTCTCCGAGGACAGCAGGAACCGGCTCGAGAAGAATCCGATGCGGGTGCTCGACTCGAAAGACCCGAAGGACCATGATGCCACCCGGGATGTTCCGGTCATCACCGATCATCTCTGCGACACCTGTGCTTCGCACTTCGAGACCGTAAAGTCCTCGCTCGGCTCGCTGAAGCTGTCGTACGATGTCGATCCACGCCTGGTCCGGGGTCTCGACTACTACACGAGAACTGCATTCGAAGTGACGAGCACCGACCTCGGCTCACAGGATGCCCTTGCCGGCGGAGGAAGGTATGACCTCCTCGTCGGAGAGCTTGGCGGAAAACCGACGCCAGGCGTGGGCTTCGCAGCGGGGATCGAGCGCCTGCTCATGGTCCTGGAAAAGGCCGGAAAAACAGGTCCGGCCGTTGCGCCTCCGGCGCTCTACATCGTGGCGGCAGACGAGGCCTCGAGGGCCTGGACATTCGCGACAGCGACCTCCCTCCGGAACGACGGTATCGCGGTCGAGATCGACTATCTGGACCGGAGCGTCAAGGCGCAGATGCGGGAGGCGAACAAGCTTGCAGCACGCTATGTCGTCGTGGTCGGGGAACAGGAACGGTCGACCGGCACGGTCAAGCTGAAACAGATGCAGACGGGCGAGGAGCGGGAACTGCCTCTGCATGGCCTGAAAGAAGCGGTCTCGCATGACTGAAAAGAAGGACCCCGATTACACGCTGAACGTGTTCCACGATGTCCACGGCGATTCGAAGGAACGGTGCATCTCCTTCGTCGTGCAGACGACGAAGATCTTCGTAAGCTTCCGCTACGACATCCTCGTCGACGCATTGATCGACAAACGCACCATCACCCTGGCCATCAAGGGGCTCCATGCACCCGAGCTTCTCATGCCGGGCTCCGGTCCTGCGATCGGGACCGAGCAGATCGCCGGACTGGTGGGACACTACACTCTCAACGTCATCAAGCAGGACAAGACCGTCAGCACGTTCGACATCGACATCAGCGACAGCGAGGTGATGATCCTGCGAACCCCGAAGGCGCCCTTCATAACACTTTCCACCGATCCTATCGAACCCTCCTGACAAAGGAACCCTCACGTGTGCCCTAAGCTCTTCCAGATCGGTCCGTTCCCCATCTACAGCTTCGGTGTCATGCTCGCGCTCGGTTTTCTCGCGGGCAGCTATCTTCTTACGGCCGAGTTCAAGCGGCGGAAACTGGACCCGGACATCGCAGGCACGATCACCTTCCTCGCCCTCGTCCTGGGCGTCGTCGGCTCCAAGCTGCTCCACCTTCTCGAGAACTGGCCGTCGTTCATCCACGATCCGCTCAGAATGGCCTTCTCACCGGGAGGGCTGACGTTCCATGGAGGGCTCATCCTCGCCATCGTCGGCATCATGTGGTACGCGCGGAAGAAGAACATCCCCTTCCTGCTGATCGCCGACGCCACCTCGCCGGGCCTGATCCTTGCATACGGCATCGGACGGATCGGATGCCACCTCGCCGGCGACGGCGACTACGGCTTTCCGACCGACCTTCCATGGGGGACCGATTATTCCGCAGGGACATACCCACCGTCGGCAGCGTTCAGGGATTTCCCCGAGATCACGAGCCAGTTCCCGAACGGGATCGTTCCGGACACCATTCCCTGCCATCCGACACCGATCTACGAGTTCCTCGCTGCTGCGCTCATCGCGTACTTTCTGTGGAGGATCCGCGGCAGGTTCGCGGTACACGGGATGCTCTTCTCCCTCTACCTCATCCTTTCGGGACTCGAGCGGCTGCTCGTCGAGTTCCTCCGGCTCAATCCCCGCATCCTCTTCGGTCTCAGCCAGGCGCAGCTGATCTCCCTCGGACTGATCGTTGCCGGTGCGGCGGGATATTTCTACCTCCGCCGGAAAGAGCCGGCCGCGAAACCCGCAAAGACCTGATGTCGTGAGGCTGGCGACCATGCCGCGCGATCACAAAGCACACTCCCGCTCCTCAGCAGAATTACCCGAGACCCTCATCACAGGCCGGAAACCGCTGCTCGAAGCCCTCGAGCAGGGGCACCCGATCGAGAAGGTGTTCGTCCTTCACGGAACACACGGGCCCGTCATCGACTCCATATTCCGCGCAGCGAAGAGCCGCGGTATTCCCATCCGGCAGTCCCCTCGCGACCGGTTCCAGCAGCTCACCAGAGGAAAAGAAGCCCAGGGCGTGGCGGGGATCATCAGCCAGGTGGCATACCTCGAGCTCGAAGAGCTTCTTGAGAAGGCCGCACGACCGGATGCCGTGCTGCTGATACTCGACGAGATCGAAGATCCGCACAACCTCGGGGCGCTCCTGCGTTCGGCCCTCAGCTTCGGCATTGCCGGCGTGATCATTCCACGGCATCATGCCGCCACGGTAAATCAGACCGTGATCAAGACCTCGGCGGGTGCGGCGCTATCGATGCCCATCGCCCGCGTCGGCAACATTGCCCAGACGGTGGAGAGCCTCCGGGAGAGCGGATACTGGGTTGTCGGCACCGCGGCTGACGGGGAAAAGACTATCGGGGAGATCTCAGCCGAGGGAAAGCTGGCGCTGGTGGTCGGGAATGAAGGGAAAGGGATCCGCAGGCTGGTGAAAGAAAAATGCGATCAGCTGGTGCGCATTCCGATGAAGGGAACGTTCGAATCCCTGAACGCATCGGTGGCGGGGGCGATAGTGATGTTTGAGGTGATGAGGAAGAGAGCCGGGGGACAGCCTGGGAGGAGAACAGCGAATGGAGAATCGTGAATAGTGTAGGTCGGGCGATTTGGTTTTTCAGCGTTGGTGATCTTCTCGTTTGTTCTCCCTTCAGGCCTACCGTCTTCTGCCCGGTCCCCAGTCCAAAGTGCCCACTCCAGCCCCCGTTATTCCCCCGTGTTGTTGGCGCCCGGCCGGCCTCCTCGCCTCCCTTCGCTCAGCGAAGCCTGCCTCGCCGGTAGGCGGGCGGGCCGGAGTCACGTCTGTGACGCAGGCAGGCGTGACGAAAAGCTGGTGTGGGCTTCGCTCATTGGAATACCCACATTTGCCGACTCCGACCTCCGTCACCCCCACATGCCTCTAGTGGGGGTCGCCTTTTCCTGCCCGAGGAGTCGGTATCGACGCCATCGTTGCTACACTGAGCCCCTTGCGGAGAAGCTGTCAGGTCACAAAATTCCCCCTGAGGGGGACCCTATGGCCTTCATCCGTGTATTTTCGAAGCTCCCGACAGTCTACATCATGAGCAACCGCTGGCGAACGGTGTTCTACATCGGTGTGACGGGGTATCCTTCCTTCAGGATTCGATTGCATCGGTTGGGAATCGGGAGCATCTTCACCGCCCGGTACCGGTGCACAGAACTCATGTACTATGAACACCATGAGACCATGATGGAAGCGATCGTGAGGGAGAAGCGATTGAAGAACTGGAGGAGGGAGTGGAAGCTGCACCTGATCCGCAAGATGAATCCGCACATGAAAGATCTCCGAGATGTCTTCAAGCCGTGACAAAGAGTCCAACAAAGGCGACCCCGTCTAGAAGCACGACGGGGTGACGAAGGGCCGGTGTGGGCCGCCTCCTGTGATGCTCGCTCACCGCGCCCATCCAGATCTTTGTCATTCCCACATGCTTCTACTGCCCGCCCGGCCATGCCGTTCGGACGGGGGAATCGCCTCCCTTGACAGAAGGTCCAACAAAGGCGACCCCGTCTAGAAGCACGACGGGGTGACGAAGGGCCGGTGTGGGCCGCCTCCTGTGATGCTCACTCACCGCGCCCATCCAGCTCTCCGTCATTCCCGCACGTTTCTAGCGGGAATCGCCTTCCATGAAGGAAGACCCCATAAGGGCGACCCCGGCTTACATCATGCCGGGGTGACGGAAGCCTGGCGTGGGCCTCTGTCTGTATACTTCGTTTCCCGCCGACTCCGACCTCCGTCACTCTTGTCTGCCGGAGTGCCGACCTGACTGACGCAGTCGGGCAGGACTCCGTCACGCAGCCAGGCCCACATGCTTCTAATGGCCTTCCCTTGTAGCCGAGGTTGGAACATTCGGGACACCCCTGTTTTGAGCAGAACCGATACGCCTTGCCGTTGAGCTGGAGCTCCTCGCGTTGTTCCCTCGTTGGTTCAGCGGGAACCTTGCATTTGTCGCAGAGCTTTCTGAGGAGGCGTTGAGCGAGTATCATCTTGACGGAAGATGCAACGAGGAACGGTTCGACGCCCATATCGACGAGGCGGGTAATGGCAGAGGGGGCGTCATTGGTGTGGAGGGTCGAGAAGACCAGATGTCCCGTCAGGGCGGATCTGACGGCAATGTTGGCTGTTTCAGAGTCCCGTATCTCCCCGACCATGATCACGTTCGGGTCCTGGCGCAGGATGGACCTGAGAGCGGCCGCGAATGTAAGGCCGATATCGGCGCGGATGTGCGTCTGATTGATGCCCTGGAGGTTATACTCGATGGGATCTTCGATAGTGGTGATGTTGACCTCAGGGCGATTGATCTCGTTGAGGGCCGCGTAGAGGGTTGTCGTTTTGCCACTGCCCGTTGGTCCGGTGACCAGGATCATGCCATACGGGAGGTAGATCGTTCGTTTGAAAACGGTGAGGTCGCGGGATTCAAACCCAAGGCCGGAGAGATCGAGATGAAGCTGAGATTTATCGAGGATGCGCAGGACGACCTTTTCGCCGAAGTCAGTGGGGAGCGTTGAGACGCGGATATCGATGGTATGGTCACCCTGACGGACGCGGATCCGACCATCCTGAGGGCGGCGCTTTTCGGCGATATCGAGGTTGGCCATGATCTTCAGGCGTGAGGTGATGGACTTCGAAGCCGCGTGGGGAGGGCTTTCGACCTCACACAACACGCCGTCGATACGATAGCGAATGCGGAAAGAGCGCTCGTAGGGTTCTATGTGAATGTCGCTGGCGCCGGTTTCGATGGCCTCGGAGATGATGCGGTTGACGGGTCCGATGGCTGAGCCCTCGGCGACAACCTCCATGGGGGCATCCTGATCCCTGACGGAAACGAACTGGGCCTCACCGAGCCCCCGTCGCCTGGAAGAAGCGACTGGTATGCCGTAGTGTCTCTCGATGGCTTTTCTGAGGGTCTCTGTATCGACGGCAATGAGGTCGATCTTCTTGCCGATCATGAAGCCGAGGTCCCTGGCTAGCCGGTCGGCATCTCCTGTTGGGACGGCGACCGTGAGGGTGTCATCCGTGAACGACAGAGGGAGCACGAGGGCCTCCAGGGCGAAGGACTTTGGGACGAGGGCTAGGATGCTCTCTTCTATGTGAATGGCTTCTATATCCATATCAGTTGGAAGAATGCTGAGATTTCGGCTCGGAAGTAGAAGCAAAGGACGGCTGAAACAGCCATGTAAGAACCAAAAGGTAAACGTACAGCGTTCTGAGTGAAATTAGAGGGTGACCAAGAGTGTGCCCACACGATGCGGATCGCTGCGTGGAGGGAACCCAGAACAGAAGCCAGCCAGAGAATCAGCAGGAAGAGCCAGAATCCCGAAAAAAGAGCGATGACGCCCGCGAGTTTGACATCTCCGAAGCCCATGGATTCCCGGGCGAGGAGGATGCTGCCGACGTATCGAACGGACCATAACAAGCCGAAGGCCGCGAGCGAGGACGCGATGGATGCAGAGAGTGTGGTGATCCCGTCGAGACCGGCATACGCGAGGCCAAAGAGCGTTGCAGTGATGAGGAGGGCGTTGGGGATGATGAGATGCGACCAGTCGACCATCGCCACGAGCAGCATGAGCACAGCAAATGTGAAGAATGCGGCCGCATTGAGGGTGAGGCCGAACTTCAGGAGACCCGCGAGTGCGATTCCGGCCGTAAGGAGCTCGATTGTCGGATAAGCCCGTGGGATCTTCGACGAACAGGTGCGGCACTTGCCCCGTAGCCACACGAAACTGAGGATGGGAATGAGATCGTGCCAGGCGAGTGGAGTAAGGCAGTGGTCACAGAAGGAGTGATTGACAACAGGTGAGATGCCTCTGGGAATCCGGTAGGCGCATGCGGAGACGAAGCTGCCCATGGAGGCGCCTAGAAGGACGGTGAAAGGCCAGGCGGAGAGCGTTGATGGAAAATAGAGAATAGAGAATAGAGAATAGTGTAGTTCAGGCATTTTTGAAGGTCTGGCGTTTTGGTTTTTCAGTGTTGGCGATCGTTGCCATCGTCCTTACAAATAACAGTACGCCCTCAAAGACAGAAAACCCTTAAGATCTTGGTCCGTCTGAGTCCTTCGGGTACTCAGGCGGGTCTGAACGTCACATCACGCGCGCGGCGTGAGGGGACGGAGTCTATCCGCCGAAGCCCGGATTACGGGCGTAGGCAGGAACCTTGGCCGGTGAAGTTGGAGTAGCCTGTATCCAAAGTATGAACTCAATTCTGCAGAAAATGCCCGGGTTGCTAGTTCTTCACTCCTCTTGAGGGGGGCGAGTAAGTCCGAGCCGTTGCTTGGTTGAATGAATCACCGATCGGTTCGTTGTCGCCAGCCGATTGACTTTTCGGTATCTCTGTTCGAGGGTTAGGCCTTCTTCGGCACGCTTGAGCCCGATCAGTGCTTCCCAAAGCTTCGCAAGCTGGTACTTTAGAGTATCTGGCTCTGCCATCCACGTGTCGACAACGAATAGATATGAATCAAGACATCGAGCGAGCGTTCTTTTCTGCGATTCGGACAACTGTGGCCATGACCGTATGATAAATGGGGGAGCATTGAGCACTATCCTAACCGGCAGAGTATATCCTTCCTCAGCGAATTCCACATCTCTTCTTAACGCGGCACCCCCAACTAGGTTCAGAATGAACTTCAGTGCGAATTCCTCCCGGGAGGCAAGTGCGACAATGCGTTCCATCACCGTATCGGTGGCGCCCCCATCGGCGGGACAGCGGGAACCAGCTGCTGCCAGCACAACAGCAAAACTGTCCAGATCTTGCTCGACGATCTCTTCTTTGACAGCCAGTCGGCTGGTCATATCGCAGACCGCATCATCAAGCGCTTGTTGCAGGCTGTCGCTGGGAAGCATTCTGGGGAGGATTTCACCTGTAGCCCATTCGGGGAATTGGGAAGGAATGCTGCCATTTGCCAAGAAACTTAGAAATAGAGCTGCTAAAAAGTGTTTCATCGAAGACCATTCTTGAGGTCTGCAAATTTCTGCATAATGTTATTTCGCTCCACCTCTGAAAATCGCTCAATGGCTGCGAGATTTAGCAGCCCAAATTCTAAACTGCCCAATATTCTATTTCTATCTTGCGTAGATCTGCGAACCAGCCCTTGAGTGAATATTTGAGGCCTAACAGAGAACATTTTGGCAAGGTAGTAGCCAGGATTCTCGGAAGCCACATTTTCAAACGACACTATCATGTCAAGGTATCTGCAGAACAATACGGTATCTGCAGAATCACTCACAGTCCGGGCAATTTCAGGAAGAATGGGGAACAGCACATCTTCAGTGAAAGAAGAAAAGGACCATTTGGAGTCAGCAAGAATAGGCGACATAAATAATGTATCCTTGACTCCTTCGTTGAGTTCAATCGCATGACCAAGAATCCAGACAAGACTGTCTCTGGATACCAGCTGTGAAGATGCAGAGCGCTGTTGAGCCCCTGCAGGGGTCTGTGTCAAAAATGTCAACGCTGTGAATAGCATGCTGATGATAGTCTTCATTGTATCCTCAGAATAAACGGTAGCCCACGATTGTCAAAGTAATCTTTAAATGTAAGATAGGCCCCATATGAATCGGGACCACAGATTCCGATACAGCCTTCCGTTCCAAAACCACCACCGTCAGGGTGTATGCGAAGAAGCTGTCTGCTCGTATAGAAGAGGGGAGCTAGGTCTAGTGAGAAACTGACTCCATTATAGTCCATTCCTATCTGACCCTTTCGAGGTGTTCGGAAATTCCATGCGATGTATGTTCCTCTTGGAGCAGGGCCTCCCTCCCACGGTCCAGAGATTCCTGTGAATGTGGCGCTCACAGTACCCTCGTCGTTGGTATACTCGAAATTCAATTGCGATCCGTCAAACGTAATTGAAGCTGATGTACTTATGTCAGAAATAAAAGTCCAAATCGCTTCATACTGCAGGAGAAAGCCGGGGATTATGAATCCCTCAGCGGCCACGCTTTCCCCCCAGTAGGCTGATGAAGTTTCACACTTTCTGTAGCGCAATCCGTATAACTTGCCGTCACGAACTCTGAAGAAATCAAATTTCCCGTAGTCCGGATGGCCATTTCTGAGCGCTTCATTCCGAGCGAGAATTTTATAGGCTGCGGCCTCGGCGCCGGTGATGTAGGATCCGTCTAATCCTATGACGACTGGCCCCCCGTCACCCCCGTATAGGAGTTGATGCCAGCTATTGAGCTCCGCTTGATATTGGGCAGCGAGAATGCTGGAATATCTGTCGGCCTCCGAAATATTGCCACTTGGATCAACAAACCTGATTGGATTATTGAGAGCATATCCATACGACGAAAAGGTCTGCCTGACAGGATCCACGGCATAGAACAACGCCGTGGTTGTGTCGTAGAGCCGTGCTCTGAAGTTGTAAAGGTTGGTCTCGATGTCGTACTCCTGGCCTGTGAAAAGGTATCTGGAGGCGTAGGAGGTGGAGCTTGCCCGAAGGACGTTGCCGTAGGGACCGTAGTCGTAGTAGTCGTCCCTGGTGTTGGATGCCGTGGATGTCAGGCGAACCGAGCCGAGGTGGTCTTTGTGGACGAAATACCAGGTCGAGGCCTCTCTGTAAGCGATCAGGCCGGTAGGGCCGTAGACGTAGACCTGCTCCGATTCGACGCTGTTCTTGACCATCAAGGGATAGGATTCAGTACCGCGGACGTACATCGTCAGGATCTCATCGGGTGAGTCGTGATGCAGTTTGAAGACGCGTTCCCTGGTGGCATCGTACTGATATGCAATATCTGATTCGGCGCCGGGAAGGTCAATATATGTGGGCAGCATGGTGAAAGAGTCATATTGGATGGGAAGACCCTTGCTGCTGTCGAGATTGCCTGTCGGTTCATACTGGTAGTCGTTGCCGCTGCCGTCGGTGTTCTGGAGCTTGTTGGTGCCGGAATAATATGTGTACGTTATGTTGGCTTCTGTCCCCTTCTGCATTGACTGGATATTGCCATTGAGGTCGAAGGTGGTGGGATTCGAGACACCGAGGTCCCAAGCGTTGTTCGCACCATTGTTGGCTGTGATGAGGCGTCCGTGGTCATCGTAATCATACCGGTATTTCTGCTGGGCTGGCGCACCCGAAAAGCCGTAATTGGTGCGGTTCATCCCATAGAGCCCGTGATACCATGCTTCTGTGGCCGTTTGCCCAGAGTCGGTTCGTAATGTCTGGGTGAATAGCGAATTCGAAATCGAGGTCAGCAATCCCTGCTTGTTGTATGCGAATGACCTCACCTGTCCTCCGCTGACGTCGGGATTGAGAGTTTCTGTTGCCATCTGGCCCAGGCTATTATATGAATACGCTGCAAGGGCATTTCCTCCAGAAAGGCCGATCTTCGTCGAGCGGCCGAGCTGATCGTATGAGCGAGTGACCGTGATGGTGGTGTAATCGCTGGCGGGATAGATCTCTTGCACAACTCGGCCCACGAGATCATAGGTGTAGGTGGTCGTGTAGGAAGTACTCGTGTAGTCTGGGACCTTAACGGTCTTGGCCTTCAGATTGCCCCATTTGTCATACGAGAAGGTCTCCTCCACCTCCATGTCTGTCAGAGTATCGCCGTTTGTCTGAACTGACACGACCCTGCCCGTCGTGTATGTGCCCGTGCTCGAGGTATCGTAGGCATACACTGCACGCCACGCAGCTGGCGTCGAGGGGAATGTCGGGTCGCTATCCGCTTTGCCCTGGTAATATGATTCATCCCAGTTATGGTCGGCGGTATAGCCCTTTTCGGACACCCGTCCGAGGGGATCGTATTTCCAATACAGGACATGGTCGGGATCGTAGTCAGCCCTGCCGGTCGAATCGACCATGAATCTCAGCCTTCCAGCCTTGTCATACACATAATGCGATGTGCCCGCATCAACGCTTCTGGTGAGAGTTTTCTGACCAAGGAAGTTGTACTCGACCAGAGAGGTATCGCCCTTCGGTGCGATCTGTCTGTAGGGCTGACCGAGCATGTTGAAGTTGGTTCTGCTGGAGCGGACAATGGAACCACCGATAGCCCAGGTGGTATCCACGACTGCTCGACCGAGCACATCATAGTACGTCCTGGAGGCAACCCAATTGGATTGACTGCTGGCCTTCGACCGGGTCTCAGCGTAACGCAAGGTCTTTCCGTCAACAGAAGCAGAGCCGAAGAACTTGCGGAGCTCTTCGTCAGCTAATTGCTGATCCACAACCTTTGTCAGACTATCCCGTGAGAGTGGATCGCTGTAGTAGAATGATTCAGAGTATGGCCTGCCGCTACCTGAGACTGAGCCGGCATGGGAGGCGTAGAGCGAGTCGTAGCTATTATTGGTGTCATAGGCATACGAGACATATGTGCGATAGGCCCTCCCCAATTGATCATATTCAACAGCAGAGACAAGATTCTTCGTCTCGTCATGCACCTGTGTCTGCACGGTCCTACCCAAACCGTCGCTGTAATGAGTGCTGACGGAGGCCTTGTACATGCTTTCGATGTCTGAGGATGAGAGGGCCATTCCGTAGACCATCGCCTCGTCGATGGTCCCATCGAAGTAGTATGAACCGCCAACGTTTCGGCCGATCTCCAGCTCTCCGGAGGTTGACGATTGCCAGGAGTTTGTCTGGCCATAGGAGACCTTCAGCACGCCGTCGACATAAATCTTCACATTGGATCCATCGGCCGTCCAGGCCAGATGATACCACCTGCCCGTGGTGGGGGTCCAGGCGTAGGTATAGTCTCTGTATGAAGACCCGTCGTGATACCCGGCAACTATGTAGCCGGACGGCAGCCACCAGAGGTAGTATTGCTTCCAGTAGTTCCCCTTCTTCTCAATGACCCACCGGTAGCCGGAGGCGACATCGAACTTCACCCACGCTCCGAGCGTGATGCCAGTGGATGGATTGAGAGAGGCATTGTAGGGAACCCGTACGTAGTCGCCCGAGCCATCCAGCGTCAAGCCGTTGCCAAACTGACCCCTGCCATCGTAGTGCGCATTCCCAAAAGCGGTGCCATCATTGCTGTTATCGGTATCATCATTGCCATTCCCCTCAAAGCGCCAGTAGCCTGCGAGGCCCGAAGTCCGGAGGCCTTGCGGGTATGTCTTCGTTTCGACCATATTGGGACGGGCCTTGGTGAACGTATCGCCCGCTTGTTCCCGGGAGAGCGCGTGGATGCTTTGAGAAACGATGAGACCATCATCGCGGAAGGATTCGACAGGACGGCCGAAGTCATCGTAGTCGATATAGCTCGTCGTACCCGTGACATCGGTCGATGAAACTGACAGTCGGGTCACAGGATCATAGCTTGTGGAGGTGACCAGAGCATCAGCAGGATACATACGTAGGTTGTCCACATACCAGGTTGTGTTCTTCGTAGTCTCATAGCCGTAATTGGCAAAAACTATCTTGTCGAAGCCCGTCGTGGAAGTCTGAAAATTACCATTTGTCACATATCTCACTCCATCGACGTAATAATCTGCCTTGCCCGCCACAGAGTGCGCCACGATCTTGAAATGATACGTCTGGCCGATGGTGAGACCGGATCTTATTACAGTCCAGCTGGAATTGCTGAGGTAATACCATGTTTCATTGTTGATGGCCGTCCACACAGCCTCCTCATTTGCAGAGCCGTGTGCATGGCTGCCACTCCAGACATCACCACCAGCACCAAACGTGAAATCCCAGCTGTCACAGTCAGCAATTTTCAGGTCGAATTCGAAGACAACATCCCCCGCAATCTCTGAGCCGATATCACAGGTGATGCGATCCAACTCGCCACTATAGGCCGATACGGAATCTGACTGCCGAAGTTTGCCATCCTCGATGGACCACTTTGTATCCCCATCGCCGCCATTGTCTGTCTTCGTCCACCAGCATCCCAACTGAGTGTATCCAAATCCATCAACGAAAAGTTCAGAGGCATTGGTATTGATCGCCTGAGCAATGATACGCGTCGAATCGTAGCCGTACAGATAAGATGTCCTGAGCTTGTTCACGTTGTCGCGTTGCGTGATGTTGCCATACGAATCCCGGCTTACGATGGAGTCGCCTGTGGTCCACGCCGAGCCGTCATACATCCGGCTTCGTTGTGGAAGATTCTCGGAGTATTCCGTGCGGCTCCACCGCACGAGTGTCGTATCCTGCCACGTGTCATGGGTTGTGGTCATACTGGCAGCGCACGTGTGGCCTGTTCCCTCAGGGACAGAAACCGTCACATAGTAGATATGGCCTGCTTCCGCCGTAAAACTGCTGCTCGCACCTCCAGCTGTGGTGAAATGAAGGACATCATTGCCGCCGGGCATTGTGCCGATGCGGACGTCTCCGACCCACGTAATGCTGTAGGTATAGGAGACAGGTTGGGCATGGCTGACGATGATGCTGGCCGACTTCTCATCTCCATCAGACGTTGGTCCGGCACTGATATTCGTAGATTCCTCGTCAATGTCGCTGACCGCCAACGTCCTCGTCTCATAGGGCTGGGAGATCATTCCGGCAGTCGCCATGCTTGAGTAATTCTCAAAGGCATAGGCGTATTCCAAGAGGACATCAGTTGCATTGGACACGTCAGACACAACGTTTGCGAATTGAATGGTAAATGAGGGGAGTCCATTGGATTCATTGAAGATAGTCCTCGAAGAATCTGTGACACCATCTACTGTCGTTTTCTTAAACACAGGCCTTCGATGATAAATGCCGTTTGTCTGACCTATGGTATATATATCCCACAGGACAGTGATCTCTTCAACCGTGGATCCGCCTGCAGACATCTTCTGTGACAGGTACATCATGCCATCCAGTTCCTTATAGTCAGGCACTTCGACGAAGTTCGCGTGCTCTGTGGACTCCAGGTCGCAATAGTAGTATGATATCACTCTCCCATTCGTACCCGGCAGGATATTGGTCACCTTGTTGTATTTCGCGGTCGTTATCGACTCATCGTAGGTGCCATTCTCGCACAGCATTGTAGTTGTGCGGCTACTACCCATGCCATCGCTCGTGACAATGTAGTCGAGAGGATAATCGGATGGATTAGCGGTGTATCGCACGCCGATGCTGGGATTGTAGCCGCGCTTATACGCAATGAGCAACTCCTGACCGTTGTTTTGCGGATCGATGAGGGCGAAGAGTGTGTTGCGCGTTGGGAAGGTAAGCTGACCCTGTGTCCCATGAAGGCCGTATGTATCGAGCGTTGTTTTCGTCCACGACTTGGAGTCATAGGAAAGATGCCTCACATAGCCGGTGTCTTCCTCAGAGACGTAGGCGCGATGGACCTCGACAAAAAATCCGTCTGAGGATACGATCGGTGAGACGACGCTGGAAGAATTGAGTCCGGAGTACGAGTCAACGGGCGTGAATTCCGTCCAGGTGCCATCCTTTGCGCGTACAACAGCAAGCTCGCCCGTGTTGCCCCCCGAGATCCAGCCGATAACATAATAATCAGGGCCAATTGACACACGGGCGTTGGCAAAACTCCAGGTGACATCATCAAGCGTGTCGACTTTTAGCCGGGCCCATTGGGTGGATCCTGCGACCCACTGGAAGCTGTACAGGGAGGTGCCGTCCTTCACGACGAAGAAATTCTGTCCGGTATACGCTTCGGGATTCAATCCCGTGGAGAATCCGAGTGTTGACATCCACGTCGTGCCGTTCCACTTCCACGCTTTGACGCTGTTCCCATATTCTTCCACGAAATAGTCATATCCGACCCAGATGGATGCTGTTTGTGAGACAGTAGTCACTGACGAATCAATCGCCCACGATGAATTCACCAGGCGTCCGATGAACAACTTCCATTGTCCCGGACTTCCTCCTCGTACGACGAACATGCCCGGTCCGGAGCCGCTGACACCAGGATTGTCGATACGTGTGGCATTCGTCTGGCCCCATTGACCATTGTTTCGCCAGACAGTCGTGAAATAGTTGGTGTTGTGGTTGACGACGAAGAAATCTGAGCCGAGAGTGAGCACACCGAGTGACGCACCGACTGTGACAGAGACGTCGGTTGTCTCCCATCCGTCCCCGGACCGGGAGTAGATCCTCAGGGTGCTGGCATTTTCCTTTATCGTGATGAAATCACTGCCCACCTTGAATTCCAGAACCGTGCCCTGGTAGGGGAACTCTGTGTCGTGGTACCACCCCTTTGTTCCCCAGCGGAACACCTCTATGTATGTGCTCGTGCCATTGGTGAAGGGAACGGCAAAGAAGTCCGAACCGGAACCGGGAGAGAACGTGGAGTTGAAGGTTGGATACCACGATGCGGAGAAGCCACTCCACACCGAATCGAGTGTTGCATTCGTGATGGTTTGATGCTTGTACACATATTCAGTCGTTCCGCCTTCCGGGTGGGTGATCTTCCTGAGGGCGCCAGGATTTACGGCTCCGGATGAGTAGTACTCGTACTTCGTGGCAGGCAGGGATGAACCATTGAGACCCACGGGGGTCAATGAACTCAAATACCGCTTTGTTCTGGTGAGCCCTGATGCATCCATTGTTGTATATGAGAAATCATATACAGCGGTGGCGACTCCGGCGGCGCTTCGGACAACGAGCGAGTCCAGATATTTCGTCTGATACAGCATCTGGTTCGTTCTCGTTGTGGCTGTTGAAAACGGGTTTTCGTATTCAGCTGAGGTGAGGTTTCCGAGGATGAACTCGATAGACGCTCCTGTCCTGTCTTGTATCTTTAGCGGATAGGACGCGCGAGTGTAGTATTTGGACGTCGTCGAATCACCGGCCAGAAGGCTATCCTTCTCAACCTGATATGAGATTGAGATATGCTGACCGTAGATGTCCTCAATGTCAGCAAGATCCCACTGACAGGGGACGTAATGCACGCTTGCATAATTATCAGAGGGGGGCGAGGAGACGAGTCCGTTCCATCCAAGGTAGAAGCGTGTGGCGTTTCGGGCGCCGTAGCCGAGGACGAATGCGGATCCGTTGTAGTTGCCATAGCGATACTTCGTACCGTCCTCGGTGATGATGGTCCACCCGGTGATGTTGCCGCTGCCGTCTACCGATCGGGATATTTTCCAGTATCTGTAGTCTTTGAGCTTGAACACCCCATCCGTATCGAGAATGAGCTCGTTCGTGCCTCCGGTGCCGATGTAGTAGTACCGATCGTCAGTGGTGTCGCGTGTGTTGTTGATGTCAGCGACGATGGAGCCGAGGGAGAGACGCCATCCCAACCCAACCCATCCTGCCTGCTGAAAGCGATTGTCGCCTCTGATAAGTTGATGCACGTTGCTGCTATAAGAAAGCAAGACCTGAACGCCACCGAGCTCTGCGAGGGGAAAGCCGAAGGCGAGGTCGCCCGTGAACTGACCTTCGCCAATCAGATCCCTTGATGCTGAGGATGGACCGTTGCGAAGGGTTTGCTGCTGCTGGCCTTGACCATCAGGAGGTGTGAGGGGGATGTGATTTGCAGGAACCCGGGAGTATGCTGCAAGCAGGAGAACGAGAAGGAGCATCGATCGTTTCATGGTTGGATCTCCTAGGGAAAATAGGTTGTCGGCGTTCCTACTTGACCTGGAATCGGGCTGAGGCTGAACTCCAGACCAGGTCGCTACGATGCTCTGTCCACCATTTCTGAGCGTATTCTGCCGGAGTGAGCATGATGTCCTCCGCCTCCCGGTCCTTCCTGAAGGATGCATCGGCAAAATCGAGACCGAGCCACTTCTGCAGGGCTCTTTGGGAGGATGCAGCCAGTGTAGATTGCAGTTCAGGCGTGTATTGCTGATCTCCCAGATTGAAGACCAACGCCTCGAGGATCGCCAGGGGTGGTTCCTGGTGCAATGACTTGTAGAGGTCTGCGCTGCGGTTCTCCAGGAAATCGACCGCGAAAGCTCTCACGCGGGGGTCAGAATGGGTCAAGGCGATGTTTGTCAGGGCATCTGCAGCCTTGGGAGTGCCTATGGCTTCCAACGCATAGACCGCAAAGCATTTGTCTGGAGGTGGAACGACAGACGCCATGTTCTCCCCGGTAATGGCCTCGAATCTAGCATCAAGCAAGGCAACGAGAGCGGGCACGGCGGCGTCCCCCCTCCTGGCGATAGAGCCAATGGCCTGCTTGTACTCCCCTCCGCTGCGGGAAAGGACATCATAGAGCTCGGCGATGGAGGGAGTTTCGGAGACGGCGTATTTTTCAGTGATGCGGGCAGGTTCAGAGTATGCCTCTGCCGGGACGTGCGTGGAGTCCTGTGCCAGGACCGGGAGCGCTACCAGCAGGAGGAGAGGAATGGTCAGGAGGATTTTCATGGGTGTCCTCGATGTAATATGCGGTTGATGATATTGTCGGATCATGGTCGGGACATGGGAAGATCAGTCGGGTATCTTCTCCTTGATGGCCCCGGTCTGGTCCACCTCCCACACATTGAAATTGCCATCGTCGTCGAAATCTGAGACGGCAACAGCATGGGCGACGAAGCCCCTGGTGTCTGCGCTAACCACCTCGATCTGGTAGCGTGCCTGTCCGCCGTCGGTAATGAGTTTGGATTGTTCGAATCCGATCTCACTGAGGTCTGTTGAGAAGCGGTCGTATTCATACTTGAAGGTCTGCTGGAGCATGTGGACCTGCTTGAGCATGAGCTTGGCCTCGGTAGTCTTTGCACGGGTAACGACGGGCATCAATCTCGGCATTGCGATGAGGACGAGGATGCCGATGATGACCAGAACTATTAGGAGTTCTGTCAGGGAAAAACCGGGGGAAGCGGAGAATCGAGAATAGAGAATGGAGAATAGTGTAGATCTGGCGTTTTTGAAGGTCTGACGTTTTGGTTTTCCAGTGTTTGCAATCATTTCCATCCTCCTTACAAAAAACAGTACGCCCTCAAAGACAGAAAACCCTTAAGACTATGTGCTACCGGAGCCTTTTCAGACTCTGGTAGGAACCTTGGCCGGTGATGGCGCGAAGCGCAGAGCGCTAAGCGCTATTAAAATTCGGCAAAGCGCAAGGCGCTAAGCCCGCCTGCGGCGGGCAGGCGCGAAGCGTGGATGTCTAACTACTTGACTCGACGGTGATGCGGGTCGAGTTGGAGCCCTTCGGGAATCGATTATCTAGATCATTTGCATTGCCACTCACATCCTTTTGTCTACCAAGTGATATATACAGTCGAATCCGGTCGCAGAGAGACAGTTTCAGGTGTAAGGACAAACTTATACCTGGTTACAGTTCCATCGTATGCCGTACCGTCTTCAAGCCAACCTCCATTGATGTTGTGCACAAAGAATTCACACTGACAAACAGACGGTTGGACCCTCACCAAGGGTTTTGTCAACCATCCTGAAATCCACTCTGGGGGATCGGACACTGCAGCCCAGTAGCCAAGCAACGCCGCAATTGCTGAGTCTGTCCTGATGACTCTCCCGAGATTCCCAAGCAGCTTCGCATCTTCGAGGAAGGCAAACGACTCTTCCACGACAGAAGAATCGTATTCGCGTGGAGCTGTATAATGACCGCCAAGGATGCTGAAGTCTGGTTGACCAGTGAAGGATTCAAGTACTTTAATAGAATCATTCTCAATGAGAATACTCATGCGTGGACTATGGCTCATCCAAGGTTCAAGAAGTTTAATCTGCAAGAGCGTACCCCGTAGCCACCGTGGTGCGGTGATTGTGTCACAGCCGAACAGCACGTCTTCCCCAATCCTGACACGTTCCGAATCCAGGAGGGCCTGTAATCCGGCAAGAGGTGGAAGGTTTTCCTGCGGGACCGGATCGCCACAGCCGCCCATAACTCCGACAAGAATCCAAAGTGCCAATAAGACTATATGGGGGGCGCGAGACAGCAAGTTCATAACACGATCTCCTTCAATACTATCAATCAACATCCCACCAGGGCGATCAAGAAATGGTGTTTTCACTGGATTTGGCCCATTTGCCCAGGGTCAGCCCATACATCAATTATCGCCGGAGCCGAATCCTCTGAGGCATTTCTGTCCTTATTACGCTGCTTGTTCTCCCTTGATTTCTGTTGTTGTTGAAGCTTTTTCTGATTCTTGTACATACGCTTATAAGTTTCGGGTATTTCGCAATTCTCACCTGGAGAGACTTCCACGCCCTCCATTCGGGCGATTAGTGTCTCAATGACATGTCCGAATTCGTGGATGAGTACATCTTCCTCCTCGTCACCATCTAGCGCTTCGATGAATTCCTCACGAAGCGTTATTGTATATTCGTAAGCCTCATCATCTTGATTACGGTTCTCTCTTGTATCGCCCTGTCGTCCCTTAGTGGGTATCCCATACACTATATGAATCTTTTCTCTCACAGCATGCAGCACATTATATAGCCCCTTGCCGATCGACACGGTCTGAATTCTCTGGAGCAGGGCATTGACAAATCTCGAGTATCGGTAGTTAGGATCGAGAACGATTTCCATTCCGTCTGGATCGACCAAGCGAGCGGGGTTGTTGGCCACGTAGCAATATGTACTTAAACTCGGATATTTGTCTGCCAGCGGATCCACCGTCATCCACCTGCCGATCCTGCTGTCATAATATCTCGCTCCGAAGTAATCCAGCCCCGTCTCGACGTCTCTCTCTTTCTCCGTGAACTTGTACCGTGTGTCGGGATTGCCGCTGACGCCGCTTCGGCCTTCGAGGACCATTCCCCAGGGGTCATAATCGTCGTAGGCAACAACGGCCTGCGTGGGCGAGGTGTAGGCATTGAACTCATCCCACGCACACATGTAGTCTGCGGCCACGATGACGCCCACCTTGCCGGAATACCACGGTGAGCCGTCTGTCCAGGTGATCTTGAGACTCCCCTCCCAGTAGACCTTGACGGTGGCTCCCGTGAGCTCGACCTTCATCGTATACCAGGTGTTCTGCGAGATGGGTTCCACGCAAAGCCCGCAACGGAGGCCACGCACGCAACGATCGAAACCATTTAATAAAACGTGGCGAGCGTCGCATTGTTGATTCACTGGAACCGTTGAGCCTGACCGAGTATGCAATTTTTCTATAGCTGACGGGTTCGTTGCCAAAAACGGTTTCCCCCAAGGTCCGACGCAATTCCGTGTTCGACCACTGATCATTGAGGATACAATCCAAGCAGGTAACTACTCCGGTCTTCGATGATTCTTTGCGTCTCTGGTCTCGTGTCCAGCTTTCTGAGCCGAATTAGGTTCACTAGAGCGGCGTAGCTGACCATCTCTTGTTCCGTTATTAGGACATCCACCAACCGATTGACAGCATCCTGATCTCCCAGGTAGCCAAGCTCGAAAACCACATTGTACCTTACTGCCTTGTCAGGATCGTTCAACCGGTCATGAACGAACCACAAATGCTCCCTGTTCCCCAACTTCGCAAGTGCGGCTGCCACAGCAGCTTTCTCCCATATGCGATTTGCGTACTCAGCGGATTGTCTGGTCGGGATATGGAGCAAATGCCAACGATCTTGCAGCAAGTTGCGACCACTCAGATTTTCATATGAGCCGAGTGCTTCGATTGCTGCTATTCTTACTTGCACCGCCGAATCCCTAAGAGCCTCCTTCAAGAGCTCCTTGGCCTCACTTGTATTCAAGGCCGCAACTTGGTTAACCAATGTCAGCTTTGTCATCACATCCTCAGCAGCAAGGAATCTTCTTGAGAGGTCTTCAAAGCTCACTTGTGCAACAGCCTCCATCCTGAGCATAGCGGTCAAGGTCAAGAACAGAAGTATTCCGTTTCGAAATCCACATTGACTTGCCATCATGAAACACCTCATTTCTTAATATACCCGGGGACCCTCTCTCCGGGATGCGATTTTTTGTAGCCAATAATTAGCTTGCTGAGCTCACGAATGTCGGCATTCTGCATCCTTTGGCAGCCCAGAGTTTTTGCCCATCCTTGCTTCGCTTTGTGAGGATCTTTCAAACCAGTTCCACCACCATGGATGTCTTTCCCGTCGGGCCTCTTTGTGTCTATGTAGGTTCCATCTCCCGGTCCATAAGCATCACTCTTGGCAATATCGAGGGGAATTAGGTCGTCTGCGTACTTGCCAGTAGCGTCGCCAGTGACTTCCGTCCTTCCCTCAACCACATCAGTTCTCACGTCCCATGTCCTAGTTTCCCGCTTGTCATCAATGGGTTTTCCATCTTCGCCTAAACTCTTACTCTTCCCATCGTTGATGAATGTAATTGTGTTTTTATCCTTGTCAGTAACGACTCTGGCAGAGTCACCTTTCATGTCAATGAACACAATAGGATTATTCATGCCATATACATACGCGGAGGTTGTTGGAAAAGCATCCGCAATCGGATCAGGGCTGATCCATCGTGCGATCCTTGAATCGTAGTATCGAAATCCAAAGTAATCCAGCCCCGTCTCTACGTCTCTTTCTTTCTCCGTGAACTTGTACCGTG
>CAZHOJ010000016.1:0-29332 GCA_964534125.1 uncultured Ignavibacteriaceae bacterium
CGCGGCATAGCGTCAGTATGGTGGGCGGTTCAATGAACAAAAAGGCACCTATCAAAAGAGTTGTAGGTGCCTCGAGTAACGGGGCCCCGCCTATGGCGGGCAGGCAGAATATTCGAGATGGTGCTGTAGGACTGGGTGCCGGGCCTTGTTGTAATGTCAGTAAACCTCATTCCTGAAGGAATATCTCTCGTAGCTTATCTCTTGTAGAAACGATGTTCAGATCGGCAAGATCAACGACCACGTCATTCCCCGCCCCGCCAATGCCTCCGACAACGAATCCAATCGAGCCACCAACCACCACTTGACCAGCCCCCTGGTAAGGTGCCAGTGTTGAGTTAGTTTTTCCATGCGTAGGGACTGGCTCCCTGCCATGGCATGATCGCCCGCCAAGAAGATGGCGGGTGAACCTCTAGAGCTGGTACTCTGTAGCCCAATGAGCTGTGCGGCCTTCTTTTTGACCCAAGACAGCATTCTTCCTATTGTATTCTTGGATCACGTCTGTGGGGGCGGGTCACCTGTGTGTGTATGGAATCACATAGTTTAAGAATCTCAGATAACCGAAGATGAGAATTCGAACGGAACAGAGAAGGGATTTCCGGTTCGTCCCGCGTCAGAGGGTCCCCGGAAGGGTCATCTTTGTCAGCGCCATCTCCACGGTGACACTCTGGTTCATCGCCCAGAAACTGTTCGGCATCTACATCGCCCATGCTGTCACGCTCGAGGAGGTGTACGGCGCGTACCTGGTCGGGACCGCAGCCGTCCTCTGGATCTATGCTGCGTCCATCACGTTCATCATGGGTGCTGTTGTGGGGCAGTTGTACTGGGAGAGACTGGGGATAGAACTGATCAGCACAGAAGGAACTGAGGTAACTGCAGGGACCGAAGAGCAGTCGCGTTCGGGATCGGCAGTACGGGGTGTGGAGAAGTGATAGGGCTGGAATGCTCGTAGCCCCGGAGGTCCCCTCTGGGGTGTGGTCTACATATCCGGACGGAAGTCCCAGCTGCTACAGATACCCACGTGACTGCTTTTGCACGGAGGACGTCTTGCCCGCCGAACGCCCAGTGATCTCAGATGTGAGCTGCGCGGAACGGGCGGACTGCCTACCGCTTCACACACACACCATCTCGAGCCGCGCCACCATCGCCCGCAGACGGTCACGCTGCGTCGCAACGCAGTCGGGGATCGACGCCAGGTTCTCGTCTTCGATCGGCTTCTCACGCGCTATCTCAAGGCAATAGTCCATACCCCGTTCAAGGTTCTCTGCGAATGAGCGAAGCCGCGATGCATCGGTACCGGCCACAGCCTGCTGCGTCACCAGTGAGTCGAAGTAGTCCACGTACATCACAAGTTCCTTGGCGAACATGTGCGGACGCTCTTTCGGCACGAGGGACGGGATCCGTCCATAGATGTGGTCCACCATCTCTTCCAGTGAGTAGTACCGGTCGAACCAGGCAATGTTCGGGCCGGGACAGATGGCCTGTGGCTTGGTCGCCGCCGGGACGACACCCAGCGAGATGAGCACTCCGTTGCCAAGATGTTCGCAGAGGCAGACTTTCCGTACCACGGCCTTCGCAGCCGCTTCTGCCTCTTCGGGCGAGTGGCCGTTCGACCGGATACTCGTCAGCTTCTGCTCCTGGTACTCGTTCGACGCAAGGCAGATCTCTGTCGTGGTGAACTCTGTGTTCGATACAAGGTGGCCCTTCGGGCACGGAGAACCCGGGACACCATCCTGTGCCCGCTTGGCTGTCCACCGTTCGGAGCCGGTGCCGCGTACATTATTGAAAGGGACTCCGAGAGGCGAGGCATCGCTCAGATAGACATCCTCTTCTTTCGCATTCCTGAGAAGTTCCCGCGTAGCGTCGTCGATGGGCGTGGCCTCCGGCACGAGCAGGAACGGCGTCGCCCATCCTGTCCGGTCCATCCTGAAGTACGACCTCATCCGCTCCGCTTCGCCATGATTCCCGATCCCTCCCTGCACGGTCACCGTCGGCTGCTCCGACTTTGCGACTGCCGGATACTCTCTGCCGATCGATTCATAGAACCTCGTGATCATCGGGAGGAACTCTGCCTTCAGTTGGTCCCGCTTTTCTCTGAACTCCCGCAGGAGCGAGGGGAGCAGATGACCCTCCGACGCGAACGCATGTCCGCCGCAGTTGAGTCCCGATTCAATGCGGAACTCGTCCACTTCCAGCCCTTTGCGGGCGAGGAGCTTGCCCTGGATCATGGCCGAGCGAAAGTCGCTCACCTTCAGGATAATCTTCTTCTTGATCTCGCCGAGCTCGTTCCGATAGAAATCCTCGAACTGCGTCATGTAGTTGAACAGCCCCTGGTTCAGGCCGGCCGAAAAGACCACGGCAGAGTTGAGCACACTGTTGGCGTACCCCCGAAGAGCAGCTCTGGCATCCGAGAACTCGGGAGGAAGCGGTGCTCCTTCGCGGGTACGGTTCAGTCTGTCGAGCTTGACCATGATGTTCACGTCGATGGCCCCCGGCCTCATTTTTGCCGTCAGGTCCTTCTCCCTCGACCGGCGAACCTCGAGATCCGAGGCTGTGCGGAGCGATTCGTACTCCAGCTTCAGCGGAGAGTCATCCGGGAGCATCCGGAAGTACTTGTCCTTGTCGTTGTTCCCAAAAAAGGGAAGCTCGCGTATCTCCTCCATCTTGCGATGCAGGATCTCATGGAACGTGTTCAGGAAAGCGGTAATACGGCGTGCCCGGCTATCCTCGGCGAACTTATGGATCGGCTCGAACGGAAGATCGAACGTCTCCGCATAGAACCTGCGGACACGCTCGAGCAGGAGGTCGTCGACGATAGACACCACGGAGTTGATACCGAATGGCCCGACGCGGAGAGGTGTATCGACGGAGTGCCCCGTGCCCATGACGGGGATATGGAAATGGTGAACGGACGCGTTCATACGCGCAGAACCTCCGGATAGTAAGGCACGAGTGAAAAGTAAGCGTGCTATAATATTGCGCTTTCCCCCGAGAAAACCTAGCGGATGGTACCTGAAGCCAAATGCCCGGAAATCAGCGAGATCAGCAGAAGTCTGCCTTCTGATGCACCATGGTCCTTCATGAAGGCTGACTTCAGCCTCCCCCGTCAAGCCGGCAACATCACCAGAGATCCTGCGTAAGGGAAAATAAGGAGGAGATGAGTGATTGCAGACTGGCCGAGTGCCACAAACGAGAGGAGGAAGACCATGAAACGCCTGTTGACGGTGCTTATCATAGCTGAGTTCCTTGGGGGGAACATGATATCCGCCCAACCGGCTGAGGTGCAGACATCGCGTTCAGACCGGATCGCTGCGATCGAGCACCTCCTCCTGGATGGCCTCTGGAGCGATGACCCGAGTCAGCTTCGGGGCGCCACGTTCGCCGTGCGACGCCTGACCCTGTCGTCGCCCGATTACGATTGGGACCGTTTCATCATTCCGTTGATGCACGTCGTCAACGACGACCGTCATGATCCGGGCGCGCGCATCATGGCAGCGGTGGCCCTGCATGACCTCCGGTCCGACCGCGCTGATTTTCTCATCGCACAGGAAGCCAGATTCTGCGAGGATTGCTGCGTGCGGCGCTACTGCCAACGACTGGCACACTCGCGGGCTGCGGAACAACGAGGCTCCTTTGCGGCACAGCCATCAGAAGCCGATTAGGGGGATCGGGGATCGAGATCCGGTCTTCTGCGCTTGCGCCTGGGAACCCACGCCTGACAACCTCCACCCCCAATGAGTGAAGAGGAATGGACAAAGCCGAGCGCGCGAGACCTGACAGTTGGCATTTTCAGCAACCGCGACTGGTCAAGGACCTGCCACGGTCCAGCGCGCCAGGATCGGACAACCCTCCTGGTCTCTCGCTGACGGCGCTCCTGCATACCCCGGGATCCATTTTCTTCGTTGCATGTGAGCGCCAAAAATCCGTAATTATCAACGCGTCCTACACCTCAGGAGAGATCCACAGGAATTGGAAAACAACACGCCGCACCTTCGGCGCGTTCTCGGATTATCGGACCTCAGCTTTTTCCTCATTGCCGCGCTGGTGAACCTGAACAGCGTACCGGTCGTGGCGGGCGCAGGCGCAAACGCCCTCCTGTTCTGGATCCTCGGATTTCTCCTCTTCTTCATCCCACAGGGTATTGCTGTTGTCGAGCTCACCAGCCGCTATCCGCAGGAAGGCGGCATCTACCAGTGGAGCAAGATCGCCTTCGGCGAATTCCACGGTTTCATCTCCGGATGGTGCTACTGGGCGAACAACATCTTCTATATACCCACGCTCCTTTTCTATATGATAGGATTCGCCGCGTTCATCGGCGGCGAGGCGACCGCAGGCCTCTCAGCGGATCCCCTCTTCCTGTCCGTAGCCTCCCTCGGACTACTCTGGATCATCACGGGCCTGAACATCCTGGGATGGGGGGTCGGAAAATGGATCCAGCGCATCGGCGTCGCGGGGACGGTCCTCACCACAGCGATCGTGCTCTCGGTGGGCATCATCACGCTGCAGATCCATGAGGCACCCGCCACAGAGATGAGCTTCAGCCTGAGCGCCATCCTTCAGGACTGGAGGGTTCTGTCGCTCCTGAGCGTCGTCTGTCTGAACTATGTGGGGCTCGAGCTCGGCTCCGTCCTCGGCGATGAGATACGGGAGCCACGGCGGCTGATGCCACGTGCCGCGCTCATTGCGGGAGGGGTCACTGTTCTCCTGTACATCATGACGACCTATGCGCTGCAGATGACACTTCCCGCTGAGGAGATCGGTGTCATCGACGGCATCCTGCAGGGTGTACAGCGCGCCGTGAACGAAATTCAGCTTCCGTGGCTGGTCATCCCGATCGCGCTGCTCATGACCTTCAATGCGGCCGGGAACACGTCAGCATGGCTGGCAGGCTCGGCCCGGATCCCGTTCGTCATCGGCCTCGACCGCTATCTGCCGTCCGCGCTCGGCCGGCTCCACCCCAGGTACGAGACACCGCATGTCTCGCTCATCGTACAGGGCGTCGCCTCCAGCATCTTCATCCTGGTGAATGCCATCGGCGCGACCGTGCACGACATGTACCTCAGCCTTCTCCAGACCACCATCATCCTTCAGCTCATCCCCTACCTCTACATGTTCGCCGGACTGTTCCGGCTTACGCTCAATGGTCACGCTGCCGAAGGGGAACAGGGATTCTTCCGCCGTCCGGCCATCCTGCGTGCTGCGGCGACACTTGGGTTCATCGTCACGGGGGGCGGGGTCCTTCTTGCATTCGTGCCCGGAAGCGGCGTCGAAAGCGTGTGGAACTTCGAGATCAAGCTCGTCCTCGGAGCGCTGAGCTTCCTTGTCCCGGCGGTCGTCATCTACCGCATCCAGGAACGCAAGCAGCGCCTCGAGCTGACAGAAGCTTTCGAACCGGCGAAAGAGTAGCCTCGAAGCATTCCGCGCACGATCCTCATTGCCCACTCGTGCAGTGAGACGCACGGCCATCAACCGACCCGGCCACCGCTTCGGTCTCGGCACCTATCCTCCCAAGAGATGGTTCAACCGGCATGTACAGACGTCCATCCGGATCCCGCTGATCCTTCTCCTTCCGCATGGCGGCAGTTGTCCTGTACGATCTCCGGCCGGACTACGTCGATTACCTCATCGCGTGCAAAGCGCGGTCCTGCGACGACTCAGGCGTGCAGCGGTATTGTGAACTGCTCACACGCTACCGGGCAGCGGAGGAGCGGGGAACGTTAGCATTTAGAAAGAAACCCGTCCCGGGATAGTCCTGGGACGGGTTTCGTATTGCCCGCGAAGCTCTCCGTCAGTTGAGTCGCTCGATGTTCCGTATGAATGCGGCGAGATGGTTCTCGGACCCCTTCTTGAGGCTTGAGAGGACGACGGCAATGTCCGAGTCGGCAGCCACCAGGAGGATGGCCTCATCCAGGTCCTCGATATCGACCTCCTCGATCAGCCTCCCCACCTGCAGCGCTTCCTGCACGGATCCCATTCCCCGGGCGACAAGATCGTCATGCAGCTGCTGAAGGTCCGGATTCGTGAATGTCCCCTGACCGTTCGCACCGACCGGGTCCACGAGACCATAGCGGTCGAGCAGAACCTTCACTGCATCCATATGCCGCTGCTCGCTCCGGGCAATGTTCGAGAACACCCTCATGTTCCATGCACTTGCCAGGGTCAGATACACGTCCCGCGCGACCTTCTCTTCCTCCCGCAGAAACACCATGTGATCAGAAATGTCCACCGTGACGCTGTCGAGCATCGGCAATGCGCTGATCTCTTCCACGGTCAGAAAGCTCGTATCGAACGACCGATCGCCCATGAATGGCTCTGTTGACTGGCCTTCGGTGCATCCAACGAGCATGAGAAGGGACAACGCTGTCACAACGAAAATGGACCTCTTCATGGCATACTCCTTTGCATGATGTTCACAGTGAGAATTGTCTGCTGTGCGTCATCTACGCAACGAGCGTGCCGGAAATGTGACCTTGTTTTCCGTTGTTTCGCGAGGATGGACAACGAGGCATCAGTCGACTTTCGACGAAGGTGACGGATGCATCGTCAGGATTGTCGAGTCATGAGGAGTGGTCAGCCGCCGGACCTGGGGGATTTCATAGCGAATAGGTGTTCTCCGGTATCTGAGATAATTGAGAAATGAGACAGCATTGGTGAGGCTGCAGCAAGAGGTCAGTGCCCGCGATCGCTGGCTTCGGGCCTGCGCAGCATTCCCCCGATTCACCTCTATCAGACCAACTCACACACCGGTTCCTCCGAAAACTTCCCCGGCTTGCCAACTAATTTCTTGATTCATGAATGCCCGCCACGAGTGTCGGGTAATTGCTGAGTATCCCGTCCACTCTGTCGAGATGGTCAAGGATGACCTCCCGAAGGTCGACGGTCCAGGAAAAGACCAACTTCCCGGCGGCGCGCATCCTGGCGACATCGGCAACAGAGATCTCCCTGGTCCACACAGGGGCCCAGACAAGGCATTGAGGCATGTCATATGCCGTCTGGGCGTCGAGTTCGATGAGGACCTCCGTGGAATCCTTCACCGGGAGTCTGTTGTATGCATCCAGTATTTCCTGAGCAGGCATACCCAGGAGGATGCGGACGTATCTCCCCTCTTGAGCGGCCATGATTCTCGCCTCGCGCTGTATCTGTGCGGCAAGTTCCACCGTTGGCGCATCCTTGATGTCGAGCCAGACGAGCGATAGGTCGGACTGCAATATCACAGCGGTGAGCGCTTCGGTGAGAGTGGGTATGCTCTCGCCGTTAAGCAGCCGTCCGAAGGTCTTGATCTGCTCCAGGTCAAAATTGCTGACCCTGCCGAGCAGGTATGTTCCCTGCACCGTCCGCGGAGAGAATGTGTCATCGTGAAAGACGATAAGCTTGTTGTCCCTTGTGCGCCTGATGTCTATCTCGATGCCGCTCGCGCCGAGGGTTGCGGCATGGATCATCATCTCGATGCTGTTCTCGGAGATCCCCAGTCGGTCAGAATTCCGCGCACCACCGCGATGCGCGATGATGTGGAACGGAGAAGCAGAGATGCTCCTGACCCGCCTGAGGACGATCCTTTCTCCCTCCTCCGTGGAGCCCTGCAGGATCAGAATGCCGGGTGTGACACCACCGAAGATCCCGGCGGCCCCTTCATCCCGCAGGACCTTGAGGCGCAGCCGTGAACCCGACCCGGACCGGACGTTCCGAAGGTATCCACGCAGCTTGATCGAGTCGCCGGAAAAGCCTCCGGCACACTCAGCAAACACCACCTCGTGTTGAGAATAGACACACCATCGTCGGTCGACCCATTTCCCGACGACCGTGTCTCCCAGTACGGATGTCCCCTGCTCGACCACATACACGCCGTTCATGATGACCTTTGCAGAATCCGCAAGCGCGACCGTCGGCGCATCGATGATCTCGAAATCGACGTACAGATCGGTGCTCGACGGCAAATGGGGATCGCATGAGACCATCGCGAGCAAGACCAAAAAGGATGCTATGCTGCGGAATGCCATTCAGTACCTCAGCGGCGTGTATCGGAGCGTTACGGATGGCATGATCGAGATGATCCGCCGGTAGCTCAACGTCGCCACCCGCAGTTCAGGACCGAACAAGAACTCATCTCCGAGGGGGAAAAAGTACGATGCGAAGTATGTCATCGCGATCTCAAACCGGCGGCCGAATGCCGGAGGACTGCCCCCCCCCTCGATGCTGCTCATCATCAGGTACGGACCGATCCCAATGCCTGCCTCCAGGCCCGCGCTCCGCATCGAGAGCGCTATCTGCAAGGGGATGGCAGTCAGCGTGGCGCTATAGTGCGTCGACCGGGTGGGGGCATCGATATCGTCTCTCGCGAGCACGCTGTAGCCGGTCAGGATCCCTACAGATAACAATCGACCCGGGTGCCACATTGCCCGGAGTGACATTCCATACCCGAACGCAGGAGCATTTGAGGTTCCCGGCACACGGGATCGACCAAAAATACTGATCGAAGGATTCGCTGAGGCCGTTATTTCCACTTTGTAGACGGTGTCGATGGCAGACTGGGCCCACGCGGATCCTACTGCGATGAATACCAAGGGGAAAAGGGCGGCTCTCATAGCTGAAAGGCGAAGAAGAACTCCGGGACAAACAACCATTCGTCAACCGTGTTGTAAAGCATCCAGGATTGATACGGCGTGCGGGCATAACCGAGACTGATGCCGATCGTCAGGAGCTGATTCCGGAGGAACGGTTGTTCGACCACCAGGGTGCAATAGTAATCATTGATCGTGCGCTGAGGACCCACCGAAGCCTCAATGCTGTTGACGAAACTATTGCTCTTGAACACATAGCTCATGACGAAGGAACACGAGTACGACACTTCATCGAAC
The DNA here is from genome assembly GCA_964534125.1 of uncultured Ignavibacteriaceae bacterium. Lineage (GTDB taxonomy): Bacteria > Bacteroidota > Ignavibacteria > UBA10030 > UBA10030 > 2-02-FULL-55-14. The sequence continues at coordinate 8,853 of CAZHOJ010000016.1, forward strand.
CGGTATCCGAATCGCAGAAGGGCCATATCAAAGAGACCATATGCCTGGACGTCATCGAACTGGTTCGCTCGGCTGATGAAACCGTACGCAACTCCGACATGATTGGCGATCCCCACACTGAACCGTTCCACCTTGACATTCCATTGCAGGCCGGTATGGACCAGATAGGAAAAGATGCTCGTCGAGAACGAGCCCACATACGTAACATGTGTTGCTATCCCCCGCTTATATTGAATGTCGAGCCCGGGGATCGGTATCTCAGCCTCTGCATCGGGATACGGAAGAAGGGACGCAGACCCGCCGATCTGGAAGATGGAAGACCCCACCTCCATCGGGTATGGCTCGTAGAAATAGTACACTATATTCTCTGCGGGAGGGCCCTCCTCCGGCCGGGAAAGCCCGGCCGTGGCTCCCTCCGGTTCCGGGAATTCATCTCCCGGTTCCACCGTACATCGCAAATGGTTTGAGGAGGACGAATGGACTTCAGTTCCCGAGTGCGGATCCGCATGGATGCGATCGATCTGGTGCTGATCAGAAGCGATGGAGATGCCGCTAAGGAATGCGACGAGAAGTGGGACGGTTGCTATAGGAGGGGTCCAGCAAGTCTTCTTCATGGAGGAGCCGGCGAAGAACTGGACTGCGAAACAGCAACGACAGAGAGAAGGTACACCAGCCGGGAGGAAATATCAACACGGATGAAGAATTACTCTTTCACCATCACATGTCTGGCAGTTCTCGTTTGTGCGAATGTCCCGGGGTCCGACTGTTTAGCGCAACCGGCGGCCCCTGAGCCCAGGGATACCGTGCACATTGCCTTCCTGAGCGATACACAGGAGCCGATCTTCTACGAGAAACTGTTCCTGGGATATGAGCGCAATCTTGAAGTGACGTCTGTGCTCATAGGGGAGATCTGCAGCCGATCGCCCAGAGCACTGATACACCTTGGAGACCTTGTGGCGATCGGTTCCGACGATGACCGATGGACGAGGATCGACACGTTCAGCGCACGCCTGCGGAGACGTGGCATAGAGTTCCTGGCAACACCGGGCAATCACGAATATGTGATCACGACTCGCAGGGGCATGGCAAATTTTACGGCCCGGTTCCCGAAGGCGTCCCTGATAGGGATCTCCAGACAATATGGCAACACCGCCGTTGTCCTCGTGAATTCCAATGTCGATGAACTATCAGATGATGAGCGGTTGGAGCAGGAGGTGTGGTACAGGAATGTGCTCCGGAAGTATGATGAGGATCCTACCGTCGACTTTATCGTGGTGGGATGCCATCATTCCCCGTTCACGAACAGCAAGTGGGTGTCCGCATCGGAAGACGTCAGAGAAGCATTCCTGCCCGCTTTCATTGCCGCGTCAAAATGCAGGGTCTTCGTCAGCGGACATTCGCACTCGTATGAGGAGTTTCGATCGGGGGGGAAGGACTTTCTCGTCATCGGCGGAGGCGGAGGAAGCCGCCACAGACTTCTCCGGGGTGCACGGGCGGAATATGAGGACCGCTTCGATGAACGGTCAGATATGCGGCCTTTCCATTTCGTCTCGATGAAGGCATGGGCCGACACTTTGCAGGTGAATGTGAACATGCTGAGTCCTGATCTCAGCAGGTTCGACAGTATCTCCCGGCTGACATTTGTGGCGGGGGGATCTACGCGGGACACATCCAGAACTGCTGTCGACGACAGATAGGTGACGCCTCCAGCTTCCGAATGGTGTCAGAGCTGCAACTGTGAGGGTCCCAGTACCGACGGTATAAGAGTGAGCGGCAAGAAGAGATGGGGAGAGGAGAAGTAATGAGATATGAGACAACAGCAGTGAGATTGCATCCTTAGGTCAGTGCCGGCAATCTTTGGCTTCGGGCCTCTAGAGTATTTCCGTCACCCCCCCATCCCCTTCTTCATGAAAATTCCCGGCCGTTACTGGCCGGGAATCGTCGATCTGCTGCGCGGTGAAGGTGGCCGATTATCGCGACCAGCGCTTCCGGATCGGCTCGGGACGGGGCGCAAAGCCCATTTTCATGTCGATCTCGCGCCGCTCGTTGGCGATCGCCTCGCCCTGGGTGTCGAACCACTTCTCTGTGGAGTGCGGAGCGCGCACGCTGCTCGAACAGCAGAACATCGTCTTGTTCTCGAATCGGTCAGAAGAGACGGAGATCTCGATGTCCCGATACGTTGCCTTGGTCTTTGTGAGTTGCTTCATCGGGACTTCCTCATAAAAGTGAGCGAAAGGGCGAAGGACCGGCACGCCGTGAAGCATAATGCCCTGAGAGGTCGACAACCGGGGGTGCAGTATTATACGGAAAAATCCCGACAGATGCCGGATTCCCCATGAGTTTGGTCAGCCGTACGAGCACGTGGCATTGGCAAGAAGTGAGTGGAAAATCCAAAGCAAAAAAACAGGCCCTCCGATTCAGAATTTCGAGGCGAAAGCCCAAACCTGCGGCGTGGATGTTGACGTTTCGCGCCTGCAGAACGCAAAAGGCGCCCCAGTCGCCTGAGACGCCTCAGTCTGTCGATCCGATTTCAGCTCGAGAAATCCGGGAAGCCTTGATACCCGGCTATACGGGTTTCTTCATCTGCTCGACGACGCCAATCCCAATCTTTGCGTTCTTCTTCTCCCGTTTGGCATTCTTCTTCTCCTGCATCGTCATCGCAGGTTTCTTCTTGGAATCTTTCTTTCTGTTCTCTCCCTTGCCCATACCATCCTCCTCCTAAAAAGTGTGCACTGCGCCTGGAACCAGACCCTTTACGCGCCGGATTCTTCCGGCGATGCGTACGTTGAAGTCATACGGTCACTTCTGCGGGCTCGTCACGATAAGCCTTCGCTTCCACCTCGCACCATGCTGAAAACGCCAATCGGACAACCTCCGTCTTCGACAGGCCGTAAGGGTACGAAGCCGCGAAGTTCTTCATGACATGTTCGAGAAACGAATTGAAATCTTTCATCGCGCACCTCCGGGACACCATATGAAAGGTCATCCCTGCATTGAGATAATCCCTGGATGTAATATGCTCATTCGGCAGGCAGGAACATAATGAGGGATCTTCGGCCGCACACCGGATGCGCGGGAGCAGGATGAATTGCTGGCCGGATGATTCAAAGAGTGTCAATATTCGAACAATTACTCCCTTTTGGCCCGATCCCCGATGCCTCTTGATCTCAGTTTTCGTGCTGAGAATTTGGCACGCATTTTCCCCTTTCGATCGAAGCTCTTCCAACAAGGATCTCGGCCGGGAATGACGAGTGAGACGTCACAAGTCCTGATCCTGATATGCAACCTGAAGCAGGTTTCGGGGGCCGGATCAGGGTGCATATGGAGACGAGCAAGATGGTGCTGTTGCGCTAACGCAGCAGAAGGGACAACCGCCACCCAGCAACTGCTCCCCCTGCGTCCTCTTCGGGGCCTTGGCGGGCAGACAATGAAACGGATGAACTGAAGATCCCCGACACTCCAAGCTCAATGGCGGCCAAATTCGTCTCGCTTAGAAAATTCTAACGAATGCATTATTCTGCCCGGGATTATGTCATTTCTTTATCAAGTCGAGTGGGAGGCTGCATCGCATCCGGTCCCATTTGGCTGTCTACGAATTGAAACAGGAATGAGAATTGTCTATTATAGGGTACTTACCTACCCAATAGTAGAGGAACAAAGTCATGAAGACGTTCGCAAAGTACGTCCTTTTCCTGGCCGTCGTTGGCTTGGTCGCTGCCCCGGCGTTGCAGGCCCAGGGCAAAAGCGGCAAGGAGAAGGTCGACCTGATACACAAGGGACATATTATCAGCGTGGCGCCCCAAGCTGTGCCCGCGCATCTTGCTCATGGAGATCAACTCGTGACACCGCCGACGACGACGTACACGGTGGAAGTCACAGTTGTCACTGGATTGCCGCTACCCTCGTCGACCACCTATACGGCAACCATATCCGCAGGTGGTTCATACATTTTTTCAGGAATACTAACTGGGCTCTCCGTGATTGCCTTGTCTAATTCCGGTGACGCTGAGTTCAGCTATGACGATTACAGTGTAACAGTGTCCAATGTAGACGGGAATGCCTCTGCTGAGATTATCACCAACTATTCCAACTAATGACGTGTAGTAAGCGGCGCCAGAGTAATCAGGAAATGTACTCGCGTTGAAATTCACCCCCCCCCGTGTAACTCCCAACGCCCGGCCGAACATATCGCCGGGCGTTGCTGTTTCAGGACCATATTTTCGAGTGAGAGGTGAGAGGCAAGAAGTGAGTAGGACAGCGAGTATTCAGATGTCAGTAGAAGCCATCTCAAAAACCCTTTTCGATCTCGACAAGCAACCACAAAGAACGCATAGAACACAAAATCTGAGGGCAATCACCTATGAGTTCTTTATGCCTGCCTCGCCCGCCCGCCGAATACCTGCCTGACGAATACCTGCAGGCAGGCCTGCAGGCGGGTTCTTTGCGGCTAGTCAGATATCAGACCTCCGTCGACAGACTGAGGCGTTTGATCAAGGTCTATGATTTCGTGCTTGACAATTGTTCAGCATTTCCCCCGTTTAGCATTGATCACCTGCCTGCGCTGACGGTTCGGCAGGCAGAATATTTGAGATGGTCCTGTGAGCCATTCTCATATCTGAAACCCCTGCGAAAATCCTCACTTGAAAATCGCGCGGAGCCGATATAGATTACCCTCATCCCTGCCGCTCCCTCAAAACCTGAGGTGCCCACACGATCAATGAGATTCCGGATACAGATAGGGACTGCATACGCTCTTGCGCTCATCATCCTCCAGACATTTGTTGTCCGGGCTCAGCCTTACCGTTGCCTGAACTTCCCGCTGGACTTTGGAAGAGCCTGGCAATATGTCGACTCGACTAAGACTGACACGCTGATAGCATCCGTCGTAGACACTGCCACGATCAATGGCCTTCTCTACTACTGCTACGCCCCTTATGGACCGTTCCCTGGGTGGCCAAGGTACTGGCTTCGCCCCGAGCCGGGTCGGGTCTTTGCACTGAACCAGGACGATTCGACAGAGTATCTTCTCTATGACTTCAGCGCTCAACCGGGTGATCAATGGCCCGTCCCTCCGGAGCTCTTCCCGCGGAACGTCCCTGTGAACCAGCTCGACTGGGGGACAAAGATCGTCGTCATACAGCCTCTCGACAGCATCCTGATCGGTCAACGCATATTCTATAACATTCCACAGTTTTACCATTCCGAACATCCAGGAGCTGATGCGGGCATACTCGGCACCAGTTTTGCCCCCGACATCGGGATGGTCCGGTTCTCGCAACTCACCGAAGGGGGTGTCGTAGACTGGATCCTTGATGTCCCTCCTCCGGATACGGTCACATATGCAGGAGTGTATACGATCGTCGGAAATCCAGGCACGACTGTCCCCGCCATCCCGGGCGTCGTCAGCGCAGTGAGCTGCAGCGACACGCTCTACGTGCTTGAACATCATGGCAGGTGGTACACAAACGGGGAATGCTCATGGAACGGGTATGTACCTGCGGGAGGAGACTCGGTTTACATCACGGGGATCATTACCGATCGCCTGGATATCAGTGGGAATCCTTATCGGACCATCGAGATCATCGATCTCCTCCACATTGTTCCAACATCCATTCCCGACGCTGCGGGCTCCTCGTGGGCTGCCACGTACGAACTCTCCCAGAACCACCCCAATCCGTTCAATCCTGCAACCGTGATCGGTTTCACGGTTGCAGCCCCGAGCGCAGGCCCGAACCCCACACTTTCCGAAGGATCGAGGGCCGGAGTCGAGGGGCCGACACGAGTTCGGCTGTCAATTTTCGATCTACTCGGCCGCGAGATTGCGGTGCTGGTGAATGAAGAACTGCCTCCAGGAACACATAGAGCCATGTGGTATGCGACCGGGATGGCAAGCGGACTATACTTTTACCGCCTCGAAGCCGTCTCGGCCGATGATCCCTCGAAAAGATTTGTGGATGTGAAGAAGATGGTTCTCCTTCGGTAAAATCAGATATTGGTGGACCGTTGACCGTGAACGGTGAACCGTGTGGATCTATGAAATGGAAAACCCCTCAGATGGTCTCCGGGCGCCGCTCAATCCACGCCCCTGAAAGCAGCGAAGGCGTCCCCGCGGCAGCCGGGTCGGGACGCTCATATGAGCGCGATGCGGAGACATCCCCGGTGGGTGCCTTGTGGGACACTATCCGAAAGGTCGCATAATGAGAATGCCCCTGACAGCAGCAGCTTGCCTCCTTGCGTGGCATGTGGTGCAAGCACAGACGCATGCCATCGCTTCCATTCCCATCACCGTGGAACGGAACAAAACGATCCTCCCTGTGTCGGTGGGCAGGTCGGATTCGTTGCGACTCATACTGGACACTGGCATGGCGTACGACGGCATCCTGCTGTTCAACGTCGAGAAGGTTGACACATCTGTCTTTGATCATCTGGTGCGGATGCAGGTCGGTGGCGCCGGAGGAGGAAGCGGATCCGAGGCCCTCAGCGATGATTCAGCGGACTTTTCGGTTGGCGTGGTGAACGTCGCGAACCAGCGTGTGACCATATTGACAGGTAATGCATTGAAGGATTTTCCTACGGACGGCGTCATCGGCTACACGCTGTTCGGACACTATTCGGTTGAGATTGATTTTGACATCGGAGTCATGCACCTCTATGAACCGGGGAGCTGGATTCCTGGCGAGGACTGGCAATCAATCCCGCTCTATTTCAAGGACAACCGGATTCCATGGATTGACATAACGGTCGTGACCGGGACGGAAGCACCGATCACCCTGGCGGCCTACATTGACTGTGCATCGGGTGAAGCTCTCGAGCTGCTTGAACGCAAGGACAACAGATTCGTGAAGCCCGCGGGAACGAAAAAGAAATATCTCGGCAGGGGACTCAGCGGTGATATCTATGGCGAAGAAGGAACAATTTCAAAGGTCTCGTTAGGGACGCATACTTTGGACACGGTCGTGGCGTCCTTTACCCCGGCGGAGATCAGATCGCGCCAGAGGGAGGCCGACGCAGTCGTCGGCAATAAGATCCTGCGAAGATTCAATGTTGTTTTCGACTATGAACAGATGAGGCTTTATCTGAAGCCAAATTCCAGATTTCATGAACCTTTTTAGCAACGGCCCGGGCATTGCGGCCCCGAGAAATGATCGCGGAAGAGATCTTCTGACACGGGATCCCTCAGGCGTGGATGCCGCGCGCCGCAGGCCTGTCGAACAAAGAACGCCCGGATAAGCTCCGGGCGTTGTCATGAAAGGAGTTGCCTTTCAACAGAGTTGTAAGAGCAGCAACGAATGGGGGCCCGCCTGCGCATCTTCGGGGCTTCGGCGGGCAGGCCGACGATGCGGACACTGACTACATGGATGTCTATGAGATAGCTTTCTGACCGCCCAGGGGGAGGGGCTCATCAGGCCCTCCCCTGCCCTCGGGCCCGAACATCGGGGCAGACGGAGCCGTTGAGCAGACTTCCGCACTTGCTTCGATGCTATCCCTCTTTGATCGATCCGAGCACCTTGCTGACTATCTCTTCCATCGCCCGTGCGTTGATCCACCGGACAACGATGACGAGATCGTGCTCGGGATCGCAGTAGATGATGTTCGCGCCGCTGCCAAGGTGTATCCATGCTGTCTCCGGGGCATTCGCAATGCCCCTGCGGCCCGTGTTCAGGTAGAAGTTCATGAAGCCATAACCAGGGTTCGCACTCGTCGGAGTGGTTGCCTTCTTCCACCACTCCTCGGGTATCAGCTGCCTGTCCCCCCATCGATACCCTCTGGCAGTGAGCAGTCCGAAGCGGGCCAGATCATAGGCGTTGATGAACATCCCGCCACCCCAATGTCCGCCGCCACTCGGAACCTGTACCTGACTCCCGTCCAGCAGTATCCACGAGTTCTCATATCCATGCCACTGCCATGTCTGAGACGCGCCGATAGGGCGCATGATGTTCTCCCTCAGCACCTCCTGGATCGGTCTCCGCCAGACGAGGGTCGCTGCAAGCGCCAGCAGGTTCACGCGCACATCGTTGTATTCGAACTGCGTGCCCGGAGCCGGCCGCTGACGTGTGAGCCATTCGTTCGGGTCCTTCGCCGGCCGATCAGCCCAATCGGGTTTCCCCCACAACGTACCCTCCCAGTCACTCGTCTGCCGCAGGAGATGGTCCCACGTGATCTGCCGATTATGCTTCGACTCGAATAGGTCGACGGGACTCCGCGTACCCAGATGCACGCGGGATTCGCGTCCGGGTTCACCGTCGCCGTCCGCAAGCAGGATCGGCGGAAGATACGGCGCGACCCGGTCGTCAATACTCCGTACCAGACCCTCTGCCCACGCCAATCCTACCACAGTGGACACGAAACTCTTCGTCACGCTGAATGTCATGTCCACTCTTTCCGGTTCCCCCCACTCGGCCACAAGGTAGCCATCCTTTACGATGATCCCGGTCTGTGCACCCCGGGGTTTCAGAGGTCCGATGGGCTCGCCGAAAGGCTCACGGCCGAATCCCCTGTAGTGGGACTCCGCCAGGTCCCGCGGGTCAGATGACTCGTTTCTTTTCGCTATCTCGATGGCCGCGGTAATGCCCGCAGTATCGAGTCCTACCTCGTCTGGTTTCCGATGCTCCCAGGTCCCGGCAGGCGGGTAGTATTGCGCAATGGCCAGGCCGGAGAGCAGAAGCGAGGCTGCGAACGCCAGTACTGTGGCGCGGACGAGCAGTCGCCCGGATATCATAGATCGTCTGCAGATGTTCATACGTCCTCCAAGCCTCATGCATCTTTTCCTGCCAGACCATCACCCTGGATCGTCCCGATGGCCGCGTTTCACCGCCCGTCCGCCTGCGTCGCCGGCCTTCCACATGACCATCGGATGGCGCGCTCGATCAGCGCCTGGAAGCCAGGATTGTCCCATGTGTCTTCATCGTGGCCCAATGCTGTGTAGAACACGCGGCCCTTGCCCTGGGTCCGTACCCATGTCACCGGTTCATCATTGCCTTCTTCACTGCGAACCTGAAGGATCGTGCAATCTACACCGGGCTTCGTGTGAAAATATGTCTCGTCCGAAGACTCGAATTCCGGCGCACCCTTCATGACCGGGTGTTCCGCGTCGATGATGCGTGCGCGAAACCTCCCGGTACTGTGGTACTTGAACTGCGCACCGAGAAGTGCGACGTACGCGGCCGACTTCGGGAAGCAGTATGACGCACTGTGGATCGCGACAAGACCTTTTCCGGCATTCACAAATTCAACGAGGGCTTGCTCCTGCGCCGCTTCGATCTTCTCCCGATCGGCATAGATGACTAGACCGTCGAATTTCCGGAGGTTCTCGGGATTGAGGTCGCTCATGCTCTTTGTGTACGTAATGCTGATCCGGCGGTCTGTCAACCCGGGAATCAGCCCCTGGGCGCGCAGTGAAGGATCGTGCCGCCCGTCATCACCCAAAAAGAGCATTGAAATCGGACGCGAATTGTCGGCAGGTTGGGCTGAACCCAGACCGGGCAGCACGACGGCGGCAATGCAGAGCGCTGCCACAAAATGATGGTACCGGTGAACTGTTATTCGTTCGCCTCCACAGTCCCGGCCCGATGGGTTTCGGTCACATCTGCTTCGTCGCATAGCAGCCTCCTCTCATAGAGCAGGAATTCAGGCGCTGTCGGCGCAGGAGCACGAAGGCAGGGCGAATTTGAGATCTGTGCGTGGCCAGTGCACTGCTTGTACAACCGAACAGCGCCGTCGTTGCAGTATCCCCTTCAGTATCAATTTACGCCGGTGACGCTCAGTCTGTTTCATCCCCGCAATAGATCCGACTGGTACTCCTGCGTTCATCGCTCAATTGGTGCGTTCGGTCCCATGATCGTATTGCCCAACGAGGTCACCTTTATTGCCTGAAGGGCTTCACACAGAATGATCTAAGACCAAAAGGTATCCGCCTACCCCAGGTACAGATGCCTGACAAAACATGCCAGTCTGCCGGCAGTGCCCTGGGGGAGAACCTGCAATCATTGTCCCCGAAGCTTCTTCAGTATCTCAATGCCGTTGGTATTCTTTGGGTTCAGCTCGATCGAACGCTCATAGTTCCGGATGGCCAGCTGCGTCTCACCACTCTCCGCGTACGCTTCACCGAGGCTGTCATATGTGTTCCATGATCCTGGATAGAACTCTGTATTGAGCTTGAAAATAGCGATCGCCTGCTCGAGCTTCCCTTCAGCCATCCGGCTGTATCCCAGGCTGTTCAATCGTCGTTCGTTCACTGCCTGATCATCGGGAGAGTTCACATGCAGGAGTCGGTACGCATTCATGGCCTCCTCAATGCGGCCGGCGTTCAGCAGACCGAGCGGCACTTCTTCATCCATTCCGACCCGGGCACCCTTCATCGGCGCCCGCATTCCTTTGACAGCTATTTCAACACCTCCCGGCGTGAAGCTGATCGTCAGCGGCCTTTCCTGAATGATGAAGCTGTTCTCCGCCACAGGCCAAAGCCTGGATTCCGGTTCTGTTGTCGTATGACCGAAGAGCTGACCGTCGCGCACCTCAACCTCGAGCAGCTCATCAGAGCCGAGCTTGTATTTGCCGGCATGGGCTTCGAGCTTTTCCACGGCGAGAGTGATCGGCTTCACCGGCTCGGGGACGTAGTTGTCCCATCCGTACTCCACTGCGATGCTGCGTAGGATCTCGCTAATGAGTTGACCGGAACGACCATCTGAGTTCGTCATGATGGCAGCGCCGTAGCCCTTTTCCCGATTCGCGATCAGACTGGCGATGAACCCTTCATCCTGTCCGCCGTGCTGATAGTAGATCGCGCCGTTGCGGTCTTCCAGGAAGAATCCGAGCGCCATGTCATACTCGCCGCCGGTCGAGAGCCGCTTGGTGACCATGAGCGACGCAAACTCCTGCGAGAAAACATCATTCTTCTCGCCGCGCGCGGCCTTCCCGATCTCGATGGCAAACCGGCAGAGATCTGTGGGTGTCGTCCACAGTCCTGCGGCACCCATTTCCGGATAGATGTTCCGCTTTCCAGGGATCACGCTCCCGTTCGATTTGTGTCCGGATGCGGCTTTCGCCAGCCAGTCACTCGTCAGGTTCTGGTCATATGAACTGCTGGTCATCCCGATGGGTCCGATGATCGTTTCCTGCATGATGTCGGGAAACGGCTTTCCGGTCACCTCTATCATTGCCAGCTGCATGATCGTCGTGCCCCCTCCGGCATATCTCCAAATCGTTCCCGGTACCACGTTGACCCTGATCGGAGGAGTGTTGGCCGGCGGCTCGCCGTTGAGGATCTGCGTGATGCTCGGCACCGTCGTTCCGGCCACGTACCCCGGAAATCCGTGGACCGTCACGCCGGCATTGTGGCTGGCGAGAAGTCGGAGGGTCACTGGCTGCTGTTCCGTGAATTCATTCTCCGGAACTTTCCAGCTGGTCAGAGAGGTGTTGATGTTGTCATCGAGGGAAAGCTTCCCATCCTGGACCAGCCGAAGCGCACCTGCAACGGCCACAGGCTTGCTGACGGATCCTGCGATGAACAGCGTATTCTCATCCACGGGAGTCCTCGTCTCGTTGTCCATCACACCGTATCCTTTTGACCACTGCACGGCGTTATCAGAGAACACTGCAACGCTGACGCCCGGGATGTTGTATTCTTTCATGCGGTCCAGGATCGTCCACGTCCCTGCACCTTCGATGCGGACCACCGGCAACAGGCCCCGCTCCACCCTGCTGACGCGGGATGGTATGTCCTGTCCGGTGAAGAGAAGAATGATAACCGGGCTAATAAGGATGGATACAATGTGAAAACCGGATCGTGTACGCATCGCACACCTCCTAGTTGGAAAGATTATATACGTCTGCGCGTGCTAGGGGATTCAGGACGAGAGCGACAATACGGAGTGAAGAACACCATCGCAAGGAGTCGGATGGAATGCAGGGCAGACGCTGTATAGCCTGAATTGGGAGAAATGTCAAGGAAGGTCCATTTCCTGACCTTCTCGGGCTGCAATACCTTCCTGGCGCCACCGCAGGCTGCGATGCCATGTGATCATTGCCCAGCAGTTGGAGTCCGGACATTGAGGCAAACAGAATCTTTGAAATGATCGTAAGAGCGGCTCCCGTTCTAGGGATTGTGGCAATCATTCTCAACTTCTCCTCGCGCTATTTTTCGTTCTCATTGAAAATGATTTCGGACTGAGATAGATTTGAGCGCGAGGCCGATACATCCCCGGTGAGTGTTCGACAGAACCGTATCTGAAAGGCCGAAGAATGAGAATCCCCTTGACTGCAGCGGCGTGCCTCCTGGCGTGGCAAGTGGCGCATACACAAACGCATGCCATCGCCTCGATCCCGATCACCGTAGAACGGAACAAAACGATCCTCCCTGTGTCGGTGGGCAGGTCCGATTCGTTGCGACTCATACTGGACACTGGCATGGCGTACGACGGGATTCTGCTATTCAACGTTGACAAGGTTGACACATCTGTCTTTGACCATCTGTTGCGGATGCGGATCGGTGGCGCCGGAGGGGGAAGCGGATCCGAGGCCCTCAGCGACGATTCAGCGGACTTTTCGGTTGGCGTGGTGAACGTCGCGAACCAGCGTGTGACCATATTGACAGGTAATGCATTGAAGGATTTTCCTACGGACGGCGTCATCGGCTACACGCTGTTCGGACACTATTCGGTTGAGATTGATTTTGACATCGGAGTCATGCACCTCTATGAACCGGGGAGCTGGATTCCTGGCGAGGACTGGCAATCAATCCCGCTCTATTTCAAGGACAACCGGATTCCATGGATTGACATAACGGTCGTGACCGGGACGGAAGCACCGATCACCCTGGCGGCCTACATTGACTGTGCATCGGGTGAAGCTCTCGAGCTGCTTGAACGCAAGGACAACAGATTCGTGAAGCCCGCGGGAACGAAAAAGAAATATCTCGGCAGGGGACTCAGCGGTGATATCTATGGCGAAGAAGGAACAATTTCAAAGGTCTCGTTAGGGACGCATACTTTGGACACGGTCGTGGCGTCCTTTACCCCGGCGGAGATCAGATCGCGCCAGAGGGAGGCCGACGCAGTCGTCGGCAATAAGATCCTGCGAAGATTCAATGTTGTTTTCGACTATGAACAGATGAGGCTTTATCTGAAGCCAAATTCCAGATTTCATGAACCTTTTTAGCAACGGCCCGGGCATTGCGGCCCCGAGAAATGATCGCGGAAGAGATCTTCTGACACGGGATCCCTCAGGCGTGGATGCCGCGCGCCGCAGGCCTGTCGAACAAAGAACGCCCGGATAAGCTCCGGGCGTTGTCATGAAAGGAGTTGCCTTTCAACAGAGTTGTAAGAGCAGCAACGAATGGGGGCCCGCCTGCGCATCTTCGGGGCTTCGGCGGGCAGGCCGACGATGCGGACACTGACTACATGGATGTCTATGAGATAGCTTTCTGACCGCCCAGGGGGAGGGGCTCATCAGGCCCTCCCCTGCCCTCGGGCCCGAACATCGGGGCAGACCTGCCTGCACTAACGCTTCGGCGGGCAGGCAGAATATTTGAGATGGTGCTGTAGAACTGGGTGCCTGGCGAGGGCTGGGCGCCCTTCTTTTTGCCTGAGATGATCCGCAAAATCGTGTGCGAATACTCGATAGCCTTTTGCTACTCCCCACCCCCCGTCGCGTTGTATTCCAGCCTCATGCCGCGCCGGATCGGGCCTATCTTCCCTCCCACAGCCCGATGCGCGATATCCCGCGCAACATCCGGACTGATAAGATCATTGTTCGTACACACGACTACTCCGAATCCGCGCCCGGGATAGATGACCGTCAGGCTTTGAAAATCGATATGCTGTCCCCAATGCCAGAGCGCATCTCCATCATCACCATGCTGGATCCCGGGACCAAGTCCCCACGAGAGCTCATCGCTCAGGCGCACCTGGCTGGAGCGCATTTCTTGTGCCATCTCTGCGCTCAGTCCGTGTGGATCTGCGAGCTCGATGAGGAAAACCGCCAAATCGTCTGCCGTGGTTCGCAGTGAGGCGCTTGCCATCGGCTCGACACGTGTCCAACGAGGAATGGGAATGTTGGTCAGACTGAGAACTCCCCAGAAAAGCAGGGCAAGGACCAGCAGGCCCCAGGCATTCATCAGGATGACGCGCTGCCATCGCTTCTGGAGGCGCATGCGGGTGATCCCCACGCGACCAAGGAGAACACCACCGATGAACACTCCCAGAGAAGCAGATCCGCAGAGCCCAATGGCCCAGGCGAATTCAAGGAATCCGATCGATCCGAAAAGAAGGAAAAGGGGTACCAATGATCCACCATGCGCTACTATGAGAATGATGGCCCCGGAGGTGCGCCCCGGCCACCAGTGTCCCGTCCGGATGCGTTCGACAACGAGACCGACCAGACCGACGACGAGCAAAGAAGTAAGGAAGAGGATCGCAAACAGGAACGTACTCACGCTCGCCCGGAGGTGACCGTTGGATGTTCGCTCGGCAAGGTCCGCCCGGTCGACAAAGCTGCTGGATGACATCCCAAGAGGCTCGAACACCATCCCGTTTGCAAGCTCTTCCAGGGATGTGCCCGTGACGTGTTCGATCACAACCTGCAGATACTGCAGTCCAATACCGGAATATGAATATTCCGCCCCCGTGGGAAAGATATTCTCCCGGGAAAGAGTGTTATGACCGAGTCCGGACGTATGCGACAGCACGTGCCGGAGTGAAATGATGTCGCGGTATTCAGACGGAGGGAGCCAGGGCTCCGTGAGGTAGCCATTCAATGGCTCATCGAGAGCAAGTAGTCCCTTGTCGACAAGGCGGAGAGCGAGATATGCCGTGACAACCTTGGAGTGTGATGCGACCTCGAACAGTGTCCCGTTCGTGACCGGATCCCGCGTGAACGCGTTCGTGACGCCGAACCCCTTCGACCAGACGATGCTCCCACCCTGAACGAGCGAGATGGCGACACCTGGAACGCTATGTTCCGTCATATAGGCAGGGATGAAGCTCTCAAGGTCTGAGACGATCTCCTGCGCCGGTTCTGAAGATCTGAGGGGAGGATGGTCCAGCGAACGACGGGTGCCTGTTGTGTCCTGCGACACTGAGGGGGAGAGCACAAGAGAAACCAACAGGGGTATAAGCAAGGCAACGGGATTCCGCGATCTCATGCGATCACCTCATCCGTTTGATACCTTCAATGCTTCTGTAGACACCAACTTCTTTGATCCTTTTTAAGGCTACGTCGGGCAATAGTCAAAGTTACGATACCAACTGTACTCGGTGCATCCTCGTGAGACAAAACGGAAGGCGAATCTGCTGGAAACCATGTCTCAGACCGACAATCCGGCCATTGTGACGGGGATCCTGAAGAAGATCGAAGAGTTGGAGAATGAAGAACGATTGTCGGAGGTGCAGATGCAGGACGCCGCAGCAGTCGGTGTTAAGTCAGAACTGCTCGTCTCGGCCTCGAAACGGGTCAGAGAGTTCATGTCAACCTTCGAGGAACGCTTCAAAAAGGCGCCGGCATTCGAGAAGAAGGTGCTACTGAGGAAGTGCCTATCGAAGATTATCGTAGATCGGGAGAGAAAGGTGGCGCGTGTCTATGTCCGACCATTGCCGGATGTGGACCCGAGACTGACGGAAGGCCTTAAAATAGAAGCACCTACAACCGATTCCTCAGTTGTAGGTGCAGCGAGTAGCGGGGGCCGACAATGCGAACACTGACTACATGGATGTGTATGAGATCATGTTTTGATGTTGCTGGCAAGGGTGCATTTCATGACTCCCCCTCCTGTGCCTGCATTGAGGTCCAGACACACAGATTGATGAACACGAGCCAGCATACCTTCATCAACATCCGCGACAAAAGACCTCATCGTTCGCGCATCTGAGAATTCATTGGCTTTTGACATTTCCATGACACTCCCCTTCTTACGAATATCTACAATGGAGTAGAATTCAGGAAGGGAATCATGACAACCTCATTCAGAGAACCCCTTGTAGTCGGTCTCGTTAGCTCCTTGATGGTGTCGTGGGTGGGGTGCACGAATGACTCGCTCACCGGACCATCCCCCATCATCCCCATTTTCGATGAGTCTGTTCCGTGGGATTGTGGGTTGTCACAAGGAGAGATCCTTTCGATCGCTGTGCTTGACTCGACCATTTTCGCAGGCGGAAACGCAGGAATACTGCGCTCGACGGACAACGGGAGCACCTGGGGGGAGGTCAATAATGGATTTCCGGCGGGCGCGATCGTTACACACCTTGCATCCGTTCACAGCAAAGTATTTGCCGCGGCAGCCAGTCCCCCCTACATCTATGAATCGACTGACATGGGAGACAGCTGGCAAGCCCTACATAATCCACAGGCACTTCAGCAGCCAACCGCCCTGGTTGCCCCTGGCTTCCCCTATTATGAGCTCGTTGTAGCTCATGGCTCAAGAGTATTTGTATTGTCAAATGGAGATACTTGGCTTGCGGAAAATGCTGGGGCTCCCGACAGCGTCTCGATTACAGCATTTCACAAAGCTGCAAATGGCGGGATATATGCAGGAACATCGAACGGTGATCTCTTGTCCCGCCCGTCCTCGATATCAGGCTGGACTCCAATACCAGTAAGCCCCAACACGAGGTCTGTGACTTCAATTGCCACCACGCGGGTCTTCGACCCGGAGACCTTCAGGTTCTTTTTGAACGATATTGTCATTGGGACGTGCGGAGATGGCGCATACCTCTCTTCGAATGGGGGGCACGAATGGGTGCGAGCGAATGATGGAATTCCGGAGGGTGCTGTTGTCAGCGCTGTCTGCGGCCCAATAGAGGGGTCACAAGTATTGATTCTAGGGGCCAATAACGGAGTATACCTTTCCAGGGTTTCGTCTGAACACTATTGGAGAGACGTGTCTCTAGGACTGCCAATGTCAGGTCCGGCAAGCCTTGGGCCCATTGACGTGCGCTCAGTTGCCATGAACGATAGCTATATCTTTGTGTCAGTTTGGGGTCAGGGTGTGTGGAGGCACCCCATTCGATAGCATGGACCCGGAGATTCTCTTCACGTGCTGGGGACATTAGACCCAAATCCTGAACAAACCTCATGACAACCTCATTCAGAAAACACATCTCACTCGGAATCATCTGGTGCCTGATGGTGTCGTCGGTGGGGTGCTATGCTGTGAAGCCCATCAAAGATACTGAAGATGCAGAAGGAAACATTCTGGTCATCAATGCAGAGAGCAGGTACATGTATGAACTCAATACCTGGAAAGTCCTTGAGAATAATGACATTCTGGGGGAAGGAACCATGGAAGAGGATGTGCTCGGCCTCAAGAGGGTTTCTGCTTTTAAAGGCATTATAGAAGCCGATGAAATTGAGACTCTCGCCATAAAGCAGCTTTCGCTGAAGCGGACCTTTGATGGGTTCTTGGTGAATGGAGTCATCGTAGCAGCAATCACTGGTACAATATTTATGGTCTACCTCTCCGCGAATCCCCCACATTTCGGCTGGCGGTAACCGTGCGTATACCAATCAGATCACACATATCCGATCGTCCTCAGGGACACAGACCCACCATCCATTCAAGTGGTTTCACCATGACTACCACATTCAGAAAACATGTGTCACTTGGAATTGTTTGGTGCCTGATGGTGTCATCAGTGGGGTGTTACCGGTTGGAGTCTGTCTTCAATATCAATGATGTTGCCGCAGAGAAGATTTTTGTGAAGATGACGGACAATTCAATCTATGAACTCGATGAATGGGAGCTGCTTCACACTAAAGACATACAGGGAAAAGGTATTCGCAAGCAACCGATCTACGGCCAGGATTATCCATTGGTTACAGACTTCGATGGCATTTTGTCGGCCAGGGACATCATTGAAATCTGTACGGAAGAATTCGATACAGGGGGAACGGTTGTGGCGGGAATCGGTTCCATTGTGGGGCTTGCCATAGTAGGTGGAATAGTATATGTGATTACGAAGTTTGGGAGAGATGTAACTTCAGCAGGATTTGCGAAATGAAACATCCACAAACGGCCGAGGTGATCGGCGTGATATGGTGTCTGGTCTTCTACAGTGTTGGCTGCGTGACTAGCCGGGAGGTGACGACTCTTGAAGACCTTGATGGCAGTGTAGAAATCGCGGTCCAGACACGCGACAACATCATCTTTGAGCTGCGGTCGTGGGAGGAGGTTGATGGAACTAGCATCAGCGGTGCGGGAGTGCGCAAACAGCTACTAGCCGGTTCGGACGTGCCGATCGTTCTTCCCTTTGAAGGCACTATACCAAAGAATGCCATCCGCTCGATCTCGAGGCACGAAGTGAATACGGAGTTGACTGTCCTTACCGTTGCCTTGGCCGGAGCAGCGATATATGGCCTCGTTTACCTGATCCATGATCTCGGCGAAGGCTTCGGATCCACATCGATTTCGATTTCAGGACCGCTGTTCTAAAAGGGCAGCTCGCATTGCAGCGGGGACGCTTTAGTTGGTCGGGCGACCGTTTCATGGGGAATATCACGAGATGCGACGCGTCGCCCCGGAAGTTCACTCGAAGTGATGAGATCGACAGCACAATCACCTATCGAACGAGTAATGTCATGTCGGATCGCTTGAAAAGCACTTTCCTTCTGATCTTTCTCGCTGCATGCACACAGACACTCGCCCAGAATGCCCCTGCTGAAAAGCCATGGGATGTTGTCTTGTTGAAATCTGGCGCCAAGATAGTCGGAAAGATCGAAGATCAGGGAATGGGTACGATCACCGTCCGGCTGCAATCGGGAGGCTTGATGACTGTTGAGATCAGAGACGTATCCCGTATCGAAGAGAATAGCCACAAGACAATGCCCCATCGTGTCTACCCGACCCTTGTGTCTTTGAGGGGGTCGATCGCTCAAGAACCGGCCTGGGAAATCGAATCGAGAGATGGAAACCGCGTATCCGGGGCGACGCTCGATAGCCTCGTCGGTTCACAGCTCTATGTCATGTCGGGCGGGTCTCTGCAGACTCTGAACATCCTCAATATCAAGTCCATGAGATTCATCAACGAGTCCGGAGTTCTCGATATCCTGTTGGGTGCGGGCATAGGTATTTTCGGAGGCGGAGCACTCGGCTTCATCGCTGGGGGCATGAGTGGCAAAGATTGGGAAGGCATATTTGGCTGCCTCTATGGCGCTGCAATTGGTCTACCATTAGGAATTATCACGGCTGTGGCGGCTGGACTCGATGATGTGGTTGAGGTACCAGAGGGAAATCAGGATGCGGCGAGATCCATTCTGGAGTCTATCTTCAAAATGGAATGAGTAGGGAACGGGATCCCGCCGAACAGTAGAAGAACGAACTCAACACTCGCACCTGCACAGGGGGCAGGTCACTTCAGCATTATTGCCAGGATTGCACTGGCCACACAATACAGGAGAAGGCTATGCCGGGAAGGCGAGTATGCGGAATCGCAAATGTACTCCCGTTGTTACCGATAGTGATGATTGTGTGCGGACTCGGCTGCACACCGGACGATATGTCGGAATCGACAACAGGTCAGAAGTACCTGATCGTTAAGCCATCGAGTGTGACCCTCGCTGAGGGGAGGAAGGCGGTCATCACCGTCTATACAGGATCGATTCTATGCGGATTCAGCGTGAGGGAATCTTCAGAATCGAAGGAGGTTTGTTCGGTGTGGTATGGGACGTTACACCGCTGTACGTTCGAGGTCACAGGTTGTGGACCCGGAAGGGTCAACCTGACGGTGGTGGAGCCCTATCAGCCTGAGCACGTGGCAAATCTGGATGTGACGGTCACTCACGTAAGCGCCCGAAGGATCGTACTGACGTCAGACACTACCACACTCTATGTGGGCCGAGGCGGGGCGATACTCAGACCGCAAATTACTGACAGTGTCAACGTTAATATCCCGCGGAAGACCCTTCAATGGAATATCACCGATACTCAGGTGATATTAGCAAGTGAGGAGCACGATTATCAGTGCCAAAGCTCCTATTTGCAGGTCTCTGGTGTCACACCCGGGTCCGTCACGATCACAGCATCAACCGACGGCAGAGTTTCCAACCCAATAACCCTGACTGTGCTTCCGTAGGTTCACGGGGAGGCGGGATGTGCATGTCTGTGGAACAGTTATGAGCGCCAGAGTGGCAACAGAGGTCTGGAGAAGACAAGATAGCACATGCAGGTCCGGAGTTCGTTGGGATCCCAGCGACCAGATCCAGGAGTATATGCGCAACGTCAGGTCACCAAGGCCTGTAGAATAGCATCCACGTTCCGTCTACACCAAGAACAAACGCCCAAGCTCATCAATTGGGGTGTTGTCATTTGAAAGGGCCCGAACCTCGAGGCAGGCAGAATATTCGAGATGGTGCTGTAGGACTGAGTGCCGGGCCTTGTTGTAATGTCAGTAAACCTCATTCCTGAAGGAATATTTCTCGTAGCTTGTCTCTATCAGATGCGATGTTCAGATCGGCAAGATCAACGACCACGTCAATTTCCGCCATAGCTCCTC
>CAZHOJ010000017.1:0-9614 GCA_964534125.1 uncultured Ignavibacteriaceae bacterium
ATAATACCCATACTACCCATAATACCCATAACACATTAGGAAAAATATTTAAAATATTTAATATATTTAAAAAAATTAGTTTTTTTTATTAAAAAAATAAATTTAATTTCTCTACTATTTTGGTTCAAAAATCAATTAAACATTAATGGAACTTAGGACATTATATTAAGGTATGAAAAGAGATTTGCGTTCAAGGTTGCAGAAACCACAAAAAAAAGAATTGTCTGAGATATTATCTCAGGGGATTTTAGGGCGTAGAAAAGATGTTTTTGAAAAACAACAAGAAATGCAAGCAATAGCCGCACGCAGAGCAGCAGAACGAGAGGAAGCAGAACGCCTTAAAGCAATGGCGCTAGATGAGTATACCTCTCGCAGAGAAGCAGAAAAAGTAAAAAGTTCCTATGGAAAGCCCACAATATCAGGAGGGGCATATCAATATTTTAAGAGTATAGGAGCAATAACGGGGCACGCTGACGGCAGAGGTTATAATCCTTTTCGTTGGGAATTAACTAATTTTACCATAGATACGAGAGTTATTGCTTCAAGAGGAACTCCAGGAAACATAGAAATGTATGCTAGAGATATTGCTATTGCAGAGGCTAATAAAGGGAAAAAATTTACAATGCGCCAAGACGATATAGATTCTGCAGTTGAACAAGAATCAGAACTCTCTAGCAGAAGCCCGACTGGGTTAACTGCTCAATATAGAAGCGAGCCTATTAAAACTCAACAATCACAAGCAGAAGTAAGGCCTGCGGTAATAAAAGAAAAAGAACAAGCTGCAAAAATTGCACAAGAAAAACACAACGCAGAATGGGAAAGAGCATTCGGGTTTGAAAAAAAAGTGGAACAATTAAAAACAGAAAAACAAGAAAGATATAAAAAATTAAAATTTGCCGCAGAAGCAGCTCCCACTGCGTATTATTCAGCAGGTTTCATTAAACCAACTATTGAGAGTAAGGTTTCTGGAATGAGTACAGAGGGACAAAAGAAATTATATGAAACTTCCGCAGAACGAGCAACAGAAATTTCTGATGAAGTTAGAAATATTTATGGGGAACAATCTCAAAAATCCAGGGCAGTAGCTGGTTTAAGTGAAAAAATAAATGAAAAAGTAAGGTTATTTAATAATCAAGTTGAGCGTGCAGAAGCACAAGGAATGACTGCAGCAAAAGCAAAACAACTTAACAGGACTAAAGATAAGTTAGATAAAGAAATTAAAGAACTCAATTCTCTTATTGAAAATGTTGAACTGAAAGGCGAAAAAAAAGAATTAGTTAGAGAATATCAAGATTTAACAGATAAAATAACAGCAGCAACTCCTGGCTATGAGGAATCAAATATTTTTATTGGCTCGTCTATTTTTCCTAAAACTTTTACAGAAGTTTCTAGAGAGGAAACTGATTTTTTTGGTGGAGTGGGACGTGGAGTGGCTGATATTTTTTCAGAGGGATTTAAAAAAAATTTAGGAACGCCTAATTTTTTTACCGAAAATCTCTCAGCAAAATTTAAAGAAACAATTACTCCAGGTTTTGAGTTAGTAGGTAAAGGTGTAGGGGCTAATTTCGCCCCTATAAGTTATGGAGTAGGACAACCAGTAAGTGTTTTAGCAGGAGCTTCAACAGAAGCAATAGATAAGTCAACAAGAAAACTTTTAGGAATGCCTAAAATGAAAAGAAGTGATTATGTTGATTTTAATAAATTATTAGGTGTTCCAGAAAAAGAAAAAATCCAAACTTATACATCAGATTCGTTTGAGGGCGTCCAGGATTTACCAACAATGAAACAAGATAAAAAATATTTTAAGGATAATATAAAAGAAGTGGAACTTATAAGAAATTGGAAATCCCCTAATTTTGAAAACATTACTTATGCGTCTGCGTTTGTTGGTGGCTTAGCAGGGGAATCTGTTGCTTTTTCAGGGGTAGGAAAAGGAATTGCTAAGTTAGGAACTAAAAGTGTTCAATCTATAGAAGCGGGCAAAGCACTTTTTTATGGTAAAACAGGACAAACCTCGGGAGCTTTTTCAAGAGTAACAATTTTTCCTAAGGGATTGAAAATAAAAACTCTTTTAGGCGAGGAAGAAGTTTCTAGCGGAGCATTAGAGGGAATATTTACTAAGGTTGGAAAAAAACCCGCGGGGGAATTGTTGGAAACTATGCGTCCGAGAGTTTTCAATTCATTAGGCGTTGCTGTAGTAGACAAAGGAAAAAAAGCACAACAATTTTATTCTTTAACAGCAGTTCAGCAGACTCCGTTATTCGCAACCGAATCTGCGTTTGTTATTCCTAAGAATAGTGTTTTGCAGGTAGGACTAAAAAAAGGTGGAGCCACACTATTAAGAAAATCATTCAAACCCACATCGGCAGAAGGATTAGTGGTTTTAGGGGAAGATACTTCTGTTAATGTTTCGAAAGAAGCGGTTTCTTTCGTAGGTTCTCAAAGCATAGAAAAAATAATTGGAGGAATTAAAAAAGGCGGAAAAACAGCAATTAAACCAAAAAGAATTTCTGGCGAATTTGTTAACCTTACCGAATCAATAGACGCGGGGCAAAAATTAGCAACTGCACAAAAAACGTTCGCAACAGGAAAAATAGCCCAAAGTTTTGGTAAACCGATAAATTTTGATATTGGCGTTGAAAGTTTTGGATTAACTAAACGGATTAAGACAACTTCAAAAGCAAAAGGAATTAAATTAAGTGATTTTGGAGTTGAAATTTATTCGCCTGGTGGGAAAAGGGTAGGACTAAAAAAAGGAGGAACAACAATCAACCTCGACAAATTAAGAGAAACTAAAAATTTTTTTACAAGAAAAGCTATAAATAAAAAGAAAAACACAATCGACTTAACAAAATTTGATGATGTTGCGCCAGACTACATAAATGCACTAAACAAAAAAAGCGTTGTTATTTCTAAAACTAAGAATAAGTCTGCTACTTCAAATGAACAATTTAATCGGTTGTTGGGTTCTCTTTCAGTTGTTGAACCTGCAACAAAATTAGCAATTTCTAAACAATCCACTAGATTAGGTTTACAATTAGGAACTGCAAAAGCAGGAACATCTTTATTTCGTAAGGGGCGGACTAGCTCGGTGGTTAGACTTAAGCCAGGCACAACGTATAAACCTATTTCTCAAACAAAAAAGGCTGTGGTTCCAAGGCTAAGCAGTCCAACTTTTGGAGGGACTAAAATTTTCACAACAACAATTCCAAGGTTAAGTGAAAATATCTTTAATTCGACAACCCCAAAACTAACAACAGGAACTGCAACAACAACATCAACAATCACAACAACAATCCCAAGAATAACAACAACTACCACCCCAACAACTCGCCCAGTATTTACTCCTGTTCCGATTACTCCGCCCCCACGCACAAAATTTGAGTGGTTGCCTGGCTTAGATGACGAGCCGAAAAAAAAGAAAGATGATTTTTTAAAATTTTTTAAAGGATTTGATGTTTTCGTAAAGAAAAAAGGAAAATTCAAAAAAGCAACAAAGAAATCTTTACCTTTTGCCGAAGCATTAAGTTTAGGACAAAAAATAACTGATATTTCAGCAGCAAGAAGTTTTAAGCTTGGCGAGGGTTCTCTTATTTCGGGTTCCCCAAATTCTTTTTTTTCGAAAAAAGATACAAGTTATAAGTTCCGTCCAAGCCGAAGTAAAAAATTTCCTGGCGTTTTCGTTGAAAAATCTAAATTTGCTATGGACGTGAGAGGGGAAGTTCCTCGCCCACGTAATCCAGGCAGAAAGAAAAAGAAAAAAATAAATAATGAAATTTTTAAAAGGAGCGTGTTTTGATGGGTGTTTATGGTAAAGAAAATTTAGGTAATAAATTATTTGATAGAAGTGGACAAAAACCAAGTATTTTAAGAAAAATAAAAGAAGTTGGTTCAGATGTTGGTTTTTATACAAGAGGAACAATAGCAATTAAAAAATATGAAACAAAACAAAGAATAAAAAAGAAAATATCAAACATAATATTTGGAACTCCAAAAAGGCGCAGAGCAAGAACCAAAAATCAAAAAATAATTATAATTACAAATCCTAGAAATAGACGAGCACTAAGAAAAAAATCATCAAAACTAAAAAAAGTAAGAACTAATTATTTTGGAGTTGATAATGTTGAATTTAAATAAAAAAAAATCCACAATTATTAAAGAAAAACCAAAAGGAAATTTTAATTTAGAAGCAATCGTTTTTATTCCCGTTTCTTTCGTTCTTTTAATTGTGGTATATGCTACACTTACTCCCTTGTATTCTTTAATTTTTCCATATTTAGATAACACGGAAGTTTTTGCGTTAGGCTCAGCAGCAAAAATGGTTTTACTTTTAATTCCTTTCATTATGGCTCTTGTTGTTTTGTTGGGATTTTTTGTTGATTTGAGAAAATCTTCAGGACAGGGGGGTTATTTCTGAACAATAAATTATTTTTTGTTTTATTTTTTCTATTTGTTTTATCAGGCGCTTACGCATTGGAGGGAAGCCCCGAGGATTATTCAGACTGGTATACAGACGGAATGAGCACAACTACATTCGACATATATTCTGATTTACGCGACTATCCCTCAGATTTTGGAATTTTTGATGTAGTCATTAAAATTCACAACAAAAATAATTCCTGGGAAAATTTTAATCCATATTTATATTTTACTCGGGCGAATTTTAACATTTTAAAAACTGAACTATGGGATTCAGACGAGGGTTGGGTAGTATGGAATAATTTATGGGATAAATCAGGAAATACTTCTGCGCGTTCTCATTATTCAACATCAATTAATCCCCGCGGCACAAAATATATTAAATTAAAAATAAAAGCAGAATTTGATGTTCAGACAGATGAGTTTTTTATTTGCGATACCAGTTTATTTGGGGATTGTTTGGAGCCGTGGTATAATTCATCTTGGACTTCTAGGCAGATAATCAATTTAACTAATGGTTCAGGCGCAGAACTTAAAGATTATCAAGTTAGGATTAATATTAATAATTTACAAACTACGTTCTGGAATGAAATTAAATCAGACGCTAACGATTTACGTTTTACAGACTCTGATGACAACGAATTTTTAAATTTTTGGATTGAGGGTTGGGACTATTCTAATAATGACGCTAATGTTTGGGTAAAAATAAAATCAATTCCTACTGGAACAAATAATATTTATATGTATTTTAATAATTCAACAACTACAATGGGAGATTACAATAGAATTAATGACGTTATGCTAGGTAATACTTACAATAGTGTTAATTGGGTAGAAATTGATTCAGGAACAATTAATTATGATAACAACGTTTGGACTATTACTAACGGAGCAAGAAATACCAATTATTTTGCTTATGCTAAGGTAAATGATAACAACGACACTAACGATTTTTTTGTGAGAGGACAATATTTTGTGCCTAGTGGTTCTGCATATGTAGGATTAATGTCTTTTCAAGATATAATTACCAATCCAAGAAGCGATGCAACCAATAACAAAGCAATAAGATTAATGTCAAGTGGAACACAAGTAGGAATAGGGGACACAAGCGATTCAACTACGTGCAATACAGCAGAAGATGCTTGGATTTTTTTTCAGATTAAAAAAAATGGAAATAAAGTAGACGGAAACACATATCGCAATAATGCTTATGGTAATTCAGATGTAATATGTTCTTTAGGTAATTTTACATTAGCAAATACACTAATAAGAAATGTTCTCACTTCTGTTTCTACTTTTGAGGACGGAGGTGTTGGGGACGGGGACGCTTCAGTTAGAAACATTATTGTCGGAAAACAGGCAGAGTTAATTAGTTATTCTTTTGGCGCAGCCGCAGATTTAAACGAAATTTGGGCAATACAATTTTTGAATGAGGTAGATGAGTCAGTAATAGTTCCTACCACATTCACTATTGACGGGAATTCTTGGGCAAGTCATATATCTGCAACAGGAAAAATAGATATTAATACAACAGAAGCAGGATTTACGAATAAGGAATATACATTAATTGCTTCTCTAGAGGGATATACTGAAAGAACATATATTTTAGATATTAATATTTATAATAATCCAAGCCATATTTTATATTTGCTTGATAATAATACAGGAAAAAGTATAGATTTCATTTTTTATGACGCTGACGGAAATAATATATTGGCGACTGCGGACTACAACATTACTTATTCTAGTGGATATGTTGCAGGCGGAACAACAAGTTCAACGGGGGCGGAAACAATTTTTTTGAATCCTAATGAGGACGGCTATATAATTAATTTTGAAACTTCTAGTGGGGAATATATTAGTTATGCTCCTGTTGTTTTAGTTAATGTTCTTGTTCCGAGAAATGAGGAAGCAACACAAACAACAATCACTCCGTTTGATTTATCTGTTTCGGGACTTGGTTATGGTTCCTGGACGCAGATTTCAGCAGCACAGAGTTTTTACGCCCTAACTAATACTACGGGTTATTATTATGTAGATATTAACGGAACGGCAAGTTTTTATCCAAAAACATATTTTTTGAATTTTAAAGGGGAATTTTCTAATTATGAATTACAACCATATCTTACTTCAGTTTCAACTGGGTATCAAACAAGTTTCTATGTATATAATTCAAATACACTTCAAACAATAGAAAATGTATTAATTGAGTCGTATAAGGATATTAATGCGGTTCGAACATTAATGCAATCCAAGGAAACAGACGCAACAGGAAAAGCAGTTTTTTCTTTCGTAATTGACGCAACATATTATATAGATTTTACTTATAACGGAACTATAATTAATACAGACGATGTTTTAATTCGCCCAAGCGACGACATAATATATGTATATTTAAATCTTGGAACAGATACATATACACCTACAGGAATATCTACTACTAGAATAGATTTTGCTCGTGATTCATCACAAGTAGAAACAAGCACAGATTTTGATTTGAATGTTTCTGTTTTTGGTTCCTCTGTCGAACGGATAGATGTTAACTGGAGCACGAAAGGCAGCATATTTGCAACACAAACAATCGTCGGGGCAGGGGACATAAATCAAATTATTCTTACTACTGATGTAGTGGTTGGATACCCGATAGAGATGTGTGTAGCGGCAACATTAGAAGATGATAATGTAATAAGGGAGTGTCAATGGTATTTTATTATCCCCTATGACTCCAACTATAATTTAATCGGAATGGCTGGAACAGGTGGGGAGTTAAGAAGTTCATTACAATGCCCTGCAGAGGGGGATTGTGCCTCTCTACTATTAATTGCATTAATGATAACTTTCGGAATTTCAGCAGCAGCAGCTGGTTCGGTAATGAGAAACGACTATAAAAGTGTGGGAATTTTAACTGCTGCTGTTTTGGGGTTGTTTGTTTTCTTAGGTTTTGTTTCTATGGGAATTTGGGTTTTAGCAGTAGTAGGAATGGCGTTTGCTTATATCTCACTTAAGGGGGCGTCTTAAATGGCGACTGAAAAAATATTTGAAATGGCATTTTATCTCGTATTGATGTTATTATGTATTAATTCAACAATATTTTTCGCTTATGCCTTAAACATTCCAGGTTTTGGAATAAAGGAGGGGGGGCTTTTTCAAACAACAATGTGTAGTGTGTCCAGTTCTACATCGTCCTCAACAAGCACAGAAGCGCAAACAATGCCTGGAACTTATCTAACTGATGCCGTGAAATGCACAAGTAATTTCATTATAACACTAACCCTATTAACTCAGGGCGTTCAAACAGTATTAACTGCAATATTTTTTAATACGCCATTTATTGGATTAGTAAATATTTTAGATGGCGTTATTACTTTCATTTCAGCGGGAGCTTTTTTATATCTTATAGTCCGTGCTATTGGTGTTTTTACGGGGGGATTTTAAATGCCTATTCAAGACTTAAATGCAATGTGTGTTTTAGACGGAAACATCTCATCAATGGGAAACTGCTTTATTTCGCAAGGCTTTTATGGTTCTTTTGAATTTTTTGCTTTTTCTCTGTCTTTAATTTATCTTTATGCGTGTTGGAAATATAATTTGCCTATGACTTCAGTTATTCCTATGTCTATAGTATTGTTTGTTATGTTTTCAGGATACACTAACACAATCGGATTGTTTGGAAAATTAATCGGCGTAATGGTAATAGTAATAGGGTATCTATTGTTTAGAACCTTTATGACTTTGACGAGGAATTAATATGTTTTCGGATTGTAGAAAAGACATAGGCAAGGCACTAATTACCAGTTCAGATTCGGTAAGCTACAAAAGAAAACTTCTCGCGGCAGAAACCCGCTTAAAAAAAATGCTTAAATCAGCCGACAGGAAAAACACAGCACGGATACACAGAGAAATTCAGACAATCAACAGATTTAAGAAAATAAAAATTTAGGAGCGTGAATTTTTTGGCTAAAGGCAAAAAAAAGAAATAAATAATAAAAAGAATCAACTCCTCGACAAAACCCGAGCTTTTGTCCATTGGCTCGGGTTTCCTTTTTCTAATTTTTACAAAAGACACAAAAGTATATATATAAGTTAGTGTCTTACTTATGCGTGATAAAATGAAAAAAGAATTTTATAATGTTAAGGTTTCAGATGAAACCCTTAAAAAATTAAAAAAAATAAAAGCAAAAACAA
Organism: uncultured Ignavibacteriaceae bacterium; assembly: GCA_964534125.1. GTDB lineage: Bacteria > Bacteroidota > Ignavibacteria > UBA10030 > UBA10030 > 2-02-FULL-55-14. The sequence goes on from CAZHOJ010000017.1 coordinate 8,605, forward strand.
GAGTTCCTTTCGGAGCTATAATTGGTGTGTGCATTACGAAAGCGCACAAAAAAATTCTAGGAAGTGAAAAAAAATGATTCTCAGGAAAAAGCACCTCCTTCTGCCTGGGAAAGATTCAGCCTCAACTGCCTCAAAGCCTACGCAACAAGACTTTAATTCTGAGGCTGAATTTTTTTTAAAGCTCGATTGTGAGCAAAATAAGAGGTGTTATGCCCGTGATTAAAGGATTAATTTTACAGGCATTCCAAGAGAATAAATGGAAAGATTGGGTGTTTTATACGCAGATTACCCAAGCAATAAACACAAAACTAATATTAAATAAAATCCCCCCTTATAGGGCTGCAACCATAGAAAGACAAGTTAGAAAATTAGCACAAGAGGGATTATTAAAATCAGATTCTAGAGGTAATTTTATGCTTAACATTAATCGTGTTAGGAACCAGGAGGTAATTATATGCAGATAGGAAAATTAACTAGAAAAATGGGAACGTTTTTTGTTCCAGGCGAAAAAAAAGCAAAAGAAAAAATAAATTTAACGAGGTGTTTTTCTGCGCAAAAAAGAGTTCAACAGAAAGATTGTTGCCTTTAATGTTGAGGAAAACCTTTTGGAACTTTTAGACGATAAGTTCCACGGAAAAAGAACCGACGGAATAAATCATATTTTAGGTTCTTATTTTGCAGAAATAAACCGAAAAGGTTTGTCTACGCACGAAAAAAGCCTAGAGAAAACAATACAGGAACTAAAACCCCTGTATGTTAAAGTAATGATTGAAAAAAATAATATTTATGCTGAACAATGGAACTCAGCTAAAAACAGCGCAATGCAAAAACACTCCCTTAACATAGGGGAGTTAATGCAATTAATTAATGCTTAACGAAAGTTAAGGTGTTGGGAAGTAGAAAAGACGGGCGCGTGTGTTCCCGTCTTTTATTTTTAGTTGGAGTGATTAAATGGAAAAAAACAGAGAAAAAATAAGAGAACATAATAAAAAATATAGAGAAAAAAACAA
>CAZHOJ010000017.1:9714-23655 GCA_964534125.1 uncultured Ignavibacteriaceae bacterium
AATAAGAGAACAGGTAAGAGAATATTATAAAAAAAACAGAGAAAAAATAAGAGAATATGTAAGAGAATATTATAAAAAAAACAGAGAAAAAATAAGAGAACAGGTAAGAGAATATTATAAAAAAAACAGAGAAAAAATAAGAGAATATGTAAGAGAATATTATAAAAAAAACAGAGAAAAAATAAGAGAACAGGTAAGAGAATATTATAAAAAAAACAGAGAAAAAATAAGAGAACAGGTAAGAGAATATTATAAAAAAAACAGAGAAAAAATAAGAGAACATAATAAAAAATATAGAGAAAAAAACAAAGAAAAAATAAGAGAATATGATAAAAAAAGGATTAATTTTTATATTAATGATTTTTTTAATCATTTTCAAAAGAGATTTAAAAATTTAAAAGATTTTGAAATTTCGGCAAAAAATTTTTCAGACGTGGCGTGTGATTTAACTGATAGAGAAAAATGTTTTATGTTTGAAGAAATTGTTTTAAAGGCAAAAAAAACAGGATTAATTGAAAAGATAATTGAGTATGAAAAAAAATGGAGTTGAAAAAAAATGGAAACAAAAACAGAAAAAAAACAACCAATTCATAAAATAAAAATAGGACAGGTTGAAGCGGCAGTTTGGCTGAATGATTTTGACGGGAAAAAAAGTTTTTCAGTCAGCTTTCAAAAAAATTATAAAGATAAAAAAGGGGAATGGAAACAATCAACCTCTTTCGCCACTAACAACCTGCCCGATGTATACTGGGCTTCTCAAGAAGCTTATGTGTGGATTAAATCGATAGGTAAAACATACCTAGCTGAAGCTTAACGTCTCAAGGGTTCGTTAAGGCGGTTAATTATCCAAACCGCAACCCGATATATCCTTGATTTATATAAGGGGGGTTTATCCCCCTTAATTTTTATGAGGAAAAAAAAATGAAAATACACCCAAAAATGAGGACTTCTCTACTGGTTTCAGTAGGGGAATACGAACTTAAAGCCCAGGAATTCATTGATTTGTTTGGGCTTGCCCACGATTTACGCGAGCGTGCTTGGAAGTGCAAACTTAATGAACAGCCGTTTTATTTGCTCGTGTATCTAGGTAATGGGAACTTAAGCCTATATCGCTCGGGAAAAATTAGAATTTCAGGAGAAATTGATTTTGATAAATTTGATTTTTTTAGTGGAGTTGTTGAAAAATATATTAAAAAAGGGGTTGATTAAATGGATATAATTAAAAACATAAAAAATATTATATATGGTTTGCTCGAACTTGGATTGTTTGGTGGTTTACTATGTTTGACTGCTGTTTTTCCAGTATTTTTTTATATTATAAATATGAGTACTACTGAATTTGGAAAATTTATATTTAATATAATTAAGAGTTATTATTATGAAAGTTGGGTTGTTAGTTGGATTGTTTATTTTTTGTTTTATGTGTTGCCTATATTAATGGTGGGTTGTGTGGGTTGTTTATTTAGCAAAACAGCAAGTAATTTTTTAGTTAATTATTTAAGAAAAGGAGTTGATAAAAAATGAATGAAAAAAATAAATGTAATAACCAACATTTTATATTTATTGATAAAATAGATATAAATAATTTATTTACTCTTTATGCAATATATCTATCTTGGATTATATTAGCATTTATATTAATATTTTATTTAATAATTATAACTACTGATGTTATATTTAATACAACATATTTCAGTATGTTATCAACTGGTTATATATTATTAATTTCATTTAGTTATGGAATAATTTTTTCAACATTACTTATTTTAATTAAACCACCAATAAAAAAACAAAGAATTAATTGTAGTTGTAATGTGTGTAAGGGAGTGATATAAAATGAATAAAAATTTATTAGTATTAATTTTTGTTGGAATTTTAATTTTTTCAGCTTTTGCAGGAGTAATTAGCAAACCAATTGAATTGCCACCAATTGTTCAACCACCAGTGCCAATGCCACCTGTTTCAGAAGAACAAATAAACTGTAATAGCTGTTCATGTGACCCAAACCTTTGTTCAGAAGCAACAGAAGTAATTGAAGAACCTGAACCAGTTATTGAAGTAATTCCTTACATTGAAACAGAAGAATACATAAATTTCATTGCAAGTGAATGGGCCGATGATGATAAAGATGGAATTGAAAATTGGAAAGACAGGTGTCCTAATCAGACAGGCGTTGCTGAAAATTATGGTTGTCCAAAAATAATTTATTTAACAGCAAATTATTCAGAATATTTAACTAGTTTTCCTGAACCAGTGGGCTTTTTTCAAAACACCAATATAGAATATATCAATTCTATTCTGTCTGTTGTTGTTTGTTGTGGAATAGTGTTTGTGGTTGGTTTTGCGATGTTAATGTTTTTAGAATATTTGCGTATGTATTAAAATTTATAGGATAGGAGTTGATAAAATGAATAAAAATAAGTTTGATTCAATAAAAATTCTGCAAATAACCTTAATTTACTTATGTTTTGCATTTATATTAATTAAGTTATTTCCTTCAACAAAGGAATTTCAAACCACGTTTATTTTTGGTTTGATTAATATGTCTGGGATTTCTATTATATTGGGTAATATTTTATTAATTTTTGCTTTATTAAATGTTATTGATTATACCTTTAAAGATTTGGGAATATATAATTATTTGTTTGAAAAAATAACTATTAAAAAAATAAAAAAATTATTGGGCGAATTATTAAAAGAAGGATTTGAGTTAGTTATATCTTGGGGGTTTTTGTTTTTTAGTTTGTTTCTTCCTTTAATTTTTTTCATACAATTTCTTATCGAATCTTATTTAGGTAAAATATTTTTACATATTATACAAGAAACGGCAGCTGTTCCTATCGTTTTTTGGGGTGTGGGGGCACTTTTAATTATTTTTCCAGTTATCTTAATTATAGTTGTGGGGTTATTGTTTAGTATTAAGGCAACTAAATTAATTTCTGATATTATATTTAAAAAATCAAACTCGGATTTTATTCCATATCCAAAAAAACAAAAAAAGAAGGTTGATTAAATGGGTTTTGAACGTTCAGCCGAAAGAGATTTTACTGCGAGATATTTTGAACAGATTAATTATATTTTTGAGGAATTAAAAAAAGTTTCCGATGTTGACGAAAAAATACTTTTTAAGCGAGCGGAATTAATTTTTTGGGAGTTGCAGAGGATTTAATATGTATTGTGATGTGCAAGCACTAATTATTTTGATTTGCCTTTTTCTTTTGGGTTTATTTATGGTATTTCCTCACAACATAGAAAAATTTTCTGCAAGAATGTGTGAAATTGATACAGAATTTAATTGTTATAATATTGATTTTTATTCTGAAAAAGATTTTAACTTAATGTGCGATATGGTTGGAACTAAGAGAATAAGAGGAATTAAAGAATGTGTGATAAAAAAGGAGAAGTGATTAAATGAGAATTATAAAAACAATAGCAAAAAGCAAAAAAGGTGTTTTTTGTTTATATTGTAATGAAAGAATTTATTCTTGTAATGATTGTAATAATGGCGTTTTACCAGAAAGTGTTATTTATTGTAATTCTTACGGACATCATTGCTGTGAAAAATGTTTTAATCAAAAAAAGAAAGTGATTGAATGAACAAAAGATTAAATCTTGGTTGTGGAAACAAGAAATTAGAAGCTTATATTAATGCAGACATAAATCAAGAATGTAATCCTGATATTTTAATCGACTTAAATAAAATGCCTTGGTTATTCAAATCAAATGAATGGGATATTATAGTTTGCGAACAAGTAATTGAACATTTAGATATTAATATTTTTGATTTTTTTAAAGAATTGAAAAGAATTTTAAAAACAAATGGAAAAGCATATATTTTTACGCCCAATGCATTTTTTTGGAAAAATAGAATAGATTTTCTGCTCGGAAAAGCAAAAGGAAGTGCATTTTTTGTGAAACATACAAAATTAATGCACCCCAATACACTAATGGAAATAGCAAGATTGTCAGGTTTTGCAGTGAAAATCAAGAAAAAAGGATTATGGTTTTTGCCTATTGGATTAAGTGAGCAAGATATAGAATTAGAATTAAGGAAATTGGAATAAGATATATATGTTGGGAATAATTGATTTAATTATTGCAATAGTAGCCGCATATTTTATAATTACATTTATTATGTGCATTATTTTTTTCTTTATTGGTTTTATTGGTTGTTCATTGGGAGTATTAGAATGAAAGACACTGAAAAAGCTTTTTTTGTTTGCGTTGCGTTTTGTTTATTATTTTCTTTACTTCCTACTGATTGGTTAGGTGGGGGTTGGGACTTCGAATTTCATTATAATAAAACCCTAGGGGATACGCAAGGAATATTACGCGGTAATGAAATGGATTCATATCCTTGGCTTTTTCATTTTGTAGCAGGTTTTTTTGATTACCGATTAATTATTTTTAAATGGTTTGGGATTCTGTTGTTGGGTTTACTTATTCCTATGGCTCTATTTTTTGTTTCTAAAGACTGGCTTTCTGTTTTATTTTATTTTACTACAACAAGCTTTTTTTATTTTTTTGAGCAGGGAATATATGCCCAGGCATTAATGATGTTAATAATGCTTTTGTTTTGGGTTTTTAAAAATCCAATAATTCATATTGGTTTGATTTATGCCGCATTGCTTACTCATTCTTGGGGATTACATTTAGCACTTTTAACGCTTGCGTGTATATATTTACATAAATCAGAATGGATTAATGAAATTTTAAAAATAAAAAATAAAATTTTATTGGGTTGTTCAGGTTGGTTTCCAATTAATGACGCAAATCAATCAATACGTCCGAACGAGTTTCTAGATACGCATTTGTTATCCTCACAAGAAAACAATTTTTCTATGGCTCTGCGAGTTTCTTTTTTATTTAAATTAATTGTTGAAATTTTCCCTTTGCCTTTTGCCCTTATGGGATTTTATCAAACATACCAAAATAAAAGATTTGATTTTTTGTTGCTTGCTTTGGCTTCTTTAGTAATTGGCTCTTTTTATGACTATAGAATATTTTTTATTTTGCCTTTGGTTCTTATTCCTGGATTAGTAGATTATTACAGAAATATTAATGTGCGATTGCATAAATTTGGATTTATAGCAATGATTATTTTTTTCGGAATTTTAAATTTTGTTGTTTGGTTTAATTATAAAACTATATGTATGGAGTGGTTTGGATTATGAAAGATAAATTAAAAGAAAAAATAAAAAGAATTTATGAGTATTCAAAAAAGTTTAATGCTGAAAATGTTGAAAATCATTTTAGTTTTGAAACAATAATTGAAACTGTGGCAAGGACTTTAATTTGTTTAGCTACGATTTTTGTTCTTGGTAATGTTTTGTTAGATGCTGGATATACATCAGAAATGATAAATCATAGTATAGAGTGGTTATTTTATAGTACGTTTATTTTCTATTGGGCAATTATTCCATTGATTAAAACTAGTCATTTTTTGAAAGATATTTTACAAGGAATGTTTGTTTTTTCTGTTGGTTTATCATTATTTAAAATTAATTTTTTAAAAGCAGAAATTTTGATAGGGTTATCTATCTGTTATGTAATTATTAATTTTTATTTTTTTATTAGAAAACACGAGAAAAAAGAATGGTGTTATAGTGAGTGTTGTAAAAAAAAGGAAGTGATTGAATGAGCGAAGCAAAAATAATAATGCCTGTTAAAGACAGGGCTAAAAAGTGGGCAGAAAAAACAACTGCCGAGAAAACCTGCGAACCGCAGGAATCTTGGGAAAGTGGGGGTAATTAAATGAGTTTAACACAAAAAGCAACTGAATCAATTAAATTAATTCCACAAGGATTTAATGAGATTGGAGTTAATCTTGCCTGGGTTGCGAACCAAGCAGAAAGAGGGGAAAAAATTGATTTTGATAGACTGGAAAAAGTAATAATTCAAGCTAAAAAATTTGAAAAGGGCCCAATATTTAATGTGCCTGGGCTTTCAGTAATTTCTAAATGTTTCCGCGCGTTGAGAGTTAAACTTATTATGATAAAAACCTCACTTAAAGACGGAACAAACACCGAGAAGTGTATAGTTGGTTTGCGTGAGGAATCAGAGGCTTTTTTTGATTTGTCCAACAAAATAATAGATATTATTACTAATCCTGGGGCTTTTCTCAAACGATAGCTTTATATATATCTTTGAACGATATAGCCCCATTTGGCTTATAACTGCATTTAATTGTATTTTTAGCCCTTTCCTTAATACATTAATGGAACTTACTACATACTAATATCGGTGGAACATTGGTTTCAGTAATGACTGCCTCAATAGGAGCAATTCTTGGTGTTATTGGATTATTGGTATATTCAGTAGTCTATAATGCTTTGAACACAGCAGCAATCGGAACAGACGCAACAAGCCTGTTAACGATAGTGCCTATACTCCTAGCAGCAGTAATAATTTTATCTATCGTTTCAATATTTAGAAGCGACTAGATGAATTAACTGCAAAAAAGCCTCTTAGCTGGGGGCTGCCCTTAGGGGCATATTGGAAGTGGAAAAATGAGTTTGATTGGTTTTTTAGATGACACATTATTTATTAGTATAATTTTTCTTGCTATTTCTTTCTGTGGAATATTAATTATTAGTTCGGTTAGTGAAACTATTGCATTAGGGGTACTTATATTAAATTTAAGTATATTAATAACTATAAGATTAGTGCAGATAAGCAAAGCAAGAAAAAAAATAAGAGGATTAAAATGTTAGAATGGCTTTTTTATTTATGGAGTATATTGGTTATTGCTACCTTTTTAGCTGCAGTAATTACTCGCGTGCCTGTTTTTTTTATTCTTACTGCAGTTCTTGCATTTGGGTTGGGGGCAATGTTATTAAGTGAGGGACTAACTCGTTTTGAGGGAGTCCAGGAAACTTATATTGACGCAAACACAACGCAATTCACGGACTTAAACACAACCTACACAGCAACAACACACACAGAAATTAATATTATTGGAAATATTTTATTTTATGGCGGAATAGTATTTTTTATTTTAGGAATAGGCAGAATAGCGCGGAGTTGAATTAATGAAAAAAATAATGTTGATTGGATTGATTTGTTTAATTTTATTGGCGGGGTGTATAGAAAATCCGTCTAGTAAATATATAGGAAGTTCGGGCGTTAAAGTTCATAATCAATTAAAAGGGCTTGATTGGAACGAAGCAGGGCATAACATCAATTCAGACATTTATATGGCGGGAAATACACTTAATGGATTACCCGAACCTACAGACGACAACCAAGCAGTTAATCGTGGATATGCGGATAGACTAATCTCGGACACAAACGAGTTGTTTGTTTATAAGTCGGGCGATGAAATGACAGGCGACTTAAATATGAACGCTAATATAATTATGGAAAGATTAACACCTACTACACAATATTCAGACTCTAAAAAAACAATTTTTGAAAGTAATGTACGAAGTGGTTTGAGTTATGATAAAATAGATTGGCTTAACTATGCCGATGTAGGCATAGGAGGAAGCTTTCTAAATTGGACTATTACTACTAATGGAGGTGCCGAAGTCCAAACTACAAGATTTGACAACACTGGAAATTGGGATATATGTATGCCCGACACTTCTTGTGCTATTTCATTCTACACGAAAAATCTCAGCAATAAAATAACTTATGATTATGTATTAAATCAAAGTGTGTATAAATTCATTTCTAATGCTCACGAATTATTATATATATCTGATTGGACTGCATTCGCCCCTTATGTTCAAGTAGGAACTAACGACGGACAATTATATGCAGACTGGATAATTGCAGCAAGCGGAGACGACGGAATTAACATAGGTAATTATGCTTCTAACTTTCCAATAACACTAAAACAAACTTTCGGGGCAAGTTGGACTTCAGGTAATGCCCTCGAAATGATAAACAATGACGGAACTGGAGGAGGAGAATTTCCTACAGACAATGGAAATGAGTTTCAGATATTTAGTATTGACTTCGAGGGCGATGTTAACGTGAAAAAAGACATAAACATACACCAACACGCCTATATTGACGGCAATATTTTCTTAATGTCGCCAGACGGCAACCAATGGAGTTGTGGAGTGGATAATTCAGGAGCATTTAATTGTAGTTAAGGAGTTGAAAATATGACTGATGAAAACATAACTAATGAATTTGCAGACGGGGAGTATTCCCAAGAAAATTTTAAGGTAGAAAATGAAATTTTATTAAAAAATAAATTATTGAGTGTTTTTTCCTCAACAATTACCGCAGATAATATTGATGAAATTGATTTGCTTAATGATGACTGGAGTCTGTCTAATGTTGAGCCAGGTATAAGTCTGCCTGAAAACGAATCAGAAATGAGCATAATTAATAGAAAAACAAATGCGTTTTTATATTTAAAATCAGTGAAACGCTTGTTAGAACAGGAATTCGGAGTTCCTATTGATTTTTCGAAAGAAGCAAATCAACACCTAACAATTCAAAGAACCCGATTAAATATTTCACGTTCTAAAAACGGCGCGAATCCTACACTTGTTCAATCTCAATATTCCCACGTCAAACAAGATTATTCCGAAAAAACGGATAAGGACGAAACAACTACAATCACTGAAAAAATATTTGGAAAGAAAAAAGAAAAATAAAAAAGGAGTTGATTATAATAGGCTTAATTAAAACTTGGTTTCAGATGAAATCAGACAAAACAAAAGTAGGGGTTCTTTTCGTTCACCCCTCGGGAATTGATTTACTTGCAGGCAATCTTAACACGGAAAAAGAACTTAATTTTAAATGGAAAAATAAAAAATTAACTTATGTTTTTGAAAAAATACCGCAAGAAAGTTCTTTTTTTGACTTAAAAAAACCTTTATTTTTGGTGTATTTTGATGAAAAACAGACTAGGGACTTAACGCCTGAATCAATTAAATTTTTCAGTTTACGAAAAAATCAGCCAAGCCTTAGTTATTCGGTATTAACTAAGTTATCTGAATTTTCGAGAATTGAGGGTATGAACGACGCGGTTGTTCCGCCTAAAAAAGACAAACTTAATATGTTATTACTGATAGCTATTGCAGCGTTAATTCTTGGAATGGTTGTTTTAATTTGGTTGGGGCTTTCACAGGTTAATTTATTGGAAACTCTAACTACAAGCTTAAAAGGAGCCTCTACATTTGTTTCGGGAAGTGGAACTTAATGCCTAATGGAAAAGCCAACGTTAAGGTTTGGTTGTGGAACAGACTAGGCGTTAAAAAAGAATTTAAAGGACGTCCCGCTGTTGTAGCTAAAGGAGTAATTGCAGCAATGTTTCACGACTTGTGGGTTCCAATTCTAGATGTAATGGTATGGATAGATAACATAAGCGACGATATAACAATACCCCGCACACCAGGGCAACTTGAAAAAAAACTTGATGAAAAAAACATAGAGGCGGTAAAAGATAGGGTTTAATGGTTCTGGGGCGGGTGGTGGGTGGAAAAGTGTATCCCCACAAGACATAAGAGCGGAAAAAAATTTAAGTAATTACCTTATTTTTTCGCAACTAGACAGAATTAATGCTGGTTTAAGTGAGAAACTTTGGGATAAACAGACGGACATAGAAAAAAAACAAGTTCTTTTTGCTGCTTCTGTAGCGATTAAAACTCTTGAAGCTACACTTAATTTGCGTTCAATTAAACCTGAATATTGGAAAAAACGCTGCGTTTATGATAAATTATTCAATAGAAAAGAAAATGTTCTGCAAAAAGCAGACATCTTAATTGCTTGGTATACAGAAATAATTGCTAATTTACCTAAAGACTTCAGAGCTGATAAAAAAGTCAGATTTGATGTTGCTTCGGGCGAGTTTGAAACAATTAATGAGGATAATGAGGAAGTTGTAGATGACTAGACCACAACCCCCAGGCGTCCAAAGAAATTTCATACTCAAAAAAGCCTGGAATAATATTTACGAGAAACGATCTCACGCAGTTTTTTTAGGGATTGGGGAGCCTGGAACGGGTAAATCTATGAGTTTTCTTGGTTTATGTGATGATTTCGACGAAAATTTTACAATGGATAACGTTGTTTATTCTATTGAGGAATTTTTGAAGTTAGATAAATCAGGAAAATTAAAAAGGGGCTCAGCAGTATTGTTTGATGAAATTGCAGGTTCGGAACAAGGAGCTGATTCTCGTTCTTCAATGTCTAACTCCAACAAAATTGCTTCATACATCGCAACAACCTTTCGAGAGAAAGGATATTTAATTTTTTACGTTGCGCCACGTTGGAAACAGATAGACGCCAATGTTAGAAAGGTTGGAATTACTGGCGTTTTTGAGTTTAAGAGAATTGATTTTGATAAGAAAAAAGCAGTAGCGGCTTTTTATTGGACTTATATTAATCCACGTTCGACAGATAGCAACGACGCTCCATATTTTGTGAAACCTAGAATTTTCAATGAAAAATTACAAGAATATGTATATGTAGATGAAATCGAAACACCTAAACCGAGTAAAGAATTAGTTAAAGCATACTTAACTAAAAAAAAGAATTTCCTAGATATGAACAGGGATAGGTGGCTCGCTAAGTTTGCAGTAGTTGAGGGTAAGAACGCCCCAGTAGATGAGTGGTTGCCCGATATATTGATTAAAGCTAAACCAATTATAGAAAAACTTATAAGAAAAAGAAAAGGAAAGATGAGCATATCCTCCGCAGCACTTAGTGCGCATTTTGGAGTGTCTAAATATATGGGGGATATTGCTAGAGTAGCAATTTTAGATGAAATTGAGAAAGGAAATATTAAAGTAAGTCAAGATTGGGAGAGCCGCGTATGATACAGAATAGCACTTCCGTCAAGTCGGCACTTCTACATAACTTAATAAGGGCTGTTTCGCCTTTCAGCCCAAAAGCGAACAAACCAACAGGAAGTGATTGTTATAGTTGACTTCGTTAGTTATTCAGAACTAAAAAACCTAATGGAACATATTACTTTCAATAGGGACAGGGTGTTTCTAATGCTTACTTACGTTAGTTTGGGTAGGGTAGGGGAAATAGTTAGGGGTAGGTATAGTTATAACCCCCCAATAACAACCAGGGACATAGAAATCAATACTGATATGATATACATTTCTATTCTTACTGAAAAAACAGGAAAGTTAAGGCGCATACCTATATCTCGTGTGCGTGAAGCCTGGCTTACTGAACCAATAATTAAATACGCAAGACTTATGAACGGAGCTCTGTTCCCATATTCTACTAGGTGGGGCGAAAAGATATTTAAAAAATATATAGGGCTCCCGCTTGGATTGGAATGTATTGAACGGATACACTACCTAAGGAAATGGCGAACTACTCATTTATTGCAGGGGCACGGAACTAAAGAAAGACTAGATATACAAGCAGTTCGTCGTTTAGGTGGTTGGGTAAATTTAGAATCGATGTCTAAACATTACGACGGAACCACTACTGCAGATTATGAGGAGTTGATTTAAATGTTTGAAATTTTGCCTTGGGCGATTATAATTTCTGGAATAATTGTAGTTGTTAAATTCTTTGCTGTTTTTGTGGTGTGGAATAGTATGCGAGAAATTCCTTTTTATCTTGGATATATGGTTGCACTAGCTATGTTATGGGTTCTTTTTATATGAATATTAAAAAAATATTAATTCTGTTTGCACTTTCTTTTTTTTCTTTCATTGGATATTTTATGCGTCCGACATTATTAGGGTTTGATTCTTACGGGTTCCTTATGGGTGTCTGTTCTGAGAAAGGAGTTGTTTCAGTATTAGGGCAACAGGCTTTTTTAGTTGATTCTCTTTTTTCTTGGATTCCGTGCGATTTGTTTATAATTAAAATAATTTTGTTTTTTCTTTATTTTTTAGCCGTCTGTGTTATTGCTTTGATTGGCGAAACATTCGACAAGAAAGACGGGTGGCTTGCGGGAATTTTTGTTTTTTTGAGTCCACTTATTTTTTATGCCTTTACTGATTTTGAAAACGATGTTTTTGGGTTCTTTTTGCTGTTTTTCTCTGCATTTTTATACTTTAAAGGGATAACTCAAACAGGTAAAACTAAGCATATTTTTATGATTTTAAGCTGTTTTCTTGTTTTAATTGCGGGTTTAATATGGGAGGGGGCGATATATTGGATTATTCCTTTCGGTTTGCTTAATATTTGGTTTGCTGTCCCAACTTTAATATTAATGCTTTTCTATTCCGACGCTTTTTTTATGTTTTTAATGCCTAATTCAGTTGTTTTTGAATATATGTCGTGGATTGGGTTAGGATATTTGTTTTTTTTGATGATAGGATATGTTGGAATTACTAAAAAAACTGCTTTATTTGTAGTGTGGTTTACTGCACTTACCATTCTGAAAGCAAAGTTTGCGATTCTTTGTATTCCTTTTCTTGCGGTTGGTATTTTGGAATATTTAAAACGCATAAAAAACGACAAATTTAGGCAAGAATTTAAGACAATTTTGTTAATTGGGGCTGTTTTTATGGCGCTGTCTATGAATTTTATTGTGTTTACTCAATATCCTACACAAGAATATACAGATATGATTATCTCTGCCGTCGAAAAAAGCCAGGATAATGAAATGAATAATGATTGGGGGATTGGTTGGATTGTAAAGTATTACGGAGGACATACCGCAAGTTATGCCTCAGTAAATATGCAAAAGCCGTTTAACGATTTTAACGGCTATATATTAACCGCTAAAGATTTGAACTGCGCCGTGTCTGAACAGAGCGCAACGCTCACTCTTTATAATTGTTAATGGTTTTTCTCATAAAAATCCAAAAGGATTTCTATTATTTCATAGTATGCTTGTTTTGAGTGTATTTTCATTTTATTTATTCTTTCTTGTTGTTGCGGGCGGATTGAAATGCTTCTAAATAGTTGTTTTTCATTCATTTTTTTCAGCTCCTTTTTCTAATTTATAAATATATTCATTTGTTATTCTTTCATCTCTAAGCATTGAAAATATAATTAAAAATAACATAATATTCCCTATTAATATATGGGTATATGCAATATTTACTGCTATTACTAACATTAAAATAAAAATCGATAATTTTATATCCTTTTTATTGATATTCATTCAAACACCTCATTTAAAAAATTAAAAATTTTTATACCCATTATTCCTAAAAATAAACCACTAAAAAATAAATAATTTTTATTAATATTGATTGGGGATATATTAAATTCAATTAAAGATGTTATTATTGATATTAAAAACACACCAAAAAAAGTTATCATTATTAAAATCATAAAATTTTTTAACTTATTAATATTCATTTAAACACCTAAATTCCTTTCTTTTCATTAGTTTTTAATAAACACAAAATAAATCCAACAAAATTAAGAATAGAACCAATAAAAGCAATAACACAAAAACCTAAAACAATATATAATGAAAAAATATCTGTTAAATTATTACTAATAGTCAGCCCAGTCATTAAACCAATTAAACACCCAAAAGTTCCAAACAAAAAATTTATTTTATTATATTCACTCATTCTTTAACCTCCTTTGACGTCATTTTATTTTTTTATTAGAAAACACGAGAAAAAAGAAACAACAAATCAAATAAACCTGCAATTAAACTCCCTAAATCAATTTTTCCGTTTTTGTTCATTCAAACCATTCCCCTTTTTTATTTTATCTAACTAATATAAATCACTAACTATTTTTAAATATATCTTTGTGGGTATCGTGGGTATCGTGGGTAGATAAGGTAGAAAAAAACAATCAAAAAGATATTATTCTTTAATAATTTAATAAATAATAAAATGACTAAACTTTTTAGTTAAATTATAAAAGAAAGGTTATAAGTATAATATAATATAGTTATAACATATATATATTATACATAACGCAAGTATATATATATATTTTATTCCTTAATAATTTAATAAAGAATAATCTCTTTTAGCTCTTTTTTTTCTACCTTATCTACCCATAATACCCATACTACCCATAATACCCATA
>CAZHOJ010000018.1:0-16143 GCA_964534125.1 uncultured Ignavibacteriaceae bacterium
GTGCGTCGGCTGCATGGACTGCGTCGTCGCCTGCAAGACGGAGAACGACGTCCCCGAAGGATTCAACAGGGACTGGATCGTCTACGACACACAGGGAAAGTTCCCCGACTTGCACATGGAGATCCGCAGCGAGCGCTGCAACCAGTGCGAGCAACCTCCGTGCGTGGACTGCTGCCCGACGGGTGCGAGTCATGTCCACGAATACGGCGGGGTGGTGCTGGTCGAGAAGACGATGTGCATCGGCTGCAAGGCCTGCATCGCCAGTTGCCCCTATGACGCGCGGTACGTGCATCCGGAAGGGTATGTGGACAAATGCACGTTCTGCATCCATCGCGTCGAGAAGGGGATGGACCCGGCATGCGTTGCCGTCTGCCCGACGCACTGCATGTATTTCGGTGACCTGGAAGACCCAAACAGCCAGGTCTCGAAGCTGCTGACGTCGCGGAAGCATCATACGCTCGTCCCAGAGGCGGGGACGGAGCCTCACGTGTACTACCTAACCTGACACTGACCTATGCACGAACTCTTTTCGACACGCTCGAACCACATGATCGACCCCGCCCTTCACATCTGGGGATGGGAGATCCCGGTGTATCTCTTCTTCGGAGGCCTTGTCGCGGGATTCATGATCATCTCCGGCTACTTCACGTTCAAGGGGCACCACAAGCACAGCTATTTTTCGAGCTTCTACCTGCCTCATCTGAGCCTGATCTTCCTCACGATCGGCATGTTCGCCCTGTTCCTGGACCTCGAGCATAAGCTCTATGTGTGGCGGCTCTACACGACGTTCGAATGGAAATCTCCCATGTCGTGGGGCTCGTGGATCCTGCTCCTTGTGTATCCGGCTCTGTGGCTGAATTCGCTCGTCACCATTCCGGAGCTGTTCAGGAACCGCATCACGCTGTTCGACCGTATCTCGGCGTACATCAATGGACACAAAACGCTGTCGAAGAACATCGGCGTGCTGAACATGCTCGTCGGCGCGGTGCTCGGCATGTACACCGGCATCCTGCTCAGCAGCCTGGGTGCCCGGCCGCTATGGAGCAGCTCGATGCTGTGGGTGCTGTTCCTGACGTCAGGACTTTCGTCAGCGGCGGCGCTGGTCCACCTGATCACGAACGACCGGTACGAACGTGAGTTGTCGGCAAAGGCCGACAACGCGTTCCTCATCTTCGAGCTTTTCATCTTCGTGCTCTTTTTTATCGGCATGGTCACATCGACCAGGGCGCATCAGCAGGCAGCAGCGCTGCTCCTGACGGGACCGTATGCGGCCGCGTTCTGGGTGTTCGTCATTATCCTGGGCATCATCCTTCCTCTTGGCATCCAACTTCTGGCAGTGAATCACAAGATCAAGCACACGGCCATAGCTCCCATCATGGTCATTGTTGGAGGGATGGTGCTCAGGTTCGTCATCGTGTATGCGGGGCAGGCGAGCCATTGGACGAAGATGGCCATGCTGCCCTAAGAGCTTGCGGAAAAAGCGTTTCTCGCGACGCACGCAACGGATTGAGCGGACCAAAGATGCAACGCACGCTACGCTTTGTAACTATTTTCAACCTTTGCGGGCGTTGCTTACGTTGCGATCGTTGCGCGAAACTTAATAATGGTATCTCACGGAGAACAACACATGACCACTCAAGCAGTTGCAGCGACTGAGGCTTCGGCGCGGGAGACGACCCGCTCGAAGCGTACGACTGCACCATACATGAATCCGTACCTGGCCGGGATCTCTCTCGGTCTGGTACTCCTCGCCGCGTTCGTCATCATGGGGCGCGGTCTGGGAGCTTCCGGTGCGTTCTCGACGCTCATCAGCGTCGGCGTCGCAAAGGCAGCCCCCGAGCATGCAGCAGCGAACGATTTCTATGCCGGCTACCTTGGCGACGGTGAGACCAGCCCGCTCAAAGACTGGCTCCTGTTCGAGGTCATCGGCGTTTTCGCCGGCGGATTCCTATCCGGAGCGCTGGCGGGCAGGATAAAGAAGACGGTCGAAAAGGGCCCGTCCATCTCCACGAAGGGGAGGCTCTGGTTCGCTCTTCTCGGCGGGACGATGATGGGATACGGCGCTAAGCTGGCGCGCGGCTGCACGAGCGGCCAGGCCCTGACGGGCGGAGCGCTGCTCAACGTCGGCAGCTGGGCGTTCATGATGGCGGTCTTCGCCGGCGCCTACGCGCTGGCGTACTTCGTGAGGAGGCAATGGCAATGAGTGCACCATTCTATAAGTTCGGCATGTTCAATGACGAGATAAGCCTCGTCGTCGCGGTCCTCATCGGCATCGCATTCGGGTTCGTCCTGGAGCGGGCTGGGTTCGGCAGCGCAAAGAAGCTTGCGGCGCAGTTCTACTTCACCGATATGACGGTCCTTAAGGTGATGTTCACGGCCATCGTCACAGCGATGCTGGGAGTGTACTTCCTGTCAGTGTTCGGCTTCGTGGACCTGTCGCTTGTCTATCTTACTCCTACCAATATTCTTCCGCAGGTCGTCGGCGGTCTGCTCCTCGGGTTCGGGTTCGTCATCGGAGGATACTGCCCGGGCACCTCGTGCGTGTCCGCTTCGACCGGCCGCATTGACGGCATGGTCTACATCGGCGGCATCTTCGTCGGCATTTTCGTGTTCGGCGAAATGTTCCCGCTGGTCGAGTCGTTCTACAACTCGACGCCGATGGGCCAGGTGACACTCGCAGAGCTGACGGGCGTCCCATACGGGCTGCTGGTGTTCGCGGTCGTCGTGATGGCGCTGGGCGCCTTCGCAGCGGCCGAGTGGGGTGAGAAGGTCATGGCAGCGAAGAAGGGAGGGAAGGCGTGATGAAAGAGCTTCTGAAAAGGAGCACGATGAACCAGCGGCTGGCAGCGATCGCCCTGGTGCTCGGTTTGTTCGCGCTCGTGGCGGGAGACCCGTACCACGGTCGCATTGCCACGATAGATGCGAAGGAGCTGAGCATCATCGTGAACAATAAGGTCGACCATGTGTCGCCGGCAGAGCTGGCGGACTGGATCATCGCCGGCCGGCAGGACTACCGGTTGGTGGATATTCGGACACCGGAAGAATTCGCGGGATATCATATTCCGGGTGCGGAGAACGTCCCGATGGCCGAGCTGGTCGATGGACGGTTCCAGCGGAACGAGAAGGTGGTGCTGTACTCCGAAGGGGGCATTCACGCAGCACAGGCGTGGTTCCTGATGAAAGCGCAGGATTACAAGGGCGTCTACATGCTCTTCGGCGGTCTCGAGGGATGGAAGGATGATGTCCTGTTCCCGAGCCTTGCGGACAATGCGAGTGCGACGGAGACGGTCGAGTTCGGGAAGAAGCGCGAGGTAAGCAAGTTCTTCGGCGGTACGCCGAGGACAGGCGGCGAGGCGAAGCCGGCGGAAGCGTTTGTGGCGCCAAAGCTCGAGATGCCGTCCCAGGTCGCACCTCCGGCAGGCGGAGCGAAGAAGAAGAAAAAGGAAGGGTGTTAACCCAGACCTACCCGGCCATTTTGTCTTTGGTCTTTCACGCCCAAGCCCACTGAGTTCTACGTCACCCCGGTATGTTGTTAGCCGGGGTCGTATTTTTTTGTGACTGCCAATTGCCAATCGAACAACTGCCAGTGAATTGCCAACCGCCAATTCTCAATCGTCAACCAGAATGATTGGCTCCTGTTCTCCCCCTGCCAGTTCTTCTTTTGGCAATTGACAGTTCATTGTCGATTGAGAGTTGTCTGCTGCCAGTATTTGCAGACATTTCCCGGTATGTCTGGACTTTCTCCTCTTTCTCGCCCAAGTTTGAGCGTCACTGGAAGCCATCTCAATAGTCCTCTCCACGTGGGTAATCAACCACAAAGAACGCAGAGAACGCAGAATGGATAGAAAAACCACATGTGTGCTCTTTGTGTTCTTTGCGGCAAGGTATTCTTAGGATCAGTTCCAATCAATTTCGATCAGGAGGGTGACATGGCAAAGAAGAAGGTCACGCCGAAGAAGCGTCTGTTGCCGAAGCGGTTCATGAAGTTCACAGAGGAGTTCCCGGAGGTCGCATACTACTACGAGGGACTCGGCACAGCTGCACATGCCTCCGGACCGCTGACGAAGCGCGAACGGGCGCTCGTGAAGCTGGGTCTGTCGTTCGGTGCGCGGCTTGAGGGCGGAGCCCACTCCCACATTCGCAAGGCGTTGGAAGCAGGAGTGACTGCCGACGATCTGAAGCACATGGCGATCCTTGCCATACCCACCATCGGGTTCCCATCCGCGATGGCGGCCATGAGCTGGATCGACGACGTGCTGCTCGACCGGCCGAAGAAGAAGCGGTAGATCGCAGGTTCTTGTGAAATCGGTTATCGCAATGGATCTGCCTGCTGGCATAGATTGTCGCTTGCAGGCAGGCACAACGTCCCTATGAAAGCATGTAACAATAGGCTTTTGCCATACAGTACCTCAAACATTGCGGTCGTTGCTTTCGTTGCGCGCGTTGCGAGAAACCTCATGTGCCATGATTGACCGCGTCGAGGCGTTCATTCTAGCCGGTGGGCAGAGCCGGAGGATGGGTGCGCCGAAAGCGCTTCTGGAGGTGGGCGGCAGACCCATCATCGCCCGCGTGGCAGATGTGCTGCGCGGGCTTTTTGATTCTATTGGGATCGTGACCGACAGGCCGGAGGAGGTGGCGTTTCTTGGCCTGGCGACGATACCGGATATCTACCACGGCAAGGGCCCGCTCGGCGGATTGAATGCTGCCCTCGAGGCCTCGAAAGAAAGGACGATCTTCCTCGTCTCCGCTGACCTGCCCTTCCTCGACCCGGATCTCATCTCTTCGCTCTTCGCTTTTCACAGCAATGTTGATATCACCATCCCCTCATCCGCCGATGGCATCCACCCCCTGTGCGGATTCTACGAGCGCTCTCTGAGAGATCACACAGAACATTCGATCGAAGAAGCCAGGCTATCGATGCAGGGCCTGATCCGGGAGGTCAGGAGCAGGATCGTATCGCCTGATGAACTGGCAGGATTTGACCTCAGGAGGATCCTGTTCAACGTGAACACACCGGAGGAGCTGGAGGAAGCTCTGCGGATGGCCTGAAAGCCGTAATTCCTCCATTCCTGTGATATTTCGCAAAGGATTCGTACATTTAGTCCCTTCGTATCAGTCTGAGTACTGACTACTGATATCTGAATACTGTCTCTTCGGGACGTGGCGCAGCCTGGTAGCGCACCTGCTTGGGGTGCAGGGGGTCGTGGGTTCAAATCCCGCCGTCCCGACACGAAAACGACACGAGTTAGCAAGGCCGAAGGCCACTGCTAACTCGTTCGTCGTTTTCAGCGCCCCGCCATCGGCGGGGCAGACAGTGATTCTACTTGATGGGGGGTGGCCATGGAAGCATTGTGCGTCGTCTACATTCTCTTCAGCGCGTCACTCCGGAAGTACTACACGGGCCACACTTCTGATCTTCCGAGTAGGCTGGACGAACACAACGCTGGAAAGAACCCTTCATCCAGGAGAGGGAAACCTTGGGAGGTGGTATGGGTGAGCGATCCTATGTCCAAAGGAGAAGCGATGAAACTGGAACGAAGAATCAAGGTGCGCGGAGCTCGGAGGTATTTGTCCGATCTAATGAGGAGAAGTGGTAATGTCTCCTAGAAAATGGGTTTCCCGCACACAAAACGCGCGGTCCCGCCCCCTGGCTTTCGGTCGAAGGTAGCGGGATCCTGAAAACGGAGACTGAAATTTCCTCGACTCGTGTGAGATTCGCTCGTCGGGAAATTTCAGCAAATCCCGCCGTCTTCCAATTCGGCTGCACTTAGCGAGCTTTAGCGAAGCTAAGCGCCCTGCCGAATTGCGAACCCCGCCGAAGTCCTGAGCGAACGAAGTGAGTCGAAGGACGCAGGCGGGCGCCTGTTTTACCGGGACTCGTAGAAGATCGATCCTTTCATACGCTGCTAACGCCAGTGTCATTTTGAGCCTGCCTGCTTTGCCAAAGCCTGAGAACGCAATGCGTTTTCGGGCTTTTTGCGTCATGGGGGTACATCTGATCCAGATGTAAAACCCGCCTGCTGACTCATCTGCCAACTACCGACTACATGGATGTTGGCCTGAGTTCCATTAGAAATGCGGATTCCTGCGTCGTGGTTCTGCTCGAATTCAGCCACATCCAGCATCTCCCATTCAAATGTCGCAAGAATGCCGCTTGCTACTCCTGCGGAAATTGATATCATGGACTCAAGGAGGGCGCTCTTATGCACGACGATAGTATGGCCACGCAACTCAGTTCTGCGAGACGGCAACTGGGCCTCACCCAGGCCGAACTGGCGGACAAATGCAATCTCAATATCCGGACCATTCAAAGGATCGAGAGCGGCGAAGTCATTCCAAGATTGTATACCATCCGGATCATCAATGATGCGCTCGGCGCACATCTGTCACTTCCCCATGATGAGGGAGCGGAGGATGAACAGATCGCTGGCTACAGGGAGGCATTCAGAAGAAGGAAAATTGTTCGCGCGGCGACATTCAGCACCGCGATGATCCTGATGATCACAATAGCGCTGCTTGGATTTCCAACCTGGGAATTGTTCGGTGTGCCAAAGCGGATATGGGCTCCATTTTTCTATCTTCTGATGTTTGCGCATATCATCGGAATTGCGCTTACCTGGAGGTGTCCCGGATGCAACAGCCTTCTGGGTGATGTTTTCAACACACGGTTCTGTTCACATTGCGGTCTGAGATTCTATGGCAAAGAGGGCAAAAAAGGATAGTAGGAATCATCATTCTAGGGGGGCCCCTGGAAACCGGCGATGGTTAATGGCCGTTCATAATTGGTGATTGCCCGGATAGCTGGTCATTCGTCTGGAATTTCCATCCGCATTATATCGTCGTTTCCTGTACATTGTCTCACGGCCCGGCGTTGATTGTTGCCCCGTTCTACCCGTATGAGGGGAGACATGAAAGGTGACGACGATGAGACATTCCTACGTACCCCGGCTCATATTCCTTTTCCTCCTCCTCAACCCTACTCTCAACCTTCTCGCACAAGATCTCTTCCCCGTCGCCCAGCTTACCACCGATCCCGTCCAGGAAGGATTCCCCTGCTGGTCGGCCGATGGCAGCTTCATCATCTTCCAACGCTTCGCATGGGATGATACGGTGGGCAGGAATGGCATATGGAAATACTCTTTTGCCGATGGGAAGACGGAGCAGATCTACTCGGGCATTGCCGAGCATCCGCGCCTCTCGCCGGATGGAAAATTCATCGTGTTCGACGGCGACACCGGCAGCAGCATCCGGCTTCTCGACCTGTCGACTGGCAAGGCAGACCTCTTCCTTCCCGACACCATACAGATCCTTCATGGCGGGTTGCCCATGTGGTCTCCGTCGGGTAAACAGATCGCGTTCAAGGATGGCTTGTACAGTCTCTGCGTCTATGACATTGCCACGAAAGACGTCGACCCCATTTTTATGACGGAGGGAAAGGTGGTCCTTCCGGCATGCTGGTCATCCGACGGCCAGTACATTCTCTTCGGCATTATGGACCGGCAGACCCGGAAGTCCGAGATGTGGAAAGTTACCATCGATGGAAGGCAGCGGCAAAAGATCAGCGGGCATCTGGGGAACTTCTATAGATATCTTGCACTGTCGCCGGACGGATCGCTTCTCGTGTATGCAGCCCTCGAAGGACGAGACCTCGGACTGTGGGTCATGCCGGCCGAAGGGGGGAAGTCTGTCCCGCTCGCCATTACCCACCCCGGACACAACGAAGCCCCGCAATGGGCGCCCGACGGAAAGAGGATCGCATTCACAAGTACCCGCTCGGGCAGCTTTGACATCTGGTTGATGGATGCCGATGTCCCCATGCTGAAAAGAGAACTCGGTATCGGTCAGCAGTAGGGTGCACTCCGACGGGTTGTTTTCGCTGGAATGTCGATGTACTTTGTGCCGGTTCTGGCCCTGATCACCCGCACATCCACTTCTTTCCGGAGCATCACATGAAGTATGCAGTCACGATCCTCGCGATCCTTGGCCTGGCCGCTGTGGCCGTCGGACAGGAACAGGATTCTGTCGCAGGCCCCTGGACCCATGGGCTCGTCACTGGCCTCACGGCCACGCAGATCTCTTTCACCGATTGGGCACAAGGAGGACAGAATGCTTTCTCGTGGACAGCGTCGCTCGATGGAAAGCATAACTGGGAGCAGAAGCCGATCGAGTGGCGGAACTCGTACAAACTTGCCTATGGACAGGCGGAGATCGGCGGACAGGGTACGCGAAAAACGGACGACAAGATCGAATTGGAGTCCATCGTTGAATATGAGATGGGCAATCATATCG
Organism: uncultured Ignavibacteriaceae bacterium; assembly: GCA_964534125.1. Classification (GTDB taxonomy): domain Bacteria; phylum Bacteroidota; class Ignavibacteria; order UBA10030; family UBA10030; genus 2-02-FULL-55-14. The sequence continues at coordinate 8,290 of CAZHOJ010000018.1, forward strand.
ATCCGTACTTCGCGGTGACGTTCAAATCACAGTTCGCGAAGGGGTACGTCTATAAGGCAACAGGTGATTCGCTTGTATCGGATATCTTCGATCCGGCGTACATAACACAGTCCGCTGGAATAGGGTACAAGTTCATCCCGGAGGTGCGGACGCGCTTCGGAGCTGCCCTCCGCGAGGTGATCACGTCGAAGTACACTCACTATGCTGATGATCCGAAGACTGCCACGGTAGAGAAGACGCGTGTCGAGGGAGGTCTGGAATCGGTCACAGATGTGGAATGGAAGATCGAGGAGAACGTTCTCTTCACCTCAAAACTGGAGCTCTTCTCCGCATTCAATGCGCTCGACAAGATCATCCTGCGCAGTGACAACACACTAGCGGCGAAGTTCAACAAGTTCCTGTCGGTGAACCTTAATGTGCAGTTCATCAACGACCACGTCGTCTCGCCCCGCACGCAGATCAAGCAGACGATCGCGTTCGGGTTCAGTTATGTGCTGATCTGAGGAAAGACAGCAGAAGGCATAGAGCAAAGGGCAGAGGGGCTTGTCCCTATGCTCCATGCCCTTTGCTTCTTAATCCACCGAAAACCTCTTCCGTACGTCCTCACTCACCACCGTCGGCCTGCCCGTCTTCGGGTCGATGGGGCACCAGACGGTCTTGCACTCGGCCAGCACCTTCTCGTCCTCTTCGCGGACGATCTGCGTATAGCGCTCGAACAGCCGGCGATTGGCTCGTCCCACCCACGTCTTCACCAGGATCCTGTCCCCCTCAAATCCCTGCCGTTTGAAATCTATCTCGTGCCGTGTGACGACCCAGAACAGATTTGTTCTGTCCGCTTCAGGTGCTTCCTTCATCCAGTGCTCGATGGCGATATCCTGCACCCATTTCATGTAGACAAGGTTGTTCACATGGCCAAGCTGGTCGATGTGCTCCTTCGTCACGGTCAGATGCATTTCGTAGCTGCTCGGTTCAGGCGTCATGATCTCTCTTTCCGATAGTCTTCGCGTCTCTGCTTCAAACGCTCGAAGGCCTCAACATTTGCCGGCCTGGCGCAGTTCCGGCCGATGACCGTCCAATCGGGGTCTTTCGGGTCCAGACCAAGGGCCCTTATCGCGGCCTCTTCGACCACGACGAACTGATGACGGTAGGGAAGAAGATACCCTCCGTACTTCTCCAGCGAGTGCACGGCTTCATCGTATGAAGCGAACCACCGGTTCAGGGATGCATCCATCTTCCTGTCATACCAGAGCTCGTCGGCGTCCGGTCGTTTTCTTGGTGTTGTCATAGGAATACCAGTGATCTGGAATGCTCGAAGAATACATCTCAAAAAGGGCGCAAAGCACGCCAGGACAATATGCAAAAGAGATATTGATAACATCCCCTTTGGCAGTTCATTGCGGGCTTGCTGTGCGAGGGCCACAAATACAAAACCCCCGACGCATCGCCGGGGGTCTCGCAGGTGGGCGGATAAAAACGTGAATGGTGGTCTGGATCAGGATGTGCTGGACGGATTCACCATCCACGACTCGCGTGGTCAGGGACCACACGAAGAACAGCTTGCAGCAATTCGCTCTCCTATATCCAATACTATACCAAACAGCGCGTGTTGAAAACGACCTGTTTTTGATGGTAGGGGTTCGGCGAATTCCCACTAATCGGAAATGAATGCCGAACGCTGCAAAACTGGAGGGTCCCGATAAGTTCGACTATGCAGCCCCATCTCCGGTTCACATCCTTGCTTCCAGCAGGCGAACTCCATACTTTCAGCAAGATTTCTCCTGTTCGTGCGGTCCACACCTCCCCTCATGCACGAAGCTGAACATATTGCTGAGATCGTTGCCGGGATCGTCGCCCTTCTGCTGATCGCGGCCGCGACCCTCGCCGTCACCAAACGGATCAAACTCCCCTTCACTGTTGTCCTCGTTCTCGTCGGCATCGGCCTTTCAGAGCTGGCGGCGATGTACCCCGAGAACCTGAAGCTCCTCGAGGACCTGAGGATCTCGCCGGGCATCATCCTGTACGTATTTCTTCCCTCGCTGATCTTCGAGTCGGCGTTCAACATGGATGCCCGCGCCCTCCGGAAGAATCTCTGGACGGTCCTGATGCTGGCCGTTCCCGGCCTGCTTGTGTCGACGGTGATGATCGGCGCATTCGTGGCCCTAGGTGCGTCCATCCCCTGGCCCGCCGCTCTGCTTCTGGGCGCCATCCTGAGCGCCACCGATCCGGTCGCCGTGGTCGCGCTCTTCAAGAAACTGGGCGCGCCCCAGCGCCTCACCATCCTGGTGGAAGGGGAGAGTCTGTTCAACGACGCCACCTCCCTCGTGGTCGCCCGCATCCTGGTCAACGTCATCCTGGTTGGGACGGTCTCGACCATCACTGTCTTCCAGGGGGTCCTTGACTTCATCGTTGTCTTCATGGGCGGCCTTGCTGTCGGTGCGGTGCTTGGCTTCTTCATCGGCTGGGTGCTGGGCAAGGTCGAGAGCGACCCCCTCATCGAGATCACTCTCACGACGGTCCTTGCCTACCTGTCGTACCTCATCGCTGAAGAAGCATTCCACGTGAGCGGGGTCATGGCCACGATCGCGGGGGGGCTGGTGCTCGGCGGATGGGGGCGTATGCGTGTCTCGCATGCTGTGAGGGAATATCTCGAGCACTTCTGGGAGTACCTCGCATTCATCGCCAACGCGCTCATCTTCCTGATGGTGGGCCTGCGGGTCGACCTCACGGCCCTCTGGGCCTCATCGACCCTGCTCGGGCTCGTCATCCTCGCGATGCTCGTCTCCCGGGCTGCGGTCGTGTTCGGTATCGTACCGTTCGTGAAGAAGCTTCCGGAAGCCGAGGAAGTGAGCAGGGAGTACCAGGCCGTGATGTACTGGGGCGGCCTTCGCGGGGCGATAGCCCTTGCGATCGTGCTCAGCTTGCCGCAGTTCGGGTTCAATGACGACTTTGTAGCAGTGACGATGGGGGCGGTCCTCTTCACGCTCCTGGTGCAGGCACTCTCCATCGAACGTCTCGTCAAGACGCTCGGCCTGAACGTCCCTCCGCTGGCCGACAGGTTCGCGCACGCGGAGGGGGCCCTTCGCGCACGCCAGAAGGCCCTGCGGCAGCTGCCGATCCTTCTGTCCGGCGGATTGTTCTCCGGTCCGATCGCCGGACGACTGACGCAGCAGTGTGAAGCCACGCTGATGGAAGCGAAGAAGGAACTGGAAGCCCTCCGGACGGCGGAACTTGACGACCGCTCTGAATATCAGCTGCTCCTGCTCCGGGCGCTCGGAGAGGAAAAATCGGTCTACATCGAGATGTTCAACAAGGGGCAGATCTCCGAACGTTCGTTCCGCTATGTGCTTGCCACAGTGTCGCTGCAGGCAGATTCGGTCAGGTACTCGGCAGACTTCAAGCCGGAAGTGGCTGGAAGATTGCAGCGGAGGAAGATGGAAGAATCTGCGCTGCGCGTCATGGAGTCGTTCCCTCTGCTCGGTATGCTCGCCGAGTCGATTCGGCTCAACAGGGTGGCTCGCGATTACGAGCGGGCGTGGGCGAGGTACCAGGGAAGCGGAGCCGTTGTGAATATGTGCGACGGCCTGCTTGAGACCGGCACGATGAATGAAGCGGTCGTCAACAGGGTGAAGTCGCAGTACGCTGTCTGGCGTGAGAATGCTCAGCACCGCCTGGACGGCATCACGGAGCTGTTCCCCGAGTTCGTCAGCACATTGCAGGAACGACTGGGACAGCGGCTCATTTTGTTCTCGGAGAGCGAATCGATAAGTCACGAGCGGGAGAAAGGGACCCTGCCCGCATCGGTCGCCGAATCGATGCAGGAACATATTGCTGAAGGCCTAGCGAGGCTGAAGGGTCTTGAGGTCTCGAAGCTGAGGGTGGAACCCACGGAGCTTCTGCGCAAGGTGCCGTTCTTTCAGGATGTTCCCGAGGACCAGTTCGAGGCCATTGCGCAGAAGCTCCGCGCGCACACCTATTCCCGGGACGAAGTGATCGTCCAACAGGACACAAAGGGAGACTCGCTCTTTCTCATCGCCCGTGGTGTTGTGCGGGTGTCGCGCACGCAGAAGGGGACCTCCAGGGACCTTGCAACGCTGATGGCGGGCGATTTCTTCGGGGAAATGGCGCTCGTGCTGCATGAGCCCCGGACAGCGACAGTCCGGGCCGTCACGCCCTGTTCCATCTACGAACTTCGAAGCGAGGACCTCGTTTCCGTCACGGCACGGTTCCCCGGCATCATGGAGACTCTCAAGCAGGCAGCCCTCCGCCGCAAAGAAGAGCAGGCACGTTAACCCTCCCGTTCAGCATTTCTGTTCCCTTCCTCTGTGTTCAGGTCCGCCAGGCTTCTTCGGCCGGACACGGTGACCGAAAAATGTTATCTTAGTCCTTCCGGCAACAGATCCAGCTTTCTTTCTCTTTTTGAAGAGATGACCATGAAAAGATATGCGTTGTTCTTCGTCTATAGCTGCCTGTCAGCATCGGCGCTCGCGCAGCCTGCGTTCACCCGCGCAGATTCGCTCCGCGGCTTTCTCTTCCCGGAACGGGCAACCTACGACGTCGCCTACTATGGCCTTGACGTTCGCATCGATCCTTCAGACAGCTCCCTGGCCGGCTCCAACACTATTGTGTTCCGCGCGACGGGAACATCGTCGGTCCTGCAGCTCGAGCTGTTCGAGAACATGTCCATCGACAAGGTGACATTGGACAGCGGAACGGACGCCTTGTCCATTCGCCGGGAAGGGAATTCGTTCTTCGTCACGCTTCCGGCTGCCCTCGTGCCCGGCGAGATGCATACGCTTGTCGTCACGTATTCCGGGAAACCGCAGGTTGCTCAGCGGCCGCCGTGGGATGGCGGTTTCACCTTTACAAAGGACAGGGATGGACAGCCCTGGGTGTGCGTGACCTGTCAGGGCACGGGCGCAAGCCTCTGGTGGCCGACGAAGGACCATCAGTCCGACGAACCCGACAGTATGATGATCGCCGTGACGGTTCCGCCCGAACTGCAGAATATCTCGAACGGCCGCCTTCGGTCGGAGACCACTCTTGAAGATGGTTGGACCCGCTACGAATGGTTCGTGAGCTATCCGATCAACACGTACAATGTGACGTTCAACATCGGGAAGTTCGCCCACTTCAGCGATGAGATGGAGCAAGCAGGAAAGAAACTGACGCTCGACTACTACGTGATGCCGGAAAATCTGGAGAAGGCGAAGAAACATTTCGCCGAGGTCACAACAATGTTCGACTGCCTCGGGCCGTGGTTCGGTCCGTACCCGTTCCCGCGCGACGGGTACAAGCTCATCGAGTCGCCGCACAACGGCATGGAACATCAGTCCGCGATCGCGTACGGCAACCGCTACCTCGGCGGCTATGTCGGTCGGGCGTCGTCCGAAGTTGGCCTGAAGTTCGATTTCATCATCATCCACGAGACCTCGCACGAGTGGTGGGGGAACAGCCTCACGTCCGAGGATATTGCCGATATGTGGATCCACGAGAGCTTCGGGGCGTACACGGAAGCGCTGTACGTCGAATGCCGATGGGGCTACGATCAGGCGCTCGTCTACATCAACGGGAAGAGGCCGAACGTCCGCAACGACAGGCCTATCATCGGCATTCCCGGGGTTCATTACAGGGGCTCGGGGGACATGTACGACAAGGGGCAACTCGTCCTGAATACCATCCGCAGCGTGATCGATGACGACGCGGCCTGGCAGGGCCTGCTGCGCGGCCTCCAGGGAAAGTACCGGCTCTCCATTGTGACGGCGGAGGATATCTTCGGCTATCTGAACGAGCGCACGGCGGCGGACCTTACGAGCGTGTTCGACCAGTACTTCCGCACCACCGATATCCCGCATCTGGACATCGCAGTGACGAAGAAGGGGGACAAGACGACCCTCGCATACCGTTGGACGAACACCGCAGAGGGATTTACAATGCCGTTCGAGCTGAAGAGCACGAATGGAAAGGTGCGGCGTTTTAACGGGACGACGTCATGGCAGCGGAAAGAGATCGATCCTGTCGATCCGGCAGACCTGACCGTGGATGAGATGCGGTTCTACATCACATCGACCTTGCGCAGGATGCACCTTGACCCGCGGTTGGAGGAAAGGGGTGAGCGGTAGGAAGAGGGGGAGATGGGACTGTGGAATAATGGAATGATGGAATATATAGAAGGATGGAAGGCAAGAATATGGAAGAGCTTCGGTATCCGATCGGGCGAGTGATATTCAAGAAGACGCTCTCAGCGGCCGAGAGGGCTGAGCTGATCCGTCAGATCGCCGATGTGCCTGCAAAGGTGCGGGAAGCGGTCAAAGGGCTGTCGGGTGAACAGCTCGATACCCGTTACAGGGATGGAGGGTGGACGGTGAGACAGGTCGTGCATCATCTGGTCGACAGTCATGTCAACGCGCACATCCGGTGCCGCCTGGCGCTGACGGAGGATAAGCCGACCATCAAACCGTACGACGAAGCGGCGTGGGCGGAGCTTTCGGACGCAAAGACGGCGCCGATAAGTCTGTCGCTTTCCATCCTCGACGGGCTCCATGAGAGGTGGGCAATGCTCCTCCGCTCACTGGAGGACGCCGATTTCTCACGGAAGCTGATACACCCGGAGCATGGGGAGATCGATCTGGATTGGATCCTGCAGATGTACGGGTGGCATGGGAGGCATCATACGGCCCACATCATGGGATTGAGGCAGAGGAAGAACTGGTGATGAGGGGGATGAGAATATCGAATCTCGAAATTCGAATCTCGAAACAATATCGAAATGTTGAATGCAGTATTTGAGCGCTGGATTCAACGAGTAAGTGCAACGCCCCGAGCAAAGATCTCTGCGGGAGTTGAGAAGTTCAAGACTTTTCGTGGTCGGTTGTTCATGCGTCGCTCGATAGCTTTGACTTCGGTGGGTGAGACGTCGTCGAAGTTGGTTGATTTAGGAAGAACTCGTCGAACCAAGCCAATGGTGTTTTCGATGGTCCCCTTCTCCCAGCTATGATACGGCTCGCAGAAGAAGGATCGGGACCCAAGCCGTCGGTTGATGCGCAGATGCTCAACGTTTTCTTTTCCGTTGTCGTAGGTGAGCGTTCGACGCATCCCACGGGGATAGCGGGCGAGCCGACGGATCGTTGCCGTGCTGACGTTGCGTGCTGTCCGCTGAGGAACTTTGTTGATCTTGACATAGCGGCTCTTGCGTTCGACCAGGACGCTCAAGCCCGAACGGCCCTTACGCGTCTCCATCCCATCCCGCTCCCAATGGCCGAACTGTCGACGGTTCTCGACGGCCCTTGGACGGGCGTGGATTGAGATTCGCTCTGGTATATGCGGGTCCCGATGCGTATGCCGATGGCCCTTCAGTTGTCGCCGGCGATGCGCTCGAGCCAGATACGGCACCAGGTTCTCGTGTCGTCGAACGCTCGCAAGATAGATATACTGGTAGATCGCTTCGTAGCTTACACGCGGGCCATTGCGCTTCTTGCGCAGTTTGCCTGCAATTTGCTCTGGCGACCAACCCAGCTTTAGATGTTGGCGAACATAGGTCCGGAGCCACTTACTTTTCAGTCTGGGTCGGCGACCAGCTGCCCGCTTCCGAGCCTTGGCTCGCTTGTGAGCGTTACCGCCTCCATATGCGTTGTAGGTCGGAGCTCGGTTGCGTCTCAGTTCTCGAGAGATCGTTCCTTTGTCCCGTCGCAGTCGCCGTGCGATCTCTCGAACCGAGCAGTGTTGAGCTCGTAACACGGCAATGCGGTCTCGCTCTCTGAGCGATAGTTGGACGTATGTTTGTTGTGCCATGTCCCCATGATAATTAACAACTCAAATCCTATCACGGGGCGTTGCACTTCCTTATTGAACTCGTGA
>CAZHOJ010000019.1:0-9963 GCA_964534125.1 uncultured Ignavibacteriaceae bacterium
CGGCTTTCAAAGGAATGCACGAAACGGCCATCGCCTACGAGATCGTGAACGTCGATACCGCTCCCCTGTCGTCGATCAAGACGGATATCCCGCCGGAACTGGATGCGATAGTTCTGGAATGCCTCGAAAAAGATCCGAAGGAACGCACACAGTCTGCGAGCCAGGTGGCGGTCGATCTGAAACGCTATAGAAGAGAGTCCAGCAGATCGCGTGCAACCAGGATAACGGCAGCACGGCCCGTGCAGTCTGACCCCCGCCCAGGCTCTGCCATGGAACATGCCCCGGCATCGGGTTCCACCCCGTCGTGGATGCTAACCTCGGTGGTAGGAACTTCGGCGCTCGTGCTTGGATTGGCAATTTCCTTCTTCCTCCGCGGAGAGAGTTCCCCGGCTCCGCTCATCAGGGCCAGCATCAATACACCCGAGGGGATCCGCTATAATGATGGCGTCGGAGGACATTCGGCGATCTCTCCTGATGGCACGACGATCCTCTTCGTCGCCAGGGACTCCGCCGGTACCTCGCAGATCTGGACGCGGCCGATCGGCTCAGAATCGCCGACACCTCTTGCCGGCACCAAGAATGCGACGTATCCGTTCTGGTCGTTCGACAGCAGGTCCATAGGATTCTTCGCCGATGGAGGACTCAAGGTCGTCGCAGCCGCCGGTGGTCCGGTCGTCTCTCTGGCTGACGCACCCTTCGGCAGGGGTGCCGCATGGAGCTCCAACGGCACGATCATCTTTGCGCCGACATTGCTCGACCCGAATCTGTACAGCATCGGCTCCGGCGGCGGAAAGCCCCGCGCTGCGACGAACGTCGACACATCGGCGAATACGCCGGCCAACACACACGTTCCCCGTTTTCCGAGCTTTCTTCCGGACGGCGATCATTTCCTCTTCGCCGAGCTCGCAACGCAGGACAACGCGTCGGACATCTATCTGGGATCCCTTGGGTCCGGCACAACGGAGCTGCTTCTGCAGAATGCCGCGAATCCCGTGTACGCGAGCGGTCACATCCTCTTCCTTCGGCAGGGTATCCTCATGGCCCAGCCGTTCGATGCCGACAGCAGAACGGTGTCCGGAGATCCGGTATCGATCCAGGGGAATGTGAACCAGTGGCCGGCGCGGGCAAAGGCCGATTTTTCAGCGTCCTCGACAGGGATCATCCTCTTTGCGGGAAATGCTTCCACGCAGGCAGGCGCGAACGAGTTCGTCTGGATCTCGGAGACCGGCGTCGTTGAACGTGTCTTCGAGACCGGCACGTTCAACACCTGGAGCCTCTCCCCGGACGGCAATCGCATCGCATTCGGCCGGGCCGAACAGGGAGGCGGTGTTGATCTGTGGACCTACGACATCGTTCGGAAGGTCACCACTCGATTGACCTTCAGCGCTCCGAACGCTTCCAATGGACCGGTCTGGTCCCGGGACGGAAGGACCCTGTACTACAATACGGAACAGCTTGGGGGCAAGGCAGCGATAGGTTCGAAGCATTCTGACGGCTCCGGACAGGCGGAGATCATCGCCGATGGCGGTCGCGATGCCACGGGGGGATACTATCCGACGGACGTCTCACCGGACGGACGGTACCTCCTGTTCACCATAAGCAATGACTTTGAATGGGAGCTGGCAACGCTCGACCTGAACGATCCTGAACGGCCCATCCCCGTCACACGACTGGGCATCAACGCGCGGTCCGGAAAATTCTCTCCGGATGGGAAATGGATAATGTACGTTGAAGGACGCGGTACCGACACGAGAATTCTTGTCTCCGAGTTTCGTGGTGGCTCCGGCACGTGGCAAGTATCACCATCGGACGGTCAGAACGCCATGTGGGTGGGCTCGAAGATCGTGTTCTGGTCGGGCTCCAGGACCATGTATCAGCAGGTCGAGGTCTCATTCGTTTCCGGAAGTCCTGTGTTCGGCGCTCCGGAACCGTTGTTCGCCAACACCAGCGTCATGGGGTCATCGATGTTCATCGGCGGCTATTCAAGAGCACGAAAGTCATATCTTGCCCTGAAGCCACAGGGGGCAGGGTCAGCGGAAACGAATCTGTCGCTGATCGTGAATTGGACAGGGCTGGTGGATAATTGAGGTCAACCAGGCAGGAAGCTCGTCGTCGGCAGGAGGATGTCCGGGAAGGTGTCCCCAAGCGTCTTGCCTGCGAGTACCTGCATACTGCTTAGTCGTCGAGGCGGCTCTATCAAGGACCGTCTTGTTCTACGCAAGGAGATCAACCATGTACATGCGTACCGTCAAAATGCACGTCCGGCCGGACGACATCGCAGCGTTCACGCGTGCATACGAGAAGCACATCATTGCCGCGTTCGCTGACATCGACGGATGCCTTTCGGCTGTCCTCATGCAGAGCACAAAAGAACCCGAAGAGTGTACCTCCCTCACGTTCTGGAAGTCTGATGCACACATCCGGGCATATGAAGAGAGCGGCAATTATGGTCATCTGGTCGATACACTGAGCGACTATTTCCTGGAATCCTACGAACTCCAGGTACGCCTCACCCAGGACTTGAAACTCGATTATGCATCCACGAGCGATCCGGAAGTGCGGAAATTCGAGCTCCAGGACCCGGACGAAGCCACCGCGACAGGGGATTTCATCATCCGCATGGTCTCGTTGAAATTCCGTGCCGGGATGGTCGATGCCTTCAGGGAGCACTATGAGAAAGACGTCATTCCGGTGCTGCGGTCCCTCCCGGGTTGCCGGTATGCATTCCTGGCCGCCCCGTCCGATAACAGGATCGAACTGATCTCGGTGACCAAGTGGGAGAGCGAAGCGGCAGCAGACGCATACGAACACGGTGGGCAGTTCGACAGGATCATCGAATCGCAGAGGCATTTCTTCGCGACGCTGGCGGATTTCAAGATCGGCGACGATAAGGACCACAGGACGAGATCGGCAACGAGTGACGACATTATGGTGGACAAGCACAAAGTGCTGGTCGGACGAAGATTTGCGGAGTCACCCCAATGAACTTCACAGTTCAGACATCCGTGACGGGAAAAGCCGCGACCCTTCATCTTGCCGGGTCCGTGGCGAGCAACCTGGAGGCGGTCGAGCTCCGGGAGCGCATCAACACCGCTGCAAATGAGGGAGCGTCGTGGGTGGTGCTCGATTGCACGCACATCACATTCATCAACTCGCTTGGACTGGGGATGATCATCGCTTCCTTGACGTCACTCAGGAACCGCGGCGGAGACCTCTGCCTCGCATGCGTGAATGACGACATTGTCGAGAGCCTCGCCAAGACATTGCTGACCCGCGTCATACAACTATTCGACACGACGGATGAAGCCGTCGCCACATTCACCTCTCGTGGATGATGAACCACACCTTCGGTTTGGAGATCGTATGCTAGGAACGACCATCGGACACTACACAATTGAGGAGAAATTGGGCGAAGGCGGCATGGGCGTGGTCTATAAAGCCCTCGACACCAAGCTCAACCGCCCAGTCGCTCTCAAGTTCCTTCCCGAGCATATCCAGAAAGCGGAAAAAGAGACGGAACGCTTCCTGCAGGAGGCGCAAGCAGCTGCGTCGCTGAGCCATGCGAACATCTGCACGATCCATGGCATCGAAGATATCGAAGGGAACCCCTCGACGGGGCTCGGGGCACGGCAGTTCATCGTTATGGAGTTCGTGGACGGCCAGATGCTCCAGGAGAAGATCCACTCTCTCCCACGCAAACAAGCCCTCGAGATCGCCGTCCAGATCGCGGATGGCCTTGCCGCCGCCCACGAGAAAGGCATCATACACAGGGACATCAAACCCGAGAACATCATGATCAGGAAGGACGGGACCGTTCAGATCATGGACTTCGGGCTCGCAAAGCTCCGCGGAGCAACGCGGCTTACGAAAGAGGGGTCTACCGTTGGCACCGCCGGCTACATGTCCCCGGAGCAGGTGCAAGGGATGGATGTCGATCACCGCTCAGACATCTTTTCCCTCGGAGTACTTCTCTACGAAATGCTCGCAGGACAATCTCCGTTCAGGGGCGTGCATGAAACTGCCATCATCTACGAGATCGTGAACGTCGACCCGCCGCCCCTGACGTCGGTCAAGACCGATATCGATCCGGAACTCGACGCGCTCGTTCTCGATTGCCTCGCGAAGGACCCTGCAGACAGATATCAATCCGCAGCCGAGCTGGCGAGAACGCTCCGACGGTTCCGTCGCGGTTCGAGCCGCACCCGCGTCTCTCGTGTGAGCTCCGTCAGAACCCCGAGCGGCGCGCCTCCGCTCTCGGGACATACTGAAGCAGAGTCTTCCGGACGACCGAAGCATCTCCCTACGGTGGGTCTTGGTATCATTGCAGTCTTGAGCACGATAGCGGCTCTCTATCTGGGACTGACCTCGTCGATGAACGGCGTTCCGTCCGTCGCGGCGAACATCCTGCCACCCCCCGAGACCGAGCTCCATCCGTACGGATTCATGTCAGGTCCGGTCGTCGTTTCACCCGACGGATCGATGCTCGTGTACTCAGCGATGACCATGGAGGGAGTGTCCCACCTGTACCTTCGTCATCTGAATTCGCTCGAGTCCACAGAGATCCCGGGAAGCGAGGGAGCGTACTACCCGTTCTGGTCACCGGACAGCCGGTGGATCGCCTTCTTCACCTCGCCAGGGGGAAAGCTCAAGAAAGCGGACATTTTCGGCAATCCCCCCATCTCGATCTGCGATGCGGTCAACTGCCGGGGCGGCACCTGGAACCAGGACGATATGATCGTCTTCAGCCCTTTGCCCACCGGGGCGCTCGCGAAGGTACCCGCCTCCGGGGGTGACCCGGTCTTCGTCACGCGCATCGATACATCGCGAAACGAGACCTCGCATCGGTGGCCGTTCTTCCTCCCGGATGGGAAGCGGTTCCTGTACTTCTCCCGAACCATTTCGTTCGGCCGCGAAGCGGAAGGCGATGCGATCGCGGTCGGAGACCTCGATGGGGGTGCCCCCACATTCATTCTGCAGACCACTGCGAACGCGATGTACGCCTCCGGGTACCTCTTGTCTATCAGAGGATCCTCTCTCATCGCTCAGCGTTTCGACCCGGACGATCTCACGCTCGACGAGTCGGCCGCGACGATCGCGGAGAACGTGACCACCGATCCTGGCTTCAGCCTTTCGACCTTCTCAGCATCCGGGAACGGGATCCTGGCGTATCATACGGGCGAAGGGAAAGCGGGCGCGCGAATGCTCATTGTGGACCGGAAAGGTGAGAAGATCTCCTACGTCGGCGGCATCTACGAGAATTTCTGGCCCGAGATCTCCCCCGACCAGCATCGGGTCGTATCCAGTGTCTTCGATGCCCAGTCACGCACGCAGAACCTCTGGATGCACGACCTGCGCAGGAACATCCGCACCAGGTTCACGACCGGCCTGCACACAGATTCCAATCCGATCTGGTCACCGGATGGTCGTTTCATTGCATTCGGCCGCAGTGCAGGGCAAACCAGCGAGCTGCGCCTTCAGGCCGTCTCAGGACCTGACAACGATGTCCTGTACAGCACCAACAGGACTGCCATCCAGATCAACGACTGGTCCAGGAACGGAAACCTTCTTCTGGTCAGCAAGGTAGGATCCCGATCCGCAGCCGGCAGGGACCTGTTCCTCCTCTCCGTCTCCGGGGACAGAAAGCTTGTACCGTTCGTCGAGTCTCCCTACGATGAGTTCGGGGGATTGTTCTCTCCGGACGGTCGATGGGTAGCCTACAATTCGTCAGCAACGGGCGATCTGGAGGTCTACCTGCGTCCCACCAGGGGAACAGGTGCTGAGATGAAAGTCTCCCCTTCCGGGGGCGGCGTCTTCGGATGGCGGGGCGACGGCCGGGAGTTGTACTTCATCAATGCAGAGAATGAGGTCATCGCTGTGGAAATAGTGAGGTCGGGTGAGGCTTTGACGATCGGAAAGATGCAGATGCTCTTTCGACGGACTCCCATCATGAGCGAAATGCGGCCCTTCGCTGATGGACAGCGGTTCCTGATCAATCGGGTCATCGAACCGTCGGAGAAGGACCCGATATCGCTCGTCACAAACTGGACAGCAAAGATAGGAAACGACAAATGATCGGATCTACGATAGGCCATTACAAGATCGAGGCGAAGGTGGGCGAGGGTGGCATGGGTATCGTCTACAAAGCCCAGGACACAAAGCTCAACCGCACCGTGGCTCTCAAGTTCCTCCCCGACCGTGTGCAACAGGACGCCGACGCCAAGGCACGGTTCATCCAGGAAGCCCAGGCCGCTGCGGGGCTCAACCACCCCAATATCTGCACCATTCACGGCGTGGAAGAGCATGACGGCTCGGTTTATATGGTCATGGAGTTCGTCGAAGGCGGGACACTTCGGTCGAAGATCCCGTTCAAGAGCCAGGATGACGCCATAACCACCGCCACGCAGATCGGCGAGGCGCTGGAAGAAGCGCACTCCAAGGGGATCGTGCACAGGGATGTCAAGGCCGACAACATCATGTTCACTGCCAAGGGACAGGCGAAGGTGATGGACTTTGGGCTCGCCAAGCTCAAGGGCGCTCTCAAGCTCACTCGCACGTCCAGCACGGTCGGCACGCTCGGCTACATGGCCCCAGAGCAGATCCAGGGGGGCGAAGTGGACCACCGCTCCGATATTTTTTCTTTCGGCGTTTTGCTGTTTGAAATGCTGACAGGAAAACTCCCCTTCCGCGGCGAGCATGAAGCGGCAATGGTCTACTCTATTGTAAACGAGGAACCGCAGGATATCGCCGCGATCGCCCCGGACCTTTCCCCCATCGTTGCGAACGCGATCCAGCGCTGCCTCGAGAAGGATCCCAACGACCGATATCAGCACTTCGACGATATCGTGGCCGATCTTCGACGCTCTCAGAAGAAGACGTCACGCATTTCCCGCGGCTCGTCCGTCCTGCCTCCCGTTTCCGGAACGCAGCCTATACCATCTGGCGCGATGCCGGCGTCGTCCGCACCAGATCAGGTCTCAAAGAAGCTTCCTCTGCCTCTCATCGGCGGTGGGGCCGGAGCAGTCGCAGTGATCGCCCTGGCAGTGTGGCTATTTTCCGGGCCTTCCCTGCCGCAGGTCAATCCGAACATGGATGTGAGCGTGATGCAGATCCCGGCGACGGAGTACTACTATCCGGGTATCTCTCCCGATGGCAAGTGGCTCACATTCCCAGGCGCCGACCTCAATGGCACCTGGGACATCTACATGATGCTGATCGAGACAGGTGAGAGCAAACGGGTCACGAGCGATTCGAGTCTATCATTGGCCGGGGCCTCCATTGCCCGGTTCTCGCCTGATGGTACTATGATCACCTATGGACGAAGGGACAGGGCAACGGGCGTTGCGTCCGTCTGCGTCGTTTCTGTCCTCAGCGGTCAGGTGCGCGTCGTTGCTGACACCGGAGTGAGCCCGCGGTGGGACGATGCACACAGCAGGATCTTCTACGCTCGCCTTCCGGGTAACGCTATCTACCCGAGCCAGTCCGGGCACTACGAATACTGGAGCGTATCGCCCAAGGGGGGCGATGCACGATTGGAATATGTTGATTCACTCGGCAAAGGCTCCGGCTCGTTCTTCAGCTTCGGCGTGTCGCCGGACGGTGCGAAGCTCCTCTTTACGCGGAATGTGGCAGATCAGACAAATGAGGTGTTCGCCCTTGACCTGGCAACCCGCGAGGAGGAACAACTGACCTTCGACAAAAAGACCGTGGACGAAGTGGTCTGGAGCGACAATGGGTATATCTTCTATACGTCGAATCGCGCCGGGAATTTCAATATCTGGGCGCTGCCGGAAGATGGCGGCGACGCTATCCAGATCACCAAAGGAGCCGGACCGGACAATGGCTTGACCTACTCCACCGCTGCAAACAGGATGGTCTTCTCCCAACGCACACTGGTGGCGACAGCCTGGATCGCCAATGCCGACGGCAGCGGAAACCGCCAGCTCTATCCTGAGGACAACATCCTGGAGTCCCACATCTCACCGGATGGAAAGACACTTGCACTCCGGGTCTCGCATCCGACTCTCCTGCCGACGCTGATGCTGAGAGACATGTCCGGAGGAAATCTGGAGCTGCTGTTTCCGCACGACTCAACCGTCGGGCTGGACAATCCGCTATGGTCACCGGACGGGAAACTTCTATCCTATTTCGAATATCGTGAGGGCAGTGCAGAAAGTCTGAGGGCCAAGGTGCTCGATATTGCCGGCGGCAGACGGGTCCGCGATCTTGGTGCGGGGATTCCCCGCCAGTGGTTCACCGACTCGACTCTTATGATAAGTCGCGATACAACGGGCAGCCGGGAAAACCCCCGGTACGATTTCCCGAAACGGCTGAACCTGAATACCGGCGAGGAGATCATCAACACGCTGGACACTGCGAATGCCTGGAAGGTCCTGAACGGCACCATGATCGCGTATGTCGGTACGGACGGGGTCTATATTGTGCGCCCGGAGGAGTATGATCGCAAACCCAACCAAGGCGGCCGGCTGGTGGTCAGGTTCTCCGATGCATTCTTCGGCCGAACGACAGACTCATTTGTCTATTACAGATCGGCTGATAGGAGCGGCCTGTGGCGCATAGACTACCGTACGCTGAAGCGGACGAAGATCACAGACCTCCGCCCGGCCGACAACATCTCCATGGAATTCCTGGACTACAACGATAAGCTCGTGACGTACTCCATCCGGAACACGAAGACGAACATCGTGAGGGTGGATAATGTGTTTGTGAAGGACTGAGGGGGGCTGGGGTAAACTCCACCCCCATATCCCCCTCCTCTACAGGTAGCGGAGGGGGATCGCAGCAACCAAGTGGTATAAGAGGGGGATATGTCGCTGCACGGGAAAGAGCGGGCGATTGCGTACACCCGAAAACTCAGACGGAATCAGACCGAGGCTGAAAAGATCCTCTGGGCTGCAGTTCGCAATCGGAGATTGGTGGGCAAGAAGTTCCTTCGACAGCATCCTGTTTTCACCGATCCGCGGAACCTGGATGTGTTCTATATCGCCGACTTCTACTGCCATGAACATCGATTGGTCGTGGAACTTGATGGCGGGATCCATAGGGATCGCCTGGAATACGACGCGCGAAGGACTGAAGTCTTGGAAGTTCAGAACATCAAGGTAATACGCTTTACGAATGAGCAGGTGGAAGAAGACCTGAACAGCGTCCTGACAGCAATCACCAATCATCTTCTTTGACAAACCTCCCCATTCTCTTCTTGAAGAGAATGGGGTCGGGGGGATGAGTTTGATCTAATAAGGAAAAACCATGATCGGTACAACAATCAGCCACTACAAGATCGAGTCCAAACTCGGCGAAGGCGGAATGGGCGTGGTCTACAAGGCCACCGACACCAAGCTCGACCGCACCGTCGCCCTCAAATTCCTGCCGCCGCATGTCTCCATCAGCGACGACACGAAAGCGCGGTTCATGCAGGAGGCCAAGGCCGCCGCCGCGCTGAACCACGCAAACATCTGCACTGTGCACGGCGTCGAGGAAGACGAGGACAAGATCTTCATCGTCATGGAGTTCGTAGACGGCGGGACACTTCGGTCAAAGCTCCCCTATCAGAGCATCGATGAGGGAGTGAGCGTTGCGTCTCAGATCGCCGAGGCGCTGAGTGAGGCTCATGCAAAGGGCATAGTACATAGAGATGTTAAGGCCGACAATATCATGCTCACTGGCAAGGGCCAGGCGAAGGTGATGGACTTCGGTCTGGCAAAGCTCAAGGGTCAGCTGAAGCTCACGCGCACCTCCAGCACTGTCGGCACACTGGCGTATATGGCCCCGGAACAGATCCAGGGTGGTGAAGTAGACACCCGTTCTGACATTTTTTCTTTCGGTTCCTTGTTATTTGAAATGCTCACGGGGAAGACCCCATTCCGGGGCGAGCATGAGGCCGCTATGGTCTACTTGACAAGTGCCATGACATCGTGTACGTGTATTTGTGCCATAACATCGAGT
>CAZHOJ010000020.1:0-8494 GCA_964534125.1 uncultured Ignavibacteriaceae bacterium
TTCAGTGGCAGTTGGTAGTTACCGAGCCCTTCGGGCAAATATCAACTGACAACGTGCAACTGACAATGACTGCCAACTGACAAAATACCCTTCGGGAACAAACCCTTCGGGAACTACCAATCGTCAACTATCAACTAGCAATGATTGCCAACTGACAAAAGGAGAACTGCTAAAAAGAACGGACCCGTCTAAAACCATTCTGTTTGATAATTGACGATTGGCGGTTGTCTGTTCAGTGGCAGTTGCATGCCGCAACGACAGTGAAGGCAGGATAGCTTGAGAGTTGGCAGTTAACCAGAAGTGATCACCAGGGAAAAAGGCAGGTTTCGGTCATATGGATCCTGGGTCGTTCGCTTGCGCGAACGTTCCGTCGTCCGACGGGCGGGGGTAACGGGGAGAACTTCCGTTGGCCTCCATTCATCTCCTGGATCATCATGATCGACTGGAGCCAACCGGGCTGCACCAGTGGATTCAGCAGCGCATGCGACATCGCTGGAGACACTACGCAGTGCTCAGAAGGCGGTATCAATAGGTGGGTAGCGCAGTCTTGTCTCCCCAAAATAGAGCGGCAGGCACCATAACGGGCCTGCCGTTTTCCATTTTCAGGGCGAAGCAGCGATGCCTACTTCAGCAGCATGATCCGGCGGGTGACGCTGTTTGCCCCCTGCTCGAGCCGCACAATATACACACCGCTCGGCAGGTGTGACGCATCGAACTGCACCGTCTTCACGCCACCCGACGTGAGCGGGCCGTCGAATACCGTCGCCACCTGCTGCCCCAGAACGCTGAACACCCGCACAGCAGCGCGACCGGTGACGGGCGCGACAAATTCAAACGTCGTCGATGGATTGAACGGGTTAGGGTAGTTCTGATAGAGCGTGAGCGACGTCGGTACCATGAAGTCCTTCGTGTTCTCTGCAACGAACGCTGCAGTACCGGTCACAAGCCGGAACGAACGGACCCCCGTACGCGAATCGATCTCGAGCATCGACGAACCGTCCACCATCCCCGCATGTCTCGTATCAAGGTCGATCAGCCGGGCCGACGCATACGCATCTCCCAGGAACTCAAAAGAGAGGCTCACCAGGGCGTGTTTGTCCGGCGTCCGTACTGTGAAATCCCAGAGATGTCCATCGTCGGACGGCGGCCGCACATCGTGCGTCAGCCGCGCTTCCGGATGATCGAAGGACACCGAAACTGTCCTCGCTCCGATCGGCGGAGGCTCGAGCACATCAAGGTCATCAACGCCCGCCGAAGCGTTCGCTCTGATCCCGATCCAGTTCTCCTCGTCCGTCACGCCGTTGTCAGCCCTGCGCGCCGAGATGTGAGCGATCCATGCCTCACTCGTCCCTGCCTTGCTGACCAACATCCCCTCACCGTCTGGCCATGCGCCCGAGACCCCGTCGGCGATATTGAATCGGAGCGTCGCTGCGGAGGTCACATTGATCAGGATCCCCTCCCACGCCTTCAGCACCGTCGGGTCCACCTTCCATCCGCTGTTCGGCCCGCCGACGCCGATGAATTCCCAGGCTCTCCCCGCAAGCGTTCCTCCCGTCGAGAGCGACAGCGCGCTGAGAGGAATGTCGAAGTTGAGTGGATTTCCGATGAGGTTCGCGCCGGCGACGAGAGGAATGCCGTTCCTCGCCACCACCTCAGCTTCGAGCAGTGTGCCCGCTCCGGTACTGATCGTGGAGCCGTTCTTCAGTATGAGGAAGAAGGCCCGTCCGGGCACGACGATATTCGAATTGGCCAGCGCAGGGTATTCGTCGTATGGATCCGCCGCCGAAAGCGACGCGTTGTACGAGAAGAACCTCCATGCTGAGTTGTTGTACGCTCCCAGCTGTGTGTTCGTCTCGAAGATGCTTCGCGGGGTTTTGTCGTCGAGATCGAGGGGAACGGAGAAGAGTCGGTATGCATATTCCGCCGGGGATCCCGAAGGAAGCCCACTGACGCTCGGCTGCGTGACGGGTGCTCCGGCGTTGTTCGTCCGCTGCGTCCCGCCGCCGCGTCGGATTACGACGGAATGCGTCGAGGTCATTGCGGCATTGCCGGCACTGTCCATCGCCACGATGCGATAATCGACGCCATGAGTTTCATGGGCCTGGATGCCCGACGACGGGATCGATGATGTTCCGCCGCCGAGGGACGCGAAATTCACCACCTGTGCTGTCGACCAAGCGCTGCCCGCGCGCCTGAACTGCAGCTGCAGCGACCTCATCCCTGAATGCGCGTCTGATGCCGTTGCTGTGATCTGTATGTCCGCCGGAGAAGATGTGTTGTACGTCGCCAAAGCAAGGCTGTCATGGGAAAGCGACGGCACCGCGTTGTCGAACCGGGCGACCACACTTGCTGCGGTCAATGGATCACGGTTCCCCTGCGAGTCTTCAAGGTAGAAATAGACGGCTGTCGCACCGGGCGATGTTACGGTGACCGGTGCATTTGTGCCCGATACGGCCGTTGCCACGCCGGGTGAGACGGCCGTGGGCGCGCTGTTCAGCTTGATCCAGATACGACTGATGCCCGAGGGATCGGATGGATTGGTCCAGTTCAGCGTGAACGAGCTTGACGAGCTCCATCCGGCGGGCGCGATGGATGGATTGATCGGCGCTTCGGGAGCTGTCACATCGGTGTCAGTTTGCGTGGTCGCATTCGCCTCGTTCGAATAGGCCGAATTCCCGGCACTATTGAACGCCCGGACACGGAAATAGTAGAGCGTGGTCGGCGACAGGTTTGTGCTCGAATAGCTGGTCACATCAGGACCGACCGTGCCGAGCTCGGCATACGTCCCGCCGGCCCCCAGCTTCCGTTCGATCAGATAGCCGTCCTCGTTCGTTGCGTTGTCCGCCCAGGTGAGGTCGATCTGGTCCGATGATACGGCCGTTGCGATGAGGGATGTCGGAACGGCTGGCGGCTGTAGCCCTGTCTGTGTCGTCGCTCCGGCGATGTTCGACCAAGACGAGTTCCCACCGCTGTTGTACGCAGCGACACGGTAGAAATACTGCGTCGCCGACAGGAGGCCTACATTCTGATACGCGGTCACCCCTGCACCCACCGTGGCGATCTCCACGAACGTGCCTGAAACGCCGATCCGCCGCTCGATCCTGAAACCGTCCTCGCTCGCCGAGTTGTCCGCCCATGACAGGTCGATCTGGCTTGCGGAGACAGAGTTCGCCGACAGGCCGGACGGAGCCGTGGGGGCCACGTCGGGAGTGAAGGTGGTGGCACTCGCTGCGTTCGAGTAGCCGGATGAACCGGCCGAGTTGTACGCCTGAATGCGGTAATAATATTGCGTGGAGGGGCTGAGCGATCCCGAGACGTATGAGGTGACGTTGGCGTTCACGGTCGCAACGAGACTGTATATGCCCAGGATGCTGGTCTTTCGTTCGATGCGGAAACCGTCCTCGTTCGCCGAATTGTCCGCCCAATTCAGCGCGATAGAGGTCGTCGATTGGGCCGTCGCGACAAGTCCGGAGGGGTCCGCCGGGAGGGTGACGCCTCCCCCCTGCGTCGAAGCGATGGCAAAATTCGATGTGTTGGACACACCGGAAGAGTTGTCAGCGTAAACATAGAAGACGTATTGTGTGCCTGCCTGCAGGCCTGTGGCCGATGCGCTTGTGGTGTTCGGAGGCAGCATGCTCAGGGTGCTGAAGGAACCATCCGTGATCGGCTTGTACCGGATGGTGAAACCGCTTTCGTCATCGGCGTTGTCGGTCCAGGCGAGGTCGATCTGGCTCGAGGAAACGGTGGTCGCCTGCAGATCGGTCGGCCCCAGCGGAGGAGCTGCGAACGGAATGGTCGCCCCCCCCACCTCAAGATCCGTCGTCACGCTGGTCCATGCCGCCATCGCCATCGGACCGGTCCCCTGGTATCCGACGATATGCGGGAAGTCCTCGTTGCTAACGAACGAGCTGCTCTGGGCCACGGGATCGGAGAATGCCATCTCCGAATTTCCCATGGCGATCTGAGGCACCATGTCGGTCACCATGACCACGAAGAACCTGCCCCCTTCGTCATGAGCTACCCACGGCAGGATCTCCAATCCCCCGGTGTACCCTATCGTCCGCTCGGACCAGGTCTCTCCGCCGTCAAGGGATACGGTAGCCAGTACGTCAAGGTCCGATCCTGTGTTAAACGATGTCGCATCGTTCGAGTAGTCATGTTCATATACGATAGCCACGAGCGAATCATATGCCGCAACAACAGGCCCCACCTTATTACTCCCACCCGCGGGGATCGAAACCGGTTCTGTCCAGGTCGAACCGAAATTGGTGGATTTCGAGACGTACAGGACCTTCGAAGAGTCACCGGCACCCAGGAATGATACATATAGACCACTCGAGCCGAAGTCCAGCCCGGCAAATACGACGCCAAGGTTTCCGCTCGTTTCCCCCACGAATTGCTGGGTATCCCACGTCTTGCCCGAATCGATCGAAAAGGTGCAATGCACGGAGTGATCGCCGGCCGCCGAGGAGACGATCGTTGCCAAATAGAGGTACGTTTCGACAGGGAATGACTCGCGGTCACTTGTGAGGGACAACCTGGCGAAGTGGTCCACCGTGACCGTAGGAGGATCGGGTATGATCGATAGATCCCAGGCATCGACATCGTCCTCGGGGATATAGATCACACGGGCGCTATTCCCCCTCACGTAGGCAACATAGACACGGCCTAATGCCGCAGTGATCTGCGGAACCTGCAGGGGAAAGACTGTGCTGTAGAAGCTCATCCATTGGGTCCAGGTCTGGCCTTCGTCGGTCGATCTGTAGATCGATAGCTGCCCGTACGGATATCCGCCGGTCGTGTCATAGTTCTCATACGCTGCATAGAAGACAGACCCCGATATCGCCAGCTGCGGGGCGCGCTGATCGTATGGACCGTTGTCGATGGTGAACTCTCCCGAGGTCTGCCGCGGAGATGCAGCGCTCATCCTGACCAGTTCCTTGTACGAGACCGCATTCTCTCCCGTCCCTTTCACCACACGGTACTCGGCACGCTCGGCAGCATCGGGAATGATCCATGTCTTCACGGGGTCGAGGGAGCGGAAAGGTTTCTGCGACGGGTTCATACCGGCAAGCTGGGGGATCCGGTGGAGTGTGGTCTCATCGACCGGCCGCTTGCGGGCCTCTGAGGACGCCGCCACTCTCGCCTGTGCATGAAGTTGGGCCGGCATGACCACTGCTGCAACCAGAAGCGTTAGCACGCTGTAAGCGAAGCGGATTCGGCGGGTCATAGAAGGGCTCATTTCACATTCCATGGAATGTCGGTCGATGGTCATCACTGTACCGGCAACGGAGCCTTGGGAAGGGGCGTATCGGACGTACCACCTGCGTCCGTACCGGAATCATCGCTTTTGCTCAGCAGCACGGCTGCCGCGCCACCTGCGAGGAGAACACCACCCCCGACGTACCACAGCCATCCTGAGCCTCCCGCACCAGGCCGGTCCGTCACCACGTCGTGACCCACCATCGACGACGACATCTCATCCGCCATTTCAGGGATGATGTCTGTCAGGAGGTCATCGATCTCTCCCTGATGCTGCCGGGACGATGAGGTCGAGATCTGTGCAGTCTGGATATCCACGACCTGAAGGTTCACGCTGTAGGTCCTTCCAACCTTTCCAATATTGCCGACGAAGATGCGTTCGACCTGCAGAATCCGCCCTGCCTCGACAACACACTCGACCTGCGAGCACGATTCGGACTGCTGGAAACCCTGCTCATTGAGAATCTCCTTGATCCGGTTCCGGTCGACCACAGTGAACTCGCCCGACTTGACGAGCTGCGACGTGAATGCATCGGACAACGCACCCGCCTCCTCCTTGGTGAGCCCGGACCGAACGTCGAAATCGAGGACGGCAACGTTGAGTTTCCTTGTTTGCTGAGCCAGGCTCCTCTCGGGAACGCAGACGAATATCACAAGAGCAAGCAGGAAGTGAAGAAGCGAACGAGTGGCCATCGTGCCGATCTCCGATAGGGGCAAGGAAGGAATGAAACGTGTGCGTACGCCAGCCAAGCTAGGCAATGAGAATTGAATTCTCAAGTTCCGGACTAAGCCAAATCACTTCTCGTCTTCTGCCGGTTGGGATTTGAGGATTTCTCCTTGCCCACCCCCCTTGTCGTGCCTGCCAAAGACCGTATGCCAGGCAGGCGCTGTAACGACAGTGAAGGCAGGAGCGCTTGAGAGTTGGCAGTCGGCCAGCGATTGTTCTCTCGGCAGTGCTCAATTATTGCAGAACCATCACTTTGAGCCGGATCCGCGTTGACGGTCCCGGCCCTCACGATCCATCAGGCACCTGTCACTCCCCGGCGGTTCCTGCAGACTGCCTCTGGGCAGATATCCTTTGAAGATATTCTTCTATGAGCCGCCGCCGCTCCTGACGATAGGACCCTGCGAGCGAAACGCTTTGCTTGTTCCGGCCAGAGCAGGCGATCGCGGTTCCCAGAAGAGCGCCTGCACCCGCGCCCCCAAGCAGGCCTCCGACCCCCACTCCGTCCTTGAAAAGATCTGTCGACATACTGACCTCGGCGAGACATCCGAGCAGACCTCCGACAGCCGCGCCGCAACCCGCACCCTTCAGGACATCACCCTCTTCGGACCCGACCGGAACCAGCTCGATCCGGTCGATCTCCATCAGGGAGAATGAACCGCTCTCCCCCGTCCGCAACGAATCGTCCGTTACCGCAATGATCGTGTGCTCCCTGAGCACCCGACCATCCACGAGGAACAGATCATGCCGACCGGGCAGCTCATACCCGACTGACGCAAGGAGAAGCAGGAGCGCTGTTGCAGGGTTTTTCATGGATCCTCCATTTCAGGTGAAATGAACTGATCGCAGCAGGTGTACGGGAACCGGCGGGCGTCATACGCCACCCAACGCAGTCTTCCGGCGGACGCGTCCGGGCAAATAGGGAAAGCTCCAGCCGCTCGATTTCCTCGTCTGAATGTTCAGGGAACATCTCCCGTATCAGTCTCCGCAATCCCTCCAGCCGCCGCCAATGTTCCTCATCGGTGTTGAATTGCCGGATCAATCGATCTATCCGCGGATCAATCCGAAAGTTTTGGTTTTCCGGTTTCGTGTTTTGTGTCTGTTTAGCATTTAGCATTTTCTTCACCGATACACCTCTCCTCTATGATTCACCGTCAGCACGATCACTCGTTTCCCTCCTTGTCCCGAGCGTAGTCGAGGGACCACCTCGTAGACTACTCTCATTGCCCCTACCCTCACCGACCTCATTCCTTTCAGCGGTCCGACCAGGGGTTTGCCGGCATACGGGTCGTCCGCCAGCGAGGAAATACTGGAGATGACCTTCCCATACAGCCCTGGTTGATCCCGCTCGAGCCGTTCCAGGTCCTTCACTGCCCGGCGGGTCAGCTCGACGATCATGTTCGGACCTTTTTTTCCTTCTTGTCTTTGGTCTTTCGTCTTTCCCTGAATGCCTCAAAAGAGATGGTCTGTCCCCTCTTCGCCTGACGCGATCCTTCCGCAATGGCTTTGACCTCGGAGCTGCGGGAGAGGATATCGAGGGTCTCGAGCAGGCCGTCGTACTCCTCGGCGCTGATGACGACCGCCGCCTCTTCGCCGTTCTTTGTAACGACATAGCGGGCGAGGTTCTCGTGAACGCCCTTGACGAGCTCAGTGAAGCGCTGTTTGGCTTCGGTGACGGGAATGGTTTTGGTGCTCATGATCCGGCCCCATAGTAGATGAACCACAGAGAACGCAAAGAGCGCAAAGATATGTGAGAGTGAAGAACTCCCATTGATTTCTCTCTGTGTTCTTTGCGGCTGTTTTTTAGTGGACAGAATTCTGGACAGATTGATACTTCGATATAATATGTAGCATCCGGCGAAGATTGTCAAGCGGGGATAGACTGAGGAAGGCCGAGAATATGGGGAAAGACGCCTGTATCAGAGCGGGGAGAAATCCGAAGTTTGTCTTTGGCTTACATCAGAGTATATCTGAAGACAGACTTCTGAGGTCTTCCTGAGCTTCGAACCCCGGAGGGGTTCCACACTTCTTGTTCTTATCCCGGAAAGCAGATCTGAACCCTGTAAGGGTTCCATATCTCTCCCGGACCATATGGAACACCTACGGTGTTCGGACTTCTTGCGTCGGGCTTGGGTTAGAAAGCTGCGACCCCTACGGGGTCGATCGGCCTCACGTCTGAGTCTTGGGTTAGAAAGCTGCGATCCCTACGGGATCGATCGGCCTCATGTCTGAGTCTTGAGTTAGGAAGCTACGACCCCCGCCTCCGCCTACAGCGGACAGGTGGACAGGTCCGCTCCGGGCGACATCCATACCAAAAAAGGCGACCCCTATGAGAGGCAACTGCCAATCGCCAATCGACAACTGACAATGAACTGTCAATCGACAAGAAGATAATCGCGGATGCAGTTGTGGAAGAAAGAATATGCCGTTTGACCGTCGACGGTTGGCAGCTAGTAGTTCATTGACGATTGTTCGATTGGCAGTTGTCGGTCAACCTTGACGTAAGAT
>CAZHOJ010000021.1:0-8292 GCA_964534125.1 uncultured Ignavibacteriaceae bacterium
TACACGATGTCTTGGCACAGAATGGTGTACACGATGTGTTGGCACTCGTCAAGTAGTCAATAGCCAGATGTCAGACTGAAGCATAGAGGCCTGACTGACCGCTAGGGCGGGCAAGGGTGACGCGCAGGTTTCTCCGCCAGACAGCGGCGGGACGCAAACGACGCGTTTCTGAGCGACTCTTTCTTTCCAAAGAAAAAGTAGCAACCAAACCAACATGTGGCACCCCTCTGGGGTGCTTCGTGCTTTTATTGGGCCTGTGTTAGAAACCTTCGACCCCTCCGGGGTCGGCCAGCGAGATATCCATGTTCACTTGGGGGAAGACGAGTTGTCCCAATGGATTCGGCTGCCTCGCGAAATCATCGGGGACGGCGCTCAGCGGTCACTTCGCAGTGGTCAGACAACTTGCCCCCTCCCGAAACGCAGGATTTACTGTTCTGTCCTTCGGACCCGAAAACGACAGATCTACGGCGGATACTCCACCGCAATGCTTTCAGCGCACCGCACACGTACACTCGTCTCTGAGAATCAACCATCTCAACGTGCGGTGCGGTGGATGGCGCCCCGGAATCGTCCATAAGAATGCTGAGGGGCGCCTCCGAGAGCCGTTTAGAGCGGTAGCATTTCGTTTTCGGGCAGTGTTTCATTCTCTGCCGCTCTTTCTTTCCAAAAGAAAGAGCGGCAACATGAACATCTTACAAAGGCGACCCCTATGAGAGGCAACTGCCAATCGCCAATCGACAATTGACAATGAATTGTCAATCGACAAGAAGATAACCACGGATGCAGTTGTGGAAGAAAGAACATGCTGTTTGACCGTCGACGGTTGGCAGCTAGTAGTTCATTGACGATTGTTCGATTGGCAGTTGTCGATCAACCTTGACGTAAGATAGCTGCCATTAGCAGGGGTGACGGAGAGCGGGCGTGGGCTTCCAGCTAGTGATGCTTCCTTGCATGCCTGCCGGTCGTGTAGCAGGCCTGCCCCGGGGATTTCCAGGCCAATGCCTTGAGCGTCTCACCCGCTATTTCGCACCGCCGAGGTTCGGTATAGACCTGAGCTGGCTTCTTACTGCGCTACCTTTTCCACGGACATGAGCGGCCACCTGAATGTCCGAGATGACGACCATTCAACGCATTCACCTCGCAGTCATCATCACGAGCATGACCGTTGCCATGAGAATCCCGCCAACGATCCATGACGTCGGGGAGGAACCCATGCCCATCATCCCCCCGCCCCCGGCATGTTGCATCGCCACGTTCCGCTCCACATCAAACACCACCGGGCCCTGCAACTCCCCGGCCGCCACCTTGACCGTCAGCGAATACCGTCCAGCCCCGAGCCCCGACAGTTCGAACGTGTACGTGCCCGGAGAAACCTCCGCAGCGCTCCCCTCTCGCATGGCATTGCCGGACATTTCTTCCTCCCCGTGCTGGTGCGATCTGGCATCCCCCTCCACGGACATCCAGTGATACGATACATCCGCACCCGTCACCGGCTGGGCCGCGTCTATCAACTTCACCCGTATAGTCACCAGGTTGCCCTCGTCCGGCCGCATCACAGGGACCACCGCCATCACCTCCACTCCGCTCTGGATGATGGACTTCTCCATCACCGGATCCCCGGCCGCATCGCCGGTCATCCCGTCGTGCGAAGTCGCCATCGGCAGATGCATGCAAGACGATGTCGCGATCAGAAGAACAGCCCCCAGCATGCCGGCCAAAGGACCGGTATATCGCCCGAACCCACTGTTGGTCATCGCACCCTCCTTATGTTGACCGATTAGACCCGAAGCCTGGCCGTACCGAGATAGCCGCATGGCCGCCGGAACAGCATGTAATATAGGCGTGGGCGATCCTAAAACATAGTGCTCAGTACGCCGGGCTCAGGACATGAGGGAGGCTGTAAAGAGCACTCACAAACCGCAACTCTGTATAGCGCCCGATGACTCTCTCTGGCTCGGTAAGGATATTGCCAATGGTATAGTCACCTCGAAGGGGGAAATGGAACGACGTGTACGAAAGCCTCACGATAAGAGCATTCGATCCTCGATACTGGTGATCCGTGGACTTCGTGTGATCCTCGATGCTTATCTGGCACTGATCTATGGCGTCACGATCAGTCGCCTGAACCAGTTGGTGCGTCGCGATCTCAAACGGATTCCGCCGGATTTGTGTCGCAGCTAACACTTCAAGAGTTCGGGTCTTAGATGTTGCAGAATGCAGCTTCAGGAAAGGGGCGGGCAAGACACACACCTACGCCGTTCGACCCCTCGACTCTGCTCGGGGCCGCGAGCTTGTCAAGCGGTCGAGGGACGCAGGCGGGGGCCTATGGCAAGGAAGGCATAAGAGACAATACGGAGGTCCAAACGTTTAGGTCGTGGTCGTTGTTTCTTTGTGTTTCCTTGTGTCTTGAAGATCTACACCCCTTTATTCCTGGAGATCTACGTCCCTTTATTCTCATCTACCACTGGTCCGGCAAACACCGCCTGGATCGGCGTGATAGCAAAGTGTCGTTCTTCCTGATGTTGCACGAAAAGGTAGAACTCGCATTCATGGCAGTTCTCGAACTTCCGGGCGAACGATCCCTGCACTTCACCGCGGCACAGCGTTCCGGCCACGTGCCAGCACATCCGTCCCCCGTTCTGTCCCCTGTTCAGCCTGTCGTGGCCTTCGCTCGTGGCCGCCGGGCATATTCCAAGCTCGTTCACACGTGCTCCACCCGGCTCACGGCCGCAATGCATGAATTCCCAGCAGTTCAGTCTTTCCATGATCACTCCTGATCGGATCCGATTCGTGCGGTGCAACAGGCAGGCTCTGCAGGCTCTGGACTTCGCAAATCTAAGACAGGCTGAACACAACTTCAAGCCGGTGATGCCGGATCCTCTCAATAAAAAAGAAGCTCCCGGCAATTCTCCGGAAAGCCCCCCGCCTTTGCCCCGGATCGTGTCGGGAAAGCAGGTATTTTGTCCTGAGGTTCACTACGTTGCCGCAGGCGATCATCTCAGAAAATTCTAAGGGAGCCACTATGAACGAGATCCAGATCCTCCTCCTCGGCGCCGCGCAAGGGTTCGGCGTGATATTGTTCTTTTATGTCCTGTACCTGTTGGGAGGCATGGCTCAGGACCTGAAAAAGCTGCTTAAGAAAGTAGAGGAGATGGAGAAGAGATTGGAGGGGGGAGTGGTCAGTGGACAGGGATGAAATGTTGTATGTCAACAAGACATAAGACATAAGACACAAGACACAAGACAGCAAGGAAGGCATAAGAGACAATTGGGGAGTAGACAGTAGTCAGTAGTCAGATGTCAGACTGAAGCGCGTAGACCGCAGTACGTGAGTAGGTCTTCTGCGGGAGATCATTCACTCATCTTTGCCGCGCGACATCTTTGGAGAAACGGATGATCCATTCCTGCGGTGAGACATACACGGAACGGATCGCCCTCAGATCAATTTCTTCGACGTTTTTGCCGGGATCTCACGTCGCGGTCGAAGAAATTACAGTTCTTCGAGCAGAAGGCGATTCGCATCAGACTTGATGTCGCGCAAGTTTCTTTCTGTGCGACTCTTTCTTTCTAAAAGAAAGAGTCGCGAAATGAATATCTCTGAAAGGCGACCCCTGCTAGAAACATGCAGGCCTGCCTGACCGCCCGCCCGCCTGAACGACGAAGTCGGGTAGGTCAGGGCAGGCAGGGGCGGGCGCCGGCTTTGTGGCAGGTGTCTTGATATCTTGTTTCTTGGAGATCTACCTACCCATTATTCTATGGTCATCCCGACGCAAGTCGGGATCCATACATCGGCCCTTCTGGTCGGCCATCGTATGGATGCTGACTTTCGTCAGCATGACAATGTTGGTTCGCTACTGCAGCTCAAGCGGGATTCCAATTTTCCGAATCCCTGCTCTCTGCCTACCTTCCAGCGTTCCATCTTTTCCCCCGCCTCAGTGTAGCAATCACTGCCTTTTATGCCCCCAGAGGCGATATTCTGAATGGACGACCTGCACACGAAAGATGGGGGAGAACGGTGAGAAAGTCTGCAGGCAGGCCAACAGATCAGCTGATCGAGACCGCGATCCATGATGTGCGCGGCCAGCGGGTGCTTCTGGATACCGATCTTGCATCGATCTATGGGGTCGCGACATACAGACTGAACGAGGCTGTGAAAAGGAACAGGAACAGGTTCCCGGAGGACTTCGTGTTCAGACTGTCAAAGCCGGAGTGGCTCAGTTTGACATCGCGATTTGCGATGTCAAAAAAGGGGCGCGGAGGCAGGCGCACTCTTCCGTATGCCTTTACTCAGCATGGGGCCATTATGGCCGCGACTGTGCTCAATAGCACACGTGCAGTTCAGACGAGCATCTATGTGGTCCGGGCTTTTGTGCGAATGAGATCGGCGCTCTCCGAGCGGGGTGAACTGAAGGGGGCCCTGGAAAAACTGGAGAGGGAACTTACTCAACGGCTGAATATCCACGAAGGCGCTATCGTGGGAGTCCTCAAGCGAATCATGGAACTGATCGATCCGCCGGAAAGAGAGCTGCCGCAGAGAAAACACA
The DNA here is from genome assembly GCA_964534125.1 of uncultured Ignavibacteriaceae bacterium. GTDB lineage: Bacteria > Bacteroidota > Ignavibacteria > UBA10030 > UBA10030 > 2-02-FULL-55-14. Next base: position 4,545 of record CAZHOJ010000021.1, read on the forward strand.
TAGGGTTCTGATGGGAGCGACGCGGGGGATGAAATGTTGCATATCCTCAAGAGACAAGATCGCAAGATACAAGGAAGGCATATGAGACAATTGGGGAGTAGACAGTAGTCAGATGTCAGACTGAAGCATAGAGGCCTGACTGACCGCTAGGGCAGGCACGCAGGCAGGGATGTCGCGAAATGAATTTCTCGGAAAGGCGACCCCTGCTAGAAACATGCAGGGGTGACGGAGGTCGGGAGTGGGCTTCTCGCCCCAGTCTCCAGGCGACCATGTTCGCATGGGGGAAGACGAGTTGCACGATTGGACTCAGCTGCCCGCACGAAATCATTGAGGGCAGTGCACAGTAGTCACTTCGCAGTGGTCAGAAAACTTGCCCCCTTCCGAAACGCAGGATTTACTGTTCTGTCCTTCGGACCCGAAAACGACAGATTTACGGCTGATACTCCACTGCAATGCTTTCAGCGCGCCGCACACGTGTACTCGTCTCTGAGAATCATCCATCTCAACGTGCGGTGCGGTGGATGGCGCCCCGGAATCGTCCATCGGACTGCTGAGGGGCGCCTCCGTGAGCCGTTTAGAGTGGTAGCATTTCGTTTTCGGGCAGTGTTTCTTTCTCTGCCGCTCTTTCTTTCCAAAAGAAAGAGCGGCAACATGAATATCTTCAAAAGGCGACCCCCGCTTAAAACGTGCAGGGGTGACGTGGGGCTTGCGTGGGCTTCCTGCCAGCTTTTTGCCTGTCGAGGAAACTCCGAAGTCAGCCTTCAGCAGGGACTGCGTACATCTGAAGGCAGACTTCTGTTGATGCCTCTCCTCTGAAGCCCGGAGTTCCGCTCCGGGCGACATCCATACCAAAAAAGGCGACCCCTATGAGAGGCAACTGCCAATCGCCAATCGACAACTGACAATGAACTGTCAATCGACAAGAAGATAATCGCGGATGCAGTTGTGGAAGAAAGAATATGCCGTTTGACCGTCGACGGTTGGCAGCTAGTAGTTCATTGACGATTGTTCGATTGGCAGTTGTCGGTCAACCTTGACGTAAGATTGCTGCCATTGGCAGGGGTGACGGAAATCGGGCGTGGGCTTCCGGTTAGTTATGCTTCCTTGCATGCCTGCCGGTCGCTCCGGAGCATGACCTTTATAACGAGCACTCAACACCCAGCAGACAGCGGGGAGAAAACCAGTGTTTGTGAACCGCAAGCCGGCAGGTCATAGACAGGTAGTATCGGGGGAAGATTCCGCGTACATTGGCACCAGGGAATGTTGACGCCATGGTTCTGTCCTCCAGCCCGCGCCTCCGATCCGTTCGTGCGGCGATCATTGTGGTCTGCTGCGCACTTCTCGTCTCTCTCGCCTCGCTGACATACCTGGACATCGAAAGCTATGCTTCCAAACGGCACGGCCATCTTACGTCGGTCGTCACCGAACCGATGGATGCTGACACAGCGTTCACGCGGTCGCTCGTGACGCTGACCAGCTCATCCGGACTCACGGCCCATTGTGCAATGCTGACCCCGCACGACACGAGCAGACCGATGCCGGCATTCATCCTCCTGGGAGGCAAGGCCACGGGGAAGGAGGCGGTACGGTATGTCGTGGAGATGGAAGGAGCATGTGTCATTGCTGTCGACTATCCGTACACACCCCGCCCGTCGTATTCGTTCCTGGATGTCGCAGCAGACCTGCCCGATGTACGGCGAGGGCTCCTCGATATGGTCCCAATTGTCCGTATGGTGACCGACCTTCTCAGCTCCTTCTCGTTCGTTGACACCACACGGCTCGTGCTGGTGGGGTACAGCTTCGGCGCTCCGTTCATTCCTGCGATAATGGCGGTCGAACCCAGACTGGACGCCTGCGTGATGGCGTACGGCGGCGGGAATGTGCCGGACCTTATCTATCACAATGTCCGGCTGTACGAGGGGGAGCTTTTCAGCCGTACCGTCGGCTGGGCGGCGGCGGTGCTGCTGCACCCCATCGAGCCGACGCGGTTCGCGGACCGCATTCCGCCCCGGCCGGCGCTGATGCTCAACGGCACTGACGATCAGCGTATCCCGCGGGAGAATGTCGACGCGATGTGGCAGGCTTTGCAGGAACCCAAACGCATGGTGTGGATCGAATCGGAACATGTCCATCCGACGAACGAGGATCTCACCAGAACGATCATCCGGGAGATGAAAGGAACGCTGGAGGAATGGGGAATGGTGGAGGAGAGAGAACCGTGAACCGGAAACCGTGAACAGAGAACCGTGAACCGGAAACCGTGAACCGGAAACCGTGAACCGTGAACCGTGAACCGTGAACCGTGAACAGTGAACAGTGAGCCGGTAGACCGGGGTGGGGGGAGGTGCTATTCGATTGGTATCATCCTGGTTCTTTGTTTCTCAGGCAACCACAGACCTTCGTCATTCCCACATGTCTCTAGTGGGAATCGCCATCTATTGACTGAGGGCCTTTAACAGGCGACCCCGTCTAAAAACATGACGGGGTGACGTGAGGCTTGCATGGGCCTCCCCCCCTCCATTCCAAATCCCTGCTCTCCACATGCCTTCCAACATTCCATTCCAGGGCTCTAACGCTGACTTCCATCATTCCACCCTCCATCCTCGTTTCCCCCGCCTTCCTCCATTCCAAATCCCTGCTCTCCAACCGCTCCCATCATTCCAAATCCCTGCTCTTCACCTGCCTTCCAATATTCCATTCCAGAGCTCTAACGCTGACTTCCATCATTCCTTGCTCCATCCTCGTTCCCGCTCCGCCTTCCTCCATTCCAAATCCCTGCTCTTCACCGGTCTTCCATTATTCCATTCCAAGGCTCTCATCCTGACTTCCATCCTCCATCCTCGTTTCCGCTCCGCCTCCCATCGCTCCTCCCCCCATTCCAAATCATCCGAGCTTCGCCCGTTCTCCATCATTCCAATTCCAGCGAACTTCGCTGCCTTCCATTATTTCGCTCTTCATCCTTTTTCCTCCTCCTTCCCATCTTTGGTAACGGGAATAGTGTACATTTGCGAAGGGGGGTGCTTCATCTGCCAATGAAAGGGGGCAGTCATGAAAAAGCTATGCATCGTTCCGCTGCTCTTGCTTCTGCTTCCCGTCTTTCTCGCCGCGCAGGACAAGGGCGATGTCGTCTATGGCTCGTTCAAATCGGCGCTCATCCGGATGGTCCACCTGAGAGCCGACGGGACGTTCCTGATGTTCCAGGGGACGGACGAACAACGGGGGACCTATACGACGCCGAGGCCTGACCGGATCGTGCTCGAGAGTTCGGACGGTGGAAAGATCACGTGCAAGCTCGAAGGGGACGTGCTGACGGTCGAAGGGAGGGACCTTCCGCGCTGGAAAGGCGGAAAGACCGCCGCTGCGTTCCTGGGAACCCACATCCGGGACGTCGTCACCGCCATCGAGAGCAAAGCGAAGATCCAGGAAGGCATCCTGTCGCTCAGCTGCATCGTGCGCCAGTACCGCGAACGCACCGGCAGCTACCTCAACTTCTCGCTCCCGATCGAGTTCCGCGAAAAGAACTACGCCACCTACGAGATCACTGTCCAGCCGAACAGCATCGCAGTGACCGTGACGTCGCTGAAGGTGGACGGGGGAGTGAAGGTGACGATCGGGGAGGACGGGAGACCGGCAGGGTGGACGTACTTTGGGGAATTTCAGTAGACGGGAAACCGTGAACCGCCTGCCCGACGAAGCCCCGAGCCCTTTGCTTGTCGAAGGGTCAAAGGGTCGAAAGGTCGAGGGGCGT
>CAZHOJ010000022.1:0-7579 GCA_964534125.1 uncultured Ignavibacteriaceae bacterium
TTCTACAGACTTTGATTAGTTATACTGAATAGTGAGGTATTAAAATGAATATGAATCAGGTATTAATGAATACACCTAGACAGCATAAACTTTTAACTAAGGAATTAGAGTCTAAACTTCCAGGTTTATATGAAACTGATAGCATTAAAGCAGGGGAGAAGGTAGCTATTGTTAAGTTTTTTACACCTGCAAGCAATTGGACTTGGTATGCTGTAGAGTATGGGCCTGAGGAGAAACTATTTTATGGCTTTGTTTGTGGGTTTGAAAAAGAATTTGGTTACTTTTCATTAGAGGAACTAGAAAGTTTAGGGGGAGCCATTGAAAGAGATAGAGGATTTACACCTACTAAATTAAACCAGTTAGAAGATTTTTCCAATTAAAAAGACATAAAACGTATCCTAAGACTAGGTTAGAAATAGCCTAGTCTTTTTTGTAACTTAGTTACATTCAATTGAATTTCAGTATTTCATTATTTCTTAAATACTGCTAAAGTTTTTAAGCATTATAGACGATATTAATATTAGTTAAAGACAGTGAGGAAATTATGAAAGAAAAAATAAATGTTAGAGTAACTGAAGTAGTTAGTTATTTTACAGATCATTGGAACTATTCTTCAGAATGTCACTATACAGAGGATCATGAAGAAGAGGTACAAAATGATTATACTTTAGAGCTTACTATTACTGAAGAAGGTGAGATAGTAGAAAGTAGAGAAGAAATTGAACAAAGACTAATAGAAATTATTGACGGGGTTTTAGTAGATTTTGAGGTAATTTAATGGAACTTATAACAATGTTAGAGTCTATGGATATTCCCGAAAATAGAAGGGATATATCTATTGAGTCTAATATAAAATGGCTTATACGTAATTTACCTATACGAAACGGGAACAATGAATTCTGTATTGATGCTATGAGACTACTAGTTAACTTACTCAAATCTAAGGCTTCTTAGTACTCCAAGATCCTAAACCTAGTTTATCTAGGCTACCTAGTATTCCCTCATAAGGATCAATATCATCAAATTCTATTTGATTATTCTTTCTTCTATAGATTGACATAATAGTATTACAACAAGGTTCTAATCCTTTTCTAGTGTCTCTAAAAGATTTAATTGAATTTATTACTTCTTCTTCTGTAAGATTAGTTAAATTGCCTTGGGATATAATTTCTTTAGCCGCTAATTCAATTGAAAGTTTCAGAGTATCTATAATTATAGGAGCTAGATTTTCTATTGTTGGATACATACTAGTATTATAAAATTTCTAAAGTTATTTGTAAATATGCCGATATATATTTATTGGCAATAATTTAATGAGGTTAATATGGAAAGAGAAGATAATAGAACCGAAGCGGAATTAGTTAAAGAGGCAATTCAGGTACAAGATGCATGTAATCTTAGTGGGGTAGTTCATAGTTTCTCTAGAGCTATGAATAGGCTTTGGGCACTAGCAAGGGAAGGGGAAGGCAAAGGTACTGATTGGATTAATACTCATAGAGTATCTAGGCTTTATGCCTCCAAGATTCAATCTTTATCTGGGGATGTCAAGTTACATGACTTTGATGATAGTTGTTTAGATAATATTTAATATGCAAGAACCATACCAGGTAGGTGTGGTTCTTTTTATTGCTTTATAAATTCAATTGAATTGTTGAAAAAGGGTTATCTTTTTTCAACAAATATCTAAAGTTTTTATATAAAATGTCGATATAATATGTAGAGGCTAACAGATAAAAAGGCAAATATGTTTAATAAAGGTGATCAAATAAGTATAGACAAGGCTAAAGTAGTTAGTGTAAAGGATGACTATGACTACTATAATGGAAGGCCTAGATGGAATAGAAGAATTCTTGTAGAAGATTCTAAAATTGGTAGGGTTTGGTTTAAGACTGCTGCTAGTTTCTCAGAGTCTTTATACGCTGATAATTTTCTTACCTGTGACCTTACTGTATCTGGACTGGGGGATAACATTGTATTTGCTAAGAGTCCTAAAAATGCTTTAGTGGTTAAAGAGGAAGAGACTGTATGAAAAATTTACTTGATAATAATGAACATATTGGAATTATTCAAAGGTTTGTAGAGGTAAGCAAAAGAAAAGGTAGGATTATGACCATGGAACGGGTTGTATTTTCTGTAGCAAACCATATATTTCCTGAATATGCTGAAGATCCTCAATTGGAGGATAAAATTAAATCTATTTTAACAATTCAATAAATAATAACCATATTGTTGATATTAGCAATATGGTCTAATCTATTATAATTCAATTGAATTGACCATTTTCTCAGCGGCGGGAAAAAGGTTTGAAATAAAGTTAAAGTTTTAGTCAAAAAAGAACGATAGTATATATGCCAATGGTAGCTGTCAGGGATAGGCTAGGTAATTATAGGGAAATATAAAAGGTTACTGTAAGCTGGAAGGTAGGAGATAATAACCTAATTATTAAATACTAGCTAGTTTAACTAGAATGAAGGTGTACCAGTAGCAATAACTTTTATATTGATTAGCTAGCAACCCCTGAGGCTATGATTTTTTAATAGTGAGGAGTTATGAAAGAATTTGATGTTCATTTTAAGATAAGTCTTAGTGATTTCTTTTCTGCTATTGAAGCTGAGTCTAAAAAAGAGGCAAAAGAAATAGCTAAAGAATGGCTGAGTGCTGCCGATGATATAACAAGAGAGAAGATAGTTATTTCTTTAATTCAAGATATGCAGTGTGGGTTCTTAGAATTTGAAATAACTGATGTTTTAGACAGTGAGGAAGTAGAAAAGTTATGAGAAAAGAAACGGCTATAAAAGTATATAACAGGTTAAATAATACTCTACAAGAAACTTTAGAAGTTTTATCTATGCTTAATGCTATGGTAAAAACTGCTGAGGTATTTAATGACTATGAGACTATTCAAACTGAAATAGTTAAATTAGAAAAAGAAAAGAATCATCTTATACAAGAGATGTCAAAAGCCCAAAGAAGTATCTAACCTGGATCTATAAGAGACTATAACTACATTTAGTTGAGTTATGTTCTCTTGATATGTAAGAAAATTTAGTAAGATTTCTTACTAAATAATAAATCAATAAGCTATATACAGTTATATTTTCTCTAACTATTTTATCGGCATAATTACAGGAAAACTTTAATTAGAATGAATAATCATACTAAATTCAATTGAATTTGTAAGATTTACTTACAAGTTAAAATAAAGCTAAAGTTTTTTATAAATATGTCGATAGTACTTATATAAGCGGGAAGGATAAACTTAGTGAGGTAAATATGGATAATAGTTTTTTTCGTAATTTAACTGACGCTGAGGCTACTGAATTTGTTCAATGGGCAAGGGATAACTTTGTTCCAGGTATGGAGGTTAACTCATTATGGCACCCTGTAGTTAGGGAAGAGCTTAAGAGGCTTCAAGAGGTATTTGATGCCAAACAAGAGGACGTTGAAACACCTTTAGGGCAAGCCCTTGATGAAGGATATGAGGACTGCTTTGATGATTTTTATGAGGACTATAATGCCCAGTATGATGATGATCCTAATCCTTATCATGGTGATTATTCTGAAGAGTGATAAATAAGTATAGCAGTGTAATACTGCTATACTTTTATATCAGATATATAATTCAATTGAATTTAAAATTATTAAATAAATGTTAAAGTTTTTTTAGAATGTACCGATATTAAATATAGGCTAGAAAATAGAGGTAAGTATATGAGTACTATTAGTTGGGTTATTACAGAAACACAAAATGGACAAGAAATTGAAGTAGCTGAGACTTACAGCCTAGAACATGCATATGCTATTTTATGTGATTATACAGTAGAGGATGAAAAGAATTTAATACCTTGTATTTATAAAAAGTTGCTTAATGGTGAATTGACAACTGAATATTAAGCAAGAAATGTGCCAGTTAATAGCTGGCACTTTTTGTAGTAATATTAATTCAATTGAATTTAAAAGATTACACAAGGTTAAAAATATCTAAAGTTTTAATCAAAAATAGGCGATAATATTTATAAGGTTAAAAACAAGTGAGGTACTTATGGATCAATTTACTAGGGCTTATTTAGAGTGTGCTTTATTTGCTGAAACTGATAACTCTGATGATAGTGGTGGGGAACCATTAGATAGGAATTTTGATGTTGAAGATTTTGCCCCTGAATCTATAGAAAGGGCTATGCAAGAGTGTGCTAAGTTTCAAGAGGATAATTTAGAATATATACTTAAAACACCAGATTGGAAAGGATCTGATAGTTATAGGTGTGATGGTTATAAGGGTTTAGAGTGTGCAGCTCATGATTTTTGGTTTACTCGTAATGGTCATGGGGTGGGATTTTGGGATAGGGAATATTATACACAAGAGGAAAAGGACAAACTAACCAAGGCTTGTAAAGAATTTGGGGAATGTTGGGTTTATGTTGGGGATGATGGTTTGCTGTATATAAGTTAAATGCAATAGGTATTTTAATATATCTATTAAGCACTAGGCAAGGGCTATACTTAATTGTATTCCCCTTGCTTTTTATTAAATAGTAATTCAATTGAATTGAGCCTAAGTAAAAATTAAATCAAAAATAAACTAAAGTTTTTATTTATAGTGCCGATAGTATATATACAAGTAGAAAGGTATTTATAAGTGAGGTAATAAGATGAAAGCTAATACTGATATTTATGTAATCCCTAGCATTTCTTTTGATGGTAATTATGAATTAATAGTTAGTAGAGGGGAAAAGAAGCTTAAGATCTTGTGTGCTTCTCAGGAAGAGGCCTTTACTACATTAGAAGAAAGGGCAAAGGAAATTGATTATTTACTGGAGGCATAAACAATGGAACAGCAACAGAAAGATCCAACTTGTGAGGAAAGAATTAAGGATCATCTTGAGAGCAGACTAGAAGATTTTAAGGACTTATGGGAAGGGTATTGTAATGGTGCCGAGGAAAAGACTGAAGACTTCTATAATTATGGTTTATGCTTTGACTATGTATCTCAGGATACTTTTGAAGATCAAGAGTGTGGATATTTTAGGTATCAAATTAGTTGGGGAGGGCCTTCAGATGAATTCAGGTTTTACTGTGATCCTGAGTTTAATTGCTATAAGGTAGAATATGCCTTTCTTGACTGGTTTGATGGAGCTACTAGGCGACTATATGATGAAGATAAAAAGCTAATGCTTGAAATATTTGATTGCTTTAAGGAATGTGGGACTGTAGAACACGAATTTAATAAAGCCATTGAAAGTTAATAACCTCACTTGCTGACTAGCTTATAGGAGACTATAGGCTAGTCTTTTTTGTAGCAGAGAAATTCAATTGAATTTAGATAGTTTCAATATTTTATTATTTTATACTAAAGTTTTTTTAATATTGGCCGATAGTATATATAAGCAAATAAGTGAGGCGGTTATGAATAATAAAGAAAAACAGAAAATAGCAGATGATTATTTTGGAATAACAAAACGATTAATTGAAAAACACGGCAAAGAGAAACTAAGGCCTGATTATTTTGAATTTTTAGTTGATAGAATTATGGGCTTTTTTCCTTGTGACTGTGTAGAAATATCAATAATACTTAAGGATAAGTTAAATAATGAACTAGGTTTTAATATTTAATATGAGGCTATATGTATACTAAGATCACAAAAACACAAGTTATTACTAGGTTATTAGAAGGTAAAGAAGTAGTTTTGTGTCCTAATAACTTAAGATTAAATACACCTTGGCATTGTGAAAGTATAATAAATATTTATAATATCATTAGTAAACCTATTTTTACTGGAGACTCCAGAAGAAAAATTAGAAAAGCTGCTACTGAAAATTTTAATATATTTCTAAATCATTATATGTATTATAACTGTAATGATGAAACTGGAAACAAGGTTAATTATTTTATTAAGTGGTAGTGATATGAATAATAAGTTTATGATACACTTTGCTGGTGCCGTTTATAGCAATGAATTGTATAGTAGGGAAGGAAAGCATATATATGAGCTAACTGAGGCAATTCAAGAGGCTGAAGAGTTATACCCAGATGATGAATACGAAATTTATAATGGTAATGAAGGTTATAGTAATTTTAAAGAATTCTAAATAATATAACTTTAAGATCCAGTATTCATAACCTGGATCTTTTTACCTATATAACTGCATTCAATTGAGAGTATTACCCCGATCTATGTGAAAACATAACTGCATTCAATTGAGTGTTCATTCTAATAAAATGAATAGTCATTCTAAACTGAACAATCATTCTAAAAGTGAATGTTCGTTCTGAATTCAATTGAATTGTAGAACAGGTATTCTACTATGCAAGTTTTATGCCATATGCAAAAAGTGTGCCAGAATTAGTTTCTACGAAAATTTCGTATTTTAATATTTTTTAATTTTTTTACTAAAGAAAATTTAATTAATGCCGATATTCTACTGTGAAGGCAGAAAGTAATAAAGTGAGGTAATTATGACAATTCGGTATAATGAAAACTTGAACAATATCGCAGGATTACAGGCTGATAGTCGCCGTGATCGTGGTGATAGAATTGATCTGGTAGATCAGCTACTTAGCTTAGTTCGTGAATTAAATGTTACTGAAATGGGAGTATTTGATCTGCAAAATTACTACTTTAAGACTATTGCTAGAAAAACTGCTTTTCATGGTGTTACTGGAAAGCTATTTGATATTAATGGTTTTAATGGCTTGCAACTGCTTGTTACTTGGTCACAAGATTGCCAATATCCCTTGCAATTGTTCTTATTTGATCAAGGCTATATCGTGGGCCATATTGTTACACTAAAGCAGATTAAGGCCCATTATGAGGCTTTAGAAAGCCTTACAGTAAAAGACTTAGCCTTAGCAGTTACTAAGGCAATGGGAAAATATCTTAATAATAAGGCTGTAATAATGTCAAACTTGGTCAATAGTGTTAATTCTAAGCATTTTAGGTATTATAGGAACCAATGCTTGAATATCCTTAAACAATTCGCATAGTTATAGAAAGGATGGTGTTAAATTTTATACACTTAGAGGTAATATGTTGAATTTACTAGAGAATATTGAGCATGTAAATATTATTGATCGTTGGCATAAAGTTTGCAAGCAAAATGGAGTAGTAATAACTCTTGATCATGCTGAATACTTTATTAAACAATTCATGTTTCCAGAATATAAAAATGATTCACAATTAAAGGATAAAGTCAAGATTATATTTTCAATAGACTAAAATAAATTTTATATGCAAGTACTGTGCCAGAATTATCTGGCATTATTTTTGCATATATTAGAATGAACGTTCGTTCTATGGGTATCGAGACTTCCCCCTTTTTTTCCAGTAGTTTCTTCTCTTATATATAGAATCGGCATAAAATTAAAAAACTTTAGAAAATAAATTAAAAAAATTAAAATACGAAAAACTCTTAGTCACCTGCATAAACTATGCCAAGTCCGTGAATAACCATTCTAATTTTGCACTACTGCTCTAAATTCAATTGAATTTAAAGGCCCTACAATGGCCCATAGTGAAGAGATCTCGAATAGGGCCTGTACGCCCCGATCAGGGGTAGTAAAAAATAAAATTCAAAATAAAGT
>CAZHOJ010000023.1:0-7104 GCA_964534125.1 uncultured Ignavibacteriaceae bacterium
TCGTAAACCAAGATAACAAGATTTACGTCCCTGATGTGAACGCGGTAAAGCCAATGCCATTTAATGGCGTGACTTCCGGCGAAATCGCTATGCTTCAGTATGTGGCACGACTTGGCGACCTTGCTTCGCTCGATGCAAACCAACAGGGCATTCAGGGGAGGGGAGTGACCGCGCGTGAAATCCTCGTCGCAAATGAGAACGCTCGCAAACTCAAGGGAATATTCTTTATGTTCCTTGAGGACCTCTGGCTTCAGAAAACACGCCTGCGCATCATCAACATCCTGATGAACTACACCAAGCCGAAGTATGAACGTCTCGTTTCAGCCGATGGTGAAAAGGCACTCTCAGAAGGATTGAGAATATACAACGTCCCCGATACGGAGCTTTCAGACGGCACCATAGGAACACTTGGGATTCAAATAGCAGACTCAGAGAAAGACATGCTCTCTGAAGACCAAATCGTGGCCCGCGAGGATGCAATGGCAGAAAACGGCCTTAACTACAAACTCATTGCAATTAAGACAAGGCAGAACGAAGCGCACGCTTCCAAGAGAAGATACAGATGATGGCAGCAATATTCCCAGAGTACCTTGCGGAAAACAAGGAACGGCTGTTCAAGGAACTCGTTGAATTGAATGACGAGGTTGCTGAAGACTACGCGAAACCGAAACCAAAGCAACCAATGATGATGCAGGAAGGTGGTCCACTTCAGGAGGGACAGGAATTACTAGCCCCAGTAAACGACCAAAATGCTTAAAGAAAGCGTCATAAATGCGGCACTTGCCTACATAGGAAAGAAGCTCGATGTGCTCATTGAGCTTTCTAAGGGGTCAAAGATAAACATCGACCTCGGTTCGAGCACACAACAACTAGAAAAAGCGGCTGAAAATCTCACGAAATCTTCAACGGCAATTGATAAACTCTCTGCAACAAATGAGAAAAGTATCAGCAAAGTTATTGCATCACTTGAAACTCTCTCGGCATCAGAGCGCGAGAAGGCGTCTGCGCTTGTAGCGGCTATCACGCGATTTGAAGACATCCTTCGGAAAGAATCAAATCACCCAGCAGTCTCCGCCCAGGTCTCGCAACTGGAGAACCTCAATGAACTTAACGCGAACATTCTCTCTGCGTTGAAGGATGACCAGACCCCAGAGAAACTTGACGCGGCAATTCAGGCGATTCAGGCAATAAAACTCGAAGAGAAAGAGACAGACTTATCCCCAGTTACTACAGAACTCAGAAACCTCCTCACGTCAATTGTGGCGCTCAGGAATGACACTATCGCCAATAGCCCAAAGCGCCTCGAAGCACTTGTCACGGAACTCATAACTGCTGTCAAGGCACTCAAACTGAACGTCCCCAAGGAGTTCAAACTGGAAGAGATGCAGATGCGTATGCTGTCTCACGGAAGTGGTGGAAGTGGGGTTGCGGTTGTCGGGGGAAACGACCTTGAGAAGTACAAGGTTTCTGATATAGATGATGATGCAAGTCCTAACTACTACGGATTTATTGAGAAGTCTGGTGCTTGGTACATTCTCAAAGAAGACACTTCAGCAAAGACATACCGCTATGTGGGTGGGCGTTCTGCATACACGACAAACTGGACGAATCGTGCATCACTCACGTACACCTACTTTAACGCCGCAAACATAATATGAAATTAAAGGTAAACCCAACAACCGGAGACCTTGACCTCATACTGGGAACTGATAACTTCACCGCAGTAAATGATAGTACGGCTGAGGTGAGTGAGGTAAACGGTACTCCATACATACGAATCCCGAAGATAACGGTTTCCCAAACACAGCCCTCTAATCCACAGCTATATGACTTATGGATAGCTTTACCTTGACGGGTATATACGCCGTGATATCATTTGTGCATGGTACATCCATTAAAAGGAAAAACTCAAACTAAAGAACATATTGAAAAACGTATTGTCTCTTTTAAGAAAACAATTGCCTTAAACCCATTACCGCTAAAAGATGTGACTGAGCGCCTTCTTACGAAAATAACGAAGCAGGAAGGTTGTTGGATATGGACTGGGACTAAAGTCAAAAAGCCAAATGGCTATTATGGCCACATAGTTATGGGGCGTACTGGCTCCCGAAAGACAAAGAAAGCACACAGAGTTTCTTACGAGCATTTTGTTGGCCCAATACCAGAAGGAATGGAACTAGACCACCTTTGTCACAATACTCTTTGCATCAATCCAGAACACTTAGAGCCTGTCACACATGCAGAGAATATGAAGCGCCGGAAGGACTCCGACCTCCCGTATTGCAGGCGTGGCCATAAATGGACAGCCGAAAACACCTATTATCACTCTAAGAATGGTAGACGCCTGTGTCGTGAATGCGGCAAAATTAGAATGCTTTCGTATTACCATCGTACTAAGATAGCAGTATAACCGAGTTCCATGCAGGGTTTAAGCGTTTTAATTACTGCCAGAAACGAAATCTACCTCGAACGCACCATACGAGAGTGTTTAGATAAAGCACGAGGAGAAATAGAAGTCCTCGTAATGCTCGATGGATACCTCCCCGACCCGCAAATAGTAATGAACGATGCCAGGGTTACGTTCTTCCATCACGAAGAATCTAAGGGGCAGAGACAATCTATCAATGAGTTAGCCCGTGCCGCAAAGGGTAAGTATTTGATGAAACTCGACGCGCACTGTGCGTTAGACGAGGGGTACGACGTGAAGCTCATTGCTGACTACGTTGAGGGTGAAGTACACCTACCAAGAATGTACAACCTCGACAGACATACCTGGACCCCGAAACTCCGAAAGAAGACTGATTACATGTACATTGGGTTTAATGAGAGGGGCGAACTCCGTTCCCTCTACTACGGCGGAGAACAGTGGAAAGAGATGCACCGCCGGCCTGAACTCTTAGATGAAACGATGGGAATGATGGGGCCGTGTAGGTTCATGTCTGCAAAGACATTCTGGGACTTAGGTGGGTGCGATGAGGGGCACGGTTCGTGGGGTTCAGAGGGAATTGAATGGGCCATGAAGGCGTGGCTCTCGGGTGGCAGACTCATGGTGAATAAGAAGACATGGTTCGCGCATTGGTTCCGCGCATCTGACGGTGGCTTCCCCTACGCAATCAAGCAGTCTGACATTGATAAGGCACGAATGTACGCCGAGAACCTTTGGCTTCAGGACAAATGGCCGGGACAGAAGCGCCCATTTAAATGGTTAATAGAACATTTTAATCCCCCAGGTTGGGACAATTATATGAAATACCCAGAACATGATGAGACATTTGCACGTTTATACAAACACATTCATCGCCAGATGCACTACCCATACTACAAAGGTATCGGTATTCAGAAGTTCCCCAACGATTTGATTCTCTACCACATGGCTATCTGGGATAAGAAGCCAGATGTCATTGTGGAAATCGGTACACGCTTCGGTGGCTCAGCGCTTTGGCTCAAAGACCAAGGGCCGGAAGTAATAACGATAGACATCAAAGACCAGGTGAAAGAGCGTGACCCTAGGATTACCTACATCATCGGCAACTCAACTGATGACGCAATCGTTGAACAGGTGAGAGAGCTTACGAAGGGAAAGAAAACCATGTTCGTCATTGACGGAGACCACTCTCGAACTCATGTGAAGTGGGAGATAACGAAGTACAAAGACATGGTGACACCAGGGCAGTTCATGGTTCTCGAAGACTGCTACGTTGACCGAGGGATGCTCGGCCCAGGAGAAGCCCGCGACTGGTTCCTCTCACACACCAAGTCCTTTAAAAAAGTAGACATGCACAATGAGTTTCTCTACGGTGTAACAAATGGAGGATGGCTACTACGTCAATAATAATTCCATCATACAAAGACCCACACCTGAACCAAACGATTCAGTCTATTCTCGATAACTTTGAAACTGACTTTGAAGTAATCCCTGTGCTCGATGGCTACCGCCAAGAAGTAATAGACGACCCACGAGTTAAACCCATCTACCTCGAAAAGAACGGAGGGATGCGGAACGCCATAAATCAAGGCGTGAAGAAGGCACAAGGCGAATACCTCATACGCTCAGACGAGCACGTCATGTTCGCAAAGGGATTTGACAGGGTAATTCTCGAAACCATACAACCTAACTGGATAGTCGATGCAAAAAGATACTTCCTCGATGTAGAAAAGTGGGAGGTGATGGACTTAGAACCTGTTGTCATGGAACGTCTCGTCATTTCAAAGAACCACGATAAGTTCTCTGCTTTAGTCTGGAGAGAGATGGATAACGACATTCAGATTAAGCCCAAACAAGCCATGCAGGGTTCGTGTTGGGTGATGCCCCATGCGTGGTGGGACTCAGTAATCGGAGAACTCCAGACAGAGGGATACGGGCCACTCTATCAAGACTCGACTGAGATGACCATGAAGACCTGGAAAGCAGGGGGTGAACTGATGAGCAACCAAGGAACGTGGTACGCACACAAGTTTCAACAGGACTCACAACTACTCAAACAAAGAAGCACGGAAATCTTGGGACTATGCACTTGAACAGTGGAAGGATTATTACAAGGGTGAACTTCTCCCAAAATGGATAGAACAATACTTTACTTAGGTCACTCAAAGATAGACCCCTTCATCAAAGAAGTGTGTCTTTCACATCTCTACAAAGCGGCAGAGAATATTCCTGTTATTGAGATGCACCAACCCGAAGACTGGCCCCTCTCAGGAGTCTCCATGTATCGGAACATCCTTGCCGGACTTAATAAGATTTCAACAAAGTACGTCGCCATAGCAGAGCATGACTGTATCTATTCACACGAACACTTCTCGTTCATCCCTCCCGATGACCACTTTTGGTATAACGATAACTGTTGGCTCCTACAGTATAGCAACCCCAATCACCCAGAGTTTGACGGCACGTTTACCTTTTGGCCGAATCGTAGGGTGCAGTCACAACTCATCTGTCGTGTAGACCGCTTTAGAGATTCGTGTGAGATGGCGATGACCATTTGTGAAGACCCTCTATGGAATGAACTCAGACACAACATGGGACTCGGAGAACCTGGGGCAGTGGACTACGACAAAGCCATGAGACTCACCCGCGGTTCAAAGAAAGAACAACTCCGCAATCGAGTGAAGGATTACATCGTAGGATTTAATGCACGCGACTTTAGAACCAAGATACCAAACATTGACGTGCGCCATGGAGGTAACTTTACTGGGCCACGAAGGGGCAGAAGTAGGACGCTTACCTTAGAGCCATGGGGTTCAATGAGTGATGTAATGGTAAAATAGTACAGTGGATACGTATAATTCTCACAATGAACTCCTTTCAGTAGACCCGCCAACCAAAGGAATGGCGCTCAATTGCTTTGTCTACCTTGTGCCACCGTATGAACCAGAGAGCGTTCTCATGCTGGGATACGCTGGGGGCAGCGTAGCAGGGCTTATTCAGAAACTCTACGGGGATGTTCCCATTACCGCAGTTGATATTAACGAGTACGAGTCTCCGTACTCCGTTACCTTTGTGAAGCAAGATGCGCGAGAGTATGTAAAGACAGCGCATCACTTTGATGTAGTCATCATTGATTTATTCCCCGACGGGAAATATACCGTATGTGACTTTGTAACTTCGGAAGATTTCGTGAAAGACATCGGAAAGATTGCGAACTACGTCATCATCAACACTGCCGGTGAACCAGACATGAGTGCGTATAGCGTCTTTAAACGACGAGGCATAAACAAACCGTCTGGGCTTTCAAATAAAATATACTACTATGAAGTATAAGTTTGCCTCCATCGTTGAACGGCTTACTCTTAACGCTCACCGCGCACTTTCTCAATTTGTATCAGAAGAAAAACTTTCAGCATGGAAGCCAATTCACCTTTGTTGGTGGTTTGAAAAACATAACCTTCCTATTCCAACCTACTTCATTGGTAAGCCAGCAGTTTCTTCACCGTCCTCTAGCCCTAGTGCGTCACCATCTAGCAGTCCATCTGCTACACCCTCACCAAGCGCCTCACCGTCTGGTTCACCATCAAGTTCACCCTCAGCTTCACCATCACCAGGGACTTCCTCTCCAGCCGTTGCCCTAAACTCACCCGCTGATGCGAGTTCAACCGCCGATACAACCCCAGACCTAACATTTACAGGGACAGACGACTATGGAACTGGGACCGATGATATTCGGTACAACATTCAAGTAAACACATTTTACGGAAATGTGTTTAATAGTGGTTTTGAGACGGGGGACTTCTCTGAGTGGGGTGGAACAGTGGGTTCTCCATCCGTTCAGAGCACAACAAAAAGAAGTGGGACGTATGCGATGCGTGTCAACACATCTAGTGCGACTGCAAACGCCAGCTACAATGTTGGGTCTACACAGACGTCGTATTACGTCAGATTCTACCTGCGGATAGCATCAGCACCATCAGTCGACAGTCGGATTGCTCTATTTTACGGTGGACCAGGAATAGATGCTGTTGGGCTTACACTCACAACTTCGCGAACCCTCCAACTATATAATTATGAAGACACAGCACAAATTGGCTCCGATTCTAGTGCTCTCAGTGTAGATACGTGGTATCGAGTTGAGTTCTATTTTAATGACACTACACTCTCTTGGACCTCTGCGGAAGCAAGGCTAGACGGGTCGTCATTTGCCTCAGGAACAATAAATCTAGACGCACATCCAAACGTTTTTGAGTTTGGCTCCGCAACCGTATCTACAGCAGACCTCTATTATGATGACGTCTCAATAGATACAACGGGGTGGATAGGTGCTGGTACGGTAGAAACGATAGTGAACGCCGTTTCAAACACCGACCCTGGCTTCTCTGGTACACCTGATAACACTGACCCATTTGCATCAGGACAGGCTGTTACCTACACCGTACAAAGCGCACTTTCTCCTGGAACATACTATTGGCGAGTGAGGGGACTTGACCCGTCTGGAAGTAACGCTTATGGGAACTGGTCATCTACTAGGTCGCTTACGATAACATCAGGCGGGTCTTCCCCTTCCGCATCTCCTAGCAGTAGCCCGTCAGCGAGTCCGTCAGCATCTCCGTCTTCCTCACCCAGTTCTTCTCCATCCGCCACCCCTTCACCATCTGCAAGCCCAAGTGCAACTC
>CAZHOJ010000024.1:0-6113 GCA_964534125.1 uncultured Ignavibacteriaceae bacterium
CGCGGCATAGCGTCAGTATGGTGGGCGGTTCAATGAACAAAAAGGCACCTATCAACAGAGTTGTAGGTGCCTCGAGTAGCGGGGGCAGGACTTGAACCTGCAACCTTCGGGTTATGAGCCCGACGAGCTACCAATTGCTCCACCCCGCGGTATATTATCTAAGCTCTGCAGTGCGGGCAAGGCCTGAGCGAAGTCGAAGGCCACCCCGCGGTATTGAGCACTAAATATACTACAATTCTCCTGCGGAGTCAAACTTCTTCTGCCTTCCGCACGGTATCTACGGTATTTGTGCGTTTCTGGCTCCTTCCGTTTCATTTCCCCTCGTGAATCAATATTTTCAATAGATTGTCCTGTTCATCGATTCTCCCCCGCGGCCGTTGTCATCACCGCGAGAAATGACCCTGCAATCGTGCCTAAACGCAAGAGACCACGCATACTCAAAGACGCCACCTGGTACAAGGACGCCATCGTCTATGAGCTGCACATCCGAAGCTTCATGGACAGCGACGGGGACGGGATCGGCGACTTCAAAGGACTGACCAGCAGGCTCGATTACCTCCAGGACCTCGGCATCACCGCCATCTGGCTCCTCCCCTTCTATCCGTCACCCCTCCGCGACGACGGCTACGACATCGCAGATTACTGGCGCGTCAATCCCCAGTACGGCACCCTCAACGATTTCAAGGCATTCCTCAAGGAGGCCCGCAAGCGCGACCTCCGCGTCATCACCGAGCTGGTGGTGAACCATACTTCCGACCAGCACGAGTGGTTCCAGAAGTCACGGAAAGCAAAGCCGGGCTCCGCCTGGCGCGATTTCTACGTCTGGAGCGATTCTCCCGAGAGATACAAGGACGCCCGCATCATCTTCAAGGACTTCGAGTCGTCCAACTGGGCATGGGACCCCGTCGCCAAAGCGTACTACTGGCACCGGTTCTACTCGCACCAGCCGGACCTCAACTACGACAATCCGAAGGTCCAGCAGGCCATCTTCAAGGTCATGGACTACTGGTTCGACATGGGCGTCGACGGCATGCGGCTCGACGCCGTACCGTACCTGTACGAACGCGAGGGGACGAACTGCGAGAACCTCCCCGAGACGTTCACCTTTCTCGAGAGACTCCGTGCCCACGTCGACCGTAGGTACGACGACAAGATGCTGCTCGCCGAAGCGAACCAGTGGCCGGAGGACGCCGTGGCGTACCTGGGCGAGGCGAACCGCTGCCATATGGCCTTCCACTTCCCGGTGATGCCCCGGCTGTTCATGGCCTCATGGATGGAGGACCGGTTCCCCATCATCGACATCTTCGAGCAGACCCCGAAGATACCCGACACCTGCCAGTGGGCGCTCTTCCTCCGGAACCACGACGAGCTGACCCTCGAAATGGTGAGCGACGAGGAGCGGGACTACATGTACCGCGTGTTCGCAAAGGACCCGACCACGCGCATCAACCTCGGCATCCGCAGGCGCCTCGCTCCCCTGCTCGGCAACAACCGCCGCAAGATCGAGCTGATGAACATCCTCCTCTTCTCGCTTCCCGGCACGCCCGTCATCTACTACGGCGACGAGATCGGGATGGGAGACAATCATTACCTTGGCGACCGGAACGGCGTTCGGACACCCATGCAATGGGACGCCGGACGGAATGCCGGCTTCTCGGAGGCGAACCCGCAGAAGCTGTTCCTTCCGCTCATCATCGACCCCGAATACCGCCACGAGGCGGTCAACATCGACAACCAGCAGCGGAACCAGTCGTCCCTCTACTGGTGGATGAAACGGCAGCTCGAGGTGCGGAAGAAGTTCAAGGCGTTCGGCCGCGGGTCGCTGGATTTCGTCCCCTCCGACAATGCCCGCGTGCTCTCCTTTCTGCGGCGCCATAAGGACGAGGTCATCCTCGTGGTGGTGAATCTGTCGCGCTATGCACAGTCGGTCCACCTGGACCTCAGTGCGTACGACGGGTTCGTCCCGGAAGAGGTCGTCGGCGGCTCGACCTTTCCGCAGATCAACAAATCTCTCTATCCCCTCACGCTCGGCCCGCACGATCATTACTGGTTCTCCCTCCAGCGCACCGAACAGGACCAGCATCCGCGCCAGCACAAGGACATCCCGCTCATCAAGGTTTCGGGAAGCTGGGACGAAAGCTTCTCGGGAAAACGTGCGGAGCAGTTCGGCAAGGACGTGCTCGCCCCGTACCTGTCGTCGTCGCAATGGTTCGGTGCAACGAGGCATTCCCTCCGGTCGGTGCGCATTGCAGAGCGGATCATGGCACGCGTCAACGGCGCCTACTGCCACCTTCTTTTCCTCGAGGTGCTGTACGCGGACGGTTCGGGCGATACGTATTTCCTCCCCGTTGCCTTCGGCACGCGGAACAAGCTCGAGCGGATGAGGGACCACCCCGATGCGCTCATCGCCCGCGTCAAGACCGACCTGGGCGACGGCGTCATCTACGACGCGCTGTACAATTCCGAGTTCCGTGCGATGCTGCTGGGAATGATCGTGCGGAGATACACCATCAGGGGAGATGCGGGCAGCATCACGGCGAGCCCTGCGAAGGGTCTGGTGCGGAAGGAGGGGAACGGCCTGCTGTCGCTCCCGAGCAGCGTTCTCGACAGCACGGGGAACAACACCTCGCTCGTGTTCGGCAAGGAGTTCCTTCTGAAGGTCTACAGGCGCATCGAGCCCGGGACACATCCGGACGTGGAGATGGGTCAGGTCCTGTCAGAACGCCTGTCGTTCCCGAACATTCCTGCCTTCGCCGGCGGCATCGAGTACGTGAAGAAGGGTTCCGACGCGTCGGTGATGGCATACCTTCAGCGCTACATTCCCAACCAGGGAGACGCGCTGACGCTGATGAGGGACCAGGCCGCAGTGTTCTTCGAGAACGTCATGCTGCGGAGGAAAGAGCTTGGAATCCCGGGGGCCGAGGGACGTTCCCTGCTGGAGCAGAGCCGGGAAGAGCTTCCGACCGTCATCCAGGAGCTCATCGGCGGGACGTGCCTCGAGGCCGTCTGGATGATCGCCAACCGGGCCGCCGACATGCATACGGCGCTGGCTTCCGAGTCGCAGGACCCCGCCTTCGCACCTGAACCGTTCACCCTGCACTACCAGCGCTCGCTGTACCATTCCATCAGGACGCAGATACGGAGGGTCACGACGCTGCTCGAGAAGCGCCTGCCGAACCTGCCGAAGCCGCTGCACGCCAGCGCGGCGCATGTCATCGAATCTGAGGGGGATGTGCTCGACCGATGCGCGAAGCTCTACGCACACAAACTGAACGCGCAGAAGATACGGATACACGGCGAGTTCCGGCTCGAGCACATCCTGTTCACGGGCAATGACTACTTCATCATCGACTTTGAGGGAAATCCCAAGCGCTCTCTCGGCGAACGTCGGCTCAAGCGCTCTCCGCTTCGCGATGTCGCAGGGATGATCCGCTCGCTGCACGACCCCATCCACGAGCGCCTGCTGACGACCAAAGGGTACTCGCAAAGGGAACGGTCCTTCCTCGAGCCGTGGGCCGAGCTGTGGCACCGGTCTGTCGCGTCGGTCTTTCTCCGCACCTATCTCGTGGGCGTGGGAGATGCGCAGTTCCTTCCGCAGCGGCAGGAGGAGCGGGAGCTGTTCCTCACTATCTTCCTCATCGAAAAAGCCTACGACGAGCTTGCCCGGCTTCTGGAGAACCGCCACACTCCGATCGAGCTCCCGCTGCGGCATCTGGCCCGGTTGCTTGGGGCGAAGTGACGGAACGCGCCTGCCTCGCCTGTCCATAGAATACCGGCAGGACGACCCTAGCCCCGGAGTTCCCCTTCGGGGCATGTCATAGAAACACCGATCTCACACCCACCCCAGCCCCGCCATTCTTGGCGGCCGATCCAGATGTACAGACTGGTCGGCACTGGAATAAGGGGCCCAGCATCGATCAGACCCACGATGTCATGCTGACGAAGGTCAGCATCCATTCTATCGCCATCCGAGATGGGCTTGCGCGTGGATCCTGAATCGTGCCTCATGGCACGTTCAGGATGACATAATAGGGATCTCTCTGAGAGTGCGGATTCAAGTACTACAAAGACGAGAGTCGACCCATCATTTTGAGCACCCAGAAACAAAAAGGCCCGGTATCTCACCGGGCCTTCGTGTGTACATCCGAAATATGCTCAGATCACGGCATCCGCATCTGATACAGCATCAGCTTGTCGTTCACGATCCCGTCCCTGTCATAATCAACGATCCCCTCCAGCTTCAACGTATCTGCCGCCACCTCCCAGTGCAGTGTCAGCTTGAACGTGTCGGGGTCGTTCTGGAACCAGTAGAGCGAATCGCCCGCCGTGTGCCACACTCCGCGTGAGGTCAGGAACAGGCTGTCGTTCTTGTCCCGATGCTCCTGCATGAACGTCCCGTCCGGGGAGTATGTGATGCGGATCGGCTTGATGCCTGCGATCTTCACCCAGTTGTCAGGCGTCAGCAGAAGGGTCCCCGCCATGGGGTCATCCTCTGCGGCGTTCACGTCCTCGAGCAGCATGTAGGTCGGCTCCCAGGTGCCGACTAGGTCAGGTGCGTTTGCCGGCTCCTCCGTCACACACCCCATAACGAGGAGGACGAACAGAATTGCGGAAAAGTATCTCTTCATTTTCATATCCCGATGTGTTGTGATCGCGGTGCGGGGACGGATGCACAGGACATTGCATCCGTGCTGATATCTTCTGATGATGCGTGCATAACATACGAAGAATAGCCCTGATTTTGAAATTCCCGGGACCAGCCATGACACAGACCAGACCGATCCTCCTCCTGATGCTCACCGGATGCCTCGCGGCGACTGGTTGCACGCCGCGCACGATGGAAGAGCAGTGTCGCAGCATCATGGCACCCCACGAAGTGGCCGATGGTCCGGGCGGAAGCGTGTGCGTCATCAGCGGGGACTCGGTCGCGTTCGAGTATTCCTTCGGCCTCAGGGAGGCCGGGGAGCCCAACCCTATCATTCCCGCTTCGAACTTCCGGCTCGCCTCCATGACAAAGCAGTTCACTGCAATGTGCATCCTGATGCTTCGGGACAAGGGGGCGCTCAGCCTGGACCAGCCATTGACGGACTTCTTCCCCCATTTCGCCTCCGTCGGCCGTTCCATCACCGTGCATCAGCTGCTCTGCCACACATCCGGGGTCGTCGCGTATGAGGACGTCATGCCTGATACGACGAGCGTTCCCGTGCTCGATGAGGACGTCCTCCGGCTCGTGCAACATATCGACTCCACGTACTTCCCACCCGGCAGCGCATATCGCTACAGCAACACGGGGTATGCCCTGCTCGCGCTCATTGTCGAGCGAACATCGGGAAAACGCTTTGCCGATTTTCTAAGGGACGAGATCTTCACGCCGGTCAGGATGTCCGGAAGCGTGGCGTTCGAAAAGGGGATCTCTGAGGTGTCAGAACGCGTCTATGGTCACAGCCCGGCCGATTCCGGGACCGGCGCCTATGTACTGACGGACCAGAGCATGACCAGCTCAGTGTTGGGTGACGGAGGGATCTACTCGTCCGTCAGGGACCTTGCCCGCTGGCATTGGGCGCTCGAACGGCCGGCGTTCGTCAGATCGGAGACGGTCCGGGAGGCGATGACGGTCCATGCGACGAGCGCGGACGGAAGCACACAGTACGGATACGGTTGGAGAATAGAAGAGATGGACAGAGATACCGCGTACCATCACACCGGGAGCACGCGCGGATTCAGGAATGCGTTCTTCAGAGTGCCGTCGAAGCGCCTTGCGGTGATCGTGCTGATGAACCGGGACGACGCACCGGCAGAGGCTATCGCGAGAGAACTATTGGAGAGCGTGAGGGAGAAGCTGGGGGGAGAAATGCTAAATGATAAACGGTGAAATGCTAACTCAATGTGAAACGACAAATCAGAACCACGAAACACTACGACTTCCATTCCTACCGATTCGTGTTTGCGTCTCGCATGGGGAGGCTCCGAAGGCCCTCCAATACCATCTTTCTCCGCAGTCAGAAGTCCGCACTCCCTACTCCTGACTCCCTACTTTCTACTCTCTACTTCCTACTTCCTACTTGACAAGTGCCATGACATCGTGTACGTGTATTTGTGCCATAACATCGAGT
>CAZHOJ010000025.1:0-6046 GCA_964534125.1 uncultured Ignavibacteriaceae bacterium
AGAAAACGCGCGATTCCTGCCGTTTTGGCAGTCTGCTCGTCTGCCATTTTGGCAGTCGCTAACCGCCTCGTTTGGGTGGTACAATCCCCCATTGGGGGGAGAGTTTATTTATCCCTACCATCGGGGGGGTTAGGTTCCCGGAACGAATCCCGGCTCCCCGCTATCCTCCTCCGTTTCAACCCACGCGGGCTCACAGTGTTCCTTGCAACGTGAACAAATATCCACCCCCACAATCGGGGCATAGCAGCAATCACTTTCCTGTATCATGCAAACTCCTCCTCACCGTAAACGTCCCAATCCGCATCTTCTTCGAAGTCGATGTATTCTTCCTCGTCACCCATGATCGGATCCCAACTAATATCTTCTAACTCGAGCCCCTCTTCGTGGGGGACGTTATTGTAAGCCTCAAAAGCCAGCATCGAATCGGAAATGATACGCTCAAACTCACTCATGATTTTATCCTTTTTAGAAATCGCAGTTGCAACAAATATCAAAAAACAGAAATCCTAAACTGCACAAAATAATCGGTAAAGTTATTAGAGATAGAATCATCTTATCCTTTCCAATATATTTCCTCATTTTCCCAAACTACCCAACCCTTGCAATCCTCGAGATATACATTTTTGTAAACCGATTCACGAACCGAAACGTCGCGTTGATTGTATTCATCGTAATATGACGATTCGACGGCCGATTGAATCGTGACCATCGTACCCTTGGCGAAAGCCCGGACATTCACGATACCGCCCTCAAAAACCCTACCATCCTTTCGGGTGGCCGTGATATTCTGTCCGATCTTCACCACACCGTATTCTGTCGCGTTGCTCATGGTATCGTTTCCCTTTTGGTTATCGTTGCGAATCATGCCCCTATCCTACATTTGGTATCGGCATTTGCAAGCGAAAAAAATAGTCGAAACCATATTCTGTCGAGATTGTAAGTTTTCGCAGTTTGGCATGATATTTGCTACAGATTATCCCCACTTTTGGGGGGCGTGGTCGATCCCCCACGTTGGGTTATATATCCCCTCCCCTCTTGTTGGGGGTAAGATATGGTTCCCCCTATAGGGGGGTTTTTCTGTTTTCCCTCTGATGGGGGGTTTTACCCCTAAAACGCGGCGGTGGTATAAACAAAATAGGCACCCCAAAAACCAATTGGCCAGTTTCTTTTAGGTGTAATACTACATGAGATAATATTTATATTGAATCTGGGAGCTATAAAAACTATGGCGCTTTATAACATAAAAACACAACTTTCTTCTAATGCTCCTAAAGCTACTTGGGACACGGGCAACAACAGAGACGATGCATCTATAAATATCAGAGATGCTTCAATTATAAACTCTAAACCAACAATATTATCGTCTCGTGGTGTGCATGTTCTGAATTCTGTGTTTTGGTCAGGAAATACGACTATTGGATTCAACACTCAAAGTAGTTTGTTTAAACAAAACAATGATTCAATTCTCATGAGGTCTCAACTTCTTTCAAAAAATATGAGAGAAGGTAATTTTAATTTTTATTACAATAAATTTGACCCACTGTCAATTTCTTATACCACAACATATTTTTATTTAAATCAAAATATTTCTTCAATGTCTTTTTATAAGAATTTCAAGTCTCAAAATACAGAATTAGCACACCTCCTTTCTTTGCCAGATATTTTGTCTGAAAACCTGACAAATCAGTTTGGTTTTGTTGTAAGTGCTGAATATTTTGGTGAAAATAAAATAGAAGCGCTTAATAATATATCAAATGAATATGCTGCAAATTATAATGGAAAAATTATTAATATTTTACCAGAATTAAATATTTTTATTATTAATTTTGCTAATGAACAGCTATCTCAACAGGCACTGCTAATTGCTCAATCGGATTCAAGATTGACACACACTTTGCGTGATGGTTATGCTAATATAGCAAACTGGGACGGTAAATATAAAGGTCCAGAACCATGTCGTCCATTTCATTATCTATTTGATTGCTTTGCAGACGAAGAAACTGCTCATGCTGGTATTATACCAGACGTTAGTAATATACCAAACAATGAATGGCCAAGTTATCTCTGTCCTGTCACATATGATTCTGACTCGGGAAAATTTACTAAAAGAACATTCGAAGAAATAACAGCAGAATTACCAGCATGTTACGGAAGACCAAATTTTGCTCCAACAGATGTTAGACGGTGGCTAGACAGTGGTTTTGTGACACGTTCAAATATCATAAATCCCAATATAAAAGGATTTGGTTTTAAAACACCTGTATATGAACTTAAAAATTCTTTTGTATATCATCACTTAGACAGGTTAGACGACATGTCTTTACCATTAGACAGAGGATATTCTGGTCGCACAAAACCTAGAAATATACTTGGAAACACCGAGGATGGACATTGCTCAAAACTAAAAGAACCTGTTTATGTTTATGTTATAGATCAACCAATAGCTTCAGAACTTAAACAACATCCAGAATTTGAAAATAGATTAAATACATTGTATGGACCAATATTATTGCCACTTGCTGTAACAAGTATGCAACACGGTCTCGGTGTGGCTAGTGTAATTGCTGGTAGAAACTGTGGCGTTACTAGAAAACCAGAAATTGTTAGTGTTGGAGTTTTAACCCCTAAAGGCGGCTCATTCTCAACTATAGCAATAGGTATTGTTAGTGTTATAAGAGATAAACAAGAAAATCCTGATCGAAAAATAGTGATGAATCTTAGTTTAGGAGGCTTAGTTGGTATAGGAGCTCCATTAAATATAATGGAATATGCAATTAACCTAGCTATACAAGAAGGCATAGTGGTTGTTGCGGCTGCTGGTAATGATGGATTAGATGCTGAACAAATGACTCCGGCCAGAATGGAAAATGTTATTACCGTAGGATCATCTTATATACGTCAACAATGCGTTTTATTTCCCTATTTTTTTCCTGTTCGTTATGAAAACGATAAATACAATTATGTCGATACCGTATCAGCATTTAGCAATAGAGGACCAAAAGTAGATATTTATAGTTCTGGAGAGCGTATTACAATGGCTGGTCATGAAAAAAGAAGTAAGCGTACTCGTAGAGTACGAATGTTTGAGTCTAGTTCGAACTCTTTTACTAATAGGCAGAATTTTGGTACAAGTTTTGCTGCTCCTTTAGCGGCAGGAGTCGCAGCTGAAATGTTAAGAAAACTTTTTGATAACAAAACACCAAATGATAATACTCAAGAAATCGTTAAAAATCTATTGATAGGATATGCTACTGGTGGAGACGGAGGCATTCAAGGTAAATGGAATGGGGAACCAGCTTATGGAATATGGGGATTGACACCCGGAGTAGATAATAATTTTCTGTTACAAAATCCTTTTGGGCAATGTTCTGGTCAAGAAACCATCAATGATTTAAATGATCCGGAAGATTGTGAAAATTTAGACGAACAAGCTGAATTAATAATAGATGTACAGCCAAGAATTGATATAAACGATAGTTCTAAGCTGTCTACTAGCGCTAAAGTGATACATTCGTCACATGGTATCTATTTAGAAATAGCAGATCTAGGCGTAGCATGGCAAAGAAGAGAAAATACATCAGCGGAATTTGAAACATTTGCTTATGGTAAAATTATCGATAAAAATAATCTTCCAGACAATACAACAGAAATCAGATGCTTGTTTAGTTTTCCTGGTATTACTGGCAATAATTGGAATACTACAGAAACTAGTTTAATTAGTGAAACTATTCTAGTTAACATTGATGACCCGACCCCTTCTTAATTGGCCGTTTTTTCTAATACTCTTCATTTTTTTTAAAACAAATATATAAGGTGTAACCAATAGCAACCAGCAACCCGTTTCAACAAATTCTGTGAGATATAATATGGCAGATGCTATTTTTTCAATGGGGTCCAGAGTTTTTAAAAATAATCAACCATTAAACGAGCCGCCTCCGCCTATAAATTGTGAAACTTGTGACGATAATCTTGAAAGTGCTCAAGAGGGATACATTTCTCGATATAATCCTAAAACTCGAAACTGTGAATGTGTTCCTGATCCTGACTTTACAGGAACCAGATCTAATTGCGCCGACCTAGCAAATATCAGAGAAGAATCTTTGGGAAATTATGCTCAAACAGATGATTGTTGTTGTTCTTGTGATAGTGAGACTATAAAAAGCGATTGTGAGGCTAGAGGCTGGAGATATATAAGAGCTCAAGGATTAATTGATGGCGATTTATTGTTTGGAGGATGCAAATGTGATTGTAGAGAAAATTTACGATTAGATAATGATTCATTGTATATTAAAGAAGTAGAATGTCCAACTCTAAATGGTGTTCGAGTTTGGAATGAGTTTAATTGTAGATGTGAATGTGATAAATTGCCGTATTTTACAGGATGCGAAAATCCTTATATAGTGGGTCCCAATTGTCAATGTGTTTGTGATCCTAATAGTATTCCTGAAAATGGATGTCCAGAAAAAGATAACAGACAAGGTATTTTTAGTTACGCTGCTTGTGAATGCATTTATCCTTGCGCGCCAGGATTAATACCATACGCTTGTAGACAAGGTGGCCCATATAGCGAAACAACATTTGGATGTGCAGAACCTTGTTCTGAAGGTGAATATTTAACGCCATGCAATGAAAAGGGTTTTAGGCGCTGTTGTCCATACGGGTCAATATCAGTAGATGGAGTATGCACAGAATGCGCTAAGGAGGCACAGGATTGCGACTCTCCCGATCAATTCAACTACAAAGAGTGTGGTTGTTGTTCAGACGGTAAAATATACGATTATGGAAACAATGTATTTAACTTACTTAATGGAGAGTGTGTTTGTGAATCTTTAGCGGATGTAGCTAATGATACTACCATATCTGTTAGCGAATGTGTGGCCCCTAGATTTATTACTGATTCTTGTGAGTGTAAGTGCCCAGATAATAAAATATGGGGTCCTTCGCAGGTTTTTCCTCATGATTTTGAGTGCGTAGATATTGATGATAGATGTCCAGAATATGACCAAAATGGAAATCCAGTTGGGGCTGTTAATGAATTTGGTGAAGCTTTATACACAAGATGGGACACATTCGATAGAGAGTGCCAATGCTCTAAGGGCAATACGGACAATAACATTTGTGTAGAATTTGATAAATTTTTAAATACTCAGACTTGCGAGTGTGATTGTCCTGATGGCAGCAGTAGATTAGCTAACCCAGATGAGCCGGACGCGAATTTTGATAGTTTAAAATGCGTTTGCGATGAAAACAAAGTGGTGGCTTTGTCACAATTTAATAATGATACACGTAGAGCTCCGTGTTTAACCTGTGAAGAAATTCATGGGCCAAATGTACTATTTACTCTTTACGATGATTACGATACTATCTATAATCGAGATAGAGGATACTGTGAATGTGCTCCAGGATACGTAGAACAAAAATTGTCTGATGCCGATGATGTTTCGAGAAGACAATGTGTAGAATGTGCTAATTATACTGATAATTCCGTTTGGAACCCTGAAACTGAGCAATGCGAATGCTCTCCCGGTTTTGAACAATCCTTTGATGGCTTAGGAGATTTTGATTGTGTGCCCATTAACACGCCTACCCCATCTCCTTCTTAATTTGGTGTAGTTTAATAATACCAGGAGAAATACCAATGAGAATTATTCATAATAAATCTTTATTAAATAATAAAAAATTAATAATCATTAAAAATATTCAACCAGCATTTTTTGGACCTTCTTCTAGAGTAGTTTTAATAAGATCCATAATCGCTCCTACTTATATTAAATATCCAAGGTGATGATTTATGTATAAATTTTTTAAAAATTGTCAAGACATACCCAAAACTGGATATGCATGGAAATCTGTTTATAATTTAAAATTAGGAGATATTCCTATTAATAATGACAAAGAAAAAGTTTTTTTTAATAAGCTTTTTGATGAAGAATACGCATTGGCATGCAGTACCAGTACAAATGACGTTCCAAACGCAAGATTAAAGTTTGTGCAAAATGCATCCACATATATTGTATTTGATATTCCAACAAATCCATTAACTGGC
>CAZHOJ010000026.1:0-4830 GCA_964534125.1 uncultured Ignavibacteriaceae bacterium
TCCGCGTAATTAGTAGCGTGTTCCATAGTTCACAATCCTTGACGCGCACCATGCGCAGCGAGGAGTTTATCAACAAATCTAGGCTGTTTCTAGCGTGTTCGCGGTATTGCATAGATACCGTGACACTGTAGAGTGTCGATACACAAACAGCACACAGAAAGGGGATTAAATGAACCGCAACATTCTGACGCGCGAGGATTTGATGCTGTCCGGCATTGGGTTCGCGCTTGCGTGCAAATTCTCGCGTGAATGGGACAGCGCGCTAGACGATGCACTGCGCGTCTATGGCGATCACGGCCCGTTCATCAGCGGATGCGGGCGCGATCACTTCCCGGAGTCCGTTAAGGATTCACTCCGAGAATTGGCCCGAAAAGTGACCGCCGCATCGGACGGCGCATATGCATCCCGCCCGCGCGGGGTCAGGGTTGAGACGATCCGCAAACTCGGGCGCGCGGTTGCCAAGCGTGACGGGTCAGGGTTCTACGGGCCGCGCGCCTAGCCTGCACTCGACCCATGCCGTAGGCGCGCATGGGGCCGGCCCCGGCAAGGGTGCCCGCTGCAAGCCGCTAGCGCGACAGGCTAGCCCCGGATTAGGTAACCGGGACCAACATCAACAGGCGCCACAGGCGCGGGAAAGGGAAGCAATGACGACGATCAGCAAGGAAACGGTTATCAGCGCGCTTCGCAAGTTTGTAGCGCAGCGTCCCGGCTTGGAATTCGGCAACTACGGGAATGTCAAGGCGTACCGGGCAGAACTGCGGCAGATCACCAAGGACCGCCACCACGCCGAGAAGCTGCTGTCCGCTGTGGCATGGCGGGACAGCATCACAGCGGAGCAGATCATCGAGGCGGCAAAGCACGCCTATAGCGGGCGCCTGAGCCTTGAGCCGACCGACGACGGCGCCGTGCGAATTGACTACTGCACTGGCCAATACTTCCCGACCGAGTACCGGCGCGCCGTTTGTGCCGTGCTGTCGTCGGTGCTGTGGGACTACTGGCGCGACGGAATGCCTAAGCCATTCACTCCACCGCTTTGCACTGGCGAATGGTATCCGCAACGGGATAAGCGCGGGCTAATCGTTCCGGTTTCCGCTGGCAAATACCTGCGCACCAAGGCGATGCAGGAATTCGGCCGCTCTATCGCGTCGCGCTGGTTCAACTAAGGGGGCGCAATGAATCCCGCGAAACCTGCAACGACTCGCCTGGAGCAGATCGACCGCGCGAGGATGATCCGGCGCACGTTGGGCGTGCGCGCTGCCGCCGGCTACCTCAAGCGCAACGCATGGACGATCGAGGCCGCGCTATTGATCCTGGTCGGTTCTGGAGCCTTGGAGAGGCATCTAGACCGCCTGCTTGACTCACGGATGGAGTGCTGCGCATGAGAACGATTCCCGTTGATTCAAACAATGTTCCAAGTTTTAAGCGTGTTTATTACGCAGATTCGCTTGGGCGCATGAGTTGGAACGCGTGGGACGGATTCGAGTCGTCCAAAGCTGCCCGTGTTTACTGGTGGATGCTGGCGCGGCATAACGTGCGTGCATTCCTAGATGGCGGGCTCGATGGTCAAGAGTCCAACGGAGCGTGTAAAGGAAAGCAAGAGCCGCCAGAACTGAAAAAATGGATCGATCAAGCCGAGCAAGAATTTCTGGACGAAGGAGGCGACGAAGGCGCGGAATGGGGCAGGATGTTTACTGCGTGGGCATGCAATAGAGGGGCAAGATGAAACCGTATAGCGAATATCCGCAAGAGTACCGCGCCGCAGTGCTAAGTGCCGCAGCGGGTCCGCATCGCATCGTGTTCGAGCACTCCAAAGCGGCGTACAGCTTCAGGATGCGCGTCTGGTGGATGCAGAACTCGATCAAGGATCAGGCGGATGCACCGTCTGACCTGCGCGCTGCCTGTGCTGCGGTGCGGTGGACCGGGCCCAAACTGAACGAGTACGGGACCTGGACGTTGACCGGGACGACTGAGCCTCGTCAAGGATTGACTGATGCCGATGTGATCGGCGCGATGAAAGGGGGAAGCAATGAGTAAGCACACGCCAGGGCCGTGGCACGCAACCGTGCCGCCATCCTCAGATATTCACTTCATTCGCAATATTGACTCAGACGACGCCGGGCAAATTGCCAAAGTTCGAGTTGGCCCTGTTCTTGAACAGGCGGAAGCCTTGGCAAACGCCCGCCTGATCGCCGCCGCGCCGGACCTGCTTGAGGCGCTCGAATGCCTACAAGAGTGGGTCGATAACTGCTTCCAAGAATACAGTGATGCGGAAGTGTGCAGTGTCGCCCGCGCAGCCATCGCCAAGGCAGAAGGTAGAGGCACACCATGACACGCCTGATCGTCGCGCTGTGGGCTTGTATCGCGGCCGCAGCACTATCCGCATGCGGGTCGAGCACTGAGCCGACCGCCGAAGAGCAGCAGGTCAAGCCGCCCTATGAGTGCCCGAATACGGGATGCCCGAAGCAGAGCTAAGTGATTGCTCGCTCACGCAGCGAGGTGGCACAGTGATAGTCCAACAACAGGAGCAAAAGAGATGGCAAAGGCAAAAGTAGTTCACAGTGACGATGCGGTGCACGTTTTCTTCAAAGGAGACAGGCGCAACCCCGAACCGTCTACAGGGGTGATTGAGTTCCCCGGCGGGCATGTTGAGGTGTCTCGCTGTACCGATGGCACCTATTGGGCACACATCGCCGTGATTGATGGCGTCAACATCGTAGACGGCAGAATCGACCGCTCCGATAGAACGCAATCCGCTAGTGATCTTGAGGATCACCAGAAGATCAATCACATCGCAATCCGGGTATCTAACAAAGTGGCACGGTTTGATCCGTCATAAGGGGAAACGATATGAGCAGCACCGAAATCAGGGGCAAGATCAAGGTCGCGGTGGAGCTTGACGTGCATTACGTCGTGCGCCTGGGCCTGCACCCGCTCGTCATGGAGTCGCACCTAAGCGGAACGTACTACCCGCTCACGGTGCTGCCGCCTGACGCACAGGAACGCATCTTCAACGCGGCAATTGAGGCGGCGCAGGAAGAAGCGGCGGACAGGGCGCTCGAAGTGGCGCAGATGAACCAGGCGAATGCGGAGGGACGTGATGCGTGACACCGATGACGACTACACGGACGACAAAGCGAGCGACCTCGACGCAGCGGCGGGAGTCTTTGCCGCGTGCGCCATCGGGGCCGCTGTGTACCTGCTGACATTCATGTTGTGGAGTGCGCTGCAATGACACGCGACAAGTGCGACGAGTTGGTGCCGGTGCGGATCGCCGGGATTCCAGCGGCGGTGAGAGTGACTCGGCATACGCGAGTGCGCGGCAGCTTCAGCCGCAATGCGCCGAGTGACTTGGATTACTACGGATACACCGAGTCTGAATGGCAGGTATGCGACTCCAAAGGGCGCGCTGCCCTGTGGCTTGAGCGCAAGATGACAGACGATGATCGCGTCCGCATTGACGAGGCAGTGGACGAATGGATGCGGCAGGACGCCATCGACCGCAGCATCGGCGCGGCTGAACTGATGGGGGAACGATGAGCCGCGCTCTGACAGCGTTCGCCCGCGTTACATGGTGGAGACTGGTGCTCGCTGTGGCGCCGCTAGACCGCCTTGTGACGGGGCAGGAATGGTCGCACTACATCGACGCCAGGTGGCTGCTCTACTTGGCGCAGGCTGATCTGAGGGATGCACTGGAGGGGCGGAGATGAGCGACTTGATTGAGCGGCTGCGCAGCCCGTTTCCATGCTGCGAGTATCACAAGGCAGTAATTGACACGCAAAGGCTGAAGCGTGAAGCCGCCGACGCACTGGAGCGCCTCACGGAGCGTGCCGAGCTCGCGGAGGCCGAGCGGGACGCGCTTGAGTTCCAACGCGACGGAGCGAACGAAACGGCGGAACGGTGGCGGCTGCAATTTGTGGCCACTGTCGCCGAGCGGGACGCGCTGCGTGCCGATGCGGAGCGGTACAGGTGGCTGCGTTCAGCAAAAACAGGGAAGCCGATCAGCGTAGCAACAACGCACAGTTCGTGGAACACGTGGATAAACACGACTGAGTTGGACGCCGCCATCGACGCCGCCATGAAGGAGAGCAGCGATGACTGACATCAAGCAGCAGGCCGCACCAAGATTCGAGCGTGTGTACTGCTCACAATGCGGCGGTGAGTTTGGCCCCGGAGAGCATGGTTACTCGCATTGCTCAGACCATGCGCAGCAGCAGGCCGAGACTTTGAAGTGCGGGCACCATGCTTCGCTCGCAGTAGTGTCAGCCGAAACAGGCGAGTTCCTGTACTGCGAACTGTGTGACTGCAAATCAGCCCGCAAGGATGCTGAACACATGGAGGAAAGCCTGCGAGCAGAGCTTGCGGCACTGAAGGCGCAGCAGCAGGCCGAGCCGGTGCGCTCCAACGCAGACCTGATGCTCCTTATCGAAACGCTGCAAAAGCGATACAGCATCAGCATGCTTGGCTCAGAAAAGAGCCTGCTGCACTTCGCTAGAGATTGGGACTTTCTCACCACGCCAGAACCGCGCATCACCGCCGCACAGGTCGCGGAGTTGAAGCGGCTGGCGGATGAACTCTCGCAGCGAACCGCGCTTGCAATGAAATACAAGACAGAAGGCGACGAGCACTATCGACAAAAGGCTCTCGCAAAGGCAAAGCGCAAGCGCGCCGCCCTGCACGCCGCGCTCGATGCGCTGAAGGGGGAAGCATGAGCTTCAAGATGCCGCCGCTGCCTGACCGCGAGGACTGCATCGCATGGTGGCTTCAGAGCGAGCGACCGGAAAAATCAGATCAAGTCGTGTGCGCTATCAAGATTGCCATTCAAGAAGATCG
>CAZHOJ010000027.1:0-2962 GCA_964534125.1 uncultured Ignavibacteriaceae bacterium
GTCCATAGTAAGTGGTGAGTTTAACTTTACCCTGAGCACGATAGGACTGTTCACCCTTGGCAAACACATCCTCACGCTCTGGGGTATCGCCTACATCAACATCTTTGTAGTAGCCCCGCTTCTGACCTTCCTTGATCTTGTGGATAGAT
This sequence comes from uncultured Ignavibacteriaceae bacterium, assembly GCA_964534125.1. Lineage (GTDB taxonomy): Bacteria > Bacteroidota > Ignavibacteria > UBA10030 > UBA10030 > 2-02-FULL-55-14. Next base: position 150 of record CAZHOJ010000027.1, read on the forward strand.
ACATAGTCCACCACAGCACAACCAAAGGCTTCTTCGATATTGGTAGCTACGGGGTCAATCAGGAAACGATTGGGGCTAACTGCACGGAGCTTAACGAGGAAGGAGTCCTTGGAGACTACCTCCCGATTAACTACATCAATCGTACCGGGCTGAGGAACCTCTACAAGAATGTCTTCCTTGTAAGGTTCAATAGTCATCTCGCCGATACCAGTACCATATAGGGTACCATTGAAGATAAGCTCGGAGAGAGCTTCCTTGGTACGGGCTAGGTTCAGGTCTTCACGAAGGATGTTACGGACATACATAGCGTCCGTCTTGTCTTCGTCAGCTACGTCATCTGCAATGTCAAACCAGTCTCCCTTACCGAATACAGCTTCTTCGATCTCGGCAGTAGTAGACTCAATAGCTTGTTGGAGTGCAGGATTGATAAGACGGCTACGCTCAGAGCCACGGGTCTTATCACCGTCCTGCCAGATACCACGCCACAGGCGATAGTATTCGTTCCACTTCTCTTCGTAGTTATTGTCCCGGTACTCTTCCCATTCGTCAAGACGACTGGTAATAAACCCAAGGAGGTCTTGGTTTGTTTCCATCATTTCAGAGAATCCTCAAGGGGGTCGGGTTCAATACGCATATTCGGATTATACTGGAGATCGTCAATGTACATAGGCTGAAAAGACTTACGGACCTTCTTAGCCTCTTTCATATTAGATGCGGGTTGAGCTTGCTTAACGAAGAGTTTGATAAGGCGCTCAAGTTCTTTAGGGTCTTCAATACCTTTAAAGAGGTCAAGGGCAAGCTGGTTATTATTCAGGTCCATCTCGGACTCAAGGGCATTAGCATTACCCGTAAGACGGTCTACCATTTCCTTAAACAGACCAACTCCCTGAGCAGGGATGCGGCCATATTTGTTCTGGAGGTTAGCCATCCAAAGCATATGACGGAAAGCATCGGCACGATCATTATAGCCACCAGAAGTGGGGAACTCACGGTCTTGTGCATCCTGTGCGTAGCTAATGCCTAATGCTTTATCAAATAAACTATAGGGGTTGAGATCCATACTAATATCCCGCTACCGCATCCAAGTATTCATATTCAGATACTTCAAAGTTATGAGCATAGTCAGATACAGCTATCTGATCTATATAGGCCACAGCATCAAGTAGATCGTCATGGACGAGAGGATTAGGGAAATCAAGAAGCTGACTAACAAAATCCCTATTCCAAGAACCTTTAAGTAGTTGCAGCCTACCGTGTTCCATGCGGCCTTGCAACGCCCAAGTAATCCGTTCTGTCTTTTTCTTATTGCCATGAGTAAGCTCTTCGATACGTGGGTAGAAGTTCAGCCTACGCATCTGGTCTTCCATGTAGGGCATCAAAGCATTCTTCAAAGAACCCTTCTCGATACCAATGACACGACCATGATGCTTCTGTGCAGTACGGAGAATGCGGATAGAAGTCTCTCGGACATTCCATCTGCCATGCTCAATGTCAATTACATACCATCCTTTAGGTGTGACTTTAACGACTGCAATTGCTGTTTCATCCAGATGCTTACTTTTGTTTTTAGACTGGGCGGCAACATCTTCATAGCCTGCTGGATCAACGGCAATAAAGATTTCACCTTCAACATCATCAACGTCAGCTTTGTCCACATACTTGACCCACTCCTCTTTAAACAGCCCTGAGTTGAAGGACTCGAAGGAAGCTTCAAACTCTTGTCTGAAGGCCATCGTAGACATTTGCCTAGTGGCTGCTGCAATCTCATCGGCATCAAGGAAGGGGTTCTCTGTGGACTTGAAGGTCCATACTTCCCAGTCTCCTGTCTCGTCGGCTAGTGCCTGAAGGTAGATATCGAAGAAGTGGTTCTTGCCATCAGGAGTACCGATGAACAGTGCTTTACCCTTAACGTCAGCCAGAGTGGGACGGAGAATAATCTCCCAGACCTCTGGCTTCATGGATGCATACTCATCCAGTACAACGTACTTAAGGCCAACCCCCCGAAGGGTATCAGGACGGTCAGAGCCTTTAAGATAAATCTTCCTGCCATTAACCAGAGTCAAGACCCCAGTGTTCTCATGTGCAGCAGAGATAACTTCCCTACCCAAATCCTTCAGCATGTTCCACATAATGTCTTTGGCTTGCTGGAAGGTAGGTGCTACATAGAACACATCCTTGTCTTCAGACTTCAGGGCTTCAATAAGAAGAATCCAAGCTGCCAGTCTGGACTTACCCCAACGTCTTCCTGCTGCTACTACCTTGAAACGAGCAGGGCTAGTAAATACATCTAGCTGCTTAGGGTGGAGTGTTACTTTAAGGTCTGCCATCAGACCTCAGTTTTAACGAGCTTAAGGTTCAAGCGACTAAACGTAGCCCAAGCATCTTCACCCGGGTCATTGATCATGGCTTGGGCCGGTAGTACGGATTGGAGATAGGCCCACGACTCCGCGCTGGTGTAGCCCGAGGCAACGTAGTGGGTGGCAGGAGCGTTACCGGTGGGGGACATACCTACATTAAACAGCCCATCAAGGCCCGGATACTCTTCCTGATTTTTGAGGGTATTCTTCAAGGCAGTAACCTGTCCACCGGGAACAACCAAGGTAATGAATACATTAGTCATTGTATGCTCCCGTCTTGGAATTTACATATCGTTCAGCATTGGCGATCTCTTCGCTAGTTGAGAGTGCGCCACGGACGATGAGGGAATAGATGTTGCCGTTAAAGAAACCAGCACCGGAAGGGCCATCACCAACAGTTAAAGCTGCATTGGCAAAATTCCCCACATCAGCAGCACCACCTTGTGCAACCTGTGA
>CAZHOJ010000027.1:2972-4786 GCA_964534125.1 uncultured Ignavibacteriaceae bacterium
GTATTTCTAGCAGCAACACTAGCAAAATTAACGAAAGCAGTAACTATATTGGTTATTGGTTCTGGATAGCTTGCTGGACTAGAAGTTGCCTGAGTAGTCGCATTTTTACTATAAATCGAATAAGCGTTATCTGGTCCAGGAGCAAACAGACCAAAAACTCCAACTCCAGAGTTTACGTTACCGTTACACACCATCTCTCTATACGTCGTTCCTCCTACGTTTCTTACACCAGCAAACACACTCATCTTGTCCGTAGCACTAAAGTCAATCGCTGACGTTACAAGGAAGTCATCAACACCATCGAAGTCGAGGTAGGGCTTGAATCCTACCGTGTCGTAATCGGTGGCTGCTGCGATGCGCTGATAGGGAGTTGCGGTGGAGCCGTGGTTGAGGTGAGCGCCCCAAATGTAAGTGTCCACAAAACCTGATGCATTTCTGTCTTGAATTGCGATAAGCGCAGTTGTGGCTGGTGCGGTGAATGTGATGCTATGTCGTGTAAATGTGGTTGTGGCAACAAAAGAGCCAAGAGGGTTCCCTACGTTGTCGTAGACATGGTACGTCCGAGAACCAGAGGCCACTTTACAATAAATTGAGTAGGTGTAAGTAACACCTGCAACCAGTGGAATACCAGTTGTCCTTACATTGCTGTATTGGGCGGTAAATTGAACTAAATCCGCTGTGGCTGTCCCGTCCGGCGCTGTTTCTTGATTTGCTGTGACAGTAGCATTAGCGCCAGGAGTCCAGCCATTAACAGTAACATCAAATTGCTCCGAGTACGTCAGCAGGTTGTACCTTGCACGGAGTACAGGACGGGAGAGGTCTGTGGATTGGGTGGCGTGGTTGCCATTACCCGACTTATCAAGGATTTTACCTACTGGCTGACCAACTACAGCGGCAGTAGTGCCTGCTGCATCTTGAAACATCGTAGTAAGATCAGAAGGATCATACCAAACCCCCTCTTCTCCATTAGCAAAGAGGGCAGATGCACCATAATCTCCTGTAAGGATCATCCGATAGCGGAGATTCTGGTAAATAGGCTTGAGTTGTGGGATCACTGAGGGATTTCCTGTTCCATTTGACCCAGTTTAGACCGAATGAACTGTCTATACATACCAATCATAGGGTCTTTAGGATTTTTCTGGATAAGTTGGGAGAGGGCGGAGATCATTTCCTTCATAATCTCGGCTTTAGGACGCCCTTCAAGGCCAGCTTGAGGGTTTCTAGGCATCATTTGTGGCTGGTAGGGGGCTGAAAACAGGCTAGGTACAGCAGGAGGAGCAGCTTTCTTCCCTTTCAGGAAGGTTCTAAGAGCATCGTTCTGCTGTTGAGTACCTTTGTACTGGCCTTTTCCTACCTGAGACCAGAGTTGGCCCCTTCCTTGGAAGGAAGAGTCCTGTCCAAGAGCCTTTAACAAGTCTACAACGGAGTTAACGTCCACGGCTGAGGTATCTTTGGATGAGGTTATTGAGTTCCATCCCATTCATATCCTGCTGTTGAGCCATATTCTGAGTCTGGGTCTGTTGCTGCTGAGGTGCAGGGTAGTTGGACTGAGGACGTTGGGTGGGCCAGAAGCGATTCCATCCAGCCCCTTGAGGTCTGCCTTGTGGCCCCCAACCAGAAGTCTGCTGAGAGAGGGGGTTCTGACCAAAGAGATTACTACCTTGCTGCTTTTGCAACATTTGCATAATCATTTGGATTAGCTGATTATTTATCATTAACTACTTCCCCTTCGATGGTATGCATAACTAACTTGGGTACATCAGACATGGCTTCAACTGTAATGTTGATTGTCTGATTCTTCGATTCTGTCTTCT
>CAZHOJ010000028.1:0-1816 GCA_964534125.1 uncultured Ignavibacteriaceae bacterium
GTTAGTTTTAAAGGGGCTAGGAGCGATTTAATTTACTTCAGGCTACCTTTACCTACCCTAGCCTATTTAAACTCAACCTAGCCAACCCTAGTACGATCCTGATAGGTTTAATGCCTCCTCTCTGGGTAGCAATCTACCAGTATCGAAATCATACTCACATACATCAGCCACACCAGTCCAACCCTCCTCCCTCGACTTGAGTACCCTGATCTGGGAGATGTTCTTCTCATCTGCTGACTGTTGGTTACGTTCCAATGCTATCACATTCCATGACAGTTGTTCAAGTGCAGCTGAACCACGTAGATCATTCAAAGATACCTGTCCTCCCTCATTGAATGCAGCCTTGCTTTTATTACGGGACAGGTGTACCACTACCAGCACCCCTACTTGAGACTCATTGACAAAAGCTGCAAGTTCTGTCATAATAAGATCAATGTCCTTACGTTCATTGTCTGACTTCTGACCAGACATTACCATACTTAGGTGATCTAGGATAATGAAATCACAATGCTCACCATACGCTAGGTACCTCATCTTGTCCATCAAATCCTCGGATGCCATTGAACCAAAGTGCTTGAAGCCAATCCATTTCTCATTGAGTAGCTTGTCATATGACTCTTTCCATTGATCTTCCGTCAGTGTATCTGGATGTTTCCGTAGACGGGACAAAGGTACATTGTTGTCTAAAGCAATGTAACCCTGCATGGTTTTCTCAGTCCTCTCTTCAAGGAATATATTCCCAACTACGAGATCATGGTTTGCTCGTAGATGATACCCAATCTCCCGAGCTAAGGTTGACTTTCCAACTCCAGAACCAGCAGTCAGAGTGGTCAGTTCCCCCTTCTTTAGACCTCCGATCATGCGATCTAACTTCGGATAAGGACTGCTGAATCCAATTACACTAGGCTTCATCAGATTTTCAAGGCTGATACTACGACCCGAGATAATCCCCTCTGGTTTCCTAGTCTCAGCATCAAAGAAGGCAGAGATGAACTCCTGCTTCTTGCCATTGACCAGCATATCTGAGGCATCTTTCTCAGTTGTCTTGACAATCTTAGCCTTCGGACCTACCAGTTTAGCAATGCTATCAGCAGCCTTACGTCCTGCCTCATCCATGTCCGTATATATAATCACTTCATCAAATGCCATGATGAAGGGTAGGTTATCCTTGATTGAGGATGTGTTCTCTCCCTTGGGCAGGGAGACTACAGCATTGGGGTACTGAGGATACTTCTCATTGAGCATCTGCCATGCACTCAGGCAGTCCAGTTCACCACCTGTAATGAGTAGACGCTTACCACCTTTAGGGGATACACTCTGACCGAACAGTTCAACAGACCCTTTCATATCCCCTTGAACTGTAAAGGTTTTAGGTAGCTTCCGAATCTTGTAGCCTGTTACCTTACCTTCCTTGGTTACAGGATAGTAGTGTTCAGCTACCTCACCTGTAGTCTCAGACAAACCTACTCGTACCCCGAAGTGTTCACAGGTTTTCTGATTCAACTTACGATCAGGTAGTGCCTTGAATGGTAGTGTATCTACATTGACTGGTTCATATGTCATAACTTCCTTTCCCTCTTTATATCCGCAACGGTTGCAATACTTGTTACCGTTATCGAATATCATTAAGTGGTTGCCTGTCTTATCCCTACCTAGCTTCCTACATTCAGGGCAAGGTTCATCACCAATGATCTTAGACACTTACTCGTTCCTTAAACCTAGCCTCCAGCTTCCTGATCTTACGGATAACAGGAGTAAGTTCTTCCCGTACTGTACCCTCTAGGTTTGGCTTGAGGTGGGAAACAACAACATTTAA
>CAZHOJ010000028.1:1826-3902 GCA_964534125.1 uncultured Ignavibacteriaceae bacterium
CACCTATGATCTTACTCACCACCTTTCCTTTGCTCTATAGTATGGCTTGGGTTTATGCTTCTTGTAGTACAAAGCAAGCTCTAGTTGTTTCTTCTTTGCTTCCTGTTTCTTATAATAAGAGGATCGCTCCCACATTAGCTTGATCTTTTCAGGAATAGTTAGCCGTTTTTCTGGAGCTAACCGAGAACCAAACTGATTACGAAGACTCTGAATAGCTCTATCTATTGCAGCCTGAGAGATGTATGCCTCTTCATCCCAGAAGTAATTAGGCATTTACCCTCTCCTTAAACCTAGCCTCCAGCTTCCTGATCTTACGGATAACAGGAGTAAGTTGATCTTGTACTACAGTAATACCGGGCTTGAGGTGGGAGACAGATATATTAAGATCATCAAGATTAGCATACCATACGTCGCTAGTCATACCATGTAATGTGACTGGATTACCATACACATCACAGTATGTGAACATCCATCGGGGACCACCATTTTCCCTTGGCTCGATAGTCCAGTAGGTTGTACTACCTGCCTGTCCACCATAAATATAATCTACTGCTTCTTCATAGTTCTGTATCGTCGGCATCTTCCATTACCTCATCAGATTTAGGACCAGTATAATCAATGTGCTGTACTTCTTCAACAGACTTCAAGCAGGTAGAGCATAGGTCTAGGTATTCTCCTGTCACCTTATGCTTACGTTTAAGTTCATATGTATTTAGAATCTTATCACATGCTACACATCGGCTCATCGTGCTACCCTCTGTTGGAATCTGGTTTCAAGTTGTTTAATCTTACGAATGACTGGAGTTACCCTATAAGTTGTAGTGTTGCTAAGAATAAACCTATCAGCATAGAAGTTAGTTGAGCCTTGTTCTTCTACAGTTACATACCAATCCTCATCCCAAACAATACTAGTGATAGTGTAAAGTTTTCCATCAGTTAAACGACCACTTACAGGCTGTCTAACACACTCGACAGTATCGCCTACCTCAAATGGTGCATCCATACAATGCCTCCTTGTACTTCGTCAATGTGGTATTGTCAATTCCGGGAGCGGTGTTGATCTCAAATACAACAGCTTTATTCTCTCGTTGGTCATACCCTACGTCTACCCCTCCAAAGTCCAAGCCAAGGGCTTCTACGGCCTTCCTAGAGGCATCTAATACACACTCAGGAGGATTGACATTCTGCCTACAGAATACAAAGTCATTACCATGATTCCATACATGACCTCGACCACCTGTACCATTACGTTTACGCTTCTCCTGTATATCAATCACCTGTCCCTTGAATACATGGACTCGGAACTCATGGGTCTTAGGGAATGAGGCGGTATAAAGAGGGGCATCAACCAACTGATCTGCTGTCTCAGCTACCACTATACCCTTACCAGCATGGCCTGTCAATAGGGTACGACAGAATACTGGACCCCATTCAAGCCATCGTTCAGCATTAAGCTTGCTAGTTGTAGTCTTAGGGATACTAACACCAGCATCTTGCAATGCAAGAAATGCATAATGCTTATTACATGCAAGCTTGACACGATCAGGCTTGTTCAAGTTAGGGAAACCCCAGTTAGCAATACGACTAGACCCCCAGTTAATAACAAGGTCGTCATCCTTTACCCTATAGTTACGATCAGGATATACACGAAGGACTTGATGACCATCAGCCTTAATCAATTCAGCTAGTTTCTTGGCTGACTGACTAGACATTTTGTACGGATAGATTACATAGCGCATTGACTATTCTCCCAAGGTTCAAGGTTGTTAAGGTTTACCATCAAGCTATGTACTTGATTTGTATGGTGATTGAAGAACTCGACTAATGCAGACTTGCCTTTGAACTCTACAATTTCACCAAGGATATTAGAACCAACTCGACATACAAAGTCTCCCTCTTTGAACTCATGCTTACTTGTCTTGACTACAGGTTCAGGATACACAAAGGAACTGTGGATTAGTGTAACCTGCTCCCTATCATCCAGCTTGACACCGATGGTGGCTGACTGCCCGAAGTAACTAATGAATCCAGTACCCTCCAGACTGGGATGCCCCTTCACTTTGATGCGACTACCGA
>CAZHOJ010000029.1:0-2634 GCA_964534125.1 uncultured Ignavibacteriaceae bacterium
CGGCTTTCAAAGGAATGCACGAAACGGCCATCGCCTACGAGATCGTGAACGTCGACACTGCTCCGATGTCATCGATCAAGACTGAGATCCCGCCGGAATTGGATGCCATTGTCCTTGAATGCCTTGAGAAAGACCCAAAAGAGCGGACACAGTCTGCCAGCCAGGTGGCGGTCGATCTGAAACGCTACCGCAGAGAATCAAGCCGATCGAGAGCGAGCAGAACCATACCAGCCTTTCGTTCCGGATCACGCGTTGCGCCTGACGCAGAGGAAGGAAAGGGGCCGGCCATCAAGGGTCCTTTCAAGCCGATCGTTTGGCAGATCCTTGCAATCATCCTTCTGCTCTCGACCGGCCTGGTGAGCTATCTGCACTTCAGTTCAGGTCAAAGAACGGATTCCCTGGTCATTCGGTTCACGGTCGAGCCTCCGGATGGGGTCGCAGGACTCACACGAAATGCTTATGTGAATGGCGAGCCGGTTGTCTCTCCCGATGGAAAGCATGTCGCCTTCAGTGCTCTGGCCGGAGACCGGAATGTTCTCTTCATACGGTCCCTCGACAAGTTTACGACAGTGGAAGTCTCTGTGGATGGCCGTCGTCCATTCTTCTCTCCGGATGGGGCCTGGCTTGGATTTCTGAACGAAGAGGCAACGATCTGGAAGGTACGTTCGGAAGGAGGAGAACCGGTACGGATCGGAGATGTGCCGGAAGCAAAGTGGAACATTGTCGGTCAGGGGTGGCATCCGGATGGCAGGATCTTCGTGGCAGGAGGGGTTGGGCTGTGGACGTTGCCCTCGTCGGGAGGAGAACCGACCCTCCTGATCTACCCGGATACCAGCCTGGAGGAGGTTTACACCGGTCTCTCAATGTCACCTGAAGGGCACACGCTGCTGATGGTTAGACGACCCGAACGGTTATCTGAATCCGGGCAAAAGACCGTTATGCTGCTTTCCCCTGATGGAAGAACCTTGACGGGTCTGCCATCATCGGTCGAACCGCCGGCCCGAATCGTCGATGAACTGCTCATTTTCGGGCAATCCGGACAACTACGGGCAGGTTCCTTCGATGTATCTTCAGCGATCATTCGGGGAAGTCCGGTTTCCATTACGGGACTCCCCCGTATTACCGACTACCGATCTCGCCAATACCCTGTTTTTATGGGCCGATCTGCAGCCTGGATGAACCAGGAAGAATGGAACGTGGAACCCGTTTGGGTCACACGCTCAGGATCGGCGACACCAACAGGACTCGCAGCTGAACATTACCGTTGGCCCCGCCTGTCACCGGATGGACGTCAGCTCTCAGTACGACATTCTGACGGAAATCTTTTTGTCGTCGACTTCCGCACGAGATCACGCGTCCAGTTGGGAGGCAATGACGATCATACCGAGCCGGTCTGGTCGCCGGACGGTAAGCACGTTGCGTTCTCATTCAGTCATACTAAAACCGATGTCGGACTTCGTGGACTACTCCTGCAGAATGCCGATGCAAGTCAACGACCAGATACTTTGTTAGCGGCTTCGATGAGGGATGCCTGGCCGACGTCGTTCTCACCGGACGGCAGGTACCTCTCGTTCTACGGAAGCAGGAACACAGAGGTGCTTGATCTCTTTGTCATCGATGTCCAAACGAAGGAACTCCGGCAATTTCCGGCGGAGGGCGTTCAAAGGGCTGGACGGTTTTCCCCGAACGGACGATGGCTTGCGTACCAATCTGACGAGTCCGGAGGGATGGAGGTCTATGTACGTCCATGGCCAAGCATGGCCACTAAATATCCGGTATCTGTTGCCGGGGGGTCGGAGCCGGTTTGGTCGCACGATGGTACGGAATTGTACTACCGCAGAAGTACGGGAATATTTGCCATACAGTTCTTACAGGAATCAGCATTCCGCGTGTCGCAACCTCGTGAGCTCTTTCACGGACCGTACCCTCCCGACCAATGGGGCGACCAGAGCTATGATGTGGCTCCCGATGGGAGATTCCTCATGTTGCGCTCGACCGATGAATCACAGATGAAAGTGTTCGTCGTGCTGAACTGGATCGATGAAATCCAAAGCGCGTTGAAAGCGTCGGGACATTGATGAAGGCGGTTCGCTGACGAACACTATGAAGTGAAGCAGGCGGGCGATACATGGGTGAGTAAGAAGCAAGTGGCAAGTGGCAATTGGAATGATGGATGAATGGACGGGAATATCCAATTCCTTCTTTCTCTGCAGTCGCCGCTCCCGTTGCGCGCGTTGCGAGAAATCTTTTCATAGCAGGTAGAACATGATCGGCACAACAATAGGTCACTACACGATAGAGTCCAAGCTCGGCGAAGGCGGGATGGGTGTGGTCTACAAAGCCACCGATACCAAATTGGACCGCAACGTCGCCCTTAAGTTCCAAAATTCCCCACGAGCGTTTTCTGCGAGTGGCTGGAATTTTGAGAATCCCGCCGAAAGGCGGGATCTGATGCCAGGAGCACTCAAATGATTGGGACCTCAATAGGACACTACAGGATTGAAGCAAAGCTTGGCGAGGGAGGTATGGGGGTAGTTTACAAGGCTCTTGACACCAAACTCGATAGAGCAGTTGCACTGAAATTCCTCCCCGACCACGTCTCCACCGGGTCGGAGGATCTCGAACGTTTCGTCC
>CAZHOJ010000030.1:0-2619 GCA_964534125.1 uncultured Ignavibacteriaceae bacterium
ACCAGCGGCCTCAATGGCGGCGAGGGCGTCTGACATTGCGTCAATGTCGCCTTGCATTGGCACAGGCGAGCGCAGTGCAGGATGGCGCCCATAGCTAAGGTGTGCTTTGGCCATCAGTTGGATAAGATTATCTCTGGTCATGCCTTGCCCTCATTGTTCTGATCCGCACATTCAAGGCAGACGTAAAGCCGCTGCCACTTCGGCCAATCGCTTGTCTTTGACGGCAACTGCCAGCAAGGTGGGTCGCCCATCCCGGCGCACCGATCTGCACAGCGGGCCTTCTCGGATTGCGTCATCTGTACCGTGACGAAACCGCCTTCGATATGTTTGACGCGGAAGCTAGTTGCGCGTGTCATGGCTTTCGTCCCCTCAGCGCTCATCTTGAACCGTGACCTTTCCGTTGATGTGGCGTCCAACTTCGGAAATACCGATGCCGCTCACGCCAACATACTCCGTACCCGTCACAGTGTCTTTGATGATGTAAATCCCGCGCCGGTCATTGTATGCAAGATCGTCTGAGAACACCGCTACGCGCTGCACTTCAAAGCGGGCGTTGGCGCTGTAGATCGGGTGTTGAGGCGCTTCCATTTGCATGGAGATTGTTGGCTCAGGTGCACACCCCGCCAGCACTCCGAGCGCCAGTATTGCGAATGCGTGTTTCATTTCGTTTCGTCCTTCTGTGGGGCGTAGGGGCTGGCGGCAAGCATTGCACGCCAGATTTCGCGCACGTTGTTTGCATCGCGCACAGCGCTTTGCCAGCGTGCTTCAGTGCCGACATCGGCCATCTTGTGTGTCGCCTCCACCGGCACCAGCCTCACACCAGCGGCCTCAAGGGCGGCGAGGGCGGCGGTAACTCCGGGCACGTAGTATCCCCAGCGCGGCCCATCGTTCGGCATTCTCTCGTCAGGGTCAAAACCGCCGTCCGAACATTGCGCCCGCGCCATCACCTCAATAAGTTCCTCGCGTGTCATTGGCCGGGCTCCTTCAGTGCTGCGCGGAGCGCGGCAGCTTTCACATGCTGGTCCATTCCGCACCCGGTCATCTCCGGGCCGTCATCCGCTGCCTCGTCTTGCATGTAGCCGTTGAAGTAGTCGCGTGCTGCGACTTCGATTGCCCCCAACCGCCTCACCCTCTCAAGCAGCTCCGGCAGCGCGTTGACGGCTGCGACGATGAGGGCGGCGTCTTCAGGCGTACAGTCTCCAACTGTGTTTGCGTTCCGGGCGATAAACCAAGGCAACGGCGTTGCGGCGGCCAGCAGTTTCTCAAGTTCCTCGCGCGTCATTGTCCGGGCTCCTGGTTGAGGGCGGCGCCAGCCTTCAGCAGCCGAAGCGCCATAGTGCCTTTGATCGGAAACACGCCGCCGCCTTTGTAAAGATCGCCAGCGGCAAGGCAGAGGTCTTTCAGCGCCGTGTTCTCAGCCTCCAACCGCTTCACCCTCTCCACCAGCTCCGGCAGCGCGTTGACTGCGGCCTCAATAACAAGCAGCGCCTGTGCTGCTTCGCTCTGCGATCCTGCGGCGGTCATTTCGTCATTCATCTTGTGTGTCCTTGTGTGTGGCGCGGTCCAGCCGCTCGATTTCTGCAATGATCAAAGCGCCCGCGCGGACCAGATTGCGGCGGCGGTCTTTGGGCTTCCACCACGTCATTGCCCAAGGCCACAAGCAATTGTAGCTCTGAATGGTCGGCAAAACTCGGCATCCAAACATGGAGTCAGACAGTGCCGGCACACTTCCGGGTGTGGCGGCCGCTATGGCATATGCTGCTGCCGCTCGCGCCATCTCGCCTTCATTGTGCTCGTCGTCATGTTCCGGCGTCCATCCTTCTACGGATTTCTGCCGTTCGCGTTCTGCAAGCACGTCGCAGGCAGCCCCCTCCACCTCCACCCGCCGAGCGCGTTCTGCGTCTAAGAGGCGGAGCAGGGTGGCGCGGTCGGTGTGGGCGTGGTCGCTCAAGTTCGGGCAGATGCGTTCGATGTACTCATGCCTCGCCCGTATCTCCTCCACCTCCCCCGCCCCGTCCGCAGGCGCACCGAGCGCGGCGCGTAGGGTGCGAGCGGCAAGCAGGATGTCGTTGCTGATCTCGTTCCAGTCGAACTGGGACATGTTGATATTCGAGTTGGCCAGCCGCATGACATGAACGGGCAGTATCTTTGCCAGCGCCTTCGCTTCCTCTATCGCTTCGCGCGATCCTGTTTCGGTCATTTCGTTTCTCCACGGGCGCGGCGCTTCTCATATCGAGCTTCGCCGCCTAGATACTTCCAATTGAAGTTGGCCCACTTGACGCGCCAAAGCCCGTCACGGTTAAGAACAATCAGATAACGGACGGACGGCGTCCCTTTTACCGGCACGCGCGGCCCTATGCCGATCTCGTATCGGAGTGGATTCAAGCGTTGTCGAATGGGCACATTTGAAAGCCCAGTGTAATCGCCATTAGTGTGCAGTTCGACCCACAGGAAGCGGCTACTGATAATGATGTTGCTTGGGCAATACATTAGATGATTCCTTCTTCCTGCGGAAACGCCGCCCCGCCGTGGTTATTGTCAGTCATCTCTCAATCCTCGTCACAGTGCCGTCCATCCGGCGTGTTATTGTTTTGTCAAAGCCCCGGCCAGCAATAGGCC
>CAZHOJ010000031.1:0-580 GCA_964534125.1 uncultured Ignavibacteriaceae bacterium
GACGGACTCGTCGACGAGGGCGGCCGTCGAGGCGTTGGCGTCGTCGACGACGGCCGCCGCGGTGTCGGCGAACTCGTCGAGGCGTCGGTCGTCGGGGCCGCCGAGGTCGAGCCAGAGCTGCTCAACGAACTCGCCGGTGCCGAGGCGGAGCTCGTCGTAGCTCGTGCCGTAGGCGCGGATGAGGTCCTCGGCTGCCATCGCCGACTACTGCGCCGGGACGAGCTCCTCGACGTCGTCGGGCTCGGCCGCCGGCGAGGTCGAGGTCGGCGGCGGCGGCGCGGCGGGCGGCGGCGTCGAGGGCGCGGCCGAGGCGGCGGCGAGCTGAGCGCGGGCGGCGCCGGCGCGCCAGCGGGCGACCTCCTGCGGGGTGGCGCCGTACTGCTGCCATAGGACCTCGTTCGGGACGCCGAGCGTGCCGAGCTTGACCAGGGCGTCGACGAGCTCGCCGACGTTCTTGCTTTCGGGGTCGCGCCAGACGACCTCAAGGCTGTCGTCGGCGGCGCGGGCGTCCTCCATCGCGGCGAGGGCGAGGCGGATGACCTGCTCCCATGACTCGCCGAACGTGAGGGCGCGGGCCTCG
>CAZHOJ010000031.1:590-2578 GCA_964534125.1 uncultured Ignavibacteriaceae bacterium
ACCTTCGCGACGAGGCCGGTTTCGGTCGCCTTGAGCGACTCGCCGGAGGGGAACGCGCCGGACTGGCCGAGGAGGTAATGCGGCGGTGTGCGCGAAATCGCGGCGAGGTGTTGGATGTCGGCCTCGACTGAGTCGATGAACGGTTTGAGGTCGCTGGCGCCGAACTCGCCGAACGTGACCTCGTTGTCCTCGGCCATCCATAGCCGGTCGATGGCGGCCTTGAATGGCTCGATGGCCTTGCCGGTTTCGGGGTCGGTTGGGATGTCCATGCCGGTCACCCATCGCTGACGGAACGCGCTGAACCGGGCGGCGGTGATGCGGTTGAATAGCGTTTCGTTGATGCGGTCTTGGACGTCGGTGATGCCGCCGTCGAGCTCGCTGACGCCGGCGCCGACCATGCGGCGCTTGTTGTGGAACGGGATGAACGAAACGACGCCGAGCGGGTTGGCGAACTCGACGCCGGGGTCGCCGATGTCGGCGTAGGGCGTCCACTCCTGTTTTCCGGTTTCGCGGCTCCACTTGTAGACCATCGCGACGCCGTCGGGGGCGACCTCGGCGGCGAGCTGCACGGTGACGAGCTCGACGTCGTCCTCGAAATAGCGTTTGATGGCGGCTCGCCGGCGGCCGGCGAGGGCCAGACGAGGACGGCCGCCGTGCCGCCGATGAGGGCTTCGGTGTGAACCTGGCCGTGCTCGGCGTCGAGGCCGTTCGGCTGCCAGATGGTGCGCCAGACGTCGAGGTCGGCGTCGTTCGTCGTGCCGAACCGGACGCCGTCGACGATGAGGCGCTCGGCGACGGCGTCGACGATGAGCTCGCACCAATTCGAGCGGGCGAGGCGCATGAGGCGGAGGTACTCGGCGCGGGCGCCGGCGGGTGCGTCGGGGAGCGGGTGGTCGCCGGTGTAGTAGGCGTCGCCGACCGCGTGATAGCGGGCCTGGCTTGCGAGCTTGTCGAGGAGGTGGTCGCGCCACTCGGCGGGGGTGCGTTGCTTCATGCTGGCCGGCCCTTTCGTCGTCGACGCGTCACGGTACTACCCGCGAGGGGAGGCCGGAGGTGTTTCGCGAGTGATGATGCCATAGCCAGGTGACTCGGTCGGTGACGGCGGTGCCGCCGATTTCGGCCATTGCGACGAATAGCGGTTGATCTTGAACGTCCCACGCGCCGGTGAGGGCGGGGTCGGGTTGGAAACCGCCGACGGCGAGCATGGCCTCGAATAGGACCTCGGTGCGGACGAGGTAGGTGATGGGGACGATGTGCGGGTTGGCCGGGTCGAACGGTCGGCCTCGATGCTGCGGGAACGGGTCGCGGCCGCCGACGACGTCGAACCAACCGAACGCGAGGGCGGCGTCGGAGCTCGTGGCGAGGTCGAGGAGGGTTTCGAGGTGATGGGGGAGGAGCTCGTCGTCGTCGTCGAGAAACGCGCACCACGGGGTTCGGACGTGCGTGACGCCGCGGTTGCGGTTCTCCCATGCGCCGACGCCGTCGACGTCGTTGGAGATGACGACGGCGGCCGCCGGGTGGGTTTGGCGGGCGGTTGAGCCGATGGCGCGCTGTAGGAGCCGTGAGCGGGCGGGGATGGTGGGGATGACGACGGTGACGTCGCGGGTCGGGTCATGCATTCGGGGCCTCCTCGGTGGCTTGAGCGTATTGGCCGCCCATCGCGTGCATCATTGCGGCGAGGGCGTCGGCGATGCCGTTGACGGCGGTGACGAGCTCGTCGAGGTCGACGGCCGGCGGCGGGGTGGTGACGAGCTGCTCGACGAGCTCGATGAGGTCGTCGACCTGGCCGACGACGACGGCGACGGCGGCGTTGAGCTCGACGAGCTCGGCGAGGATGAGCTCCTCGGTGGACGGTTTCTTAGCCATGACGGCGGCCGGCGGCGCGTCGAGCTCGACGGCGGACGGTGTCGTAGCGGAGGTCGAGGGCCTTGACGGCGATTTAGGCGGCGGTGACGGCGCCGGCGGCGGCGGCGAGGAGGGCGAACGGT
>CAZHOJ010000032.1:0-685 GCA_964534125.1 uncultured Ignavibacteriaceae bacterium
ACGAGCAGATGCTAGGATCCAGTCTTGTTGTTTTGCAGTTAAACTACCGATAATCGCGTATAATGTTGCGACTTGAATGAAGGGCAGCGATGCCCAAAAGGCGAAAGTGGCCATTTTAATCTCCTTGAAGTTAAAATGGTCTCACCTCTTAGTCTGCGGTCCGGGTGTCTTTCTACACCGTGTTGACGACCCACAATTCCCGTTAAGGATGGTTACTCCCCAGGAGTATTTAGCCTACGATCCGCTGGTAGATATCGCGCCAGTGTTTGACAAGAGGAATTTCTGGATGTTCGTAGTCCATATTATGCCCGTGTTCCATCAGCAGAGGATTCAATCCAACTTTTAGTCCGGCTAGGCAGT
Organism: uncultured Ignavibacteriaceae bacterium; assembly: GCA_964534125.1. Lineage (GTDB taxonomy): Bacteria > Bacteroidota > Ignavibacteria > UBA10030 > UBA10030 > 2-02-FULL-55-14. The sequence goes on from CAZHOJ010000032.1 coordinate 361, forward strand.
TGTCGATCTTATCTTCGATCCACCAGCAACCCGTGTCTCGATACTGTTCGAGAACTTCATCCTTGTCCTCGCCCGTACCTAGATATATGAACTTTTCAAACGCTGTCTTGCCAAACAGTTTCTGCAGATTCATTGTGCGCAGTTTCTGTGCGTTCTCATCTTTGCTGAGGCTAGTGATACAATGGAAAACATAGCCGTGTTCTTCGTGAAGTCGTTTGACATAGTACATACTGTCTCTTAGAGCAGGGAGGAATCCAATAGCTGCTGATTCGTTAAAGATCTTGATCAGCTTCTTGCCTTGCTCCATATCAATACCATAGCGTTT
>CAZHOJ010000032.1:695-2496 GCA_964534125.1 uncultured Ignavibacteriaceae bacterium
TAAATGAACTGCCCACCTGCTTGCTTTTGGAAACCGTGTTCCTGCATCCAAATATCAAAGGCATATTCCCAATCTAGGCATACGCCATCTGCGTCTGTTAATATAACTTTTTCTTTCATACATGTATTATATGCGCAGTTAATTTATCTGTCAACCAGTAAGTGATAACCATAAATACTGGACACAAATTATAGGAGGATCCAAATGGACCAACGCACACAGAGACAGTATGATTTACAGAAAGACTGGGCCACGAACCCACGTTGGACTGGCATTAAGAGACCCTATTCAGCAGAGGAAGTAGTGAACCTACAAGGTTCGCGAGTCTATCCAGATCAATTCGCTGTCGAACAAGCAAACAAACTATTCAATCTTTTGAAGACTGAAGATTACGTAAACACCCTGGGTGCCCTCACAGGTATGCAGGCCCTACAGCAGGTCAAAGCAGGACTCAAAGCCATTTATCTAAGTGGCTGGCAGGTAGCAGGAGATGCTAACCTAGCAGGAGAAATGTATCCTGATCAAAGCCTTTATCCAGCAGATTCGGTACCTGCAGTGGTAAACAAGATCAACAATACGTTCCGAAGAGCAGATCAGATACAGTGGATGGAAGGCAAAGATCAAGACTTCTTTGCTCCTATCGTAGCGGATGCTGAGGCAGGTTTCGGTGGTGTGCTCAATGCTTTTGAACTCATGAAGTCCATGATACAGGCAGGTGCTGCCGGAGTACACTTTGAAGATCAACTGGCCAGTGCCAAAAAATGTGGACATATGGGAGGTAAAGTACTTGTACCTACACGTGAAGCCGTCAATAAACTCGTGGCTGCTCGCCTTGCCAGTGATGTCTTGGGCGTTCCTACTCTCGTTATCGCTCGCACTGATGCAGAAGCCGGAGACCTCATCACCAGCGACATCGATGACAACGACAAGCCATTCCTCACAGGTGAACGCACAGTGGAAGGATTTTACAGGACACAGAACGGAATAGAGCAGGCCATCAGTCGTGCCACTGCCTATGCTCCCTATGCTGACCTAGTATGGTGCGAGACTGGTAAGCCCGACTTAGAGTTTGCCCGACAGTTCGCAGAAGCAGTCCACAAGCAGTTCCCAGGCAAGATGCTGGCCTACAACTGCTCGCCAAGTTTCAACTGGAGGAAGAATCTAGATGAAGATAGTATCAGACGTTTCCAGCGAGAGATTGGCGCAATGGGCTACAAGTTCCAGTTTATTACCCTTGCTGGTTTTCACAACCTTAATTATCATATGTTCGATATGGCTTGGGGCTATGCTCGCGAAGGCATGCCGGCATTTGTGGACCTACAAGAAAAAGAGTTCGCAGCAGCGGAAAGAGGCTTCGAAGCAGTCAAGCACCAGCGTGAGGTAGGCACCGGCTATTTCGATCGCGTGACCACTACCATCGAAGCGGATGCTAGCACACAGGCTTTGAAAGGATCAACCGAAGAGGAGCAGTTCCATTAATGTTAGAAACCATATGCGATATATTAGTAGAGGCATATAAGCGTAACTGGATCACGAGCCGTGATGGTAACATCTCTATACGCCATCACGATCGTGATCACTTTTACGTCACGCCCAGCGGAGTCCGCAAACAGACCATGCAGCCTGATCAGTTTAAGAAGATCAAAGTGGTCAAAGGATTTTTCAGCCAGCCACCACAGATAGAATATTCTTGGGAAGAGATGCCTTACAGCGATATTTCTATGGGATTGAAACCTACCGGAGAGATGCCTTTGCATTTTGGACTACAGAAAGAGATTGGTAGCCACGAAGTACGTGTGGT
>CAZHOJ010000033.1:0-2253 GCA_964534125.1 uncultured Ignavibacteriaceae bacterium
ACCATAAAATAATACTTGGTTATGGTATGGAGATGACCGCCGTCCCAGACATTAAGGAAATAAAAGAAAGACTTGACGAAATCTTTTCAGAGCTTAATGCTGTTGATGAACAGATTGCAGGTGTTCCTGAGATAAAGGATCCTAATGAAGTTAAGGAGCAAAGACAAAAGGTCGTGCCGCCTCCAATTGACTTTGGTCCTGCCGAAGATACCCCGCCAGAACAGCCTGTTGATACAGGGGAGCCTGCTGACAAAGATCTGGCTACAAAAGAACCTGTTAAGAAGTCATCTATCAAACCACCGCTGTTTAAGAAAGCAAAAACTTCTTTCCGGCTGTTTTTCTAAGGACTGAATATGAGTAATCTTTATAAAACAAAAATAAGTCTCTCTTCATGGAGACATCGAAAAGCCCAAGAAAATCCAGAATTTCTTGCAGACCTTGACGAAGCTCGGCAAGATTTAGACGAAGAAACTGGAGATTTTAAGACGGACTTGGATGGCGACCCTCTGACCGACTTTGATTCAGACCTGGCAACAGAGTCCGAAGAAAAGACGCTGCTCGACGAAGACGCCTTGACAGAGGAGGAAGACGAGTTTTTCGTTGATCCTTTTATTAGTGCAGACATCCCGCCTCCGCCTCCTCCAAAGAGTGCCTCTGTCCTTAGACTGTCGACCAAGATTGCAGCAGACCAAGATAAGGATGGTTCAGACTCGGCTGATTTCGGCGACGACCACTCGGAAGACTCGGAAGAAAAAGAAAATTTAAGAGAAGGTCTTGACGGCTTCGATCCTGGTTCAGAAGAGCTACGGCTGCAACCGAAATAAGTGGACAAAGTTGGACATTTAGCATTGACGTTTATTTTGTGTGCTTATAATGTAATTATAATGGTGACTAAAATCACCAACCACTTCCTAAAAAAGGAAGTCAATCTTATTGACGGGTAGAAGGGGTTTGGGGCGTTTGCCTTCCAAATGTAATTCTACACAAAACCATCAATGAGTGAATCGAAGAGGACCTCCTCGAATCAGTTTATTAGTCAGCTACGCTGACCCTAACGAGGTTATACTCTTCAGTCGCCGAAGGCTAAACGGAGACTTTAATCGCCTGTGGACGATATGTAAGACGGAGTCTGATCCCAAAAGGTGATTACTTTGCAAGTCGGTTGAAGCAGGAAACCTTAAATACGATAGGATCGGTGACGACGTTAATGTCCAACTTTGTCCTATCTGGTGTTAGCAGGAGGGTCATTGAAGATAGCAATTTACGGAGTTGATTCATTTCTTGGCTCAAACATGTCAAATTATTTTATTCAGCATACGTCTGATGATATACTTGGTATATTTTTGACCGATGGTCCGTATCACTCAGTAGAGCCAAGCATAAGAAGCCGAAGTCGCTTTTCTTCTCAATTTCATTCTGCCGGCGATACCGGCTTAGATAAGAGACTGATCTTTGAAAACCCTCAGACAATATTGTGTTTTGGTTCGGTTCCTTCACAGTTAAAAGAAAGAAAAGATATAATTCTTTTAACGTCTGACCCATACGAATCAGCTACAAGGACGATGCTGCTGCCAAAGGTGTTTGGCCCGAGACTTCCGGCAACAGATGACTTAGCTAAGATATTTCTATCTGATGAGAGTTTTGACAAATCAACACTTTCTCACAAAAAAGAGTCTTTCCTTTACGTCAAGGATGTTTATGTTGCTCTACAGGATTTTATCAAAGGTGATAGAAAGTTTGTAGCCTTGCCTGGGTATGAGTCTTCAGAAGCATCTATTTACGAGTTTGTTGCTACCGGCAACGGCGTTGTTCCAACGGAGCTAGAGGCATCTATAACGCATACCAAGTCGTGGTATTCAGGAAACACTTGGATTAAGAAATGAGCAGTTTTTACTTTTCATCATCGGCTAATAACTATAAGGTAATCCGAAAGGACGACGACGCTGAGCTCGTATCGGCCTTGAAAAAGGATGCCGAAAATAATGTAAATACTCCTGCAGAACCAGAAGTATTTCAAGAAGTAGGGAAAAAAGAGATGTCGGAGACAGTAATGAAAATCGGCGGTAAATCTCACGTTAGTTTGAAATTTGGCGTTGTTGGCTCGGGTCAAGCCGGCGGTCGCATGGCAGAAGTTTTCCATAAGTTCGGATATGAGACTTGTGCGATTAACACTGCAAAACAAGACTTAGAATTTCTCTCAATGCCTGAGTCTCGAAAACTCGTAGTAGAGGGAACTCTTAGCGGATCAGGAAA
>CAZHOJ010000034.1:0-306 GCA_964534125.1 uncultured Ignavibacteriaceae bacterium
AAACAGGGTGTTATGTTTACGACACTGATGATCAACAAACTGACAGAAGAAAAGCAGCGTACGTCATGGTTAGTAGAGATTCTGAAAGATGTACTAGAAGAGTCCCCAGAGCGACAGATTCTGGTGTTGACCGACCGCGTTCAACATACGAAAGATATTCTTTCGATGCTGCCCTCAGAGCTTCAAGACAAAGCAGCCATTCTATCCACGGATGTTCATGCGACAAAACGGAGCGAGTATTGCTCATCTCGATCTATACTCATAGCAACATATGCAATGTGTAAGGAAGGATTTGATGTGCCGACA
>CAZHOJ010000034.1:316-2212 GCA_964534125.1 uncultured Ignavibacteriaceae bacterium
AATACATTAATGATGGCAACACCACGACCTGATATTGATCAAATTGTTGGACGTATATTGCGTGTAGAAAAATCTGCACGAAAGATTCATCCTTTGATATTAGATATTGTAGATCCACAGTTTCGTCGTCAGTTTCAAGAACGAAATGGGTTATATAAAAAGAGACACTATACGGTTACGAAGATGGCTTTGGCTGCTCCATCTCAACTGTAACCTCCTCTTCACTTACTGAACTTGAGCTTGAACTTACGTTTGATGGTATTAGAATTGAAGGAGGGGCAGGAGCAGCGGCTGCTAAAATATTTGGAGACGCCCTCTTTGCGAGTTGAGCTGCCTTATACATGGGGTTTTCTTTGATCTCAGGTGTTGATACTTTTGATATTTTAGGTGTCCGAATTTTGAATTGCGGACTTCTTGACTCATTTGGATCCGACACATCTAAATTTTCATTTCCACGAAAGACAGTAATCTTTTCCAAACCGTTTGCTTCTTCAGGCTTGGAAATCTCTTTTTCATTTGCGAACTTCTTTTGGAATTCGTTAATCACTTCAGGGGGTAGCAAAGGACTTATCTCTTGTAGTCTGTCATATTGATCCTTGACATACTTTAGATATTCATTGGGTGGAGTGCGTTCTTCGCGTGGAAGAGATAGTTCCACAGAGACGCTACGATACAAACGCGCATAATGTATCGCCGAAATACGGTGACCTTCTGCTCGTTTTGCCCATCCGTAATACGAACCGGCTGTATTCAATACAGACACAAACAGGGACGCGACACCCAACGCAACCGAAGACATCTGTGGGTTATCAAATAAGGTCGTAGAACCGGCAGACAAAAAACCAGTCACACCACTAATCACAATAACAGGAAGGTCAATCCATGTGCGGCGCGTGCTATATAATTGTTCCGCACGCTTGTGACACCATGATAAGCAATGGGCCTTCTCGCCAGTAGATGCGAAATATTCTTCAAGCATCTCTGTCCAGTGGATAGCCTTGTCGTTCGCGGCAACAGATTCACTCATTTTATATTTTACGCAGGAAGTGGTTGTTTGTCCAATTCGGCTAGCTCCTGTTCGGACGTCATTGGAACAGGAACATGGGTAGGAATTGCCGGTAAAACAGGTATCTGAATTGTAGTCATCTCGGCGAGTTCTCGTTCAATGTCCGGATCAACCTCCATTCGCCCAAATACCGCAGATACATCATTGACTCCATCAATCGCATCACGTGACGCTTCTAGAATTTCGTCTGCCTTGTCTACATCCAATCCAACTGATCGGATTGCTGACGTTCCTACTTCTGTGGCACGGAAAACACCTGCTGTAATCTTTGCACTTTCAGTTGTATGTTGGATCTCGGCAAGTTTGTCCATCATCACAAATATCTTTGAAAGTTCTTCTTCATGTCTGCGCTTTGTCTTGAGTTTATATAGTGCGCCTTTGCTGTCTTGTAACGCTACCAAACGTTTGGCATCTTCCGTGCAGCTTCGAATTAATGCTTCTTTTTGTATACGTCTCTTCTCAAGAATCTCAAGTTGTTTGGCTACTGTGATTGTTGCCGGTTGAGGTTGTTGAGTAGGTTGAACACGAGACTTTTGATTTCCCATCTTGAATCCTTGAAATAGGTGTGATGAAATTCGTTTTTATTCGTTTAGAACAATGGATGAGTTTACTCGCAAACTCTCACGACCAATCGCTCTTACATATATACCTACCAACCAAACTATCCAAGTGACAGGGCAATTTTTACTTTTGAATGCCTTGTTGGAATCGGATACACGCAGTTGTATTGCGACAAAAGACCTGGCAATGTTTTACAGTAAAGAGTGGGCAGGTGTCTACAAGGGAGCAGAGATTGTCGAAAGGGCAACCGATGAAATGATTCCCATCAT
>CAZHOJ010000035.1:0-2084 GCA_964534125.1 uncultured Ignavibacteriaceae bacterium
AAAAGAGTCTGGAATCCAGTCCCATGTTTGGAAATACGCGAGTCAAAGCAATTCGCGTGAATGCAGATGAAGATCGCGCAACAACAACGCTGTATGAAGTAGAAGGATACCCAACCATTTTGCTAGAAACTCCAACGTCTCTGGCACAATTTGAAGGTAAACGCACCCAAGAGAATCTACTCCAGTTTCTCCGGAGCGCTCTTGGTAAAGAACGCCAGAGTTTGTGAATACCCTTGGTCAAACATTAATTGTTTGTCTTCCGGTTTGAGTTCTTGTAGAATTTGAATCGTCTCATTTCGAAACCACAATGTATTGGGTGTAATGTTATCTTTACGACTTGTATTGTAGAGGTGACTTACGTAACTTAAAAATGACGTCTTGGACATGTCTCCTACAAATAACGGTTTATGTGATTGGTCTATGTGAAGCACTAGACAATCTCGTGGGACCAGTTTGTGAAGATAATGTGCCTTTATACTACCATCAACATAGATATGATTATACAAGACTTGAGGTTCAAATAGAAATGGTAAGCAACACGAGCATTTAATGGCGTCCAAAACAGGAACATCTCCGGTTAACAAAGTGGCTCGTCCATTTGTCAGATTGGAAGCAACAATGTAGAGAGATTGACTGGCATCTGCGCATCGTTTTCCTTTCAGATCAATCCCTTCGCTTTGGAACATATCCACAAGTGCGGTTTCTAACTTTTCCATTGAAAACAGTCCCTTCTTTTCCACTAAATTTTGAATGGATGTAATACGAAATCCAGGAACAAATGTAGACAGGTTCAAGTATTTGTCATAGACATTCCGAATCTGAAGTGCGTTCATTCCAAAAGCCACTGCTGTTGCTACAATTGAACCCACGGAACATCCATACACTCCATCCGGAAAGGTTAGACTTCCTCGTAACGTTTCGAGAGCAGCAACTGCTCCAACATGAATTCCACCTCGAACTCCTCCGCCACCAAATGCGATAGAACGGAAATACATTCTTGTCTGAATGTAGTAAGCATGCTGAAAGCAAAAGAAGTATGGGAAGAACAAGAAGCACGAAAAGAACAACGCATGGCAGCTATGCGTCCTGTTCTGTCACAATTGTATGCCAAAATTCGAAGACAAGCCATTCATGCTCCAAACGCTCCTTACGTTGTCTTTGAAATTCCAACCTATGTGTTTGGATATCCTCTCTTTCAACTCACCGAAGCAAGAGACTACTTGCTTCAAACACTTCAATCGGCCGGATTCTTGGTATGGGTGATTGATGAAAAATACTTGCTCATCTCTTGGGTCAAAACACCTGGCAAATCAAATTCATACCGACCACCTTTACTTACAAATTATCGTCCAATGCCGTATGATCCATACCAAATGCCTCGTTAAAAACGAACGTTTTTCAACTTGACATAGGACACCATGCAGTGTGAACATGGCGAAAATGATATTGAAATTAACGATGGCGAACGCACTTGTACTTGCTGTGGCACAATCCTTGGAAGTTTTATCGATGAAGGCGCAGAATGGAGGGTATACGCCAATACAGAAGACGATCCCTCACGCACAGGCACAGTTACATCACAACTTTTACCCAATTCCTCCTATGGTTCAGTCATGATGCGAAAGAGAATTCCCAATCAATCCGAAGAATCAAAGACAATTGCAAAATTGTCAGCTTGGTCATTCTCATCTCACGGCGAACGTTCTTGGATGAGTATCTTTGATTCTATACAGACAACGGCATTACGTGCCGGTCTTACCAAGGCCATCGTTATAGATGCTTGTGGACTCTTTAAAAATGTAGAAGATGCTCAAAAAACACGCGGAGAAACACGTCGTGCGTTGATGGCAGCTGCAATCTTTACAGCATGTCGTCAGCATGATGCGACTCGGTCTCATGAAGAGATTGCGAGTTTGTTTCATGTGAGTATTCGCGGTCTTTGTAAAGCCCTCGCAAAGTTTACCAATGATACGTCTAGTGTATTGGATACACAGATTGGTTTGGCAGAGCGCATGTGTTCTGAGTTGGAACTATCCGATACTGACCGCGATAAGGTGATGTTGACACTCCAAAAACTTCCTGAG
>CAZHOJ010000036.1:0-2012 GCA_964534125.1 uncultured Ignavibacteriaceae bacterium
GCACATCGTTCGTGTCGGTGGCAGAGGATGGCACAGTCACCACGCTGGGCAGCATCCCCGGCACCGGCCGCGTGACGATGACCTACAGCTTCGACAAGCTAGCAATTGTGGCCGAGCCGGATGCGTACCTGTATGACGGCACGACACTCACACAGATCACCGATCCCGACCTCGGAAGCGTCAAGGATGGCATCTGGATAGACGGGTATTTCATGTTCATTGATGACGAGTTCATCATCATCACCGAGCTGACAGACCCGTTCAGCATCGACCCGCTCAAATACGGGAGTTCCGAGGCCGATCCTGACCCGCTGCAAAGCCTCGTTAAAATCCGCAATGAGGCCTACGTCATCAACCGGCACACGACCGAGGTGTTCGACAACATCGGGACTACGGGATTTCCGTTCCAGCGGGTTGAGGGTGCCCAGATTATGAAAGGCACGTTTGGCCCTCATACGGCGTGCCTGTTTGCAGATGCTGTCGCAATGCTTGGATCAGGACGCAATGAGGCCCCGGCAGTCTGGCTCGCCACGAATGGCCAGGCCGCCAAGATCAGCACGATGGACATTGACCTCATCCTACAGGAATACACCGAGGCTGAGCTGGCTACCTCCTTTCTTGAGGCCCGTGTGGGGCGCGATTACCAGCACCTTGTCCTCCACCTGCCGAACCAGACGCTCGTCTATGACCCGGCGGTCTCACAACGCGCGCAGCAGCCCGTCTGGTTCATCCTGTCATCTGGCACGGATTACACATCAACATGGCGTGTCTCTGACATGGTCTGGGCCTATGACCGCTGGAACGTGGCAGACACCCAATCGGGCGCTGTCGGCTACCTCACGGACAGTGTGTCAACGCACTGGGGTGAGCCGGTCGGGTGGGAGTTTTCGACCACGATCCTCTATAATGAGGGACGCGGGGCGATCATCTATGAGCTTGAGCTTGTGGCACTGACCGGGCGCAATGCGCTGGGGCCGGAGCCTAAAATCTACACGCAATACACCACGGACGGCGTGAACTGGTCGCAGCCCCGGTGGATCAATGCCGGGCAGGCGGGTAATCGCTCTAAGCGTCTGGTATGGCTCCAGCAGGGGAACATGCGCAACTGGCGGGCACAAAGGTTCCGGGGCACGAGCGATGCGTTCCTGTCGTTCGCACGCCTTGAGGCCAGGATAGAGGCGCTTAACTTCTGATGGCCCAGAGACGCCTTACCCGGGACCAGATCGCCAAGATCGTTGACAATGACCCGGAAGCAATCCGGGCATTTGAGGATTTGTTCAGGCAGGCGACAGCGGAGCAGCCTGCCGAGCTGGTGACGCTGCGCCGGGATGTGGACGCACTGGCACAGGAGCCGGACGGGTTTGATGCCCTCGAAGCGCTGTCATGGGCCTCCCGGATACAGGACCGGCTTGACCGCTTTGCGTATGCGGAATTTATCAAGACCGCTGATCAGATTGCGGCGCTGGCAGACACGGCTACGGCGATCACCTGGACGTCTGCTCCCATTTCAAAGAACATCACCCTCGGGAGCCCGGCCAGCCGAATCGTCGTGGAGCGGAAGGGGACGTACAAATTTGATTTCTCGACGCAGCTCAGCAGTACGTCAGCAGCGCCCAAAAATATCTGGCTGTGGTTTGCAATCAATGGCACGGCAGTGCCTGACAGCGCAGTGATTGAGACCGAGACGGGTAATAATTCTTTTGCAGCCGTGTCACGCGCCGAGTTCTTCGCCCTCAACGCGGGCGATTATGTGGAGTGCTTCTTTTCCGTGTCGGATGTTGACCTGTTCCTGAACGCCGAGGCGGCCACAGCCTTCGCCCCGGCCGCTCCCGCAGCCCTGCTTGCCGTGTTACAGGTAGCCCCATGACCGTTGTTGCAAAGCCCCTTGTTCAGACCAAATATGCGGAAAATACGCAAACGGTGCAGTATACCGTGTCGGGCGGCCGGGTATCGATTGACCGGTTCGTTGCCACCAATAACAGTGGCATTACGGCAACACTGTCGATCTGGCT
>CAZHOJ010000037.1:0-1882 GCA_964534125.1 uncultured Ignavibacteriaceae bacterium
GCCCGCTTCCGTTGTCGTGATCGTCCACTCCGTCGCATCATACGTGGTGAAGTGGTTGAAATACACATAGGAATTAAGCGTCGGGCCTGCCCCGCCGAAGGTCTCGGCCGCAACCGCTGCCGTGCCCACGTTATACAGCGTGTTCCATGCCCCGCCATCAATGCGGACCACAGTGACACCTGCGTAAGGGCCTACAGAAACCTCGGTATTGCTAGCCGAAACTTCCTCAACCCACGAATAAGCTACCACGCCCGTCCGGCGGTAGACTTTGAAGGCACCCATGGACGATACAGCCACTGCCTGACCCACAGCCAGGGTGAGTTCAGTGGAGCCGAATGGGCCTATTGCTTGTTGTGCGCTCATTGATCTGGCCCTTCGTTACTGGTTGAACATGATGATGCCGCTCATCTGCGGCTGTTTGTTAACCACGCCAAAGAGGGTATCGACGCGGAACTTGATGCGCTGGGTGTTGATGTCGAACTGCTTCTGCATCACCACCTCAACCCCGTTGTCCGTGCTCGCCCGCATGACAGCCGCACCGGCGTCATTCGGGATAGCCAGGCGACCGGGGAGGATTTCAATCGCATCCTTGGACCAGAACGGGTTCATGAAGCCCGCCACGGTGTTGAGCATCGTAATTGCAGCCGTGCCGCTCTTCGATGTCACTACGCAGTTCTGATACTGCGCAGAGGCAGGATCAGCGACCTGGTTGGAAATCACCGGAGGGGTGATCTTCAGCGTGGTGCCGTTGACCACCTCGACCACACGGAAGGTCATCGGCTGGCCGGTGTCTTCCTTGGTGATCATGTGGACGCGGTTAACGTTCGCAATCGTGAACGCATCACCAACGGCGACATTCGTCGTATCCGTTACGGTGATGTTGTCGAAGCGGTTGTCAACGTTGTTGATCTCACCCGTTACAGCCGTCGAAGTTGCCCTCGGGATGTAATAGTTAAGAGCCGCATCGAGCGTGCTGGTGGTGATCGCAGACGGTCCTACGGCCAGAGCAGCAGCCTTCCGGCGCAGGTAATCAGCCTTGTACGTGTCAAAGCTCGCCACCATGCCAACAGATGCACGGCGAAGGGCCTCGTTAGAGATCGGATCGCCGAACGAACGGGTGTTCTTCTGGAGGTCAGAAGCCATGCCGTTATAATCGCGGGTCGAAAGCACAAGCTTGCGATCCTGGAGCGACACGCCGCTTTCGTTGAACACGGCCTCGATTTGGGCCACGTCATCGAACCCGGTAGCCGCCGACGTGCGCTTGACGAACACGGAGCCGTAATAAGACGCCGAGTCGATCACCGCCTGGTTGATGTCAGAGGCCAGCTTCTGTTCAGCCGACTGGCTGATCCGCTGCTCCTGAAGAGCATCGCGCAGTTCCTTGGCCGTGAAAATCCACGGCACATGCTTCTGTGTCGTGATCGATGCAGGCACGGACAACTGAGTGTAGTCGGTGAAGTTGGTCGTCGCGTCCGACCCGGTGTAGCTCAGCCCAATGTAGGGCTGCGGGCGCCAGATGGTGTCGTTGGAACGCTCCATCATGGTCTGGTCCGTGCGGTAAACCGCAACGTTGCGGGACATTACGAGGGCGTCTTGGAAGCCCTCAAGAAGCTGGTCGAACGCAACCACTTCTTGCTTACTGAAGCCGTTAGGCATTGGTATTGCTCCTGGTTGGCGCCAGGATCAGGCTACTTCTTCAACGAGGCCTTGTATTGGCGCACCTTCGTCAGGTCGCCGGTTCGGGCTGCTTCGTCGTATAGCTGATCAAGCCGCTTATCCGACCCGACAGTGCTGGCAGAGCCTTTGACACTTTTTTCCGGGGCGGAACTGGGTTTACGGGACTGGGTTCTCATCTGCGTCTCCATGCGCGCGACCGCGAATA
>CAZHOJ010000038.1:0-1845 GCA_964534125.1 uncultured Ignavibacteriaceae bacterium
GCAAGTCAAAGGTAGAGGTCCTTCGCTTCGCTCAGGAGGCAAGCATGCTGTGTCAGGTGTTGTTCTCATGCTCAATTGTTATGACCACGTTCCCCTTTTTTAGCCCCGTTTCGACATAACGGTGAGCCTCAGCAGTCTGTTCCAGCGGATAACTTCTGTCGATGACGGATTTCACTTTTCCCGCCTCGATGAGCTCTTTGAGGGCAACCAAGTTTTCCGTCCTCCGATTGGTGTACATCGCTGTCGCTTTCTTGGGCCGTGTGCTGACATTCCCTGTTGTTCGAAGCTGCTGGGACTTGCCAGGGTTGGCGGAAAAATACTGTCCATTGGGCTTCAGTGAGCGTTTACATCGGGAGAACGAACTCTTGCCTGGAGCGTCGAAAATCACATCATATGTTTGACCGCTCTTCGTGAAATCTTCTTGGGTGTAATCAATAACCTTATTTGCCCCAATCGAGCGCAACATATCCAACTTCTCGGAGCGGTCTATAGCAGTCACGTCAGCCTCAAAGTGTTTTGCAAGCTGTACGGCAAAAGTGCCAATACTGCCGCCTGCGCCGATTATTAAGACTTGTTGTCCCGCCTGGATATTTCCAGCAAGATAGTGCCAGGCTTCAAGTCCCCCAAGTGGGACAGCAGCTGCTTCGGCGTAAGTCATATTGGTTGGTTTGATCGCCATTGTGGCTGTATTGCTCAGGCAGGCATATTCCGCATTCCCGCCCAAACGGAGCCCGGTCCAGGCAAACACCGCATCGCCTTTCTTGTATTGGGTGACCGCTTTGCCAGTGTCTTCAATCACCCCAGCCAGTTCTTGCCCTAATATTGTTCTTCGCGTTGGCTTTAGGAGACCAAAATAGAAACGCATGGGGAGCCAGAACACGCTCGAGCCCCTAAGGCTTCGCAGTTCACAATCGGCTGTGGTTACGGTAGTCGCATAGACCTTTATCAGCACCTCATTGTCTTTAGGCGAAGGTTTCTCCACTTCTTTGAGTTGCAAACCTTCGGGGGGTCCGTATTTTGTCCACACGATTGCTTTCATGGGTATTTCTCCAGGCACACTTTGTCTAGATAATTTATTAAATTGTTTAGGATAATTCTTCGAATGAGTTTGCGATTCCTGACAATACACAGTGCTATTTTGTTGTGCTAAACAGAATTATGCCATAAAACTTAGTCTATTGATCCGAATTATAGGACCCTTAGATCTCGCATGCAAATCCTTAGAGAACAAAATCGGGAATGCCGCCTAAACAACACTGCCACATGATCCATGCGCCAGAGGTAGAGGTCCTTCGCTTCGCTCAGGAGGCAAGCATGCTCTTCAGTCCGCAGGACTTGTTCGTGTTAAGCAGGGGTTTCAACCCCGCTTCTTCTTCGTTCAGGACACACGCCAACCGCTACTAACCCTCTTTACTGTGAACTGCCGACTGAAAACTGTCAACTATCCTCCCCCTCGATCACCACAATCACCGCCATCTGCCGGTCGGCTGATGCCCGCCAGGCGTCAGCAGAGGAAATCCAATCACCATCGGGGAAGTTGAGATAGGGCAGTTGTTTGACAACCACAGTGTCTAGCAGGTAAACCCGCTTGGGCTGGAACTGTTCGGCTGGCAGCACGATGGCTGTTACGGCTTGCCCCCCCGCTGGTACCGGTTCGGCCGTTTCAGCATGTGTTTTAAACACAAGCTTCTTCCAGGTCTGAGACGGCAGCCAGGCGGTGTCACCGCTGACCAGGGTTGAGCCCAATGTCGTGCTGCTCGGGTAGATCTCATACAACTTTGCCATCACAACAAACCGACCCATCCCACCATGGTTGTGCACGGTGACATAGGCTGTCACCGGCTG
>CAZHOJ010000039.1:0-1801 GCA_964534125.1 uncultured Ignavibacteriaceae bacterium
CCGAGATGGATGTTCTGAAGGAGAACCTTCACAACATGCGACCGGAGATGTCCACAAAAGGTTGTTTTTTGAAAGTCAAGAACCGTACGAGGGTCGGTAACCTCCATTGCTGGTTAGACGGAGGGATTCGTGACCACAGTTACCGCAGGAGCCATAGACCGACGAGCCATGACCTTCTTATACAGCGAATAGGCTGCGTAGATGAGCACGGCGGCGAGAAGGACATTGAGAACTCCGTCCACCCAGAACCACGCAGGTGTCTCGGGTTCCTCTGCCCGCTTCCGGGCGTCGTAGGTAATCTGGTCTTTGAGTTTGGCAATCTGTCCCTGGAAGGTGTTGACGGAATACTGGAAATCATCCCGCAGACTCAACACCTTGTCCTTCACTCCGTTGACGACATCCAATACCTTCTTTTGTTCCGCCGTCTGGTTCGTCAATGCTTGGACTGAATCCCGGTATCGCTGAACTTCGGGCTCCACTTCGGCTTGTGCCACCCGCTCTCGTTCTTCATTGATCCACTGAGACCCTTTGACGAGCGTGTAGTATGCCGTTCTCGCCACCCGATAGGCTTCCGGCGACTGATCCCGGGCATTTTCGGCTGCCTGAAGGTCTCGGAACGCATCGGCGATTTTTTGGCTCCTGTCAATGTTGCCGTATGCCACCGCAATCTCTCGTTCAAACCGATCTTTCTCGGTAGAAAATTCCCGTGATCGGGCAACATCAACCTTCTGAAGGTCGGACAAGGATGTGCCCGCAAACGATGCTGCCCCCACCGTTGTAAGGCTCACCGCAATCTGCCGATCGGGGGAGTAGACACACTTGTAGGAACCCGCAGTTCCTTCACGAACAAACTTTTTCTCGGAGGGACACGGCATAACACAAGTCAGTGCGTCAGCACTGACGAATGGAGCCGGACATTTGGGAAGGAAACTTGCACCTCCTTCTATGGACATGGTGCTACCGGATATACCCATTGTTCAATTCCGTAGAAAGAAACCAGTTGCAATCGCCACACACAAGAGCAAAAATGCGATACCGTGTGCGAGTGTTGTGGACAAGAAGAGATAGCCAAGGAGGATGAGCACTACCAAGAACAGGACTACCTGAAGAAAGGTGAGACCCTGTTTCAACTCAAACGAGATTGCCCGACGTTGGGTGTCCAAATCCGTGGCGGGAGCCGTAGGAGGACGCATGGGGCGAAGGGACGCAGTGGTCTCCCGAATCTCCTTGCCCGTTTGAGAAATCTCCCGCCATGCCGCTGCTTCGCTTGCCAGAGACCCCGACTGAGCCGTCCAACGACTTGACTGATCCCGAGCCTCCTGAAGACGCTGGGTCTCGGCTTCCGTGTTGCGAATGTCATCCCGAAGTCGTTCCAGTCGGCTCTCAAACCGCTCGAGTTCCCGCTCAAATTCCCGAGGACTCGTCCCTTGCACAGGAAGAACATTCAACGAGACTCGGTGTTGATTGTCCCGGGCGTAGACACATGCTTCGCTCCCTGGACTTTGTTCGTATTTGAAATCGAACGGACAGATGATGCGACAGGTATTTCCAACTCCTGCGGTGAATCCAGATGGACACGCCATCTCCCTTACTTACGATTCGGGATAAAAGCGTTGAGCTGACCGAACAAGGGTGCGATGATGCGCATTTCGGTGGAAAGACGAGGGGACTTCCAGCCCAGCGTAGGCGCAGCGGAAACCCCACTGTTGATGTAGGGGGCGATGGTTGCCAACTGACGCACGGCTCGGGTGTAGTCAGACGCATCCGCAGGAGGACCAATGTGGCGTTGGATCGGGCTTAC
>CAZHOJ010000040.1:0-1653 GCA_964534125.1 uncultured Ignavibacteriaceae bacterium
TTGCCCCTGCTGCTTCCTGCCGATGCCCGGTTCTGGGTATGCCCCGAGGCCCCTGCGGCGTTGCGAGGGGACACGCGGACCATGCCCCGGCCCGCCGTCCTTCATCTCTGCCGATATAGCGCCGTCCGTCCGACCCCGGACCTCTCCATCCACGCCGAGGGCACGGAACCGGGGACGGAGAGCGTGTTCTTTTCCCCGGGCAGGAATCGGCAGGAGGAACTTCTGGTTCTTCACCTCGCGGTGTAATTCCGCTTGCTGAGTGGCACGGTATCATGCCGGTCACTTCGGGCAAGCGGCAGGGCGGCATAGCGTCTCCTCCGGAGCCGGCCCGCACGGGGCACCTATACGCCCTGCCGCTTGCCCTTCGTTCCCCGTCATGATGGGGTGTTTCATCAGCAAGCGCAGGAAATGCACACCATGAGCAACAGTCTGTTGGTTCACACCCAGGACGTTCGTGAGTTCGACTTCCTGCGTTGGTCGTGGGAGGGTGATCGTGCCGTGGCATTCATCAAACGCCAGAAACGTCACTTCCATTGCCCCACCTGTCACAGCGGTGACGTGACTGCGACGGAGGTCGGTGACAGGATCATCCAAGGGCTGCCGCTGGGGCGCCGGCAGTTCTACTTGCACGTGACCATGCACAGGCTCAAGTGTCACGATTGCGGTGCATTCCGAATGGAACAGCTGCCGTTCATCTCCACCGATCATATCCATGTCACCCGTCAGTTGGAACGCAGCCTGGTGGAACTGCGCCGGGAGATGTCGATCAGCGCCGTGGCCAAGTACTACGGGGTAGATTGGAAGACGGTCAAGAGCGCGGAGAAGCGCTGCCTGCAGCGACGCTATCGGACCATCCGGCTCAAGGACGTCCGGATCATCGGCATCGACGAGATCTATGTCGGCCACAAGAAGTACAAGACCATCGTTCGGGATCTTGAGCACGGCTCGGTGCTGCATGTCGGCGACGGCAAAGGCGGCGACGCGCTCAAGGGCTTCCGGAGGCGGCTGAGCTCGTCCAAGGCGACCATCCGGGCGGTGGCCATGGACATGTCAAGCGGGTACGCCGCCTGGGTGCGCGAGACGCTGCCCGATGCCGAGATCGTCTTTGACCATTTCCACCTGATCAAGCTGATGAACGAGCGCGTCGACAAGGTTCGCCGCCGTACCGTTGCCGCCTTGGAAGAGGACGAGAGCAAGGCGCTAAAAAAAAGCGATTCCTCCTGCTGAAGAACGAAGAAGATCTCGACCGGGACGCCCACGCCGATCTGCTGCACCTCCGCGAGACTTTCAGCGATCTGGGCACCGCGAGCGCGATGAAAGAATCCCTGCGCAACGTCTACAAACTCGCTTCCGACAGTTACACAGCCGAACAGCTGCTCACCGATTGGTGCGCCAAGGCCGACGCTTCGGCCATCCCGGAGCTCGGGAGCATGTCCCGGACCATTCGATCTCATCTGTCCGGCATCCTCGCCTACTGGCGATGCGATCAGCTCACCAGCGCAGGCATGGAGGGGTTCAACAACAAGATCCGCTGGCTGATCCGCCAGGCATACGGCTATCGCGATGACGAGTACTTCGTTCTCAAGATCTTCGACTTGCCCAACATCAGGATCGACTGGGAACCATGAAAACTACAGCATCAGGCGAAGAGGC
>CAZHOJ010000041.1:0-1614 GCA_964534125.1 uncultured Ignavibacteriaceae bacterium
ATCCTTTTCTTTGGGGCCATTTTCTTTAAACGAGGGATACTCGCCCTGGGCAAGACCCGAACCGCCAATATGGATACCCTGGTCTCTATTGGGGTGGCCTCCGCGTTCATATATAGTTTGGTAGTGACGATCGGCCAATGGTTGGGGAAGATCCCGTTGGGAATGGAGGGGCTTTACTATGAAGTAGCCGCCTTTCGGATCACCTTTATCCTGCTGGGGAAGTACTTTGAGGCGCTGGCCAAAGGGCAAACCTCGGCGGCGATTAAAAAATTGATCGGCCTCCAGGCGAAAACGGCGGTTGTAATTAGGGAAGGAAAAGAGCGCGAAGTTCCGATCAGCGAGGTAATAGTGGGCGACGTTTTGGTCGTCAAACCGGGGGGGAAGATCCCGGTTGACGGAGTCGTTACCGAAGGCAGTTCAGCGGTCGATGAATCGATGGTCAGCGGCGAGAGCCTGCCGATCGTTAAAAACCCAGGGGACAAGGTGATCGGCGCGACTATCAATGGAACAGGCGCCTTTAAGTTCAGAGCGGAAAAGGTCGGCAACGAGACTTTTATCGCCCAGATGATCAGGCTGGTGGAAGTAGCGCAGGGGAGCAAGGCCCCCATACAGGAATTGGCCGATCTTATTTCCGCCTATTTTGTCCCGGCGGTCATGCTGATCGCCTTTGCCGCTTTGCTGGCCTGGCTGCTTCTTGGACAAACCTTGATCTTTTCTTTGACCATCTTTATCTCTGTCCTTATTATTGCCTGTCCCTGTTCCCTGGGGCTGGCGACCCCGACAGCGGTGATGGTCGGGACCGGTTTGGGGGCGGAGTTGGGGATCCTGATCAAAGATGCGACCGCATTGCAGATTGCTTCCCAGATCAAAACGATCGTTTTTGACAAGACCGGGACCCTGACCGTGGGAAAACCGGAGGTGACCGATGTTATTGGAGAGGGAGAGACTCTTCTTTTAGCCGCTATTGCCGAGAAGAGGTCCGAACATCCCTTAGCGGATGCGATCCTAAGAAAAGCGGAAAATATGCAAATCCCTGATCCGGAGCAATTTAGCTCGATTTCCGGTCAAGGGGTAGAGGCCGTTTATGGCGGCGCGACTATTTTGCTTGGAAATCGGAGTTTATTTGAGCAAAAAGGGATCCCGCTTGGAGAATTGGCATCTAAAATCACAAGTTTGGAGGAGAAGGGGCGATCGGTTGTCATTATTGCCAGGAACAGTCAGTTGGTCGGCGCCATTGGGGTATCAGACCAACTGAAGGGTTCAGCTAAAGAGGCGGTAGCCTCCTTAAAAAAAATGGGGTTAAAGATAGTCATGATCACCGGCGACAACCAGGCGACTGCCGAAGCTGTTGCCAGAGAAGCGGGGATCGATCAGGTTTTGGCCCAGGTTCTTCCACAGGCGAAGGCGGAAAAGGTCAAAGAATTACAGACCGAAAAAGTAGCGATGGTTGGTGATGGGATCAACGATGCTCCGGCTTTGGCTCAAGCCGACCTGGGTATTGCCATTGGATCAGGGACTGACGTGGCGATTGAGACCGGATCGATCATTTTAGTCAGAAATGACCTCCGAGACGTCGCAGTTGCCATAAAATTAAGTAAATATGCCATGCGAAAG
>CAZHOJ010000042.1:0-1509 GCA_964534125.1 uncultured Ignavibacteriaceae bacterium
GGTCGATTCGATTGCCAGCATTTTTGATTTGATACCGTTTCAAGATGGTATGACATTATCCTTTCATCATCATTTACGCAATGGCGACGATGTCTTAAACAATGTTTTAGCAGAAATTAAAAAACGCGGACTTAAACGGATGACATTAGCTCCAAGTGCTATTTTTCCAGTCCACGAACCGATGGTCGAACTGATTAAAAATAAACAGATTGATTCGATTGTGACGAATTATATCAATGGTCCAGTGGCAGATGCTATATCATTAGGATATTTGTCTGGTATGTTGATTATGGACACCCATGGTGGACGTCCTCGAGCGATTGAATCCGGAGATTTGAAGATTGATGTCGCGTTTATTGCTGTACCCACTTCTGATCATTTGGGGAATGGAAATGGAATCGATGGACCGAGTGCATGTGGAACTCTTGGATATGCCATCTCCGATTTAATGTATGCTTCCCATAAAGTGGTCGTCACCGATCATTTAGTTGACCATCTCGATCGTATCGATATTGATGGGCGTTATGTGGATTATGTCGTTAAAACCCATCGAATTGGTGATCCTAAAGGAATTGTTTCTGGAACAACTAAACCCACACGTGATCCCATCCAATTGAAGATTGCACGGGATACCGTCAAACTCATGGATGAACTCGGTGTGATTAAGCAAGGATTAAGTTTTCAAACAGGTGCTGGTGGAACCAGTTTAGCTGTCGCTCTAAATTTGAAAGAGAAAATGATTGAACGAAACATCAAAGGATCCTTTGCTTCAGGGGGTATCACGGGTTTTCTTGTCGATATGCTTCAAGCCAAATGTTTTGAGAAACTCTATGATGTTCAATGTTTTGATTTAGATGCTGTAAACTCATATCGAGAAAATTCCAATCATCTATCGATGAGTGCATCGGAATATGGTAATCCGTATGATCATCCAAAAGTCAATGAACTTGATGTCGTTATTTTAGGGGCTACCGAAATTGACTTGGATTTTACTGTCAATGTCACGAGAGATTCCAGTGGCTATCTCATTGGCGGTTCTGGAGGTCATTCAGACACCGCTTATGGTGCAAAATTAACGATCATCACCACAAATTTAACCAAGTCGAGAACGTCAATGGTGAAAGAAAAAGTCACTACAGTGACCACTCCAGGCGATTCTGTTGACTGTCTCGTGACTGAACGTGGGATTGTAATTCACCCGAATCGTCAAGACTTGATCGATAAACTTAAAAATTCTCGTTTGAATATCGTGACAATGAAGGATTTGCTGGATCAAGCGATTCACATGACTGGTATTCCAAAACCACTAAAGACAATGGATCGTGTAATCGGTGTCGTTCGTTATCGGGACGGATCAATTATCGACAGCATCTATCATGTTGGAGGACAACACCATGATTGAAATGCGTGACTGTATCCTTCAGAATGAAAAAGAACAAGCTTATCAATTGGTGAAAAGCCAAGGTTTGTCCATTGATGAGAAAATCGATTTAACCATTGGCATTTATG